>NZ_AP018178.1:1372237-2624633 GCF_002368195.1 Calothrix sp. NIES-2100 | reverse complement strand
TCCCCCTCCTCCCCCACCACCTCCCCTTCCATCACGACGGCGAATCATTCAAACTGTCGGGTTGATGGGTGCGGGATTTGGTTTGGCGATTATCGGTGAACGGTTGTTATTTGGTTCAAAAGAAAATTATCCTCCATCAAAAACAGGTACAGGAGACTTTAGAAGAACTCCAAAAACCCCAGCAAGCACTGTTACCCAGTCTCCCACTTCACAAAATCGCTTACAAACCTTTTCCTTTGAAGTTGTGACAGTAAATGCGCAGGGAAACATCACCAACCGTCGCAACCGTCAGGCGAATTATTTTAGCGACAACTTGGGGAATGGTGTCACTTTGGAAATGGTGCAGATACCAGGGGGAACTTTTACAATGGGTTCGCCAGCAGGGGAAGCACAGCGAGATAGTGATGAAAGTCCACAGCATCAAGTAACAGTTCCTGGCTTCTTCATGGGTAAATATCCAGTTACTCAAGCGCAGTATCAAGCGATTATAGGGAATAATCCTTCCAGTTTCAAAGGAGAATCAAAACCTGTAGAAAATGTGAGTTGGGATGATGCGGTAGAATTTTGTCAAAAGTTAAGCCAAAAGACAAAACGCACCTACAGACTACCCAGCGAAGCCGAATGGGAATATGCTTGTCGTGCAGGAACCATTACACCCTTTTATTTTGGTGAAACCATCACCACCGATTTAGTAAATTACAACGGAAACTACCCTTACGCCTCTGCACCCAAAGGTGAATATCGTCAACAAACAACAGATGTGGGAAAATTTCCGCCAAACTCTTTCGGTTTATATGATATGCATGGTAATATATGGGAAAGGTGTCTAGATAAATATCATAATAATTACGAGGGAGCGCCAACAGACGGCAGTGCATGGCTGAGTGGTAATGATAATGATTATCAGATGCTGCGTGGCGGTTCTTGGTTCGACCTCGCCAGGGGTTGCCGGTCTGCGGATCGCTACTACGTCACGCGCGCGTATCGTCACCTCAATGTGGGTTTTCGCGTGGTTGCGGTGGCTGTGGCGTGAGTACTCCCCAAAGTCAGAGCTGATAAGTGGGAATTTATCGGGCGTACACCAGGGAGTCCAGACCTAGTCCAGCGATGGAGGCGACTCTGTCCAAAAATAAAACCGAGTCGGATAGCTTGGTAGGTTGCAAAATCGAACAGTTGTCCGATTCAATCAATTCACCCGTAGGAACGAAACCCAACATTCCCACCACAACACACAACGCAAATATTGGGTTTAACTCCGTAACCAACGGCAAGCAAGCTACAACAACAACAGAATAATATAATTGAGAAAAATTGCGATCGCCCAACTTAAAAGCCGCCGTAGGTTGGGTTGAAAAATGGGTTAATCAACATTTTTTTGCAAAAACAGGTGATTTTCTCAATCTTTTTCTCAGCACAAGCTGAAAACCTTACCCACAATAGATTTAATATCGCTACACTAAACTTATAGCGAACTTGGTAAAAATAAACCTATGAAAAACGGGTGTGTACGGGGACAAAGGCAGAAAAAGCGAAACTTTTAATATTAGTAAAAAGGAAAAATGAACAATAATTAATGAAACCTACCGTCGAGCAACTCGAAGCATTTTTTGATTTTTGCGTTCACACTAGCAATTTATTCCGTGACATAACCCTGGTGAGGTTTGATGAAAGAAGCAACCGAATCGTGATTTTGATAGGTGAATCTATCCAAATTGAAATTCTTAGTAATGGGGAGAAAATAATAGAATGAGCGACTATTTAAGCCTTAGCGAAGCCGAATTGAGAAAATACGTGATTGCACACCCTGACGATGAAGACGCATTTCAGCACTATATGGAAATTGTTAGAGCCAAACCAGGACGTATAGTAGTCAAGACTACAGAACAATTAATAGAGGAAATAAAAAAGAGAATGGCATCATAACCAAAAATCATCTAAGAAGATCACCATTTTTTCCTGCAACGGTACAATCAACTTTAACAAGTAACAAAGGTTGACCAAGACCGATGACACGAAAGATACTCCAGGGATTGCGTGCAGAAAGCTATCAACATCCCTTTGATCGCAAAGCCTTGGCTGCACTGCAAAAAATGCCAGGTTTACCACTCCTACTCAAAAAGATAAATGAGTATGGTATAGATCGGCTTCTGCGGCTATCAACACTGGGTAATGAGTTTCGCGTCAAAGAGCGCAACTTTCCCAAATTGCACAACGCTTTAGTGGAAACTTGTCAGATTCTCGATGAACCTCTCCCAGATTTGTATATCTACCGAGGTACAGGACACATTTCTACCTATGCTATCGGCGTTGAGAAACCATTAATCGGAGTCAACCTAGAAACGCTGGAATGGCTCACAGAAGACGAATTGTTGTTTATCTTCGGACATGAAATTTCCCGCATCAAAGGAAAATATTTGACATATCAGCAACTGGCGGTGGTAATGCCACTATTGAAAAATTTGATCACAAGCACGACACTAGGATTTGGCGGATTAGCCGCCAATGGGATTGAAGTTGCATTGTACAACTGGATCATGATGGCGAAATTCACAGCCGATCGCGCTGGATTATTAGCATGTCAGGATATTGATATTGCGATCGCATCTCTCATCAAACTCGGTGGTTTACCAACTGAATACTTAACCAAAGAAGTTATCGAAGATTTTATGCAGCAAGCCCGTGAGTTTCAGATCCAAGAGCTTGATAAATTAGACCAAGTTACCAAAATTTTTAGTTTTATGGAATATCAAATTCCTTGGAGTGTCATGCGCGCATCAGAATTGTTGAAATGGGTAGAATCTGGAGCATACACTCAATGGCTACAATCAGATCCTTCCCAACCACCACAAGAAACTGAACAGCCAGAAAATGTCAAAGATTGGGATTTCTTAGGAAATTGGTAGTCAAAAAAAAGTAATTTTCAGAGATTTATGTTAACTTTCATCTCGGTAAACCTCTCGGCGATGTTTCACCTTCACAATACTCACCAACAAAATATCATCATATATTTGATAAATAACTCGATAATCACCTACTCGAATACGATATAAAGAATCTTCATCCTCTAACTTTTTAACCCCGTTAGGACGAGGTTCTATCGCTAACTCTTGAATTTTTACGTCGATTCGTTCTTTAACATCTTTGGGTAGTTTTTTGAGTTGCTTGACTGCACCTTTAGTCAATTCAATTTGATAACTCACGCAGTCTCTCTCTTATATTCTTCCCAAGATACAGTCCCATTGATTTTTGCATCTAACAACTCAGCACGAGCATCTCTAATATCTTCTTCATCTTCTAAAAGTTCTAAAACTTTTTCTAAAGTGCTTTCTGATGCATTATGTAGATACTCGTTAATTAATTCAAGGAGTGATTGTCTTTTGGTGGCAGTTTCCATTTTTAAACCTCCGGCAGAATTTTTATCATATTATCTAATAATGTAATATTCAAGCTGAAATTATATCTGCTCTCTTACCCAACTGCGAAACGCTCTCATCGCCGCATTTCTCCCCTCAGTTTTACTCCGCATTAAATATTCAGGAATAACTTGAGTAATCGGGAAATTCGGAAAAATAGCACTAGCAGTAGAGGTGACATATTTACCATTAATCATCACATTAATTTCTAATTTATTTCCCTGCGATCGCCATAATTCCGGCACACCTAATACTTCATAATTATTAAACCGAGTGCGGGAGGTAATATCAATTTCAATCGCTAAATCAGGAGGCGGATCAACGCTTAAATCAATTCTATCCTTACCGCGCACAGCCGCTTCATTTTGAATGTAGAAACAATCATCAGGTTCTACCCCAGCATCCATTTTTTCTTGGTCGAAAGTAGTAGATCCCAAACTCCAAAATTCAATGTCGAGTTCTTCTAGTAGAGCCTTCACTAAATCCCCAATAATAACTTTAGCTACTTCATGCTCTGGTAATGGAGCCATGATTTCCAACATCCCTTGACTGTAAGATATCCGAGAACTGCGATTTTCACCCAATTCAGCCAAAATATTTTTGTATACCGACCAGGATATATTTTTAATTAATAATTGATGACCTACAGGTACAATTAGTTGGTTGAGTTTAAGTAACATAACTTCCCTCGCTGCTAAATTTCACCTAACTAGTACCAACTCCATCATACAGCCGAAAGCGGATTTAGATCCCCGACTTCTTCAAGAAGTCGGGGATCTAAAGCGCAATTTTTGCTTCAGTTAACTTCGTGCTGTGTCACAGGAATTTCAATGACAAATTCTGCTCCTTGTCCGGGTGTAGAGTTACAAAATAATTTACCACCATGTCTATCTACGACAATTTGGTAACTTATTGATAAACCTAATCCCGTTCCCTTCCCCACATCTTTAGTAGTAAAGAAAGGGTCAAATAATTTAGATATTATTTCTGGAGTAATTCCGTTACCATTATCTGCAATGCGGATGGCTATGCAATTACTATTAATAACTTCTGTATAAATGCGAATTTGGGGATTTTTGATATCTTCTAAAGCATCAATAGCATTACTCAAAATATTCATAAACACCTGATTTAATTGTCCAGGATAGCAATCAATCAGGGGAAGTTGACCATATTCTTTAAAGATGACCATTTCTGGATGCTCTGGTTTAGCTTTTAGACGGTTGTGGAGAATCATCAAAGTACTATCAATACCTTCATGGATATCTACCTGCTTAAATTCAGCTTCATCCAAGCGGGAGAAATTACGCAGCGATAGGACGATTTCCCGAATGCGCTGTGTACCTATACGCATAGATTGGAGCAGTTTTACTAAATCTTCTTTAAGAAAATCTAGGTCAATATCGGCAATTTCTGCGGCAATTTCTTCAGGAGGATTGGGGTAGTATTGTTGATATAATTCCACCAACCGTAACAAATCTTGAGTGTATTCACTGGCGGGAATCAGATTACCATGAATAAAATTCACTGGATTGTTAATTTCATGGGCGACACCTGCAACCATATTACCAATTGAGGACATTTTTTCACTGTGGATCAATTGGGTTTGGGTGCGTTGGAGTTCGCGCAGAGTTTCTTCCAAATTTTGTGCTTGTTGTTGTAATTTAATTTCGGCTTGTTTGCGTGCAGTTATATCAGTTGATACACCAAGAATTTGTTTGATAATTCCGTCATCATTGCGGTTGAAAGGAGTTTCTCGACTGTAGAGCCAGCACCACTCACCATTGGCGCGTCTGACGCGATATTCAAACTCAACAATATCACCATCTTCAGCAGTCAGAAAGTTCTGATGTTGATTACTGACAATTTCCCGATCATCTGGATGCATAATATTGGGAATCAGATGATCTCCCATCTGGTAAATTTCCTCGTGAGAGTAACCCAGAAGAGTGACAATTTCTTGATTTGCGTAAACATTACGTTGTTCTTCTAAATCAAAAATGTAGAGAATATGGGGAGAAGAATCCGCAATGCGTTGAATGAAATGCTGACTAGCTTGGAGTGCTTCTTCGGCTTGTTTACGCTCTGTAATATTTAAAGTTGTCCCCACGAGGCGATAAATTCTACCTTCGCTATTTCGCAGCGGATTGATTGTAGTAAACCACCAGGTTTTCTGCTCATCAAAAGTCAAACATTCTTCATAGGAAATTTCCGTACCAGATTCTATACAACTTTGATATCGCTGACTTATTACTGCACCTGCAATAGAACCAAGCAACTCTGCTGGAGTTTTACCAGTCATCTTATCATGATTCATTCCTACTATTTTTTCTGCTGATGAGTTACAACCAGCATACCGAAATTCACCATTTTCTAGAACATTGACAATGAATATTAATTGCGGAACCCCATCATAAATACTGCGTAAGAACTGTTCTTGTTCTTTTAATTGAGCTTCGGCTTGTTTACGTTCGCTGATATTACGAGTAATTGTTGCCAAACACAAAGGATCGCCAGTCTCAGGACTTTTAACTATGAACATATTAAAATCAACTGGGATGGGTTCTTCAGTTTGAAAATCTCGAAACCGATATTCTCCTTGCCATAAACCACTTTTGATGACAGTAGGGAGAATGGAACGCCGCATATATTCTCTATCTTCTGGGAAGATACAATCAATAATTCTGAAGTCGGGAACAGTTTCTAAATTATCAATACCAATTAGCTTGAGTCCAGCTTCATTAATAAATATTGGTTTTCCTTCTAAGCTGGCAAAACCAATGAAGTCACTGCTATTTTCAATGAGAGACACAAACCTTTGTCGTTCTTGTTCAGCTTGTTTGCGTTCTGTAATGTCAGTCGCCGTCACTACTAACTGAGAAATTCGTGAAGTGCTATCCAAAAGTGGCGTGACATTTAGTAGCCACCAAATTTCTTGATCATCGGTATAGAAAAACTCTTCATAGAATATACTCTTGCCCAAATTGAAGCATTCACGGTAACGTTGGCGATAGTAATATGCCATATCCCCAGGTAAAGCTTCGGCGATTGTTTTTCCTAAGAAAGATTCCAGGGGAATGGGGCTATTTCTGAGAATGGCTGGATTGAATTTAGCGTAACGAAATTCTGCCCCATCATCTAAAACATCTAAGACAAAGATGCCATAATCTACACCTTCCCAGATACTTTGCAAAAACTGTGCCTGTGCTTGCAGTTGTTGCTGAATGATTTGGCGGTCGCTAATATCAAATAGGCAACCATACCAGAAAATATCACCGTCCTCTTGGCGTTCTGGCCGGGAAAATGCCTTAATCCATTTCTGCTGTCCCCAGGGAGTGAACATCCGCCACTCGCTTTCATAGTTTTGTAGAGTTTGCGCAGAGTTAGCAGTGGCTTTTTGTACTTCTACGAGATCCTCAGGGTGAACAAGGCTAAATACTAAGGACGCATCTTCTGTGATTTGTTCGGGTTCTAATCCCAGAATTTCCCGACATCTCGAAGAAGCATAAGGAAAGGACATTTTCCCATCCGGTGTCAGGCGAAATTCATAAAGCATCCCTGGGACATTATCTGCGATGCGTTGCAACCTGGCTTCAGTACAATGCAGCGCTGCTGTCCGTTCCTCTACTCTAGCTTCTAACTGTTCATTGAGTTGTTTGAGTTCTGCTTCTACTTGCTTACGAGTAGTAATCACTTCCGTAAACATAATAATGCCACCAATTTCACCATCTTCATACCAAGGATGTATCTCCCACTTCACCCATTCACTTGTACCATTGGTACGAATGAAGACATCTTCGGCAGATTTTTCCCTAGCACCTGCTAAACAGCGTTGATGAATTTCCCGCCAACGTTGGGGAATTTCCGGGAAAATTTCATAATGAGAGCGACCGATAATTTCCCCATCACCCAAGCTATAATCCTCTCGCCAGCGCCGACTGACACAGAGGTAGCGCATCTGTTGGTCAAAAACAGCGATCGCAGCTGGCGTATACTCTATAAACAACCGCATCTGCTGTAGACTGGGAGAGCAGTCCTGAGAACCCACCATCTGACGTAGTTCTATCAGCTCTTGTTGCAGGGATTCATAAGTATTTTTATCTACAGAGATAAGATTGCAAGCCATAGTTTTGTTACTTGCCAGCTAGGGAAATAAAATAAACTTCAACGTTTATTGTTCCCAATTAAATTCGGCAAACAACATTTCTGGGTTAATTCGTAATACTTCAACTTCGCTCAGTACCAGTTCATAATTCGTAATTCACTTTTTGTAAAGAATTTGAGGATAAGGGCGATGAGGGAGACGCATTTAAACAGTGAAGAGGTGACACACAAAAAGAATCAATGACAACTGACAATTCTCAAGACAACAACTCACCCAATTGATGCTGAATTAGTAATCCTTTAAGTGTGGCATTTTCCGCCTTCAAAGCCTGGGTTTCTGCTTCTAATTCACTAATTCTTGCCTTCAAAGCTTCCTTAGTTGTACCCTGTCTGTGAATGACAACTTCTCGATAAATCGCTAAATTAGCATCCTCATTCATCCATCTTTGATAAGTCTTAGTATGCTCTTGCACAGTATGTCCCATGTAATCAGCCATTGTTTTTATGGGAACTTGCAGGCGATGTCCGCGTATAGCATAAGCGTGACGTAATTCATAAGGTCTAAACCCTAAATTAGCCACTCTAAATCTGATATGAACTTTTGCCGTTTTATTGCTAAGTGTTCCTTCATTGTAAGGAAATTTCACATTTTTTAAATCAAATAATTCTACCCAGTGGGGATGTAATGGTGGAATCCCACAACTGCGTTCACCGGTTTTAGTTCCCTCTGTCAAACTAGGATTTAAATTTACGAGATGAAAAGTATTGTTAGGGTGAGTAAAAGCCTCTATATCTACAGCAAATAATTCATGAGGTCTTAAGCCATAGGTCGCTAACATCCCATATGCCCATTGCCATTGTTCTGGTTGGGTGAGATTCTCTTTACTAGCATATGCTGATAAAGGCATTCCAATTTTAGTAAAGCCTTGAATAATCTCTTCATCTGATGGTACTTTACGAATTGTGGGTTCAGGCTTAGGAGTTGCATAAGCAGCAATGGTTCTTAAACCATTAATCCCGCAAAATTCACAAAACTTCTTCAATTGCCATACTAAGAAAAACCTCCCCGATGTATTAGGCTTAGTTCTTAAGAGCGCTTTTTCTAAAGCAGATAAAGACAGAGGTAAATCTTGAGGCAGTTTTTTCAAATGTCTCAGATAATGGGTTTCCCAAGTACGGATTCCTTGACGATTCTTTTCATGAGTCTTCCAAAATTCCCGCTCATAATCCTGAATCCATTCACTAATAAGTTTGGTAGAATTCTCCGGTTCAGGTAAAGCTATCTTCTGCGCTTGTTTACCTAGTAATTCTGGTGTCCACCGGAATTGCTTTGTCATTAATAACAAATCTAATTCCCTGGCTTTGACTACTGCCGTTTTTACACCTACGTCATTCGCGAAAAAACCAAACGAAATGGTATACTGCTTACTTGGACTACCATTTTTGCCAACATCACCAGGTTTACAGGGAAAAGTCCCTTGTAACCCAAGAGTTTTCGCACTAGTTAGCTTAAGTTTCACCTTCACTCGATCCAAACTTAATGCCGAGTTGGCTTGCGCAATAGCGTGTTTGATTCTGAGATATTCACGCTCAGCCTTAACACCTTCATCTGAAGGAGAATGTTTGGCTTTCCATTGTTTCCACTTAGATGGTTCCCATTGGTCAATTCCCACACCGTCCCATTCAGTATTACGGAGGTCGTATGTACTAGATTCATGGCTAGACATAAGCATTTCTGGCAACTTATAAATTCAAGGTATAAGAGGAAAGTCCTGCAAATTAAAGGTTTAACAGCTGCGATCGCTCAAAAAGTCAAGGTTGGATAGACAAGCTCAAAAGTTATAAATTTATACGGAAATAAGAACCAAAACACTGAAGTTAATAACACAACCTAATAACTCCAAAGCTATGCATAACACGATAAATACCACTAAAAAATATCTCTTAGCATTTATTATGGCCGCGATCGCAGCTAGCCTCAGCAGCTGTAGTTCTAATTCCACCCCTAGTCAGGATACTACTAGCGAAATACCAGCACCAACCACAACATCCGCTAGCACATTATCCCCATTTCCTAGGGAAACTCCCAGCATGGCTCATCTGAGAGCTAAATCAGAGGATATTGAGACACCTGCACCTACTGAATCCCCTACAGCAAACACACCTGCTGCAACTACCATAGAGACACCTTCACCTAAAGAATCTCCCACGCCAAGTACACCGGCTGCAACTCCTAGCGTCACCACTGGCAAAACCACCAATGTCACCCTATACACAAGTGATGTTCAATGTCAACAACTAATTCCCCAGAAAGTTGCAGTACCAGCGGATGAGCCTGTAAAAGGTGCGGTGGGTAAAATTTTAGAGCAAAGAGATTCAGGCGACTTTAGTTTATCGAATTATCGAGTTAATGTGAAAAATGGTGTTGCTACCGTTGATTTACGAGTAGCGCCTAACTCAAAACGGCAAATAGCTTCTCTTTCTAGTTGTGAACAATTTGCCTTATTTAGCAGTGTCCGTAAAACCCTGACGAGTAATGCTCAATGGAAAATTAAAGATGTGCGCTTTACCGAAAAAGGTGAGGAAATTGTGTTTTAGTCATTAGTCATTTGTTATTTCTCCCCTGCTCCCTCTTTCCCTTGATTATTAGACAACAGCCATTGCTCAATCAACTCTGTCATAATGTCACTCATTTGTCGCCCATCAGAAGCAGCAGATGCTTTCAATTGGCGATGCAAATGTTTAGGCAAATAGATAGTTGTGCGGGTATATTCAGGATTGGTACTTTTGCTTAAGGAAGTGGGTTGAGCTTCAATTGGCTGTGGGTTATCTCGTTGTTGACGACTGCGAGCAGCATCAATCAAATCATCAAAACGACTAGTTTTTTTCTGATTATTCAGCCTACCGTCACTGTTAACCTTCATCTTTATATACCTCACTACGATGTGCGATTTCCACAACACTTACTAATAAAAAATCATCGAAAATCTCGTATATAATGCGATAATCACCTACTCTAATTCGATATGCATTGTATTCACCTTTTAACTTTTTAACTCCGTGAGGACGTGGTTCTATTGCTAAGTCATCTATTTTAGCTTGTATGCGGTCTGTCCATTATTGAGATAGTTTTCTCAACATTTTTCTTGCACCCTTGGTAAATTTAACTTCGTAAATCACGCTACGTCCTTTGTTTTTTCATTAGCGATTTCGTCTTTAATTTCTCCCCATGCTATAAGACTATTATTTTCTCTATCACTTTTAGCAGCATGATAGGCTCTTAAATCGTTTTCATCCTCTTCATCTTCGATTTTTAGAAGTAGGGCGTAAATTTCATCTAGGGTACTGTCGTAAGCTTGATTTAGCAGTACGTTGATATTTTTAATTAATTGTTCGCGTTCTTGTTCGGTTTTCATTTTTATACCTCTTTTTAAGTTTCCATCAATATTTCCTTTCCCACTTCAGCGTAACAGCGCCATGCAATTTGGGCATAAGAGTCTTTGACAGCATTGACTGGTACTCCTTCTAAAGCCGCACGTTGGAATACAGCCAGTCGGCGAATTCCAGATTTAAATATAGGTAGCCCTGCTTTTAATAAAGCTGCTCTCGCTTCTTCTCCCGCTTTATTGGGATGGGGAGGAATCAGAGTCAGCAAAATGCGATAATTAGTCTTATATTGCTGAAGATCTGCAACCATTTGCATTGTTGCAGCCAGAGCGATCGCATCGGGAGTGGTAGGTATTACTAACAAATCACATCCGGTCGCAATAGTTTTTAATTCATCTGGATCAGGCCTAGCTGGTGTATCAATCACAATATGTTCATAGAGTTTTGCCAGCTGTATCCCCTCCTGTTCATCCGCAACTTTGAATGGCAAACAACCCCGGTTAGCCCAATCCAAAGCACTGCGGTTCAGGTCGCCGTCTACTAGCAGTGTATCAGCTGTGTTTTGCAGGTATGTCGCTAGGTGTAGCGCTGTCGTTGATTTGCCCACACCTCCCTTAAACGCCGCCACAGTAATAATCATTTTGGATCTTTAAACAAATAATCTCCAGATTCTACTGTATATCTAAACATCTGGACATTTAATAAATGTTTAGATGTTTAAGTATTTAGATGTTTTATGTACAAATATTTTATATAAGTAAATTTCAATTATGATTGGTTTAAATACGTACTTTTTTAAGTAGAGCGTGAGCAAAAAGTATAAAAAAATACTAAATATACTAAACAGTTTAGTTTAAACTTGAACTATGTTTACACTACGCCGTTTACAGGCAACACAATCGTAAATTCAGTTCCTTGATTGAGTGTGGAATTAACCTGAATCGCGCCGCCATGCTTTTCCACTACAATTTGATGAGCGATCGCCAATCCCAATCCAGTACCTTTACCAACGGCTTTCGTGGTAAATCGGCTCTCAAAAATCTGCTGACTCACCGCCTCTGTCATGCCAATGCCATTATCAGCAATCCGAATCATGACAAAATTCGGTTCGAGCATTTGGGTGAAAACCTGGATGACAAGGAAATTATCTACTCGCATTTTCTGCTGCCAAACATCTTCTAGGGCATCAACAGCATTAGCAATAATATTCATAAACACTTGATTAAGTTGTCCTGGATAGCACTCAACCTTTGGCAACGAAGAGTATTGTCTAACAACTTGAATTTCCGGACGTTGCCCCAAGGCTTTGAGGCGGTGGCGCAAAATTAATATAGTACTATCAAGTCCTTGATGGATATCAACTCCAACCTTCACAGCAGTATCAGAGCGGGCAAAATTTCGCAGCGACACAGAAATCTCTTTGACACGCTCTGTGCTTAACTGCATAGAATTGAGCAGGTTGGGCAAATCTTCTAAAATAAACTCCAGATCTGTTTGGGCGATCGCTTCTTGAATAGCAGGTGGCAGATGGGAGTAATATTGCTGACATAATTTTAGGATATTAGTAATATCAGAAACATACTCTTGAGCAGGAAGCACATTACTAATGATGCAGCTAATGGGATTATTCATTTCATGTGCCACCCCAGCTACCAGTTGACCGAGCATTGAGAGTTTTTCTTGTTGCACCAGTTGCACTTGTGCCTGTGCTAACGCCGCTGTTCGTTCTGCTACTCGCTGTTCCAGGCGATCGCTCAGTTGCTTGAGTTGTAAATGCATTCGCACTCTGGCAATCACTTCTGCTTCTTCAAAAGGTTTAGGAATGTAATCAACAGCCCCTAACGAGAATCCTTTCACCTTGTTTTCCGTATCCGTCAGCGCCGTCATAAAAATGATCGGAATTGTTTGCGTTAAGGGATCGGCTTTAAGTTTCTGGCAAGTCTCAAACCCATCGATTCCAGGCATTTGCACATCTAAAAGAATCAAGGCTGGTAATTTATGCTGCACCAGTTCGATCGCACTTTCGCCATCTTCGGCAACTCGAACCGCAAAACCTGCACCTTTTAAAGCTTGTGACAGCACTGACAAATTAGTGGGATTATCATCAACAATCAAAACAAAATCAGAGTCTTTCATTTTCTATCAAATAAATTTAGTTACTATGAAAACGGAAATTCAGTTAACCTGATTAATCCATTGATTTAATAGCTCTCGCAGTTTTTTGAGGTGGAAATTTTCGGCAAGCTGGATTACTTGTTGAGCAAAAGCAAAATAGACAGGCTCGCTCACTTTTAAATTGTTCGCTTCATTGAGTACACCATCGACATCGCCATGTTTTGCCAATTCATACAAGCGATTTAACACATTAATAGGAGGTAGAGAAATATCATTTGTTGCTGTCCGAGGTGTATCAGTTTGTGATTCTGCTGTATAAATCCATGCCAAATTTAGGTGAACTTGGAGTAATTCCAACAGGGTTTCAGCCGCAACAGGTTTGGGTAAGAAAGCATTTGCGCCAGCATCTAAACTCTGATGTTGATCGTTTTCAAACACACTTGCTGAGGAAGCAATAATTGCCACATCTTGTAATTGGGCAGATTGCTTTACCTGCTGAATCAAAGTAAAGCCATCCATCACGGGCATCAGTAAATCAGTAATAATTAGGTCTGGTAAACTGGCAACAGCTCGCTCAATTCCCTCCTGTCCATCACTAGCTTCCATCACCTCAAATCCAATCGGTTCCAGCAAATTGACTATTACCGAACGATTTTCCCACTTGTCATCTACTACCAAAATGGTGCGTTTTCTACCTTGATAACCGGCAATCGTTCCCTGTGACATTGTTCTAGAAGCCATTGCCCATGCTGTAGCTTCTGGCACATCCACCTCAAACCAGAAAACACTACCTTTACCCAATTGACTTTGAACTTCCAAAGCACTACCCATGAAGTGGACAATTTGTTGACTGATGGCTAATCCTAATCCCGTTCCTTCCCCTTGTCGCTTCAAGTCTCCAACTTGTTCAAAAGGAAGAAAGATTTTCTCTAATTGCTCTGATGTCATCCCAACTCCTGTATCCTCCACTTGGAAACGAAGCTTAAATTTAGTTATTTGTTGTTGTTGTTCTTGACTAATAACCTCAACTTTTAATGTCACTCCCCCGTTATCTGTAAACTTAATCGCGTTTCCCAAGAGATTAATTAAAACTTGCCGCAGTCGTTTCTCATCTGCATGAATTCCAATTGGGAGTTGAACATCAGGTTCATAGTTAAAGGCAATCACTTTTTGTTCGGCTTTGATCCGGCAGATTTCCACAACTCCTTGCAGAAATGAAGGTAAATGAAAATCAACCGGACGTAGCTCCATTTTGCGAGCTTCAATTTTAGATAAATCGAGGACATCGTTAATTAGAGTTAACAAATGAGAGCCACATTGATGGATAATTTCAATTCCTTTGCGTCCTTTTTCCGTGAGGGGTTCAGTTCGTTGGAGGATTTGCGTATAACCAAGGATACCGTTGAGCGGCGTGCGTAACTCGTGGCTCATGTTGGCGAGAAATTCACTCTTAGCTTGATTAGCAACTTCGGCAAAATTTTTCGCCTCTTTGAGTTCAATCGTTCGTTCTTCTACTCGTTGTTCCAGTTCATCATTGGCTTGTCGGAGTTTAGTTTCTGCTTTTTGGTTTTCATTAGTCATCGCCGAGAGGACAAATGTAGTGATAGCAATTACACAAATGAATGATTGCAGCAGAATTAATGATTCATTCGGCGAAGCTTGTTTGGCAAAAGAACCAAAGCCGCGAACAGTACCAAAAACTGCGATCGCAGAAACAATCAGGACCAAAAGAGTAGATTCCCGCGCTTTAAACCGAACTGCTGCCCAAATCAGTGGGGGAATCACCATATATTCAATGGGATAACCTCCCGAAAAGGCTACATGATCGATTGCCATCAGCAAAAGTAAGACAAATACAAACTCAGTAATTTGTCGCCGATCAAAGCTATTGGGAGATTTTTGGCACCATGCCAGCAATAGGGGTGTAACAACTAAAATTCCCGTAATGTCTGATGCTAACCAAGTTCGACACACATCACCAAATGCTGCCCAAGGTGCAATACCACTGATGCAAAGCGTTAATGCAGCCAGTATGGAACTGATCAGGGGGCAGAACATAGTGAGAACGATAAACTTAAAGACATCTGGCGATCGCTCTAAAAAATTACGGCGTTTAAGCAAGCGATGAATCAAAAAAGTGGCGACAACAGGAGTGATGAGATTAACCGCAGGAATGATACTACTAATTAAAAAATTGTTTTTGAAAAAAAGAATATAGCTAACAATAAAATCACTCACAAATAATATCGGCCAGACACGATAGCCTACCAACAACATTGCCGCCACAAATACACCAAGAGAAGGCCAAAATACTGATGCACCATTCACAAATGTCATGGATAAACCGATATATCCCAGACACAGGTGGACAATAGGAATAATTAGCGCAGCTATCACAAAGGGGCGATCGATTTTAACTAGAGATTGCTGCTTGCGTGTAATGTGCTGCATTTCTTATCTCCATGCAGATATTCCAAAGGACGATCGCCCTCAAAAAGGCGATCAACCTTATGATTCCCAAATAGTTCAGGACTGACGCAAGAATCATATATTTCTCATTAAGCCTGTCAATAGTCAATCGATTTTAAATTTTGGATGCCCGGATTTGTTCCGCCCACGGCTGTCCATGAACCGAAATAATTTTTAATCTCCTTGCGCCACTGGAGTGAGAGATTACTAGGTAATTTCTGCAAAAATTCAGCCTGATTCCTATATATAGGAAAATCAAATAAAATATATATTGCCAATAAAAAATCGTAAACAAGATAATTTAGGCAAAAGATAGCCGCTTCCATACTTCCGTTGAAACATCAAGTAATCCCTAGCTTTGTCTAGGTTTTATGTAGCCGCAATCATGGTACATGTGCAGCTTGATGCCAAGAATTGTATATAGATAGATAGACAGGTTGCCCAAAAACGTCTACAATCTGAAGTTATTGCAGTAAATTTACCTATTTGCAATCAACCGAAGCATAGTAAAGATTTTCTAGTGTTTCAGGCTTGATGCTGAAGCACTCTATTAATATGATGAAAGTCTTTGAGTAAAAAGCAGCAAACCAATGGATGTAAAACTGATTTTAGTGGGATTAACAGTAGTATTTACCATTTCGTGCTTGTTTTTTGGCACAAAAAACGGATTTTATGATTCCGATAACTATCACGGCAATGGCTCTGCACACTGAAATTTGAGGGCTTCTAGTTACCCAACTTTTCCGAACCAGGGCGAGTTCGACTCTGGTGTCCTCCCCCATTAACAAATCCGCATTTTCAGGGTGAAGGGGCGCAAAATGAAACTTAACCCTAGGTCACAAAACCAGAAAAATCCCCTTAATTTTTGGCTTTTGGGATATGTCTATGACAATGAGGTTTAAGGGGAGGAGAAAATGAGGGATAATATTTCGTCGTCCTCTCGTGTTGATGCGGATGAGGCAACTAGCGAATTAGAATGTTTGCCTTATAGTGTTCAGCACAATGATGAGGGCGTATGTTTATTAATACGGATGGGGCCGTATCGCATCCTTTTGGATTGTGGTTTGGGGGATGTTTCCTCGCTGGTGAGGGAGTTAAAAAAGTTGGCACGTCAACGCAATTCTCCCCAACCAGTGGATTTAGTGTTGATCAGCCACGCCCACCCCGATCATGCTAGAGGCTTGCTGGCGCTGCATCAGGCTTTTCCCCAGTTAGCCATCTACGCCAGTGAGGTAACTAGCAAGTTACTCTCATTAAACTGGTTAGATCGAGATCCGGTGGAAATTCCCCAATTTTGTCAAGCCTTACCATTGCGATCGCCTGTAGAATTTCACGAAGGTTTAGTAGCAGAATTGTTTCCCGCCGGACATCTACCAGGAGCGGTGGCGATTATGCTTACCTACACAACCTCGCGGCGTTCTTACAAGCTACTGTATACAGGGGACTTTTTCTTATCTAACTCCCGGCTGGTAGAAGGCTTGCGGTTAGAAGAATTACGGGGATTAGAGCTAGATGCTTTAATTATTGAAGGCACTTATGGTACATCACGCCATACCCACCGCCGCAACCAAGAAAATCAACTAGCAGAAAGAATTTATCGGGCGATAAGCGATCGCAGTTCTGTTATACTCCCGACACCTGCCTTAGGATTGGGTCAAGAACTACTAATGCTGTTACGCAGCCATCACCACTTCACCGGTAGAGATTTAGATATTTGGGTGGATGGTGCTGTAGCCAAAGGCTGTGATGCTTATTTGGAACTACTACCCCATCTCCCCCCATCAGTCCAAAACTTCGCCCGTCATCAACCCTTATTTTGGGATGAAAGAGTGCGTCCCCGCGTGCGGCGGGTGCAAGCAGAACATCGTGCTAATATCGGCAAGACCCCTTGTATTGTCCTCACCGATTCCACAGCCGATTTTAGTCAATACTGTCAACCCCAAACAGGCCCTTGGCTAATTCTCCTCCCCGAAAAAATAGATATAAAAGTTAAAAAACAATATTTAGCACCCACCACCGTTGAAGGCTATCTCCTCGCCCAACATAGCGATGGCCCTGGTACTACCCAATTAATTCATAATTTGCGACCCCAGCACGTCATTTTTGTTCACGGTTCCCCGGCGTACTTAGCCGATCTCACCAGTTTAGAAGAATTACAAAACCGCTATCATCTGCATTCGCCAGCCGCAGGCATTTTAGTAGAATTGCCTATAGGCGATACATTTATCCAACCTGCTGCACCAGAAACAAACTATGAAGGCGAATTGACAGAATCCGAAAGCGCGATCGCAATTACCCTTCCAGACACAATTACAGCCGACCCCCGCTGGCGACAATTTTCTGATACAGGTTTAATCGAAGCCCGTTGGCAAGGCGAAGAATTAGTATTAAGAGGTTTATCCCCGCGAGAACTACTCAACCAAAACAGCGATCGTTATATCTTGACAGATGTAGATTGTTGTGGTAATTGCCGACATCAAAGAGGACAGCGTTGTTGGAATCCTAATTCCCCCTTGTATAACTTCAAAGTCACTTTGGAAGGTTATTGTCCCGCCTATGAATCCTTAAATGAGCAGGAATAGGGGACAAGGAGGACAAGGGGGACAAGGGGGAAAATAACAAACCACATTTTTCGTAGGGGTTTAGCAATGCTAAACCCTCAGCATTTATGCATAGTGCGAGTCGTTCAGTTTTGCCCTAAATAAGTCAGTGGAAATAAACCAAACTATATTACGAAACGTAAATAAGCTTGAAAGCCTTACCAAGGACAAATGACCAAGGACAAATGACAGCCCTTACCAGTTATCTTTAATTACGCCGACTTACTTAAACAATACTCAAATTAACTCGCGCGATCGCATCGTTGAAATCTTTGTCCCCCCCACTTGCTAAATCCTCAAAGCCAAAGATATTATTTCCTAACAAGCGAATGTGATCCACTTTATCAGCGTTAGCTCCCAAGAATGGGAAGTAAACGGCTGGATCGTTATTGGGATTGCTATCAAGTAAAGCATCGGGTGTACCATTAGCAATAATAAATGGGGCAAAGATAGAACCAGGTTGGAAAATGCCTGTGTAAGTTGCCGTACCTTGATTATTAACAGTCAAATCAATCCCTGCAACACGCCCACGAATTGCGGCTTGAGTATAACCAGCTTGTCCGGTGAGAATATCTACTTTACCATCTCCATTGGTGTCAATACCACCATTTTCGTCAGCTACTTGATAAAAGCCAATAAAATTATTGAAAGCTGCTTCTCTGTTAACGGTAAAATCAGCTTTTACTTGATTTGCGACACCGCGTAAATCAATCAATTCACCTGGGAATTTGCTTTGTAAATTTGTACCTAAAGGTAATGAATCATTGGTGGGTTGAATCTTCACTACCAGATTATTGAAATCAGCAGCGTTATTACCAGAGCCATCTTTCCAAGCCAGAGAAAAGTTATCATTTCCTAAATCTGTAATCTTTTGTGTTAAAGCATCAGAAAATAAAATGTCTGTGAGTGGTGTGATTCCTGCTTTTACAGCATCAGTTGTACTATTTTTCAGCAAATAAAATCTTAAGTTATCACCGGAGTTAAATTCCAGCAAATGTGTCAAATTGTTGGTATTAAATCCATTGGGGAGATTAGTAATAGCCGAGAAAATTACCTTTGCTCGCTCTAAAGCTGCTTGGGTATAACCGGCTGCTCCTGGTGCAATACTATTGATTTTACCTTGAGCATCATCAACAGTAAATACGCCTAATTCATTCACAAAATTAGAGTTTTGTCCAGTCAGAGTAACTTGCAGTTGGGATTTAGCAATGCTATTGGTAATATTAAAGATATCATCACCAATTTTTGCAAGTTTGAGAGTAGGTTCAAGGTTGCTTGGTTTGACATCTAGTAAAAATGTGTCAGTGACACTTGCTCCAGAATTATCTGTAGCGCGGACATCAATTGCAAGACTACCAACATCTGACTTAGTTGGTGTACCGCTAAAAGTGCGAGTGACAGAATTAAATTTTAGCCAAAGTGGTAAATTATCGCCATTTTTTAGCTTTGCAGAGTAGGTAAGATTGTCTCCTGCATCAATATCGCTGAAAGTATTGGCATCAAATGTAAAGCTAAAAGTTACGTCTGCTGTGGTTGTTTGATCCGCGATCGCATTTTCTACTATCGGTGCATCATTGACATTCTCAACTGCGATCGCAAAAATGTCACTGATATTTGCTGCTGAGTTGTCTTTTGCGGTAACTTTAACATTCAAATTCCCCACGTTATCATTGCTGGGAGTACCAGTGAAGGTGCGAGTTGTGGGATTGAAGGTTAACCAGCTTGGTAAAGCATTGCCATTTTCTAAGGTAGCGGAATAGGTCAGGACATCACCAGCGTCAATATCGGTGAAGGTGTTGGTGGGAATTTGGAAATTGAAAGCGTCACCTTGTTTAGCATTTTGATCGGCGATCGCATTTTCTACTATCGGTGCATCATTGACATTCTCAACTGCGATCGCAAAAATGTCACTGATATTTACTCCAGAATCATCTGTGGCAGTAACTTTGACATTTAAGTTTCCCACATTATCATTGGTTGGAGTACCGCGAAACGTGCGAGTCGTTGGATCAAAACTCAACCAATTAGGGAGAGAATTGCCATCGGCTAGGGTGGCTGAATATGTCAGAGAGTCGTCAGCATCAATTTCGATGAAGGTAGTTTCAGCAAAGGTAAAGCTAAAAGAATTATCTTCTGTGACAACTTGATCGACAATTGAATTTTCTACTCCTGGAGGGGTGTTAATGCCTTCAATTGCATTAGTAAAGGTTTGCAGATCCCATTCAGGACTAGCATTCCAAATACCCACAGTCCACTTTGAAAATGCTTCCCAAGGTGATATTGGGGTTGATGTTTCGCTAAATGTTTCAACGAGCGGATCAATAGGCGTTTCGCCGAATGTCTCCACAGGTGCTTCGCTGAATGCTTGAACGGGCGGATCAATAGGTGTCTCACTGGATGTTTCAATGGTGGGAACAGCAAAAGTATTTGCAATTCTGCTTCTTGCCTGCAATTGAGGAGCATTATTACTGATCGGTGGAGTTACGGTGTTTTTGGTTAATTGAATGATTGTGTTCCAGACATTACTGGAAAACTTGCTAGCAGCATTCCATGCTGCTATTAATATTGAAATATCTTTATCGGTTAAAATACTGTAAATGTACGTTCCTAACACAATTCTCGATGCTTCAGTAGTACCTCGAAAAGTTAAGGCTTTTGCAAATTCAGGATTAATTTGGGATACAGCAATTTGAAACGCAAAATAATCTGGATCTGGCAAATATGTAAAGAAAAAATTGCTCAAATTGCTAGATGATTGTTTCGGACTCATTAATAGCCCAGTTGGTTTGTTGAGGAAGTTACTTATCTTGGTAGGGTCATCGCCCACTTGGGGGGTAGCGTCATAGCCCACTTGGGGAGATAATACGGGTAATAAGTGAGTATTACCATTAACAACACCTAAAATACCTGATGATGAATAATCAGATAAAACGTATGAACCTGGAAGATAATTAAGTCCAGCCATACTGACGACATCAGAGGAAGTAATGTAGTGTGTCGTGCTGTTTATGTTGGCTTTCGGTGTACCCAAAAAAGAAATTCCCGGACTATTAAAAGTGACAACCTTTCCTAAATCACCAATGTAATTAGTAGCAATTAATTGAGTTAAAGCACCACCTAAACTATGCCCGGTTAAATTCGGTCGGAAAATTACTGCACCATTCTCAGCCTGACTTACCTTTCTGAGCCAAGCTTCTAAAGACGTTTGATTAGAAATATATTGATTAAATCCTATGCCAAGGGGATTCGCATCACTAAATACATCCTGCCAACCTTTAGTACCTCTGCTGACAAGTACAGGCGCTTTTCCCAGATCGTAAATTGTTCCTATAGCATTGCCATCATCAATTGTGGCGTTGTTAGCGCTGGTAAGGTTCAGGAAGAAATTTTCATTAGAAGTTAATCCAACTGCTTGAAAATCTGATGTCGGATCATCAAAAAATTGATCGACGTAATAGCCAAAATCATCATAGGCATAGGGTTTGATATTAGGAATTTTGTCGGATTTGATATTAGGAATTTTGTCAACGTCTTGTTCTTTTTCCCAGTTTCGATAAGCAGTATCTTTAGCAAAAATTTCTAAGTCTTGATCCGAAACTCCTCGTTCCCCAAAGACCGTTACTGCAATTTCCTTGGTTGTTTCTCCAGGTGCAAAAGTTAATGTTCCATTAATTATGGATTGATAATCTTTAGCGTCTCCCTGTCCTGTAGAGTTGGCAAGTTGATCAGATGTAGAATAAACAATGACTACATCTTGGTTGCTGGGCTGTGAGAGGGTTACTCTAAATTTAATAACAGTATTTTGATTCTCGTTAACTGAAACATAGGCATCACTCACTGATACTTTAGGAATATCATCATTGGTGATAGTTCCTGTAACAGCCGTAGTTGTACCAATTGCATATCCTGTTCCAGTCGCTAATGTGAGGGCTACGGTTTCATCAGCCTCAACCGTGGTATCTTCTGTAGGATCTATTGTTACAGTAGCGATCGCAGAACCAGGAGCAAAGGTAACAGAGCCAGTAGAAGCGGTGAAGGATGAGCTTCCAATTGGGGTATAGTCAGTATTAAAGGTTGCAGTACCACCGACATTGTAGTTGACGGTGAGGGTATTGGTGGTAGCTCCAGTGCGAGTGAAGGTGTAAACAAGATTTTGGGTTTTATCTTCGAGAACTTCGGTGGGGTTGACTGCTAAACTGATACTGGGTAAGTCAAAATCATCATTAGTGATAGTTCCTATAACAGTAGTAGTTGTGCCAATTGTATATCCTGTTCCAGCAGCTAAAGTGAAGGCTACGGTTTCATCAGTTTCAATCTTGTTATCGGCTGTAGGGTTGATTTCTAGAGTGGCGATCGCAGAACCAGGAGCAAAGGCGATCGTTTTACCTGCGCCAGTAGTTGCGCCTTTGTAGTCATTGTTATCCGCAGTACCTGTGATGCTGTAGTTGACAGTAAGGGCGTTAGTAGTAGATCCAGTGCGGGCAAAGGTATAGACCAGATTTTGGGTTTCGTCTTCGGTGACGCTTGCAGGCGTTACGGCTAGGGTAATGCTGGGTAATGCTGGTGAGGGTGGTGAGGGTGGTGAGGCATAATAACTAAAATTGCGAGTGAGGCTCAAGCCGGTTTGATTTTTGATGACTGCAATCAGTTCATCGGGTTCGTTTCCTGGTTTATTGATCAGGAGTTGGGTGTCTTTACCAGAAACATTAAGAATATAGTCAGTGTATGATCCAATCAGAGTAATCGAATCGCCAGGAATATAACCAAAATCGCCATAGTTAGGTCTTTCAAAGTCCGTAATCACTGCATAGTCGTTGCTACCATCACTGAAGGGGTTACCATCATCGTAGAAAGTAATATTTTTACCGTTATTCAAAACAAAGTAATCGTTTCCTATCCCCCCATTGAGGGTATCTTTGTCTCCGATGCCAAAGTTATTCTTGGTGTTAGGAGATGAAGGGTAATCAGGAAAAAGGTAGTCTTCGATGCTGACACCTATAAGATAGTCATTCCCAGCCCCACCATACAAAAGGTCATTCCCAGTATCACCATAGATAGTATTATCGCCAGCATCACCATAGATAGGATCGTTAAAACTTTGCTGTTCTACCTGAATAACTTGACCATTAAGCACAATGACTGCACGATCATCCTCAGCCTTTAAAGCCCCCAAAGTATCAGCATTTAAACTCTGTCGCTGAACCAACGCGGCAAAAATCGCCCCTTCATCACCCTCACTATCCACCTGATTAACCTGAGCATCTACAAAATGCCCATATTCTTCTAACAGCGTACCCATTAAAGTTTCTGGTGTTGCACTAGCTACAAAAGCATCTGACAAATAAATCTTATTCGTGCTAGTAGCATAAGCTCCATTCGCATTACCCAAAATACTGCTACTAATTACCTCAATATCAGGAAACTGACTAAAATCACCTATGAGCCATTGCGATCGCAGCTTGGTTACATCAGCATAGTTATACGCTGTCCCAAAAGCCTGATCAAAAAGAGTCCAGAAATTGTCTAACCCCGCAAATTGAGTCAGCTTGGTGTAAGTCAAAGCAAAACTTGAATTGATGCTATCTTCAAGAACTTTGACATTGGCGATAGTTGGAGTAGTACCCAGTGTACCGAGGTTGTTGGCTCGCTCAAAACTTTCCCCCGGATTATCCACAGTCACATCTTGGCTTAACCCACTTACCTTGAGGTTAATCGTGCTATTTTCAGCCAGGGTAAATTGATAATCATCAGTATCATCAGTAGCTAACCCATTGAAGTTACCCACAAAGTCATTAGCAATACTTGGATTTATACCCAGCGTCCCGAGGTTTTTAGCTGTATCGAGAGTATTCCCAGCATTGTCATCGGGAATTTGTCCTAGGGAAATATCACTAGACATAAATGAATTACTTGGTTGCTATTGAAACACTTAAACAAGATTATACCTTGCGCTCCCAAAGTGTTTGTACGTAAAAATAAATTCTATTATGATAGATAAAATACAGATAAATTGGTTATTACTGAAATAAAAATAAAGCGGGAGGAACATCCACACCGCTTTTTGCCTACGTGTATTTCAAAAATTAAATATGAGTCCTATAGTTCAATAAGCTTGGTGTTAAGGGGACAAGGGGGACAAATAAGTCATGCCCAATGCCCCATGCCCAAAAAAGTCAAGAGTCCAGAACGGAAACATTGGCTCTGGACTCTTGACTCTCGACTATTTTGATTTATTCAGGATTCGAGTCAGTGTAACGGTTGCGGATACGCTCAGCTTCCGGACAGTCTTCGGTCATGAGAGGTTCTACATTACCGCGTGGTACTGAGGCTAGCTTTTGGGTTACAGCACCAATACTTTCGAGCCGAACCATCTCTTCCCAAGAACAAACTTCATCCTCTTCTTCTGTTTCATAGCGTAGGGTCACTAAATCTCCCTCGATATCAATGATGCGGGCGCGTTCTATCCAGCGTTGCTGGTCCCGCAAGAATACACATACCTCCCGCCCATCGCAACACAACTGATAAATCTTGCGGTGTAGCATGTACTGCTTCTGCCTTTTTAAACAACGTAGTTAAACCTTTCAAAATCTGGGTTTTACCCCAGCGTATAACAAACTGAAGAAATTAGTTTTACAGTTACGTGTAACTACGTATTTTGACCCAAACTCAAGATTTGCGTGTAGTTGTCACAATCTCAGGAAATTTTGGGTCATCACCTCATAGTTACTACGTTGGTGAAACTAAAACTCCTTCAGGTCTCTTCAGCGATTGTACACTTCATAGAAGTCATACAATTCGGGATTTGTCCTAACTTGGTTAATCCTGGCTGGTGAGTTCTTCCTATCATTATGTAATAATAGATACTCCGAAACAAGCATTGGTTGCGGTTGTTTGAGTTGCCTACTTGTAGTCATTGGCATTGCTGGGAAGTCCGGGAACTCGGCTGTACTTTTACCCCTATGTATTTGATCTTAACTCATTCTCTGGCTGTCCTGAATGGTTTTAGACAATAACACTGCAAGAGTTTTTGAGTAGAGGGTTATTTGACTGATGTGACACGTCCCGTTTAGGAGCAACTATGCAACGCCAAAGTCAACTTCTGTAGGGGTATCAGCAAGATTTGTTCCCTAAGGGAAATTCCATGAATAGTTTTGAGGATGCTTCTCGTTTAATTTGGCCTGCACGCACTGCATCATATAGCGCCGCCAGGGCTAGCAAATCATCTGACTGATAACACTTCGTCGCTAGAACTTGGTGCAGTAGACCCTCAGATTCAACACTAAGACATCCAGTTTGAAAAGCAGATTCAACAATTGTGCGAATCATGTTGATTAGGGCTTAGTTAGCAATTTGTTACCTCCAGTATGAAATAAACCCTGATTTTAGAAATTGATATAAAACAGCAAGCAATGGTGATTATAATTACATTATTTTGTGATCCCCATCATAGATAAAATTCATACTGTCTGAATACTGGATTGTCTTGAATTTAATACAGTTTGGAAATAAACCAGCCATATTTTTCAACGTACAAACTGAAAATCAGACTAAATAATATGATAATCAATTATACAGCATTTTTCAGTAAATGCCGATAGAAGTTTGGGTATTTAAATTCTACATAGGGATAATAATATACACATAACTAAGGCAAAACCTGGCGGAAATCCTCATCTCGATCGCTCAATTGTACCCAATCCAGATTTAAAGACCGTAGTTTTTGCACCAAGCGATCGCAAGCGGGGCGTTCGGTAGCATAATGTCCAGCGTCAATCAAAACCAAACCGCGATCGCGACTTTCTTGGAATTGATGAAATTTACAATCGGAAGTTAGATAAGCAGTCGCACCAGTTTTCACAACCGCCGAAATATAACTAGCACCAGAACCGCCTAAAACCGCCACTCGAGAAACTTCTTGGTGTAAATCGGCAGTTGGTGACACAATCAAATTTGGGGGTGACAGGCGAGTGTGGATTACCGCCAATAATTCCTTTAAAGCGATCGCAGGCTGGATTGTGCCCACCCGACCATATCCTAAGCCATTTTGGGTGGGGACGATGGGGGTGATGTCCTGGAGTTCTAAAACTTGAGCTAAAACATCAGCCGTCCCATCCTGTACTTGGTCAAAATTCGTATGGGCGCTGTAAATCCCGATATTGTGGAGAAAAGCTAACCTTACCATATCCGCGATCGCTTCACCAACGCGGAAAGACTTGGGAGGGCTAAAAATGAGGGGATGATGGGCAAAAATCAGATTAGCATGATTAGCGATCGCTTCTTGCATCACTGCCAAAGTCGGCGTTAAACACACCAAAACCCTAGTGCTTTCTTGTAAAATCCCCGGCTCAACCTGCCAACCGCAATTATCCCAGCTTTCACTCCAAGCCGGATTTGCCCATTCTTCAAACCACGTAATTAAGTCAGCAATTTTCATTAAATTTCAATAGCTACCAAGCGGGCTAATTATTTTATGCCCAATTAAGCTCACAGAAAACTGTGGCTTAAGTAATATTTAATGATTAGCCCCCTCAAGCAAAAGTTCTAACCAGAGATATGGACAACCAACTCTCTGACATGACTACGCTGACGATGTTCCCAAACATAAATACCTTGCCAAGTACCCAAAACCAAGTGACCGCGATTTATGGGAATATGTTCGGAAGTGTGGGTCAGCGCTGAACGGATATGTGCCGGCATATCATCAGGGCCTTCCGCATCATGAATATACTTCCCTGATTCTGGTACAAGTTTCGCCATAAAGTTAGCTAAATCTACTAGCACATCAGGATCGGCATTTTCTTGAATCACTAAACTAGCAGAAGTGTGGCGTAAAAATAGAGTACAAAGACCAGTTTCCACCCCGGACTCGGCAACGATCGCTTCAACTTTTGAGGTGATATTTTGAAAAGATTTGCCAGTAGTGGAAACTCTGAGTAGCTTTTGGTAATGAGTCATCTGCAATGAGTTAAAAGTCCACTGAGCGTCAGAATACGCTTGTTGATTGAGAATATATCACACAAATGTTTAAAGAGTTTGTAGTCAGCGGCTCTAGTCTATTATCCGTTCCATTAATACATATATACTAAAATTGAGCGATCGCGCTGTGGCAGTTACGTCAGTCCTGTAATTGCGAAGGTAAGTAGATGAGGATAACTGCTGAAGATTTGCTGCGGCGTTATGCTGCTGGGGAAAGAGATTTTAGCGGAGTTGACTTGAGTGGAATTGACCTGAGCGGTGCTGTCTGGGATGGTGAAAATCCGATTGGTGCCCCCGATTTGAGTGGAATTAATCTCAACCGAGCCAATCTGATGAAAACTCGTTTGGTTGGGATCAATTTCAGTGGTGCTAATTTCAGTAGAGCCTATTTTTATTGGGCTGATTTGAGAGTTGCTAATTTTAGCAACGCCACCTTGAGAGAAGCTAACTTCAAGTGCGCCGATTTGATGGGTGTCAACTTTGGCGGTGCGGATTTGAGACAAGCCAACTTGTCCGATCTTGAACCAGGAGGAATTAACTTCAGTGGTGCCAATTTGGAAGATGCCGATTTGGGGCACAGCAACTTGGCTAATGCTAACTTCAGGGGAGCTAATCTGAAAAATTCTAGGTTGATTAGCGCCAACTTGGAACGTTCCAATCTCAGCGGTGCCGACCTCAGCGGTTTGGACTTGTATACCTGCAATTTTGAAAATGCCATCTTGAGGGGTACTAATTTGAGCGGTGCCGAGTTGAGTGGTGCTATCTTCAAAGGTGCGGATCTGACTGATGCCAACTTGACTGATGCTATGAACGCTCACCTCAAGAATGTTATTCTCTGCAACACCATCATGGATGATGGAACTGTTGTGAGTAATGTCCGTGAATGAAGAAGAAACATCATTGTAATCAGTCCAGCGCTACCTAAATCTGTGGTTTCTTCACCCATTAAATTTGCAGTGCGATCGCTTCTAGTTCATAGCTACAATTAAATTAAAAATCCAGATGACTGAGGAAATAGAAAGAGCCGATAATGATTCACCGTGGAAAGAAATATTAGAAGCATACTTTCCCCAAGCCATGCATTTTTTCTTCCCAGAAACAGCCAAATTAATTAACTGGGAACGTCCCCATGAATTTTTAGATAAAGAATTTCAGCAAATCAGCCGTGATGCTGAACAAGGCAGAAGATACGCCGATAAATTAGTCAAAGTTTGGCTTTTTCAAGGACAAGAAATTTGGCTGTTAATTCATGTGGAAATTCAAGCCAAATCGGAAGATAACTTTGCCCAAAGAATGTTTTCCTATAACCTGCGGATATTTGACAAATTTGGTAAACCAGCCATTAGCTTGGCAATTTTGTGCGATGCTGACCTAAATTGGCGACCAAATCAATACAATTACAATTATCCCAATACCAGGCTAAATTTTGAATTTGGCACTGTCAAGCTTCTCGATTATCAAAACCGATGGCAAGAATTAGAGAAGAGCGATAACCCATTTGCAACGGTTGTCATGGCACATTTGAAAACGCAACAGACGAATAAAAAACCAGGAGAACGGAAAAGTTGGAAATTTAGTTTAATCCGGCGATTATACGAACAAGGGCTGCAAGAAAAAGATATTCGTAACCTCTACCGATTTATTGATTGGGTTATGATTTTACCAAAAGCATTGGAAGCAGAATTTTGGCAAGAATTTAAGCAATTTGAGCAGGAGCGAACTATGAGCTATGTAACCACTGGTGAACGTATTGGCTACGAACGGGGAGAGCAAGAAGGTAGGCAAAAACAAGCACAAGAACTTGTGCAACGGTTACTAAAAAAACGGGTGGGAGAATTATCGCCAGAAGTTCAAGAACGCATTAAATCGCTTTCCCTAGAGCAATTAGAAGCGCTTGGCGAGGCTTTGTTAGACTTTACGGGACTAGAGGATTTACGTAGCTGGTTGTCAGCAAATCCTGCTGAGTAGGATTTTCGGTTGTGGGAATGGTTTTGAGCGATGCATTAACCAAGTAGTCCACCACACCAACTTTGCTATTATGCAAGGAAAGCGAAAGTTGAGGGAGAGCGATGAAAAGTGATTCTCAGTGCGATCGCTCATCGCTCCTAAATTGAGTTAACTTGAAAATATTTGCGGACATCAGCTGTGATCGCTTCATTTTCATCAATCTTCTAAGATGTATGTTTCTAAATTTTCATCCCAACTTAACCGACAACGGTTTTGTTTTAACCATTCCTTAATTGCATCCGGATTTCCAAAGGGACTTAAACCAGGAGGTAATGGTAGAAGTCTGTTCACAACCCCAGCAAGATGATTTACTCTTCCTCTTCCACCTGGAATGTTATCCACAATATCTTCGGCAACATCCAATCGTCCAAATGTAAAAAGTCCAATACTAATTATAAATAAACCATTTTTTTCAGCCTTTAAATCTGATGCTGACGCACCTTGATTAATTAGGTTTGATAGCCTACTTTTTGCTTTTTCATATTCGGATTCTAAATATTGACAAAAGGCTGTATCAGGTTCAGCATCGGGACTAGTTTGATATCTTCGGAATTCCGAAAAAATTGATTTCCGAAAGTGCCTTGCGGTAGAAATTCTTTCGCTCATTTTTACTTACCTTATGTAGTTCGGGAATAGGCTTTTAGATCCCCGACTTCTTGAAGAAGTCGGGGATCTAAACCCTCGCAAAAGCTTTAGTTAACTTGAAAATATTCCAGAACAGCAGCTGCGATCGCTTCATTTCCATCTTTCGCAATTGGTTCAGATATCTTAGCTTGCACAAGAGGTTGATGCAGAAAATCCCAACTACTTTGAAATAACTCAGTTGGGCTAAGGATCTGATGCTGATTATAATTAGTCAACCCTTCAATTAAAAAAGCTGCTTCCGCAAAATCTTCGCGGGTAACGGTAACAAGGGGTACTTGCAACCGAGTAGCCTCCGCAAAAGTACCGTAACCAGGTTTAGAGACAACTCGCCCACAAATCGTCATAAAATCCACAGGGCGGTGTTTTCGGTCAGTAATTTTCACCAAATTAGGTAAATCGGGAGCAGATTGATCGAATACAATAAATTGCCAATCGGGGAAAAGGCGCAGGTTATCGTAGGGAAGCTGCTGTAAACCTAAACCGCCAAAGGTTAGCAGAATAGTTTTTTCTAGGGGTGCGGTAATCCCCCAATGCGATCGCACCTCATCAGCAGTGTAGCGAGGTGAACCACCTGTTAAGCCCACATCTATAATATTGGTAAAAGCTGACATCGGTTCATGAAACGGGAGGCGATATAGGCGATCGCATTGCGCATAACAATCACTAATCCACTCAGCAATAGCCAAAAATTCCCCGCCCCAATCTCGATAAATTAAATCCCAGCCAAAGTTACTCATCGACCAGCAGGGGATATTTGCGGCTTTAGCAATTAACGAAGCCAGAAAGGGAATATCAGCCAAAATCAGATGAACGCGATTTTGACGAATAAAATTGACTTCCCCAGCAATTAAAGAATGTTGATTTTTCTTAATTTCTAATAACTTTGCCGAGGTGGCTGCTCGATCCATCGTCAAGCTATCTGCTTGCACTACACCCAAATCAAAAGCCCTAGGGCGATGGATAAAATCGCCGTCGATATAACACTCTAGTAACCAGCGTGGCGCAGTAGTCACCATAATTAGCAGCACTTCGGGACACAACTTTTGAATCGTTGCGGCGACTGAAGCCATGCGCGTCGCATGACCAAAACCGTGGTTAGTAATGGCTAAATATAAAATAGGGCGTTCCATAAAAGAAAATGTATTTGCAAGCCACAATTAATTTAGCGGGTCTGGGCAACTTTTGGTGATAATTTTAGCAAGTAGGTGAGGAAGCGAAGCATCAGCAAGACCTGCGATCGCTGTTATTCATCAGCCACTCCACTCATAAAGCGTGTTAATCTACCATCCATTGTCAATGTCTCAAATCCAGGAAAAAACTAATTACGAATTAAAATTCCTAAAGATAGGTAGTAGATAGGAGGAGTAAAATAGACAATAGATGCTGTATATCAGCCAGATTTTTTCAGTAATACAATTTTAAAATTTACCTAAATTAGCAAATTTTGAATTTTTTTTGAGGGATTAATGGATGATAAGATTAGCCAGCAAAATGTCATCTTAATCGTAGATGACAATTATGATAATTTAAAATTATTGCTTGAGTATCTAGAAGAATCAGGCTTTAAAGTATTAGTGGCTGAAGATGGTTTCAGCGCCGTTGAAATCGCAGAAAATGCCTTACCAGATTTAATTTTATTAGACGTATTGATGCCGGGAATGGACGGTTTTGAAACTTGTCAACGGTTAAAAAGCAATCCAGACACTGAAAATATTCCCGTCATTTTCTTAACAGCCCTTGCAGATAAAGTTGATCTAGTTAAAGGCTTGAATTTGGGAGCAGTGGACTATATCACCAAACCCCTAGCTCATGATGAAGTTTTAGCTCGGATTAAAATTCACCTGCGCCTGCAAAATCTTACCAAAAAACTCACAGAACAAAATGAACGCTTGGAAGCAGAAATTTCTGAGCGCCTGCAAGCAGAACAGCAAATCCGCGAACAAGCAGCTTTATTAGATGTCACAACAGATGCAATCATTGTCCAAGACTTGAATAACCAAATCCGATTTTGGAACAAAGGCTCTGAGCATCTGTATGGTTGGACTCAAGCAGAAGCAATTGCCAAAAATGCCAATCAACTGCTTTATAAACCAGAGATGTTATCGCAATTGCCAGACATCGAAAAAAGTTTAAATAATAATGGTAAAGGCTTATGGCAAGGTGATTTATCTCAAATTACAAAAACAGGTAAAGAAATCATCGTGTCCAGTCGTTGGACAATCATGCGCGATTTAGAGGGACAACCGAAATCAATATTAATAGTCAACACTGATATTACAGAGAAAAAACAACTCGAAGTGCAGTTTCTCAGGGCGCAGCGGATGGAGAGTATTGGTACATTAGCCAGCGGGATTGCTCATGATTTAAATAACGCGCTGACACCCATGCTCATGATCGCTCAGCTCCTAGAAATTAAGCTAGCAGATGAAAACAGTAAACAATGGCTAGAAATCCTCAAATCTAATATTAAACGAGCAGCTGATTTAGTCAAACATGTACTATGTTTTTCACGAGGATTTGAAGGCAAATTCAGCACATTACAAATCAAAGATGTGATTGCAGAAACTGAACAAATTATTAAACAAACATTTCCCAAATCTATTACTATGCATATCGATGTTGCCACACCAAGCCTGTGGAACATATCAGGTGATGCAACTCAAATCCACCAAGTACTATTGAACCTTTGTATTAATGCTCGTGATGCCATGCCAGACGGTGGTAAGCTGACGATTTCTGCGAAAAATGTCTGGATTGACAGCAATTGTGCGCGCATGAATATTGATGCCCAGGTTGGGCATTATGTTCTAATTACCGTATCCGATACAGGAAAGGGTATTCCCAAAGAAATAATCGATCGGATTTTTGAGCCGTTTTTCACCACAAAAGACGTAGGACAAGGTACAGGACTGGGGTTATCAACAGTTATTGGAATCGTGAAAAGTCACAATGGTTTTGTCAAAGTAGTGAGTGAAATCGGAAAAGGAACAGAATTTCAGATATATTTCCAAGCTGCGCAGACAATTGAAACAGAAAATGCCTTAACAGGGTACGATGAAATACCTTCAGGAAACGGAGAATTAATCTTAATTGTAGATGATGAAGAGTCAATTCGAGAAATTACGAAAACGGCTTTAGAAAAAAATGCTTACAAGGTTTTAGCTGCCAAAGATGGCATTGAAGCAGTTGCCTTATATACCAAACATAAACAAGAGATTAATGTTGTCTTAATTGATATGATGATGCCATCTATGGATGGGCCGATGGCGATTCGTGTACTGAAAAAAATTAATCCAGAAGTCAAAATAGTAGTAGTTAGTGGACTGACTACTAATCATGAATTAATTGCCAATCTAGATGATAGCATCACAACTTTTTTACCAAAACCTTATACATCACAAGAATTGTTAAAAAGTGTACAGACGATGCTTGATGCCAACTCACAAATAATTCGTAATTCGTAATTCGTAATAGTCATTGGGCATTGGGCATTGGGCATTGGGCATTGGGCATGACTTATTTATCTCCCTTGCCTTGTCCTCCTTGTCCCCCTTGTCCCCCCTTCGGGTTCGCAGTCGCCTGCGGAGGGAAACCCTCCCGCAGCGCTGTCTCACCTTGTCCCCCAAGCCCCTAACCCCTAGCCCCCATCCATCTAATTCCAATCCTGTTCTTCCTTCTTGCCACGACTTTGATAAATTCCCCCAACATCGTGAAGCTGGCGAGTTTTCTCAAATAATTGGGCTTGGGTCAAACCCCAACGCTGCAAGACTTTATCCAAGTCTTGTTGAATTTCTCGCGCACCGGGAAAGCCTTGATAACGAATCTTCAGGCGAGCTAGTTCTGCTAAATTATAATTTGTCGCCTCTTGAGCTAGTAAAATATCAATAGTGGGGCGATCGCGGTTTTGCAAAGGATGCTGTTGGTCTTTACCACCAGATGCTTCAGCCATCGTTTGTCCTAAGTTATGAGTCCTGAGTTATCAGTCTAGCCCAGAGTCAAGGCACAAAAAAGCCCAACCTAAACACTGAAGATTTTACTGTAAATTAGATAACTTCTCACATCTTCAGTATTGCAGTCAGCACCTAAGCTACGGCAACCACACCTTAACTCTTACGGCTCTCACTACTGTCATTCAACTTTAAATAAAGATACATTGTCATTAAGAAAATACATGAAACTTTAGATAAGGGTGAGTAGTATTTCACCCGAAAGCCTAGCAGCAAGGGAGCAAGAACCCGCTATGTTTGAACACTTCACTTCCGAAGCAATTAAAGTAATTATGCTAGCTCAGGAGGAAGCACGTCGCCTGGGACACAACTTTGTAGGAACAGAGCAAATTCTCCTCGGGCTGATGGGAGAAGGAACTGGGGTTGCTGCTAAAGTGCTGACCGAATTGGGCGTGACTCTTAAAGACGCACGTCGCGAGGTCGAAAAAATTATTGGTAGGGGTTCTGGCTTTGTACCACCAGAAATTCCTTTTACTCCTAAAGTAAAAAGCCTGTTTGAGCAATCGTTTAAAGAAGCTCATAGTCTGGGGCACAACTTCATTAATACAGAACACTTACTTTTAGGTTTAACCGAAGCTGGTGAAGGTGTAGCTGCCAAAGTACTGCAAAATCTAGGCGTTGACCTCAAAACCATCCGCGCAGCGGTGATCCGTAATTTAGGTGAAAACGCCAGTGTTTACGCAGCAGGTGGTAATCAAAAGCGCCAGCAAGCACTCAGCCTGGAAGAGTTTGGCAGAAATCTTACCAAACTAGCTGGGGAAGGTAAGTTAGACCCAATTGTCGGTCGCGATAAAGAAATTGAACGTGCGATTCAAATTCTCGGACGCCGGACGAAGAGCAATCCCGTGTTGATTGGGGAACCGGGAGTAGGGAAAACAGCGATAGCCGAAGGACTAGCGCAAAGGATAATTAACCAAGACGTCCCCGAAGTTTTGCAAGACAAGCAAGTAATCAGCCTCGATATGGGCTTGGTAGTTGCAGGAACCCGCTTCCGGGGCGATTTTGAAGAGCGCATCAAGAAAATCGTCGATGAAATTCGCACCGTTGGCAATATCATCCTCGTGATTGATGAAATTCACACCTTAGTCGGTGCTGGGGGAACAGAAGGCGGCTTAGATGCAGCCAATATCCTCAAACCAGCCTTAGCTAGAGGTGAACTCCAATGCGTTGGTGCAACCACCTTAGACGAGTACCGCAAGCACATCGAGCGGGATGCAGCCTTAGAGCGGCGTTTCCAACCGATAATGGTAGGCGAACCCACAGTACCCGAAACCATTGAAATTCTTTACGGCCTGCGGGGAGCATACGAGCAACATCATAAAGTGACAATTTCCGATGCTGCTGTAGTTGCAGCTGCGCAATTGTCAGACCGCTACATTAGCGATCGCTTTTTGCCAGATAAAGCCATAGACTTGATTGATGAAGCCGGTTCTCGCGTGCGTCTGCGGAATTCTCAGATTTCGCCCAACAAAGAACTCAAACGCGAACTCGCAGGTGTCACTAAATCCAAGGAAGAAGCAGTCAGACTCCAAGATTTTGACAAAGCCGGGAAACTGCGCGATCAAGAATTGGAATTGCAAGCAAAACTCAACGGCGATGAAAATGGGACAGTAGCCAAAACTCCTGTTGTCGATGAAGAAGACATCGCCCAAATCGTCGCTTCCTGGACAGGCGTTCCCGTCAACAAACTCACAGAATCCGAATCAGAGTTACTGTTGCATCTGGAAGACACACTCCATCAACGCCTCATCGGTCAAGAACAAGCAGTTACCGCCGTATCTCGTTCTATCCGTCGCGCCAGAGTTGGGTTAAAGAACCCCAATCGCCCAATTGCTAGCTTTATCTTCTCCGGTCCCACTGGAGTTGGTAAAACAGAATTAGCCAAAGCATTAGCTTCCTACTTCTTCGGCTCAGAAGAAGCCATGATTCGCCTGGATATGTCCGAATACATGGAAAGCCACACCGTATCCAAGCTGATTGGTTCACCTCCTGGTTACGTAGGCTACGACGACGGCGGACAACTAACAGAAGCCGTGCGGCGCAAACCATACACAGTCCTGCTATTCGACGAAATCGAAAAAGCACACCCCGATGTATTCAATATGCTGCTGCAACTGTTGGATGACGGTCATCTTACCGACGCTAAAGGTCGGAAAGTAGACTTCAAGAACACCTTAATTATCTTGACATCTAACATTGGTTCCAAGGTAATTGAAAAAGGTGGCGGTGGTTTAGGCTTCGACTTCGACAACCAAGCCGACGCTAGTTACAACCGCATCCGCAACTTGGTAAATGAAGAACTCAAAGCTTACTTCCGTCCAGAGTTCCTCAACCGTCTTGATGACATTATCGTCTTCACCCAACTTTCTAAAGATGAAGTCAAGCAAATTGCTGACATTCTCTTGCGTGAAGTTGCTGGTCGCTTGACAGAAAAGGGAATTACCTTAGAAGTCACAGAACGCTTCAAAGAACTTGTAGTTCAAGAAGGTTACAACCCCAGCTACGGTGCTAGACCATTACGTCGCGCCATCATGCGCCTGTTAGAAGATTCTCTAGCTGAAGCTTTGCTAGGTGGTCGCATCGTTACTGGAGACACAGCCATTGCTGATGTTGACGACGATGGTAAGGTACAAATCCAAAAATCTGAGAAACGAGAGTTACTGTTAGCAAATGTTGGCTAATGGCTGGCTAATATTTATACCATGTCACTTTTGCTGTAACATATGAGAACCATTCCACATCCTGCCTGCCGCAGAAGAGAGGAGTATCTTTGATAGAAGTGAAATGGTAATAGCTCTTTTGAACCCTGGTAGAAATACCAGGGATTTTTTTTAGGCTGGAATTTTTGAATTTCTAGCAGAGAAGATAAATTAGGGGTAGGCGGTAAGGGGCAATGCCAAAGAAAATCAGACAGTTGAAAGCAATGGTGGCAAAAGCTGGGTACGTTTTGCAAGCAGGTCGAGGTAAAGGAAGTCATACTTATTGGAAACATCCGTTGCTACCTGAAGAACCCCTAACTATCCCAGGTCAGGATGGGGATGATGCTCCGCTATATCTAGAAAAGAATATTCAACGGGTGCTAGAAAAGTTGGAAGGACTTGAACAGGAGGAAAGTGAAGAATGAGCTATCACTACAGCATGGTGATTCAATGGTCAGAGGAAGATCAACTCTTTTTGGTTCACTTGCCCGAATTTCCTTGGCAGCAGTTTCATACGCATGGTAGAACTTATGAGGAAGCTGCTAAAAATGGTCAAGAGGTGATTGAGGCATTCATTGAGATGCTTCAGGAGGAAGGAAAATCACTACCAGAACCGAGAATTCTGCCGACAAAGCCGTTGCAGGTTGCTTAGTTAAGTTTTTCCAAGTCGGCGAGAAAAATTCCATGTATATGAATACAGATATACTAAAATTTAGCGATCGCCTGCGATAATCATTGAATTTCAAGCCAACCATATTGCTTATGAAGTTAAGAATTTGCTATCGGTAGGAGCATAAGATTATAGATATTGCCCATTCGTGAGACTCAACTATGACCGACACCAAACCCACCCGTGTTACCCGCAGGGGAAGAATTTTTCCCTCAATCCAGTGGACCCAAGAGAAAAAGCAAGCCTGGAAAACTTCTCAAGAAGAATTTTACCAACGCTGCAAGCCCATTTTTGATAAAGTCCAACCCGAACTAATTAAAACTCACTACAACTGGTACATGGCAGTCGAACCAGAAAGCCGCGAATATTTTGTTGATAAAGATGAGATGACTGCTATTAAAATGTCACGTCAAAAACACCCAAACTGTCCCGTTTTCGTCTTTAAAATTAACGAGACTGGAGTTGCTGGGACAATATGATATCAGGAACATTTGGTGATGGGGAGGAGTTGATTTTTGAAATCGAATTGATTGCAGCCAATGGATTTGAATTACCAATTGATGTGATTTTAGATACAGGATTTTCTGATTGGTTAGCCATTGATAAGCAGGACTTGGAGGGGTTTGATTGGGAATATTTAGGCGAACGTTCAATGTTGATGGCAAGGGGTGTATCTAACTTTGATATTTATGCAGGAACAGTCAGAATTGATGGAGAGATTTTTGATATTCCTGTTTATGCTGGTGATGGAGTGCCAGAAGTTTTACTCGGTCGTCAATGGCTCACTAATCGTAGGTTAGTTGTAGATATGCCATCGGGTATTTTAACCTTGGGAAATTGACCTAAAAAAATAATAATTAATCAACACTTAAATTCAATACCTTTGTCAAAATAAGAGGCTACAAAAATGTTTGCAAAGGTATTGGGAAACCAGGAAGTAATTTTTAAGACTTATTGTTTTTGCCCAGTCTCGAATAAATGGGAGTTCATACATCAACTCACTCTCGTAAATTGTCGAAGGTATTGGATTGAAAAATATAATACCCTGGTAACTTATAACTGCTAGAGTTTTTATTATCAATAATTAGCTGCTATCGTATTATGTATTGTCATCTGTTAAATTTTGTAAATAAGTAACTTATGCAGCGTGAATTCGCCAGTCGAGATGAATTAATAGCTTATCTACGAGAACAATTCCCCCAAGCCGCAGAACGAGATGAGCGTGTCAGCAATACAGTGGGGGGAAGAAAAGCCGCCGAAAAAGCCTTGCAAAAGGTGAAACCAGCCTTATATGGAAAAACACGCAACTTTTTAACAGGTGATGTAACTAAGCTTTCACCATATATCCGTTATGGAGTTTTGAGTCTGAGGGAAATTCGCGATTATGTATTGGATAAAGTCCAAAACCGTGATGATGCGACAAAACTAATCAACGAATTGGGTTGGCGGGATTACTGGCAAAGATTATATGCCAAGCTAGGAAATAACATTTGGCAAGACCAAGAAGAATACAAAACCGGCTACACCGTAGCAGAATACGCGCTAGAGTTACCCCAAAATATCAAAGATGCTAATACAGGCTTAGTTTGCATCGATAACTTTAGTCAAGAATTACAAGAAACTGGCTATCTACATAACCATATGCGGATGTGGTTAGCCGCTTATATTGTCCATTGGCGACGTATTCGCTGGCAAGCAGGTGCAAAATGGTTTTTAGAACACTTATTAGACGGCGATCCTGCCAGTAATAATATGTCATGGCAATGGGTAGCCAGCACCTTTAGTCATAAACCTTATTTTTTCAACCGCGAGAATTTAGAACGCTACACCAAAGGAGTGTATTGTCAAAAATGTCCTCTCTACGGTCATTGTGACTTTGAAGGTAGTTATGAAGAATTAGAACAACGCCTGTTTCCCAAAGGAGAATTTACCAAAAAACCCAACAGTCAAAGTTGGCAAAAAGGGAAGAGATAGGGAGTGTGGGGAGAAATAACAAAGAACAACTGACTAATGACAAATGACTAAACAAATAATTTGGATACACGGCGACTGTCTAAGTCCTTACAACCCGGCTTTACAAGAATACCCAGATGCGCCTGCGATTTGGGTTTGGGATGATGCTTTGATAGAAGAATGGCAACTTAGTCTCAAGCGACTAACTTTTATTTATGAATGCTTGCTAGAGTTACCTGTAGAAATTCGTCGCGGTAATGTGACGCAAGAAATTTTAGCTTTTGCTCAAGAACATAACGCTGATTTAGTAGCAACAGCCGATAGTCCTAGTCCTCGCTTTCATCAGATATGCGATGAAATTGAGCGTTCTTTAAACTTGGAAGTGTTTGAGGTAGAACCGTTTTTTGATTACGCCGGATATATTGACCTCAAGCGGTTCTCTCGCTATTGGAAGGTAGCAGAAAAGTATGTTTTTGAATAACACAAATTTTAGCAAGCATCAAAAATAATGATAAACACTCAAGCCTGAATATATAATGAGCAGCTTGAGTTATTCCCAAATCACAGAAATATCTCGTTTACAGTTCAATACACTTTCGACAGTTGACGATACATCACATCTGAGCGTAAAACGTACTTTCGTCCTTGGATAACAGGAGCGCCTTCATGTACTAGTTCGTGGACAAAACACAAAGCCATACCTATAACTGGAACTACAGCGATAGTAGGTAAATGTTCATAATATCGACGGGTCAGATGAAAACGGGTTTCACCACCATCAAAACCTTCATTCAGGTAAATCATGAAAGTTAATAGACTTTCCTCGCCGTTAGGTCGCTGATAAGAACCATCATGATGAACCGCAAACCTCTGGCCTGGATCATAGCGATAGAAACGAAAACGCTCATTCAGCCCAACCGCTTGCCATCTACCAATGGTATTAGGTATATAATTTGACACTCGCTGCCATAAATCAAAAGCTCTTTCCCGATCATCTAAAATGACACGCTGATTATTGCGGATGTCGGGACGTATTTGAAAACCTCGGATTGTATTAATCGGAGCATCTGTATAACCAATGTTTTCGGTTAAAGTAATATACTCAGCACATTCTTCTGGTGAGAAAATATTGTCCAACGTGAAAATTTCGTTGCCAAGCAAATTTTTCTTGGTCATGGTTGAATATAAGTGAATTTCGAGTAATGAAACACATCACCATCTATCTTAGTTTCAATCACAATAACGCCAAACCGAGCTTCATCAGCAGAGCATTTGACTGTATTAATAACCGCTGAATTTGACTAAAACGGGAAGATGATTACCGCTATTAACCCCGATAGTGGAACTTTTTTAGGGGTAGTGTGAAGGTAGCTAAGGTCAGGGGCAAACTAAAGATTTAGCGCGGCATGAAAAAGTTGGGTATCTGATACCAATTCAAATACTGTTTGTGACACATAAATGATTGGTAAGGAAGAATGTTCCCTACCCATCTGTCGTATTCTTTTTTAAAATTGGTAGATAAGGACTTTAGTCACAAGGTCAAAGACTAAAGTCCTTACTACTATTTAAAACCGAATTTCAATCGTTAAGCTGCGAATTTTGCCTGTATCTATTTTGGCTTTATCTGCTACTTCCAAAGTCCAATTACCTTGGGGACTTTGACCTTTGAGGGCAGCTAACTCAGGGGTGTTGACTTCATCATAGGTGGTTTTGATGTTGTCTGTGGCTCCGCCTAGGCGATTATGGAGAATTATCGGTAATACACCTGTTTCTGTGGGGGGGACAAGGGAGACAACCAAATCGCCAATGTAGGTATGCTCGATGTCTACCTCAACTTTGATAGATTTGATGGCATTGGTGTTTGCGATCGCTAAACTGAGTGTAGATGTCTGCAAATCATTAATTGGCACATCCTGCACGGCTTTGAAAATACCGACGGGTTCTGGTTGTGGGGGTAATGCTAGTTCTACAGCTTTCTTGGCATTGACGCGACCGTAACCATAGAAAGGGCTGTGTCCGTTAGCATCATAATTGCCAGCAGTTTCATCAATGCGATCGCTCGAACGTTTAATGATATCTTTGACCTCATCCCAACGTAAATCTGGGTTACGGGAAATAATCAAAGCCGCCACACCAGCCGCCCCAGGACAAGCGCTAGAAGTACCACCAAAACTATTAGTATAGTTACCTGCTAAGTCGCCGAGTTGAGTCTTACCAGAATTGTACCCGACTGCACCAGTGCGATCGCTTGTCCAAATGCCTGGGGTTTGGGAACTGTAGCCGTGATTACTGGGGAAAGCACACCAAACAGCATTGCCAAAGTCGCTGTACGCGCTTCTGGTACCATAGTCATTACAGGCGGCTACAGCAATGATTTTAGAATAGCTGGCATAGCCATCATTATCTACGCTCTCGTTACCATTACCAGCCGCAAATAAAATCACACAGCCCTTTCCATTGCGCCCTTTTGTAAAGGCGTAGTCCATCGCCAACCTTGTAGAATCAGGTAAAGGCACTTTTTGCTTGTGAACCGGGTCGGTTGTGTCCCACCAATCCCCATCTGCTGGGCCCCAGCTACAAGAAATGATATCTGCACCATTTTGCGCCGCCCAGACAAAAGCGTCAGCTTCTTCTTGTGAACCCAACGCCGAAACAAACCGAATAGGCATTAGTTTAGCTTTTGGTGCTACACCTGATGCACCAAAGTTACCATTACCACAGGCTACCCCAGCACAAGCTGTGCCATGATCGTCTGAGTTTCCTGGTCTGGGATTATTAGTTTTGAAGGTCACATCTCTAGGGGCGACAACCTTACCAGCAGAACGGAATTCTTCATGGTCGATATCCACACCATCATCAACAATGGCAATAGTCACTCCTGTACCGTCGCTCAACTTCCAAGCTGCTTCTACGTTGGCATGAGCATTAATATTTTTACCATTAATTGTAGTTTCTTTAAGATGCCATTGCTGGGGAAAAGCTTGACGTTTACGAATTTCCCGGACTAATTCAGGATGGCACAATTCCACAGATTCTTCATTGAGTAGACTTTCGGCTAGGTCAAAGATTGCTAACCCAGTATTTGCAGGCGCACTGACAAAATAGGCATTACGGGCATAATCGAGTTGACGTTTGATGGTTAAATTGTAACGCCCTAAAACAGCCTCACAGGTGCTAGCTTCCGCTTCATCATCAAACTTCACGAATAAGTTTTCCGTGTAGATTACTGGCTGCTGTGACCGAGGATCAACCAATACCCGCCCAGCAAATTGAATTTGGGGTTCTTGATTGAGAATTGCCCTAGCTTGGTCACGTAAAGCACCATCTTCCCTGGGTGCTTTCACTTGCAAAACTTCTACACCTGCTTGCCGAAATCGGGTTTTTACCTCAAATTGCTTGAGGATACTCCGGGCTTCGGGTGATACAGATGCTACTTCAAAAGGGCGATCGCCTACAAGTAAACTGCGATTTTCCGTACGAACTACAATGTGATTATCACTAATAACAAGTTCATACTGTTCACCGTTCTGACCACCATAGCGAACCTGAACCATAATTTCATCTCCTGGTATCTAGTAAATCTCAGCCTCTGGCTTGCATGTGCATATCTGAAATGAAGCACCCGTAAGCCGCAGCTAAGAAATAAGTTAGTATTGCCAGTAAATACAAGCTTTAACTAGATTTTTCCTGAATATTGCTAACATAAGTTTAAATATCTTAGTAAATAGCAATCTGGGGAAACTTTCTCTTGTCTAAAGGCGACAAGTTTGTAGTGAGGACTTCAGTCCTGTTAAAAATAAGAGAATTTAAACAAGATGATCGAATTATTTCTCCAGGCTAATTCTCTACCCCCAATTGCTGAAGTGAGATTTCCATCAGACTACTTTAGTGAATATCCCCAACAAATTCGCATTGGCAAAGATGCGCCTGTGTTATACAGTCGTCAGCCTGGGTACTACGCTGTACACTTTCAGCAACCAACAGCGATGTCTACGCAATCAACAGCCGCTTTAGTATTGAATGAGGGGAAAATAGCAGTTTTTGCTGGTGAACCAAAGCCAGCAATTACAGATAAACTCAGCCCGGTTTATACATTGCAAGGAGGTTCACTCGCTGTTCCCACAGGTTTAGTATTTATTCGCTTTGCCGAAAACGTTGATGTAGAGTCACAACAAGCCGCGATTAATCAAGCCGGTTATGAAGTCGCCGAAAAATTGGCTTATGCTCCTCATGCTGCTTGGTTACGTGCTAAATCAGGTAAGATGAGTGATGCTTTCCAAAAAATTGCCCAATTACAAGCAATACCGAATGTGGAAAATGTCGAACCGCAAATGCTGATGGAAAGAAGACAGCGTTAGGAAGGTCTGAGAAAAAAAGGCAGATGGCAGAGGGGGATGAGAGAGACAAGGGAGATGAAGGGGATGAATCACAAATGACAAATGACCAATGCCCCATGCCCCATGCCCAATCAATTACTTAAACCATGTTCCAGGGCATAGCGCACTAACTCGGTGCGACTATTTTTACCAGTTTTGGTGAATAATCTACTAACATACTTCTCAACGTTGCGAACGCTAGTGTCTAGGCGACGGGCAATTTCTTTATTCATTAAACCTTGTGCTACTAGATCTAAAACACTTTGTTCCCGTGGTGTCAAATCAATGTTAATTGGCGAAGGCTTAATTGGCGCAGGTGATTGAGGAAACACACAAGTTCTCTCTAACATTTCCTGAAGTATTTCAAATTGGCGGATAATATCATCAATATTTGTCATGCCACTGCTGGTTTTAATCGTACTCCCTCGCCGTAAGAGCAAATTTTCCACAATAGCAACCAACTCATCAGGGTTAAAGGGTTTTGGTAAATAGGCATCACAACCAGCTTGGTATCCAAGAATGCGATCGCAACTCATGCCTCTAGCAGTCAAAAACACTACTGGTAAGGACTCAAAACGGGGATCTTCCCGTAATTGCTTCAGAAATTGCATCCCGCTTACCTGGGGCATCATAATATCGGAAATTACTAAGTCTGGCACATTTTTTTGCAATAATTGCCATGCCTGATTCGCGTTACTAGCTACTTGAACCGTAAAACTACTTTCTTCCAAGTAATCTTTGACTGCTTGGCGCACTCCAGGTTCGTCATCTACTAGTAACAATTTTGCTGACATAGTTTCTTCCTTGCCACTTGTTGTTTATATATGTGTTGATATATGTACCCTGTCCATGCCCAAGTCAATAGTTGAGCCGCTAGGATAGAGCTATTTTTCTTCTTGGTTTCAATTTAGCGAAATTTCTCCACCTACTTTTGTACGGTTATCCCTATATAATAGTCCGGTTTATTTTACTTGACAAATTTCAACTTTCTTAAATATTTAAGACAGCCTATTTAGTTCAGGACTTACAGCAGATTACAGGTATATGAGGTACACAAATTAATCATATAGCTCTTGTAGTGCTATTGTAGTACGGGACGGAAAGCCCGCTACGACTAAGGACAGTAAATTAATGTCAGCCCTAGTAATGTTAAGTTAGACTCTAAAACAGCAGTAATTACACGGTTACAGACAAATGAGTAAACGCCTATCGCAAATTTGGCAGAATCTATTTTGAGGTTAAGAGACGTGTTGTCGCCAAGCGCCGCACCAAGGTCTAGAATACGGTACAGTACTCTCGCTGATAACGCACCCTACACATACTTAGATTTTTTCAATAATCAAATCGGATTCCTAAATGAAGCAATAATCCCCGAAATTACAGCAGTTTTCACGTATTTGCACCACATCGTAGGGGCACAGCAATGCTCATACGTGTCAACTTAACATGAAACCCTTGCCAAAGCTTGATTTTGAATTAAATCGCTTAACATCAAGATCCGCGTTACCCCACCCCAGTTTTGTCTAAAGCCAAAACGTCCCCTCAGAGTTTACGGGGAGGGGATTAAGGGGTGGGGTGAAAGACTTGTGGGATAAGCGTTTTAACTTAAGTTGACACCAATGAGCATTGCTGTGCCCCTACAACGTGGTCTATTTAAGGGAAGATGCTGGAAATTTCGGGGAGTGTCAAGAAGACGAACACTTTCATTAACAAAGGGAACCCTTTCATTAACAAAGGGAACCCTGTCCGCAGCGTGTCGCAGACAAGCGATCGCAAAAATTACGGGAAGATGGGATTACTTCGCTTCGCTATCGCTGCGCTCGTAATGACAATTTAAAGGGGATCATAGACGCAAGAAAACACGCCCTAGGGGTGGGTTTAAACCCGTTGCAAATCCTCCAATCGCGCCAGCACTTCTTTACTGTGAATATTAGGATTAACTTTGACAAAAGTCTCCCGCAAAATGCCCTGTGGATCGATGATAAAACTGTGGCGCATGGAGACAGCCCTAATCCAAGAACCGTAAGCTTTACTCACAGCACCGGTAGTATCTGCCAATAGCGGGAATTTTAGCCCCTCGGAATCACAAAATTCAGCGTGAGAATCAACATCATCCGCACTCACACCGATAACTTGCGTATTCTTTTCCATATATTTGGGTAAGTCTTGCTGAAACCGCCGCGCCTCTATTGTGCAACCAGAGGTAAAGTCTTTCGGGTAAAAATAAAGCACTACCCACTTACCGCGTAATTCGGAGAGTGAAATTGTACCATTACCTGTATTAGTTGGCAAAGTAAACTCTGGTGCAGGTTGATTAATTTTTGGCAGTATCCCACCCAGAGCATCAGCAACAGAAGTAAAGTTTAGCCAACTGAAAAGCGTAACACAGCTGGCAAATAATATGCTTAAAAAAGTACGACGAGAAATCATGTACAGATCAGAATTATAACTTTACACAAGTTTACAATTCTTGGTTACTATTTGAGACAAGCAAGGATGAAGTGAGAATTAGTACACATCGTCCATTTCATCCTTCAGTTGACTCTGGCTGAGATTCAGAAGGGATATCTGTACTTTCGATGTATTGACTATCAAGGAGAAAAGCTCCCTTGGTAAAACGAATACCCCAATATCCACCAGGACGACGGTCAATTACCGTACCTTCTTCCCCAAGGTGAATCACATCAGGAGGACGCAGCATCGGCATAGGTTCAGCAGTTTTGACGTAAGGAGGTAGCGCTACCACCCGGACTTTACTACCAATGATAAATTCTTTAGACATTTTGATGATGTAAGGAGTTGTGAAGAAGGCAGAGGGCAGGGAATTGCCTTGTTAAATTAACTCATAACTCAAAACTCCTATCTTTAGCTAGCCCCCAAGCGATACCTTTTCCTGTCAAAGACGCTGCGCGGTAAGCGTACGATCTCACACACAACCAGAGTATGAACATCTTTATTCCCTAGCCCCTAATCCCTAACCCCCATTTCCAAAATAGATGCACTTATTTTATAAGAGTGATTATAACTAGGTTATTATTTATCGCTGTCATAATTTAAACAATGGTGAACTCTACCCTCCTGTCCACAATCTATGTCAACTCTGTCCAAGGGAGTGATGCTAACGCTGGTTCACGGTTGAGTCCGTTTAAAAGTCTCACCCGTGCTTTAAAAGCATCGACAAAATCTACAATTATTCAGTTAGGTCCGGGAACATATAGCACTGCTACTGGTGAGGTGTTTCCACTGATGATCCCGCCCGGGGTAATTGTAGTAGGTAACGAAACCAACAAAGGCGCAGGGATTGTGATTATCGGCGGTGGGGCTTATCAAAGTCCCAGCTTTGGGACACAAAATATTACATTGCTATTACAGGAAGATGCTAGTCTGAGGGGTGTGACTGTCACAAATAAAACGAATAAAGGTACTGGTGTCTGGATTGAATCAACCGCACCAACTGTATCTAACAATACATTTATTAACTGTACGCGGGAAGGTATATTTACAACAGGCTCAGCCAAACCAGCAATTTTAGATAATGTATTTTTGCAAAACGCCGCCAGTGGGTTAACAATGGCACGCAATAGCAAAGGAGAAGTGTTGCGGAATATTTTTCAGAAAAATGGCTTGGGGATCGCAATTAGTGACTTTGCTGCTCCTTTAGTAGCAAATAATAAACTAACTGAAAATCAAACCGCGATCGCGCTTTCACGAGATGCACGCCCTGTATTGCGACAAAATGTCATTACTAATAATACCCAAGGTGGTTTATTGGTGAATGGAAACGCCATCCCCGATTTAGGTAGTACCCAAGACTCGGCTGGTAATATTTTTCGCGATAATCAAGAATTCGATTTACAAAATGTCACATCAGTGCAGCTGGTTTCCGTTGGGAATCAGTTAAATCCGATTCTGGTAAAAGGAGCAATAGATTTTCTCTCAACTACCGTAGAAGCTTCCCCACAAGTATCAGTTGGCACTAGTTTCTATGACCTAGGTGGACATTGGGCTGTAGCTTTTGTAGAGGCGTTAGTCAATAAAAGCTTAATCAGTGGATTCCCCGATGGGTCATTTAAACCCAATTCCCCGATCACTCGTGCCCAGTACGCTGCTATAATTGCCAAGACTTTTCCGCCACCAAATGGCAGCAAAGCCAGTAATTTTACAGATGTCAAACCAGATTATTGGGCAACCTCAGCCATCGTGCGAGCTGCCAATATGGGGTTTATTAGTGGATTCCCTGATGGCACTTTTAGACCAGAACAAAATTTAACAAAAATTCAGGCAATAGTATCAATTGTGAATGGTTTGAAATGGAGTGGGGGGAACCCTCAGGTGTTGAGTATCTACCGCGATCGCGCCCAAATACCCAGTTATGCTACTAATGGTGTGGCAGTTGCTACCCAAAAACTCTTAGTAGTCAACTACCCAAAAACAGAACAGCTAGAACCAGTCAGGGACATCACCCGTGCTGAGGTAGCAGCATTAATTTATCAAGCATTAGTCGCCATTGGTCAAGAAAAAGCGATCGCCTCGCCTTATATAGTCAATCCCGAAATTAATCTTCCCTCCTTCACAGACTTAAAAGGACATTGGGCAGAAGCATTTATTCGGGGATTAGTTAGTATGGGATTAACTACAGGTTTTGCTGACGGTAGCTATCAGCCAGATAAACCCATGAATCGCGCCCAGTATGCGACTTTAGTGGCGCTGGCTTTTAACCCCACGGCTAAACGCCCAGCCATAGAATTTACTGATGTGGCGAATGATTTTTGGGCGGCGAAAGCGATCCAAACTGCGGCTAGGGGAGGGTTTGTCAGCGGATTTAGCGATCGCACCTTCCGCCCAGATCAAAACGTGCAACGATTACAAGTGATCGTCTCCTTAGTCAACGGACTAAGTTTAGCCGCTGGTGATAGTAATAACTTACTGGCTTATAGCGATCGCAATTCCATACCCGAATATGCCCGTCAGGCTGTAGCTACCGCCACCCAACAGCAAATAGTAGTTAATTATCCAGATCCTAAGCAGCTTGTGCCAGTTCGTGAAGCCACACGCGCTGAAGTAGCAGCTATGGTTTATCAAGCTTTGGTGGCAATTCAACGCACAAATGCCATTAAATCACCATATATTGTCTCCCATACAAGCAATTGACCAAGTAGAATAAGAAACATTTCCTATTAATTTAAAATAACTTGGGCAACCACCCCGTAGCTTAAAAGCTCTTTCGCCTATCAGCAATGGGTAAAAAATATCACTTATGTCTGAAGCTCATAGCTCCATGTTAACACCAGTTACAGACAATTATGCCGACTTAGCAACCGCCTTATTAACTCACTATAGCTTTGACCTCAGCGGTTATAGTGCCAGTGAGCTAATTAGACGTTGGCAAGCCAATTACCCCATTGAGTGGCTACACATTGCCGTGATCGAGGCATTGTATCAAGGTCGTTACAAAGCAGTTTCAGTACAACAAATTTTAAACTTTTGGCATCGGCGCGGTCAGGCTACGTATCATTTCAACATGGAATTTGAACGCCTGATTTGCAGCAAATTTCCCGAAAGCTTAACTTCTATCCACACCCCAGTTTTATATCCAGCCAAGAAAAGCGTCAGTCCGGAAAATAATAACTATCATTTATCATCCGCGAGTGGCGAACCATCACCAACTAAAGTAGAGCGTGACTATAGCCAAAGAAAACTGGCGCCAGTGAAAGTGATGCGAGAAGTCGAACAGCCACCAGTTATCAGCGAAGATACAGAAGAAGCTGTAGCTTATGCAACAATACCTCCAGTTGCCGCTGTGTCACCCAGCCACCAGGCCCAAAGTGATCATAAATCACAGCGACTACTACCATCGAGTGCGAGTCATCATCCCATTGGGCAATTTACCCCCGACACAAGCGATCGCACCGAGTCATTTACATCAAAACTCAAAGCTATGTCTAGTAGACCAATGGGAAAAACCTATACAAGAGAAAAAATCAAAGATGAAAATAGTGCCAAAACTTACGCTAATAATAGCCAAAATCCGTAGTTTCATGTAGGGGCAATTCATGTAGACGCTCAGCGGCTTCCCGCAGGGTATTGCTTCAACTACAGCCTGTAGTTGTGCGTAAATGTTAAGTGTAAAAAATTAATATTTTACAAGTAGAAGATAGAAGGTATTTTAGTTAATGACAATTTTGTCCGCAATTGCGAATTGTTCGGTCAAATTAAACCGCTGATAAACATTTTGGGCAATGCTTGAAACTCCCCTGCTGTCCATGCGAGGTGATTCTAGCTCTACATATAGAGCTTGCTTAGACTGCTTTTTATGATAAGTTTGTCATTCAAAAATTAGCTTTTTGGCTTTTTATTTTTGATTAATTAAGCCTTGAGTTACCTGTATGCTGTTGCTGACATTGGATAATACAACTCACTAATCGCATTGGCTAACACAGTCAAGGTAACCCATTCGAGCGACAAGGAGAAATCTATTTGATTGTTATCATTCCTAAGCGAGCCACTCCCGAACAAATGGAACAAATGCTTCTGGAGCATAAATTTTATATAAAAGTGGCGGTTGACATCGAGCGTTATACCCTGGCTGGTGGTGGTGAAATGCATTACGATTGTGAACAAGCTTTACTTGCAGACGGCAGCCGACAACAAGATATTTGGGGTGCGGGTTATATGCCCTCAACTCAAAATATTACCTATGATTCAATTATTAACCTTCGCCCGCGCCAAAACCGTTCAATGGAAATCCTCGACGTTACCATAAGAGAACGGGTAGCCCAAATTATTACCGAATTCTTGGGAGATATATGAATACAGTAACGCTGGATCGAGAACGCTTTCAACAAAACGATATCCCCACGCGGTTAAACCACTTGGCAGCACACCTTGCCCAAATTCAATCGTTTGTAACGAATGGAACGGGTGAAGATAAAATTGTTAGCCTCATGCGCGAAAGCCTATATTTTATTGAATGGACTGTACCGCATTATATTGATACTGATGTGGATCGCTCTGCCGAACTAGTAGATTTGGGACGCATCCTTGCCCAGTGGCTGTTTAACTGGGAAAAAATCTGGGCTGACATAGAGAAGCGAACCGAGGTAGCCCAAATTGCTGGTAGTTTGTCAGAACGTGTGCAGGAAGTGTCTTCATTAGCATCATGACAGGTATCTTTCCCCGTGCAAACATCGTCAAAACTATTAAGTTTCTTGCCTATCCTTTGCAATTGGAGTATTTCCGGCACAATTTTAAAACAATCATAAAATAATTACACTAATCACAATAGTTTTAATCTATTTCAGGAATTGTGGCATCAATAATATTGCTGCTAATTTCTTGGTATCGCTGCATTGCTAAACTCAAGATGGAACTATTGTAAAACGATGGCTTGCATAAAATTCCTTCCAATAGTCGATGCCACATTGCATACTTTTCCTCAGACATATAAACTTCTTGCAAAAATTGATACCAAGCTTCTTCCTCCTCATCAGTTTGAGGTTGTTTCAAATTATCTAAAATAAGATTTCGATATTTGTTATCTTCAACTGGATAATCAGATAGAGTGAGAAGCGTAATACCTACCACACGATATTTACTATTTTCATGAGCAATAAAACTCATTCCCAAATTAAAATCTATACGAATTTTTTTCAATTCTTGAAATATATATTTTCTAGAGTATTGGCGCTGATTTTCAAAGTCTATAATTAATTTTAAAATTAGAGATATCCCAACACGTACAGCTTCTTCTTTGTAGAAGAGCAAAGATTGCATTAAATGGAGGAATTTCGGGTCAGATTCGACAACAGCTTCACGAGGAGGCCAAGGTCTTCTAATTCCTAAAATTTTAACTGGCGATAAAGTGGTAAACAAACGAGAAGCTGTTTCCTCTACCTGTGTATCATATATTAATAACTTAAGAAAAATAGCTACGCTTATACTAGCAAGAGGAAATTCGGAATCTTCAGAGTAAGTGTCAATAATTAACTCCAGAAGTTGACGAAATTGCTTGACTATTACAGTGTCAAACATCCAGCTATTATCAATTATAGCCCATAGTAATTTACCTGGTATTTCACCTTGTTGTATTAGGTTATAAGCCGTTGTCAATAATTTTGGTAGTTGGTCATTATCATAGTTCATTGACCGACGAACATCGGAAACAACATAACTAGGATATACTGTAATATGCGCTCCCACAAAATCCTCTACTTTTATACCCATCTGTTCTGCCAAATTTACCAATTCAGGCAAAAGTTCATCCAACCCAATTTTTGTTTGTAGTGCTATCAAAAGTTTTTGTTTTTGTGCTATTTCTGATTGTTGAAAATACTCTTTAATTTCCCCTATAATTCTTTCAGAAACAGATATTTGGGTATTTACATCCAAGAAAGGTAGTAAATTATTTACAGTACTTTGCCCTTCAATTCTTTGTCTCTCCAGAGCCAGAGTCAAAAGAGGCCAAGCTGCGCTTAAGCCAGAATAATACCATATCTTATAAAGAAATTTATGTATTTGCTTATTTAAATTAATATCCTCAAGAAAAATTGTTGCTTTTGCTTGACTTGGTTGATTTATAAACCAGTAAATTGCCCACAAAGTTCCTCGTAACCAAGGCATCAAGTCAGAACGCTGTAACAGAGCATCTATAGCCTTGACAATGTTATCAGGAACTGATAAGCGAGGAGATGATTTATAGTTTAATCTTGTTCTTATATGAAGCACAGTTTTTGGGACGGCATCATCGTCATTTATCGCAATATCAGAGCGATTTGGAATTTCCATTCTCAAATTGTGGACAAACCAAAGATACCTCAACATCAATATTAATTGCTCTGAGATTGTGTTTGGCTGTGGCATATCCCAATCGATTTTCTGGCGAGAATACATCTCAATATATCGGCGAGGATTTTTACAAATTGTTTCAGCAATTTCCGTTGCTTCAGCTTCGGATAATGACCAGATATTTAACAGATTTTCAAGATATTTGTATGAACGAAAAAATATAGGGGGAATGTCATTTTTCCAAAATGACCAATAACGTTTTAGCCGCTCCACCATCCATGCAGGATCAGATTCATAGAGCAGAGAAAGCTTTAATGCAGAAAGCACAAGATTTTTCTCTTGAGTCTCAAGTAGAACATCAATCTTCTCTTGAAAGAATTGCGTTGTTCTAAAATGCCGACCATACAGATTCAAGGCGACTTCCCAACAAGTTTCTGGTAAATTCTTTGAGCTAAGTTTACCTTCCAACATAGGACGGAAAAGGTCGCGTTGGTCTTTTTCAGACAGTTGCCCTATTAGAGAACTTAACTTACGCCGTTGTCCCTCCGTCAGACCTGTTTCTAACACCTCTAAACCATACTCGATAGCTTCACACTGGAGGTCGCGGTAATTTTTACTGAGAGAGCCATCGGCTGCTACTTCTAAAGCAAACCAAGCTCCAGGTCGTAAGTAATGATTTTTATTTTCGTCATCCATCGGTTGCGGTCGATCTACAGCACGACACACATTTCTGAGAATGCCATCTGCATCATCACCCAGTTCGCGAGCAATTCGACCAGCTAGGAATAAAGCTACATAACTCCAGTGTTCAGAACAGAAATTAACAAGCATTCTTGGCACAATAAAATGTCTTGAATATTTTGAGGAGATATATCTCCTGGTCGCAAGGTTACTCTACTCACTTCTTCAGCTAGGTAAGCTTCTAAGCTATTATTATCAGATGTTTTATTCCCAAGCCACTGAGCAAAATACTTTAGTACAACCCGAAAAGGAATACGTTTAACTTCAACTTTGTCCTCGAAATCATAAGGCTTTTCAAGCCATATGGCACGATATAATTGGGCAATTTGTTGCCCTAGAGTAGATTTACCTTGACCTGGCCCACCGATAATTACAATTTTAAGAAATTTTTCTTGCAAGAGACATTTAATTGCAGACAAATTTTCATTACTTTCTCCAAAAAAATCATTATCATCATCATCAGACGATATATCCCTAGCAAATAGACTTAGTTGTTCTAGTTTTCTATTACGTGTATTAAGTCTTTCATAAAATTGAACATCAAGATCAATAAAAACTTGTTTTAGTTGTGTGCGACGTTCGGAACCTGTTTCTGGCTCACCCGCTTGGTCTAATTCAGCAAAAGTGTCAGCGCTAAAAGACTTTGAGAGATAAGTCTTTATAGTTGTTTTAAGTTTTGAGTCTAGTTCTTTCTTCGGAATCTCAGATATTTGTATGTCACTTGCTAATAAATTTTTCTCAAGTTTAGACTTTTTTAATTCGGGACGGTTGCGCCATGTTAATTCCAACTGTGTCAGATTTTCTTGCTCTTTGCTTGAGTGCCAAAGAATAAACGTGAAATTTCGTATACCTTTGCGTTTATCACTACTTGTGCTGTTTTCTCGCACAATATCTAAAGTTTTGAGGCGGTCAATTATACTTTGAATTTCTTCTTTTTCTTTCTTTAATCTACTGTCGTGTTTCGACTTAATATTACTGTCTTGATTCAGTAACCAGGCAAGATTTAACAGCCTTGTTTGTATATCTAGCTCAGGACGGTTACTATCTATTTTACGCCAAGCTTGAACAAGCAAGCTGTCACGTTGGTTATTGTTATAACCTAGCAAAAACTTAATTAAATGCTTCGCCCGCTTTAAAGGCTCCTCTCCCCAGTTATCTGTGCGTCCCATAAGTTGAGTAAATCACAAAAGTTTCTTACTTCATGTTTGGGTTAACCGACACCTACCCCAAGCTGAATGTAACTATTTTACAGGACTGCTGCTAGAAAATGTTTGGGGTATTCCCAAACACACCCCAAGCTGTAAAGCTTGTTTTATAGCTATTTCGCTGATTATCAAGTGTTTCTTGGCTTGGGGTAATACGTAAGATTTACCTTTGGGTCAGCATTGGAAATGTATTCATGACCCTAAAACATAAACGAATCCTTACAGATGACATCCATCAACCACTAATTACTGGATTTCAAGAAGCGTTTTCACAATCTCAAACATCAGCAACTACCTATAAACCACTGTCTGACACATCCTCTCAGGAAATTCAATTGACACAACCAGCAAAAAAACGGTTAAAAACCTATATCTGGGTAACTTGGCTTTCCAGCCTCATGGGCGAAGACAAGCAGTGCAAGTACACTGCTTGGTTATCTGCTAATTACCAGTTTCCCAAACGTGAGAGTGACTTTGACTCCTCTGCACACGATCGCATGGTGAAACAACGAGCAATACAGCATAAAAACCAAGGCTTTGCTGCATACATTGAGGACGATAACTCTTTTACAATCAATGGGGAAACCTGCGACATCGGTGGGAAACCCGACATTGTAGTCAACGAGAATGGTCAGATCATTATCGAGGACTGCAAATCAGGCAAACGAAAAACTTCACACCGGATGCAAGTTTTGATTTATATGCTGCTGTTTCCACTTTCTCCCCAAGGCCAACAGATCTGTCAAAGACAGGCTCCCTCAGGGCGACTAGTATATCCTAATGGAATAGTAGAGATTGCGCCGTCAGAAGTTAACACTGAATTTAAAGAGTTTTTCCGTCAAACTGTTGCTATAGTTAGCAGCACCACTCCTCCTTGTCAATCTCCAAGCCATTGGGAGTGCCGCTATTGCAATGTTCCTAGTGCATACTGTCCTGCAAAGTTTGACAAAGAAGCAAATACAGAAAATCACGACCTCTTTTAAACTGTAAATTGTCTAGTTAAAAAGCAAGCTCTTGAATTTTCAGGAGCTTGTCACCAGAAAAGCAACAACTTGATCGACCTTAAAACCCTTACCAATGACAAATAACAAATGACAAATGACAACCTAAACATCTGCAATTAACCGCGCTTTTCTCAAGAAAAATTGCAGTACTGTTTCTTCACGGGAAATAATATCTACTCTACCTTCCATTCCCAATTGAATGTGACAGAGATTATTGCCTTTACCTAAAACCAGACTTTCCGGCTCAATAGTCACCTGATAAAAAGCACCAGGGACAGACGCTTTTGGAGTAGTATTGGGATGGGGAGATCCATTTGGGCTATTTGTAGGCGGAGTCATGGCATCTGGAGAAATCGCCTCCACCTTACCATTGAGAGTACCATAATCTGGATAGGGACAAGCACTCACCCGCATTTGCACTTTTTGACCAATTTTGAGCTTACTTTTATCTTCAGATCCCACAGCGGCTTTGATAATCTGCTTAGCATAACTAGGGACAATTTGCAAGACTTCCTCGCCAGCACGGACAGTTTGACCGGGGTTACGCAAGTTTATCTGAGAAATGATACCATCAGCAGTGGCAGTAATCGTGGTGTGATTAAGTTCATTTTCTACCTGCTTGAGTTCGCTGCGATCGCGCTCTAGCTGTTTTTCAACTTCAATCCGTTGCTTGATCATTGCTTGCAGTTCTTTGTCTAAAACTGCTTTGTTACTTTCACCTGCGGCTTTTTCTTGAGCTATTCTAGCAGTCGCAATTTCTACTTCTGCATGACTGGGATTTAAAGCTGTTTTCGCACGTTGCTTTTTAGCGATCGCCGCATATACAGCTTGTTCTTGCTGTTTTGTAGCTAACCGTGCTTCCTCTAATTTATCCCTAGACAATGCTTCCGCTACACTCTCATATCGTTTTTGCTTTAACTTCGCTGCATTCAAAGCTGCTTCAGTAGCATGGAGATTAGCTTGAGCCTCTTGGAATTCAGCCACCGTGGTAATTTTTTTATCCTGATATTGGCGCAGGCGATCGCGTAATTCCGCCTCAGTAGCAGCGATAATTCGGTTAATTTTCGCCGCTTCGGCACGAATTTGACTGTTAAAAGCTTGAATTTGCGCGTTGATTTGCACTAGCTGCAACTTAGCTTGCTGAATATTACTTTGCAGTTGGCTTTTTTTAGTTTGTAAGCGGGAGTCATCAATAATAGCGATCGCATCTCCGCTTTTAACAACCTGATTTTCTTGAACATAAATCTGCATAACTTGGCCTTCAGTTGCAGCCTGGACAATTCGCAATTCCCCAGATGGACGCACCACGGCTTGTCCTTTGACTGTCACCTTATATTTAGTAATTGCGGCGACGGGAATTGCTAGTGCCAAAACGCAGAGAATAAACACTCCACCATAGGTAGTCCAACGACTAATCGGTGGGATAAATTCATCTGTTTGAATTGGGTGTAAAGAATCTGTGTTGTTAACCATAGTTATACCAATTCACTGACTTGTTCCTTCTGCCCTCTGCCTTCTGCCCTCTGCCTTCTTCAACGCCAATTCATCTTCAAAATCACATCATCCAAAAAGTCTAAATGCTCCCCAGGAACTTGCAGCAAATCTTCTCGCGTACCGGCAATTTTTAACTGTCCTTTTTCTAAAAAAACAATCCAATCTGCTCGCTGAATCACCCGAGGGCGGTGACTAATTAAAATAGTCGTTTTACCCTGACGATGGTCTAAAAGCTTATCTAGTATTTGTGCTTCGCTCACAGGGTCAAGTGCGCTAGTAGATTCATCTAAAATCAGGATAGGTGGGTCAGTAACTATGGCTCTAGCAATAGCTAATCGTTGCTTTTGTCCACCAGAAAGATTAGCACCAAATTCTCCTAAGACAGTTTGATATTTATCAGGTAATTCGCTGATAAATTCATCTGCACCAGTAATTTTACAAGCTATAACAATGTCTGCAAAACTAATATGAGGATAGCTAAATTGGAAATTATCCAGAATAGAACGACTCCAAAAATGAGCTTCCTGTGGGATTAAAATCACCTGTTGCCGCAAACATTCTAAAGATATATCTTGCTGATTATAACCACCATAGCGAATATTTCCTGATTGAATTTTATATAAACCAGTCAACAATTTTGCCAGGGTACTTTTACCACAGCCAGATTTACCAATTAAAGCAATTACTTCACCACCAGGAATAGTTATAGAAAAATCTTGCAGTAAATCAACTCTACCTGTGTGGTGAAAATTAATTTCCGTGCAAGTAATATCTGTATAAGCGGGAATTTCTACCCACTGCTTTTTCAGGTCATTTTCATCTTCTGGGGTAGCATCAATAACTTCTGTCAGCCGTTGAATAACTATTTGCGAAGTGATAAACTCATCTATCAAGTTAATGGCAGAACCCAAAAAGCCGAGAAAATTGCTACTCATGCCGTTATAGGCTAACAATTGTCCGATTGTTAAAGTGCGATTAATTACTAAATAGCTACCCATCCAGAGGATACCAATATTAATAAATGTCGAAAGAATACTGGTAATAGTGCTGCTGTAAAGTCCTAGCTGCATCGTACTCCAGCCTAGGTTAGCAAGGTGTCCAAAATTTCCTTGATATTCTTCCCAAGCTGGGGTTGTAGCTTGGGTAGTTTTGAGGACTTGTACTCCGCGAAATGTTTCTACCAAAAAGCCTTGGTTTTCTGTACCAGAAACAATCATGTTGCGGGTTTTCTGTCGCAGTGCTGGTAAGAAAAGTAAGTTAACAGTCGTGACAATGACAAATGCAACTATCGAAGCCAGAGTTAACTCCCAAGTGTAAAACAGCATAAAGCCCAAGGAAACTACAGCAATAAAAAATTGACTGGGTAATCCGAGGACAATTTGGGAAACTAAGTTATTGACAGCGTGAACATCAGCAATGCGGCTTACAACCTCCCCACTGCGTCGTTCTTCAAAGTAAGATAAGGGTAAATGTAAGAGTTTGCGCCCGTATTCCAGGATTAATCCTAATTGCAATCTTTGACCAAAATAGCCGATGAGGTGCGATTGTACCAAACCAATAGCACTTCTAATTAAGTTCAGGGTGATGACACCAATAGCCACAGTGGTTAATAGTTGGGTATCTCCCCGCACGAGAACATCATCGGTGAGTAGTTGCATCATGAAAGGTGATGCGAGAGAAAGCAGACCAATAGCGATGTTAATAGCGATCGCTTGGGCTAAAATAAACCGATAGGGATAAACCCGTTGGATGTAACGTCCCAAACCGCCAATATTATCTGATTCTTGTTGATAAAAGCGGCTTTCATCGGGAAGGAGTAACAGCATCACCCCATTACTCCAACCTGTAATTAATTCCTGGTGAGTCAAGAAACGAATCCCAACACCAGGGTCAGCAATGACATATTTATTACCCTTCTGCCCGTATAATACTACCCAGTGGTAGCCTTTCCAATGAATGATGGCAGGTAAAGGAGCTTGATTTAACTGCTTGATGAGTTCGGGAGTAGCTTTAACTTGTCGGGAATGAAATCCCAAAGCTTCTGCACCCCGCTTTAATCCTAATAAAGTCGTTCCTCTTGCTCCCGTACCAACAGCTTCGCGCACACGGTTCAGGGTAAAGTTGCGTCCGTAATGTTTGGCGATAGTCGCTAAAGTAGCTGCACCACAGTCTTCTTCACTGTGTTGAAGGACAATTTGATATTTCATTTACAGGCGCAATTGTTGAGGAGAAAATACAGTGAAAGAAGTTGACTATATGGAATGAGGATTTACGTTGAAAAATTATGATTCAACAAAGTAGCTTCAATGTTGGGTTTCTGTGCGTCCAAAGTCACCGAATTTGAGATTTTAAATTTTATATTTTGGTGAAGATTCAAAATTTAAAATCTCAACGAGTTTGAAGCCCCCAAATTAATTACGTGAAATAAATCCAAAATTGATTCATTCCCTACAAGCCGGGAAACTCATCTATGGCGGTAGCTCATCAACCTACATTTAGATTTTTCTACATCATGCGAAAAGCCAGATTAGCCTACAGAATAGAGATCAAGATCATATGGATTGCCTACAGTGTAGTCGTTGTTTTGAAATTCATAGATTCCCCCGTCATCCAAATTGTATGATTTAGTGAAGTTGTAACCCTCTCGACCATCAGTATCAAATTCAATTATTCCTCCGCTGTAGGCAGTATATGTCCATTCTTCACCAGGTTGAATTAGGAATTGTGTACCATCTACAGTGTGTGTAATGTTGTAGTTTGTTTGATTTCTAATCGTAAACACCTCGTAGCCGCCAGCAATTATTTCCGCAGCTTGTTCGTCCAGTTCTTCAACCAAAGCAAAATTTTGTAAAATGCTTTGGTTGTTTAACATATTTTTTTCAACTGTAATAGCCATTTAAGTTCCTCCTCAAACTTGGTGTAGTTGATTGTTAGTCAATTAAGTAGTAACTCAGGACACAGAGATTAAGCAGCGCGAAAACAATCATTAAGTTACCTATTTGCTTGATATTTACTGCTGATTTATTCAATCAAATTTTTTTTGATGATTCTTGCTGTAATGGCAAATTTTGACCTACAACCGCAATCCTTGTTGAAGAGAAAATACAGTCTAATGAGTTGACTATATTGAGGTAGGATTTACGCAGATAATTTTTATTGACCGTGGAAAAAGATGTTAAAATCCATCGCAATCATCTAACTCTTTAGGGCAGGTTTAGCAAATCAGTTATTACTAAAATCAACAATTGATTTATCAAACCTACCGTGACATTAGCAAGCCCTACTTAATAGTAGTGATTTCTGTTGCTGTTGCTTCTTAACTATCTTCTGTCCAGACCAAATGCAAAATTAGCCTGCTGGAAAAATTGTCCAGATAATGTTTCATCGTCTTTTTTGTCATCCTCTCTTTCTTCTCCTTTCTTTGGTGGCTTCTCCTCAAAAGCATTGAAAGATTGACCCCCAGAAATTATTTCTGCCCCTTGTTCATCAATTTCTTCTACCAAAGTAACTTTTTCTAAAATACTTTGGTTGTTTAACAAGGTTTGTTCGCTATTAATAGCCATTTAATTTTCTCCTGAAGTTTAGTCTAGTTCATTGGTAATCAATGCAATCTTTATTGAGAATGCAGAGGATTAAGAAGCGCGAAAATATGTAACCCATTAGGATAGCTGATACCTAGTAAAATGGGTTAATCCTACGAATGACTCCTCACGAAAAAACTTTTTTTGTCAACCCTAAATAATCTGAAAAGTCAGATTACATTAATCAAACCCAATAGAGATTAATACGATTGGAATTATACGGAGCGACTTGGAATTCATATTGTTCAGAATCACTCAGGTCATATCCTTTCGCTCTGACTTGCTTGTCTCGAGTATCTCTATCAAATTTAACGATCCCACCCATATCGGTAACAATTCTTTGTTCTTGACCGGGTTGTATTACACATTCTACGCCATCCATTGTGTAAGAAATTGCCTGCGATGTTGTATTTTTAATCCTAAATTTCTCAGTGCCACCAGAAATTATTTCCGCAGCTTGTTCGTCAATTTCTTCACCAAAAGCAAAATTTTGTAAAATGCTTTGGTTGTTTAACTGGTTTTTTTCGACTGTAATAGTCATTTGAGTTGCTCCTGAACTTTGGTGTAGTTGATAGGTAGTGAATTCAGTGGTTATTCAGGACGCAGAGATTCAGAAACGTGAAAATATATCAACCATTAAGTTACCTCTTGGCTTAATATTTTCTTCTTATTGATTATATTGAAAAAAATTGATGATTCTGAAAGCGGATAGACGCTTTCGTATACTTGCTAAATCATCAATTACTGTTAAAATCATACATTGTTTTTATAGTCATAAAAGTCAATATTGCAACTTTTACAACAATAGGAATTACGCTAGATATTGGGCAATGCTTAACCTGTATGCGTTGCTGATAGATAATATCTAAATCTCACGCATCCAACGGTTGTCTTGAGCATTGGAGAAGGCTAACTGTGTCCTCACAATAGTCATTCTTGCATATTAAACACAAAGATAATTGGAAAAAATCCTGTATTTTCCAAAGATATCATCAAATACCCTGATTTTTTTATCATATCAGAAAAAATAATTTTTAAAGCACTGATTTCCGCCCAACCTTAAACGCCGCATTCAGGGTGTAATAAATTTTCCTTCCCCCTATCGAGAAGGAAGATAATACCGATCCTCTCTAAACTCATTGCAAAGGCGGGGTTTTTCAACTACCGATAACAGCGAAGTCAAAAATTTTATAGTTAACTTTTGTTACTTGGAGGTTGTTTGAAAAGTTTTTAGCTGTGATCTTAAGTAGTTATTGATCCCCCCTAGCCCCCCTTAAAAAGGGGGGAAACCTCTTAAAGTCCACGGCAGTTGCTTCAAGTCGGGAAACCCGCCCAACGCACTGCCTCCCCTTTTTAAGGGGGATTTAGGGGGATCTAAAACTTTTTGCTACACATAAGAGGACTTTTCAAACATCCTCTTAAAAGCGATCGCCCTCACAAATAAATTACGAATTACAAATTACGAATTATTAATCACTTCCCACTTCCGAGGCTGATAAAATAACGAACGACTAGTAATTTTACTCGCTTTGACCATAAATCGAAAAGATTCAACAATATCAAAAGAACACACACCTTCTTTGATATATATTTTGGCACTATATAAACCGGGCAATAAGCAAAAATAAGGCATCTGCATTTGGATTTCCACCTTTCCCGGTAAAATATTCAATGGTTGATTATCGCTAGCAGAAGTGATATATAAAACCCGCTCATTCTGTCCAGATAAAGCAGTGATAGATACACCTAAATTCGCATTTTCCACTTGTTTATCGGCTTTGCATTCTACACATAAATAAGCTAATTCCCCACAAAGAGGAGCCGTAAGTATATTACCATGCTCATCCTTAAAGCAAACAGAAACAATATCTATACCTAAGCTTTCACTCTCCGGCTTTGGCGGTAAAAACATCCTTCCTATAGATGTATCTGTTCCACCCAAACTTAAATCTTCTTCGTATTGACGAATTACCGCTTCTGTTTCACCATATTTAATCAATTCACCCTGCTTCAGATAAACAGAAGTTTCACAGACATTTAAAACCACATGGGGATTATGAGAAACTAAAATAAAAGCTGTACCCGCTTCTCGCAGTTTTGCTAATCTCTGATAACATTTGACGCGAAAATTGGTATCGCCAACCGCTAGCACTTCATCAATTAGTAAAACATCAGGTTCTATGTGAACCGCACAAGCAAAACCCAATCTAGCCGCCATCCCAGAACTATAAGTTTGTACAGGTGCATCAATTGCTTCTGCAATCCCCGCAAAATCTACCACATCTGCAAACCGCTGTTCTATTTCTTGAGTCGATAAACCCAAAATCGACATATTAGCATAGATATTTTCTCGCCCTGTCAAAACCGGATTAAAACCAGCTCCCAAAGCAATTAATGGTGCTAATCTCCCCCTCACCTTCACAGTTCCAGTATCAGGATTAATCAGTCCACTAATAATCCGCAGCAATGTACTTTTTCCAGCGCCATTGGCTCCCACTAAGCCTAAAGCTTCTCCGCGCCGCAGTTGAAAGCTCACATCTTTCAACGCCCAAAATTCTTTGGGACGTAGAGTATCACCTTTTCTAGTTCCTCCGGTTAACTCTGTACAAATATCTTGCACACCATATAGTAAAGACCGTTTTAAATTCCGGCAAAATTTCTTAGAAACTTGCTCAACCGAAATCAGTAATTCAGAATCCATCATTAAGAACTGACTCTTTCAACTACAAAAGGCATCGCCAAACGGAATGTTACCCAAGTTATAATTAAACCAATTAAGGTAATTGCACTGACAACCCAAAAACGATAAGGATCGGATATCACTCCCGTGGTTGCTAATTCTCGCGTTGTTACTAATAAAGGAGTGACAGGATTAAGCTGGACTAAAAAGCCAAATATTCCCTGCTTTGGGACTGGATAAACTACCGGAGTCAGAAATAACCAAAAGCCTGTAATTAAACTCAGACCTCTAGATACATCTTGATATAAAATCCCCAAGGGAGCTAATAAAATCCCTAAAAATGTTCCCAAAAAAACTAAATGAATTAGGGCGACGGGCGCGAGAATTACTGTCCAACTCACAGGAATTCGGAACCACAGGAAAAATCCCGCGATTAAAATTAACTTAATTGCAAAGTTAAAAAATACCTCACCCAGTTTCGCCAAAATCAACGCTTCTCGCGGAAAGTTAACCCTCGCTAACATCGGTTTGGCTACCATGACAGCTTGTACTGGCCCATTTACAGCTTCCACAAATGTTTGCCATAATGCAGTGCTGAACATGACATAAGCTGGATAAGGTAAATCTGTAGCTTGAATATTAATTACTTTGGCATCATGGGCTAAAGTAAATCCCAATGCCATAATAATTGGTGGTAAAAAAGCCCAAGCTACTCCTAAAAAAGATTGACGATATTGCGCACTAATATCTCGCACCAGCAATCGCCAAGCAAGTTCACGAGATGCTAACAAGTCTCGCCACATTTGTTGAGCCAACTTTAGCGGATGTCTCAACCTACTTTCAGGCGTATATATCACTTCTCTGAGTTGAGAATTCGACTGCTGATGCTTCATTCTTACCTTTGCGTGAGACAATACAACATTGACCTCACCCCCAGCCCCTCTCCTCAAAGGAGAGGGGATGAAAAAACCTAATTTTCTCTTACTCCTCCCTCTCCTAATAGGAGAGGGAGGTTGGGTGGGTGAGGTTTTTTAATTCACCAACTAGTAATCAACCGATTCAACACCTTATCCATCCGACGCAGAATTTTATTGATCACCTGAAAGCCAAAGTTACCCAGGGACAATTTCCGCGCAAAAGGACGAATAATTGTCATATTTCGCCTGAATCCCAAGCGTTTGTATTTATTTTGAAAATACTCATCTTCGCTGAGGTTCCATTTTTCCCGCAGGTGTTTTAAACTAGCTAACTCCCAGCGATCGCTCCACCGCAGCATATAGTAATGTAAATCTGTCCACTCTAGTGGTGGCCCTGGTACATAAGTCACCACAGATTCAGGTTCTAGGTAAACTGTACCACCCGCCGCAGCAACCAACATACACAAATCAACATGTTCTTTGGTGGAAAGCAGTGCTTCATCCAAAAAACCAATCTGCGCAAATATCTCTGTGCGTACCAACATACAGTGAAACTCTGCTAAGCCAGTTTGCTGTTGTTGTAATTTGGGACGCACATCTGCAACTTTTCGTCCTTGATCGTAAATCTTCTCAAGAATTCTGCGTCTGTCACCTTCTACGCGCACCCCACTTTCTCCCCCAGCACAATGTACTTCCTCGTGTATGGGTGTACCTTGACACAACAGTGGACTCACTATAGTTGCTTGGGTGGTTTGGGCACAGTCTACCAATAACTTGAGCCAATTGGGACTAACAACTACATCATTATCTAGAAAAACAACATACTTACTCGTAACTTCTTTCAGTCCAATATTCCGCGCAGTGTTGGGATATAAATAAGTATCTTTGCGAATTAGTTGAAATTGCTTTTCCTTTGCTTGCGCTGCTAAATAATCTCGAATATGCGCCGGCGAATTTCCATCTACATAAATTAAATTAAATGGATATTGTGTATGCTCATAGATACTTTCTAAAGATTCGCGACTGTAGCTAAACCGCTCTCGTGGTACAACCACAATAGTAACTGAAAAATCAATTCTCATAGATGAATTCATTTTTTCACATTCCTTTTAGCATTAAAGATTTTTCGGAAATTTGTAAATTATTACTACTTAAACTTTGATAAAGTTGTACTAATTCATCATTCAGCTTGTTGATATTGTAGTGTGTTTCTACATAAGCACGCCCAGCTTGACCCATCTGTGACCAAATTTCTGGATGCTCAATCAGATAAATTAATTTTTGGGCGATCGCATCCACATCCCGTTCGGGAACCAGAAAACCCGAAATCCCGTCTTCTACCAGTTCTGGAATCCCACCATGTAGCGTCCCGATAACTGGTAAACCCATAGCCATTGCTTCCTTTAACGTATTCACCGGCGCATCTTGATTTCCATCAGCACTGGTAACACTAGGAGCCATAAATATATGAGATTTATCCAAAAATTCGATAATTTCCGGCTGATTCTTCCATCCTAAAATCCTGATTTTATCAGCAACATTTAATTCGGCAACTAATTGCTGTAACTCGGTTTTTAACGGCCCATCACCGATAATATTATATTCAATATTGGGGTGATAAGTAGCTACTTGCGCCACAGCACGAATGCCATATTCTAAACCTTTTTTACCCACCAGCCGCGCAGTAGTCACAATATAAATTGTGTCATTTATCTCAGGAGCAACTCTGACTTTAAACTGAAACTGACTGCAATCTATTCCTGAACCATGTACAACAATCTTATGTTCGTCACAACCTAGGCGAATAGCTTTTTTTTGAAAAAATTTGCAGTTTGCTAAGAAAAAATCCCCTTTAGCAAAGAGTTCATCATAAATATCTTCCCCGTATTTATCCACAAACGAACTGATATCATAGCCGCGAAAACAAGTAATCAACTTTCCTTGAATCGCTCCCAAATCTCGCCAAAGCATACCGTCGCGACCTTGTGTGCCAAACTGACAATGGATAATATCGTAGGATTCGCATTTTAATAATGGTATAACCGAATACAGCAATTTCAACGAAGCTGCCCGTTTACCATATTTGAAAAAATTTAGCGATCGCAGTAATACTAAAGGTTTTTTATCATAATTTTTAATGATTAATTTTATCGCCTTCAGCAGCCGCCAAAAATAATTTCGAGGTGCTAGTGGTTGATAAAAAGTCCGATTCAACAACTGATACTTTTTGACATTGGGATGTAATTTAAAACTATTACTCTGCTGATAAGCATAAATATCAACCTCATGTCCCCGGTCAATTACACCTGTAATTTGATTAATAATAAATGTTTCCGATATGAGCGGAAAATATCCAACTATAAAGGCTATTTTCATTATTAAACCTTGTTCATTGTGAAACCAGGATTTTCATATTCAGTCAAGTCCGCAGGAAAAAGAACGACTTAGCGAGCGCAAAGTCTGGTTTTTCGCGCTATGTGTGAGTCTGTAATATCGATATTATGAAAATTATAATTTTCAAGGTAGACGCGGTTTAATTCGCTAATTAGTTCATAGTCAGGACTCAAGTCTGTGAGGTTTTTAGCAGGTTATCTGCTGACTAATAACTGATAAAAATTAATGACTTAGAGCCTTAGCTATGTGTGTATACTTGCATTTTATATTACTAGAAATTATTCCTAATTTTACAAAAAAGATTTCATCAAACATTGACTTTTGATTGTCAAGTATACTTGGTAACTCAGTAAAATTTTTACCATGAGTATCATGTAATAATTTCTACCTTTAGAAAGAATTTATATTTAAAAAGGGATAGAGTTTTTGGGGATGGGGAAGCTGTCCTCAAGTAGCGATCGCTACGGAGGATGATTCCCCAATACCCAGGTTGTCTGTTTTCCCTGTGGTAGCGACTACCAAATCCTGCGGATTGTTCCTCTCCATCCTCAAGGAGATGCAGTTTCCCGCAGACTTCCCATAAAACAAGATTTAGTATTTCAGCCAAGACACACGCAACTAGCAGATTATTTTCAGTTCGTAGTGAAGACTTTATTCCTCAAAATCAGGGACAGAACCGCTGACTACAATGAGAAAACTGTAATTTTTTGTGACACCTGCGTAAGTCCCATAAGCAATAAAAAACTCCACCCATAAAGGAATGGAGTTTTGTCAGTGGTAGGGGCGGGTTTATTTGGATCTTTGTTGAAGGGCGGGGATATCAGTAAACCCGCCCGTACAAAGACATCTAAAAACCACGCCACTTGCTATGCGCGGATATTAAACTCCTTTCAAAAAAAACAACTGACCCCTTCGGGGTTCGCCAGTCGCTCATGGGGGAAACCCCCAAGACCGCGCTGGCTCACAACTGACAATTGACCACTGACACGCGAAGCGTAAATAAAAATTGCGGTTGCAGAAACAGAAAATATCTTAATTATCAATCTACTCATAACCCCGGCTTTACTATAAAATCGAGGGCTATTTTCCCTGAAAAAAAAACTTATATTCGTGATCAATTAACAGTATTTATACTGAAAAAATTTATATTTTAGCCTTCAATATTTAATTAAGAGTAAATACTATTTCATTAGCAATTCATAAATTTGCGGATTTTAAACTGCTAAATTAAATCCCATAATTACCAAAAAATTATGAAAAAATCCCTGAAAATACACCAATATCTGTATTTAATAGCTGCTGTCGCTGGTGCGATCGCAAGTACTACTCCAGCACAAGCTGTGAGCTTTAACTTCACCTATGACACTGGAGTTACGACCCAACAAAAAGAGGCTTTTGAATTTGCTGGTCGTTACTGGTCAGAATACCTGGGCGATGATGGCACACTGAATATACATATTGACAGTGCAGCTAACAGTATAATGTCTCGTCAGGTAAACGGAGTTACTCAAACTGCACTATCTGGAGCTATTCCATACTTCCTCAATCCTACTGTTAATGATGTCTGGGGTAGAATGCTGAATGATGTCAACCTATCTGCTGACGATATTACTGCCATCAATAACAACAACTATAAAACCATAGGCGTAGGTAGTGCTACTCATCCCGATGGACTCCTATGGACTAACTTTCTTAGCCCATACGAACAAAACCATGCTGCGGGGTTTACTTCTTCAAAAATGAGTATTACCCGTGCTAACGCCAAAGCCATAGGGTTACTTGATAAATACAACTCTGCTTTGGATGGAGTAATCCTGGTCAATAGTCTAGATAGCCTAATTAATGGTGTTCAATATGGATGGTATAACAGTAGTTATCAACGTTTTGCTAGTAACTCCAGTACCCAATTTGACCTGACAACCGTTGCTGTCCATGAAATTGGTCATATTCTCGGTTTTGTTAGTAGCTTAGAATCAGCTACAGATTCCACTTCCTACTGGGATATGGCTTATCGAGAACAAGCCATTACAACCTTCGATTTATTCCGCAGTTCTAGTAGACGTTCAACTCTAGGAAACGCCGGAGCAGACCTAGCACACGGAGCACAAACTTACTTTTCCCTTGATAATGGAGCAACTAGTATAGGTCTTTTATCTACAGGAGTAGACGTATCTGATAGTTACAACACTACAATCGCCGGATTTAAAGGGGATGGTTATCAAGGTAGTCATTGGAAGCAAGATAATAGTAAGACTTATAAAAACCCTTTTAATCTGAGCAACGTCAATCGTGGTTTGGGTGTGATGGCTCCAGCTTTGTCTACAGGTCACAGACGGGAAATTTCTGACTTAGATCTGAGGGTGATGGATGTAATTGGTTGGGGACGGAAAAACTCGACTAAATCCTTCTATACTTTAGAATTAGAAGCCAAGACTGCGGCGGCTGCTAAAGGAAATGTGAATCGCAATGTAGAAGCCGTTAATATGTATAACCAAAATAAATGGGGTGGTAGTAGTAGCACTACGACTTTAAGCCAAGTGAATGATTTAGCAGACCATTTTAAACAAATTGGGGTTTTCCAAACAGGTGGTTTTTGGTCAGTTCTGGGAGAAGAAGAAGAAGATTCTGTTTTGGTTCCCGAACCTTCTGCGGTGGTAGGGTTGTTGGGTTTAGGTTTATTAGGTTTAAGGTTGCGCAAACAGAAAACACATACAAACTTACACAACTAGTAGAAAATCTTAGAGTTATGACATGAAGCGACGGTAAATCATGGCTTGCACGCCATTTTTGCATCAATTCTGGAAATTAAGAGTTACCCATCACCCCGACTTTTCCCAGAAGTCGGGGTGATTGTTTATGTGGTGAAATATTAGCAGTATTTCTACTGAATTTTTTTTGATGATCGGATGAAATGTTTGACGAAAACAGAACAACATTTCATTACTAGTTCATAAATTTTATGATTTGAAGCTGCTAAGTTAAAAGCGAGTCTAAAAAAAGCAGATTTTGCACCAACATATATGCGTATAAATAGTAAATTGCTCTCTTTAATTGTAACAATGATTACTGTGATTGGTAGTAGTCTTCCAGCACAAGCATTGAAATTAAACTTTACATATGATAGAGGAATCACAACCGAGGAAAAACAAGCTGCGGAATTAGCTGCAAACATATGGGAAGAATATCTCACAGACAATGCAACGATCAATATTCACCTGAAGAAGAGTGATGCTAGCAAATTACCTTCTGGAGTTCTGTCTGGATCTGTACCAGCTTTTATGAACAATGTGAGTTACAGCAATTTTTACACAGCCTTAAAAAGCGATCGCACAATCGATAACAATATTTTGAATAATACAAATGATGAACTGGCGGTGGCGAATTTACCTATGTCGCTGCTGTGGAGCGGTATAACTGCTAAGATGGAAGGCTTAACAAGTAAATCCTTTAACACCTTAAATTTGACTAGAGCTAATGCTAAAGCTTTAAATTTGTTGGACACAAACAGTAGTGATTTAGATGGGGTGATTGTATTCAGTGATTTGATGAATACTGGCTTTAGTTGGCAAAATGATTATCTCAGTAGTAGCGTTGGCACTAATAAATTTGATCTCACCAGCGTCTTAATTCATGAAATTGGACATATTTTAGGTTTTGTCAGTGGCATAGATGCTGTTAATGATGGTAATTATTCTAATACCACCGACCGGAGCAAATATATTAGCGCATTTGACCTGTTTCGTAAATCATCCAGCACCATTGATGGTCAAATAAATATGGCTTATGGGGGGACTGGTACTTCAACTCCTTACTTTTCTATGAACGGAGGATACACAGCCATAGCAAATTTATCTACCGGGGAAAATGAAGGTTTAACATCAAGCTTCTTCTTCTGGAATAACTATCAACCAGACGGCGAGCAAGGAAGTCACTGGAAGCGTAGTACTAATGGCGTTGCTGTGGGAATTATGGACCCATCTTTACCGACAAATACCAGAAGAAGTTTGACTAATATTGATTTACAAGCACTGGATGTCATTGGTTATAACCGAGCTTCTAGTACATTTAACTCCCTATCTTTATCAAAATTATCCACATTGAAAAGCCAAGCACAAACAACTGTTAATGGTGTGGTAAATAGTACACCTGTAACGAACATTAACAAAATGTTTAAGCAAAATCGCTGGGGTGGTGCTAGTAGTACAACCACCCTGAATCAAGGTCAAGATTTAACTGACTATTTAGCTCAAGAAGGACTATTTCAGGTAAATAATGGTACTATGTGGGAAAGGTATGATGAAAAACCACAATAAATTCCTCACCCACAAGGGGGCGAGGAATTTGGTAATTGGTAATTGGTAATTGGGAAAAGGCCCATTACCCATTACCAAAGCGGCGGTTTATTATCCCTCTCCACCCACAGTCATTGAGTTTCCCGCCGCTTTCAATAAATTCCCGAACCTATTGCGGTGGTGGGATTGTTGATTTTAGGTTTGTTCGGTTTGCGATCGCGCAAACAAACAACACATTTAGACTTACACATCTAGTAGAAATGATTTTGGCATAAATTCTACAAATAAAGAGTTACCCAGAACCCCGACTTTTTAGAAAAGTCGGGGTTTTAATATCATTAAAATAATGCTTTTTGCTGAGAATGTTAGTCAGGGGGAGTTGAGGGGAACTATATAAGTAACTTTTCTGGGGATAGATTGAATAGGGAAAATTATGTATAATCACGGAAATATTTGTTTATTTGGGATTTTATCCTCATTTTTTCTAACTCCATCCATAACTTTAGCCCAAATTATTCCTGACAATACAATATCTTCTCCATCAGCAACTTCTACTTTAGGAAATGTCACAGAAATTACTGGTGGAACTAGAGCAGGTAGTAATCTATTTCATAGCTTTGAAAAATTTTCCGTCCTAAAAGATACGACTGCTTGGTTTAAAAATGATTTAGATATTACTAATATAATTGGTCGGGTAACTGGTGGTAATATCTCAGAAATTAATGGTTTAATTCGAGCAAATGGCACTGCAAATTTATTCTTAATTAATCCTAATGGAATTGTGTTTGGTGCTAATGCTGCTTTAAATATTGGCGGTTCCTTTGTAGGTAGCACTGCTGATAGTATTAAATTTACTGATGGCAGTATTTATAGTGCAGTCAATCCCAAAGAACCACCTTTATTAACTATTAACCTTCCCATTGGTTTACAGTATGGTGCAAATCCGGGCAAGATTACCGTCAATGGAACGGGTAATCAACTATTTGTGAATGAATTTTCTGCCACTTCCCGAGAAAATCGACCTGTAGGACTACAAGTACAATCTGGTCAGACCTTAGCATTAGTTGGTGGTGAAGTTTCCTTAGTAGGCGGTAATGTAACCGCAGCACAAGGTAGAGTAGAAATTGGCGCTGTTAAAGATAGTTTTGTCACAATTAACTTCAGCAATTCTGGTTTATCTTTAAGTTACGATCAAGTCAATAATTTTGCCGATATTAATCTCAATGCAGCTGCTTCTATAGATGTGAGTGGTGATGGTAGTGGGAACGTTCAAGTTATTGGTAAAAATATCAATCTCACTGAGGGTTCGGCAATATTAGCTAATACTGAAGGCGGTTTAAATGGAGGTATTATCAATATTAAAGCTACAGAATCTCTGCAAGTCAGTGGCTTTAATAATGATTCTGGTTTGTCTACTGTAATATCTACCGATGTATCTCCAGATGCAATCGGTCAAGGTGGCATTATTGATATTGTAACTCAAAAATTAATTGCTACAGATGGGGGACAAATTAGTAGTACTACTTTTGGTCTAGGAAGTGGCGGCACAGTTAATATTAAAGCTGAAGATATAGAACTAGTTTTTGGTGGTGCTTTGGGGCCTAGTGGGATATTTGCTAGCACTGATTCTGGTGGGGGAAATGCTGGCCAAATTAATCTAGAAACAGAGAATTTATTAGTTACTGATGGGGCACAAATATCAACAAGTAGTTGGTCTGGTGAAGGCAATGGTGGGGATATTAATATTACTGCAAAAAAAGCTCAATTTATCGGTGCTGCATTTGATGAATTTCCTAGTGGATTGTTAGCTATTACTCAATCCAATGGTGATGGTGGTAATATTTTCCTGAAAACTGATATTTTAGAAGTTAAAAATGGGGCACAAATCCAAAATAGTACATCGGGCAGTGGGAATGCTGGGAAGTTAGAAATTGCAGCCCAAAATATAGAATTAAGTGGTACGGTTGGGACAATTGCTAGTGGTTTGTTTAGTAATGTCGAAAAAAATGTAACAGGTAACGGTGGTTTATTAAGAATAAAAACCGATAACTTAAGTATATTTGATGGTGCGGTAATAATTACGAAAACGACAGGTTTAGGCAATGCAGGTGAGATAGAAATTGACGCGAAAAATCTAGAAATTAATAACAACAAAGGGAATACCCTACCAACTATTATTGCTACTAATGTTGAGCCTACAGGCACAGGTGCAGGCGGTAAATTAAATATTACTACGGAAACCCTCAGCTTAATTGATGGTGGGCAAATTGCCACTAGTACTTTTGGTAATGGAAACGCAGGAGAATTAAGTATTCAGGCACAAGATATCAGTTTAAGTGGTTTTGTTGCTGGTGGTAGTAGTGGTGTATTTAGTAATGCTGTTAGAAACAATGGAAATGGTGGTGAATTAACCATAACTACCGATAAATTAACTATTCAAAATGGCGCAACTATTGCAGCAAGTAACTTTCCCAGTCGCGATCGCAGTATTGCACCAGGACAAGGAAAAGCAGGTGATATTCAAATTGATGCTCGCTTCTTAGAAATGTGGAATAATACTTCTGAGATACCCAGTAGTATTAATGCATCGACTTTAAATGGTAGTGGCGGAAATATCCAACTTAATATCCAAGAATCAATTATTGCCAGTAATGATAGTAAAATTACTGCTGAAACCAAAGGTACGGCTAATGGCGGTACAATTCGGGTGACAACCAATTTATTAGAATTAAATAGTGGTGCATCTATTAGTACTAGCAGCACTGGTTTAGGTTTAGCTGGTGATATCTTCATTGATGCTAACTTAATTCGCACTAATCAAGGTGAAATTACCGCGACATCCACCCAGTCAGGGGGAGGTACAATCAATTTAAATAGCGATTTGCTATTTTTACGCAACAATAGTTTGATTAGTAGTAGCGTTACCGACAGTACAGGCGGTGGTGGTAATATTTTGATTAATGCCGATTTTGTTGTCGGGGTAAATAATAGTGATATCCGTGCTAATGCTGTTTTTGGCCCTGGTGGTAATATCTTCATCTCCACTAATGGGATATTTTTACCTCCTGATAGTGAAATTGATGCTAGTTCACAATTTGGAGTTGATGGAGTTGTGACTATAACTAACCCAGATGCAGCAAACAAAATCAATACCGAAGAACTACCACAAAATGTCATAGATGCTTCCAAACAAGTTGTTGCTAGTTGTAAAAAGAATCGAGACAATCAATTTGTGATTTCCGGGAGAGATGGATTACCACAAAATCCTACTCACACTCTCTTAAGTCAAAATCCCTGGAATGATTTACGTAATTTGTCTGAGAACATCAGAGAAACGACTAAAGCAAATCTTCCCCAAACTGATAATAACCAAACAAAAATAATAGAAGCCCAAGGGTGGATAGTTAATAGCAATGGGACAGTTGAATTAGTTAAACAAGCGCCAAATGTTACTTATGTGTCAACTCAAAATGCTGCACCCTACTGTGCTGGTTCGTGACAAAGTGAAAAGTAAAAATCATATTAGTAACTGACAAATAAAAAAATATTCCAATCATTAACTTACCAAACCCACAACTCGTAGGGGCGGGGTAACCCATACGTGTCAACTTAACGTGAAACCCTTACCAAGACGTGATGAGCGAATTCTCTCACTTAACATCATGATCCGCGTCACCCCACCCCGGCTTTGCTGACGCAAAACCTCCCCTCCCCGTTTACGGGGAGGGGATTGAGGGGTGGGGTAAAATGCCTGTGGGATAAGCCTTTTAACTTAAGTTGACACCAATGGGGGTTACCCCGCCCCTACAATTTGGCATAATTTATTTTTTGGAGTTCCCTTGCTACGAAGCGGTCTTAATTGACCTAGGTTGGGACGGTTTACTACTTCTCTCAATATACAAGGTTGGGTTGAGGAAGGAAACTCAACTATAGCTGTTGACTGTTGACACTATCTTTAGCTTGGATTGTTTGTGTCATACTCTGAGAATTTAGGAATTGGGAATTTAGAATTTAGACCCAATATCTAACTCTCATAATAGAGGATGAAAGGAAACAGACAAGGAAACGCCAAGGTTATGAGGTGATTTTCTGTAATCGCTAACTCCTCATTTGTAGTTAAATAAATAGACGCACAACTGTGACAAGCGATCGCCATCTGTGGAGAATTAGCCGTGGGTAAGTTAGTCGTCTTAAAGATAGGAGAAGGTAGCTTTGAGCAGGGATTCCCTGTAACTATCGAAATTGGCGACGAAAACGCCCGCCCAATCGTGGAAATGACCGGAAAACTTCCTCCCAACACGGAAATTCCTTGTGATTACCATCATTGGCAATCGATTTATCGCCATCTCAGGTTACCATCTCGCCCCATTGGTTTACCCAAGCAATCTATCCCCACACCCAGCTTAGAAGATTGTCAGCAAGCAACGGAAAAACTAAAAGTATCATTTAACACTTGGCTTGCTGCCGAAGGTTTTCGTCACATCCGCGAAAAATGGCTAGAAAAGCTAATGTCTGCGGATAAAATTCGTGTGCTTTTACAAACTAAGGATTTACGATTACAAAAACTCCCTTGGCATCTTTGGGATTTGTTGGAACGCTATCCCCATGCAGAAGTAGCCTTGAGTGCGCCTGCTTATGAACAGGTACACCGAATTACTAGCAGCAGCGATCGCGTCAAAATCTTAGCGATTTTAGGTAACAGTCAAGGAATAGATACGCAAGCAGACAGAAAGTTGTTGGAATTGTTACCGAATGCAGACATTACATTTTTAGTAGAACCACAATCCCAAGACCTGACAGACCAACTATGGGAACAGAATTGGCAGATTCTATTTTTTGCCGGACACAGTGGTACTGAGGAAACAAATATTACAGGTAAAATATATATTAATCAAACCGAGAGTTTAACAATTAGTCAGTTAAAGTATGCGTTGAAAAAAGCTGTAGAAAGAGGGTTACAACTGGCAATTTTTAACTCCTGTGATGGCTTAGGATTGGCGTGGGAGTTTAGCGATTTGCATATTCCCCAAATCATTGTCATGCGCGAACCAGTAAGCGATCGCGTCGCCCAGGAGTTTTTAAAGTATTTTTTGACAGCCTTTGCAAGGGGAGAATCTTTATATTTGGCGGTAAGGGAAGCAAGAGAACGGTTACAAGGGCTAGAAACACAATATCCCTGTGCTACTTGGTTACCTGTGATTTGCCAAAATCCGGCGGAGATGCCAATTAATTGGCGGGAATTAGGGAATAATTGGGCTAATAGTCCTAAAAACCTCATCAATGTTCCCCAACGCCGGAAAATATCACTGATGCTACTTTTAAGCATGGCGATCGCTGGACTGTGGATGGGGGTTCGCTATTTGGGTGTCCTGCAACCCTTAGAACTAGCAGCCTTCGACCAATTAATGCGATCGCGTCCTTCGGAAAAACCAGACTCCCGCTTACTGGTGGTAACTGTTACCGAAGAAGATATCGAATCCCAAAAACAATTAGAACGCCGGGGTTCCCTAGCAGACGAAACACTGGGGCAATTATTAGCAAAATTAGCCGCCGCTCAACCACAAGTTATTGGTTTGGATATATACCGCGATTATCCAGTCAGTAAAAATTCTCCCCAATTAGCCAAATTAATGCAAAGCGATCGCTTAGTGACAGTTTGTCGAGTTAGCGATCCGCAAACTGGAAAATCAGGCGTAGCGCCACCACCAGAAGTTCCCGCCGACAATTTAGGCTTTAGCAATACACTCAGCGATGCCGATCATATAGTGCGTCGTCACTATTTAGCCTTAACACCCCCTCCCGCATCTCCTTGTACAGCATCCTATTCCTTGAGCGTACAACTAGCACTACGTTATTTATACAGCAAAGGAATTAAATTAGAATTTACACCTGATGGCATGTGGAAATTAGGGAAAGTGAAATTTCCCCCCCTAGAAGCACATACAGGAGGGTATCAGGGCATAGATGCTTTAGGACACCAAATTTTACTAAATTATCGGTCTTCGCCTTCACCAGTGGCGATCGCCCCACAAATTACATTACAAGATGCGATCGCAGGTAAACTCAACGCCGCCGCAATCAAAGACAGGATAGTTTTGATTGGGACAACAGCAGAAAGCTTTCATGACTATTGGTTAACTCCTTACACCGACCAAGGAAACTCACTCGTCATCCCCGGAGTCATATTACAAGCACAAATGGTCAGCCAACTTTTAAGTTCCGCCTTAGATGGGCGACCTCTGCTATGGAGTTGGTCAATTTGGGGTGACCTGATTTGGGTTTGGTGTTGGTCTGTCACTGGTTGTTTACTTAGTTGGTATATCAGAAAAGTATCTTACTTACTTTTAGCCGGAGGAATTGCAGTTGTTGTTATGTACGGTACTTGCTTCCTATTTTTAATTTCCTTCAGCGCTTGGATTCCCTTAATCCCCGCCATCCTCGCCTTGGGAAGTAGTGCGAGTGTAGTAGCTTTTATGAGGGACTAGGGGTTAGAGGGATGTGCTTCTCTTCGAGAGGCTGCGCCAACGACTTCGCTCAGCAACCGGGGCACAAGGGGGACAAGGAAGCCCAATGCCCAATGCCCAATTACAATTGACTATTGACAAATGACAAACTATTACCAAAAAATATCATTAACTGTTGTATTAAATATGACTTTATTGGGCAGCGTTATCTATTGCCCAGCACTTTGGGCATTACCAGTTACCTTAAACAATGCCCCAATCAAGTTTATACCACCGCCACCGCCACCTGACAGAGGAGCAGCAGGCGATCGCGGGGGAGCAGCGAGTCGTGGCTGCGGTAGTGGGAATGAGTCTCTGATGGCGCTAGCTCCTGTTTATGAGCAGACTCTCAAACCAGAGCAAACAGCAGCTATTTCCGTCACCAAAGTCTGGGGTTTAACAACCGCTGCACATTCGACGTTTTGGTTTTTTGTACCCCATCAAAAAACCGCGATCGCATCTATGGAGTTTGTGATTAAGGATGAGACGAATAAACCAAGTCAAACTATATACCGCTCAGCTGTAAATCCTCCGTCGAATCCAGGAATTATTAGTGTTGCTTTACCAGAAACCACTACACCTTTGCAAGTGGGCAAAATCTACCATTGGTTCTTGAAAGTGAAAGTCAACTGCAACCCCCAACAACCAGCAGAATTAACCTATGTTGAGGGATGGGTGCAAAGGGTTAACCCTAATTCCCGCCTTGCGGAAAGTCTCAAGCAAGCAGCACAAGAGCAACAGGTAGCCCTGTATGCAGAAAATGGTATTTGGTATGATGCTTTAACCGCTGCGGCAAAACTGCGTTTAGACAAACCAAAAGATGCGTCTGTTGTCGCTGACTGGACAAGTTTGCTCAAGTCGGTAGGTTTGGAGAATTTAGCGAACCAACCGCTGGTGAATTAGTCATTGGGTATTGGGCATGGGGCATTGGGCATAGTTCACAATTCTTTTTGTCTCCCTTGTCTCCCTTGTCTCCCTTGTCCCCCTTGTCCCCCTCATCCCCCCGCCGCGACTACCTCAAATGCGATCGCCATTGCTGCTAATTTTTGGGTATCAATCCCCCGCACTCCAGGTGGGAGTTGTATCCCTTCGACATTAATCGCCCCCCGCGTACCTGCATCCAAGTCATTGAGTAAGCTGTTGGTGACATCTAATAATTCATTAGTCACAGCAATCGGGGCGCTACGATTTTCTAATCCCCTAGCTTTGGCAATTTCTTTTAATGCTTTGAGTGCAGTTCTCAGAGGTGTGGTACTCGCCACAATCAGCGCTTCTGAGACTCCCAAAGGCTCACCAATTGTGAGTTTGAAAGAATCGCCAGTCTGGGGAATAACTAACTTCTGCTTTGCTTCTACCAATGCAGCATCTTCTGCCGATGACCAATTATTCGGAAAGATAATTGCCATTTCTCCTTGAGCATCAATTACCAAAATACTGATATAAAGTGGTAAGGATTCATTATTTTGAATTTGAAAAGTAACCTGTGTACCTACAGGTAATTTTCCCAGGTTTGAACCAGAAGGCTTAACAGGCTTGACAGACGCTGGTTGATTTGTCCCCGGAGCTACCTTGTTGATTCCACGTATGGGAAATGATTCACCAAGTATATCTTTACTCCCAACCACACTCATCGCCGCAGTCACATTAATTCGTGATGAATTAACATTACCAAGCATTTGCTTGACAATCCTCGCTGCTAGCAGAGATTTGAGTTTTGGTTCCAACCGATTAACTGCTGCACTCACTGTTTCGCTACTAGTGCCAAAAGAACTAGGAATAATCTTGTTGAGTCCTGGTAAAAATAACCCAAAGCTACCCACATCAGGTATATTAGACACACGTAGTTTACGTAATTCTTGGGACTTCGCCTCAGTCATCCGACCAAAAATATATTGCACCTGTTGTCCTCCCAAAGTTTTCGGTTGGATGCGTGGAAGCGCCTGTAGAGCCTGTTGTGCTTGTTGAGTGTTATTTCCTAAAGAATCATCCAACCCAATTTTTAAAGTCAAATCGTTGGGAATACTGCGAATGCGTTCTTGTAAGAGGGTTCCTTGCTGTATTTTCTGTTGTGGGGACTTGATAAGTTTACCTTGCCCATTTAATCCTTGACGAGACTCTAACTTCACCAGTCCCCGTTCGTTACCTTTACTATCCAAAACTGTGAAAATAGCGTTTTGTGTGAATGCTTCCAAGCTTTCGGAATCAAGCCCACCCAGCCACAATTTTACTTGGTCACCTTGGACTTCGGTAACTACCGCCTCCGCAGAAACTGTCGGCTTGGGAGTAAAGTAGATAGGTGAGTTAGTATTTTGGGGATTAAGATTTGATTCTAATTCCGGTTCTTGAAAATTGCCTGTTTGCCTAGCGAAGACTGTTGTAGAGCGACCAACATTAGCGATCGCACTTTTCATCGATTCATTAAGAGGTTGTTGCCAAAGATACTGGGTAAATAAATAAGTAAATGCTCCAGCATAAAAGTCATCAAAAGCAGCATCAGCAGCGTATTGATCGCGTTTGGCGCTAGCAATCACCACACCTTTAGCAACTGTTTTCCGGCGCAATTCGATAAATTTTTGCGGTGACATTCCCAATCGCCCCAGCCATTGACGTTGATACTCCAGTTCCTCAGGGCTAGGTAAAAGTTTTTCGCCCCCCTCCACAGCACGCACCCGGAAATTTCCCCGCTTACCACCGCCAGAATGACAACTATCCAGCACCACAGTCACGTTATCTGTTTTTAATGCAGACATCAGTAAAAACAGTGTATGTCCCATGATGTGCTGCACTGGGCCTGCTTGTTCTGGATATCCTGGTGGTAAAGTGCCATCAATAGGTACTATAGTGCTATTGAGTCCATCTGAGGCATCGCGATCGCGATCCAATACCCGCGAACCATGTCCAGAAAAGTGAAACACTACCACATCCCCAGGCTTGGCTTGCTTAATTAAGTGTTCTTCAAACGCCGTCAAAATTCCTTTGCGGGTAGCTTTGCGATCGGTTAAAGTCAAAATGTCTTGGGGATTAAAGCCAAAACGGTGAATTAGTAATTCTTGTTGCAACTGCACATCATTCACACAACCAGACAAAGCTGGTATACCCTGATACTCATTAATCCCCACTAATAGCGCCAGTTTCCGCCCTGTACCTTGGGCTAAAACTTGGCTGTAACGTTCCCCCTGTTGGATAATATCTAACTGACTTAAGCCCAGTGTAGCTAAAGCAGACCCCGCAAATTGCAAAAAGTGCCGGCGTGTGATATTAGACATCATTCACTCCTCATCGGAAAAATTGGTTTCCTGATCTAAGACCTAGAAAACCACAAGAATTGCTCCCAAGATTACGAAAATAGGGGGCAAGGGGGGATGAGGGGACAAGGGAGACAAGGGGGATGAGGGAGTGTGGGGAATGTGGGGAGTTTTCTTACCCATGCCCCATGACGGCAGTTGCTTTAAGCCGGGGAACCCGTCCAACGCACTGCCTCCCCAATGCCCCATGACGGCAGTTGCTATAACGGGGGGAACCCCCGCAACGCACTGCCTCCCCCATGCCCAATAACAATTAAAATCTTAAACCAACACCACCTTGCAAAGAAAAAGCAGTACCACTACCATCGCGGTAGGCATCAAAAGCAATAATGGCGTTGCCAAAAATCACAGTATTGCTATTTGGGACAACGTAATCAATTCCCGGTTGCAAAGCAAAACTGATTTTATTCCCCACAGGAGAAGGATCATCGCCACTAGCTAAAGTCAAGCCAGCACCTAAATAGGCATCAGTTTGCCAATTTAGGGGAATATCGTAAGAAACAGTGGGCACAACTGCTGTACCATGACCGACTAAAGCTTGAGCGCGGAAAGAAATTGGCGACTCTAAAAGCTTATAACGAAAGGCAATCACCCCACCAATTTGGGCACCATCACTCAAACCCACAGATGGTCCAACGCCAACATAACTACCATAGGCAACTTGAGCTTGTGCTGGCTGAATATTCATAGCCAGATTCAACAGCGAACCAGTCCCCAGAACTACAATCAAATACCAAAGATACTTCATTGCCTTCTCACACCATTTGTAATTGTTAAAGTTCCTTTTAATACCTATGGTATCGCTGTTGTTGGGAATAATCAGTAGCTAGTGGTCAGTTGTTAGTGGGCATGGGGCATTGGGCATTTCTTATTGATCTCCCTTGTCTCCCCAATACGGTTCGGCTAAGGGAGAAAGGGAAAAGGGCCCATTCAAACCTTTCCCCCTTACCCCTTAACCTTTTCCCTTTCCCAAAAGGGAGATGAAAATTGCTTATCCGAACCGTATTGCTTGTCTCCCTTGTCCTTCTTCTCCCCCTGCCCCCCTACCCCTCATCCCCTAGGGACAACGAGGATGAAGGCCGCCTTGAGTACAAATGTAAGCTAGTTGTTTGGCATCTAAGTTTTTGGCTTGAGAAAAATCAACTCCTTGGACTACGGCAGAGACTGAACCTTTAGATGGTGTTTGGACGAATTGATCTGCTGGATCTTGCTTGGTAGGTGAAAGAACTGTGCCCTTAAAATCAGCGCCTGCAACATTGGCTCCCCGTAAATCGACAAGGCTTAAATCAGCATTTTGCAAGTTGGCGTTTTGCATCTGAGCAGAACGCAAAACAGCACCAGTTAAACGAGTCGCGCTTAAATTAGCATTGCTGAGATTAGCATGTTCAAAATCGGCTCCAGATAAGTCTGATGCTTGCCAATCGGTTTTGGTTAAGTTGGCATAGGATAATTGTGTGCCGATCGCAGTGACGCGACCTAAACGAGCTGCATATAAATCAGCTTCGTTCAATTTAGCATCGCCTAAATCTGCCCCGGTTAAACTGGCATTTTCTAAAACTGCACCACGCAAATCGGCTCCTACTAGTTGAGTGCTGCTGAGGTTAGCACCAATGAGACGCGCATCAGATAAGTTCGCTCTGTTGAGGGTGGAACGACTCAAATCGCTACGGTTCATTGTCACGCGGCTGAGAATTGCGTCGGTGAAATTGGCTTGCTTCATTTGCACTTCGGTCAAATCAGCCACAACATCGTCGTAGGTATCCCAGCGCCCATCTTCGCCAACGTTGCGAAAGCGACTACCACGAAAACTAGCTTGATTAAGATTTGCAGATTTGAATTTAATTCCCGATAAATCAACCTTGTCTAATACCAAGTTGAAGGAGGGATTAGCTTCGGCGCTAGTGAAACCTAATTGGGTACGACTTAAATCGAGTCCGTGACTTTGACCACTGTAAACAGCGAGAATTTTGTTGATCGCTTTTTGATTGAGTTGTAACTGCTGTTGTCGTAATTGCCCATCTTGGGATGCATTTGTGTTTTTAGATTCCAACTCACCAGCGAGAAACTGATTCTGATTTTTTAATTCTGGGAGAGCTTTTAAACCAATATGCACTAAAGCTTGTTGAACTGTATCCACTAGGGTAGGGTTGGTTTCCTTAACTAGTAGATCCGCCAGAAATTGAATCGCTTGGGAGTCGTTGAGAGTACCCAGAGCGAGAATTGCACTGCGGCGTTCTTCATTGGTAGCAGTCGAGTTGGGGTTGAGCTGTTTTACCAGTTCCAAAAATTGTTGGCTGTTGATCTGCTGAGTTCGGCGCTGAGTTTCCTGAGTTTGGATGTAAATTTGAGTGCCTACTAAGGTTGTTAACACAGATGTCATACTCACCAGCGCTACTGCAATGAGGGTGAGATTAGGATTACGCCGGATCAGATCCAATAAAGAATGTGTCTGTGTCGTTTCATTTTGATTTTCTGCCGGGGACTCCTCCTCATCCAAGTTGTCACCAGAAAGTGAAGTTGGCAACGGACGAGTTGCATCTATTGTATGAGTACCTGCCAAAATATCATGGAATGCCCGCCGCCCTTGCTTTGATGGTAAGCCAATTGCTTCGGCGGCGATCGCTAACAATGCCAAAACTGCAAAAATCCCCACATTAGGAAAGGCTAAGCTGTAGCGCCACAGCAAATAAGCGACGGATAAAGGTACAGTCCAACGCCCAACGCCTTCGCGCAGTATCGCTGCACCGAAACCGGGTGCTTTGCCTTGGTCGTTCACCACCCGAATGCCAAATCGCCGCTTGGGTAACGTACTACCTGTTTTTGCCAGTAAATATAATTGCCAAGACGATAGTGTCACCGGTGCTAATAAAGCTATGCTCCACAAGATATTCGTCGGCCAAGCTACATTACGGATACCATAGCTCACGGGCAAAGCTAAAGGTCGGGCGATCGCTCTTTCTGTGACCACCAGTACGGGATTAGGCTGTACACGGTTTAAATCGCTGTTGGAATTAGCATACACGCCTAAGCCGAAGGGAATCAACCCAGTGGCAGCCACCAAGGTGATTTCAGCTGTCCAAGCTGCAAAACGTCTAGTTACTAATGACAGTGAATGGGATTTTTCCGGGTTGTTTGACCGATTAGATTGATCGTTACGTCTCCTGACAATTGGGGTCGCCATCGTATTAATTACCTTTAACTTTACTTCTACACCGCTTTGAGGGCGGTTACAATCGGCTATTTTTTTTGTTGAAAACTACTAGAAACAAAAAATTTGTATCCAACATACACCAACCCTGCCAACACTGCCAGACTAATCGCAGAGGCTACAAGTTTAAACACTACTTGCACCATTGCTAGACCTAATAGCACCGTCACGCCTAAAACTACTAGCTTTTTCGTTCCAGTCAAGCTATTGAACCTACTTTGCAATTGCATTAGCTGGGAGTTTATGCTCTCAAAATTCCACCTAGTGCTTGGTCTTGGTTTTTCTGGCTGGGAATTAATCTCTGCCTCTAGCTTTTGGAGGCGACGCTGCAAGTCTTCTTCTGGTTGAGGATTCATAACTCTTTTCTACCTCAGCTTTGGCTCGGTTTTGTCTGTGATTTTAGCTGATGTATATGTTTGTCAGACATCTTTCGATAAATCACCATCTCGTTTTTGGGAAATTTCAATTTAATAAATTCCTCAAACACCTTTATGGCAACGATTTCATGATTTTTCTGCGCCAATCCGGACATTCCCAAATCGTACAGGTGTGGTCATCAACAAAAACATTAATTAATCACAATCATACTGAGTACTTTAGTTGCTTAGATATCAGTAAGAGTTGTCGATTTCTGCTTCCTTACCAAACCGATACTTCACGCTTTTTTCATCCAGATTATGTTTTATATTTTTTATATATAAAGAGCAAATTTTATACCTAGTTTTTTGGAACACAAAATGATTACGATCGTCTTAAATCTTAGATTATGTCTTAATACCGCTCGATTACCAGTCGGGAGCATGAATTTAATCTTATGAAAATGCAGAGAATATTTACGGTTGTTCCCGCAGCTTTGGCAATGAGTTTGGTGTTTAATAATGCCAATTTGGCGCAGACCCCACCCAAAGTTGTTAATCCCAACTTTAGCCCCGACCCATTAGTTGTGAATGGCAATGGTGAAGGTTCTGTGAAAAGCAATTGTGGTCACATTCCTGCTAAACCTAGTCAAGTTATTCAAGTACCCAAATCGCTGCCTTATTTGCGCGTCACTGTAGAGAGTAAAGGACAGCCAACTTTGCTAATTGATGGGCCTGGAGGAAAGTTCTGTGTTCTCGCAGATAGTTCGGAAGCGAAGGCAGAACTAGCTGGCTTTTGGCAAGCGGGAGAATACTCATTTTATGTCGGGGACATATCTCAACGGGAATATAGCTATACCCTCTCAATTTCCCAACAGCCATCGAAGAAGTAGTCCAGATGTCGTAGGGGCAGGTTCAGCCAGATAGTCGTGAATTATTGGATCATATCTGTAAACCCGCCCCTACTGTTTGTGAGAAATGCGGATAAAGTGCTGACTACAAGTTAGATGTAATACATCAGTTCCTTTTTTTGTTGCGTGCTACGGCGATCGCACAAGTCTTGGAGTGTATAATTTTCCAAAACAGCGTTAGCCGCCTGACGTGCTTCTTGCCAAACTTCTTCAATGATTTGAGTTTCTAATGTTTTCCCATGTTGCTCAACTTTCGCTGTCACCGCCTCTACTCCTTCAATGCAGCTCCAAGCGTCCAGTAAGGTAATTTTCTTTGGTTCTCGTGCTAAAACGTAACCTCCCTTGGCTCCCCGGATACTCTTAATTAGACCGCCACGCCTCAAAGTTGCTAGCAATTGCTCTAAATAGCGGTTCGGTATATCTTGGAGTACAGCCATCTGTCGGATTTGTAGAGATTCGCCACTAGAGTAACGGCTCGCCAACTCTAACAGCGCTAGAAGTGCGTATTCAGATTTGTTAGAGAGTTCCACTGTTGTAATATATTAAACTTAATAAATTTAGTTTTACTGTTGACTTTTGCTTCAGGTTATGTAAAGCAAAATTTGCTCATCAATCTTTGCTTGATTGGCTGATTTAACTTTAGAGACTCTTAACCATAGAAGCAAATATTTTTCTTTCTCAATACGATAAATAAAACTTATTATTCAGGGATAATCGCCTCTGAGCAACAAAAACAGGGGAGAAATAGCCTTAAGTAAGGAATTGTGTATTTCTTGGGATTAGTATTCCCAGAAATACAAAAATAGTATCATCACAACTAAAGTTGTAGCTGAGTTCTGCATAAAGAGGCAAACAACATGGAACTCAAAGCCGTTGCAATGCAAATTCCGGAAGACTGTAACGTTATTTTGGGACAAACCCACTTTATCAAAACCGTGGAAGACCTGCATGAAATTATGGTAGGTATATCTTCACAGGTCAAATTTGGGATTGCTTTTTGCGAAGCCTCAGGCCCATGTTTAGTCAGAAGCACAGGAAGCGATCGCTCTTTGGAAGATGCAGCAATTAACAATGCGATCGCTATTGGTGCAGGTCACAGTTTTATTATTTTACTGAAAGACGCTTATCCGATAAATTTTCTCAATGCCATCAAGCAGTGTCCAGAAGTCTGTACAATTTACTGTGCCACCGCCAATCCTGTAGAGGTAATTGTCGCCCAAACCGAGCAAGGTAGAGGTATTCTCGGTGTGATTGATGGATTTTCACCCAAAGGATTAGAAACGCCGGAAGATGTCAAGGCGCGTCAAAGCTTTTTACGCCAAATTGGTTATAAGCTTTAGACCAAAGCATTAATGAAATTAACTAGGACTGACTGATGGATTTCTTAAGACAGGCTGGGATGTCCCTGCTGGGAGGGTTTATTATCGGTGTTGTGTTTGGTTGGATAAAGTTACCTGCTCCAGTTCCTCCATTATTAGGATTAATCGGGGCAGCAGGTGTATTATTGGGAGGATATTTTTACGACTTGATAGTGAAATTAGTATTTAAGTAATGGTTAAAACTGCTGATGAGATGGCTTAATGTTTAATTGTGTTTGCAGCATTCAATTTAGCTTTTAAGTCTACCCATGTAATACCTGCTAGGCTAGGTAGAACGACGTTAGCTGCACCTACACGCTCAACCGGGCCGAGTCCGACTGTTAACATCCCGCCGGCTAAACCAGCTTCAATCCCAGCAGACGCATCTTCTACGACTATACATTGATTTGGTGGTAATCCTAGCTCTTGGGCGGCGAAGAGAAATAAGTCGGGTGCGGGCTTAGGTTTTTCCACACTATAACCATCAGCGATCGCATCTACTTTATCAGCAATCCCTAATTTCTCAACAACTGTATGGGCGTTTTTGCTAGCTGAACCGATCGCAATTTTAATTCCAGCTTGGCGTAGTTCATCTAAAAGTGCGATCGCACCTGGTAACAAATCCTTTGGTGTAATATGTTGAATTGATTCTACATAATAATTATTCTTCCGCTCCATCATCTCTTGGATTTGGGCTTCTGTATACTGTCTATTTTTAACAATCAGCATCAGTGATTCCCGCCGCGACACTCCCCGCAGCGCTTCATTATCCTGCCGATTAAACGGGATTCCCTCTTCATCGGCTAGCCTTTGCCAAGCGCGATAGTGATATTCTGCTGTATCGGTTAATACCCCATCTAAATCAAAAATCACACCGCGAATATCAGAAGATAGGGTTGCTTCTTTCCGCAAATCAAACTCATGCCATTTTCCCCGCCAATGCAGTTGGAATTTCAAGCGCGTCCAACTAGGAGGTAATTGGGGATGAGCTACAGGGCCATTTTCGGTGAATTGGATACCACCAAAGCCAAAAATCACTGTTTGCCAGATTCCCCCAGCACTCGCCCCATGTATACCATCGTTATTATTACCCCGGACATCTTGCAAATCTACCATCGCCGCTTGCATAAAGCGTTCGTAAGCCTCGGCTGATTTACCTAAATCTGAGGCTAAGATAGCGTGAATCGCAGGGCCGAGGGAGGAACCGTAGGTAATATCTGTGCGGGGTGCGTAGTAATCCCAGTTTACCTGTAAGGTTTTTGGGTCGTAGGGAGATTCCCCTGATTGGCGCATCAGATATAGCAGCATTAACACATCTGGTTGCTTGAGTACTTGGCGTTTATTCGCTCCTTCTATCCCTAAGATTGCTTGCATGGAACGTGTACGCGGTTCGTATTCATTTAAGTTGATATCTGATAATTGGAAAAATCCCTCGTACTGCTCAATCATCCCTGTGGCAGAATTTTGGAGAATCCAAATATTGTCGATGATATCTTGCCAACGCGATCGCTGTTTTGTACCCAGATGCAATTTCTCTTCTAGTTCCCTGGCTTTTTCCGGGAAGGTAGCCTTGAGCCAATCATAAACTTTGATCGCTCGTTCCAAATGCCATTGCACCATGCGGTTGGTGAAGGTATTGTTATGGACAAACTCGTGATATTCATCTGCACCAATCACGCCGCGAATCTCATAACGTTCGTATTTGGGGTTAAATTCCACCCGACTACCCCAGAATATGGCCGTATCTAAAATAATCTCAGCACCACAGTCTCCCATCCACTGATCATCATTAGTGGCTTGCCAGTAGAACCAGACGGCGTAAGCGATATCTGCACTAATATGAATTTCGCGATCGCGGCACCAAATCCGTACATCTTCCCCATAAGGATCGTTGGGTAACGCCCACCTTGGTGTAACTTCATCTCCACTATCGGCACTTTCCCAGGCATACATCGCTCCCTTATACCCATCGTGAGCTGCCTTGCGTCGCGCTCCATTTAAGGTATGGTAGCGGTAACTCAGGAGATTGCGGGCTAAGGCAGGTTGGGTATATATAAAAAATGGCAGAATAAAAATTTCTGTGTCCCAAAATATATGTCCGTGATAACCGAAGCCAGAAAGGGTTTTGGCAGGGATACTGACTTTGTCGTCATCTTTGGGAGCAGCAATGAGAAGTTGAAATAAATTATAGCGAACAGCAAAAGCTGCTATAAGATCCCCTTCGATTATAATATCACTTTTTTGCCAAATTTCAGCCCAAGCTTTTTCCTGCTCTTGAAGAAGGGTTGCGTAGTTGGGTAGAAGAGTCAATTTTTCTCGTGCTGCTTGTTCTGGTGCGGCAACTTCCCGCGAGGTAAAAACGGTCACCAGCTTTTCGGCTGTGACTGTCTGATTGGATGTCGCCAGGAAGGTGGCGCTGAGAGTTGGATAACCAGGCGCACTGTTAACCTGTAAAGAAGCTTCCGCCCCAGAAATAGTCAACTTAGCAGCCAAACCAATATCAATCCGGGAGTTGCGCGTGCGGCGATGTAACCAGATACCCTCGTCTGTTTTGTCTTGTTCGAGACATTCCCAATGATTAAAACCGGGATTTTCTGGATAACCGTTGATGCTAGCTTGAATTTCAATCACACCAGAAAAATCTAGAGGTGTGACTTGACAGCGTTGCCCTAACACATGTTGATCGGCGATGCTAGCGAAGCGCTCAAAATGCAAGTCTATTGTACTTCCCTTCGGGCTGCGCCAACGTACAGAACGACTCAAAAGACCTCGACGGACATCAAGTTGGCGACTATAGTTTAATATCTCACCTTGATCGAGACGAAAGCGATCGCCATTTATCGTCACCACCAATGGTAGCCAATCAGGACAATTGACCAATTCCGTATAGACAACAGGAACCTCATCATAAACACCGTGGATAAAAGTAGCCGGTAATGCACGCATGTACCCTTCCTCAAAGCTACCTCTGGTTCCTAAATAACCATTGCCGATTGTAAAAATCGTTTCTCTAGACTGCAATTGGTCGGGGTGAAACTGGGTTTCAATTAAAATCCAGTCTTGATAAATAAAATCGCGATAATTACCTGTTATATCCATTGTCATTTGTCATTGGTCATTGGTCATTGGTCATTGGTCATTTGTCAACAGTCAACAGTCAACAGTCAACCCTCAACCGTCAACATTCAACCGTCTCCTTCACTCACGATGCAAATGCTTCTCCAAAATCTTTTCGGCTCTGGGTTTATAAATTAAATGAAATAGTGTTTGCATATAGCGCAACCTGGCTTCAGTATTTTCAGGAGCTACAAAATTCCAAAAGCCATAGATTTTCGCTAGCAACAGCAGCTGATTACTATGTAATTTCCAGTTGTATTTATTGCGAATTCGTTGAATCATCCAATCGGAAACTTCATCCCAATATTCCCGATGGCTATCGCATTGGTTACAGAAATCCCCTATTTTTGTAGCAGAGCCTTCTAAATCTGTAGGATTCAGCGTAAATCTATCTTCTTGCTCTTCAATAATTTCTAAAGCCCCGCCAAATTGAGTGATGAAAGTTGGTAAGCCAGAAATCATGGCTTCTAAAATACTTCTCCCAAAGGCTTCAAAGCGAGCGAAGTGGACATAAATACCCTTTTTATCCGCAACTACTCGATACACTTCCCCAATATCATTATTAGGAAGACGCATCCCCAACCAACGAATATGTCCGTGGAGTTGGTATTGGTTAATAATGTCGTGAAGTTTTTGAATTTCTGCGGCTTCTTCAGCATTGGCGGCTTCAGATGTATGCAACTTGCCTGTTATTATAAATAAGTTGCAATGCTCTTTTAGAGCCTGACTTTTACCAAAGCACTCAGCCAATCCAGTCAGATTTTTAACCGAAATTATGGGAGCTACAGTTAAAATCGGTCGTTTTTCTAGATGATTTAAGTGACCCAAAATCTGTGAATCTTCCCGGTGAAAAAGTAAGTCGTTGATTTGTGCTTGCAGTTTTGGATCTCGGTTTTCTGCTTCATTGAAAGGGAAAAAGATGTCCTCACTAACTCCCGGCGGTACCACGTTGAATTTATGATTGAACAAATCGATGCCATCAATTACGTGATACAACTGGGGCATGGTAAAACACTTGTATGACTCATACTGACCGATGGTTTCCGGTGAGCCGACAATTTCTTGGTAGGATGAGGTAACAATAAAATCGGCTGCATTCATATTGATCAAATCTGCACTAAATTGTGCTGAGAAATGATATTTTTCCTCTAAATCTTGCCAGTAAAGATTGCTAAATAAATTTTTTGGCTTTTCTAAAACATGGGCAATATGGCAATGGGTGACTTTCAGCCGTTGGGACAGGAGAAAGGCGACTAAGTTACCATCGGTATAGTTACCAATTAATAGATGGGGTTTACCCTGAAATTCAGCTAGTAGTTCTGTTTCTGCATCGTGGGCAAATGTTTCTAAATAAGGCCAAATTTCATATTTAGAAATCCAATTCTCGGTAATTTCGGGGTTAAATTCCCCAAAAGGTACGCGCAATATCCAGCCATTTTCTGTCCCAGCGATTTTTTCCCGCCGCAGGTTGCAAAATGTACCTTCGCAGTGAGGAATTAGTCGCGTCAGAACAATTACATGGGGTTGAATATCTAAAAGGTCAAGTCCAGCCAGTGCAATTTCTTTTCGCAGTTTGTTTTCTAAGCTACGCGCTTGTTCGAGAACATAAGCAACTTGACCTAAGGTTTCATCTCTGCCGAGAACTCCCTCTTGTCCCATCCAACCATGTATGGAAATCAGCACCACCCGGAAGACAGCGGGAACACGCGCCACAAATGCTTCTAACATTGCCGGCTGGGGATTTTCAATCAAGCGTTGGAGAAGTTCTAAAGTTTCGCCCATGCGCGAAGCTGTGTTACCCCAACCTGGTTCAAAACCCAGTTCTTCCAATTCCCAGCGAAATTTGGCGTATGGTGTGTCAGGATGCTGCTGACTCAGGAATTTGCGGACTTGCTGCATGTTTTGGGCTAATTCGTCGCCTGATTTAATGCGATCGTTAATCAGCAAGCCAATGCCATCATAGTTTAATCCATGTAATACCTGAAATAATACATCTAAACAGTATTGTGGATCTGTCAATACCTGACTACACAGATAACGGTTGAGAAAGCCTAGACCTTGACCAATATTTCTCGGATCGCTAATCGTGGGAGAATTCGCGTAAAAGGGATGCAGATCTATATCTAAAATATGGGGTTGGTAGCGATTAACCAGACGATCTCTCACATCCAGTAATGCTTGGGGTGTCATTTGCTCAAATTGAGTACCTGCGGTTGTTAATCGCCAAACCTCCTGGCTCGCAATCCGGGGACGAACCACAAACCAAGTATTGTCCTCTTCTAAAATGATTTCATGACAGTAGTGAATGAGTTTACCTACAGAAGAAGAATGGTAAAAGTACGTAGGTCGATGGGATTGCTCGCAATAGTCAGCAAAAGCTTGTAAAATCTCATTTCTCAGGAAGTAACGCTTATCAGTAGCTTTGAGTGCCAAAATTAACTGGCGCAGAGCAATTTTATCATCACTATTTAAGGCAGCTTGAACTAGCTCATACATGACTAAGTCCTAGAAATCTGAGTAGGTCACGACCTCATTAGTTGTCTCCTCAACAAAGATGCTTTTAGATCGCTGGTGTCTAGAGGTACATTTCCCCTGGAATTGTAAAAAATCTATCAAGTCCTGTACGTCTAGCTAGAGGATGAGATATGCAAGACTCGTTAAACTTACCTTAACCACGCTAGACGGTATAATTTACTTTTGTCTGAGTGAGGCTTAGTAATTACGGCAATTGGTTATTTTAAAAATCTTTACCCACAAGTCTCATGAGGATTTTGTCAATTTGTAGGGATGACAACTGACAGGCTCAGGGCAGTCAACTTTTCATGAATGACATAACATACAACTATTTTCATGACCTCATTCTAAAGGTAGACATTGCAGACATATAAGTAGAAAGATGCAAATAAACACAATCATCTAAGAAACAATAAACTTTGCGCAAACCCTGTTCTGTTTTAGCTTCTGGCTTTTATCCACATAATATTCACCTATGATTAACTTACACTTAATCAGAATTTAATGTTATTTAGAGTGTAATTTAGTCTTATTTCTGCCTACTTATAATAAGTTACAAAAAGCACAAAAAAATCTAATTTACTGAAATTAGGGAAATCTAATTTTTACCATAATTTTATAAAAAGCTCCTGATTGTAAGGATATGGTAAAGAATAGCGTAAATTTCGGTTGAATTGGGGTTTTTCGAGTCTCCCTTTCTTGACAAAGCAATTGGTAAATGCTTAGTATTCTTGTGTATGTACGTACGAAGCCTAGGCAGCAGCAAAAATATTTAAACCCTTCGGCTTGGCTAGCTAATTTTTCCCAGGTGGCGTCTTATGTATCTTATACAATCTTCTAAAAACATTGTCTGGAACTACAAAGTCCCTATATTATTGAGGTGCAATCTGTCTTAATTGCTAGTTTAGGACAGGTAAACAGGTTCGATAGGTAAATTTTTAGTTTAGCATTTCATGTCCTGAACTTTCAATACCATTCAGAGTGACGCATTGAGAATTATCCCTCTCATATAACGCTGATATGTATGAAGCACGGAAGTTATCTAGGGTTGATGAGGTAAAGGTTGCACAAGCGGTAAACCTGCCCTTGGAAATCTAGTTGTAATGCCAGAAAAAAGATTTCATCTAGAACTCACCCCTGTCAAGGTATGACTCCAAAGTTTTGCGTTTTTTTAAAAAACATTTAGTAATGTCTAAAAAACCGGAATTGGTGTTGACAATACTGTAATAGTGAGCAGTCATCCATTTTCGGAGATTTTTGGCAGCAAGAGTCACCAAATTTTGAATGCTTTGCAGTCAGGAATCAAAATTGAATAAAAATTCTCAGGAATTAAAAGAGCAATTTACGCAATCTAAACACCAGTAAGTTGGGAGATTGATAGTGTGCTTTTTAACAATTCCCAAATTTTCGCTGAAAAAAAATTAATAAACTTTTAACAAACCTGTCAAGTTTCGGTACTGTATGAAAAAGATATTAGGAGAAGTGGAAGAAGGTATTGCTAGGACAGACGGTAACAATCGCCAGCTTCTAGAAGAGATACTGCTCAATTTACTACCGGACAACAAAAACTTAGTATTGAAATTTAGTCAAGCATTTCAATTCAACGTTTTTTCTTTAGGAGAGGAGATAGTAAACTATAGTACATTCCCGACAACAGAAAATTCTGTTCAGTTTGAACAAAATCAGCAGGGTTTTTACATAGTTTGTCAAGGTCGAGTGCGACTGGTGGGGTTTGATGCAGCGGCACAAAGGGAAGTACCATCTGCATTGTTGGAGGCGGGAGACAGCTGTGGGACAGATGAGTTATTTGATGATCGCCCTCTAGGTTACCGAGCGATCGCCGCCAGTACAGGGATCATTGCTTTTATACCGACAGCCAACCTCCAGACGTGGTTAGGACAACTACCCCAACTGCCAGATTACTTGCAACGCGCCACAGCAAATCGGCAAATGTTGCTGTTCTTTAAAACTATAGTTGATTTACAAAAACGGGCAGCAAGTTCCAAACTCAAAGAAGATCTCCGCAAACAACAATCTAAACTCCAACAAGAAGCAACAGAGGAATCAAAAGAAACTGTTAAAAAAGGACTTGGTCGTCAGACATTACTTTCCAGCCATACTCTCAAAGAGTTTTTACCCTACCTAGGAGAAATCAAAGTCCCTGCTGGCTCTGTGCTGACGCAAGCAACTCCAGCAAATAGTGGACGCTTCTTTTTACGTAGTGGAGAGATTCAAAGTCAAAATAACCCATCACAACCACCGCTGTTGATTGGTGACAGTTGGGGATATCCCCAAGAAATACCCACAGATTGGATTGCGCAAACAGATGTGGTCGCTTATAAGCTACCCCTAGAACATTGGGAAGCAGCTCTAGCAATTATTCCCATGCTCGCCGAGAAAGAAGAGAATGGAGCAACGCCTGCGGCGACGGGAGCAGGTAAAACTATAGGCTCACCCAACCGCACTCGCAGAGCTGCTGTAGCGCCCACAATGTTCTTAGAGCAACCGAAATCCCAGGAGCAATCACCGCATCAGCAGCCCTCAGGCCTACAACCCAACTCCCAATCAATCGAATTTCCCCATCCCAATAAGTACCGCCGCCCTTTGTTTGGCAAACGCTATCCTTTCATTCAACAGCAGAGTAGTTCTGATTGTGGTGCGGCTTGCTTGGCAATGATCTCCCAATATTGGGGGAAAAAATTTAGTATCAATATGCTGCGGAATTTAGCCAATGTGGGACGTTCTGGAGCCTCCCTCAAAAGCCTAGCCGCAGCCTCAGAAAACTTAGGATTTCAAGCCAGACCAGTACGCGCAAGTTTTAACCGCTTAGTCGATCAGAAACGTCCTTGGATTGCACATTGGCAAGGAGATCACTATATAGTGGTGTTCGCAGTCAAGGGAAATCAGGTGATGGTTTCCGATCCGGGCGTTGGGCGGCGCAAGCTGAGTGTCAAGGACTTTCAAGCAGGCTGGACGGGATACGCACTGTTATTAACTCCCACACCGACACTCCAGCAAACACCTTCATCCAAACCCTCTTTAGGAAGATTTTGGGGCGCATTTTTGCCTTACCGCTCAATGCTGATCCCGATCATCGGAGCCTCTTTACTCTTGCAAGTGTTTGGTCTGATCACTCCCCTATTTACACAGATCATTCTTGACCAGGTAGTAGTACACAAAAGCTTAAGCACCTTGCAAGTCATGGCTGTTGGGATGCTGGTGTTTAGTATCTGGCGCATTGCTTTGGGGAGTATTCGCCAGTACATGCTAGTGAATTTTTCCAATCGGGTAGACTTAACCCTCGTTAGTGGATTTATTCGCCATGCCTTAAACTTACCCTTGCAGTTCTTTGCCTCACGTCATGTAGGTGATATCCTCACCCGTGTTCAGGAAAACCAGAAAATCCAATCCTTTCTCACCCGTCAAGCGATCGGCGCTTGGTTAGATGTGTTGACAGCAGTTGTTTATATAGCCCTCATGGCATATTACAACTCGCATTTAACCATCTTGGTGCTGTCAATCCTCGCACCCCTGATCCTGTTGACAGTTGTTGCTAGTCCGATGTTGCGCCAGGTATCGCGAGAAATTTTTAATGAAGCCGCTAAACAAAGTTCCTCCCTGGTAGAAATGCTCACAGGAGTGGCTACAGTCAAGGCAGCAGCAGCAGAGCATGAGTTGCGTTGGCGCTGGGAAGAACATTTAACCAGTACGATCAATGCCCAATTTCGCGGTTATAAATTGGGCATTGGTTTAGGAGTTATTAGTGAATTAATTAATACCCTAGGTAGTACGGCATTACTTTGGTATTCTGCCACACTGGTAATTCAAGACCAACTCACTATCGGTCAATTGGTAGCGTTCAATATGCTGATTGGTAATGTGGTAGGCCCGGTGATGTCGTTGGTGGGTCTGTGGGATGAATTGCAGGAAGTCATGGTTTCTGTAGAACGCTTGGATGATATTTTTAACACAGAACCAGAAGAAACAGCGGAAAAAGCAATGATGGTGTTGCCCAAACTGCGAGGTGATGTGGAGTTTGAAAATGTGACCTTTCGCTATAATGCCGATGATGAGCGCAATATTCTACAAAATATTTCCTTTGCGGCCCATCCTGGTCAAACAATTGCCATTGTGGGTCGGAGTGGTTCGGGTAAGAGTACCTTAATTAGCTTATTACAGGGTTTATATCATCCGACTACGGGAAGAATTTTCGTGGATGGGCACGATATCCGCCATGTTTCCCTCCAATCTTTGCGCCGTCAACTGGGAGTAGTCCCACAAGAGTGTTTTCTGTTTTCGGGAACGATTTTAGAAAATATTTCTTTATATCGTGAAGAATACAACTTAGAAGAAGTGGTGGAAGTTGGTAAACTAGCAGAAGCACACGCTTTTATCCAAAGTTTGCCTTTAGGATACAGCACTAAAGTCGGTGAGCGGGGTTCTAATCTTTCGGGTGGACAAAGACAGAGGATTGCGATCGCTCGGGCGCTGTTACCCAATCCCCGAATTCTGATTCTAGATGAAGCTACTAGCTCTCTAGATACAGAATCCGAACGTCGCTTTCAGAGGAATTTACAGCACATCAGCCGCGATCGCACTACCTTTATCATTGCCCATCGCCTCTCTACAGTCAGAAATGCCGACAACATTCTTGTACTAGATCGAGGGGTGATTGTTGAGCAAGGCTCACACGAGACACTCATCGCTCTCAAAGGTCTTTACTATCATCTAGCTCAGCAGCAAATTGATATCTAAAATTAAGCTGTTTTGATCAACGTATAGTAATGTGGAAAAATTGCGGAATTAGGGACAAAAATTTATTAGTTAGACATTGACAAAACAACAAATACACACTTAAGCACTAGTCATATTATTAAGTTGAGCAATATGGCACAGGGGAAATAATTCTTATCAATTAAGCTAGGGAATTTGGTGTCAAATCAGGAGTAAATTAGTAAATATACTGACAGCCTTGATAACTTCATCAAGGTTTTAAAATCAAAAAGATTTCATGAATTAAGTTTATTGAAGTTAAGTTATCAGCTAGTATTTGATGGCAGATTTATGCCAAGAAACAAAAACCCCCTACTTTGCCAAAAATAGCAATAGTAAGGTGTAAAGGTTTAGTACTTGGTAGTGATTTTTATTTACAGCCAAGATGGGAAGAAAAAATACATTTTTTAATCAAAAAAACTAGCCAATTTGGCTAATGTCATTCCCAAGACAGATTATGATATAAGTATATACGTACATAATAAGTCATCAATAACTACAGAGTTATCATAACTCATTATGTAAGGATATTGGGAGGTAGTAATTACTGCTCAGTTAAAAAATTAAAGTCCATTGCTAAATAGACTTTAATTACAAATAGTCGATGAAACTAGTTATCCTTCACTTGGTAGTGAACCTAGTCGATAAGATTTACAAGCAATACTGTTGAGATGGTCACCATTTAAATAGTAATTGCTGTAGCACAAAAGCCTGACAATGAGTCAAGCTATTTTGGTAGAAACCGTAACTGGCAACAGCGAAGTTTCAATTATAGAGAGCTTCCATGAAAATCCTTTTAAAATCTCTAGTTTATCAAAATGTAAATCCGTCAGTCGTGCCACCAAACCCAGAGCCATCTTTGGCTATTGATGAAGGTGACATGCTAGTAGATTTATCATCAGAGACAGCTTTCCTTTACGGAGGTACAGCTGTTTCCGAACAGGTAATGACCAAGCAGGGAGCTAATTTACAAGACAATTTCCACACAGCAACTCCCAAGACATTTCCGGCTGAATCAGTAAACTGGTCTGGTTCTTTGCAAACAGTACTAGACGACCCGCCCTCATCTCTTCCCTATCAAATAGTATTAGGCGGAGTCATATTTGGAATATCTGTGATGGCTTGGGCGACCGTGGGACAAATTGACGAAGTCGGTAAAGCCTCAGGAAGATTAGTTCCCCAAGGAGAGACATATAAAATCCATGCAGTTGTCCCAGGGAAGATAGCCCGCATTGATGTTAAAGAAGGTGAGACGGTAAGAGCCGGACAGATATTAGCACAACTCGACAGAGAAATAGCCCTGAATGAAGTTGAGCGGTTAGCGCAAGAGACTGCATCTTATAAAACTCAATTAATTCAAACCCAATCCTTAATTGAAAAAACCCAATTAGAAGCAAAAACCCGTGTAGCGATCGCGAATGCGGAAGTTAAGGGACAAGAAGCAGTAATTAGCCAAACTAATGCTAAGATTGACAGCCAACAAGTAGCGATCACTCAAGGTCAACAAAGAGCTAATACTGGACAATCACTATTATTACAACTAAATACCGCTGCGAGTGCCGAACAGGAAAGATTAGAACGGTTAAAATCATTAGCAGCGCAAGGTGCAATCTCCAAAGACCAAATATTTCAAGCACAACAAAATTTGGGCGATCGTCAACGTACCATTACCCAACAAACCGGAGAAATTCAACAAGCGATCGCCGAATCAAAACGATTGCAAGCAAGTTTAAGACAAGTTCTCGCAGAAGCCCAGCAACTACAAGAACAACTAAACCAGAAGCGAGCTGAAGGTAACACAGTCCAGTTACAAGCCCAGCAAACAATTCAGAAACTAGAAGTAGATAAAACTCAGTTGTATGCCAAAATCCAACAAACTGAAAAACTCTTACAGCAAGCAAAAGCTCAATTAAAACAGCTTTCTTTAGCGGCTCCCGTTGATGGAATGATTTTGTCTCTCAACGTCAACAACAGCGGGGAAGTAGTGCAACCAGGACAAACGATAGCCGAATTAGCTCCTGAGGATGCACCACTGATTCTTGAGACCGTTTTACCTACTCAAGAAGCAGGTTTTATCAAGGTAGGAAACACAGCAAAAGTCAAATTTGACGCTTATCCCTATCAGGATTACGGTGTGATTAAAGGTAAAGTTATATCGATTTCCCCAGATAGTAAACCAGATGAGAAATTGGGAGCAGTCTACCGAGTAAAAATTGCACTAGACCGTAATTATGTGAAAACAAATCATCAAACTGTCCAATTTAAAGCTGGTCAGACGGCTAGTGCTGAGATTATTATTCGTCGTCGTCGCATTGCAGATATTATCCTAGAACCAATCAGGGAACTGCAAAAAGGCGGGATCAATTTATAAACCTCTAGTTAAGCAAGTTCAATAAGGATTAATTTTATGAGCTACCAAATTTCTTCTCCTCAAAAAAACTATCAAAAAGCTATTAGTCCTGAACAATTAAATCAAGTAATTGAGGCTATTACGGAAGGTAGATATTCTTGGGCTTGTGTGCTAATTCTGCGTTTTGTGGGTTACAACCCACTTCACTTTATTCCCCAGCGGACTTACAGCCGTCTCATCAAAGAAAATAGCCAACCTCAAACTACACTCGTATCTACTACTAGTAGAAACCTATCAGCCAGCCTGCAATCTTCCATGAATAGCTCTAACCAACGGGCTTCCACTCAGGTCTTAAATAAAATCAATGACCTAGATTATATGGAAACATCCGACAAAAAACAGACTAGTCTAAATGGCGGCAGTAATTTATTAGTTGGTCCAGAAGCAGTTAGTAACAATAATATATTCCACAAGTTATTTAATCCAGGCAAAAACTAGTACCGCCAGCCAGTAAGTTCTGCAAAAATTTTAAATAGTTGCTCTTGACGCGCCTGCTGTATTGGTAAAGTGGGCGCTTAAATTAACCGCCATCCTGACAGGTAATTAGGAATTACGAATTCCTTGCCACCCCCACAAAATCAGGATTGGCGATTTTATGTCCAGGGCACAGTCCCAAACTTGAGAACAATAAATAGCATAAGTCTATGCTAAAACAATAAAAAAAATTTTTCGCCAAAATGACCACATTTCTGGCCAATAATTTTCTAATCTATAAATATCAATTAATCAGCTTTGAGCAAGCTAAATGCTAGCCCATTTAGTCATATCTTGCACCAGTTACCTTATGGCAATTTTTGTAGGGTGGCTACTGGTTACCTTTTGTTTAAACCTTGAAAATGGTGCCAGATATCAGTTTAGCTCACCTAGTAGAACAAAAAACAGCAGTTCTACTGTTGATTAATAGGGTTAAAACAATATTAAAAATCGCCATCCACGGATCGGAGATTTTGTCAGTGCTGGGAGGAAAGCGTAATGCTAAACCTGTACTAGTCAGTAGTCAGAGGCTTTCGATATATTGATATAGCCCATAAATCAGGAATTAAACGAGACGAAAAACAACTGACCGATGACACCCGCAACATCGTAAATACCAACATTATTCAAGATTTAGAAAAAATGACTACTCAGACAAAAATGATTGACTTCAAAGGCCATATTATTTTTCCAGAAGATATTACTACCCATCTGAAAAAGACGTTGCAGATAAAAGAATTGTGTAATAACATTTTATATCAAAAAATTATTGATAAAGCTGCTGAAGAAAGAGGGCTAAAACTGACTTCAGAAGAAATTCAGGCTGAGGCAGATCGGCTACGCTATGAACATCGTTTAGTAAAAGCAAGTGACACTTTAGCATGGCTAACAGATCAGCTGATTGTTGCGGATGATTGGGAAGCAGGAATTCGCGATACTTTGTTAACTAAAAAATTGTCCGAGATTTTATTTAACAAAGATGTCGAAAAGTATTTTTCCGAGAATCAGCTTGATTACGATCAAGTTCTCCTCTATCAAATAGTTGTCCCACATGTACAGTTAGCTCAAGAAATCTGCTATCAAATAGAAGAAGGGGAACTCAGTTTTTATGAGGCTGCTCACATTTATGACATTGATGAGAAACGCCGCATCAACTGTGGTTATGAAGGCAAATTTTATCGTTGGAATCTCAAGCCAGATATAGCAGCCGTTGTGTTTAGCACTAGACCAGGAGATATATTAGGCCCACTAATTATAGACCAATCAAGTTACATTTTAATGGTAGAAGAATTTATTCCTGCTGAGTTAACACCAGCAAGACATCAAGAAATTTTGGATAAAATGTTTAAAGAATGGCTAGCGGCGGAACTCAATTATCTTTTGAATGCCTAAATAGATAACAGATATCGTTAATAATTTTTCCAAATGCAACTAGTACGGCTGCCTTGGAAGTCACGCATTCAAAAGTCTTATATTCTCGGCTTTTGCGCCATTTGGAATAGTATGTTTATTTACCCGCCCGGTGTACTAGATAATATGGGAAATATCTCAAACCATTGCAACCAGGTTATTATAAATTATGCGTAGCAATATTTTGTGCTGTGAAAAATTCCGAATATCACAGCTTGTACGAAAGAAATTAAATAGCTAGGTAGACCCTGATAACTATACCCTTGAAGTCGTTTATCTTCTTTTAGTTTAATTTTAACAAATTTAAGTGGGTTGCCAAGTTGGCATTTTAATTTTTTAATGGAGCAAATTCCCCAGAATCCACACGTCAGCTGCCCCACCCACTCTTGGGTTGGGGTTTTACGCGCGATCATTAAATAGGGGGATCACCCATCAATTTAACTCTATCTAACTGGAAAATAGGGGCGCTGAGGCTAGGGATGAGGGATTTTCATACCCTGGTTGCGGGCGATCGCGTCGATGGAGACAGATACCTATATGTTAAACATAATAAGGATATGGTAATTCCATATCCTTACTGACAAAATAATTAAGTTGACAGATTGTTGTTTGACAACGATATTATTAGTTGCGTAAGATAGCAGACAAAGAACTCTGTTTACGAAGATCCATCAAATCTGCCAAAGACTCTTTGCTTTTTTCCACACGATAGCTGTGTTCTGGGGGTAGAACAGTCATCAGTGGTTTGGTTCTAGATTGCATTGAGGCTAGGGGCATGAGTGATGGAGATGGGACAAAGACTTGGTGATTTTTGACTGGCTGTGATTCTACTTTGTGCGCTTGGCTTGCTACTGAGCGTGTGGGATAGCGTTTAACTTGTTTGTGGGCTTTTTGACCCTTTGCTGGACGGTTGAGGATGCGCAAAATGATTAAGCAACCACTAGCACAGCTCAGAGCGATCGCTGCAACCATCCATAAGGGTGTAGGATTGTTACTCGCAGAGGGCGTATTGATTACTGCTTCAGCTACAGTTGCTACATCTTGGTTTTTATCTGGTTCTTCTGGCTGTTGGACATTCCCTACAGAACCTAAATTATATAAAGCAAGCACAGCACTGGCAAAAAATATTCCTGATAACCCAATCAACAACAGCCAAGGATGGCGTGCGAATAGATGTATCAAAACATTTGAGCTACTGATTGCTTTCGATTTACTGTTTGTCAGCTCTGGAGTGACCCCAGTAGGTTGGGTTGGCTCATGCTGTACACTCTGACTATTTTCCATAGATTACTTTCAGATTTGTACCCCTCTTGATCCAAGATCATACTGGAGGATTCAAGTCTCAGGTATCCGTAGCCAAATTTGGCAATTAAGTAACTTTTGTGTGCAGTTTTAGCTACCGATGAAGGATAAAGGATGAAGCATGAAATAGATTTGCTGCTACCAATTTCTTTTTTTTCATCTTTGGACAGTGGAATCTCTATCTATAGCTAGTTGAATTAATTTGTCTACTAATTCAGGGAAAGGTCTGCCACTATATGCCCAAAGTTGGGGATACATACTAGTTGCAGTGAAACCAGGTAAGGTATTGATTTCATTGATCAACACTTCACCTGTAGCTTCTACATAGAAAAAGTCTACTCTTGCCAGCCCCGCAGCATCAACAGCGGCAAAAGCTTGTAAGGCCATGTCTTTAATTTGACTAGCGATCGCCTCTGGCAAATTCGCTGGTATCAGTAAATCTGCCCTACTTTCAGTATATTTTGTTTCATAATCATAAAAATCGCTATTATAAGTAATTTCGCCAACAACAGAGGATTGGGGTTGATCGTTGCCTAAAACCGCACATTCTACTTCTCTAGCGACAACTCCCGCTTCCACAATGATCCGGCGATCATAACTAGCAGCATTATCTAAAGCCGCTTCTAATTCAGGGCGCGATCGCACTTTGGCAATTCCTACCGATGAACCTAAATTTGCCGGCTTGACAAAACAAGGGTAGCCCAGAGTAGCCTCAATTTCATCACACAATTTCGGAAATACACAAGGATTTGACCAAACTTGCGCTCTAGTTACCGCCTTGTACTTAACTTGGGGTAGTCCAGCTCCAGCAAAGGCGACTTTCATGCCAATTTTATCCATCCCCGTTGCTGAACCCAACACCCCAGAACCGACAAACGGAACTTGCATCAAGCTGAGTAAACCTTGAATTGTGCCATCTTCACCGTTAGGACCGTGGAGAATCGGAAACCACAGATCCACCTCTTGTGTCTGTGGTGGGAATTGCCAAAGATTAGGAGTAGCAGCTGGATTTTGGATAGCCACACCAGAAGCTAAAACTTGTTGTGCAACTGACCCAGCTTGCCAAAAACCATCTTTTTGAATATAAAAAGGCAGTATTTCGTACTTAATAGCATTTTGCTCCGCACTCAAAGCCTTAGCGATCGCCCGTGCTGAACTAATCGAAACTTCATGTTCCCCAGAACGACCGCCAAACAGCAAACCCACCCGCAGTTTAGTCATCTTCAGTACCTTATAGCTTCGTCTCGCAGATAGTATCACAACCTGGTCAGTTGTCATTAGTCATTTGTCAGTTGTCATTGGTCATTTTTCATCTGTAAAGACGGGGTTTCCCCAACCTTGATGACGATTTATGACAAACAATCATTGATTGAATCGATATATGCTTGAAATTTTAGTTTCAAAGGTGCAACATTCAAGTTCAAAGGCGCAACATTCAAGTTCAAAGGCGCAACATTCAAGCTCAAAGGCTCAACATTCAACCCCCTCATCCCCCATGCCCCATGCCCTAGAATCTCAACAGTAGTGATTGTCTGAGCTTGATGAATTCTGTTAAGATTTCTGGATGTCAGAAACACAACATCACCTCCAGAAAAAACTTGGTTGGTCTTTGGATGAACGAGATCCAAGATTCATTGAATCACTCATGCCACTCATGGGGTGGTTCTATGACCACTATTTTCGAGTGCAAACTAGTGGTTGGGAGCATGTCTCACCCCAAGAGAAAGTTTTATTTGTCGGTTCCCACAATGGGGGACTAGCTTCTCCTGATATGGTGATGATGATGTATGACTGGTTTTGCCGATTTGGTGTAGACAGGCCAATCTACGGTTTGATGCATCCCACCGTTTGGGAGGTAGCTCCGCCAATCGCCCAACTAGTAGCAAAAGTGGGAGCAATCATCGCTCATCCCAAAATGGCTTATACTGCTTTGCGCTCCGGAGCTAGTGTACTGGTATATCCTGGTGGGGCGGAAGATGTCTTTAGACCTTATGCTTTACGTAACAAAATCTATTTTGCCGGACGACAAGGGTTTATCAAGCTAGCGCTGCGAGAGCAAGTCCCGATTGTACCTGTAATTTCCACCGGTGCCCACGATACGTTGATTGTACTGACTGATTGCTATAACATTGTGCAGCAACTGCACAAATTAGGAATGCCTTGGTTATTTGGGATTGATCCGTTAGTATTTCCGATTTATCTAGGCTTACCTTGGGGATTATCTATGGGGCCTTTGCCCAATATCCCATTTCCTGTAACTATTCACACACGGGTCTGTCCACCGATTAAGTTTGAACATTATGGCAGAGAGGCGGCGAGCGATCGCCAGTATGTTAATGAATGTTATGAATTAGTTGTTAGTCAGATGCAGCAAGAGTTAGACCAATTGGTCAAGCTGAGTGGTAAATGAACTCTAGCACTCGTTATCAAGAAATAAGCTATAAGGCCAAAATAAAGCCTCGATTAAACAGCCCAATTTTGAGACTACATTTGCAGCCCAAACAATAGGAAAATTAGTGTATTCCTCAAATTCCTGAAATTTATTGCTCAGTTGTAGCCATTGGATAATGACTCCCAAAAGATAAGAAAATATTGCCACCAATAGCCAAATTGACATATGAATATTCTTTCCTCATGTACTGTAAATAAATAGGGCAATATAAGAAATTTTATGTAACCAGTTCAACTGTTCAACTTTTTGACTTAGGCAGCCTTGGTCAAATTGCTGTCATCAGATTTGGTATTACTACCAATAGCACGCGCCACCTATCACACGTCACCTCCTGTAGAATTATCCAATCGGGTGTATTTATATTTCGTCAGATGGTACTTGATTTTCAAAGGATCTACAATATCTACTCAGCTCATTCTGGAATCGTCAGTAGAGAGCAATCCTAAAATTTTTGTAAAATTCTTTCTGGCGGTGGTAGTCGGCGATCGCATTAAAAATGTCAATCATTTATCAAAATTCTTAGTTCCTACTTCTCTACAGGCCTATTGGGAGCAATCTCACAGAAAAAAGTATTCCGGCATTCCTGTATCATCAAAAGGATATCTGCTGTAAATATTGAGCCGCAGACTTAACAGTTCTGTTGTGAAAATTTTAACCCTTGAACTTGGCTATATTTTTTATGCCCCGAACCACCTCATCGAAACCTCAATCACTCAAATCAACACCACTGGCTCTCTCCGAATTACATATCCGCTTAGCAACTCTAGAAAAAGAACATCAATCGCTACTGAAAAAAATTAAACGTAAGCGGACTGAACTGAAAAACTTTGTTGAAAAAATGCGTTCTTTAGCAACAGAAATATTTCATCGAGCCAGTCCCAGCTTACAAAAAATGGCAGATATTGATCGGGAAATTCATGCTTTATTTGATGAAATTTTTACTAAAAGAAAATTGGGTAAACAAACCGAGAAAAATATCAAAGCAGTTTATCGTAATCTCCAGGTAGCGGGAATCATCAGTCCAAAAATCCCTCGCCCAGCAGAAGATTCAGAGTTAGATGAACTATTTGAAGATTTTCAGCAAGATCATGATTTCTCCCCTGGTGCTAAACACCAAGAACAACATTTAACAACTGAGCCGAACAACAGAAAAGAGGAATCTCGAAAAGTTCGGCAGATATTTCTGAAGTTAGCGGAAATATTTCATCCTGATAAGGTAACAGACAGCGAGACGCAAATGTACCATACAGAAATCATGAAGGAAATTAATAAAGCTTACCAAGAAGGTGATTTAGCAAGGCTGTTGGAAATCGAAAAACAACATGATTTGGGAGAATATATTGATAATAATAGTCAAGATGATTTAACACGAAAATGTCAGATACTAGAACAGCAAAATCAAATTCTCACAAATCAATATGATAATTTGAAACGGGAACTGCATCAGGCGAAAAATACTCCTGAAGGGGCGATGGTATCCGATCACCGTAAAGCGGCGAAACAAGGTATTGACTCTATTGACAAGATGTTAGAAACAATAGAAGCGCAAATGACTATAGTTACTCAAATTCGGGATTTTGTTCAAGATTTTCAACAACAAAAAATCACTATCAAAGAATTTATGGCAGGACCAACAGTTTTAAATTCTTTGAACCAGGATATGATGGAAGAACTTCTAGAAGAAATGTTGTTAGAGTTAGAAAGGACAGGAATTTTCTAAAAAAATATCTTCTACTACACCAAAAGTTAATTACGAATGACCAATGACCAATGACCAATGACAAATTACGAATTAGTAATTCGCCGTATTGGTAGAGTAATGATAAACTCTGCACCTTCACCTGGTATTGACTGACACTCTAACTGTCCTTGGTGCTTGTCTACAATAATTTGGTAACTAATGGATAATCCTAAACCTGTACCTTGTCCAACTTGTTTGGTAGTAAAAAAGGGGTCAAATACATAAGGCTTGTGACTGTCACTAATGCCCATACCATTATCAGCAATGGCAATTTTAATCTGTTCTGAATCGCAGATTTGTGTGCGGATATAAATTTGGAGTTGAGCCAAAATTTTCCCCCTTCTAATCGATTCTTCCAAAGCATCAATTGCATTCATCAGTAAGTTTAAAAACACTTGATTTAGTTGTCCAGCATAACATTTAATAGCTGGGAGTTGACTGTATTCTTTAATCACACAAATTTCTGGACGTTCTGGGTTTGCTAGCAGGCGATTTTGCAAAATCATCAACGCGCTATCAATTCCTTCATGAATATCAACGGCTTTAATTTCAGCTTCATCGAGACGCGAGAAATTTCGCAATGACATGACAATATCTCGAATTCTCTCAGCACCTACTTGCATAGAGTTGAGGATTTTGGGCAAGTCTTTGGTGATGAAATCGAGTTCAATATGGGCAATTTGCGCTTGAAGTTGTGGTGTCGGATGAGGGTAGTGTTGGCGATAGGATTGCAACACAAACATTAAATCATCAATATATTCATTAGCTGGGGTGAGATTACCGTAGATAAAGCTGATGGGATTATTGATTTCATGGGCAATTCCTGCTACTAATTGTCCCAGAGAAGACATTTTTTCATTCTGAATTAGTTGTGCTTGCGCAGTTTGTAAGTTTTTAAATGCTTCTTCTAATTGCGCTGTACGTTCGGCAACTTTTGCTTCCAGAGTGTGCGAATATTCTGCTAATTGGGAGTTGGCTTGCTTGAGTGAAGCTGTTGTTGTTGATAAATCCGTGTAGAGTTGAGCATTTTTTAAAGAGATGGCGGCTTGTGCTGTCAATAGTTGCACAACTTCTAGGCGATCGCGTGTGAAAACTCCTGATGTTAGTTGATTTTCTAAATACAGCAAACCAATCAACTCACCTTGATTGATAATTGGAGTACACAACACGCTTCTCGGTTGATTTTTGATAATGTAGGGATCGTGGATAAATCGAGATTGGGTGACAATGTCATCAATTACTAAAGGTTCTAAGGTGCGCTTAACGTAGTTGATCACTGTCAGTGGGATATCTTGGCTTTCTTCTGGTTGTATGGCTGAAACATTTGTGTGCGAGAAAATTTTTCCTTCATCCAAACCGGCGATGGCGGCGTAGGCTAACTGGTTATTTTTGCACAATAAAAGTACAGATTTTTTCGCCCCAGCATTTTCCAGCATGACTTGCATCAAAATTGACAGGAGTTGATCGAGTTGAATTTCTCCTGCGATCGCTTGTGAAGCTTTTAAAAATGCAGCCAAGTCTAATTGGGCTGAGAAATTGATGTTACTGGTAGAGATAGTCGATTGTTGATCGTATTCTAATTCCTTCGGCGATAAAGCTTTATGTGGCGGCAACAGTTCGGGATAATGTGCTTGTAAATATTTAACTTGTGCTGTGGCTCCCCACTGAGTATAAGCACTCACCGCCCCAGTTAAATAGAGTTGGGCAATGTTGGTTTTATTTTTTCCTAGCCAAAACTTAACGGCTAATTCATTAGCTAGGGCGAGATTTTGCGTAAACCCATTAGCTTTGGCGGAAGCGATCGCGCGATCGTAAAGATCCATCGCCTCGAATTCTTGTTTGCTAATTCGAGCCATCTCAGCTTGAATTAATAAATATTGATGCTCAAAGTTTTCTGGACAATTTTTAGCCCAGATTTGCAACTGGTTTTGATGGGTAATTAGACTTTGCCAATATTGTTCTTGGGTTGACGGTGGAACTTGGGGATAAAGAGCAGCTAAAATCAAAGCATGATAAAAGGGATAACTAGCCGAAGTTGTAAAACCTAAAATTGCTGGGAGATAAGCTTCGGCTTGGATGATGTACTGCAAAGCTAGCTGATACTGTGCTTGCAAATAAGCTAATTGGGCTTGCAAAATATGAGCGATCGCCAGCGCCATTGGTGTCTGACTAACATGACGGCATTCTACAGAATCTTGATAATTACAATAGCCCATTAAACTATCTATCACCTTTTGCACTTCCAGTAACATTTCAGTTAATAGCGTGTTTTGTGTTTGGTGTGCAAAGGGCAGAAATTTACAGATATCCAAGCGAATATTATTGAGGTTAATTCCCTGGAAATATTGATTACATATATTACCAAAAAGATTATAGCCCGCAAATTGTAACTCTCCAGATTCCAGTCCTGCTTGATATCCAGCATTGTTGATCGGTATGGCTAAATGAGTGGGTTTTATCCAATTATGTAACCAACTACCTAACAACAAATCAACTTGACATTTTTGACCTTTGTGGTGAAATTTTTCAGCTAGTTGAGTAGCCACAACTCCAAATTCATACCCTGTTTGGTAATCTCCAAAAACAGAACCTAAAAGAAAACCATAATTAACATAGGCTTTAGCAGATTCAGCAACATTTCCATATTGAATCGACAGATTGACAGCCTTGAGTGTAACCAAGATATATAAATCAATTGCCGAAGTAATATAAGTAGGTGGGTCTAAATCAATCAGTAACTGAATTGCGTAACGATAAATAGGATTGGGATTTTCAGGTAACTCTAAAATTGCCGATATTTTTTGATTTTCTAGACTGGCTTTAATTGCCTTAATTTCAGCATCAATCACAGACTTGATATTTTCTTCAGGTAAATTAATACCTAACAGTGATAAAGCTTGTTTACCAACTTGAATAGCTACTGCATAATCTGCTTGCAGTGTGTGCTGTACAATCAATAATTTATATAATGCTGCTTTTTCTACTGCTGATTGTGCCTGTGTTAATGCTTTTTGAATCAGGATATATGACTGCTCAAAATTGCTGTTGAGATATTCAACTTCTGAACGTTCTTTGTAAATGTCAAAAGTTAATTTATACTGTTGTAGCCAGCTATCTTCAGCCAACAACTGCATAGCGATCGCTAAATATTGTGATGCTGTAGCATAAGCTGTAGAAGCTTTAGCTTTACGTCCCGCCTGTAGATTTAATTGCGCAACTTTTTCTCGTTCCTGGGGTGCAGTTAACAACTGTAATCCCATATTTAGGTGATTAACAATCTCAAAAATCTGCTCCTCTTGTTCTGCAATCGGGATGTTTTGCAGCAGCAATTTGCCAATCTGCAAGTGAGTGATTTGTTTTTGGGCTTCGTCAATTAAAAAATAAGCTGCTTGTTGGACGCGATCGTGAAGGAATTCATATATATAATCTTGAGAAGGAAAATGGTTATCTTCAGCAGGATATGCAGACCAATGTTGAAGGTGAGCTACAAAATGAACTTCAGTTTCAGTTAAATATAAGCTGGAGTCTTCAGCAGCAAGTTCATCCTCTGGCTTTATTTGCTCATTTTTTTGTTGAAAAAGCTTATATGTCTGACTCGTGGGCATAATTAACCCTTCAGCTAAAGCCGACCATAAATCACTTGCAGTTTGTGTGAGAGATTTTTCATAAACAATTGCTAGTGTTGCTAAGTCAAAGGTATTACCAATACAAGCAGCTAACTTTAAAACATCTTGCGTCGCCTTTGGTAACTTCTGCAATTGCAGAATCATAAACTCCACAACATTATCTGTCAGGTTTAAAGTTTGTACTTGATTCAAGTCATATTGCCAACTACCAATCTCCGATGCAAAATTAATATGTCCATCTGTATGAAGTGTTTTCAAAATTTGAATTGTAAAAAAAGGATTTCCCTGGGTTTTTGGGTAAATTATTTGTGTGAGTGGCAATGCTTCCTCTAGTTTACAACTCAAGGTATCTGTAAACAGATGATTTATATCTGTAGCAGTGAGGGGAGCCAAATTAATAGTCGTGATTGCCTTTGGATGTTGAGAAGTCCGAATTTGTTCTAAGGTCAGCATTAAGGGATGGGTATGAGAAACTTCGTTATTTCTGTAGGCTCCAATTAATAACAAATGCCTAATCTGCCTTTCACTCATCAGCATTTGGACTAACTTAAGTGATGCCGTATCTGCCCATTGTAAATCATCCAAAAATATCACTAATGGATGTTCTGGAGTTGTAAATACCTGAATAAATTTGCGAAAAAAACGATTAAATCGTTTCTGGGCTGCATTCCCAACAAGTTCTGTTACTGGTGGTTGTGTCCCAATAATTTTTTTGAGTTCAGGAATTACATCAATAATTACTTGAGCATTATCTCCTAACGCCGCCAGAATTTTCTGCTGCCATTGAGTAATTTGGGCATCACTTTCGGTGAGAATTTGTGCCATTAAATCTTGCAATGCCTGTACAAACGCAGAGAAGGGAATGTTACGTTGAAACTGATCAAACTTACCGGTAATAAAATAACCCCTTTGCCGGACAATGGGCTTTTGAACTTCATTAACCACCGCAGTTTTACCAATACCAGAAAAACCTGTTATGAGAATCAGTTCGCTTCGATTTAATAGTTCAGAGGGTTGATTTATCTGTTCTTTATTACCAGCAACACGGTCAAATACTGTCAGTAAAGTCTCTACTTCTTTTTGACGACCATAGAGTTTTTCTGGAATTAAAAAGCGATCGCTGATGTCTTTTTGCGCAAGTTGGAAGGGTAGAATCGCTCTTTGTTCTTGCCATTCACAAAAACACAGCTCTAAATCAGACTTTAAACCAGCAGCACTCTGATAGCGGTCTTCTGCATTTTTCGCCATCAATTTCAACACTATGTCACCTAATACTTGAGGAATATTTTGACTGTTGACTTGATTTGGTTGTTTAGCAATATGACAGTAAACTAACTCGATTGGATCTGATGATTCAAAGGGTAACTTTCCAGTTAATAACTCGTAAAAAGTCACACCCAGAGAATAAAAATCTGTACGATAATCAATCCCCCGATTCATTCTGCCAGTTTGTTCAGGAGAAATATAAGCAAGAGTCCCTTCTAGAACATGAGGATTTTGCAATTGTTGGGTTTCTCGTGGTAACAGTGAGGCGATAGAAAAGTCAATTAGTTTAACTTGCTTGGTTTGCGGATGAATCAAAATATTAGCAGGTTTAACATCTTTATAAATAATGCGTTTTCGGTGGAGTTCACCAAGTGTCGCCGTAATTGCAATGGCTATCGGGAAAAATTCGTCTAGGGTAAATTTACCGGAATTAGTATATTGATTTAGATAACTAGATAAAGAAGTACCGCCATAATCTTCCATTACCAAAACATAGCCATTTCCATATTCTTCAAGGCTATAGGCTTGGACGATACCGGGAATATCGAGATTTTTCGAGATAGTATACTGGTTGCGAAACTGAATCAATTCGCTAAAAGTTGGAGAGTTATTCCGCATCATTTTCAGAATTACAGGCTGTAAGTCTTGTTCTCTGATTCCCCGGTAGACAACAGTTCTATTTCCTGCGTAGATTTGTTCATCAATTCGGTATCCGGTAATTTTCAATAATGCAGTCGGCATATCTACACAAATTACTGTCAATAATGTTTCCGTTATTAACTAGTATTCCCAGAAGTTTTTATTGTGTAACATAGAATAGTTTGTTAATTTGAATTCGCTGCTTATCTAGTTGATGATTCTATCTATTTATTCAAAGTAATTAGCAATTATCGCTATTAACTTAGCATGAGGAAAATACGAGTACTAAGCAAATTTAACGTGATATAGCAATTCTATTTGATTTGACTTGTAAAAATATACGTGTAAGCAGGGAATCTAGACAGCCGCGATCGCACAAACTTGTAATCCCACAGGTGTACGGATAATTACCGATTCCACCCCAAATACTTGGGCGATGGTATCGGGAGTAAGAACAGCTTCCGGTGTACCAACATCCCACAGATGACCTTGTTTTAATAAAGCAATTCGGGAACTATAACGTGCAGCTAAATTCAATTCATGTAACACAGTGACAATAGTTAAATTCTGTTGCTGATTCAGGTCTTTGAGTAATTCTAAGAGTTGTAATTGATAGTTAATATCTAAATAAGTGGTGGGTTCATCTAACAATAAAACTTGCGGTTCTTGCGCCAATGCTAAAGCTAAAAAAGCGCGTTGTCTCTCACCGCCTGAGAGTTGTTCAACGAGGCGATCGCTTAATTTTTCTAGTTGGGTTTTGGCGATCGCTGCTTCTACTTGTTGCCTATCTTTGGCTGTTAATTCCCATTGCCACCAAGGTTGGTGTGGTGTACGTCCTAAACTGACTAATTGTCGCACCGTTAAACCCACAGGAACAGTTTGTTGTTGAGGTAACAATGCTAATTTTTGGGCAACTAAATTCGGTGGTTGCGAGTGAATTGCTTGACCATCGAGTAGCACTGTTCCCTGTTGTGGCGAGAGAATGCGACTGAGCAATTTGAGTAATGTAGACTTACCAGAACCATTCGCACCAACTAAACTTAACCATTCCCCTGTTTGCAAGGAGAGGTTAATATTTTGGATAATTGGCGTGGTGTTGTAACCGCCTGTCAGGTTTTGTAATTCTAGTGGCATTTTTTGTCAATGGTCAATGGTCATTTGTCATTGGTCATTGGTCAAGAAGGCAACACAGTCAACAGTCAACAGTCAACAGTCAACAGTCTCCTCATCCCCCACTTCCAGCAGAACGGCGATAAAGTAACCAGATAAATAACGGTGAACCAAGCAAGGCGGTGACGGAACCTACTGGTAATTCTATGGCTCCGAGTCGAGAGAGTAAATCGGCAAAGATGAGTAACCATGCACCTGCTAGTGCTGAAAGTGGTAAAACGAAGCGATGATCTGTACCAACAATCAGGCGGACACCGTGGGGAACGACAAGACCGACAAAGCCAATTAAGCCGCTGATGCTGACTGCACCTGCGGCGAGTAAAGTGGCGACACCACCAATTAATAGACGCGATCGCGTTAATGATACCCCCAAACCTAAAGCTAAATCATCTCCCAAAGCCAACACGTTAAGCGATCGCGCCAGCAAACATCCCGCCAGCAATGCCAAGATAATGTAGGGGCCAGCAGTGGTGATTTCTTTCCAACCCCTTCCATTCAAACTACCCACCAGCCAGTTAAGTGCAATTTGAATTTGACCGTCTTCGGCTAATAACAGTAATGTACTTTGCACTGCACCAAATAAAGAACTGATTGCGACTCCGCCTAAAATCAACCTCTCAACTGCAATTCCTGAACCCGCACGACCGAGAAAAATCACTATCACCGAAGTTAAAATTGCTCCTAGCCAAGCCGCCAAGGGAATAGCCGCCGGGAAGATTTGCAACACTACCATAACTATGACAATTAGCCCTGCACCTGCGGAAATACCTAAAATAAACGGATCGGCTAGACTATTGCGTAACATTCCTTGCAGCAGTGCGCCGGACATTCCCAAAGCTGCACCCACAATCAAAGCGGCGACAATGCGCGGGAGTCGCAAATCCCAGAGAATTGTCTGCTTAATCGGATCGCCTTGGTGAATAATTGCTTGCCATAATTCCCTCCCACTCAAAGGTACTGCACCTTGAGACAGGGAAAGCCCTAGCGTCATTACCAGTGCTGTAACTAATAGTAAAACCGCCCAGAGTAGACGGTGTTTGCTAAACATTGTCTGTAAGAATTTAATCATCTCAACAATTAAGCATCAGTCTAGCGTCCATTAGTGTGATAACTTTTGTAATGCAGACATCACCAGGCATTCACGCTTGAGTTTTGGTACAACCAAGCATGAAAATCTTAACCCAATGACAACCGACAACCGACAAATCAAATTATTGGTGAATTGCACCATCAGGCATAATGGCTCCAGCTAAGTTAGCGCCGATCAGTTTCACCAAAAGGCGATCGCCAGAGCGAATCCGCGCACCTGTCAAATCGGCTCCCCGTAAGTCAGCACCACTGAGATCTGCGCCAATTAAATTAGCAGAGCGCAAATTTGCTTCTCGCATATCGGCTAAAAGTAGATTGGCTCTAAATAAATTTGCTTCTGATAAATTTGCACCTCTCAAATTAACTTTGTGCATAAAAGTATCGCTGAGATTCGCACCACTCAAATTCGCAAAACTCAAGTTTCTTCCCGATAAATCTTTGTTACTCAAATTTGCCCGACTAAAGTCTTGACCACTCAAATCATGATTTTTCTGTGTTGATTGATGGTTTGTTGGTGGTGGCTGTTTCGGTTGCGGAGGTGATGGTGGTGAGTAAGGCGTTGAGTAAGGCGGTGTGTAAGGCTGTGAGTAAGTTGCTCCTTGATGCTTAACTTTGAGAGAACGCAATTTATCACGCGCTTCATTAATTGCTTTAATTTTTTCTTGTGCCTTTTGTTGTAAACGGTGATTGTCTTGGGGTATGCGATCGGGATGCCATACAAAAACCAAATCTTTATAAGCCTGGTTCACTTCATCAAGTGTGGCACCAGGCTCTAATTCCAAGATTCTATAATACCGTTCCAACTCGCTCATAAGATGTTTTGGTGGACAATCAAGTTAATTATGAGTAATGCATCCCTCTTTCGGCTTAATTCTTTATTAAATTTCTATTTACTGGTACTATTTAATATCATATATAATTTGATATTTTTTAGTTTCAGCGAAAAGAGTTTTAGCCACTTGACTAGCTCAATATATTATTTGAGCAGCAGTAGCTTTCAGCTAAAAAAAAATCTATATTAACATGCTAACTGATGCAGTACGGCAATTTTATCAGGAGTGCAGTCCAACAGCAGAAAACGTTTACAAGTTATTATACAAGCCAGTAGTGACGAACTAAGTCCATCAATAACCTTTTTGTTGGCACACCACTTTTAGCATCTAGCATAATTCAGCTTTTGCGGAATTATCCAATGTCTACTGCCAAATCATTTGACTTCGCCACTTTAGCCGATAAATCACGCTCAGCGACAATTATAGATAAAACTCACGCAATCCACGCCATAAATAAAGGTTAGGGTTGTCAACTGTCCATAGTCAATAGTCCATTGTCCAGAATTGAGAAATTCTTGACCCAGCTTCAACTAGGAATCCATAACACGCAGCTTTAACCCTACCTAGTAGTCTGCCAACCCAAAATTGTTAGGTGAGGGCTGGGGAAAGGGGAAAGGGAAAAGGGTAAGGGATTTAAAACCTTTCCCCCTTACCCCTTACCCTTTTCCCCGCCAAGTTTCCTTGGCGAACTACTAGGTATATTTCCATTCATCAGATAGGAATCTGATCTTATATCGGTCATGAACAGGTAGGGAGATTGAAACCTAACTACAAAGGAGGCTTTCTCAGTGCAGACTAGACACAGATGAAAAATAAATACAAGTAGCTATGTAGGCAAAAATCGTGGCTTCATGTCCACAATCGCCTTCAAGCTAAGTTTTACTGCTAATAGTAAAATTATTACAAAATGTAAATACGTAGTATGCTACATCTTGGTCTTTAAAAATTAAGTCCAAAGTCATGAGGAAAAACTTCATAGGATTACTACTTGGTGGAGTGGTTGTCAGCCTAGGACTGTCGCCATTATTAGTGCAAGCACAACAGCCGATTTCCGATGCTCAAGTTGGGGCGATGGTAGAGGCGCTGCGATTGGCTGCACCCCAAACAGGCTCTCAAAACGATGGACTTTACAGTCAATGGCAAGTCAAACCAGAAACCCTCAAAGGGTGGTCAAAATATTGTCTGAAAAAAGAGCTAACACCGACACAGTTTGAAAACAGCCCCACGACAGCACGGGAAGTTGTCTCTTGCATCACACGCCGGGAGTTAAACCAGCAATTTCGCGCTAGCAACAATAACGAAACGGCGGCGGTGAATGGCGTAGCTTGTTGGTGGATGACTGGTAATTATACAGGCTGTAACAGCGGCTTCACTGCTACCTATGTCCAAAAAGTTGTCAAACTTTACCAGCAGGAACGTGCAAAACCAACCGAGAGTCCATCAAAAGTTCTAACTAAATAGTTAAAACTATAGGGGCATAGCATTGCTCATTGGTGTCAACTTAAGTCAAAACGCTTATTCCACAGGCATTTTACCCCACCCCTCAATCCCTGCCCCTAATCCCCAGAGGGGGCCCCGAGTTCCCCGCAAGCGGGGAGGGGACGTTTTGCGTCAGCAAAACTGGGGTGGGGTAGCGCGGATATTGGTGGTACGTGATTTTGTATCAAATCACATCTTGGCAAGGGTTTCGCGTTAAGTTGACACGTATGAGCATTGCTGTGCCCTGATTTTCATAAGTTTTGGAAAAAACATTGAGAAAATTAACGCGGATCGATCGCAGGTTTGGTTTCAACCAAACGAACTTGATTCTGCTTGACTACTACTGTGATCAGAGGTAAAGAACGCTTAGCCGGGCCGTGAACAACTCTACCCAAAGAATCGTATTGAGACCCGTGACAAGGACAAATAAAGTGATTTTTCTCGAGATGCCACTCAACTGTACATCCTAAATGAGTACAAATCGGATTGATGGCATACTCGGCAATTTGCGGGCCGTCTTTAATAATGAGATAATCGACGCTATCATTTGGCAATCCCTTAACAGCAATGGGAATTCCCGGGGTGGCGATCGCTAATAGTGTATCAGCCTGAATTATCTTGCCGTCGGTATCTTGCGCTTTAACTCCAGGAAGATAATTTTGACAACGCGAATTTTGCGGGTATAAGGAACAAAGTGTTTCTAAATCTACCTCACGACTCTGGCTAGGTTTGGGAAATAGATATGCGATCGCTACTGTGGTTAAACTACTACCGACGGCATAGATTAAAAAATCCCGTCGCGTTCTTTTTCCCGCTGGAATTTTTTTATTACCAAGGGAAAATTCTTTCATGATTTTTGAAACGAAGATTTCAAATAGGTTTACATATATTCTGTTCAATCGCACAGAGAGAAAACCACTTGTATCATGAAATCGACATAAATATTCATGCTGAAACTTCGTCTGTTTCAGATCCCCGACAACTTTTACGAAGTCGGGGAGCTAACTTATCAATCATATTTATAAATAAATTGTAATAATTCTTATTTTATGTGCGATCGCTAATTAAACAAAATAGCGATCGCAGACCCAATCTCACTTGATGAAGAATTATTTCCTAGCAATTACCCATATGGCGTGAATAATTCCCGGAAGATAGCCGAAAAAGGTCAAGATGATATTAATCCAAAAATCTTTACCAATACCTACTTGCAAAAATACCCCTAAAGGTGGCAGAAAAATGGCAGCCAGAATCCGAATTAAATCCATGTAAACCTCCTGCAAATTTTATACTGAGCAGACTTGTATTTAACCGAGTCGCAACTGCCCAGTTATCTTTTAACATCTCAAAGATAACATTAGCCGATTGGCTCAGTAGCTGTGGTAGTTCCAGACAATATCCTGACTAACCACCACTGATTTTGGCTTTATAACCAAGCTTAGTTAAAATTTCGACAATTTTCTGTTTATGATCGCCTTGAATTTCAATTTCATTTTCTTTAAGTGTGCCACCAGTACCGCATTGAGTTTTTAATTGTTTGACCAAATCAGCTAAGGTTTCCGGTTTGGACTGAAAACCACTAATGACTGTAACAGTTTTACCTTTACGCCCTTTGCGGGTAGCTTGCACTTTGAGATTTTGCTGTTGCGGTGGGAGTTCGACAGTGGGTCGTTCTAAAGCAGGCGAGTTATCGTGACCATTACCAAATTCGCGATAGACAAAGCGTTTGTCAGAAGAATTGTCAGAAGGCATAAATTTTAATCAAAAGTCAAAGTTAGAACTATAAAATTACTTTACCCAGAAAAAGATGGGATTTTAGGATCAATGCTTTGTATAGCCAGCTAAACATACAGCGACATTCAAAATATACAAAAATCCTCAGTGAGAAGCTTTTGAAATGTTGATTTTTGTAGAGCGATCGCACATTGTATCCTAAGCATCTCAGATTTTTCTATAATTGGAGTTCGTACCATCGTAGAGATCAGTCCGTGACTACCACACCCATATCTCCGAGTTACCCATCTACTGCTTCTGTTCCCGATACACAAGGACGCTTTGGACGCTTTGGCGGTAAGTACGTCCCGGAAACATTGATGCCTGCGCTTGCTCAACTAGAAGCAGCTTATCAGCAATATCGCCATGACCCTGATTTTCTCACAGAACTGCAACAACTGCTGCGAGACTATGTAGGACGTGCCACGCCTTTATATTTTGCGGAACGTCTCACTGCTCATTATGCTCGCCCAGATGGAACAGGCGCACAAATTTATTTAAAGCGAGAAGACTTAAACCACACTGGCGCGCACAAAATTAATAATGCCCTAGGTCAAGTGTTGTTGGCAAAGCGCATGGGCAAGCAACGGATTATTGCCGAAACTGGTGCAGGACAACATGGAGTGGCGACAGCAACGGTTTGCGCTCGTTTTGGGCTGGAATGCATCATTTATATGGGCGTTCACGATATGGAACGCCAAGCTTTAAATGTGTTCCGGATGAAATTAATGGGTGCCCAAGTCCGTCCGGTGGCTGCGGGAACAGGAACACTTAAGGATGCAACTTCTGAGGCGATTCGGGATTGGGTGACAAATGTGGAAACTACTCACTACATCCTCGGTTCGGTAGCAGGCCCCCATCCTTACCCCATGATGGTACGTGATTTCCATGCCGTGATTGGACAAGAAACTCGCGCCCAAGCCCAAGAAAAGTGGGGTGGTTTGCCGGATATTCTCATGGCTTGTGTGGGCGGTGGTTCCAATGCAATGGGGCTATTCTATGAGTTTATTAATGAACCTTCTGTAAGGTTAATTGGCGTTGAAGCGGCGGGAGAAGGTGTTGATACTAATAAACACGCTGCTACCTTGACAAAAGGACAAATTGGTGTGTTGCACGGAGCCATGAGCTATCTGCTGCAAGATCAGGATGGGCAAGTAATTGAAGCCCACTCAATTAGTGCCGGGTTAGATTATCCCGGAGTGGGGCCGGAACATAGCTATTTGAAAGATCAGGCGCGCGCTGAATATTACAGTGTGACAGATGCAGAGGCTTTAGCAGCGTTCCAAAAATTATCGCGGCTAGAAGGAATTATCCCAGCATTGGAAACATCCCATGCGATCGCCTACCTAGAAACTCTCTGTCCTCAACTATCTGGTAGTCCGCGAATTGTGATTAACTGCTCCGGACGTGGTGATAAGGATGTGCAAACTGTCGCTAAGTTCTTAAATCCTGCGTAGGGCATGGGGCATTGGGAAAAGATAGGGCAATACGGTTCGGTTAAGGGGGAAAGGGAAAAGGGCCCATTCAAACCTTTCCCCCTTAACCTTTTCCCAAACCAAAAGGGAGATGAAAATTGCTTATCCGAACCGTATTGAGAGATGGGGAAGAAAACTCCCCACACTCCCTGATATCCCTTGCCTTCCCTCATAGACAGGGTTGCAACGTAGCCTTAGAAAGCTGCCGCTTTCTGTGGCTGTTGTCTGTGCTAATATGTTGCATTTTTAAATGTTGAGTAATAACCGAAGACTACTTAATTAAAATTATTAAAAAAACATAAAGAAAACTTCACCCACAGATCGGAGTTTTTGTCAGTAGGGGCGGGTTTATTTGGATCTTTGTTAATGAATTAGGATATCTGTGAACCCGCCCGTACAGTAGTCAGTGGCAAAGATGTTTTCAAACCGCCCATCAAGGGACGGGGTATTAAACTTTTATCAAAACAACACTTCGTGAGCTTCAGTGCATCGCTGACAACTAACAACGGACAAATGACACGCGCAGCGCAATAAAGTTAATCTTTTTTGTATCAAAGTCTCTACAACACTGACTGCCTAGCAAATAATGCGAGCTAACACAACTTGGGATAATATCACAGGCATATACATTTATTTATTTAATTAAAAATGTAGTGACAGTGACATTTGTCTAGGGGAGACTACATTATCTTTTTTAAAGATTCAAATAATTTTCATATAGTAGAGGAAGCTAAAACATCTGAAGCATGATTAGCGCTGTTTAATTGTTTAATTTTGGAGGTGATTTGATATATTTAATTTAAAGTAATTGCAAACTTTTTAAAGTTCATAAATCCTTTATATTATCCTAGTATTTCTGCTAGGAATAATAAGTTAGAGTAGAAGTCTTATCACTCTAGGCATTCAGTAATTTCCATGTTTCGACAAACTGCTTTTGGCATAGCTTTAAGTACGCTTGTCCTTGCTAGTGGATTAACAACTGCTCCTATTGCAGGTCACAGTTCCACAAACAAACCTACTGATAATAAACCTTTATCGATTTCTTTAAATCAAGGTGCAGCATCAACTACTGCTTTTAACACTACCGCTTTAGAAAAATCAGTATTTGATAAAATTAATCGATATCGTGTTTCTCAAGGTTTGGCAAAGTTGAGCCTCAATGCAAGTATCACTCGGCAAGCAAGAATTCATAGTCAAAATATGGCTAGTGGTAAAGTTCCATTTAGCCATCAGGGATTTAAAGAGCGAGTAACAGTTCTCCCCATTATCTACAAAAGTGCCGGAGAAAATGTCGCTTTTAACCAAGGATATAGCGATCCCGCATCACAAGCTATGATTGGTTGGCTGAACAGTCCGGGTCATCTGAAAAACATCCAAGGTAAGTATAATCTCACAGGAATTGGTGTGGCGACCAATTCCCAAGGTGAAGTCTATCTCACGCAAATTTTCTTGCGAACAAACTAAATTGATAGCGATGATTATTTGGATGAAATAGGCGGTAAAGTCGCAAAAACCTGGGGCTTTCAGCAAAAATCTGGATTCTGTCCCTTAAAAATGGCTAGAATTTCTGATTTATTTGCACAATAATAATGTAGTGTCTAATAGAACCTGCTTCTGTGGGACACTGCATTTATTCTTGAGTGATTCATGACATTACAAGATTTTCAGGTAAGCGATCGCGACCTTAGTGACGCTGCACTGTCCCAGTATTTAAAATCAGAGGCGATCGCTGTTGATACAGAAACAATGGGATTGTTACCACAGCGCGATCGGCTTTGTCTCGTCCAACTGTGCAACGGTGAGGGTCAAGTAACAGCAATTCGGATCGCTAAAGGGCAAACCACAGCACCAAACTTAAAAAAACTTTTGGAAGCAGTTAATGTCCTCAAAGTCTTTCACTTTGCACGCTTTGACATTGCTACCTTGCGTTACAACCTAGGAATTACCGTACAGCCTGTTTTTTGTACCAAGATAGCTAGTAAGTTAGCTCGCACCTATACCAATCGTCACGGATTGAAGGATGTCGTGCAAGAGTTGGAAAAAGTAGAGCTGGATAAAAGCGCTCAAAGTTCTGATTGGGGTAATGCTGATAATTTATCTGTGGAACAACTCAGTTATGCCGCTAACGATGTTCGCTATTTACTCAGCGTACAACAAAAACTTATTGCCATGCTAAAAAGAGAAGAACGTTGGCAGATTGCTCAAGAATGTTTTCAAGCTCTGCCAACGATTGTATCCTTAGATTTATTGCAATTTAAGGATATATTTGAACACTAATTATTCTCGCTAAAACAGAGTCATTAGTCATTGTAATAACTAATAACTAATGACTAATGACTAATGACTAATGACTCATATTTAGCTACACTTCTTTTTTCTGAGTGTCTACGTGTTCTTGCATCCGAGATACAACATTATAGTCACCAGCGCTGGGAGGAGTTAGTGCTTCAATACTGCCTTCTGTTGGGCCACCAATTGCTTTCCAAGCTGCTAAACCACCTTTGAGGAGAGATACATGTTCAAACCCCGCAGAACGAAGTGATTGTACAGCTTTAGCACTTTCCTCTTCGGTAGCACCGTAAATATAAATATCACGGCTTTTATCTAAAGATGATGTTGCTCGGTTTACCAATTCGTCACTGGGCATTGGCATTGCGCCCATAATGTGACCTTCATTATAGGTGTTGCGATCGCGCACATCTAATATTGTCAGCGCTGGTTCACCCCATTCTAAACGAGCTTTCAGTACATGAGCATCAGATTGTGGTTCTATGGGTGGCTGTTGAGGAATGATATTATCTACTAAATTGTGAGCCATAACTATCTCTTGCTGATTACATTAACAGCAATTTATCTAAAAATATACTTTCATTTGCTCTTTCTCTGGTATGAAGATTATCAGCTTCTGTCTTCAGATAGACTGATTTGCGATCGTTATTCGCGAATCTTGCGGCTTTAAAAATATTATCAACTCAATTCGGTATCCCCAATAAATACAGAGAATAGCACCACGAGCGAAGCTTAGCGGTCTGGCTTCCAAGCAAAGACACTATAACAAGTAAAAAGTAAAAACACAGAATAAAGTAATATTTCTGTTTACTTTGCTACGCATGTTATAACAATTCACAAATATATTTTTCCCCTGGGACAGCAGAACTACCTTTGTTTGATCAGTTCTTGGATCTGGTTTGATTCCCTCTGCCGTTGGCGGCGAACTGCATCGTTACTTGCTAGGAACGACAGTCAAACGAAAACTCACAAACCTTGATGCACAAAGGGATGAGGATGTTTAAATATCCAAATAGCAGGTGCATACATTGGTTAAGGGAAAGTAAAGTATATTAGTATTTTTAATACATAGGCTTAGTTGATAATTTAGCTTCTCAAGTTTCACCAGATAGACAAATCTGGTGAGAAAACTAATACTTGTTATTCAGAGAAATTTCCAGTGATGACTAATCATCAATTACCAAGCAATACCAGAACTGTGTTGCCTGGAATTATCAAAGGCAAAATTTATTTTGTTGTATAATCGTGATACAAATATAAAACTACCAAATCGTCAGAAAAATCATAGTTGGGAAACAAATATAAGAGCTAAAGCTTCCAGAAACTTCACGACTCAAGTAAGTGTAGCTGAGTTATACAGAGGCTATGTCTGGCGAGCAGTAGCGATTTGAGAATAATCATCGAGTTTTATCTATCAGCAGCCGAGGTAAAGTTGGAAAACTTCTCCCAGAAGAAAAAATGTGAAAGCATAGATAGAAGCTGTCAAGATAGCTTCGTGCAGATTAGCGATCGCATAGCGAATCGCCATATAAATAAAGGGCTAGAAACTTATGGTGATGGTTACTGCTACTAATCCCAAGATTCTTGTTGTCGATGACGACTATGGCGTTCGGAATCTTATATATCGCTTTTTAAGCCGAAAATATCATATAGAGTCGGCGGCAGATGGCAAGACGGCGCTGACTTTATTTGAGCAATTAAACCCAGATTTAGTGATTTTGGATTGGAATTTGCCAGATACGACTGGCTATAACCTCTGTCAAGAAATGCAGCGGCGCACTAATGTGTTAGTCATGATACTGACTAGCCGCACTGACGAAGCCGACAAAATTAAGATCCTGTCCGCTGGTGCTGATGACTTTATGACTAAACCCTTTAGTTTAGCGGAAGTAGAAGTTCGTGTCCAAGCCTTGTTGCGGCGCGTCCGCATCATCAACCCCTCATCACCACAACGCCTCGTTTTCCACAAGCTAGCAATTAACCCAGATGGCCGAGAGGTGACACTTAACGACAAACCTTTATCATTAACTGCTTTAGAATTTAATATTTTACATTTTTTAGCCAGCCATCCTGGTCAAGCCTGGAGTCGCTCCCAGCTGATTCAGAAAATTTGGGGTTGTGAGTATGTTGGCGATGGACGAGTAGTTGATGTGCATATTGGTCAACTACGCAAAAAGATGGAAGTAGATACCAATGTGCCAGAGTATATTAAAACTGTTCGCGGTTACGGTTACAAGTTTGAGCCACCGGAGACTGAGGAATAGGGGCAGGGGGGCAGGGGGGCTGGAGGACAAGGAGGACAAGGAGACACGGGGACGCACAGAAATAACTAATGACTAATGACTATTGACTATTGAGTATCTTTAATTACAGTTAAGTATGATTTCCTTCACAAAAAGACATATTTAGGTAAAATTAGGTAAAGCAATTTTTGCACCTAATAACCTAAGGCATCAGCAAACCCATGCAGCTGAAAATCAGTGCATCTCATCTTCCCATAGCTCCCCTACTACTAATCGCCCCGTTTTTCTTGTGGGGTACAGCAATGGTAGCAATGAAAGGAGTGATACCCCACACTACGCCACTATTTATGGCAGGAGTGCGTTTGCTACCAGCAGGGGTGTTAATTTTGATAGCAGCCGCATTAATGGGTAGACCCCAACCTAAGGGATGGGATGCATGGCTATGGATTGGCTTATTTGCCTTAGTAGATGGAACACTTTTTCAAGGCTTTTTGGCAGAAGGATTAGTGAGAACTAGCGCCGGGTTGGGATCTGTGATGATTGATTCTCAACCCTTGGCTGTAGCTTTGATGTCGTTGTGGCTATTTCAAGAACGGATTGGTTTTTGGGGATGGCTAGGACTAGGATTAGGGGTTTCTGGTATCAGTTTAATTGGATTGCCCGATGAGTGGATTTTTCATGTTCTCGGTTCTGGTGTAGATATTAGCATCGGCAACTGGGAACAGTTATTTGCTAGCGGTGAGTGGTTAATGCTGTTAGCAGCGCTGTCAATGGCTGTAGGAACAGTCTTGATTAGGTTTGTTTGTCGATACGCCGATCCGGTCGTAGCTACAGGATGGCATATGATTATCGGTGGATTGCCATTATGGGGAATGTCATCAGCTTTAGAATCCCAGCAATGGCAGAATCTTGTCCCATCTGATTGGCTGGCGTTGGGTTATGCCACAATATTTGGCAGTGCGATCGCCTACGGTTTATTTTTCTATTTTGCTTCTAGCGGTAATCTCACTAGTCTCAGTTCTCTCACCTTTCTCACACCAGTTTTTGCCCTACTATTTGGCAATATCTTCCTTTCAGAAGTTCTCAGTCCCTTGCAATGGATGGGAGTTTGTCTAACTTTAGTTAGTATCTATCTCATCAATCAGCGCGATAACTTGTCAGCAAACAAAACAGTTAATGTGAGTGACACAACTACACATCAGCAACCTATTTTAGAAGCATCTACTGCCAAGAAAGTAAATCCTATCACCCTAGCTGTGAGAGAATCAGAGCCAGAAATTTTACCTTAACCATAGTGCAAATTGAGAAAAATTCAGTCTGGTTAATTTACGGGATATAGTTTGTTGATAAATTTAATGATGATCTGAGAAGGTATGTTGATTGTATACAGTGAGTTTTTATTATGATCAAATATATCTCTGATCTAAAAAATAAATTAAGTCAAATCCTTCATGCGTCGAGACTCTATTTTTTACAAACTGTTTCAACAATCTCCTACTTTACTATTTGAATTCTTGACAAATCGTCCGATAAATGCAAATGCCTATCGATTCGATTCGGTAGCTGTCAAGGAACCCAAATTTGAAATTGATGGAGTGTTTCTACCACCAGAGAATGAAGGTGCTGGAGTTGTCTATTTCTGCGAAGTCCAATTTCAAAAAGATGAACAGCTTTACGAAAGAGTATTTGCAGAATCTTCACTGTATTTCTACCGTAACCGTGCTAGATTTAGCGATTGGCAGATAGTCATAATTTATCCTTCGCGTAGTATAGAACAAAGTGATATTCATCCTCATCGAACGCTACTCAATGGAAACCAAGTGCATAGGGTGTATTTAGATGAATTAGGAGATATTCGCTCCTTACCTTTATGGGTAGCGCTGATGGTACTGACTACGGTAGAAGAAGAACAAGCACCAGAAGCAGCAAAGTATTTGTTAACCAGAATCCCCACAAGAGTTAATCGCGCTCTTTGAAGTTGCGCATAAACCAGACTTTGATTTCCAGCAGGTCACGGGCGATCGCGTCGAGCTTGTCCTCAATCTCGTCAAACCCGTGAGCGATGCCATCAGAAATGTTCTGCTGGTTGTTCCGCAAGTGGTTGAAGTCCCTCTCTGCTGCCAGCTTGCGCTTCTCTGAGTTCCCGTAGGTGAAGAAAAGCCAGGTGATATTTCCCCCTAGGGCCAGGAGAAAAGCAGCCAATGCTATTGAGGTTTGAATATTCATAAAGATAAAGCATCAACCTTGGCTTCCAGCCTAGGAATGTCTACATTTTTAATTTGGTTAACTAATTCTTCTGTTGAATCAGTGTCAATTCCCGTATATCGCCAAATTGCAATACCAGCATTTTCAAACCAATCAGGTAATTTAATAGAAATACTGTAATCGGTGGATATTTGCGGGAAAATAATCAAATTTATTTTGTCTAAAAACAGAGAATATCGTCTGTTAAAACTAGCATCTGCGGAAGTGAAAGCAGCGATTCCTGTTGTTACATTCTGCTTAAGAAATCCCGCAAATCTCCAAGTTCTTCCTTCTGGAACAACTGTTGCAATCCGAACCGCTACAACAAAAACATCTAATGCAGCTGCAATAGATATCTCAGGTATAGGGACGGCTTTATAACCGCCCCCTTGTTTGGGAAGAAATACCGCCGAAATATTTTCATTGTGTATCAGTTCCCAATTTGCAGAATTGCCTAATTGCAATTGCCTCATAGCCAAAGTCGCTCAGTAATGAATCCTTGAGCTAATTGTTCAACCGGATGCACAAATGCAAATGGATCTAAGCCAAAGTGATCGAGCGTATCAAAGTAAGTCCCTGTGTCTAAGGAGCCAGACAGCCAATCGGTAGAAGCTTGATTAATGGCGATCATCCCGTGAAAATCTCGCAAGTCACCAACCGATACCATTAATAAATCGCGGTAATCCTCAGGTAAGCACAGGATACCCATAATTAGAGTACCTCTGGCGTAAACGAAACGCGGTTACCTTCACTTGCTAAAAAGGTTTTAATTGGCTGTTGATCAGAAATAGCTGCAACAGCCTCAGCGTAAGTTTCAGTCCCGTCTGCTTCTGCACCAAAAGGAGAAGAAACGCTTTTTGTAGCATAGCGCTTGTATGCTGTGTCAGTAATCCGTGATTTGGCTTGCTCTCCTGTTATTTCTGATCCACGGTCTGTCAAAGAAAGTTTAGCCGCTTTATAACCATTTAATCCGTCGAGAAGCACGCTACCAGTAGGAGCAGTAAAACCATTATCACGAGTTCTACTACTGGTTGATACTGCGGTGCGAACTATGCCGATTAAAGTTGTATCTGTCGATTGAGTGCCTGATAGCAGTTTAACTGGGAGAAAAATTCTTCCTACCAAACCAAATGATTCCACGTAACCTTTAACGCGGTTAGGCTTGACTCTTGTCGCATTACTGCGTTGTGCTTTATACAAAGTCTGCTTTGCAGTTCTAGATAAGTCTTCCCATGCACGTAACTTGGTAAGAGCTGCATTGAGTTCTACACCGCGACGAATGTCTGAATATTTTCCCATCTGGTTTTAATTTATTTGATTTAGTAAAATCTTCAAACCCAAGCTAACACTGCATTTTAGGAAGAATTGAACCAGTGAGAAGTTAACTTCTCGAAAAAGGATTGTAGCGTTACGCCGAAGTGACATTTTGGATAACGCTTCTCAGTCGTCCATTGACAGACACTAAATTTACAGGTTTTACCTGTCCGGGGATAATTAACTGTGCATGGGTAAATTTCACATCAGCAGTAGGGCGTTGTCTAAATTTTTTGACTGTTCTGCCATATACGCGATGTGTTCCTGGGTTAACGGGGAACTCTTTGGTATTTTCTATGAATTGAAAATTATTATCACTGTAAGTTTTATCTAAGATTCTTAAAACTGATTGCACTGTAGACTGACCTTCAGTTTTAGAAACGCATAACAGACGTAAATCAAAACCATTATCTAAATCTAAATATGTGCATTTGTATTTACCTTTCTTCCAAACTAATGGAGGTGTAGCAAATTCATTTTTAATTTCAAGTGCGTATTCCTCAGCGTCGGTTCGTGATATCGTATCAGCCGTTTTATTCATGATTCTAAATCCAATTTCACCTCGTACTTGTTCAGTTCCATCGCCGTGTTTTTCAAAGTCGTATGGTTCTTTAAAGTACAGTTTTATTTGTGGTCTAAACTTTGAATCTCTTTGGTATTCCTGTACAGGAATGCCATAAATAGGAGTTTGAATGCTTTGGGCATGACCCACTGTGATTTCAAACAACCACAAACGAAGTTGAGTCATAGATACAGTATCAGCATCATCTATTAAACAAGCTTGTTTTAAAGCCCGCTTAGGAGTTGAAATATCATCGTCTGGCTGATTTTTAAAATATGACTTTACCAACTTATTGTGATAAAGCCGAAGCATATCTTGTAAGTGTTCCCAATGGTTAAAATCTGGAGGTAATGTCATTAGTCGTCAGCCTCCAAATGAATATCAAATAATTCCAATCCTTGAGATGCAATTCTGGCTGTTGCTTTATCTTCAGCCAATTTTTGGGGCTGCTCTACAGTTGGGGCTTTATTTTCTGGTTTGTCATCTTCCTTGAGTGCCTTTAGAAATTCTGTATTAGCTGTTTGTAGTTCAGTTACTGCATTAATCGTATCTAGGGGGACTTGGGTAACTTGCTGAATAGTAGAAGCCCCATTTTGTAATCCTTCTAAAAAGGTAGTAATTCGATTCATCTTGGGCTGTGGATTCATCCATTGATAGGCTGATTCCAACACCTCACCACTAGCTCTTAAAGCATTGCCGATTTTCCCAGTTTGACCAGCAACTAACTCTAATCCATTGAGGACGGTAGAAGTTAAATTTTGGAATGTATTAAGAATGTTAGTTGTTGCCTGGTAAATTCTATTAGCCTTAGCCCAACCCTCGGTTAGCGTGGTGTAATTATTTTCACCAATCGTTCCCTTAATAGCATTTTCAATAGTGCTACCAATAACTGCACCTACGTTAATGGGATTATTATCTTTGTCCTTGGGCAATATTAAACTCAAAACATTGTTAATTGCACCCATCAAGGTTTGCACAATGTCGTTACTGAGCATAGCGGCATTGTGAACCGTTGCCGCGAAGGTCAGAATATTTAAAATTCGGTCGAGGTGTGCCCATTCATAAAATTTACCCAAACTACCAGATATACCACCGACAACCTCAGCCCCTAATTTAGTGTTGATAGTATTAAGAAGTCCAAGTTGTGCTGCATTAGCTCCAGTATTAGCAACATCAAGCCCATTGATTTTATCGTTGAAATTTTGGTTAATACTATTTGTTGCATCATCAATCTTTTTACCACTACAGCCACCATTCATGCTCCTACACATTGCCGTTCCTGTGGCATTTTCGATTTGGGGAAGTGTAGGAATGCTGGGTTTGATTGCATTAGCCGTTAGGGCAGGAATAAATGGTAATTTACTAAGTATCTCATCTGTTTTTTTAAGTCCTTCTTGATTCACCTTGTCCGCTTCTCCCAACTTTCGCTTAATCTCTTCAAACTCTTGCCTTGTAACCTGTTTGGTATTGATTCCTCCAGTCTGTTGAATCTGCTCCTTGATTTGACCGATTTCTCTGTCAGTATTTCCTTGTCTCTGTTTAAGTCTGTCAATTTCAACTGGTGTAGCGTTAATGATTTCAGGACTAGTTACTACACCATCTTTGATTGTGCTAATCTGCTGCTTGAGTTGTCCTATTTGTTGACCTATTTCAGCTTTAAAGCTGCCGATAGGAATAGCGATTGCGTTTTGAATCTCAGGACTAGTTACTACACCATTTTTAATTTGACTAATCCTGTTTAATGCGTTGTCAGCCTTGTTATCAGCATTGTTTGCAGTGTTATCAATATTCCCAATCTGTCCTTGTAGAATAGATAATCCTTGAGCAGTATTGGCGGCTGTTGTTAAGGCAATTCCTCCTAATTGCAAAGCTGCTTGTGCTGCTTGCTTGGCTTGCTGAATTTCTGAATCCTGGCTCTTGTCACTTTGTTCTAAAGTGTTAACCTTGGCTCGTAATTTTAAAATATCAACTTGCGCTACTTGTGCTTTAACATCAGCAACGGTTGCAATATCTTCTGCTTCTCTGGCTTTATTGAAAGCACTCTGCGCAGTGTTTTTTACTCCTGATATTTCACCAAGAGCATTAGAAATTTTATTATCAAGAATTGGCAGCCTAGAATTAATATCGTTGATTTGTCCTGCTTGATAATCAACGTCAATTCTTAGCTGATAACTTTGATTAGTTAAACTGTTAATTTCTCCAGTGTGTTGAATCGTAACCTCATTGACAAGCTCAAGCAAAGGCTCAACATTGTCAAGTCTGTCATTAGCTCTATTCGCTCGATTGATTCCAATATTTGCAATTTCCGCCGCCCTATCTGCAAAGTCTTTAGCTCTATTCGCAAGTCTGACTCCTTCATTTGCGGTTGTTTGAGCATTACGTGCTAATACCTTAGCTTCCTGAATTTCAACACTTTGTCTTAATATTGATTCAGTGTTGGCTTTTACACCTTCATTGGCTTTTTCAGCTTTGGCATCTGCTCTTTCAATTGCATATTTATTGAGTTGAATTAACCGATAAATCTTGCTGTCTGCATTTTCTAATACATCGATTCTATGAGAAAGAGCATCAAAATTGGTATTGCTAGCTAACAAAGCTAATATTCCAGTCACCAGCCCGGCAAGCTGCAATAATAGACTAACTACTGGCGCTAAAGGAGCCAGTTTTTTAAGTAGCTCTTGAAGTGGTCTTAAAAGTGCCTTAATTGCCTCAAATTTACTTGTAACCTCTTTTGCAATTATTAGCCCTAGTATTGGTACTAATACTAACTTTGCTTTATCAACAGATTTATCAATAATAGAATTTTCATCAACAGGTTTTAACTTGGCAACCTCAGCCCTAAGCGCGGCTAACTCTGCCTTTACCTCGTCACAACAATCAGCCATGATTTAACCTTTTTACCAATTCAGTAATTGCCCGAATATTCCCCTTGACTTCATTACAAGGTAAACAACAATATCCGGGATAGTGATCACATTCACATCTACAAGTCCCCGGTGGGCAATCACTGCAAGCTACTCTAAATTTACCTGGTCTGTCGCCAACTGCTGTAAATATATCTGTTGTGCTACCTGATTTTCTAATATGCAATCTTGCTTTGAGTCTCTCAGGTTTTGACGTCGAACAAACAATAGCCGGATTTACACCAAATTGGTTAATGTCAATATTGCCAAATTCAAACATTTCAGCATCACCACACCTCATTGCATAAAGAACATATCTATAAACACCGTTACCGCTTCCAGTGTCCACAATTTGATAATCTCTAACTGTTAAAGCTAGAGGTACACCGTTATTTGTTGAATACCATTCAATACGGTATCCAGTAGGACTATAATTTTCGGTGTCTAAAGAGAAATTTTCAATACTCACATCAATGGGTGATTCATTTGATTGATAAATTTCCTCTTTACCGTTACCAAACTGAAAATACACTTTTGGTTTATCACCAATATTGCAATAGGACATGATTAACTCCATGCAGCAGTAGGCGGGGTGAAATTTGCAGTTCTGTGAGTAGTGAGTGACACACTAAACTCATCAATGTAACCTTGCATTGGCGAGACGTTGTAAGCCCCATAGGTTGCTTGATTATAAGGACTTACGCCTAAAGCTAGAGTAGGATTCTTTATGCTTAAAGCATTGGTGTTACTTCCTTGCAATGCACCGTCAATAAAAAATCTATTTGTCCCATCTACCCGACTTAAACAAAGGTGATGCCATTGTTCAAGGCTCGGAATTGACACCGATTCAATGTAACTATCAGAATCAAAATCACCTACCAAACAATTCCATTTTTTAGCCCAAGTGGTAGCACCACCTGAACGATTATGAACAAAAGTAATACCCTTGTCAGCTACAGCTAATTCAGCAAAGTAACCATATTGATTATTGCTGTTGAAGACAACGTTCAACCATACCCAAAACTCAATGGTAATGTTACTGTCTGCTGGGATAATTAAGTTAGCTGTGGCTTTATCACTTCCTCCGGTAAAGTTGGCGGATTTAGTACCAAATTTTTTTTGTGTGTCTAACAGCGAAGCACTACCATAAGTGCTGATAACATTTCCTTTCTCATCTGTGAAGCTTGAGCCATCAAAATGAGCAAGAAATATAAAATTCCCTAGCGAACTACTACCACCACTACCGCCACTTGATAAACCAGCTAGAAAGTTAGCAACAGTAATTTTATAAGTCTCGTTTGTCTCAGGATTTTGGAGGATTAAATAGTCACCATTGCTAGTCGCTGTCTTTGTGATAACTACATCTTTGATTTGCGTCATGTCTCACCGTCCCAAATCTCAAAAGTACTGAAAACTAACTGGTAGTTTTTATAGTTAATGCCATTGCTTTGTGTATAGTTAATCCTCCAATAAAATAAATTGAATGCATTCACAAAATCACCTTGGTTGTAAGTGATTGGTAAGCCAAAAACATCTGTAATTGTGTTGCCATTTTCATCAGTGATTGAGCCTTCAAAATTCTCCAAAATCTTTAATAAAATACCTACCACCAATTCTTCAGCAGTGTTAATGGCAGTAGGTGTTAATCCTGGTAAATCTGATTTGTAAATTACTAATGAGTTTGAATTTTGCAATGAATTCTTACCAAAGCATTGAGCCAAGCTCAAATTGTTCATAATTAAAAATCGTCTGGATCAATTGTTGATGTGGTGTCCTCAATTTGCAAGTTAACAGTCTTTGAAAACTGTCGATACTGGGTATTATTCCTTGTCACAATTTGCTGATAACTATCCTCAATGGTTACTTGCTGTTCTGGGTTTGAATCTTGGCGTGTAGTAGTTGCGGTGGATTGCCACATTTTCAGCAATGCTACTAACAATTCTTCTCCGGTATTACTACCGCTTGCGGTCAAACCAGTGACGGCTAAATCGGTCTTACTGATGGTCACACTTGTGCTACTTTGGGCTGCATTCGCTCCGAAGAGATCTGTTAAGGATGGTTTAACCATAAAACTGATTTTTAGCTGATGTGAATAAATCAGTTTTATTCGCATCGTAAAAAATAGTAAATCTTCTTCTTTTATGTAAAACAAGAATAATCACTGAGGACGTAGAAGTATTACACGGTCTACGATTGAGCGAGTTATTACTAATAACTAATTTTTTAAATATTCCAGTTTTACCTATGCAACAGGTAAAACCGGAAGTGTGAATACGTCAATTATTGTCAATGAAAAATAACCGTGAGGGACAATCGGCTGTGATCACTGACACGGATTATTCTAAGATCCGCAAGCAGATTAGAAGCCGTAAGTACAAATTACTTTTAGATTTAGCTTGGTACACCGGTGAGCGCTGGGGGGCACTGGTGCAACTGCAAATTAATGATGTTTTTGATGATGAAGATAAACCTAGGGAGTTTATTAATTTCCGTGCCCGAACTCGTAAGCGAAGCCCGGACGGGAAGCGCAAAGCCCGACAAGTGCCTGTACATCCGGTACTCAAAGAGGCTTTGGCTAGTTACAAGCCTGAGAGTGATTCTATTTGGCTGTTTCCTGACCGCTCAGGTGATGGGCCAATTACTTTGCGCTGGGCTGATATGATTTTGCGATCAGCTGTGGATAAGGCGGGTTTGTCGGCTAAGGGCATCAGCACTCACACTACCCGCCGGACTTTTATCACCAAGCTGGCAAAGCGCGGAGTCGGTTTGGCGACTATCAAAAAAATTACAGGACACACAGATTTAAAGGTTTTATCGCGTTACATCGAAATTTCGGACGATGACGCTATGGAGGCGATCGCAACTCTATGAACGCCAAACTACTATTTCTCCAAATTGAGATTTTCTTCAGTCGGCTCCAGGCAGGAATTTACGATCATCCTTATGACTTGGCGAAAGCTTTGCAGAATTTGGCCGACATGGCCTGGGACGAAATCGACGAACTTTATCAGCCATCGCTTAGAATCGACCCGTAGAGTCAGGGTTGTATCTAGCTCATTGTTGTTTGCTTGCCGCGATCGCGTTTGATGATGCACCCCATCTCCCAAGAGAACGCGATCGCATTCCCTTAATGCAATAAACTGGCAATAATAATTTTGCTTTTAAGCACTTTGTCAGAAAATAATCACGAAAAATCAACGCTTTCACCCCTACGGGCGGGCCTCTAAAAATGGCGATCGCCTCAAACTACCTTATTGAGAATGCTTGACACTATGGGAGCAGGGGGACAAGGGGGATAAACATCGATGTCGGTTGGCAAACCTCAACTTGCTAGGTAATGCTCGGAGCTAGCTAGCTAATGTTCGGAGCTATTGATAAAATTGCCGTGTGACACGGCACTTGAGGCGATATGGCAAGGAATAAAACAACTTGGGACAGTGGCAGCAGTTGGCGACATGGGAAAACTAAAACCATTCGCGTACCCATCACGCTAGAAAATCCAGTGATGGCGTATGCTAGAAAGATTGATGAATTTCATAACATTTCTGTGGATATCTCTCAGCGAGCGGGGGATATTTTTTTAGTCTTGGAAGTAATCGAAAAGTACATTGAATACAAACGTACTCGTTACCACTCAAACCAGCACTCTAGGGAATTAGATATTAAAACCCGTGCCTGGGATGAGTTGCGGAAGCTTCAGAAGCTGCTGCAAGAGAACCCAGACTTACTGTTTGGTGAGGACTAGCTACAGTCTTCAATAAACTTACGCATTGCAGCAACCGTGCCTAGCTTACCGACAATGAACAGTTGAGTACCAAGTTCTATGGCCGCGTGAGTTCTAAGTTCGGAATGTTTCATCAAGTCATTAGACAAAGAGATAAGTGCTTGTGAGGGGCTGCCGTAATATTCAAGTACCTGCAGCGCTCTTTGTTTAGCCCATTGCAGATGCTGTTCTCGACTTGTTTCCATTGTTAGTTGCTCCATGATTTGATTAAAATTTGAATTTCGCCGGGTGTTTGACCATCCGCGATCGCACTTTCAACTTCCGATTTTCGATTTTTTGCGATCGCACTTTGGGAATTTCCCCCTGGTATATGAACGTGGTGCAGCTTGCGACCGGACATCCACAAATAGCGGTAGTAATAATGCTCTTTGCCGTGGCGGGTGACTGTATACTTTTCTACCCAATGACACTGTTCTGGAGCAGATTGCCTTGTAACTGATTTTGCTTGCTCCAGAACAGAAAAATCAAGGTTTGAGCTTTGTTCGGTATCTGGTGTAACTTGCTCCAGAACAGTATCAGAAAAATTCTCCTGAGACGATGGACACTCAGGAGAAGTACGGGAATTATCAAACCCGTTACTGGCAATTTGAGTATCAACTTTATCATCCCAAGCCGGATCGTAAATAGCCGGGGGTGGCGGTGGCGCGATCGCACTCAAGTCAAATAAATCTAACTGCCTCATGACTCACCACCGCGACGGCGAAACGGGACTATCTCATAGCGAACGGATTCTGACATTTCCTTCAATGCTTCTGACCAGGCAAGTGCCACTGCTACTGGCATCTGTTGGAAATCAGCTTCGGTGATAAAGCGACGGCGTATCCAGTTTTTAAAAATTTGGACTTGCTGACGGTCGAAGAGTAAATCTGACATAATTTTCCTTTGATAGGTAGATGTAGATGGGCCGCTGTTGCGGCTATTTTTTCTTTCTTGAGTTTTAGGAGTAATCTCTTGGGATGTTCTTTGGTAGGAAATTACTCAAGATGTCAAAAAAGTCTTGGACTTTATCGGGCCAGATATAATACCAACCTTCCCGTAAGCACTTAATCAACCAACCTTGAGGATTAGAGATAATTGGTTTACCATTGCCACGTTTCTCAAATCCACCCTTTTTAATAAAGTGCTTGAGTGCTAATTCAACATTCTCAATGGATGATTCAAATAATTCTTGAGTACCAGTCGTCTGAGGATTGTAATAAATTCCATAATCAGCACAAAGTTTTAGAATGTCGTAGCGCCTTTCTAATTCCTCATACTGCTGTGATGACCATTGCTCTAAGTTGGCTTTGATTTGAGCAATAGAAGGATTGAGTGGTAATTTCTTTACAACAAGTGGGTCATAACCGTATTGCTCGCAAAGTTTGACAACCTCAAGTACCTTACGTAACTCATCACGTTCGCTTTCAGATATCTTATTAATATGAGTGTTGTTGTTGTTCACCCCGTCCCCGACAGATTGCTCGTTTGAGGTGTCTAAATCGCAAGTTGAGTTGCAATTTTGCAAGTGTTTTTGCGAGTTTTTTTTACGTGGTTTTAACCAGTCAAAAGGTCTTAAAATTACTCTGTATGCTGTATTGCTAAATTCTTTAACGATGTGAACTATGCGGTTGTTAACTAGCCAGTGAAATTTCTTTTTCATCCACCACCGAGCAAATTTACTACCTCTATGCTTGTCGGTGAATTTCTCAAAGTCTTCTAGGTCAATCTCGATTTGAGTGCCTATCTTTCCCTGTATTGCTATCCATTCCCACAATGCTTGAGTCAGAGGAATGGTATTATATTCAAGGAAAAATGCCAGTTCTTTTTCTGTCCTAGGTGACAGAGTTTTTGGGGATTTTAATGTCATAATTTAGTCAGGTTTTGTAGTTTGCCTCCTAGCGGTTGTAGCTGCTAGGAAGCACATTTTTAAGCATTTGAAATCAGGTTGTTAGCTGTTAATAAGACTTGAGATAAAAAACACCACTACCGCCGCAATCATCACAGCAGTCTCGGTAAGTGTTTCCTTCCCACTCCTCTACTACTTCGCCACCACCGCCACAGGTAGGGCATTCTATTTCTTCAAATTCCAGTCCAATTTGGTATTCTTCAACCTGTCCGGTGTTGAAGACCTCGGTCTTTTTCTTGGGTTTGTTGTTGGTCATTGGTCATTGGTCATTGGTCATTGGACAACCGCGATCGCACTTTGTAGTGAGGAGTGCGATCGCGCATTAAAAATCCGTCCTCACCTCACGGGCGGGACGGTTTTATTGCTGGTCTGGGATATTTTTCTCAGACATCAATTCGTATATTTGTGCCTCAAGCTCTTGTATGGCTTTTCTGAAGTCGCTTTCACTTTCTTTGCTTTCGTCAAGTCTAGTGATCAGACGCTGCTGGTGCGATTTGACATAAGAAAGGTGCTTTTCCTCAAGTAACTTGACGGCCTCTAGAATTTTCCCAAGATCTGAGCTTCTGGGGTAGCCAGGCTTATGCCCACTTCCCCCGCTGCTAGTCCCCTGATCATCTGAGATGTATCTTTGTACCCCAGAGACTTGGCTTTGTTTAGTAGAGCTTCCCTTTGTTCCAGGGAAAGCCGTACTGACAGCCTTGCCTCTTGTTCCGGGAGTATCTTTGGTCTTCCGGGCTTTTGTGGCGTTGTCATCGCTGCTATTACTCATAACCTTTTCTCTATTTTAATTTTGTCTGCACAAAAAGTTTTGTGTTCACGCTTGACTGATACTTTTGGGTGTACGATTATGTTAAATTAGTTTTGTTTTCACAAAACTAATTTAGCTCCCCCCTCACCCTTGCCCCCGTGCCTGTGAGGGTAAATTCAGGAGCAAGCACCCGCACCACTTGGCATAGTCCCCCGGCGCGGAAACACCCTCAACTCACTAGGTAATGTTCGGAGCTGGCTAGCTAATGTTCGGAGCTAGCGAGCTAATGTTCGCAGTTCATAAAAGTCATAAAGCGCGATCGCACTTCATTCGAGCGCTCTCAAGTTTGCTGTGTCAATTAGGAGGTATAAATTTAGACGCTAAACTCTCTAATCGTTTACTTCACTTACTATGATTCGCCAGCGTCACACCTGGCGCTTTCCTCCTCTAGGAAATTGAGTTTCTGTTGGTTAAACGTTTTATGAAAACACCAGCGTTACAGCTTGGTGGGGCTTGACGCTGGACTTTTTTAGAAATTGGAACCGTAAATTATGAATTACCGCGATGACCTTAGACCGTGGGCTGTTTTCCGCTGCTCATCAGACGTTCAAAATATCTGCGTTGCTCGCTTTCGCTCTCGCTCTGATGCTGAAGCTTACATGAGCATTTTGCGTGGGCTGAGTCCTTTAAGCACTAAATTTCAGGTGGTCTTTGACCAAAAGCCGGCTGAAGTTCAAAGATAACTCATGCCAAAACGCGATCGCACTTTTTTGAGGAGTGCGATCGCGCTTGTGACTCAAAGACTTGAAACGTTTACAGAGTAACTATCACACAAAAAATGCAAATCAAAACAATTTCGTGCGAACGAGTAATTAACCTGGGAAATTATGAATCCCGGCGATTGCAGCTTGGGGCGGAAATTTCCCCTGATGAAGATGTAGAAACAGCAATCACATCTTTGATGGAACTGGTAGAGCGCAAGTCTAGAGAGAGTTTCGAGTTAATGTTTGATGTCCGAGAATTGAAGCGAGAACGCCGACAGCTGACGGAGGAAGTCGCGAAACTCAAAACCGAAAAAGACAAGCTAACCGGGGAAGAAAAGCCTAACTCAGAAGAACCCGACATCAATGACATCCCTTTTGATGCTGGGGAAGCATCCACCACTAACGATGCTTCCCTTACCAGTGAACAGATAGCGGAGTATTTCTAATTTTTTTTGCGATCGCGGTCTTTGAAGGAAGGCGATCGCAAAAATTCAAACCACTACTGAGCGGATTGAAGCTTTAACCATGCATATCATATCAGTTCCTACAGTGTTTACTTGCAAAACCCCTAGTGCCGGGTGGGTCAACTTGGCCCAAGTCCGGCAAGTTATGGAAGATACTACCGAACCAAAAACAGTAATTATTGTGGTTTGGCACAACGGCGATACTCAAGTTTTTTACAGTGAGAACGCCGATGCCATTATCGCCGCCCTACAACAAGCAGAACAGCGATGTAAATGTTACCCAAAAAATGAGGAGTCATGAACCAAGATGAGCTATTAGCAAAATTTAGTAACGATTTCAAACAGCTATCAAATGAGCCAATTATCAAGCTAAGTATTTCACCATTGATGGCTTGGCAGATAATTTCTCAACTGCAATTAGCCTTAAGACATCCTGAAAATACAGGAGTATCTAGCAAATCAGTTAGAAGTTTTATTGACACAATTGTGTCACGAATGCCCATGACTGACTCACTCAAAGAGTTATTTAACATGGGATGGAACCCCGAACACGATCAGAAAGTTGAGCCTGTTCCAAAAAAACAAGTAACCGAAGTTCATAACGCTGTAGCCATCTACGGTGTAAATGATGATGGCACATTAGCAGATACCCCAATTGTCGAATTTTCTCGCCCTCAAGATTGGGGGAATAAACAACGCTGGCATTATGAATTTTTCCGGCTCGAATGGCACACAGAAACAGTACTTTATATCAACAATTGTTACTGCTGGACTGATATAAAAGACCCCGATTGTGGATATGCTGAATTATTTTCTCGCTGCATAACCATGATTTTAATGCCTGGTGAAAAACCACAATTATGTGGGCGTGACTACTTGGATGAGGATGATTTTTGGCATCCATCATGGGGTGAAATGCCCCCTTATTATTTGGGTGATGATGAAGATGAGGAAGATATTTATTTATGAGTGATAAAAATTTAGAAACTCACCAGCCAGATCCAGCATGGGATTATTATTTGGCTTGGCACTCATTGCAATACGTCAAATCCAAAATTGAGCAATGCTTAACCCTGATGTCCAAACAAAATTTTGGGAGCGCATCAGCCGATGAGGAAATGATAGCTTTACTCGAATCAGCAAGGAACAAAACAGGAGAAATTATTACCAGCGAATTAATTTTTACAGATGACGACGATGAACTTGATGAAGATGACGATACCGCCTGATGAGGCTACCTGACGAGGATTAGGAAGATATTTATTTATGAATGATGAAAATTTACCACAACCAGATCCAGCTTAGGATTATTACACAATTTGGCACGAATTAATTCACGCTAAAGCCAAAATTGATTTGGCTTTAAAGCTAATGGAAAATAGCACAGATCTAGAGAATGACTTAGAAGAAATTTTTCGGCATATATCTATCAGATTCTCCAGACTTGCTAAAGAAGTCACTGGAGATTTTGGCAGCAGATAACCGCCTGATGATGGCTACTTTGACACAGTAGCCGAAACTCTGGCATCTGCCAGAGTCGCGGATTGTGTCCAAAGCAATCTGTCAGTTGATAAAAGAAAGTGCGGCGTTTAACCAGAATTGCGCTACAAAATTGCGGCGTTTACTAGTTCATGCGCAGCCTTCTTTATCAATTCCCCGAATTGCGTTTACTCCTGAATCGCGCCCCTCAAGTGTGGGGCGTTAGGGTGATTCGTGCGCTGTTTAGTTCGGGTTAATCAAGGATGCCAGTCCTACACCTTCACCTTGTCGCAACAGAACCATGACAATTGAATTAACTATTCTGGGAATTGATGTTAGTAAATCAAGTGTAACTTGCCATATTTTAACACAATACCCCAAGGGCGGATTGCAGGCTTATTGGCATAAAACCAGGAATAAAGCATCAAGTTTATATCCGGCTTTTTACTCTAATCCTGATGCTAGAAAAAAGCAAAAATCAGCTTTTGATTTTGCTGATTACTTAACAGAAGTTAAACCTGATTATGCGATTCTAGAACCGACAGGAAACCACTACTCAAAACTGTGGGCATCCATTCTTAAAAAGCTAGAAATCAAAATTTTGTGGGTGGGTCATGTAGAGTTGAGGCGTTACCGAGGTGGTAAAAATCTCCCTAATAAAAGCGATGCTGCTGATGCTTTGGCAATGGCCGCTTACGGTCACGACCCAGACCACCAAACAGAAATTGGGGAAATCAACATGAGATATTTCCTCATGCACCGCCCCGAACCGATTGATGAACTCCGGGATTTGTGCCAACAACTAGAACATCTCAACCGGGTGCAGTCGCCAATCGCCAATTACAGCAGGCAACTTTTATCTTGGCAGTTCCCCGAAGTCGCTCACACCAAGAGCATTTCCACTAGGTCAGGTTTATTACCACCGCTTTGGGGATGGCTAGCTAACAGAAAGAGTGAAATTTCACCCGCCGGAAAAACTCGGCTTGATAATCTCTACAAAAAATCCATTGCTCATGAGTATGGAATTGAGATTGACCCAATTCTAGAATTGCATTCTGATTGGATGTGTGACATCTCACTTTATGAGCAGCGCCTAGAAGCAAGAATCAGTGAAATGCTTTTACAGCAAGCTTTTGAGCCTTACATGAACGTGTTTGATCAGTTCGGTTTTGGGCTGAGAGTGCGATCGCGTCTCCTCACCAGGATTTACCCATTCGAGTCATTCTTGGGAGTCAATGGTAAACCAGTAATTGAGTATGAAGTCCGTGAGGTGAAAAAGACTCAACGCGATCGCCTTCGCGGTGAAACCATTATCAGGCGAACTGCTGGTGAAACCAAACGCATCAAACGCCATCGCAGCCGGGACATTTTCAAGATGCGCTTGGGGATGGGTACAGTTTTAGAGCAGTCCGGAGACGGACTAATTGAAAAGGCCAGCGGCTCATCACTTTGTCGGCGTAGCCTCTGGCAATATGTTCTCACCGGGGTAGAAACTGGCAGACTACCCAAGAGTGAACTGACTCAACAGTTACTTGACTACCGTGACTCACTTAAGTCAAACGTCAGTGAACAAGGTGAGAAACTGCTAGCAGGTAAGCACATCCAGGGAAAGCTAATGAGCAAAGTGGTTAACTTGCTGTTTGATGAATTGTGTAAAATTACTTTGACCTGATGATTTAACCCTTCACCTATGAAGGGTTATAAATTGACCCAAACTTTCAATTACCCTGAACTAGTCAAGAAGTAACTGAACCAGCGAGTCGCGTCATAATAGAGATGATTACGACAATTATGGTGTACAAGTTTGAACAATTAAGCAGAAGGGAGGTAGAGTCAATGTTAGACATAACACTTAAGCAAACGAGAGTTTATCGAGAAATCAAGGAAGAAGGGCGAGAAGAAGGACGAGAAGTAATGGCTAATGCGATTTCCCGACAATTGACTAAGCGCCTAGGAGAACTATCTGAGGAAATGCAATCCAAAATTTCTGGTTTATCTTTACCTGTTTTGGCAGATTTGAGTGAAGCACTGTTAGATTTTACTAGCTTGACAGATTTATCATCTTGGCTAGAAGCACGAATTAATTAAACTACCAATTTTTACTTGTTTCTCAGGAAGAATTGTGATTGTTGATATTTTATCCTCTCGCACCTGTGACATAAGCAGCCGTTAGAGGATGTTGGGGAGATTCAAAGATTTGGGCTACTGTCCCCGATTCAATTAGTTGACCAACGCCATCCTGAACCCAAAATAAGGCGACTCTATCGGCAATGCGCTTGGCTTGTGCGAGGTTATGAGTGACAATTAGCAAGGTATAACGCCCCCGCAGGCTGGTAATTAAATCTTCAACTACACCACTAGAAATCGGATCGAGGGCGCTACAAGGTTCATCTAATAGTAAAACCTCTGGTTGCAAACCTAAAGCCCTCGCTATACACAAGCGTTGCTGTTGTCCGCCAGAAAGGGCTAAAGCGGAAGTATGCAATCGGTCTTTGACTTCATCCCACAATCCCACATCAGTGAGGGTTGTCTCGACGATCGCATCAATTTGTTCGCGGTTATTGATACCATGTTCTCGCAGAGGTAATTCCAGATTCTTCCAGATAGATAAAGGAAAAGGATTTGGCTTTTGGAAGATCATGCCAACTTTACGCCGGAGTGCGATCGCATCTATCTTGGGATGGAGTACATCTAAATTCCCGATTTGAATTCTCCCCTTTACCCGACACTGGGGAATCATATCACTCAAGCGATTGAGACAACAAAGAAAGCTGGTTTTTCCACAACCGGAAGGGCCAACTAAAGCCAGAATTTCCCCAGCATTGATGCTGAGATTGACGTTTGCAAAGGCTGTTTTTTGCCCATATTGCAGCGTTAAATTCTCAGTTTGAATCAATGGTTGAAAGGTTTCCGTAGTGGTGGGAGAGAATTCTGGTTTTGTCATCAGTTAATAATTCTCCTGTGCAACCAAGTTTCGGCAATCCATGCAGCTGTACCATTAATCAACAGCAGCAAGAACAGTAAAATCAATGCTGAGGCGTAAGCACTGCTATCTCCACCAGAGACATTCATCGATAAATCAAAAATATGAATTGAAAGCGCCCGTCCCGAATCTAACAGTGATTCTGGCATTCTATCGACATAGCCACTAGTAAATATTAAAGCAGCCGTTTCGGCGATCGCTCTCCCAATCCCCAGCACCAATCCCACCACTAAACCGGGGACAGCGGCGGGTAATAATATTTCCCATAGGGTAGTTGTCCGGGAAAAACCAAGACTTGCAGCGCCTAATCTATACTCCTGGGGAACCGCCCGCAATCCTTCTTCTGTGGAACGAATCAGGATTGGTAATACCATACAAGCTAAAGTCAGCCCTCCCGACAGGATAGAAAATCCCAATCCGAGAATTTTGCAAAAGAAGACATTCCCAAACAACCCAAAGACTATTGAAGGTACACCAGCTAAAACATCTAAACTACGCCGCACCAATCCGCCAAACATACTATCAGTTGGGGTAAATTCTGCCAGAAAAACTGCTGTTCCTACACCAATGGGGATGGAAACTGCCATACACACCGCCATAATTAAGAGGGTGGAAACTAAAATCGGTGCAATTCCCCCTTCTCTACCAGCGTTTACAGGTTCCGTGGTGATAAACTGCCAAGATAAATGGCCGATACCATGCCAGAAAATATCATTGAGTATCCACAAGAATATGGCAGTTACCAGCACAGCATTTAGCCAAACAATCATTGTTGGTAGCCAATCTCTGGGATTTGGGCATTGGATATTAGTTATTTTCCCCTTTCGTCCTTCAGTCATAAATCTTTCCCTGACTCATCACTTCAGCAACAGCAACTAACAGTACAATCAACCCCATCAACACTAAACCGCTAACAAAGAGTGCAGAACGGTGATCGCCGGTAGCGTAAGCCATTTCTAAGGCAATGTTAGCTGTAAGGGTACGAATCGGATCAAATAGCGATCGCGGAATTTGCACGACATTACCGCACACCATCAAAATTGCCATTGTTTCGCCAATCGCACGACCGGTTTCTAAAATCATGCCGGTGAATAATCCCGATTTGGCAGCCGGAAACACTACTTTAGAAATAGTCGCCCATCGGGATAATCCTAAGGCGGCTGCACCCTGGAGGTAAGATACAGGGACTTTCGCTAAACTGGCATCGGCTACCAGGGCGATTGTCGGTAAAATCATGATTGTGAGAATGGCAATGCCAGCTAATAGGCTAGGCCCTGGTGGATGTATCCTGCCAATTAAGGGAACTAGCACCACTAATCCCCAGAAGCCATAGACGACAGAAGGAATTCCCGCTAGCAATTCAATCAGGCGGCGATAGATTTGTGCCACTGCGGTTGGGGCGTAAAATTGACAAAAGACTGCGGAAAGAATGCCGATAGGAGTAGCTATTAACACTGAGCCAAACATTGCTAGCAGTGTTCCCCAAAACATTGGTATTAGGTTATAAAAGCCGGCGGTGGGGTTCCAAGAGGCATCGGTAAAAAAGCGAGTTAATCCAACGTGTTGCAGGACTGGTAAAGATTCTAGAATCAAAAAGAAAATAATTAACAGTGCGATCGCCCCCGCGATCGCCGCAAAAAATCGCAGTATCCAAATTAACCACCAGTCTTTATTTAGAGACGAGGACAAAGTTTTGCTGTTTAACAATGTCACTTACCTGCTGCGATCGTGCGAAATCAATAAATTCTTTGGCTAATCCCTGGGGTTGGGTTTTCGTTACCAGGTTCAACGGGCGAGAAATAGGAAAGCTACTATTCTGCACATTTGCAGTTGTTGCTGCTATACCGTTTACTGGTAGCAGCTTGATCGGTACTTTATTGTTGGCACTGTTTTCTGCCGAACCAATAGAAACATAGCCGATGGCGTTAGGGTTGCCGGCTACAGTCTTGATTCCTTGCTCATTGTCACCAATGACTACTTGTGCTTTGATATCCGTATTCTTCAGCTTGAAGTAGTGGGTAAACAATTCCAGAGTAGAACGACCTTCGGCTTTATTCACAACAGTAATCGTTCCATCTTTACCCCCCACCTGCTTCCAGTTGGTGACTTTGCCAGTATAAATATCTATAACCTGCTTGTCAGTTAAAGATTTTACAGGATTATCTTTGTACAGAATCACCGTCACCCCATCACGGGCAATAGTAAATGCTGTTAAATCTTTTTCCTCTGGCTTTAAGGCGCGGGAAACCATACCCACATCTACCACACCTTGACGAGTATCAGTAATACCACGGGAAGAACCTCCAGATTGGACATCAATTCGTACACCTGGATGGCTAGATTCAAACCGTTTACCCATTTCTGCTGCTAATGGTGCAATGGTACTGGAGCCGGTTAGTACTAGTTTTCCTTGAGGTTTACCTGCACTGTTATTTCCAGTTTGCTGAGATGAAGAACAACCTTGCAACCACAAGCAACTTGCCAAGCCTACAGCCAGAGGAAGCATAATTTGTGAATTTTTCACTTACTACCTCGATTTCAATCTTATTAATTAAACGAGAGGATGCAACAGCCAAGATTCAAAGCTTCAGCTGTAGTTATTTCCACCTCTGGCGCTAGGCGGTAGAGGAATGCTTTACCATTGCGTTCTCGAACCACAAATTTAGCCTCTCGCAAAACTTGCAAATGATGAGAAAGCAGACTTTGTTCTATAACCAGAATCTTGTTTATCTCCCCCACCTGCATGGGACTATGCATCAGAATTTTTAACACAGTCAGACGGGTTTCATCTGCCAGTACTTTCAGCTTGTCTACACAGTCAAACTGCTGATTTGTGTTGACCATTTCACATTTATGGATATTCATTCATATGAATAAAAATTCATATGAAGCGTCATGATTATCACATCATGCGCAGAAATTTAACTTGTTTGTAACTAAAAATTAATATATCTGTGTATTCAGGTAGACCCATCATGAGAAAATTGACTCAAGCAATGCCGGCGGCAACTCAGAAGGCGATGCCAACGGCAACCCCTGTGGGGAACTCAATGTTTTGTCAAAATAAAAGTTAGATTTTAGACTAGTTAAAGTTATCGTGGTATCGAATAATTCAAAAATACCCGTTGTCCAAAACTAGTAATATGAGGCCATGCCACTCCTCAGTCCCTATCTTGACTTGTTTTCTATCCCTGGGTTTGTACCAGACACCTGCGAATCCAGCGATACCTAACTTAACCCCAAAAATCTTGATACTGGCACAAACCAGTACCACTAAAATTGTCCCAGAAACTACTCTCAGCGCCGATAGTACAGGATCGGATGTAGAAACTCTGCAAACCCAATTAAAACAGTTGGGATATTACAACGATGTGGCAGATGGACAGTACAAAGAAACTACAAAAACTGCTGTAGCTAAATTTCAAAAAGCACAGGGTTTGGTAGCAGACGGCATTTTTGGCAACACAACTAGGAAAAGTCTGCAATCAGCAATTGCTGCCAAAACATCATTTACCGCCTCGCCTGTACCTACTTCCAAGCCCAGTGCGCAAAAGCATTCGACTAAGCATAATTTTGTTTGGTGGTCATTCTTAGGCTTGGGGATGCTAGGAACTATTGGTGCAATCCTTTACTTTGTGAGCAGGTTCACTCAGTCCCAAAAATCGCCACAGTCAGAAACTATAGATACTGAAACAAAAACTGAAGCTGACAAAGACTCAACCATACCACTGTTACCAGAGTCAAACGCCAGTCCATCTCAGCATGAGGATGATGCAGCGGCGAGCAATTCCCCAGCAGTTACAGCATCTATGACCCCAAAATTGTTACCTCCCGCCAACACTTCCCGTCTAGCCAAAGTTAATATAGTTGATGAATTGATTAACGACTTATATAGTCCCGACCCCGCAAAACGACACAAAGCTATTTGGGATTTAGGTCAGCAAGGAGATTCACGGGCGATTCAACCGTTGCTAGACCTGATGGTAAATGCAGATTCGCAACAACACAGCCTAATTTTGGCAGCTTTAAGCGAAATCAGTATGCGCACCCTCAAACCCATGAACCGTGCATTAGCAATCTCAATCCAAAATGAAAGCCCCCAAGTGCGACAAAATGCCATCCGCGATTTAACTCGCGTTTATGACATGATGTCCCAAGTAAGCCAGATATTACGCCATGCTGTAGAAGATCCAGATGTAGAAGTGCAGTCAACAGCGAGGTATGCTTTGAATCAGATTCATCGCATCCGTGTTTTATCGGATCAAGAAAGTTCGCCGGAACAGCAGGAGAATGATCAATAAGGGGCAGAGGGGGACAGGCTTCTCTGCGAGACGCTGCACGAACGACTTCGCTCAGCCTTCGGAGGACAAGGAGAGAAGTCTGAGCGCCGGACGCCGGCGCTCAGAATTTCGGAGGGACAAGGAAGACAAGAAATTTTAGATTTTAGATTTTGGATTTTAGATTGAAATATAATCTAAAATCGTAAATCCAAAATCCAAGATTCTTTTCAATGCCCAATGCCCATTAACTCAAAAATATTTCAAATGTACTTGGATGTTGGTATTTGGCCCTGCTAACACAATAGCTGCTTCGCTAAATTTGGGCGCACTGGTACGAACTTCGGGATTTTTGGAAAATCCAAAGCCTTCGATGGGCATACCTAGGCTATTGCGATTGAGTTTTAAGTCTCCATTGCTATCGTGCATTACAGCAACAGCATAGCTACCTGCTGGCAAATTCTCAAAGGTAAGTTTTACAGGAATGTCGGTAATCTTGGTACACTGCCTTTGGACTACGCGATCGCGCTCATTAGGAAAACCTTGACTCTTAGCAAAGATACTGGCGCAGACTTGCCCTTGTTTATTTTTAAATCCATCAATTTCTACGGTAAGGTTGCCTTTAAAATTTGCCTTGGCACTAGAGTACCATGCCAAATTTCCTAAAACTGCTAGCAGTACCAGACTGACTCTCATTCCTTGGCGCATAAAATTTCTACTGAATTCAAAAAATAAATGTAATTAATTTATGCCATCTACAATCTTACCCCCACCTCTCAAACCTGGTGATTTACTGCGAGTCATTGCCCCTAGTGGTGCTTTGCGAGAATTTGACACTTTTTATCAGAGTATCGAAATTTGGCGATCGCGTGGTTATCAAGTAGATGTTCCCCCGACAATCACAGATAAATACGGATATCTAGCCGGATCAGACCAAAATCGTCGCGATCAACTTAAAGCCGCGTGGGAAGATCCCAATTGCCGGGGTATCCTCTGCGCTAGAGGTGGTTTCGGTAGCACCCGCATCCTCGAACATTGGCAACCTGAATCATCCTCAATCCCAAATCCCAAGTGGCTGATAGGTTTTTCTGATATTACAGCTTTGTTGTGGAGCCTTTATAATGTGGGGATTTCTAGCGTTCACGGCCCTGTGTTAACTACACTCGCCAATGAGCCAGATTGGTCATGTGAGCGATTATTTAATTTAGTCGAAGGTCGTACCCTGGAACCGCTTCAAGGTAATGGTTGGGGTGGCGGTGTAGTCACTGGCGTACTATTACCAGGTAATCTCACAGTAGCAACCCATCTTTTAGCTACACCATTTAAACCAGATTTTGCTGGTGTAATTTTAGCCTTTGAGGATGTATCAGAAGCACCCTACAGAATTGATAGAATGCTGACCCAGTGGCGTTTAAGCGGTGCTTTGTCTAAAGTAAGGGGAATTGCTTTAGGTGGATTTACTGGATGTGAACCGCCAGTAAATGTGCCTAGCTTTACAGCCGAAGAAGTTTTGCGCGATCGCCTGAGTGATTTAGGTATTCCTGTTGTAGCTGATTTACCTTTTGGTCACGATAAATGTAATGCAGCCTTACCAGTAGGTCAGGAAGTCACTTTAGATGCAAACCAGGGAATTTTAAAATAATTAGTAGTTCCGTCTGTTAATGCCCAATGCCCCATGCCCCATGCCCAATTACGAATTAATTCCTCATCCTGACACTTCCCGCCTGACAATCCCCCAACCAAATATTAATTGCTTGTGCGATCGCGCTGCTGCTACTATCCCGTGGCGGAGATAGCGGTTCTTGCTTCCCAGATGACCCCGTTTGGGTAAACATCATCACCAAACGCCAACCGCTTTGAGTTTTTGTCAACAACAGCCAGTGGAATTGTTGTAATTCCACCGCTTTTCCCCCTATATACTGCCGTTCTAAAGTAGTAAAGAAAACCTGCTCTACTCCTGATGCTGCACTTTTATCATTATCTGTGTTGTCAATCCCAGGATTTAGGGGCAAGGGTGTAAACTCCGGCCTCCCTGCTAATAGCACATAGCTATAAACTTCACTGCTTCTGCTACGACGGCGGGCCCGTTGCGTCACACGATTGGTGTAACTAGGTAAATCCCGCAACAGATAGGTAGTTAAAGTAGTGATATTTTGCTCAACGCAAGCCGACCCCACTTTATCCTTTGACACAGAGAGGTTCTGGGAAAAGGCTAGGTTATCAATGCTGTTAACTACTAAAAAGCAGCCACAAACCATCAGCCAGAAGTTCAAGGGCAGTCTTAATGAGAAAACGTTCATCACCATGCATGAAAGGGGACAGGAAGCAGGGGGGCTGGGGGGACAAGGAGGACAAGGGAGACAAGGGAGATAAATAATCAATGCCCAATGCCCAATGCCCAATGCCCATTGACTATTGACTATTGACCAACTCCTGTGAAATTCTCTTCCAAGCTAACTCAGGGTCAGCAGCGGTGGTAATGGGACGCCCAATGACTAGGTAATCTGCGCCGGCTTGGATTGCTTGGGCGGGGGTGAGCGATCGCTTTTGATCGCCTTTCTCTGCCCATGTCGGACGCACGCCGGGACAAACTAACAGAAAATCATCCCCACAAGTTTGTCGTAGCTGTGCCACTTCTTGAGGTGAACACACTGCCCCATCCAATCCGGTTTCTTGAGCGAGTAGCGCCATTGACAGAGCGTATTCTGGCAATTCCAAGGGAATCTTTAAATCAAACGCCAACTGTCTGCTGGAAATGCTCGTTAGCAAGGTAATAGCAATTAATTTGGGCGGTTTCACACCCGCAAGTGCTGCCCCTGTTTGTACTGCTGCCGTTGCTGCTTTTAGAGCATCTATACCAGCACTTGCGTGAATTGTCAATAAATCCACCCCATAACCAGCCGCTGCCTGACAAGCACCAGCCACAGTGTTAGGAATATCATGAAACTTTAAATCCAGAAAAATCTGCTTTTGTCGGGATTTGAGCAGTTCGAGAATACTTGGCCCTGTGCTGGTAAACAACTCCAAGCCAACTTTCCAGAAACTGACTTGTGGTAGCCGTTCTACAAGGGCGATCGCACTGGCTTGATCGGGTACATCCAAAGGTACAATAATTCGCTGTTCGGTGTTCATGGTACTAAGCGCACAAACTTGTTTTTCCCGACTTGCAGAACTCTAGCAGCTAATTCATCAGGTGTTTCAAAAGTGGTATCAACATTAGTAATGCGATCGCCATCTAGGTAAACTCCACCCTCTTGAATTTTCCGCTTGCCTTCGCCGCTGCTTTTGCACAAGCCACTAGCATTGAGCAGAAAAGCCAACTTTACGGGAAATTGCGATATCCCAGCCAAAGAAAATTCTGGGATTGCACCTTTTTTCCCACCGCTATCGGCGGCTTCCTTAGCTTGATTTGCTGCTGCTTCGCCATGATACTGCCTGACTATTTCCCATGCTAAAAGTAATTGGCGATCGCGTGGGTTTTCTGGTAGTTTATCCAAAGCTAAATTTGTCAGTAGCTCAAAATACTGTTGTAATAGTTGATCGGGAACACCCTGCAATTTTTGATATTTCTCAGATGGATGTGCCGATAAGGCCACATAATTACCTAGAGACTTAGACATTTTTTGCACACCATCTGTACCAATTAAGATTGGCAACAGTAACCCAAACTGGGGTTTAATCGCAAAATGACGTTGTAAATCTCGCCCCACAGCGATGTTAAATTTCTGATCAGTTCCTCCTAATTCTACATCTGCCTCCACTGCCACCGAATCGTAACCCTGCATCAACGGATAAAGGAACTCATGGAGGAAAATCGGATTCTCTTTTTTATAACGTTCTGCAAATCCCTCCTTAGCTAACATCTGCCCCACCGTCATCGTCGAGAGTAACTCTAAAATTTTCCCTAAATCCAGGCGGGAGAGCCATTCTGAGTTGTAGCGTACCTCTAACCTTCCAGGTGTGTCAAAATCCAATATAGGACGTACTTGCTCAAGATAAGTCTGGGCGTTTTGCGCTACCTCTGTCTCTGTCAGCTGGCGACGCACCTCAGATTTACCAGTCGGATCGCCAATGCGAGCCGTAAAATCACCAATAATTAGAACTGCTGTATGACCAGCATCTTGAAAAGCTCGCAGTTTTCTTACCGGTATGCTATGACCAAGATGAATATCAGCACCAGTTGGATCAATGCCCAATTTGACCCTTAAAGGTCGATTTGTAGTTGCCAAACGCTTTTCTAAACTTTCAATTTCGCTGTCAGCATCAGTAGGTTGTGGGAAAATTTCCACAACCCCACGACGCAACCAATTCATATCTTGCGCCATACTAGGAGATTCGCTATTAATTAAATTTTGACCGAGAGAAGTTAAGTTGGTTGTATTCACTGGCAATTTGTCCGTTGTCTTACCTGCCAAACTACTATAATTGCAAAAAATTAACCGCCTTGCTTCGGCAAATCAATTACAGTTATATTTACAAGTGAGGAAGTGAAATCGCCGTGTCGTCTAGGACTTTTGAAGACAAAGAAGCCCAAAATAAGGCTTCATCAGGTTTTGAGTTTTTGAAAGGAGTAGGTCAGGTAGCTGGCGGAACTCTACTATCAATCACAATGCTGACAAGCTCAATTGTAGCGGGCGGATTGGTGGGCTTGGCTGTTAGTTTCCGTAATTTGCCGGATGTCAGGCAATTACGTAACTTCTTTCCTTCAGAAACTACTTATATTTATGATATAAAAGGAAAACTCTTAACAAGTGTACATGGAGAAGCAAACCGAGAAGTTGTACCTCTAGATAAAATTTCTCCCAATCTCAAAAGAGCAGTATTAGCCAGCGAAGATGGTCATTTTTACAACCATCATGGTATCAATCCAACAGGTGTAGGCCGTGCCATAGTTGTTAACTCAATAGCTGGTGGAGTCAAAGAAGGTGGCTCCACCATCACCATGCAGTTGGTCAAAAACTTGTTTTTGTCTCAAAAGCGTGCTTTTACCCGTAAGATAGCGGAAGCAGTACTGGCAATTCGCTTAGAACAAATTCTCTCTAAAGACCAAATCTTGGAGATGTACCTCAATCAAGTTTATTGGGGTCATAACAACTATGGTGTGCAAACAGCAGCACGTAGTTACTTTAACAAGTCAGCGGAATATTTAACCTTGGGTGAATCGGCGATGATGGCCGGTTTAATTCAAGCGCCAGAAGAATTCAGCCCCTTTGTCAGCATGAAGCTGGCAAAACAAAAACAAAAAGAAGTTTTAGGGCGGATGGTGGACTTGAATTGGATCACCAAACAAGAGTACGACGATGCCCTCAAGCAAGAAATCAAACTGGGTAAAATTCGCTCATTCCAAGGTAGTGCATTACCCTATGTGACGAATACAGTCGCCCAAGAATTGGCGAAGAAGTTCGGGCGTGACGCACTACTCAAAGGTGGTATGCGAGTCCAAACTACTGTGGATGCCGATTTCCAAAAAATGGCTGAGCAAACAGTTGTTAAGTGGCATAACACACTTCTGGAACAGGGGTTATCCAAGAATCAAATGGCCTTGGTGGCAATTGACCCCCGCACACATTTCGTCAAAGCTTTGGTAGGGGGCGTAGATCCCAAAACTAGCGAATTTAACCGCGCCACCCAAGCTCAACGTCAGCCAGGATCTTCTTTTAAGCCCTTTGTTTACTACACTGGCTTTGCTTCTGGCAAGTTTGCACCAGATTCAACAGTCGTAGACGCACCAGTTGGCTATCGAGATGGTGATGGTTGGTACTATCCGAAAAACTATGATGGTGGTTTTTCGGGAGCGATGTCAATTCGTACTGCCCTAGCTCAGTCGCGCAACATCCCTGTAATTAAAGTTGGTAAGGCTGTAGGGATGAATAAAGTCATCGAAACCTGCCGCACCTTGGGGATTATGAGTCCGATGGAGCCAGTGACTTCTTTACCTCTAGGAGCAATTGGTGTTACACCACTGGAAATGGCTAGTGCTTATGCCACCTTTGCTAATTATGGTTGGCAGTCACCAGCTACAGTCATTGCCCGGATTACCGATAGTAGCGGTAACGTGTTATTAGATAACACACCAAAACCCCAATTAGTTCTTGACCCTTGGGCATCGGCAGCAATTATTAATGTTATGCAATCGGTAATTAGTGAGGGGACTGGTAAAAATGCTGCTATCGGTCGCCCCGCCGCAGGCAAGACGGGCACAACATCCTCAGAAAAGGATATTTGGTTTGTGGGTACAGTGCCTCAGTTAACAACTGCCGTTTGGGTAGGTAGGGACGATAACAGACAATTGGCTAGCGGTGCTACTGGTGGCGTGATGGTAGCTCCCATCTGGCGCGACTTTATGCAGAAAGCGCTCAAAGATGTACCAGTGCAGAGTTTTAAATCGCCATCTCAATTTACTCGCCCCAAAGCGAATGAGAAGGAATAGGGGCTAGGGGCTAGGGGGGAGTGTGGGTAGTTTTCTTTCTCATGTCCAATACCCAATGACGCCACTTGCTTCTCACTCGGGGAGACGCTGCGCGAACAAGCCGGGAAACCCTTTCGGCAGTTCCTCCTGGGGGAAACCAAGCCACTTGCTCCACTTGGGGAAACCCCAAGTGGAGCAAGTGGCTCCCCAAGATCGGACTGCCTCACCAACGCAGTGGCTCCCCAATGCCCTTCGCCAAAAGGACTTAGACGGCGGCACAGCAACTCTTGGGGAGGGAGTTTCCCTGAGCTTTCAATGAAAAAGCTTTTGGCTTGCGCTTAACAGCAAAAGCCCTAGTTTCCCTAACCCCTAACCTCTATGCTTGTTTTTCCAGATCGGTTTTCATCCTCTGGAGGGTAAGGTGCATTTGGTCAAACATTTGTTGGGGGGTAACCCCAAATTGACCTAGCTGCGTTTTCATTTGCTCCATAGTCATCTGCGCCATGAAATCTTCTGAAAGCTCGAAGCGCTTCATAAAGATGCGATACCGATCCATCATGGCTTCCATCTGCTCAATAAACAGCTTTTTGCCTTCACGGTCAAATTTACCGTAGTTATTACCAAGCTTGATTAGAGCTTGATAATCATCAAATAGCTGCTTTGCTTCTTGCTGAACTATTTCAGAATCAAAGAATCCCATTTTGTTTAATATTCAACTGAGCGCTAACACTCAGTAAATTATGGTTTTGCTTATATTTTCATTCTAGTCTAGGGCAATCATCAAGGGAACAAGCTACGGTTGGATTACGGTTATTTAGCGAAATTTCACCACTTGACTCAAGATCCTAAGCGGGATGCAAACATGCTTAAGACATTAGCAATGCTTAAAGACATAGGCACTGACTTAGGATTCGTGTTTTGACATTCATTAATGTTCAACTTGGCAACGTATTTCAAAGCTACGGGGTGTTGGGGATTTAATTTTAATGCTTGCCGAATATAAACCGTTGCCATTCCCATAAAATTTTGTTGAAAATAGGCAACACCTAGTAGTGCATGATAGTCACTATTTTTGGGTTCTAGCTTGATAGCCTCTCGTAGTTCTTGCACACAACTTGTCCAGTTGTTTTGCTTGGCATACTGAGTAGCTCGCTGATAGTGACGGTCAGCGTATTTTTGTACACCGTCTTGAATATTATTTTCCTCTAATCTCTGTTCCACTGGTTTGACTCTTAGTTTCAGCATTATGGGGGTCAGTGCTTTTAGTAACAACAGGTAAAGATTTTGCAACAATTGAGTAAACTTAAAACTGAGAAGTTGATTTTTTTGCTAAACCTAACTGGACTCAGAATTGTGGCTCAAGATTGTTGCGGGCTGAGGAATTCTCTCAAATGTGAGTAGTTTACTATACTCTATTACATAGAGATTCTCAATGAATTCTAAACAAATATAAAGAACTTGAGCACTTCCTATGTGTATCGGTTCTTTGAATATAGCCTACTTATTTCAAATTGATAGCCTGTAGCAGAAATCAATACAATAGATTCATATTAAGTCTGCCACTAGGATTTACGGATTGTCAAAAAGTTGTTTATTTTTACCAAGTCTGAGCTTTGGCTGTAGCAGTTTTCGGATACATGAATTTGCCTTGATTGAAACCTTTATATTAAGAGTATGTATAAAAAGTGAGGAAAATCTGAGGATGGTTGCAATTTCTATTGACAAAAACCTGGCTTTGTTACTGACTAGTAAATGTATAAGCTGTCACGCATTTAAGTTGCACGTTTTTTCGTGTTGGCTGTTAACTGTTGACGGTTGACAGTTAATCGTCAGCGGTCAACGAACTTCATGAGCGACTGTGCAATTTAAAAGCCTAATAGCTTATCATGCTCTATTTTTACAGTGCGTAAGTCTTAGTCAGTATAAGTATTTGCTGTAGAACTCAGGCAGCCCCTATAAAAAATTTTACCTCTATGCAAAAAAATTAGCATTGGGTATAAAGATTAGGGGAGCAGGCAAAAAATAAGACTAACGAGACAAAAGGGATGAGGAAATTGCGTACCGTTAAAAGTGTTAGCCTGCTGAGGGAAGGGGGACAAGGAGAAATAATAAATGACAAATGACAAATGACAAATGACAAATGCTAAATTGGGGAATATGTTGACCAAGCGAAAAAGTCGCAGCGTAGCAGCTATTTTAGCTTTTTCTGGCACGCTGACCATTTCAGGATTACATAAGTTTTATTTGGGACAGCCTTTCTGGGGACTGTTGTATGTTTTGCTTTCCTGGACACCGATCCCCAAAGTCGCTAGTGCTATTGAGGGGGTTTGGTACTTGGCTCAGGATGAAGAAGCTTTTGATCGGAATTTTAATTTTGGTAAGTCAGCAATCAAGAACTCACAGCAAGTCAGCAATAATGTAAGCGCACTTGCGGAAGCTTTGCGTGAGTTAGATGCGCTGCGCCAAGATGGATTGATTTCGGAGTACGAATTTGAGCAAAAGCGTCGCCAGCTGCTAGACCAAATTTCTTGAAAGAAAGCACAAATTATGAAAAACTGGCTCCCTTTAAATCTCAGGTTGCAAAAACTCCGTACCAAGCTCCTCAATGACCCATACTACAGATTACAATCTGGGGAAGAACTTCAGCTAGCGGTACAACTGGGTATTCAGATTGATGCCAATCAAGCAACTGTAGATGATTGGTTACGTTTACCTGGTTTATCTATTCACCAAGCGCGATCGCTTGTGGAACTTTCACGTTCTGGTGTTAAATTTTACTGTATTGAAGATATTGCCGCAGCTTTAGCCATTCCTGTACAGCGACTACAGCCAATCAAACCACTGCTGAATTTTATTTACTATGACGAAGAATCTCTCGATTGTCTCGCGCCCTTAGTTAATCCAAATACAGCTACAGTAGAGAATCTGGCAAAAATACCTTTTATCGATTTATCTCTAGCGCAAGCAGTGGTGCAAAATCGTCTATCAGCAGGGCCTTACCGCAATCTTGTTGATTTTCAGCAACGCTTGGCGCTGCCACCAGATGCGATCGCTCAGTTAATGTATTATCTCAGGTTTTGAACTGCTGTTAGTTGTCATTTATCCTCCTTGTCCTCTTTGTCCTCCTTGTCCCCTCATCTCCATTCGCCAATTTCTGCTTCTGTCAACCGCTTCTCTAACTTGCTATATTCTGTCTGCGCCGCCCTGAGTATATGCTTCATCTGCATGGCTTCTCCTGCATCAGCAGCTATAATAAACAGCCATTTGTGCGTTCGATGAAATGGGCGATCGCGGCTGTGATTTGGGGATGGAGTACAAAAGCTGCCACATTTGATTCAATTTGCTGCTTTTGTCCTTGGTGATCCATTGTCAGATGTATGACTTGCAATCCCTGTACACCTGCGGATAAATCCGGCGGTATGGGCAAACTGATTTGCGTTTCTCTTACAACTTTAGGTACTAGTAATTTCTCGTAATTGCCCAAGCGAATTCTGGTAATTTCACCGCGTAACCGCTTACCGCGAATTACTAATGTACTATTGACAACGATTAATTGTGTAGTTTCCCCTGAGGCGATCGCTTGTTCAATAGTTGGTTGGGACAATGACATCAAAGATAAATCCGCCGATGGATGAGCGTCATTGCTCTCAATTAACACCATTGATGCTTGATAGCTAGCTGATGGACGATAGTGAGTTTGTAACGCCGACCATAGCTTAGAAGTATCTTCCATGTTAAAAAATTCTGGAGAGAGTTTAATCTGTCCAATCTGCTCAGCTCAATCAAAGACAGATACACCAGCTAAAGCTTGGGAAAACACATTATTCTGATTTCGTGTAGAGGCGTTTTTTAAAGCATTCGCGATCGCAGGTGTTCTATGGAAAAGTTGCATAGCATAGCCTAGTAACAGCTCTGCTTGAAAATCTTTGGCACCATAAGCTGTCAGTAAATAATGCAAGTCTAAAGCTAGTGGCGGATGAGAGCGGGAGTTTTTATTTATACGTAAATTTTTGCTGCGAAATTCTGGAGATACCCAATCAACATTGCGATTTTGTGTGACTTGATAGAGAAATAAATTCAGTTGCGCACGCTCGTCAATTCCCACTGTAATCAGATCTGGTGGTAGAGCAGTCACAATCACATCCCCAACACTAACAGTAATCGAGTCACTGACTAGACCATTCTCCAACAAGTCTTTCAGTACTGCTGTGACAGCGGCTATCGAGGTGCATTACTCATCTGGATACCTGCTACATACGACTCAAGATTCAACAAAATCCGATCATACTGAGTAATAAAAATACTAATTCCCTGTTTTTAGCCCTTCGCGTAACAATTCGTAATCACGTAGCTATTTGTAGAAGTCGCTTGCGACTCAAAGATGAATTACGAATTAAGTAGGTCGGCGCAATTAAAGACAACTGGCGAGGTCTGTCATTTGTCATTTGTCATTGGTCATTGGTAAGGGTTTCAAGCATGTTTACATTGCGCAACATAGTTTGGTTTATTCCCGCCGACTTACTTAGTAATTATTGTTGAGTAGATTAAATTTAATATGAGGAACAAATTGGCACTACCATCAGTCCTGGCTTTAAGGTTTTATTAAGAATTGAGATAAAATGTCCAGTATAGGTGGAACTGATTAATATGCTAAGCTGAAATTAGAGCCAGAAATAAACAAGAGTAATAAAAAATACTAGTATTTGGCAAACAAAACTTGCTGTGTGAATAATACTTATTTTTGTAACCTATTAAAACTTGTAAAGTAACTAGCATGGGTTCTATCAGATGACATCCCCACTACCATCGTCAAATTCTTGGAATGGGCGCTTTATTGGTGACAACCAACGATACCGTTTAGACAAACGGTTAGCGGGTGGTGGCATGGGAGAAGTATTCCTGGCAATGGATACCCGTGTTGGTCAGCAGGTAGCGTTAAAGTTACTCAAAGATACCCTAGTGGCATCACAAGAGATGCGCAAGCGCTTTGAGCGTGAGATAGCAGTCTGTGCAGCGCTGCAAAGTGACCACATTGTCAAGATTAGTGATTGTGGTGTGACAACAGAAGGTTATCCGTTTTATGTAATGGAGTATCTGCGGGGGCAAACACTGCGACAATTACTGCTGCGGGAAAAGCGGTTATCTGTAAAGCGAACTGTCAGTATTATCGCGCAAGTTTGTAAAGGTCTACAGCTAGCCCATGCGGGAGTAAATTTACAACGGGATGGGGGTAAAAGCACTGAGCATATTAAAGTCATCCATCGCGACCTCAAACCAGACAATATATTTTTAGTGCCCACAGATTTGGGCGAGTGGGTGAAGATTTTGGATTTTGGGGTGGCAAAAATCCGTAATGAATCTTCAGAACAAACGAATATCACGAATACATTTATTGGGACATTTCGCTACGCCGCACCGGAACAGCTGCAAAGCGATAAAAACCTAGACTCCAGGGCAGATATTTACAGCTTGGGACTGATCCTCTATGAAATGCTGGGTGGAGGAGATCCGTTTGGTTTAAGCGTCAAAGCGAATAATATCAGCGAAGCTTCTTGGGTATTAGCTCATGCTTATGAACCACCGAAGCCCCTGCGGGAGCAACCAGGGTGTGAGCATTTGTCAGTGGAAATAGAAGCAGTAGTACTGAAATGTCTGCAAAAAAATCCCCAGAACCGCTTCGCCAGTGTAGCAGAACTGGATCAAGCTTTGCAAGCGGCGGCTAAATATGTAGAGTCTGACGAGGCGATAGCACTTCATCCCACTGTACCCAGACCAGCTAACAATTCCGAAACCATACCCCGACCGCTAATACCTGAACAGAGTAAACTTGCAGAAACTATACCTCCCGCCTATGATGGCGAAACTATACTGCGACCGCTAAAACCAGTTGAGGAAAACCTTGGGCAAGATGAAACAATTATTCGCCCACAACCAAACTATCATCAAGATGTAGACAACCAAACCATACCGCGATCGCGCATAGAAATTGAGCCTAGCCCTGGGGAAAATGAAACCGTTCCTCGCCCCCAACCTAAGGAAGGTCAAAGTTCAGATCAAGAAACCATCAACCGACCCCTGACACCGATGGCGCAAAGCCTTCCAGAGGGGACAATTTTTCAACCCCGTCCAGGGGAAAATCAAAGTTCAGATCGGGAAACCATATCCCGATCTTTGCAACCATTTGCCCAAAACCAAGGACAGGAAGACACCATTCCTCGCCCTCAAGCTTTGCCAAATCAAGATTTAGAGCCAGAAACCGTTTCGCGACCTCTGCAAGCATTTGCCCAAAACCAGCCAGAGGGGACAATTTTTCAACCCCGTCCTACACCACATCCAGATCATCATCAAAATTCAGCTGCGGCTTCAGCTGTAAATCATCCTGAAGTCAGCAAACCAGAGGGGACAATTTTTCAACCACGCCCCGTACCCCAACCAGCAACCGAGGGGACAATCTATCAACCACGCCCCGTACCCCAACCAGCAACCGAGGGGACAATCTATCAACCGCGCCCCGTACCCCAACCAGCAACCGAGGGGACAATCTATCAACCGCGCCCCGTACCCCAACCAGCAACCGAGGGGACAATTTTTCAACCCAGGACACACCAACAAACACCTGAGAAACTTCCTAGTAATTTCTGGCGAATTCTGGGTGTAGTATTAGTGATTGGAGTAGCTTTAGCGGCATTCTTATACATCAATCCTCAGATGCCATCTGGTAAAAACGACAATCAGAAAACTTGGCAGAAATTTAACCACGTATGGTGAGCAGTGTCGTTGATGCTCTTTCTTGAATAAAGAATTTTACCCAACAGACCAGCACCCATGAAAATCTCTCTTTCCTCGCCCCTATTTTCAAGTTAGGATTTTCGATTCTTTCTTGGGATAAATTCGCTGGCTCTGATACTCTTGCTAACGGTACAAGACAAGCAATCCAAAGTGGTGCAACCTAATAATAGTGTAAATATCGTAAATTATGGACGCTGCTAAACGCCTTGCTACTCTCAACCGCATCCGCAAACTCAGCCGCCTCATGGATACATCTATACGCATTCCTGGGATTGGTTTTCGCATAGGAATCGACCCGATAATTGGCTTAGTTCCTGGTGCAGGTGATTTAATTAGTACCGCGTTTTCTGCATATATCATATTTTTAGCCACACGCTTCGGTATACCGCACCAAGATTTAGCCAAAATGATTTTCAATGTGGGTTTGGAAGCGGTTGTTGGTACTGTGCCTTTAGTAGGTGATTTATTTGATGCTTTTTACAAATCAAATATTCGCAATTTAGAAATTTTAGAGCAACATTTAACAGCCGTTGAACCGGAAATCACGGAAGTACCTATGGAAGTTTACGCCACGAAAAGATAAAAAGCTGCCCATAGTTCAGCACATACACTCACCTTAATTGGACACATTGCAAACTGGCTGATGGTAATGTCTGAGGTAATAACGATTACGGTACTCTAAAATACAAGAAGGTTAGAAGAAGTCCTAGCTCCTGCCTCTACTTACAAAAAGCTGAACCTAAAGATATCAAGCAACCTCACATAAATGTGGGGTTATTCTTTTGATCAGGTAAATATATAAATCGAACTCGTACCGATTCAAATAATGTTTGCGACACTTAAATTATTCGGAAGGGCACAACATTGTAGTGCTACTAACCATCTTTTGCATTCTGTTTTCCAATTGGTATTAAGTTAAACTTATACAGCGTATTTCAGGTAAATGAGGTACGCGGGTAGGGGCACGGCAGTGCCGTGCCCTTACAATTATCTGTACTTTTACGTTGCAGGCGATCGTGGCTATTTAATTGTAAATAAAGTTCAAGGAGTGTGATTTTTTAAGGTGGGAAATGCCCACCCTAAGAAATTTTTTTGTTAACTTTGTGGCAGAGGGAAAATAAATTCTTCCCTTCTGCTTTTCTTTGGCCAATTTGAATTATTATTCGGCATCAAGCAGGAACTAATCTACTATTTTTAAGTGGAATGTTCACCGCTGGATCTGGATAAATTTCCGCTTTGAGAGGTCGATAAATCAACTCATACCAAGAATGACCAACTCGCGCATCAAATCCTTGTGGTTGACCACGCATAAATAGGTGCAAGCATTTTGCAGATTTACCAGGTAATAATTGCCAGGAAAAACAACTTTTATTACCTTCATGGGGGTGTGTTACCGATTCAATATGCAAGTTATTTGCTAAACCATAAGCTGCATAAGGTTCTGTTGTTGAACCAACGGCGAACCAATCGGGGACAGGAAAGACTTGTTCAATGTCCTGGGTTTGTCCCAAATTCATGTGCGCAAAATATTGCAAGCCAAAGTCAAGATTGACTATTTCTGCACCTTCTACCCTGTCTTCAGGGGCTTTGGGTTTTCCTTTGACGAATGATTCCTCAATCAAATAATCTGCGCCAGCATATAAGCTAATGACGCGATACAGTTCACATACTAAATGACGGTTATGACCGGTAACCGGATCTGTCCCCATATAATCGAAGGGTTCGGAAGCTATGGTAATTGTGGCACGTACAGGGCCAGTTGATTGAGATACCAGTCGATAAGAATGATTGAACAAAGAGACTTGATAGTGCGGTGATTTAGGATAGGAAAGTCCCGGTAACTGGAGTTTACTCACCTGCATACAACGCTTTTCTGGATCTTGTCCTAGCCATTCCCCCATCGCAGCTGGGAATGGATCGAGCATTTCTTGGCGATCTAGTTGGACGCTGCTAGCTGAACCAGAAAACCAGTTGCGTTGATTATCTTCGGGTGCAGGTATTAAATTAAACCAGACAATCAGGCGGTTATTCACAAATCTAACTCCCCGTTCTCGTCTATCGTCACCGGAGACTACTTCTAAGTATGGTTCACCGCTTCCTGGTTGTATTGCTTTACCTCGGTCTATGCGGATAAAGGTTGAGGCTAAGACATCATCTTCCGTTCCTGGGGGAATGGGCTGGGGTAGATGGAAAACCAGGGTGTCACGTCCGGGGTCTTCTGGGTCAATTCGGTCAATTTGGGCACTTAGCGGTTGATGTGAAAGGTCGCGCAAATCGCTTAAAATGAGTTCCTCTGGTGAAATTTGAAATTGTTGAGCGATCGCTTGCCAGGGTATAGTACAAATACCGCTTCGCCAATAATTTGAGGGATTAAAAACAGTTAACAAATTAAGGGATGGCATGAGTTAGCCCTCCTTCCTTGTTTTTGATGAAACTGGTTTTTGATGAAACTGTGGTGATGGCTATAGCTTTGAAACTAGGAAAAAAATTTGAGGAACTCGTGAGGAAATGACAGAAACAAATGCTCAACAGCCCATTAATACTGTAGCTAATATCCTGGAGAGCTACACATCGGGAAAACGAAACTTTAGCAAAGCGGAACTGGGTGATGCTAATTTACAAGGTGTTGACCTCAAAGGCTCTGACTTGAGCGAGGCTGACTTAAGTCAAGCTGACTTGAGTGGTGCTAATCTTCGAGGCTGTGACTTAAGCTTTGCAGATCTCAGTGGCGCTAATCTCAAAGATGCTGATTTGCGGGGTGCTTTGTTATTTTCCGCGAATCTGCGTTTAGCTAATTTAACAGGCGCAAAGTTAGATAAAGCAGATTGCGATCGCAATACCCATTTTCCCGAAGATTTTGACCCAGAAAAGGCGGGTGTGCAAATTAAGGAAGGGTAGGAAGGGGCATTGGGCATGGGCAGGGGGGGAGATGAGGGAGAGGGGGGAGACAGGGAAGTATTTTCTTCCTCATCCCCAACACTCCCCACACTCCCCACACTCCCCACACTCCCCTCATCCCCCTCAAGGACACTCAGTATTTATACACTGACGTTGGCAAAGTATCAAGCCAAACCATGCTTTGGGATCTGTCCATACCTGTAATGCTTGCAATGAATGGCTTTCTAGCACTGAGATTAACGTAGGTATGTGGAATTTACGGGATATTTCCGTGCGAATTGTTTCTCCCGCTTGGAGAGAGATTTCCAAATCTAAAGCTTCTAGAACGACGGTTTGCTGTGTTAAACTCCGCAGATGCATTTCGATTTGATTGTCTATTTGATTGTAGAATGCCCAGTGGGCAAAATTGTTCAGGAAAAAATTACCTTGGAATTTTTGATTGAGGTGGTTGAGAATATTGAGGTTAAAAGCTGCGGTGATTCCTTGGGAATCGTTGTAAGCTGCTTCGATAATTTCTATCGGCTTTTGCAAATCTACCCCTAAAAGAAAAAATTCTCCTGGTTTTAAAGCTTGTTGAACTTGGGTGAAGAATTTGTTACATTGTTCGTCATTCAAATTACCTAAGGTACTTCCTAAGAAAATCAACAGCCGATTTTCTAATTCTGCTGGGGGAAGTTGGGCTAATGCTTGTTCGTAAGTTCCCGCTACACCACAAAGTTTTAATTTGGGGTATTGACGTAGCAAATCCAAAGCAGTTGTTTTCAGGATACCGCTACTAACATCAATTGGGTAATATTCTAGTTCTTGAACTATCTCGCTGTATGCTTCTAGCAACAGGCGAGTTTTCCGCGAACTACCACTACCTAGTTCTATTAAATTACAAGAGCCTGTCATTTGGGCAATTTCAGCAGCGTATGTTTCTAAAATTGCTTGTTCGGTGCGAGTAGGATAGTATTCTTTTAGGTCGCAAATCTGCTCAAATAGTTCTGAGCCTCGATCATCATAAAAGTAACGACAGGGCAAAGTTTTGGGATTTTGAGTCAGTCCCGCAATGATATCTGTACTTTCATCGACTGATGCGATCGCGGGATTTAAATCAATCCAACGTAGTCGCGAATTCTCTTTTTGTTCAGTCTTCAAAATTTATGTTCTCCTGGGATTTGTCAATAGTCAATAGTCAATAGTCAGTTGTCTTCCGGTCACTGAGAGAAGCCGAAGTGTGTCCTCCTTGTCTCCCTATCCCCCTTCATCACCAGATAATTCGCAACTTCCGTTATTAATATAAGGCGATCGCTTGAGTTTTTTTATCTATCTCCGGTTGCTGATTTTGGGCTGTATATTCCCCACATTGCTGGATGAGTTTAGCTACTAAACCTGTCCATCCCGTTTGATGACTCGCACCAATTCCGGCTGCGTTATCGCCATGAAAATACTCGTAAAAAAGCATCAAATCTCGCCAATGTGCATCGGTTTGAAATTTTTCTGTATTACCATAAACTGGTCGTTTCCCAGAGGAATTTTGCAAGAAAATGCGGATTAATCTTTGAGATAATTCAGATGCAACTGACCACAGTGTCATCATTTTACCAGAACCAGTAGGACATTCTACTAGGAAATCGTCGCCTAAGTAATGATGAAATTTTTGCAGAGATTCAATGAGTAAAAAATTTACGGGAAACCAGATGGGGCCACGCCAGTTGGAATTACCACCAAATAAACCACTACTAGATTCCGCTGGTTCATAATTTACGCAAAATTGGCAACTATCAACATTAAAAATGTAAGGATGTTCAGCATGGAATTTAGAAAGGGCGCGAATACCGTATTGGCTCAAAAACTCGTTGTCATCGAGCATTTTTTGCAGTATACTTCTGAGTTTATCTCGTGACACAATTGCTAATAATCTTCTCGCACCCATCCCTTCAGTTAGCATACAAGCGACATTTTGCCGCAAATCTGGGCGATTTTTGATAAACCATTCCAAGCGTTTTTTGAAGCCAGGAAGCATATTTAATGTTTCTGGTTCAATGGTTTCAATCGCAAATAAAGGAATTAACCCGACCATTGACCGGACTTTTAAGGTAATCTGTTTTTCAGGTAAATTCAGGACATCATAGTAAAATCCATCTTGCTCATTCCACAAACTAGCTTCGATTTCGCCAATTTTATTCATCGCATCGGCTATGTAAAGAAAATGCTCAAAGAATTTGGTGGCGATGTCTTCGTAAACAGGATTGGTTTTGGCTAATTCTAAGGCGATCGCTAACATATTTAGGCAATACATCCCCATCCAACTAGTACCATCAGATTGGTCGATATGTCCGCCTGTGGGTAAGGTAGCACTCCTGTCAAATACTCCTATATTATCTAATCCTAAAAATCCCCCTTGAAAGACATTATTACCTTCAGCGTCTTTGCGATTTACCCACCAGGTAAAATTCAGCATCAATTTCTGAAATACTCTTTCTAAAAACTTTCTATCGCTGCGTCCATATATTTTTTGTTCAATCTTATAAATCCGCCAGGTTGCCCAAGCATGAACTGGTGGGTTAACATCACTAAACTGCCACTCATAAGCAGGAATCTGCCCATTGGGATGCATATACCATTCCCGCGTTAAAACATCTAATTGGTATTTGGCAAAGTCTGGGTCAATCATTGCTAAAGGAATGGTGTGGAATGCTAAATCCCAAGCTGCAAACCAAGGATATTCCCACTTATCAGGCATAGAAAGGATATCTTCATTGTACAGATGGAACCATTCCCGATTTCTGACCTTGCAACGTTCTGGCGGTGGGGGTGGTGTATTGCGATCGCCTTTTAGCCAATCTTCGATGATGTAGTGATAAAATTGCTTACTCCACAGCATTCCTGCAAATGCTTGTCGTTGCACATTTCGCTCATCTGCACTGATGGGAAATGGCGTAATTCGTTGATAAAATGCATCTGCTTCTTGTTGTCTATCCAAGAATATTGTATCAAATTCTAAGTCAAAAGGTGCGGCTAAATTTGGTATATCGCTCAATCTTAATTTAACAGTTTCCGTTGCGCCTGCACCCACTGTGAAAACATAATTAGCAGCAGCTTTCGTGCCAAATTTACCGGAATTTACAGCTTGTTTGTTCCCAGATACAATATAATCATTAATGCCATCTTTTACATAAGCTGATTGATTAGGAGAACCAAATAATAGCTGATGATTCGTTTCATTTTCTGTAAATAGAATCTCCGATGATTGCTGACAATATAACCACCTGCTGCCTAAAGTTGGATGATCGGCTTGAATAATTTGCCAACTATTACCGGAATTTAGCTGTTTGAGAATAGGTTTAACATTATTTCCATTCCAAGACCAAGTATTGCGAAACCAAAGAGTAGGTAATAAGTGAAGAATTTTGGCTTCTGTCCCTCGGTTAACTACTTTAATTTGAATCAGAATATCTTCAGCAGAATTTTTCGCATATTCCACAAAAACATCAAAATAGCGGTTATCGTCAAATATACCTGTATCTAAAAGTTCAAATTCTGGCTGTAGGCGATCGCGCCGTTGATTTTCTTTAACTAACTCAGAGTAAGGAAAAGCCCTGTGGGGATATTTGTACAGCGCCTTCATGTAGGAATGAGTGGGTGTACTGTCCAAATAGAAGTAATAATCCTTAACATCTTCCCCATGATTACCTTCATTTCCTGTCAACCCAAAGATTCTTTCCTTGAGAATCGAGTCTTCACCATTCCAAAGGGCGATCGCAAAACACAGCCGTTGATGATTATCACAAATCCCTGCAATCCCATCCTCACCCCAGCGGTAAGCGCGAGAACGAGCCTGATCGTGGGTGAAATAGTCCCACGCCGCACCATTAGGGCTATAATCTTCTCTGACCGTGCCCCATTGGCGATCGCTCAAATATGGCCCCCATCTGCGCCAATGAACTTGATGATTGTGGGCTGCTGCTAATCTGATTTCTTCCTGGGTTGGAGTTGTCATAATTTGCTGCACCTCATATAAGTCAACATATTGATACGGTTACCCTAAATAGCGCTGAAGTTATGATGAAAATCTCATAGGAAAATTGTTCAATCAAAATTTAGGGTAAACTCAGGAAAAACTCATATTTACAGCATCTTCCTGTAAATAGACCACATTTGTCGTAGGGGCACAGCAGTGCTGTGCCCTGAGAGTGTGGTTCAACTACGTGAAAACTGCTGTAAGTTTGTGATTCTGTGGTGAATGATTGTCTATAGCAATCCTAAATCATTCGTGAAATCTTAGATCCCCGACTTCTTTAAGGATACAGCTGGTGAATCAGAGGTAAAACCCGTCGCTTATCCCGAAATCCCGCCGTCACCCTAGAAGGGTGCGGCTAATCGAACGAAGCCCACCTCCGTGGGCTAAGAAAATTCAGCCCACGGAGGTGGGCTTTGTAGCGTTAGCCCCAGGCTTCCAGCCTGCGGGCGATATATCGGGTAAGCGAGAGAACACTGTATATCAATATTGAGGGGTCAAACCCACCATTCGCCAGCAGTATCCTTTAAGAAAAAGGGGATATGAAGCCAACTTATTTTCAATATTTTATTTTTTGGTAATGCCTAAGAGAACAAAAATCAAACAATGGGTATTGCCGCATACCTCAAATATCTACCGTATCAGCCTTTCTCGGCAATACCTACATAAAATCGCTATGTGACTACTTAACTCACACCTAGACAAGCTGTCAAAGAATAACCAAAAATTCTAGAAACCTGACGACGACATATGGGACATTTGTTGATATCTGGTTGATCTGGAGTCACACCGATTGGCTGCCAATAAATTTTACTAGTTCCACCTGGGGTAATCTCTACCTCCATGCGGTAACGAATCATCTTTTTGCAAACATAGCAGGGCTTTTCAGTGTATTGAAGCATACTGTAATCCTGTTGTAACTGTATTGACAGCTGATGACTGTGGCTTCTAGTTGAAGCACTTATCTATCAGTACTGAACAGAAGTAATATGCAGATTTCTTTATTATTTTTTAATAATTAACAATTAGGTGAATAAATACTCACTTAGTGCGAGAAAATTCTTGATGCTTCACAGGACAAGCGAAGGGGGACAAGGGAGACAGGCTTCGACTTCGCTCAGCCTTCGGAGGACAAGGGGGACAAGGAGGACAAATGCCCACTTGCCCTGAGCGGAGCCGAAGGGATGCCCAAAACTGCATAGGCTTCGCCATCACAGAGATATATGTTACTGAAAGGGACACCTGAGTAACAACCATGAAAATACAGAAAATCGCACTTGTGAGCCTAATCGCCCTACTCACCACCATCGCCCAAACACCCATCAACCTACCCACAGTGGGAATAACCCAGGCGTTAGCCCAAACCCCACAGGCGCGGAAAGCCGAAGCTGATAGACTGTTTGAGCAAGGTAATCAGGAGTTTGATACCAGTCAATTTGAAGCAGCATTGCGATCGTGGCAACAAGCACTGATTATTTACCGTGAAATCAAAGACCGTCAAGGCGAAGGTGCGGCGCTGGGTAATCTCGGTCTTGCTTACTTTGATTTGGGAGACTACCCAAAAGCCATTGAGTACCACCAGCAGCACTTAGCGATCGCCAAAGAAATTAAAGATAAATTAGCGGAGGGACAGGCGCTGGGTAATCTCGGCAATGCTTACGATGCATTGGGAGACTACCCAAAAGCGATTGAGTGCCAGCAGCAGAGATTAGCGATCGCCAAAGAAATTAAAGATAGATTAGGGGAGGGACAGTCTCTGGGTAATCTCGGTAATGCTTACTATGCATTGGGAGACTACCCAAAAGCGATAGAGTACCAGCAGCAGACTTTAGCGATCGCCAAAGAAATTAAAGATAGATTAGTGGAGGGACAGGCGCTGGGTAATCTCGGTCTTGCTTACGATGCATTGGGAGACTACCCAAAAGCGATAGAGTACCAGCAGCAGAGATTAGCGATCGCCAAAGAAATTAAAGATAAATTAGGGGAGGGACAGTCTCTGGGTAATCTCGGTCTTGCCTACTTTAACTTGGGAGACTACCCAAAAGCGATTGAGTACCAGCAGCAGCACTTAGCGATCGCCAAAAAAATTAAAGATAAATTAGGGGAGGGACAGTCTCTGGGTAATCTCGGTCTTGCTTACAAAGCATTGGGAGACTACCCAAAAGCGATTGAGTACCAGCAGCAGCACTTAGCGATCGCCAAAGAAATTAAAGATAGATTAGGGGAGGGACAGGAACTGGGTAGTCTCGGTCTTGCTTACTATGCATTGGGAGACTACCCAAAAGCGATTGAGTACCAGCAGCAGAGTTTAGCGATCGCCAAAGAAATTAAAGATAAATTAGGGGAGGGACAGTCTCTGGGTAATCTCGGTATTGCTTACTATGCATTGGGAGACTACCCAAAAGCGATAGAGTACCAGCAGCAGAGTTTAGCGATCGCCAAAGAAATTAAAGATAAATTAGGGGAGGGACAGTCTCTGGGTAATCTCGGTATTGCTTACTATGCATTGGGAGACTACCCAAAAGCGATAGAGTACCAGCAGCAGAGTTTAGCGATCGCCAAAGAAATTAAAGATAGACTAGGCGAGGGACAGTCTTTAAACAATTTAGGAGCTGCTTTCTACAAACTTGGTAATCTTCCCGCAGCAGAGAAAACCTTGTATGAGGGAATTCAGGTTTTTGAATCTCTGCGAGGTAAAAAGTTAGCTGATACTAACAAAGTTTCACTTTTTGACACCCAAAGCCGCACCTACAGAATTTTACAACTAGTCCTCATCGCCCAAAATAAAACCGATGCTGCTTTAGAAATTGCCGAACATGGTCGCGCTAGGGCGTTTGTTGAGTTGTTAGCATCTCGTGTATCTACTAATAATAAACAGGCGGATAAATCACCGCAAGCACCAACAATTGCTGAAATTAAACAAATTGCTCAACAGCAAAATGCCACCTTCATTCAATATTCTATTATTACTGATGATTTCAAAGTAGGAGGTAAACAACAAACTAAAGAATCAGACCTCTATATCTGGGTTGTCAAGCCAACAGGGGAAGTCACATTCCGCAAAGTTGACCTTAAACACCTGTGGCAAAAAGATAATACTACTTTAGATGAATTGGTTACCAATAGTCGGATAAATATTGGTGTGGGTAGAGGTCGCGGCGGTATTACTGTCAGTCAAAATCCTGAGGCGGCAAACGTTAAAAAGCCATTACAAAAACTGCATGATATCTTAATTAAAGATATCGCCAAGCTATTACCAAAAAATCCTAGCGAGCGAGTTATTTTCATTCCCCAAGGTTCTTTATTTCTTGCACCTTTCCCAGCTTTGCTTGATGAACAAGGTAAATATTTAGTTGAAAAACATACCATTCTCACTGCCCCAGCAATTCAGGTGTTAGACTTTACTCATCAATTAGAGCAAGGGAGACAAACTAATTATCATAACGCTTTGATTGTCGGTAATCCTACTATGCCTGTAGTATCTACAGAACCAGGTAAATCGGGAACACGGTTAGATCCACTACCAGGGGCGGAACAAGAAGCAAAAACTATTGCCGATTTATTAAAAACTAAGGCAATTGTGGGTAAAGATGCAACTAAAGCAAATATTCTGCAACGCTTATCGCAAGTTGATGTGATTCATCTAGCTACTCACGGTTGGGCGGATGATAACCGGGGTTTGGGTAGCTGGATAGCCCTTGCACCATCGGGTAATGATGATGGTTTACTCAAAGCTGAGGAAATATTAGATTTAAAAATTAATGCGCAATTAGTAGTTTTAAGTGCTTGTGAAACCGGGAAAGGGAAACTTTCTGGTGATGGTGTGATTGGGTTGTCGCGTTCTTTAATTACTGCGGGTGTTCCCAGTGTGCTAGTGTCCCTATGGCAAGTACCTGATGCACCGACACAATATTTAATGGTGGAATTTTATAAAAGTTTGCAAACTCAGCCGGATAAGGCGTTGGCGTTGCGTCAGGCGATGTTGAAAACCAAGGAGAAATTTCCGTCTCCCGGCGATTGGGCGGCGTTTACATTGATTGGGGAAAGGTAATGGGTAATGGGGAATGGGGAATGGGGAATGGGGAATGGGGAATGGGGAATGGGTAATTATTTAGGGGAATTTTAATATCGATAGATTTCTTGTGAGGACACAGGTTTTGCTGTGTCCCTACAATTGCTGATTTTGGACACTACAATTGCCATTTCGGACACTACAATTGCCATTTCGGACACTACAGTTGCCATTTTTGATACTACAATTGCCATTTCGGACACTACAATTGCTGATTTTGATACTACAATTGCTATTTCGGAGACGACAATTGCTATTTCGGGCGCTACAATTGCCATTTCGGACACTACAATTGCTGATTTTGATACTACAATTGCCATTTCGGACACTACAATTGCCATTTTGGAGACGACAATTGCAGCTTTTATATAACGGGACAGCGATCGCAAGATATAGCAGTCCTAAATCATTCGCGAAAAGTTAGATCCCCGACTTCTTCAAGAAGTCGGGGATCTGGACAAGGTGAATTTTCACAAATCATATAGGATTACTATATGTATGGTGGAAAATATGAGGATGCGTGTGCGATCGCCTTTCACGCAACGCGATCTAAAACCATCCTTCTTGTTCTAAGGTTTCGATTAACTGCAAACCGCGAGGATCGCCTACACCTAATAGTGAAGCTTTAGCGTCTTCTCTCACACCTAAATCTTTATCTTCGGCAAAGGCTTCAATTAAAGCATCGATCGCTGTGGCATAAACTACGTTAGATGGTAGTTCGCGGCACAATTGCCCAATCGCCCAAGCGCTGTTACTGCGGACGGCGGCTGTTGGATCTTTAACTAAGGCTTCAATCAGTGGTGGTATTGCTCCGAGAACTGCTTCATAACTGACTTCTGCCATTTGTGCTAAGGCGCTAGCAGCCCACAAACGCACAGCGGAAATATCAGTTCTTAAAGCGTCGGCTAGGGGTGCTAACGAACGGCGATCGCGGCAATTTCCTAAAGCCCAAACCACACCTTTACGCACATAGCCGTTCCAATCTCGGTTGAGTTGCGTAATTAAAGGCTCTACTGCATCTTGACTTGGATTGCGCCCTATGGCATAGGCTGCGCTTACCCGCACTAAGGGACAGGTATCTGTTAACAGCCGGATCAGATGGGGAATAGCCCGTTCATCTTCAATGTCGCAAAAAGCACGCGCCGCTAGCATTCGTTGCTGCGGTTGGGAATTGTCTAACAAAGCGAGCATTTCTTCCGGATCGGGTTTTGCCACTTCTGATTCAGCAAGTGGCTCCAGGCGATCCAAGGGGCTTTCTAGTTCGACTTCGATATCAAGTAGGCTTAGGTCTTCTTCGTCATACATAATAGTGCAATCAGGCAGTAGGCAGAAGGCAGAAGGCAGAAGACTTTATGTCTGTTACATTTTAACTGCCTAAGTTTTGCTGCCATGCTGCACTAGTTTATTTTTCTATATTGAGTGATTTTACCATCCACAGGGATTGGGTTTGATAACCAAGTTGATCGTAAAGATTCAAAGCGGCTTGGTTCGATTGAAATACTTGTAACCCAATTTGGCGATCGCCTCTTTGAGTAGCCCAATTTTCTAGATATTTCATCAACGCTGTCCCAATACCCCGCCGCCGATGTTCTGGAACAACATATAACAGAAATATATGCGCATGGCGACTTCCATTAATTTGATCGATGGCATTTCCTACCCAGAGACAAGCAACGGGGGATGAGGGGGAAACAAAGACTCTGGGACGCGGGGACGCGGAGAGTTCTTTCTCCCTGTCCCCGCGTCTTTTGGTCTCCCTGTCTTGTTCCCCTACTTCTCTATCCTCATCTACCCACCACAAGGGCGTGTTACTGGATAAGTATTGCTCGACTGTTTGTGCGAGGTGGGAAAAGTCTCCTGGGGGAAAAATATCCTGGTAACTCCGTTGCATGAATTTGAGTAGTAGCGCCCGATCTAAGGCGGAGCCTAGGCGAATACTGTACCCTGGTAGCAGTGGCTCAGGCACGAATAGCACTCATCTGAACTATTACCCCGACTTCTTCAATCGGTGCTGGGGCGGCCATATCTGAGGGTAAAAAGATGCGGGCGCTGACTGCTACTAAAGCCAGGATAAATACTAGCACTACCAACAAAGGAGCAATGTATTGACGAAAAATAGCCATAATTTGGATGAGCATGAACTAGGTACTTTATCAGCACCTAGCTATAGATTTGTAAAGTTTTCTTGATTTATTTTACCTGTGTTGAGGGGATCGCAAACAAAAGTTAGGAGCGATCGCTGTCCAAATCATCAATTACTTTCTCAACATACCAATCTTCAGACATCCCCGGAAAATTCTCCTTGGCTTGTGCAATTAACCGTTCAGCAGTATCTATGTCACCATCCAACCGAGCAATCAAGCGATTCTTGATATCGTTCTCATATATAAATGTGTCTGGTTGGTTTGATATTCCGCTATTGAATGACTCTGATTGGATCTGTTCTCTGCGCAATTGCCAAAATAAAACGTAATACAGCGTGCCAAAAATCAGAATCAGGCTGAGTGCTCCCAAAAAATTTAGGAGGTTAAAGCCCAAAAATCCTAATACTAATTGCGAGAGGACATAGCCTAGTAGCAGGCCAGTCAGCAAGAGGATAAACGTACCAACAATAATAACTACTTGGTTTCCCATACATCCTCTTCTTCTTCAAGTCCAGGTCTAGGAATTGCTACTGGTTGTGGGTTCCAGGGGGCAAATACTGGTAACAGCAACAGTCCTGGGACAGCAGCAACAATGGTAATCATAAAAAATAACGGCCAACCTGTGCTTTGGGCGATCGCCCCACCCGGAGACGCGAGAATATCGCGGCTGACAGCCATCAAGCTAGAAAGCAAAGCATACTGGGTGGCGGAAAATTGCTGGTTACACATACTCATTAAAAATGCCACAAAGGCAGCAGTTCCCAAACCGCCACAAAACTGTTCGATGTTGATCGCTAGAACCATAGCTTGATGGTTTTGACCGATATAAGCTAGAGATAAGTACGCAAAATTACTCACAGCTTGGAGAACACCAAATACCCAAAGTGACCGATTGATGCCGATTTTACTTAAAATTGCCCCACCGGAGAGCGCCCCAACTATGGTAGCGATTAATCCCATACCTACTTGAATAGCGCCGATATCGGTTTTGCTAAAACCCATTTGCAGCAAAAACGGCGTGGTCATATTACTCAGTAAAGCATCACCCAGTTTGTAGAGAGTAATGAACACAAGCACGAAAATACCTCGCATAACTCCCTGGCGCTGGAAAAATTCGCCAAAAGGTAAAATGACCGCAGCGCTTAAAGAGGCTGGAGGGCTAATTTGGGCTGGTTCTGGTGCAAACAAAGTGGCAAAAATCCCCAATCCCATTATAAGAGCCATCAACAAATAAACTGACGACCAGGGTATTCTATCGGCCAGTATCAATGCTAAAGCACCTGCGATTAACAACGCAAGACGATAACCCAAAATAAAAACGGCTGCGCCTGCGCCCATTTCCAGTTTTTGCAAAACGTCCGTGCGGTAAGCATCAGCAGCAATATCTTGAGTTGCGCTTAAAAAAGCAATGACTATGGCGTTAATGGCTAGCAGCTGTAATGCTTGTTTAGGTTGCTGGAATGCCATAATGGCGATCGCAACTACTAACAACAGCTGCGTCACAACTAACCAACCCCGCCGCCGCCCTAAAAAGGGCAAAGTAAAGCGATCGAGAAACGGCGACCAGAGAAACTTTAACGAATAAGGTAAACTCGCTAGGCTAAACCAGCCAATAGCTGCCAAATCTACCTTTTCTACAGTCATCCAAGCTTTTAAGGTATTACCGATTAAGAGTAACGGCAAACCAGATGAAAAGCCGAGGAATAATAAAGCCGCCATCTTGCGGCTACCAAACACTTGTAGCAGCGATCGCACTGGATTCATCCTTTAAATGTCTCTCCTGACTCTGATGAATTGCAGTTATCTTGCCATACCTACCGGATGATTTTACGTAAAGAAGCAAAATTGAGAGTAGGAGAACTTGGGGAATAGGTACTAAAAGAATAACTCCCGAATTCCCGTACTACCAATTTCCACCGCCAGCGCCGCCAACAGAAAACCAAAAAGCTGAGTCGCAATTACCCCACCTTCAGCACCAATCCATTTGTCGATGTGGGTTCCCAGACGTAAAATTACCCAACTCATAAACATTGCTGCCACAATACCCAAAACTACACCGATATGTGGACTGGTATATTACCGATCGCATCCGCTAAGACAAATACAGCAATAAACGTTTGAACGAGAGCAGAGGTATCCACAGCTAAGAGCATTTATCAACATTTGATAACAACCTAGCGCTCAATGTGTGCAGATGACTATAACCCATAGCAAGATTGATCTTAAGACGATGAGTATAATCAGCTTCTTAAACAAAAGCAACGCTAACCTTGGTCTAACTGATTTCCCCAGTTCATTAAGTAACGGTATATTTGAGAATCTACCTCGCACAATTCATTGTTTTTTGTCTAAGCTATGAAGCCTTATTTAGCAGCTGCTATCCAATTAACTAGTGTGCCCAATTTACAAAAAAATTTGGCACAGGCGGAAGAATTAATTGAACTTGCCGTGCGTCGAGGTGCTGAATTAGTGAGTTTGCCAGAAAACTTTTCTTTTATGGGAGAAGAAAAAGACAAACTTGCTCAAGCAGAAGCGATCGCCCGTGAAAGCGAAATATTTCTGAAAAAAATGGCCCAGCGTTTTCAAGTGACCATCCTGGGCGGTAGCTTTCCCGTGCTTGTCGATAATACAAGTAAGTTTTATAACACCACTGTACTCATTGACCCCAACGGACAAGAAGTTTGTCGGTATTATAAAGTACATTTGTTTGATGTAAATGTCCCGGACGGCAACACCTATCAAGAATCCAGCACAGTCATGGCTGGGAAGCAACTGCCACCTGTGTATTTTTCAGAAAAATTGGGTAATTTGGGACTTTCTATTTGCTATGATGTCCGCTTCCCGGAATTGTACCGACATTTAGCAGATAAAGGAGCCGATGTAATGTTTGTACCAGCGGCTTTTACTGCCTTCACAGGCAAAGACCATTGGCAAATATTACTACAAGCCAGAGCAATTGAAAACACCTGTTACGTAATTGCTCCTGCCCAAACCGGCACTCATTACGCCAGAAGACAAACCCACGGACACGCCATGATTATCGACCCTTGGGGTGTAATTTTAGCTGATGCTGGCGAACAACCAGGAATAGCGATCGCGGAAATCAAACCCTCTCGCCTAGAGCAAGTCCGTCGGCAAATGCCTTCTTTGCAACACCGTATATTCACTTAAATCTTGCGTTAGTATTCTTGTCCAGACGAATTTAGTCGATTGAGGCTGACAAACTAACAGACCCCGACGGGGGTCTGACCACCTTCTGGGTAGTTTACTAATAGAAGGATAAACAAATCCCTTACTCAAAAATTCCGATGTTATCACCAATCCCTACATTGTCAAAAGCTGTAGCAATAGCTCTAAGTTTCTCTAACTTGCTAGAATCTTGGCGAAATAGGGTTCTGGCAACCTGCTGAATAGCACGCCGACTATCACTAAAGACTGATTGTTTGGACAACTGGCTTAAAGCTAGATAAAAAAGTGTAGCTCCAGAAGTAGCATCGAAGAGGTAGTTACCTTCAGCATCCTGAGAACTCAGTAAATAATAAGCCGCTTTGTTATGAATACCACTGTTGTAGTGAACACCACCGTAATCATCAAAGTCAGGTAAAATGCGGTAATTATTCATGTGCTCCGGTTGACCGTAGATAGCAGGGTTGCTTAAACTCCGAATTGCTCGACCATTGTCACCAAAGCCACTTCCTAGCTCCCAGTTCCATGTTTCAATATCACTATTTTGGAAATTAGCCACCAAAATACCAAAAATATCTGCATAGGATTCATCTAGCGCCCCTGACTGCCCATAATAATCCAACCCTACTATCTGATAGGTTAATCCGTGGAAAAACTCATGAGCAACTATGTCTTGAGCAACTGCAAGGGAACGTAGTTTTCCGTTGACCATGCACTGTCCAAAGATCGCCTGTTCGTACGGATCAAGCCAGGCGGCATATTGCCACTCTATTTGATCATAATTTTCAACACAGTTAATACTACAAATATACTGTGCAGTACTGCCATTGGTTGGCTGGTACTGGAGTACATTTTGAATAAAATTTGCCACCTCGGTAACATTATTATGAGCAGTCACACATTGCTCTATGCAATTACCGTTAACTAGTAGTTCTCCAGGAAGATCTCCTTTGTGATGCTGGTAACTACGAAACTCAAAGTTATAGCTGCATACACTGAGTTCGCTGTTTTCTAGGATTGATAGTTGTGAATCAGAGTTTTGCGGGCAATGGGAGGAACAGGGGTCACCAAAGCAATCAATCATTGTCTTCCTCCCATCGATCCATATAATCCTCTTGTTTCTACCTCAACTTTTTCTGAAGCGTTCTCATACGAGGTAGTTCTACAACTATCTCTTTAGTATGAGCATCGATTACATAGTCTACCATTTCTGGTATAGGTTTGAAGTCATTATTGTTTTCTGTCTGTCTGACTTGATTTTCGGGATCTTTGTACCTAATGTCGGTAATATAAACCAGTCGCCAGCACTTGTTGTTTGAGTCGTAGTAATAGTAAAGAGTTGGATTTAAGGTTACATCTGCCAAATTATAACCTTTCTTTTCTTCAATCAAATGTTTGATTTCATCGCGTTCCACTTGAGGAGATGCATTGAGTCCATTAGGATCACCAATAGCTGAGTTGATTGCCAACAGTTCATTCTTTTCATCAACTTCAACAGTCACCTGAGCGCCATAAACAGGTATACTCTTATACTTTTGACGAAACTTAACTATGTGCGTTTTAGTAAAACTAAACCATTGAGTGCTTACACTTTCAAATTCAGAGTTAATCGAGTGTTTTTTTGACTCAACAAAACTTCTTATCGGTTCTGTTTCGCTTTCTAATAAGCTTTTTAAGCTGTCTTCTACTTCTTGGAACTGGTGCTTTATTTGATTCGCTTTAATCCCAGACAGATGAACTCTTCTTAAAGCAGTGGCAAGTGCATCAATACCACGATGCTTGGACACTGGGTTTTCATCTTCGGCATGGTAAGCAAATATCTTCATACCACTCCTGTTCATAATTAAGAAGACAGTTCACTTGTTACAGGTTTTTTGACCTATGCTAAGATAATAAGTTTATATGTTTACAGACCGACTATGCAAGATGTACAAAAAATATATCTTGGCTGTTCAAGATGTACGATACTATAAACACCATTTATTCTAATTGTAGGAAAATATAACCAGGCAAAAGGCAGAGGAGCCTGGGCATTTGGTCGCCACACTTGGAGCAACTAGTGAGCATAGGCCATAAATACTGTAGATACTGGAGATGCTGAGTTTGATGATTGCTGGTACATAACCTAACACTAAGCTGATAGTAGTAAGTTGAACTGGAAAATCTTGTACAAAATGTACAAAAAAAAATGGAGGTTTTGGCGATGCTTGAACTTTAAATATCTTTAAATTATAGAAATACAGAAGCTTAGATATGAGTAAACGAAATCAGCAGTCTATTAGTAACAACAGTTTTTCAAACTCAGATTCCGTTGAAAGTCAAGATTCACAGACAAGACGACGTAGCTCTGAAGACCAAGAACGTGATAAGTCTGTTTATCAATACTTATTGCAATGTTTGACTGATTTAGGGTTGAATCCAACAGAAGAAAACCCGAAACCTAATGAAAGTAGTATAGCCAAGCAATGGGGTCAAACAAATAATCGGATTTTTATTAGGCGTGTTCTGCGTTCTGTTTTTCCTCAGTACTATGAGCAAAATGAAAAACAATCGGAGCAACCTGTTCCCGGACTAACTATCGGAAAGTTAGTAGAAATTCTCTCTGCAATTCAAGAGTACTGGGAAAAGAAAAAAGCGCAGACTCCAGAAAACAAAATTCCTCGTATTTTAACAAGAACTGAAAAATTAAGGGCATTTCGCACATTTTATCAACTAAGTATTGCAGAAAAGGAAAAACTAAACTTTCCCATACATCCGGGAGATAATTTACTACAACAATTATTAGAAATTGTTACTGATACAGTCAAAGGCTTAAAATATGAAGACGTTATCTCCTTTTATAAGGGAGCGATAAATATTTATCACTGTTTAAAGCAGGCTGAATTCAGTAATAGACAAAATGGAGAAAACATTTCACATACAGATATAATTAAACGCCAAGTTAAAAACTTAATTAAAGAACAGTATCAAGGTTTAGACACAACTCACAAAAAAAATAAAACAGACAATTTAGTTAACAAAGTTCAAAGGGAAATTAACCGACTTGAGTTGCAATGTGGAGTTAGGCAAGTTAAATCACTTTTGCTAGAGACTAAAAATGTAGAAGAATTACAGACGAATTCTAATTTTTTATCTCCTGCTTTTATTGAGCATCTAACTCGTTCTATTGTTGAGAACGAAATTTTAACTGATGAATTTCCCATTAATATTAAACATATTGAAATTGAAAAAACAAAGCCCTTACCTCTATATCTAAAAGATGAATATCATAAAAATGGTTTAATCAATCCGGAATTGGTTGGTGGGAAGGAAGATAAAGAAGATATTAATGGGCTACAAAAACAGTTTGCTTATAAAATAAAAGTCCATTTTTACGTAAGATTTCCCGAAAATTATACACCAGCCTTTGAAGGAGAAGAGAAGCAAAGCAGTTACTTTAATAAAAGAGAAAATAAACTAGAATTTTTTGAAGAAATCACAGGAATCGGGAGTCCTGTTTATCATATCATTGCCGCAATTAATAAAGTTCTTTTATGGGATATCCCGGAAATAATCGATTATTTCCCTGTAGCTCGTACTATTTTAAGTAACAATGATTTTTTTGGTAGTCCTAGCTTAGTCCGGTCGTATACTTTAGTTAATCTCTGCAAAAAAGATGATATTGAAAATGCATTGAAAGAGAATAAAACTTACGATACAGTAGTAGGTAATTATGAAACTGCTTACGGTGAATACTGCGGTTTTGATTTGGTGGAAGTGGCTGCAAAGGCTGCACTTCATGCCAGATTAAGAGCAATTAAACAGACTGGAATTAATCCTGTAAGATATCTAACTCAACTTTGCTACCGTGTTGAGGAATTGAATGCATTCCGAAAAGCTGAAAGCTATTTAAATTTCTATCCATTTTCTTTGAAAGCAATGGAGGGTTATCTTAATCAAACGATTTTTCACAATCGATATCGTACTGTAGATCATGATTATAATTTTATCGAAAAAGATGCAGATAGTCCTTGGACTTCAGTAGCTTATGATGCTCACCTAGCAATTGCTGAAGGTTATCTCAAAGAAGGTCTTTATCACATTGCTAAAAAATATTTAGATGTTCTCAAATCTCATATAGAAAAAGCCAGAAAAGGGAAAAACTATTTTTTCAGAGATTTACTACTAGCAAAATACCATTTATGTCAGTTTCGTTATCATTACTTAACCGATTTAAAGGATGATGTCGATTCTGACAATACTCAATCAACCCGTGAACGCTCTAGCTCAATTCGAGCAGCTATACAAAGTTTAAATTATGCTGAGGAATATTTGAAGCAACTTTTAAGAAAATATTATAGTATTAGTGCTTGCGCTCAAAGTAACTTTCATCCTTTTTTCTATTTATTCTCAAGAATAAATGCACACCGGGCTAAACTTTATATATTCACATCTTCTTATACAGACCTTCCCAGTCGCGGATTTAATAGCTTTATAGAGCCAATTCGTTTGCTGGAAAAGGCACGAATTTATGCAGCTAGAGATGGGAGTACAGCATTATATTCTTCGTGGACTGCTTATCAAAGCTGGTGTTATCTCATGGTTGCTTATTTAGGAGATTACGAACCATCACCACATAAGGAATTCAGTAAAAAAGAGTGTATAGATTGGGCAAGAAGATTGATAGAACATGCAATAATTTGTTATTATCAAAGTGGGAAAATATGCTATCAGCAAATTAAAGATAATGGTGGCAAAATCACTAATATTATTAGAGATCATAAGTATTATGAGAATTATGGTAACATCCAAATCCAAGTTGCCCCATTAATTCAAGAACTGAAAGAAGGTAGTGCAGAATCTGAGAAAAGATATGATGAATCAAAAAATGTCATAAATATTGATTTTTCTATATTAAAGAAAATCTGTCCAGAAGAAGACCAATCAATCTACTTATTTGGGACACATTCAAGTATTATAATTTTTGCGATGGGAATGCTGGAATTATGTGATGATAAACACAAAGAAAGCGAACTGAAAATTAGGCTAAATAAAGCCTTTAAAATGTTTACCTATTGTTCAGCGATCGCGGAAGATGGAATTATAGCCAGAAGAGATTCTGAAGACGGAAAAATTTATTGCGAAAGAATATTTCAAAATGGCGATGAGTTAGTCAGGGGTTTATATCCGCACCGTCTGACACAATTTGCTGACTTAGGCAAAATTTGGGCGGCTACATGTAAAGTAATTTTATTCTTGGACGATCAAACTTCTGATTGGCGAGTGATTGATAATTTACTAGAGAGTTTGCCCACTCCTAATTCTATAACTCCTGGTTTGCAAAAGTCTTGCGGGCAAAAGCGTTATAATGGACATCTTGAAAACCATTGCGATCGCCTAGTTAAGTATTTTCATCAACTTAAAAGTAAAAAATGGAACGATACTAATTTAATAGATATTCGTAACAAAATCGTCAAAGATATTTTCAAGATTATCCGTGGTGAGAGTGAGGTAACACCTTAATCATAGTCAAAAATTGATGTTGCTGATTAAGAACAGGACTTACGCAACTGGCAGATATATTCTGGTTAAGATTCAATAGTCAAGGTTTGTTGCACATTTGACTCTTGACTATGGACGGTTTTGGCTGAAAAAATATGACACTTACGTAAGTCCTAAAGAAGACAAATTTGTCTTACACAAAGAGGCAAAGAAACTGATGGAAAAAATTCTAATTTCAGAATTTCATCTTTGGATTCAGCAACGCCAAAGATAAAATAGTCAGATAACTACTTCCAACAAACATTTCAACATCAAATAAGCAGAAGTAGCCCCTGGATCTTGATGTCCGATACTGCGTTCTCCCAAATAGCTAGCCCGTCCTTTCTTGGCTAACATCGGTGTGGTATCTTTCAGCGCCTGTTCGGCGGTAGCTACAGCTTGCTGCAAAGCTGTGACTGTATCTCCACCTTCAGCGACAACTTTTGCAAAAGCTACCACTGCGGGAGATAAGACATCTACCATTGTCTTGTCTCCTAATTGGGCTTTACCACGCACAAGTACCCCATCTAAACCAGATTGAAGTAATTTCACTAAATCTTGCTCAGTCAGTTCGTGCTTATCTGTAACATCTGTACTAGCACGTAAAAACCAAGTTCCATAAAGAGGGCCACTCGCACCGCCAACACTAGAAATTAAAGTCATGCTAACTGCTTTGAAAATGCTACCGATATCTTTGTCGGCGACAGTTGGTAACTGAGTCATCACCTTTTTCAAACCGCGATCCATATTAATACCGTGGTCAGCATCACCGATCGCGGCATCTAATTCGGTTAAATATTCTTTATTTTGCTCTATTTCGGTGGCAAATGACTGTAACCATTGCAAAATCTGCTCTCTACTGACCATTTCTCACCTCTGTTGAGTTTGGTAATATTAGCTAAGGTAATGTAGCCATATATCCGAATTTGTACGGCTACGTATGTTAAGTTCGTGTAAAAGTGGGAAGTAGAAATTAGCCAAGGAAATAGGCGTTTATGATTCTTCCTCGGTCATTAGTCTTAAAACTACTCCCTTTATTATTTTTAATAACTTTCCTAACTACTTGCGTTGACTCGAGCAAAACTGCTGAAAATAATATTGTTGCTTTAGGAGCTGCGATCGCCTCAACCCAAGAAAATATTGTCTATCCAGAGAATGCAAAGATAGTCGATGTGACTGCACCAGAATATGGCGCTAGACCCAACGATAGCCAAGATGATACTGAAGCTATCCAAAAAGCACTCAGTAAGTTTCCCGCCGGAAGCAGAGTAATCTATTTACCCAATGGTGTATATAATATCTCCAATTCCCTTTACTGGCCTAAAGGTAAGCGTGGGCGTTCCGATTACAAGCGAACTGTGCTGCAAGGACAAAGTAAAGAAGGAGTGATTATTCAACTCCAAGATAACTCTCCCAATTTCCAAAATTCTAACCAGCCGCGACCAGTAATTTCTACAGGTTTTGACCCTGACTTAAATCCCAAATCTGAAGATTTCAAAGCGAGTAAGGTAGCGCAGCGCTTTGGTAATTCGGTGAGAAATCTCACTATTAATATCGGAAATAAAAATCCGGGAGCAGAAGGACTAAATTTTGCCGCCAACAATCAAGGCGCAGTTCGCAGTGTGAAAATCATCTCTCCTGACCGACAAGGAACAACAGGATTAGCACTCACTCATGGCGAAATTGGGCCGCTGCTGGTGGAAGATGTTGAGATTGTGGGATTCGATCACGGGATACGGACAAACAATGTTCTTAACAGCGTAACGTTGCAGAACATCACAGTCCGCGAGCAAAACCGAGCAGGTATTTACAATGGCGGACAAGTAATGAGCCTTGAGGGGTTCAGTAGTTTTAATTCCGTACCAGCAATTATCAATGGCAGAAATCCGAATAAAGACAAAGATCCAGGAAGTATGTTAACTCTGGTGAATGCCAAACTGACCGGTAGTGGTAGAGCAAAAAATACTTCAGCAATTGCTTCCGCTGGGTTTATCTACGCCAGAAACGTCGTCACTTCTGGCTACAGCGGCGTGTTCTCCAGTAATGCACGCAAGGCGGCTAAGAGCATAAATAAAGCTGCAATTGATGAATTTACTTCCCGTCCCATTCTTTCTAAGTTTGCTTCACCACAGAATTCTCTACAACTGCCGATTAAGCAATTTCCTAAGCTAGCATGGGATGACCCAAAAACTTGGGTGAGTGTTGAGAAGTTTGGCGCGACTCCCAAAGATAAAAAGGATGATACAGATGCTTTTCAAGCTGCAATCGATTCTGGTGCAACCACAGTCTTGGTGCCAAATGGTAGGTTTACAATTAACGGTTCCCTAAAACTCAGAGGACAGGTGCAAAGATTTGTCAGTACTGGGGGAGGATTTGAAGGTAATGGCGAGATAGTAGCAGACAACGGTAAGCAACCAACCTTGATTGTTGAGAACTTCTCTGTTGGGTATAACTCAAAGCTAAAATGGAAAAATGTTGCTAATCGCACTGTTGTTTACCGTAGTATCACTCACCTGGATCTGGAAAGCGAAGGTAGTGGCGACCTTTTCATTGATGATGCTGTCATGGGAAAACTCAGATTTCTCAACCCGGCGCAACACATTTGGGCACGCCAGCTAAATCTGGAGAGCGGTTCAGAAACTAATCTGGTGAATAATGGTGCTACACTCTGGATTCTGGGTTTGAAGACAGAGAGGGGTAAAACAAAAATCGAAACCACCAATGGGGGGTTTACAGAACTTCTCGGTGGATTCATTTATGCCACTAGTAAACAAAATCCACAAGAACCACTTTTCCGCATCGTCAATGCTAGTGCGAGTTTCGCCGGAGTAGCTGAGGCATTTTTCGATAAAGATACTTATCAAATCTGGGTTGAGGAAACACGCACTAACAGCACCAAAATGCTCAAAAGAGACGAGATTCCGGCAAGAACAACCGCAAACGGACAAGCTATGGTACTTTATACTGGCTTCGACAAGCGACCCTAGTAACTCGTAGGGGCGGGGTGACCCACCTGTGTCAACTTAACGTGAAACCCTTATCAAGACTTAATTTTGAATTAAATCACCTACCATCAAGATCCGCGTTACCCCACCCCAGTTTTGCTGGCGCAAAACCTCCCCTCCCCGCAAGCGGGGAGGGGATTGAGGGGTGGGGTAAAATGCCTGTGGAATAAGCGTTTTGACTTAAGTTGACACCAATGGGGGTGACCCCGCCCCTACAATTTGGGCGCTTTTCATTTGCATTAAATACAAAACCCTAGCCTCTAGCCCCTAGTCCCTTTTCTTTGCAAGGTGTATTGGACTCAACCGAGAACCGCTATAATTTATTTCTTGGAGTTCCCTTAGGGAACGCCTGCGTAGGGTGCGAGGGCTAAAGTTTTCGTAATATCAGTCAGGAGAAAGCGATCGCACAGGTTAAACATTTCTACCTCGGTTTGGGTTTGTCGCATCAGCCGCAGGAAATGACCTTCAGCGTCAACACTAAGGGCAATATAGTTAAGGAACATTTTCATGTAGCCTACGCGTGATCGCATTGGCATAGTTGACGCTGTGGGGGTTTGCCATAAACGATCAATATAGTTGCGTACCTCTACTAAAGGAACGGGCGCGATCGGCTCTCCTCGCAAAACCTGGCGAATTTGATGAAAAATCCAAGGATTCCCGATCGCCCAGCGTCCCACCATTACACCCGCAGCCCCTGTTTGAGACAGCACTTCCATAGCTGTTGTCGCCGAGTTAATATTGCCATTAGCCAGCACTGGACAATCAACTCTTCTCACGGCTTCCGCAATCAAATCATATTTCACTACCCCGTGGTACATATCTTTTACCGTGCGACCATGCAAAGAGAGCAAATCAATGCTGTGGCGATTGATGATATCGAGAATTTTGTCAAAGTTATCTGTATTTTCAAAGCCTACGCGCATTTTGACAGTAAAAGGGCGATCGTTGACTGCTTGTCGCAGTTCTCCCAAAATCCGCTCCACTTTTTCCGGTTCTCGCAGCAATCCACCCCCGACATTTTTGCGATAGATTCGCGGTGCTGGACAGCCCATATTCAAGTCAACGCCAGCGATATTATAGCGGCAGAGTTCCTTTGCTGTTCTGACTAAGTCGGGAATGCTTTCGCCAATCATTTGCGCAAAAACCGGGCGACCGGTGTCGTTTTCGGTGATTGCTGAGAGAATGTGACGATTGAGCCGTGAGGTATCATTGACGCGGAAATACTCAGTAAAGAAGTAGTCAGGACTACCATAGTGGGCAATCACCTTCATAAACCAGAGATTTGTCACATCCTGCATAGGCGCAAGAGCGGTGAGCGGTAGGTATGGATGGAGCGATTGGGGGAGCGATACCTGGGACGACATAGAGGTGAAGGGCGTTGACAAAGCATCACTTTATCAAAAAATCGTTAACGCGATCGCTTTCCACTCAGGGACTTACTCGTAAAAAAATATTCCATTACTATTGTTGACAATTCACACTCAACAGTCAACCGTCAACTCTCAACGACTTTAACGAAATAATTTATTTTTTGGAGTCCCCTAAATTCCCCAGCGTAAGCTTGGTGTTTTAACTGGTGCATCCCATAGCTTGAGCATTTCATCATCTAATTTCAAGAGGGTAATTGAGCATCCTTGCATTTCTAAAGATGTCATATAAGAACCTATGAGATTGCGGACAATTTGCAATCCCTGCTGTGCGCAGATTTGTGCTAGTTGGCGATAGACCAAATATAGTTCAGAAATGGGAGTACCACCCATACCATTGACAAAAGCTAAAACGCGATCGCCTGTTTGCAATGGTGGATCTGTCAATTCTACATCTACCCATTCCCCTTGGTTTTCGTCCCACTCCCGGACTGTGCGGTGATAGCCTGTATCTTCGATAAGCGATCGCGTTAATCTTTCGGTAATCTCATCTCCCGATTGTAAAGGGATGCGTTCTCTACCAGGTTCACCATGAATCCCAATCCCAATTTCTAATTCGCGATCGCCTAATGTAAATGTTGGTGTACCTTTCGCCGGTACTGTACAAGAACTTAAAGCAATTCCCATACTCCGTCCATGCAAATTTACCCGACGGCACAAATCAGCTATTTGCGGCAAATCATAACCCAGTTCCGCCGCCGCACCACAAATTTTTTCTGCTAGTACTGTTGTGCCTACACCCCGCCTGCCCTGAGTATAAAGGCTATCCTTGACTGCGATATCATCATCAATCACAATATTTAGCACTCGGATACCCTCACTGCGAGCTAATTCCGTTGCCATTTCAAAATTCATCACATCGCCGCTATAATTTTTGACGATATAAAGGATACCAGCCCCTCCATTGACTTTCTGAGCAGCTGCTAGCATTTGGTCAGGAGTTGGTGAAGTGAAAACCTCTCCCGGACAAGCTGCATCCAGCATTCCCTGTCCGACAAAACCCGCGTGCATCGGCTCATGTCCACTGCCACCACCAGAAATAATTGCTACTTTTCCTGGTATAGGTGCAACGGCTCGATAAACAAAGGTAGGATCGTAACTCACTTGAATTAAATCAGCATGAGCTGCTGCGTATCCCTGTAAACTTTCGCGGACAAAATCTTCTGGATTGTTAATCAGCTTTTTCATCGACAATTTGGGTAGAAACCCCGTCCTTGTAGGACGGCTTTATATTAAAATATAGATGGTCAATGACCCACCCGAGACGATGGATTCAGACAGCCTAACGAGCGAAGTCCAGTAAAATTGGCGGCGCAGACAAATCGGTAGACCGGGAAAAGAGGATAGGGCAATGGCAAACATCCCTAGAATCAAAACAACAGATAAGAATTCCTTTTGGGTATTCGACACATAAAACCGCTGGACTAGCGGGGTTAGTCTGTGGAGCGAACATAAGACCATAAAACTCCTTGAGGGTGGAGGCAGTTGCTATGAAGCAGAAACTCAAATCGTGAGGTTTGGGAATCACCGTTCCTTTAGGTCGGTGAGGATGTCAAGATCTACTAAATATGTTTGTTGAGAAAATTACATCTGTCGTCAGGGTAAAGCGCATTGCTAAACCCCTACCGCGCTGATTTGGGTGTGAGCTGCCCACCATATTGCAGTATCATTAATTCTTTCATAATCCTGTAGCGACAACTATTTATAAGTTCTTAACTCTCATTACTCTTTCTATCCTCATCTAGTGCTTTTTGAATCGCCTGACGGCAAAACTCTGGAGGGTTATCTTTTGTTGATAATTCCTCCTTCATTCCTTTGCTAATGCGTAAATTCATTCTTTGTGTTAATGGCTCGTCTCTGTCGGTGACAAATTTTTTTAAATTTTCTGGATTACCTTTAGGATTGGGCATTGTTGAGAAAAATAAATATAGCTTGAACTACTGCTGACCGAGTAAATATTTTTATCATATAAGATTAGGACTTACGCAAAAAACCTCTCAAACTCTTATTCCTACCGAAGTTCTGTTCGTCGAAGACGTTGGCGTTCGCGCAGCGTCTCCCCTTGGGAGAAGCCATCGTCGGAAGCCGACGCTCAGACTTCTCTGTGTGTACTCTGTGTCCTGGAGCGGTTTGATTTTCCGTGACCTGTGCGTAAGTCCTGAAGATATCTGATAATTTTTAATAATAACTCGCATATCGCGTATAGATATCTGCTCACCCATCCTTTGCTGACACAAAAGAAGTAAATATGGTCAAAGTTAATACATTTCCAGTAATATCTACCACCGATTTATTTTTGCGTGTCGCCGCCTTAGCTGCTGAGTTTGCGACTCGCGCCGCAGTTCACGATCGCAATGCTTCTTTCCCCTTTGAGAATTTTACCGCCCTCCAGCAAGCACAACTCCTAAATTTGACTATTCCCCAAGAATTTGGCGGTCAAGGTGTAGGATATGCTACTGTCTGTCGGGTGATTGAAACCATAGCGGGTGGGGATGCGGCTACGGCTTTAGTATTGACAATGCATTATTTACAACACGCCAATGCTGGACGTACCCGTCGCTGGCCAGATGACATTTATCAGCGGTTGTGTAAAGAATCGGTAGAAGGTATTGCTTTAATAAATGCTGCCCGTGTGGAACCGGAATTAGGTACACCAGCGCGGGGCGGATTACCTGCAACCACTGCGGAATATACTGCTAATGGTTGGCTATTAAATGGACATAAAATATACACGACAGGCAGCCCAATTTTGCGTTACTTTGTGGTTTGGGCACGCACAACAGAAATAGAACCGCGAGTGGGTAATTTTCTTGTACCGCGAAATTTACCTGGTGTCTGCATTGAAGAAACTTGGGATCACTTGGGAATGCGGGCGACCGGTAGCCACGACTTGATTTTAGAAAATGTCTTAATTCCTGTAGAGAATGCTTTGGATATTCGCCCATTATCAGCTTGGTCGTCTGCCGATCCATTGCAATTAGCTGGTAATAGCCTCTGGTTGAGTGCATTATACCAGGGAGTAGCCAAAGCAGCGCGAGATTGGCTAGTAGGATATTTAAATGAGCGATCGCCTACTAATTTAGGAGCGAGTTTAGCAACACTACCCCGCTTTCAAACAGCGATCGGGGAAATGGAAGCTTTACTATATGCAAGCGATCGCCTAATTTATGGTTTAGCCAACGATATCGATGCCGCCAATTATGACAGCAACGTAGTATTACAGGCACAAACCGTAAAATATATCACCACAAATAACGCCATTCGCGCCGTGGAAATCGGACTGCAACTGATTGGTAATCCTGGCTTATCGCGCCATAACCCCTTAGAAAGACACTATCGTGATGTCCTTTGCAGCCGCATTCATACCCCACAAAACGATGCAATTTGCTTATCTTTAGGAAAACGAGCCTTGGGTCAATAGTCAACAGTCAACAGTCAACAATAATTTGTCCCCCTTCCCTTGTCTCCATATTACTTGATCGCCCGAATTTCATCGTACTTGGCACGCACAGCCTGTATATCCTGCCACATCAGCCATTTCGGGCTTCCTACGTCTCTTGAAGGGTTCCGCAGTAAGTAGGAAGGATGGAAAATTGGCATACACAAACGCCCCTCCCACTCGATCCACTGTCCGCGAATTTTCGTAATAGCGCGTTTATCACTAGTTAAACCTTTAACAGCAGTTGCACCAGTTAACAAAATAATTTTGGGATCTACCAGTCGAATTTGTTCTAATAAGTAGGGTAAGCAAGCTGCCATTTCTTCAGTAGTAGGAACCCGATTCTCTGGTGGGCGGCATTTATTGATATTGGCAATATATACATCCTGCTCAGTACTGAGATTCACAGAGGCTAAGATTTTCTCTAGCAGCTGCCCGGATTTGCCGACAAACGGTAAGCCTGTTTCGTCTTCATTTTGACCTGGCGCTTCCCCAACAACCATAATCTGTGCTTTGAGGTTTCCCCGGCCAACGACAGCATGAGTGCGGTTGTCTCCTAATCCACAACGGTGACACTGATTGCAGTGCTGTGCCAACTCCGTCATGTCAGAATAAGTATTGGCAGGTATGGGAATTTTAGCGTCTGTGGGAATCAGATCTCGTTGGTTAAAGCTGGAGTCGTCAAATAGACTGAGTTGGGTATCGCTGCTCATGAAAATCTCGAAGTCGGAATCAATAGCACCTGTCTAATCTCAGTGTAGTACTTCTGGTATTATCGGTCTTTGAATGTCCCAATTAATTAGCGATCGCCTAAAAATTTCCTGATTCACATCTAATTCAGTTTATCTCTAACTGGGGATTAGCGGTCAAGGAACCAGGGCTAATCCTAGACCAATGACCAATGACTATTGACTATTGACTAATTGTTTGGTATTGCATGGCTTTGGCATAATCGCCTAAGACGTAACAAGCAATTCTGAGACTAGCAAGGGCTTGTTCTTGATTACGAACGTCTTTCATCGCCTGTGCTAAAAACAAACGTTGTTCATGGTATGTAATTGCTTTTTTGTAATCACCCAAAGCTTCACAAGCAACTCCTAAACTTCCGAGAGACTGTTCCTCACTTCGCTTGTCTTGAAGTTCTCTAGCTATTTGCAAACGCTCTTCATGATAAATAATAGCTTTGGTATAATCGCCTAAGGCATAGCAGGCATTACCCAGATTCTTGAGGACAAGAACAGCACTACGCAGATTGTTCAGGGAGCGTGATAAGATTACACATTGTTCATAGTATGCGATCGCTTTTGGGTAATCGTCCAATGCATACCAAGCATTACCTAAATTCTTGAGGACTTGTTCCTCACCCCAATGGTCTTGCAGTTCCTGGACAATTGCTAAACTTTGTTCTTGATAATTAATCGCCTGTTCAAAATTACCTATAGCTTTATAAACCAAACCCAGATTATTCAAAGCTGCGACTTGAGAGCGCTTGTCTTGCTGCTGCTGGGTGATTTTCAAACTCTCGTCTAAAAACTCAATAGCTTTGTCATAGTCGTTGAGGTGACGGTAAGCATTTCCTAAATGAGAAAGCACTTGTATCCGCACTGATAAATCTGATGTTTCCCCCATCAAGCATAAACACTGTTGACAGTAGAAAATAGTTTTTTGGTAGTCCCCTACTGTATAAGCTATTAATGCTAATAAGGAAAGCACTTGTTCCTGTTTAGGAGAATTACCTACTGCTTGAAACAGCACCAGAGATGCTTCTAAAGTCTCGATTGCAGCAGTTAAATCACCAGCTTGTTGCTGTTGGACTCCTTGACGTAGTAGTTTGGATGCTTCTAATAACTGGCCGTTACTTTCTTGGGAAATAGTTATTTCTGCTGATGAAGCTTGGTCAAAATCATGGGTAATGGTGTTACGCTTCCTTAATTTTCCATATTGTTGTGGAACATTTAAGGGATCTGTATTCTTAAAGTTAGGATTCCATCCGCCTGTAGACATCGACCAAGTCCTGTTAAGTTTGGTGATATCATTTAGTATTCCCCAAATTATCAGTAAATCTTCACGCTGACCAGTTTTTCATCACCTATGCGCCACAAGTCCAGCCTCAAACCTTAATTTTTGGTGATTCAGCTGAGTGTTGCTCTGACTTCCATTAAAATGATTCCTAACATATTTTTACCACTCCCATCAGCTCCACAACCCCAGTAAAAATCAATCGGAGAGTTTTCCACAATTTCTTCATCGCCTGTGGAAAGTAAAATTTCCCTAATATCTGCATGGGTTTCAAATTTGCGTAATACTGCTTTTCGCATCACGTCATCTTTAATTTGTTCCCAATCTTGGCGTAGGGGACGGCTGCGTTCGCGTCCCATTCTCGCTGCATCTTTAGGACTTTTGACTAGACGAATTTGTTCAACATGCAAGGTTCCAACGAATTTTTGTGCTTGGAAATAATGTTCGCTGGTAGACCAATATAACCCATCCAACTCAAAACCGTGGGCTGAAAAGTTGGAGAAACAACCATATTGTTCGCGAAGATTATAAAAATAAATTGTCATATATTTTATCGGGGATTGCGGCTACTCGGACAAGGACATATTGCATTTATATTACTCGATATTTTTCGTTTTTATGGGCAAGAGAATTGTAAATTCTGTTCCTTGTCCTATTTCTGAATTTATTTCTATTTTACCTTGGTGTATTTCAATTATCTGGTATTGCAATACTAAATTTAGAAGTTTTTTTGAAAAAAAGTATATTATAGATTAACTTTTAGGTTTTAAAACTATTAGCATAGAGTTATAAAAAGTTAAAAACATTTATTAACAATCAATATTTTAGTGCAAGTAATGTATTAATTACTTGACAAGAACATTTGGTTATTTAATATCAATTCATCCCCAAAATATAAATATTTTTTGAAAAATTTTTCTGAGAGTGGATGGTCTACCCTAGATAGAGAAAGTTCACATAGTTTAATATTATTAAATACGATTTTCACTCCCAGCCAATTCCTTTGGTTCGTAGTGGCGACATCCCTGACATGGCCCGTTGGGATTGACAGCACAGCGGATATAGCCAGATCTAGCATTGAATTTGCAGCTAATGTCGCCTACTAAGTAACCAACCCCTTCTAGATAATAGCGTTCCCCGTAGGTGATGCCTGTGGCATCACCTTGGACTTGACTGAGATTTTGCCTTACCCGCATCCCTGACATGTTCATGGCTGCTTGTCTCATCCTTAAACGTGTCCGCAAATGAGTTTTACGGATGATCCATAGGGAGAACAGGGACGGTAAGAAACCAATGACGATTACGAAAAGAGTCCTTAACACTTTTTCCTTACCTCTTTTATAATTTTGGTGAGTGCAGCTATTAGGGTCGTTTCGCCTTTTTGCCTTAACAGTAAAGTTTTTGGAGACTACAAAGGCTTGTGGTACTAGAGACTTTCATAAAAAAATTATCTAATACCACTTTAACCAGCATAACTTTTACAGTTTATCGGTTGGGCTGTAGTTGCAGTTTCATATCTTTAAGTTTTGTTGAATGGGGCATTGGGCAGAAAACTCCCCACACTCCCCATATCTCTCTTGTCCCCTCATCTCCCTGGTTGGCGATCGCCTTTCTTTGCTTCTGAAAATGTGACGAAGTTGCTATGCTAGCTTTGCTGCTTGTCTTTGTGCGGGGAAGATTTGATTTGTGAACATCATTAAGCTCTCAGATCCCCGACTTCTTTAAGAACAAGGGGATTTTGTGGAAGATATATAACTTTTATTTATTAATTGCAATATATCTTCAAAAAATGAAGATATTTTTATCAGGACTTACGCACGGACTACGATGTTTCTTAATTGCGGATTCCAAATTGGTATTAGTCATTCATAATTTGATAATTCCTGCGCCATTTTTCCAGATTTTCGATAGTTACTGTTTTAGTTATTACATTTACACCATTACCCCGCCAATCCACTTCTGGATCTGTCGTAAAAACTCCGCACTCTAATTGTTCTTGTCTGAGATTCCAATATTCACTAAATCGGCTTTTTAAAGTAATAACTTGCTCAAAAACCTTGTTTCGATGCTTATTTCTTCTTTTTCTTTCTGTGGCTCCTGTAGCTTCTGTATCAATAAATTTAGTTTCGATTAAAAACAGATTACCACGATTAGTTAGGTAGACAAAATCACATTTACCCAAATCAGTATAATCGGCAATTGGCGATTTTTCAAACAACAATAATTCATAACATGAGGGAAATAATGTTTTAATATTCAGAAATAAATAAGCTTGTAATAGCAGCTCTTTGTCATAGGGAAAAACAATCACCCCTTCAAAAAACTTTTTGATATCATCCTGTGTTTGGGGTTGAATTCTTTTACAATATGAGACAAATTTATGTAGATCATTGACGATCATCAAGTCTTAGCTCCTTCCCCTGACAATTGCCTAAACGGCATAGCATCAAAAGATACCATTAAACCAGGGAAAGTATCATCCGCAGAAGTAACCAAAAAACCGACTCCAGAGCATTTTGTATCCGGTTATATACTGTTGACGTAGTAGTAAATGTTATGTCAAGCTCATGCAGCAAATATAAGTAATGATGCAGTAAACTGTGTTTTTCACAGAGTTTGTGTTCTTGAGATTTTAACTTCCTGTCAGCGGTTTGATATCAGCCCGGAATTTAGCATTTTCCAGAGCTATAACAGCGCTCAGAGAATCTTGTACCCAAAATTGCCGACCAAAACGGACAAGTTGACGGGAATTCCCGGCTTGGACTATGCCAATAACGGGAATTTTAGCCTTTTCTTTGTCTCCTGATAGTTCTTTCAACACATTTCTGAGGCGATCGCGTTCTTCTATGTTGTCTGCTTGTCGGGGAGTTAATTCTACCATGATCAGTTTTACAGTATCAACTACTTCGGCATCTTCAACAATAAATTGAGTTTGTTCATCTCGGCGGTCTACTTTTCCCCAGATAATCAATCTCGCATCAACTACCAGCAGGGAACTAATACGTTCGTAAGTTTTGGGAAAGACTACTGCTTCTGATTGAGTAGTTAAATCTTCGATTTGCAAAATTGCCATTGGATCGCCTTTTTTGGTCATCACTTTTTTGACATTATTGAGCATGACAACCGCGCAAATCATTGTATCTTCCCGTTGTTCCCCCAATTGTGAAAGATTAATTGGAGCGAGAACTAGGGATGATTGCTTAATAGCTTTGAGGGGATGGTCTGATACATAAAAACCCAAAAGCTCTTTTTCCATCTGTAATTTTTTGGGTGGAGGGAAATCCTCAACCGCTTGAGCTTTGGGTGCAGTTTCAAAAGCATTATTAGCTTTTTTATCATTAGTAGCAGCAAATCCCCCTAATAAATCAAAGATACTTCCTTGACCGCTGGCTCGGTCTTTAGCGCGGGATTGTGCCCAATCATAAACTAGTGGTAGGTCTTGGATCAGCTGGTGACGGTTAGATTGGATTTTGTCAAAAGCACCACAATAAATCAGCGACTCCAAAGTCCGTTTGTTCACAGCACGTAAATCTATGCGATCGCAAAAATCTGCCAAGGATTTAAAATCTCCGCCTTCGTCTCTAGCTTCTAGAATCGAAGCGATCGCATTTTGTCCCACATTCCTTACTGCCGAAAATCCGAACAAAATTTTGTCTGCTGCTGGCGTAAAATCTACCCCAGAGCGATTAATATCTGGCGGCTCGATTTGAATGTTCATACTCATACAGGTAGCGATATATTTCTGCACCTTGTCGGTGTCGCCACTGTTAGCCGTCAATAAGGCGGCCATGTATTCTAAAGGATAATTAGCTTTTAAATATGCTGTTTGATAAGTTACATAGCCATAAGCAGTTGAATGCGATTTATTAAAACAATTGGCAGCTATCAAACCATTTTTGATGGCAAAGTTATGGTCTAGCTCTACTCCAATGTCATAAACATTTTGTTCGCCTAAAGATTTACGTGTTACTATTTTGACCATATTATTTATTAATTCCTTACGTAAATTTAGCCAATGCTTTAATTTATTAAAATTATCAGGATTTTCAGGCAATGCCCAGACTACAAAATCTATTCCAGAGCGAACACTGCTATACTTTTACACGAAAATAGGGACTAGGGACTAGAGGAAGCAGGGGAGATGAGGGGACAAAGGAGACAAATGACCATTGACCATTGACAAATGACCAATGCCCAATTCCCAATCATAATGTACTAAAATCAAGGACTTGAGTCACAAAGGGAGCAATCATGGCATTCATCCGCGAGTTGCACGAACAATTAATTAAAAAAGAACGTTCTGCTGTTGAAATTACCCAAGAAGCTTTAGACCGGATCCAAGCTTTAGAGCCGAAATTACACAGTTTCTTGTGTGTAACTGCACAACAGGCGTTGGAGCAGGCTCGTGCAGTGGATGCTAAAATCGCGGCTGGTGAGGAAATTGGACTGCTAGCAGGGATTCCTATTGGGATTAAAGACAATCTCTGTACCAAAGGGATTACCACCACTTGCGCTTCCCGGATTTTAGAAAATTTTGTGCCGCCTTATGAATCAACGGTAACGCAAAAACTGGCAGATGCTGGGGCGGTGATGGTGGGAAAAACCAACTTGGATGAGTTTGCAATGGGTAGTTCCACAGAAAACTCTGCTTACCAAGTCACGGCTAATCCTTGGGATTTATCACGGGTTCCCGGTGGTTCCTCTGGAGGTTCAGCGGCGGCGGTGGCGGCTGATGAATGTGTTGTCGCCCTTGGTTCTGATACAGGCGGTTCAATTCGCCAACCGGCTTCGTTCTGCGGTGTAGTCGGGCTGAAACCAACTTACGGACTGGTTTCTCGTTATGGTTTGGTAGCTTACGCTTCATCTTTGGATCAAATAGGGCCATTTGGGCGCACAGTAGAAGATGCGGCAATATTATTAAGTGCGATCGCAGGTTACGATGCCAAAGACTCCACTAGTCTGAAAGTGGAAATTCCTGATTACGCTGCTAGCTTAAAACCCGACCTCAAAGCCAGAAAAAAGCTGAGAATCGGTATTATCAAAGAAACATTTGGTGAAGGCTTGGACTCGGTGGTAGAACAAGCAGTAACCAAAGCTATCGATCAACTACAACATTTGGGCGCAGAAATTCATGTGGTTTCCTGTGCCAACTTCCGCTACGGTTTACCTAGCTATTACATCATCGCCCCATCAGAAGCATCAGCTAACCTAGCTCGTTATGATGGCGTTAAGTATGGCTTACGGGTTCCTGACGCAGATAATCTGCTTTCAATGTACACTCGTACCCGCGCTACTGGTTTTGGTACAGAAGTTAAACGGCGGATTATGATTGGCACTTATGCCCTTTCTGCTGGGTATTATGATGCGTACTATCTCAAAGCGCAAAAAGTCCGGACTTTGATTAAGCAAGACTTTGAAAAAGCTTTTGAACAAGTTGATGTGTTAGTTTGTCCTACTGCTCCCACTACAGCCTTCAAAGCCGGGGAAAAAACTACCGATCCCTTAAGTATGTACTTAACTGACTTGATGACGATTCCTGTAAATCTTGCCGGTTTACCAGGCTTAAGTGTGCCTTGTGGATTTGATGACCAGGGGCTACCTATTGGATTGCAGCTAATTGGCAAAGTACTACGGGAAGACCAACTGTTTCAAGTAGCTTACGCTTATGAGCAATCCACTAGTTGGCACTTGAATCAACCACAGTTAGCTTGAAAATGGGTATGGGGCATTGGGCATTGGGCATTGGGCATTGGGCATTGGGAAGAAAACTCCCCACACTCCCCACACTCCCTCATCCCCCTCATCCCTTCCCTAGCCCCTAGCTAAATTAAATAGTAAATTTTTGTAAATTTTTGTATATAATAGCACTGATAATTCAAGCTCATTAAAATTTTTCTGTTCGGGTTTATCCTAGCTGGACAATTACCAGGCTACCAGTTAGGAAATTTTTTCATGTTTACAGATACTCGTGATTTCACTTAATTAGGTACATGAGAATAGACAAGCTGCAACTACCATTAGATTTGTTATTAAAGGTGCTACTCTATTTCGCAATTATTGCCGCGATCGCCTATTTTGGCCTATGTGTGTTTCTTTTTATTCAGCAGCCTCGGTTTATCTTCTTTCCTTCTAGTACTCTGGAAAAGACACCAGAGCTTTTTAATGTTGCTTATGAAGAAGTTTGGTTACCAGTACCAGTGCGATCGCGTCAGGTAGAACACATCCACGGCTGGTGGATTCCAGCTAAACAACCGAATGCCAAAGTTTTATTGTATCTGCACGGTAATGGGATCAATATTGGTGCAAACATTGCCCATGCTTCTCGGTTTTATCAACAAGGGTTTTCTGTGTTGCTCATTGATTACCGGGGTTATGGGCGCAGTGAAGGTGCTTTTCCTAATGAAAACAGAGTCTATCAGGATGCAGCTACAGCTTGGAATTACTTAGTACAGCAGCTACAGATTCCACCGAGAGATATTTTTATTTATGGACATTCTTTAGGGGGTGCAATAGCCATTGATTTGGCTGTCAAACATCCAGATGCGGCTGGAGTAATTGTGGAAAGTTCTTTCACTTCAATTCGGGAAGTAGTAGCTTATAGGAACTTGTTTGGCATGTTCCCCGTCGATTTAATCCTGACACAGCGATTTGAATCGATTAAAAAATTACCAAAGTTAAAAACGCCAGTTTTATTCATACATGGTACCGCCGATTCAAGTGTGCCGTTTTTCATGAGCCAAAAACTATATGCGATCGCTCCTGAACCCAAACAGCTAATTTTAGTTCCTGGCGCCGGACACAACGACGTTGCAGATTTAGCTGGTGTGCAATATATGCAATGGGTGGATGATTTTGTTCAACAAGTTTACACACCTCATAAATGACTAATATTTGAACTTAGCTGACTATTGACAAATGACCAATGACAAATGACACGCGCAGCGACTAAAAAACTCATCCTAATAATCCGGAACAGGTAGCAAATAAAAGAAGAAATTATACAGGTAGAACTACTATTTGCTCCAGTACTGGAAGATACTTAAATTATGAATAGTAACTCTGTATATTTAGTCACAGTTCCCGGAAAAACTCCTATTGAAATTTCTCAAGATGAATTGCGATCGCTGCTTGGTGAAATTGAAGCGAAATTGCATCGCAGTAAAGTTTATCGCAATGCTTTAGTTACCTTACAGAAGTTGCTAGGTTCATCGGCTGAACAAGCCAACATTTTATTTAAAGCTGTCAGTAGAGAAGCTATTGGTTTAACATTTCAGCAATTTGCAACACATCCTCAACAAGTGACAAATATCAGCCAACAGACAGATGTTACTAGTATTTCTCCTAGTGTTCAAAAAGAAGAGTCTAGTAATTCATCACAACCCCAAGAAACTGTTACTCATACCAGTGAGGACAACTTACCATCACAGGTAGATAAATCTGCAAATTTAGCAAAAAAACCCGAATCTAAATTTACAGCAACGGCTTGGAAACGGTGGCTGAATCAGAATCCCAAACCACCTAAAGTGGAACAACAAAGTAAGCCTTGTGTAAATGAAGAGTATGCAACAAATTTACGCCAAATAGGTGAAAAATTTCAGCAAGCACGAGAATCGAAAGGATGGTCTTTAATCGAACTTAAAGAACATACTCATGTACCAATCCATCATATGAATGCACTAGAAAAGGGGAATATAGATTTATTACCAGAAGATGTGTTTGTTCGTGGCTTTATTCGCGTCATTGGAAATGCTTTAGGGCTAAATGGTACAGCTTTAGCAGCTGCTTTACCTAAACCGGAGACAGTGAAATCGCAAGCAGCTTTACCATCTTGGTGTCAGGCGCAAAAGGCTAGTGGTGGGTTAGGACTGGAAATCCGCCCGATGCATTTATATCTAGGTTATACAGCTTTTGTGGCTGGAGCAGTGGGAGGATTGTCTTTAGTATATCAAGCACAAAATTCTGACAGAACGCTTCAAGTTGATGTGGATAGTCAACCAGCTTCATTCTCACCCCAGTCAACCCAGAAGCAGCAAACCACCACGAAACCAGGACTAAAGTCTGGAACTACCCGTGTGATTGTTGGGCCGGATATTTCCCCACCAGAGGCGCTGTAGTATTAAGCGATCGCACTTTTGCACTGCTGACGCTGTTTGCGATCGCATATTGCTTTAATTGTTGCTAATTTTGCGGTTTTTACTACCCTCAAATTTAGCTTATATTCATCAAAGAGGTTTAAGGCTTAGTGATGGGATAGCAGTATCTCTGTGGAAATAACTAGGAATTGATCAATCAATATCAAGCAAACTTTATCAAAATTAGCGTCTTCACCCTACTCCTTCATTGCTAAATTCCTACCTAAAGAAGGTGTATTGCAGGCGCAATATTTGTTGTGTGCGCTTCTCACTAGTTTAATTTTTAATTAAATTATAAAAATTAAACTTATGGATAAATACTGAGATTTATCATCAATAATTACCTGATACTTAGTAGATTAAATCAAATCTGCTCTAGTTAATATTCAACATCTTTATATTTATTTAATCTGGAATTAAACGCGCTCATCAAGCTAAATTATTCTGTATCAGCAGACCAAAATTATACTTGATATTGATTGAAAGTGCTGAAATACTTGCCAGAACTATAACCAAGAAAATAGATTATTGCAGAATTAACATATCTAAGGTATAAATACTCCACTGAGTAAAGATTAAAATTTTAATAAAGCTAATATCTCTGAAAGCTATTAGGAAAGTTTTGGGAGTATATTTTCAAAAGGGAAAAATTTTTGGGGTTCAATTTATATGAAGATAAATTCATTTGTTCCTGCGCTGTTAGTAACAACTAGTGTTGCTTTTGCCGCGCAAGTAATTCCAGCACAGGCGTTTGAGTTGGGCTTCACGAACAGAACTAATAATGGTTCCATCAATGTAGCTTCCCAGTTTAAAACCTCTATTGATGATATAGGCTCCGGAAAAGTTAAATTTACATTTAACAATACTGGAGCAAAAGATGCGTCAATTACCGAAATTAATTTTGGCAAAACTGACTTCAATAAGTTCTTGAGTTATTCCAGTCTGAGTAACACAACAGGAGTAAATTTCAAAACTGATAAACTTGCAAATCTTGCGAGTCTAGGTTGGACTAAGAACGATACCGCATTAACTTTTGGTGTTAACAACGGTGGCTATCAGAAAGACGGTGTAGATACAGGTGAGTCTCTATCAATCATATTTAATTTGGCAAGCGGCAAAACATTTAGTGATATCGAAAATGGATTTAAAACTGGAACCATAGCAATCGCTACACACGTTCAAAGTATTGGTGGTTCTGGTGGTTATAGTGACAAATTTGAAAGTACTTATCAAGCTACATCTCCATCTAAATCTGTACCAGAACCAGGCACAATCCTTGGTTTGATGGCTTTTGGTATGGGTGGATTGTTGACACGCAAGAATGGCAAAAAAGAACCAGTAACAGCAAAGGTAACAGTTTAATTTCAGGTAAATTGATAATTCTGAGGAATTCTCAAAGACAACAATTCCCGATTTCTTCAAGAAGTCGGGAATTTTGTTATTGACTAATGATTTATATTTTTGAAATATACGTAGAGTTGCTAGGTGAGCTTTAGGCAGTTTTACTCTTTACTCAGCCACGACTCTAAGGCGGTTTGTGCTATTTTCGTTGTCACAATAATGACGAACATACTCAAAATACCAGTTTTGTAGAGATTCTGGTTTACATCCTTCTCAATCTGAGGTTTATAGGTATAAGAAGTATTATAGTCGCAATTATGGGAAAGTACGCATGTTGTAGCGTCAGTAGATTGAGCGATCGCCAAAGTGGCTATAGATGCTAATGAGCCTGCAAGAATAAAAGATGTAAAGCGATTCATAAGTTGTCAGCTTAGAAAATCGATATTACTTACTACACATTCTAATCCCAGAATTTCTGAAACGATCGGTAATTTTATGCAAAGCAGATACTGCAAGCCTTTCAGCCAGAGTTCTCAGTAAAATAACCCAAATCCGCTAACCATCTTTATGAAAAACTCCACACGGATCGGAGTTTTAGGGCATGGTAGACTTCTTCCCCATGCCCAATGCCCCATGCCCAAATAATAAATTTAGCTCAAATGCTACTCAAATTTTCTACAAAGCGATAGCCTAAAAGAAACACACCACATCTATCAGATTTGGCTATGTTGCCCAAACCATCAAGATTTTGGACACCGAAACACTGGGCTAGTTGGAAGCCTTTTGGCATTGGCGAACAGTACCCAAATAACTATTGGGAAGTTTTTCGCGCAATTTGGCTATCTCGCAAGCAATTACCTTACGCCTGGAATATTTTAAATAAAGGTGTCTGTGATGGTTGCGCTTTGGGAACCACCGGCATGAAAGATTGGACGCTTGACGGTATTCATCTGTGCAATGTCAGGCTGCGGCTGTTACAAATGAATACTATGCCAGCTTTTGACACGGCGTTGTTAAAGGATATTTCTCAGTTACAAACTCAAAAAAGTGCCCAATTACGCGATTTGGGAAGGCTTCCCTATCCGATGATCCGTCAGCGAGGAGAAAAAGGCTTTCGCCGTGTCAGTTGGGATCAAGCTTTAGAAGCGATCGCCAGTCGGATTCGGGCAACCACGCCAGACCGCCTCAGCTTTTATATTACCAGTCGCGGCACTGTTAACGAAACTTACTATGCTACCCAGAAAGCTGTGCGGGCAATGGGATGTAATAATATTGACAACGCTGCCCGCATCTGTCACTCTCCCAGTACTGCGGGACTTAAATCTACTCTCGGTGCGGGGGCTACAACTTGTTCTTATAAAGACTGGATTGGTACGGATTTATTAGTCTTCATCGGCTCAAATGTAGCTAACAATCAGCCTGTGACGGTGAAGTACCTCCACTATGCCAAGAAAGCTGGTACAAAAATTGTCGTAATTAACACCTACCGCGAACCAGGAATGGAACGCTACTGGGTACCTTCAATTGTCGAAAGTGCTTTATTTGGTACCAAGTTTGCCGAAGATTTCTTTTTGGTGAGCTTGGGCGGAGATATGGCATTTTTGAATGGGACAATTAAGCAGATGATTGCTAATGATTGGGTAGACCAGTCATTTATTAACAGTTACACTGCTGGCTTTGAAGAACTCAAAAAAGTACTAGCAAGCCAATCTTGGGAAGAATTAGAACGGCTTTCTGGAAGTACTCGCAATCAAATGTACGCCTTTGCGAAAATGGTTGCTAAAGCCAACAAAGCTGTATTTGTCTGGAGTATGGGAATTACCCAGCATGAATGCGGTGAAGATAATGTGCGCAGTATCATTAACTTAGCCCTCACCAAAGGTTTTGTCGGTCGGGAAGGCTGCGGTTTAATGCCAATTCGCGGTCATTCTGGGGTGCAAGGTGGTGCAGAAATGGGATGTTACGCCACTGTTTTTCCTGGTGGTAAACCGATTAACTCAGAAAATGCTGCCGAATTAAGTAAAAAATGGGGTTTTGCAGTTCCCACAACTCCAGGTTTAATTGCGCCGGAGATGATTAATGCAGCCCATCAAGAAAAATTAGATGTATTGTTTTCTGTGGGGGGTAATTTCCTCGAAGTTCTCCCAGAACCAGATTATGTGGAAGCTGCTTTAAAGCAGATACCCTTGCGGGTGCATATGGATATTGTACTGTCTAGTCAAATGTTAGTAGAACCAGCAGATACAGTAGTACTTTTACCTGCAACAACTCGCTATGAAATACCTGGGGGAGTCACAGAAACCAGCACCGAACGGCGAGTAATTTTCAGTCCCGAAATCCCAGGACAACGTATTGGCGAAGCGCGTCCAGAGTGGGAAGTATTTATGGAATTAGCAAGGTGGGTGAAGCCAGATTTAGCAGATAAGTTGTCTTTTGAGAATACAGCCGCAATGCGCCAGGAAATCGCCCAAGTTATTCCTCAATATGCCGGAATTCAACACTTACAACAACAGGGCGATCAGTTCCAGTATGGTGGTTCCCATTTATGCTTTGGCTGGAATTTTTCAACACCCGATGGGAAAGCGCACTTTACACCTTTATCGCCACCACAAAAACAATTACCACCAGGTTGTTTTTTTGTCGCTACCCGCCGGGGTAAGCAGTTTAATAGTATGGTACAAGAACCCAAAGATGCCATTACTGGGGCGGTGAGAGAAGCAGTGTTAATGAATGCCAGCGATGCGGCAAAATTAGGATTACAAGATGGCGATCGCGTAATTGTAAAAAATGATTTAGGCGAGTTACCAGGAAAAGTGTATTTAGCACCGATTCAACCAGGTAACCTACAAGTACATTGGCCTGAAGGAAACATACTGCTAGATAAAAGTAAACGTTCCGTAGAAGGTGTACCCGATTATAATGCGATCGCACGTTTGGAAAAAGGTTAGGGTTGTCAAAAGTCATTAGTCATTAGTCATTAGTCATTTGTCTCCCTTCCCTTGTCCCTTCTAGCATTTGTTCACTGAGCGGAGCCGAAGTGCTGCCTTTCCCGATAAACTTAAATCAGCCAACAAAAAAACCATGTCCGTCGCCAAAGATATACCAACACCAGAAAATGTTATATTTCCAAACAGTGATTTATTGAGTGACGAACCGCCTTTGGAAACATATCTACATTTACAGCAAATGTTGCTGTTATTAAAATGCTTAGAATGGTGGTGGCGAGACTATCTACATATTGATGATTTTTTTGCTGCTGGCAATATTACTATTTATTACAGCCAACGTCAGCGCAGGTCAGAAGATTTTCGCGGCCCCGATTTTTTTATCGTCCGCAACACAGAAAACCGCACTCGTGATAGTTGGATTGTTTGGGAAGAAGACGGTAAATATCCCAATTTAATTATTGAATTACTTTCTCCTAGCACTGCATCAGTTGACAAAGGTTTAAAAAAACAAATTTATCAAGATATCTTTCGCACTCCCGAATACTTTTGGTTTGACCCCAAGAATTTAGAATTTGCTGGATTTATTTTGGTAGGTGGAACATATCAACCTATAGAACCAAATCCCCAAGGTTTATTATGGAGTCAACAGCTAAGTTTATATTTAGGTATCCATGAAAGTAAATTGCGCTATTTTACCGCCGAAGGACAGGTAATTCCCACCCCAGAAGAATTTGCACAACAACAACAGCAACTAGCTGAACAAGAAAAACAACGTGCTGAACAAGAAAAACAACGTGCTGAACAAGAAAAGCAACGTGCTGAACAAGAAAAGCAACGCGCACAACAACAACAGCAACTAGCTGAACAAGAAAAACAACGTGCTGAACGCCTAGCTACAAAACTGCGAGAATTAGGTATTGACCCAGAGACTTTATAAAAATGGCATAAAAGTGAAAGCAAAACACAATAAATCTCACTAATGACAAAGCCTTTGGGAAGCAAAACAAAAGCTACTATTCGCGTGGTAGAAAATGGCAAAATGCGTACCCGCTTTGATCATCTCACCACAGAAGAACCTTTAGAGATTCGCCTAGTTTCGCAGAATCGCACAATAGCTGTTACCATGCGAACACCAGGAGCAGATTTTGAATTAGCTGCTGGTTTTCTCTACGGTGAAGGAGTCATTAATTCTAAAAAAGATATTCAACGCATGAGTTATTGCGTGGATGAATCTGTAGATGGAGAGCAGCGTTATAACATAGTAAATGTAGAACTTCGAGAAGAGTTAATTCCAGATTTACAACCGTTAGAACGTCACTTTTATACTAATAGTGCTTGTGGAGTATGCGGTAAAGCTAGCCTTGAGGCTTTGCATTTGCGGAATTGTCCAGTCATTCCCCAGGGGCCTATAGTTACACCTGAAATTATCTACAGCCTACCAGAAAAACTTAGGGCTGCTCAAGGTATCTTCACTGCTACAGGAGGTTTACACGCTGCGGCTGTATTTAATGCGCAAGGAGAACTTTTAAATTTACACGAAGATATTGGTCGTCATAATGCTTTAGATAAATTGATTGGTTCAGCCTTGCTGAGTGACGAATTACCGTTAAATAATCATATTGTCATGGTTAGTGGACGCTCTAGCTTTGAGATTTTGCAAAAATCCACAGTTGCGGGAGTACCGATTGTTTGTTCTGTTTCGGCTCCCAGCAGTTTAGCTGTTTCTGTAGCTAAAGAATTCGGGATTACTTTAATTGGATTTCTGCGGGGAGAACGTTTCAATATATATACAGGTTGGGAAAGGATCAAGGCTGGTTGAAAATTATTAATTCTTATAATAATGAAGTGAATTGAGAACCTCATCATAACAGACAAACCAAAAATAAAGCGCCACATTCAACCCACTCAACAACTTAGGTATACCCTCTAAAAGGCTAGGAGTTCCATTACCACTCAAGCGTAGTGAATCTACTGTAACAGCAATCAATAATAAGCCTAAGCCAGTTAAGAGTATGATGTATGGTGTTGATTTAAATTGCCTTCTAAAAGTCAATCCGTAGGAAATGCCAATAGTAGTATAAATGAAGATAGTTACTAACTTAGGAATACCAATTTGTGTACCAATAACGTGAATTCGATAAATTTCATTGATTAAAAAGCCTGCTGTTAATAATGCCGAAAAAAGAATAAATTTATTGTTTTTACCCCCAGGGTTGATTTTTTTCAGTAAAGCAAAACTAAAAGCGCAAACTAACGGCGGTACACAACATAATATTTGAAAAGTATGTGTTAATAACCCGGCGCTAGGATATTCTGGAGCCGGAGGGGGTAAAAATAATCCCCCTGCTGATATATCAAATGCTTTAGTAGCAAGTATGAGAATAATGATTGCAAATAAACCTAAACTGTTAAACCAAAGAATACTTTTGTACATTGACATATAGCTGTTTGATTAATTTATCTATTAATAATCAACAAATTCTCCTGTATCTAATTCTTGCCATTCTTTATCTTGTTGGTAGTGAGGTAACATTAACTCAGCTTGTTCTGCTAATATCCGTCGTCGTTCTTCTAATGGCAATTTCATCAATTCACGACGGCTGATGTTTGTTTCTTTCTGCGTCTTTTCTGTTTGAGTCATAGATTTTGATAGTTCTATCAATTCACTATATTTGCTGATACCGATCAAATCCATGATTGGGTATTATATATGGTCGTCAAGGGCGGGGAAACCCCGCCCCTACGGTTGATTGTATCTCAAGGCAAAATTATGTGCGATCGCTAGGATTTTTTTCAAACTCCAAGCAGCTACTTTATAGCAAATATGAATCGCAGAAGTCTAGTTTAAGGTTCTTTGGACATAGGTAAAAGACTAATTTTATACATATTTTTGATTTTTGATTAAAATCCTTATCATCAGACAATACCAGAAATGTCAACTAATACTACATCTTTCAATTTGGAATCCTACCTATTTTACTCAACCCAACTTACCAATAAATATCTTGCACATCCTGCGTTGAACTTGATGACTTAAAGGGATACTATCGTAAACCAAATTCCGCAACTAAAGCAGGATTTGAAGCTAGGACAGTCTCAAGATGGCTCTCTGGCCACAACTCAATCGTCATAGCGGAATCTGATTGATTGTGTTTCTCAACGTAGCTAATAGCATCAGCGGTAAAGCGCCCTGTTGTAGCAATTACTAAAATATCTACTCTTGGTGGTTCCCAAAGTTTTACCTGATCTTTTACTGCACTCAGATCTGGTAAAGAAATACTTTTAGTAAGCCAATGTTTGCACTGAATAATAACGCGCCTACGGATTACGCCACTCAATCTATCTCTATAAACTCGATAAACAGACAGATCCCGACCACGATCGGGGGCGTTAGTGTGCATAAACCATTCCGGATTCTCATGGCTTTGTTCCGAAGTTACTAAATTAAATATCAAACGTTCAAAGTTTTCACCAGAAAGCTTTTCCCAATTTAACTTAGTAATAATAGAACCTGAAGAATTTGATACAACAAGTTCAGCTAAATCATTAATCTCAATTGGAATTGGTTCATTCGTAGCGTATAGTGATGCTTTAATTCCTTTCTTAACACTTGGCCAATCAAACCGGACAATATCTCTCAAATCATTAATTTGTGCATAGGAGATATGACGTAGCATATCACTCCACCTTGGAGGCCTAGGTACACTGCTACCCAGTAATACATCTATTTGCTTTATCTTATTGCCGAGTGTCTGCCAATCACTATCTTCAATTTTTTTCTTTTTTATCTCTTGTAATTTATTAATATATTCTTCATTTTCATAGTCAACTTCATCTTCATAGTCGATAGGATAAATTTTTTGCAGCCTATCTAGTAGTTGATCTATTTCATTAGAAGTTTGTAGCACTAAGTTTTGAATAACCTTACGCCGTTTCTGATTAAAACGGAATCTATACTCCCGTAGTTCTTTACCAGGCTGTTCAATTTTACGCTCTAGTTCAAGTTCAATTTCTAGGACTCCAACTTCATGTGCATCAAGACGCCCTTGGGCAATCTCATCAAGAGTACAAGGTAATGCTATTGGTTTCCAACCATCAATAAATGGTAGAACTGTGAGTATATGCTCATATGAACGACAAGCATCTTCATAAATATTATTTGTCCCAAATACAATACCAACAGGTATATTCTTGTGTAACAAATTCCATAAATTTTCCAGCTTAACTAAATTCGCCTCAACAGCTTCAAATTGACGTAGAGCTTTATCTAATTGACTCATATAAAAATGAAAATAGGTTTCTACATTTAGTAAAGGCCTTATTGGCTCAAAATTATTTAGTGCTTATCTGATCAATCTAACACAGGGGATAGCTTTATCAAATACGCTACCATATCTATGTACGTATTTAAATTGTATATTTTGCACTAAGATTATCAAAATGAGCCAGCACCCGTTCATTAATCGAAGGATTTTGTCCAATACAAAGCTGAAGAAGTTTTGTTGTTAACAAAAAACGGTAGAGCAATGAATACTCTACCGCTTGAATTTTTAAATTTGAGATTTAACCCCAAATCTGAAGTTTTAAATCTTACTCAACGCCTTGAGATAACAATTCCCGGCGCTGTTCCGAACTGACTTGAACGTTACCGTTTTCATCAACGTCAACAAGCGCTGTATCGCCATCTTTGATGCGACCAGAGAGAATCTCTTCAGCCAAGCTATCTTCTAACAAGCGCATAATTGCTCGACGCAATGGCCTTGCGCCGTAGCTGGGGCTGTAGCCTTCTGTGATCAGGCGGTCTTTGAAGCGGTCGGTGACTTCTAAGGTGATACCTTTTTCGGTCAGGCGACCAAATACTTCTTTGAGCATGATATCGGCGATTTCGGTAACTTCGGCCTTGCTCAACTGACGGAAGACGATAATTTCATCTAGACGGTTGAGGAATTCTGGACGGAAGTATTGCTTCAGTTCTTCGTTCACTAAGGAGCGAATGCGGTTGTATTGCGATTCGCTAGCATCATCAGCAAACTCGAAGCCGATACCGCCACCACCTTTTTCAATTACCTTGGAACCGATGTTAGATGTCAAAATCAGCAAGGTGTTCTTAAAGTCAACGGTGCGACCTTTAGCATCGGTTAAGCGACCGTCTTCTAAAATTTGCAGCAGCATGTTGAAGACATCGGGGTGAGCTTTTTCGATTTCGTCGAATAGCACCACGGTGTAAGGTCTACGTCTCACTGCTTCGGTTAGCTGACCGCCTTCGTTATAGCCAACGTAACCTGGAGGTGAACCGATCAGTTTGCTGACGGTGTGACGCTCCATATATTCGGACATATCGAGCCTAATCATTGCTTCTTCGGAACCGAAGAAGTAAGAAGCCAAGGATTTAGCCAATTCGGTTTTACCAACACCAGTGGGGCCTGAGAAGACAAAGCTGGCGATAGGTCGATTGGGATTCTTCAAACCGACACGAGCGCGGCGAATTGCTCGGGAAACGGCCTTGACAGCATCTTCTTGTCCAATGAGACGCTGATGTAAGGTGTCTTCCATGTGCAACAGCTTCTCGGATTCGGATTCGGTGAGTTTGTTCACCGGAACGCCAGTCCAGGAGGCGACGATGTGGGCGATATCCTCTTCTGTAACGACGGGTTCTAGACCTTCGTTACCAGAGCCATTGGTCTTGCTTTGAGCAATGGCGCGGATTTCGGCTTTGATTTCCATTTCGCGATCGCGCAATTCCCCAGCTCGGTCGAAGTCTTGGGAGCGAACTGCATCATCTTTTTCTTTTAAGATTTGTCGCAGTTCTTTGTCTAACTCTTTGGCTGCTGGTGGTAGTTGGGAGTTAATCAACCGAACTCTCGAACCTGCTTCATCGATCAAGTCGATGGCTTTATCTGGGAGGTAGCGATCGCTAATATAACGATCAGATAATTTAGCCGCAGCCACTAAAGCTTCATCGGATATTTTCAGCTTGTGGTGTTGCTCGTAGCGATCGCGCAGACCATACAAAATCTCAATTGTTTCATCAACTGAGGGTTCTCCCACCATTACTGGTTGGAAACGTCTTTCTAGGGCTGCATCTCGCTCGATGTGCTTGCGGTATTCATCCAGGGTTGTCGCGCCAATACATTGCAGTTCACCTCTAGCCAAAGCTGGCTTGAGGATGTTCGCCGCGTCGATTGCGCCTTCCGCCGCACCTGCACCAATTAGGGTGTGGACTTCGTCAATTACGAGAATCACGTTACCCGCAGAGCGGATTTCATCCATGATTTTCTTCAGACGTTCTTCAAATTCACCCCGGTACTTGGTTCCTGCTACCAGCAAGCCGATATCCAGAGTGACTACGCGCTTATCTTCCAGGATGTCGGGGACATCTTTGTTGGCAATGCGGCTCGCTAAACCTTCGGCGATCGCTGTTTTACCAACCCCTGGTTCGCCGATCAGCACTGGGTTATTTTTTGTCCGGCGTCCCAAAATCTGGATAACTCGCTCGATTTCTTTGGCGCGTCCCACCACTGGATCGAGTTTGTTGTCCGTTGCCATTTGGGTCAGGTTCGAGCCAAATTCATCCAAAGTTGGGGTTTTGGTGCGGCTGGAGGAGCCACCGGGTGATACTTCCGCCGTTTCTCCCAACATCCGGATAACTTGGGTTCTTACCTTAGATAGATCTACGCCTAGATTTTCTAGCACCCTAGCTGCTACACCTTCCCCTTCCCGGATCAGGCCCAACAGGAGATGCTCGGTGCCAATGTAGTTATGGCCTAATTGGCGCGCTTCTTCTAAGGATAGTTCTAGAACCCGCTTTGCCCGTGGCGTAAAAGGTATTTCCACCGCGACAAAGCCAGAACCCCGGCCTATGATTTTTTCTACCTCAATTCGGGCATCTTTGAGATTGACACCCATTGATTTCAACACTTTGGCTGCAACTCCCGTCCCTTCACCAATCAGACCCAAGAGGATCTGCTCAGTGCCGACGAAATTGTGGCCTAAGCGGCGGGCCTCTTCTTGGGCCAGCATGATTACCTTAATAGCTTTTTCTGTGAAGCGTTCAAACATGGCATTTTTCCCATCACCTGCGTCGTGCCGGTACGCTGATTTTAGCACAGGCTAAGGTTTAGGATATCTGTATCAAAAAATCAAGACATCCTAGAAGTATCACCCAAGTTGATGGCGTAATTCCTGAATATTTATTACTTTTGTGTGGTTGTTGTACTGAGGAGAACAAGATGACCAGGGTTTTTAGCTATGATTGCCCACAAAAAAACACTGGAAGTCTTTGTTTTATCACCACTTCCAAACATTTATACTTAACATATATTTTTATCTAAGTCAAGAATTATCAAAATTTTATTTATTTTTTTAATAAAAATTTTAAAAACTATAACTAATACTCATAAAAATTCTTTAAAGGAAATATATTTTTTTCATGAAGAGGGTAAAAAGTCAACTGTCAAGGGGCTAGGGGGATGAGGAGATAAGGGAGTTTGAGGAGTTTTCTTCCGCATTTCGTCATATCCCCCGTCTCTTCCCAATGCCCAATGCCCAATGCCCATTTTACGAAAATAGAAATTGCCAAGAGGATTTAGAGAGGCGATGGCTCACCATAGTCTGCCATTGGTGCAAAGTTGTTTGAAATTGGGGGTATTGGAGATCGCCAAGCCAAAGAATTAAAGCGTCTTCGCCATTATCCTGATAGTAACGCCGCCGAAGCCCAGCTGTTTTGAAGCCAAATTTTTGATATAAAGATATAGCCGCTAAGTTGGAAGCCCTAACTTCGAGGGTAGCTCGCTCCAAACCGCGATCGCTAGCTGTCTTCAGGAGGGAATAGAGTAAAGCTTGTCCCAAACCTTGACAGTGATATTGGGGATGTACTGCCAAAATTGTGATGTGGGCTTCTTCTAAAATTGACCAAAAACAACCCATACCTAGCAAATTCAAGCTAGAGACTGGGGAAAATAAACCAAGTAAATCACTGTTAGGACTATCCAACTCTCGTTGGTAGCCCTCTAATGTCCAAAGACCACCAAAACAGGCTTTATCCAGTTCTAGCACTGCACTCAGATCATCTGATGTCAGTGGTTGAAGTTTTAAGTCTAATGAGATCACATTTATTTGAATAAGATTACAAACCCTTTGTAAACTGGGAATCGGGAGACTCACTCACGCCCATAAATTGAACAAGGACAACTCTTATAGTTATGGTATCGACTCACCCTATTGGGGTTCAACATGCTGGTAGTCAGTATTTACCTCCAAGGCGTAACACTTCGCCCAATCAAGAACTCCTTCCCTTGACGGCTAGAGTAAATAGTCATGGCTGCTTGGAAATTGGTGGGTGTGATATCACAACCCTAGTGCAGCAGTTTGGTTCGCCTCTTTATATTTTAGATGAAGAAACCCTACGTTTGGCTTGTCAGCAATACCGGGATGCTTGCAAGCAATACTATCAAGGGGAATCTCAAGTACTTTATGCTTCTAAAGCGTGGAATTGTTTGGCAGTTTGCGCGATCGTTGCCTCGGAAGGTTTAGGAATCGATGTCGTCTCTGGGGGGGAACTGTACACCGCCCTGAGCGCTGGTGTTAACCCAGAAAAAATCTACCTCCACGGTAATAATAAATCTCGCTCAGAGCTAAATTTAGCGATCGCCTCTGGTGTCACCATTGTGGTGGATAACTGGTATGAGTTAAAGACCTTGGTGGAAATAGCACAGGAGTCAGCAGAAAATTCTGACCCTCAGTCGATTCCCATTATGTTGCGATTAACACCAGGTATAGAATGTCATACCCACGAATATATTCGCACAGGGCACTTAGACAGTAAATTTGGCTTCGATCCCAACGATTTAGATGAAGTTTTTACCTTTGTCAGTCAGCAATCGGCTTTGAACTGTGTAGGTTTACACGCTCATATTGGTTCGCAAATTTTTGAGCGCCAACCCCATCAGGATTTAGCTCAGGTGATGGTGCAATGGTTGCAAGATGCGGCCAAGTATGGTTTAAATGTTACTCAATTGAATGTCGGTGGTGGTTTAGGTATTCGGTATGTAGAATCGGATGATCCTCCCAGTATCGACGAATGGGTAAAAGCAATTTGTGAAGTAGTGCAAGCAGCCTGCATCGAAGCAAATCTACCCTTACCTAAGTTATTATGTGAACCAGGGCGATCGCTAATTGCCACAGCTTGCGTCACGGCTTACACTATTGGTTCAACCAAAGTTGTTCCCGAAATTCGTACCTATGTGGCAGTTGATGGCGGAATGTCAGATAATCCCCGCCCAATTACTTACCAGTCACAATACCGAGCTGTAGTAGCCAATAAAATGTCTGCTCCCTTAACAGAAACTGTCACAATAGCTGGTAAGCATTGTGAATCCGGGGATATTTTGATTAAAAATGCCCAACTACCAAAAACTGAACCAGGGGATATTCTCGTAGTAATGGGAACAGGTGCTTACAATTACAGTATGGCATCTAACTATAATCGCTTGTCCCGACCGGCAGCAGTTGTAGTGGCAAACGGCGAAGCAAATTTGATTTTGCAGCGCGAAACGTATCAAGACTTGATTCGACAAGATTGCCTACCAGAAAGACTTAAGAAATAAGGATGAAGGATGAAGGATGAAGTATGAAATTACCCCACCTATAAAGGGATGGGGAATAAATGTACAAAAAGACTGATTTTTTCGGCAAGCGGTTGACTCCGCTAGTTGGGGAAACCCCAAATCAGCATATACCAAGTTTTTACTTCATCATTCATCCTTTAAACTTCACATTTCTTTAGTCAAAAGTCGAGAGTTAATAAATGTTCACTATTGACTATTGACTATTGACTCTTGACTCTTGACAATTAATTCACTGTATTTAGAGGCAAAATAGTAATCCAGATGTCATGAGATATTTGTGGAAGCAATGGCTGACAAACCCGGGATGGTCGCAGTCCTTGCTGCTTTGGACTCTGGATATCGTATTCGTGTTGGCGCTGACATATATGATACTGGTTATTATTAGTGAGCGCCGTACACTCTGGATGGTACGGGGATTTATTATTTTAATGTTAGCCTCAGCACTCAGTAACAGGTTGGGGCTACTACTGTTAAATTTCGTACTAGAAAAGTTAGTGATTGGCTGCGCAGTGGCGATGGCAGTTGCTCTCCAGTCAGAATTTCGGCGATTTTTAGAACAATTAGGCCGTGGCGAATTCCGTCAGTTATTTCAACCATCCAGTCTGGCAGTACCTAAATCCGATAGTGTAATTGATGAAATTGTTGAGGCTGTCAAAGAACTGTCAAAAAATCGGATTGGAGCTTTATTAATTTTGGAAACAAAAGGTCCAATTGACGAGCGAGATTTTTCTGTACCAGGAGTAAGGCTGAATGCTGAGGTGACTAAAGAATTAATCCAAACAATATTTCAACCAAAAACTTTGTTGCACGATGGGGCAACTTTGATACGTGGCTCACGGATTATAGCATCGGGTATAATTTTACCACTTTCGGGACGTACAGCCTCGCGCCAGTTGGGAACACGCCATCGGGCAGCGATGGGAATTACTGAGCGTGTCGAAAATTGCATTTGTGTCGTTGTATCAGAAGAAACTGGTTCTATTTCCTTAGCGGAACGGGGAATTCTAAATAGACCGCTGACGATTAGGAAACTAAAAGAGACTCTAGAGGCTCTATTATCCCCAACAGTAGATCGGGAAGCTGTGGCTCCTGGTTTATTAAGTTTGGGTCGTCAGATTAGTACTAAGGCACTAGCACTAGTTTCACGGTTATTCAGATTACCATCGACCGCTTCTCGAGACAAAAAATGACAGCACAACAAACTGAACTGCAAGAATTGCCCCCTGGCTTAAAACGAGAACTATTGCCCCAGCACGTTGCGGTGATTATGGATGGCAATGGTCGATGGGCTAAACGTCAAGGTCTACCCCGAATTATGGGTCATAAAGCTGGTGTAGATGCGCTCAAGGATTTACTGCGTTGTTGTAAAGATTGGGGAATTCAGGCGTTAACGGCTTATGCTTTTTCCACAGAAAATTGGAAAAGACCCCAGGAAGAAGTTGACTTTTTGATGACTCTATTCCAAAGAGTGTTACGCCAAGAATTGCGGGAAATGGTAGAGGAAAATGTGCAAATTCAGTTTGTGGGCAATTTAAATGCCCTACCGCGATCGCTCCAAGCAGAAATTTCCCGTTCAATGGCAGAAACTAAGGATAATCGCAGCATCCGGTTTACAATCGCCACAAATTATGGTGGACGACAAGAGATTTTACAGGCTTGTAGAGCGATCGCGCAGAAAGTTCAGCAAGGTCTACTCCAACCCGATGAAATTGATGAAGCAGTATTTGAACGCCACCTCTATACAGCAGGTATTTCTGACCCAGATTTATTAATCCGTACTAGCGGAGAAATGCGCCTCTCAAATTTCCTTCTCTGGCAAATGGCTTATGGAGAAATTTATATCACCGATACTCTTTGGCCAGATTTTGACCGTGTTGAATTTCACCGCGCCTTATCTGCCTACCAGCAACGGGAGCGGAGGTTTGGGAGTGTTTAAAAGACACAAGGACATAGCGACGTGGCGACGCGGGGAATAGAACTGAAATATTCTCCACGTCACCCCATCTCCCAGTCTCCATGTCTTTCTCTAGCTTATGGCCCAGAAAAAACCGCCTGTTCAATATCTTCCCGACTGAGGGAATATTTGAATGAGCGTTGAATATCTTGCCTATTTTCTCCCGCTTCGATATAGCGGACTGTAATTTGCTCAACATCGAGGGAGAGGTCAGCTTGCCAATTAGGCCGTTGCACATGCCAACAATGTAATTGAGCGTCATCTTGTTTACAGCCCTGGTCTTTGAGCCACTGTTCAATTTGTGGCAGGGTATGGTTATAAAGGGGTGCATCCGGGGGAATAAAAGCCATAATTAGTAAAAATTCAACCTTAACAATAATAATTTTTAATTAACAAAATGTTACCTGATGGGGATAATTGGTTAATTTGCTGTTGAGTGACGGGATTTGGTAATGAAAGTTGTGTTTGGAAAGCAGCTTCACCGCGCGTTAAACCAATAGCGATCGCGAGTAACAAACACCCCAAAAAAGTCAACACCAACATAAATAAAGCAAAGATTTCACCGGATGAGAGGGGGCGATCGCTAGCATCAAGGTAAGCTGATTTTGACCAGTCATAGGTATTTGCCACTGGATGGTTCAAATCAGCGGGTGCTTGAATCACGCCAAAGCGAGAATAGCCAATTTTCAAATCGTAGCTTAACCTGCGTTCTGGGTTACTCAATGTAGCATAGGCTTCATTGAGTTGCTGAAATTTAGCAGTGGCGACAGTAGCAGGTAAGTCGGTAGTATCAGGATGATAGCGTTTACTCAGTTCTCGATAAGCGCGACGGATGTCGATTACCGATGCCGAGGGATGCAGTCCTAGCAGGGTGTAATGAGTGCGTTTACTGCTTTGTGGCATTGCCCCATGATGATTCACGGCTGATTGAGTCACCTTGCGATCGAGTTTTTCTAATATTGTAAACCCCAATTTCTATGAAAACCTTTACCTCATTTATTGCGATCCTGGGACTTGGTATGACCTTGTTGTTGATGAATAGCAATAATCTTGTTGTTGCAGAAACTGCCGATAACGAGGAATTTATTGCTAGCGGTACAGAACCATTTTGGAGTATTACTGTCAGCAAACGCGCAATTGTCTATTCTTCACCAGACAAGCCAAAACAAACATTTCCTTATGTCACACCCTTAAGTGCCTCAGGTCGTCCTGCAAACTTGGTGCGAGTTTATCGATTAAAGGGCACAGGCAACAATATATTAATTATCAGGCAAGTTAGCGCTTGTAGTGATGGTATGTCAGACAAAAATTATTCTTACTCAGCAACCGCTATCCTTGGTAATGTGGTTTTGGATGGTTGTGCCCAGAAGAAATAGCCAAAAATGACCAGATCCCAGACTTTTTGAAAAAGTCTGGGATCTAAAGGAGCGATATCCCACCTACTCAATCAAATTGCTTACTTCGGAAAAATTAGGGGTTCATTTGGTGCTAGGTTAACTTGATAGCTCTCTGACGTTAAAAACTTAGTATTAATCACTTCTTTGTAAGTATCTAAATCCCTTTGCCAGTTGCCAATAACCTCAACTAAGTTAGCTAAGCGCTGACTTGTATCATCTTGAGCTACTGGATGGCTAAAATTAGCAGAGAACAAAATTGCTGGTAACTGGGATTGATCCGGCAATTGTAATCCAACTTCATTAATATCTAAGAATAGTTGCGTTTCTTTAAGGGTGTAAATAAACCGCAGCCCAGCTTGGACAGGAGATGTACCAAACTCTTGCCAAGAACCTGCTTTCAGCAGTTTGCCAAAAATGAAGTTACGAGATGTATTATTTGTTTGGTCGAAAAGGACATAACCCCGAAAATTAATGCTAATCGCTTGATAGCTGACTTGAGTCAATGTTTCAATATACTTGCGAGCGATCGCCGGAATCGATACCTCTTTAACTTCTTTAGTAGCGATTAATTCCGAGAAAACAACTCTATTGACTTCTGCAATTACACTTACACCGTTTTGGAAGACTACCTGAGCTCCAGCATTCGTTAAGACAGGTGGGCGAGCGAGTTCCCATTCGTTAGGGACGATGCCACTATATTTGAGAAAATCGGCTGTCAAAACTGTGGGATTCTGCTGTTTAACTGCGATCGCTATGACAAATTCTTGAATCTCTAAATTTTGGCTCATATACTCTTCATTATTTGTTACAGTGGTTACCAACGGGCGTTGGTATAATAACTTAATCCTCGCAGGATTTCAATGGATGAAATTCTATCCCTACAGGATATTTTTTCTATTCCAGATTAACAAATTTTTGGAATGTATGTAGCCGTTGGTACTTAAACGCCAGCGCCAATAAGTTCTCAACAGTCAACACTTCGACAAGCTCAGTGACCGCAGTCAACAGTCAACAGTCAACAGTCAACAGTCAACAGTCAACAGTTCAGAATTTCTTGACCAATGACCAATGACCAATGACCAATGACTATTGACTATTGACACCCAGGTAAAATCAGACTGACTATACTACCGCTGCTTCAGGAATTGCGGCAGAATCGTCAACTACCCCTTGCACCGTCAACACGGAACAATGGGCATGATGCAATACATAATTACTGACGCTACCTAAGAAAAACTCTTTGATTCCACTCAACCCCCGACGACCGAGGATAATGAGATCGGCTTGCCAATTACGAGCAACTTCACAAATCATCCGACCGGGATCGCCAAATTCTTGAGTATTTTCAACGTTAACACCTTGAGCGATCGCTTTATTAGTTAACAATGTTAACAGTTCGATTCCCTCGTATTTTAAAGATTCCCACTGTCCCAAATAATAGTTAATATCATCAGTAGTGAAGGGTGGATAAATACCATCTGTGGCTATACCAGGAGGAGTTGGGTAGCGCTCATCAAATGGCGAAAGCACATACACTATCATTAATTCAGCATTAATTGCTTTTGCTAAAGATAGAGCTTGGTCAAAAACTTGCTGACCAATTTCCGAGTTATTCACAGCAACCAAAATTTTTCTAACCATAGTTTTTGTCCTTTGTCAATAGTTATTGGGCATGGGGCATTGGGCATTGGGCATTGGGCAACAGTCAACAGTCAACAGTCAACAGTCAACAGTCTCACATTTCACTGCTTAACTGTTTCTGCAACGGCGATTTCTAGCAGTGTCTTCAGTACAGAATCAGGGTTAAGACTAATGGAATCAATTCCTTGTTCTACGAGAAATCTGGCAAATTCTGGGTAATCGCTGGGTGCTTGTCCGCAAATCCCGATTTTACGTCCGTGTTTTTTGACAGTGCGAATTGCTTTAGCAATCATCCGCTTGACAGCTTGATTGCGTTCGTCAAATAGATGGGCTACTAATTCTGAATCTCGATCTAGTCCGAGAGTTAATTGTGTTAAGTCATTTGAACCAATGGAAAAGCCATCAAATATCTCACAAAACTCATCTGCTAGGAGGACATTACTAGGTAATTCACACATGACATAGACTTGCAAACCGTTTTCTCCCCGCACTAAACCATGTTTTGCCATCTCTGCTAATACACGTTGACCTTCTTCTGGGGTACGACAGAACGGTATCATCAAAATTACATTGGTTAAGCCCTTGTCATCTCGTACTTGCTTCATCGCCTGACACTCTAGGGCAAAACCTTCACGATAGCGATCGTCATAGTAACGAGAAGCACCACGCCAGCCAATCATTGGGTTTTCTTCGTTGGGTTCAAATTGTTTTCCACCCAAAAGATTGGCGTATTCATTACTCTTGAAATCGGAAAGGCGAACGATTACAGGTTTGGGATAGAAAGCTGCTGCTATAGTTCCAATACCCTCAGCTAATTTATCCACAAAGAATTGTGCTTTATTTTCATACTCGCCAGTTAATTCAGCAATTTTGTATCTAGCAAGTTCGTCATTTAACTCATCAAAGTGAATTAATGCTAAAGGATGGACTTTGATTTGGTTAGCAATAATAAATTCCATCCGTGCTAATCCTACCCCATTATTAGGAATAGCAGCAAAGCCAAATGCTTCTTCAGGATTGCCCACATTCATCATAATTTGGGTGTGGGTATGGGGCAATTTTTCTAATGGTAATTCTTGAACTTCGTAAGCTAATAAACCAGGGTAAACTTTACCTGTTTCACCTTCAGCACAACTGACGGTGATTTCTTGCCCAGTTTTTAATACAGTAGTGGCATTACCACAACCAACGATCGCGGGAATTCCTAATTCTCTAGCAATAATGGCGGCGTGACAAGTGCGTCCACCAGAGTTAGTGACGATCGCACTCGCACGTTTCATAATTGGTTCCCAGTCGGGGTCGGTGCGGTTTGTTACCAGTATCTCTCCTGGTTGGAACTGATTAATTTGATGTACATCTAAGATGACTCTGACTTTACCATTGCCGATCATCTCACCAACACTTCGACCTGTAACCAGGGGACTTGGTAAGGGGTTTTCTCCTAATTCCAGGTGATAACTACGCAGCACATTTTCTGTCTTTTGGGACTGTACTGTTTCTGGACGTGCTTGGACAATAAACAGTTCATTAGTGATACCGTCTTTTGCCCATTCAATGTCCATTGGCGTATAAATACCACGAACTTGGGAATAGTGTTCTTCAATAATGCAAGCCCAGTGAGCTAGTTGTAAAATTTCCTCATCATTAAGCGCATATACGTTACGTTCTGAGGGTGCAACGGAAACATTCTTGGTCAATTTTGAGCCGCCAAGGTCATAAACCATCTTAATTTCTTTGCTACCAAGGCGTTTTTTCAAAATTGGATGATATCCCTGCTTTAATGTCGGTTTAAATACTAAATATTCATCTGGGTTAACTGCGCCTTGGACGACATTTTCGCCCAAACCGTAAGCAGCAGTAATTAAGGCCGCATCTTTAAAACCTGTTTCCGTATCAATGGAGAACATGACACCGGAACAAGCCAGGTCAGAACGTACCATTTTTTGCACACCGACCGATAAAGCAATGTTAAAGTGGTCAAAACCTTTGATTTGTCGATAAGAAATAGCGCGATCGGTAAAAATAGAAGCAAAGCATTTGTGACAAGCTTGTAATACACCTTCCAGCCCGTGGACATTTAAATAAGTTTCTTGTTGTCCTGCAAAGCTAGCGTCAGGGAGGTCTTCCGCAGTAGCACTAGAACGGACAGCGACATCGGTATCAGCCTCATATTGCTCACAGAGATTTTGGTAAGCTTGAGCGATCGCTTCTTGCAATTGTAACGGAAACGGAGTTTGGAGCATGAGCAATCTAGCTTGTTTCCCACAACGCCGTAGATTATTCATATCTTCCACATTTAAATCTGCGAAAATCTCTCTGAGTTTAGTTTCTAAACCAGCCGCAGAAATAAAGTATCTATAAGCGTAAGCAGTGGTTGCGAATCCTGTCGGAACTTTCACCCCTTTGCGCCTCAGTTGTTGAATCATTTCTCCCAAAGAAGCGTTTTTACCACCTACTAAAGGAATATCTGCAATCCCAACTTCACCCAAAGGTAACACTAAAGCCTGTTCTCTGGAGACTTGGCGTTCGGCTTCTTGATCGTGCAGCATTTCTAGCATGATTTAAATTCCTTGAATAGAGATACTTCCTACCAATTTGGGATCGGTTGTATTGTTTGAGAATTCTGGAACTGTCTCATGGTCAGGATTTTTCATCCCGAATCCATCAATCCAAAATCTCAAATCCGAAATTGGTATGAGCGGGATGTAGCAAATTTTTCTGCTCCTCAGCCCCACACTTATGTTTATACGAAGATAATTTGAGGATCTTGTGAGGAAATAGTTGATCAAATTCACGCTTCTTAAACAGCCGAGACACAGTAGCACAAGGAAGCCCTACAGTTTTTTTTGAATAAGCTTACGCACTGGTCACACATTTGAGTGAAGTATTACGAAATGTATAAAAGTATGAATAAACAGTAAAAAACATAACTTTCCTCACAAGATCCTCACATTTCAAAATTATCGTGTAGTCATCAAGAGTGTTTTTTTATTCCCACTATCTATATTTTTCAATCTGTTTTATTAAAAGGATTTCCGGAATATGAGTTACTGTCCTTGCTGTTCTAACTTAATGCTGCAACATCTACGCGGTTCTGACGTATACTGGTTTTGCCGCCACTGTTGGCAAGAAATGCCAGTATTAGGGGAAAGAAATACTAGTTCATTCTTAGAAGAGGTAGTGGAGGATTTACCTACAATCCTGTCGCAGCGCAAAAATACTAATGCTGAGTTTGCTAAAAATAAACGCCTCAGAAGAAGCGGGTGGATAGGTATACAAGATATCCCCGCTTAAAGAACTATCTGAAAAGATTTTGTGCGATTTTCAAATAAAATAAGACTAAGGTCAATAGTCAATAGTCAATAGTCGAAAGTCGATAATTTGTTGACCATTAACTATAAGTTAACTCACTTACCATTACGATCCGCGTCACCCCACCCCAGCTTTGCTAACGCAAAACTTCCCCTCCCCTTAGTAAGGGGAGGGGATTAAGGGGTCGGGTAAGTGTTTGAGCGTGAGAAATGTCCGTATTAACTATTAACTATTGACTATTGACTATTGACCATTGACCATTGACCATTGACTATTGACTAATAAATTAATCTTCGCTTTCCAACATTTGCTTGGCCTGTAAAAGTTGTTGCTGATGTTCTTCACTTACAGTCGGGTATTTCAGATTCAATGCTTGTAATTTTGTGCAAATAATATCTGCAACTGTAAGGCGTGTAAACCATTTGCGATCGGCTGGAATAATATACCAAGGTGCCCATTCAGTGCTAGTATGGCGAAAAGTCTCTTCATAAGCACTCATATAATCATCCCAAAAAGCTCGTTCACGCACATCATTGGCGGAAAATTTCCAATGTTTTTCTGGGGATTCAATCCGGGCTAAAAAGCGTTTTTTCTGTTCGGCTTTAGAAACATTCAGAAAAAATTTCAGAATAATAATACCATTATTTACTAAGTATTTTTCAAAATTGTTGATTTCTTCAAAACGCTGTTGCCAGATATGATTTTCTTTAGGAAAATGAGGAAGTTGCTGGTTTTGGAGAATTCCCGGATGTACACGCACTACTAATACTTCTTCATAGTATGAGCGGTTAAATATGCCAATCCGACCACGTTCTGGTAAAGCCTTCATTGAACGCCAAAGGTAGTCATGGTCTAATTCTTCTGCACTTGGTGATTTAAAACTAAATACTTGACAACCTTGAGGATTGACACCAGACATCACATGTTTAATTGTACTGTCTTTACCAGCAGCATCCATTGCCTGAAAAATAATCAGCAATGCATAGGTATTTTGGGCGTAGAGAATATCTTGGTAATAAGCTAATCTTTGAATATCTGCTTGTAGTTTGCCTTCAGCGTCACTTTTTTGCTGATAATCAGCTTTATAGGCTGGGTCGTATTGCTTTTGTAAAGAAATCTTCGCTCCTGGTTTAACAATAAAAGCGTCATGATTCATATAAAATGGCTCCTCAAGGTATATGTACCCAGCCACATTTGGCAGTATTAAATTATTAAAATTAGCCAATTATTTTGGTAATTTTCGCCGTTTGCGGATTGGACGCATGGTTTCTCTACCTAAGATAAACATTCCCGCCACACCCAAGCAAACAAACCACACATATTGATACCAAAATCTCTGCATTTGTTCAACTGAATGAAATTGTAGATTTAAGGTCTTCAAGTGCAGCAACAATATCAGTATCATCAACGCACCAAAACCAACAAAGCTTAAACCTACACGAATCCTTGCAGGACGCAAATCAAAGTCACCGATTTCTTCTAAGTTAATTTCTGCTAGTTCATTTAAAGATTCCTCAGCTACAGATGAGGCTGTTTGTAATTTTTTACTCAACTTGGGTGGTAAAATCGGCACGAGTTTGGCGACAGCAGGACGACGTAGTAAAGCCTCAGTATCTCGCAGCAATTCCAAGGGTTTACGAGTATTAGTAGATGGCAATTCCACACTATCTGTAGCAGTTGTAGCAGTCGCTTTGGCTTCAACATCCATACACAGCAAGCCTCAGAATAACTAGAATATCATTAGCCTAGCGAATCACTGCGGCGTTCTGCAAATAGATACGATCGCTCGCACAAAAGGTGATTGTTTGTCCCGGAAAAGTTCTGCTAACGCCATTTCCTCTACCAGTTGCAAAGGTTGTTCAGGCGATCCTTAGTTGCAATTTCAGGTAACACAAGAATGCAAACTTACAGCATCTTCCTGTAAAGATACCACGCTCTGAGGGCACAGCATTGCTGTGCCCCTACGGTAGATGTGGTTCAAATACGTAAAAAATACTGTAAAAAATAACTTCGTCAATGAGTCTTTGAACTCCATTAATGAGGATATTTTCCTCGTGAACAGACAATACACTGATTTTGCGATCGCCTGCAAGCTGATTGAATCCGAAACGCAAGGATGTTATCAGGCTGTTAACACCTGCTTTGCTGCGACTTCCATCAGTTTCTCGCTACTGTCTCGTCCTTATTTTAGTTTGGCTTCTAGGGTATCGCAGAGGGAAATCAGGCGATCGCACATCATCAAAGTAAAGGTACATCAATTATTTCACCAGTTGCGATCGCCTGTTGCATTCCGGCGCTGAAATCATAGCCAGTGCTACACCGACTTTGTGATACAGTAAATAATCAGCGCTTTTTTGCGCAAATATGATAAATAATTAGTCACTGTCAGGTACAACAACCTGACACAAAAGACTAAAAATTTAATTTGTTTATGGGGGTGGAGGGACTTGAACCCACACGACCTTTTACGATCAACGGATTTTCATTCTCCCGCAGTTTTCACTACTGCCTAATAGTTTTCGCAACTTTCGGCTTTGAGAATTGGACTCTCCCTTTACCCTCGACTTAACGTTAGGGTAGCTCCCGTCGGGTCTCTGCACCTTCCCGCAATTTTAGACTTTTGATTTTTGATTGGGATTCAATCAAAAATTAAAAATCTCTAATTTTTGGGCTTGGCTCAGGATTGCCATGTCTGTGTCCAGATTTAGGTTTCCCTGAGTTTGAGAGCTTCCACTTGAAAGATTTCTCTATCAAGGCTCAGTTTTCTAAGTCCGTAGCGTCTACCATTCCGCCACACCCCCCTAATGTTTAGTTAGGAGTTAGATATATTTAGATAAACCAAATACACCGTCTTTTAGTTTAGCATTAATTGCGTTTTTTGTGCAACTAGATTTAAAAATTTTGTTCACAAACAGCAATTTTACTGCTTTGGTGGCTGTGCCAAATACTTGTTGAACTAGCAACAGTATTTTGCGATCGCTTTGCAGCTTTTGAAGTCTTTTTGGCGATCGCCACCTAAATTAGCATCCCCATTTATTTAATATTGGGTAGCTTTGACCTTCTTCACAAAAGCCTCAACAAAGGTAACACATCAAATAATTAATTGCAAGCGCAAATAGTAAATTGATGCCAATCCCAGAAAAATTTTCTGCCCAATGCCCAATTCCCAATGCCCAATTCCCAATTCCCCTACTTCCCTGAGTCTAGGCATTCAGCCTATGATGGAAGATAGATGTCATCAACCTTGTTGTCTATCTCAGAAGAAAAATTATGATTGTAGCCCTGCTGTATCTAGCTTTGGCTGGAGCTTACTTGTTAGTCATTCCCGTGGCTGTGCTGTTCTACCTCAAGCTGCGCTGGTATGTAGCTAGTTCTGTAGAGCGTACCTTTATGTACTTTCTGGTGTTCTTCTTCTTTCCCGGATTGTTGGTTTTATCGCCATTTGTAAATATTCGACCCCAGCGGCGACAAATTGAAGTTTAACAAGATTGGTAGGTCATAATTCTCATGCGACGCATTGATGCTATAGGAATCGGCTTTGGCGTTTTTGTTGCTGGAGGCATAGGATATCTAGGCTTGCAGCTAGTAGGTTTAGATGGTCAACAAGCTGGGATATGGAGCCAAGTCTTGCTAGTCAGTGGTTTGCTAGGCTGGCTAGCTACCTATGTTTTCCGTGCGGTGGGTAAAAACATGACCTACCATCAACAGCGCGAAGATTATGAACAAGCGTTTTTCCAAAAGCGGCTGGACGAACTGACTCCCGAAGAACTAGCCAAAATTCAAGCGGAAATTGAAGAGGAAAAACAAACTCAGCTTTAGAGTACTCATTGGTCGTTGGTTCGGTGTCCGTTGTTTGGTAGGATATGACAACTGACTCTTGAATCTTGACCAATGACTGCCATTTCCGACTGCTTTGAAACTCTAGGACGCAATAAAGAGTGTGCGCTGATTCCGTTTATTACAGCTGGCGATCCAGATTTAGAAACAACAGCAGCAGCATTGCGAATTCTAGATCGCAGTGGGGCAGACATTATTGAACTAGGGGTTCCCTACTCCGATCCATTGGCAGATGGGCCAGTAATTCAAGCCGCTGCTACTCGCGCCCTAGAACGGGGAACCACGCTGGATAGTGTACTGGAAATGTTGCAAGCAACTACTCCTGATTTAAAAGCGCCCATCGTCCTGTTTACTTATTACAACCCGATTTTGCACCGGGGGATTGACAAGTTTCTTCAACAAATTGCGGCGGCTGGGGTAGCAGGTTTGGTAGTACCGGATTTACCTTTAGAAGAAGCTTCTGTGTTACTCCAACCAGCAAGCGAGATGGGAATTGACTTAACTTTGTTGGTAGCGCCCACCAGTTCAGCCGAAAGAATAGAAGCGATCGCTCGCGCCTCCCAAGGATTTATCTATTTAGTCAGTGTTACTGGTGTCACTGGCATGAGAGCGCAGATAGAAACGCGAGTTGCGGATTTACTAAAAGAAATACGTAGTTTTACAGATAAGCCTATTGGTGTAGGCTTTGGTATTTCCCAAGTAGCACAAGCGCGTCAGGTAAGAGATTGGGGTGCAGATGCCGCAATCGTCGGCAGCGCTTTTGTGAAACGGTTAGCAGAAGGTACACCCGACGAAGGGTTAAATGCGATCGCCGAATTTTGTCAAAGTCTCAAAGCAGATCTCAAGACGAAGTAACACTAGTATTTATACCAGTATTGATGAGATCGGCAAAGTAGTTTAAAAATATATAACAGTGTAGTTTTTTTGGCTAGGATTGGTAGATAATTTAACAGATATAATATGGAATATGAGCAGCAGATATCATGCTGTGCTAAAACTGGCTATTAACATCGCTGATACTTTGGGTATTATGTTGAAGTGAAGTAGACGAAAACATTATGAGTGTGAGAGTGAGTAAGTTAAAAATGATAATTATTACGTCGCAGTTGAGGGGCTTAGGCGATGAGTGAGAGTATGGCATTTATCGGCGGAGTCGCCGTAGCTGGTCTAGCGGCTCTAGTATTGCTCAAAGGGGCAGGTAATAATTCTCTACAACCTAATTTTGCGGTCACCCCACAAATGCCGGCTACAGTAGTAGCGCCCCAGGTGATGCCGCCCCAATATCCCTATGGGCAACCGATGTATCCCAATAATCAGCCCCCCACTGCTCCCAATTCAGATCAGCGGGCTGAACTGGAAACCCTAAAGTCGGAGATGGCGCGTTTAAAAACCGATAACGAGCAGTTGAGAACGCAAAATCAACAACTCCAGTGGCAATTCCAAAGTTACAACCAGCAGCAACAACAACTGCAATTCGCGCAACAAAATAATCAGAAAAACGCTTTACAACCTCAAACACCTTGGTGGTCTTCACCTATAGTTTGGGCGGTAGGGGGTATGACTCTAACCATTGGCGGTGGCGTTGTCGTCGCTGGGGTATTGGCTTTGTTTTCACCAAAACAGCGCTCTGGCCGGACTGTACAAGTAATTCACCCCTACCAAGGGCCGACACCGCCGTTAGTTCCTGTACGTCGTGCTGAGTTCTTACCCCCTCGCATGGAAGCAAGACGAGTGGAAACAGCAGAATATGACGATGTACATTAACAGCAAACTATAGTGGTTACTAGGGTTGGCAACTACCTCTGTATTGACTATTGAATAATACAATTAAGACAACTCGCATTTTTATTTCAGAAATGAAAACAGATGTGAGTATTTTTATATACACATATGTTGACTGTTGACTGTTGACTGTTAACTCTTAAGAGAGATTTTCATACCTCGTTGAGTGATTTATAAAACTGATTTTTTAGCAAACTCTGACTTTTGTTAGAGGGATTAATAATTTTTTCCAGTTAGTCTTAATTTGTAATCAAAAGAGACAATTGGCGGCAAAATAGGTTGTAATATACCATATTTTATTACTTAATCTATAACTCCATTGCTTAGGTTAATTTCCCAGAGAAACTGACTGTAGTTTTTCATGGGATTAGCTAAATTTGGAGTGAGCCAATGATATCTCGAAACTCTGTAAATCATCGAGAATTTACCAAGGGAATATTGGCATGAAAAATTTGATTTCTAATGCGATCGCTCAGATCAGTTCTTTGTTTCAAGGATTTCAAGTAAAGCGTTTTTTATCTGTTGTCCTAGTGGGTTTGATCGTACTAACCACCAATGTTGATTATGGACGCAATAGCACACAGTTCCGTGACGATTCTGGACGCAGTAGTAGAGAATTGCGTGAACAAGTTCGTGAAAGAGTAAACGAAAATGATGCTCAAAGACCCAAAACAACAGGTCAATGGAATAAAGAAGCTCGTGAAACAAAAGGCGCTCCTGGTGAACGATTGCAACGGATTGGCCAACAATCAGCAGAAGCTTTGAAAGAATTTGGCTCGGGCTATGTAGAAGGTGCTAAGGAAACTGCTGGTGGTGTCAAGAATAGTGCTGCCAAAGCAGGTAGAGATATCTCTAACACAGTACAACGCTAAATCTCAAATAGTGTAATTGCAATTAGCAATATCGCAAAATTATTAGTCTGTCAAAATAAAGGTGATGGATTGTAGTGCGGGCCGGAAAGCCCGTGTGAGCGAGACGTTTGTCCTGCGGACACGCTACGCGAACACACTACCAAAAATCTCTCAAAACAAAATTGACAGACTAGTAGTAGGGGCGGGTTGATTAATCAACCCGCCCCTACTTCAGGTAAACATTGTTAACCTAACCACTCAGGATTCTTCGCTGTACTATCAAATTGACTAGAAGTTTTAAATGGTTCATACTGACCTTTTAATGCCACTTCACGAGTACGATTTAATAGTTCCCTGACTTGTTGTTGGCTCATCGGTTGAAAAGTGCGTATTGCCTCAAACGCTTGGTTGAGAATTTCCATACTTTCAATGCCTGTAATTACCGTTGAAGTAGGCAAATTCATAGCGTAGTGGAGACATTCAATGGGTTTGACTGTATTACTCTTAAGAATATTTTGATCGCCCATTGATTTCATACCCAAAACACCAATTTCATCTTTTACAAGTCTGGGTAAAACTTGACGTTCAAAACTCCGGAAGTGGGCATCCATGACATTTAATGGCATCTGTACTGTGTCGAAACGGAAGTTATTTTGCGCTGCAACTTCTAGCATCCTTAAATGCACTAGAGGATCTTTGTGTCCAGTAAAGCCAATGTAGCGAACTTTACCAGCTTTTTGTGCCTCTAATACAGCCTCCATTGCGCCACCAGGAGCAAATACCCGGTCTGGGTCTTCCATACGGATGATTTCATGATGCTGTAGCAAATCAATCCGGTCTGTCTGCAACCGTTGGAGAGAATCGTTAATTTGCTTAGTAGCTGCTTCTTTAGTTCGTCCGTCTATCTTCGTCATCAAAAAAGCCTTTTGTCGGTAACCGTCTTTGAGGGCTTTCCCCATGCGAACTTCGCTACCGCCGTTATGGTAGTCCCAGCTGTTATCCATGAAATTGATACCACGATCAATGGCAGTGCGGACGAGGCGGATACCTTCTTCTTCTTCTTTTGGTCGTCCAATATGGTGACCACCTAAACCGATGACAGATACTTTTTCGCCTGTGCGTCCTAAGGTTCTGTAAATCATTTCGCCGCTTCTTGTCTGAGTGGAAGTTGGTTTATTTTGGGCTGAGACTTCTGAGAACAAAGCTTCTGCACCTGCTAATCCGACTGCAACCAAACCGGAAGTAGAAATTACTTTGAATAAATCCCGTCTGCTGATATCCACAAATTTATCTTTCCCAAACGTTATCACTACTCGCTCTCATAGCGTTACATGATGCAAAACGAGGTACATCTAACTGTTGAGATAAAATACCAGTGAAGTAGAGGTATGTATGGTAAGGGATATCCAAAAAATAAATTATTCCGCTGAAATTTGTTGACCGTTGACTGTTGAATGTTGACTGTGAAAAGTCAACAATCGCTTCGGGAATATTTTTTTACTTGTAATACCAATTCAAATAATGTTTGCGACACATCAATATATTCTAGAGGGCACAGCAGTGCTGTGCCCTGAGAGTGTGGTTCAACTACTTGAAAACTGCTGTAGATTGGTATAAGTCCCTAATTTCAAAATTCAATGGGAAAGCGATGGACTTCTACCTTTTATAACAATGGCATCAACAACCGAGAAATTCTCACAGCTAACTTAAACCATAGCGGTTTTTTTTGATATTCAGAAAAATTAACTGTAACGGAAACCGCTAAATCATCCTCTAACATTTTCTCTACACTTTCTACAAATTTCGGTGCGGCTACAAAACCCATGACTTCAAAGTTGAGGAAAAATGAGCGATTATCTAAATTCACTGTGCCTACTCCTGCTATATCTTCATCAATGAGGATGATTTTTTGATGCATAAATCCCTGTTTATAACGATATAATTTGATGCCGATCGCGTCCATTTCGCTATAGTAGGAAAAAGAACAGAGGTAAACAAATAAATGATCGGGGCGATTTGGTAAGAGAATGCGCACATCTACACCGCGCATTGCAGCTAATTTTAAGGCTGTTAAAGTTGCGTCATCAGGTACAAAGTAAGGAGTAGCAATCCACAGGCGGGTTTGGGCTTCATTGATTGCATTCACAAAGAACAGGTTACAAGCTTTGTGTTTATCTGCGGGGCCTGTAGGTAAAACAAACGCGCTTTGATTGGCTTCTCGGTTAGGTTTTATTTCCCAGTTTACGTCAATAAATTTTCGCGTCGCCCAGTACCAATCTTGCATAAATGAAGCTTGTAAACTTTGGACTGTGGGCCCTTGTAGTTTCATGTGGGTGTCACGCCAAGGACTGAGGCGGGGATTTTTGCCTAAATATTCGTCACCAATATTCAAACCGCCGACAAATCCGATTTCACCATCTACTACTAAAATCTTGCGATGATTGCGAAAGTTGAGTTGAAAGCGATTACCTTTACCTCTGGTGGTGTGGAATGCACTGACTTGAATACCATGTTTGCATAGAGACTGGAGATAGACGCGAGATAGTTTGTTAGAACCGATTTCATCGTAGAGAAAGTAGATTTTTACTCCTTGCTTGGCTTTGTCAATTAATGCTTGTTTGAATTCTTCACCAGCTTGGTCATCATTAACGATGTATGATTGCAGCAAAATATAATTGGTGGCGAAGGCGATCGCACTTAACATTGCTTCATAAGTTTTTTGACCATTAATCAGCAATTCGGCTGCATTACCTGATGTGAAGGGAATTCCGGTAAACGCCTTAGCTAATGGTTGCAACTGTGCTAACTTGTCTGGTAGTGCCACTTGAAATTGGGCAATATCATTGTAGGTTTGACGAGCTAGTTGATAGTGTTGTTCGTAAACTGAGCGCAAAGCTTCAGCATATCCATGAAATTTAGTTCTGCCTAGAACCCAATATAAGGGAATAGCTAACCAAGGAAAAGTGATTAAGGAAATTCCCCAGGCGATCGCACCTTGAGAAGAACGCACTGTCATCACTGCATGGGCTGCATGGGCGACTCCTAAAGCATGAACAAAAACTGTCGCCGCACTATAAATAGTTATGGCACTACTATCTATTAACATTTGTAATTTTATTGCGCTTCGCGTGTCATTTGTCAGTTGTCAGTTATCAGTTGTTTTTGGAAGGAGTCTAATACCCCATCCCACAAGTGGCGTGGTTTTTAGGCGTTTTTGCCACTTACAACTGACGAAAACTCCATTCACAAGGGGGTGGAGTTTTTTATTAAGTATTAATATAAGAAAATTCTGCCAATAATGGCTTGTGATCTGATGAATAAATATGTTCTAGTACCTTAGCACTGGCTTTGTTTTCCTTGAGTCCGCGATAAAATATATAGTCTAGCGGCGGTGATAAGAGGAAGCGTTTAATGTTCTTACTGTGGTGCGGTGCAAAAGCCACTGGCATTAATCCCAATCGCGTAGCTACTTTATAAAGAAGTAAGGCTCTTTTGCGACTCCAGGTGTTGAAATCTCCCGAAAAGATAATTGGCCCTTTATGGGTAGATAGTGCTAGCTCTAATTCATGCAATTGGGTTTTAAATTTATGAATATTGACGAAATTTATTAAGTGACTATTGATAGTTAAGAGACTGTCTTTGTTATTAGATAAGGGATATTCAGCCATGAGCGAGACTTTAGGAGTTTTAATAATTGGTTCATAATGTTTAGTAATGATAGCTCTTTTATGCAGCGGGCTGATTTTAGCTGCTGTTAAAATGCCCGCATAACTTTGATGATGAGCATCAATAAAGTTAGGCGCAAAGTTCCAACTCATATTTACCAATTCCACCAGATTTTCTGCATCTATATCTAGACGGAATTCTTGAAGAAAAATTAAGTCTGGTTGATATTGCTCTAGGATGATTAAAAAATCTCGCACCCAATTCTTGTCATAACTTTTCTTGGCGATGTTCCAGTTTAGGACTTTAATTGAAAAAGCATTCAGTTCTGTTTGCAGTATATGGCTGCGATCGATTGTGGATTCTTGGGTGCGCAGAAATCGATAGGAAGGAACGAATTTTCTGGCAAGGATGTCTACTTTCTCTTTGAGATCAACCATTTTTTACAGCTACCTGGACTTTACATAGCTTAACTCTAAATTTTACTGGGATGGTGTAGAGAAATAATTCGGTTAAACAATATATAATTCGCTGCAACAATAATCTCCAGGGAAGTACGATTGTACCAAGGAAAAGTGCGATCGCTTCCAAAGGAGGTTGTCCCTGTTGAATGACTAAAAACCGGATAGCAAAGATCGCAAATAGATGTGTTGTGACAATCCAGTAACCACCTTCAGTCACACCCTCCACCCAGCCACCAATTTCCTGCGCTAATTCCTCAGCGGAATAACTCACTGTTTGAGCCAGTTTTCTACTTTTAAATTAGAAACGCGGGAAAATTCACGCACATTATTGGTGACGAGAGTTAGACCAAGGCTTAAGCAATGGGCAGCAATTAATAAGTCATTACCGCCAATCGGTTTACCTTGCTGTTCTAAATCTGTGCGGATTAGAGCGTAATATTGCTCTACGGGATGAGTTAGGGGTAGTATTTCAATACTAGCCAAGATAATTTCAAGTCTTTCTATGAGTTTTTGAGAGTTCTTTTTTTTGGCTCCAAATCTTGATTCACAAGCTACGATAATACTTGTACAAACTCTATCTTCTCCGACGTTTTGGATTTTTGAAAATATCACGCCTCTGGGATTTTTAATTAGTTCGGAAATGATGTTTGTATCTAACAAGTATAAATAACTCATGTTTAAAACTCAATATCATCTAATGGTAATAATCCTTCGTCCACATCAGCAAAGTCTTCGTCTAATGGTTCAAGGGTAGAAAGTGTTTGCAGGAGGGATTTTTTTTGAATGGGGGATATGATGGCGAAGGGGACACCATTTTGGATGATAGTGAGAGGTTCACCAGTTTTTTGAGCTTGGTTAATTAGGTTTTGAACGGTTTCGGGAAGTTCTGCAAGGGTAATTTGTTTCATAGTAATTTCTGAGGGATGGGGATTTGTCGCACATCTATTTTACCTTTGCATTGTTTACATCCCCCTTGCCTGTTTATTATTGTATGGGACTTGGCTTTTATGCGTTGATGATAGCGAATCGTATTTTCCACCATTTATCATTCAGAGGATGTTTGAAAAGTCCTGTCTTGGGTAGCAAAACGTTTTAGATCCCCCTAAATCCCCCTTAAAAAGGGGGACTTTAAGAAGTTTTCCCCCCTTTTTAAGGGGGGCTAGGGGGGATCGATTAGTGCCTAAAATCACAGCCAACCACTTTTCAAACAACCTCTCAGACTCTCGCAGATCTCCAACTTTTCCAAACAGTCGGGGATCTATACTTTGTGACAAACTAGCCAAAATTTTCATGCCTCGTTATCCCCGCAATTTACAACCAGGATTCTCCTATCACATCACCACCCGGTGCAATAAGGGACTTCCAACTAAAAAAATATCCCATCGCTGTGGTGAGCAGGGGGAGCAGGGGAAGCAGGGGGAGCAGGGGAGGAAGAATTTCACAATCGTTTTCGCTCTCCAAATTGAATAATTTAATTTCTGGAAGTCCCTAACCGCGAATTTCGACTCACCCGTTTAGAATGTCGAGAAGTGTTTCTCTACGCTATCAAAAAAGCACAGCAAAAGTATGGGTTTAAGCTTTATGCTCTTTGTATCATGAGCAATCATGTACACTACTTGCTAGAACCCGCACAAGGGTCAGATTTGCCCAAAATAATGCACTGGCTTAATTGGTATACCGCTATGTGCTTTAACCGGATGCTGAACCGTACAGGACATTTTTGGGAGAAGCGTTATCACAGCAGCGGTTTTGCCAACACCGACACAAAAAGGGGATTAAATACCCTACGTTACATTCATGCTAACCCAAAAGCCGCAGGAATACAGCAGGGATTTTTCTATGATTTCAGCAATTATGGCGTTCACGACAGGTTAGGGAATGATGGTATCACTCAATGGCATCCAGCTTTTTTACAACTGGGTAGAACGCTGGATGAATGTGCTGCTAAATACCGAGGCTTTTGTAAAAAATATCGCCCCAAACCCAAACCAGAAAAAAAGAACCATTGGGGTAGTCGCTTGCTAGCAGGAATGCAGATAAAGGGTAAACCTAAAAAATCTTTCCCAGGACAGATGACGTTACCTTGGGACAAACAAAAAGTTACAGAAAGCATGGAAGTAGAGGAGGTAGCAAGGATATTCATTGAGGCGAACTGCTATCACCCCCCAGTGCCAGGTATCGGATTTCTACAATGTTGATGATTACGTGGGAATGGCTTGTGTTATAAATCTTAAAAAATTTCTGAAAGGCTTATATGTTAAACTTCACAAGTCTCAAGTCTGGACGCGAGAATCCGAATCCGCTTGCTCTCGAACCCATACAAGAGTACCACTCTGCCATGCTCGCCATCAATCGACCTGTTTTGTATTCCGTTAGGTAGATGCCCTTGGGGGGCATTGAGGGAGAAGGTGAGTTGGGAGTACGAGAGCCATTCTTTGTTTAAGAACATTCCTTTTCGCCAACCGACGCGATCGCCAAACTTTTCGTGGTCCTTTGATACGCTTTCCCAAATGCGCTTTTGCACACTGAAGCCAAAAAGCCCTTTGCTATATTGTATCCAAAGTTGGTCAATAGTGCGTAAGTCTGTGCAAGGGAAGTTTTCGATGGATTTGGAATCTAAATAGCCTTCTTTTTGTCTGCCAGTGGCTTGGAGCATCACAACTAGAGTTTCCTGATCTGCATCTTTCCACTTGCCTGCTGCTAGCAAGTCGCGCAGTTTGGTGTAGTCTACTCCCTTTTCAGAGGGCAGGTCATTAGTCTCCTGTTTTTGTCGTTGCTTCTCGGCTGTTGTGCGAGCATCGGGTGGGGGGGAAGTGGGTACATAGGTGGTATTTATACTTTTCCCCTGCCAATCTTCTTTTTTCAACAGTTGAGGTGTCAAATGCTCTTGAATCCCTGCCATGCGGATGACTTGACAACCATATTTATATGCAAATTCAAAATCTCTTCCAGCCCCCAGAGCATCGTAAAAACCAACGGCAAATTCAATAGCGGCTTTATCCCCAATTTCTTGACTCATGCCGATAACATAATTAATGTGTTGAGCAATGGCTTGAGCTTGAATCTTGGAATAGCAAGCATTAAGTAATACACACTCTACTTTATCTGCGAACAATTTAAATAATCCAGCTAATGCTTCTGCATCGACTAGCTTCTGTTGTCCGGTGTTATCTTCAAATATTAAGCCTGGTTCCCCTGCACCATGTCCGGAAAAATGGACAATCTGGGGTTCAAAATTCAGTATAGAACGGGAAATATCTCTGTGGCGTACTGCTTCTGCCGAGTCTATCTTAAATCTGTCGCGTTGTTTCGCTAGTTGCAACCCTTCCTTAATTTCACGGATTTCCTCATGTAAACGTAGTGGCTGTGTACCTTTGGGATTGGCTGACAACACTAAGATTGTTTTGACTGGAATTTCATCGTTCATGGCAGGGCAGGGTTGTATGACATAATATTTCAGTATGCAAATATTCTTTTGCTACTCTGGCTAGATATTAATGATAAATCGGGTTTGCTTATACACTGTCTTATCTAATGTGAATTTTAGATATTTCAATACTATGAATACAATAAAGCCAGCCTGAATTCCCCAAAACAGCATAATACGGATTTTTTCTGGTACTTTGTTTTGGCTTTCAAAACGGCGTGTTTTCAAACTCGCTCTAGGGTTGGGAAATTACGTAGACGCGCAGGAACCTACCGCATGACAAAAGTAATACTGGCTTATCCCAAGTTCATACCATGTCCGGCAAATTACCCTTAATATGTCCGCCGCGAGTGCAACGAAGTGGAACAAAGCAATCGCAGGGGTTGTGGAATTTTTTGGGATTGCTTCCCTAGGGTCGCAATGACGGTTATTTGAAAGGATATGATATCATTCGCGATCGCATCTCTACGCTAAGATTGTTTAATCACTGGCTAGGCGATGTCTACGATGGTCACGGTAGCTCTGCCGAAGTGCGGGCTATGCCTACGTGCAATTTTGAGCCAACAGACAAGATTTGCGATCGTTGGTTAACAAAACAAGGACTTTTATTCAAAAGGTTAGAACTTTTATTCAAAAGGTTGGAACTTTTATTCAAAAGGTTAGAACTTTTATTCAAAAGGTTGGAACTTTTATTCAAAAGGTTGGAACTTTTATTCAAAAGGTTGGAACTTTTATTCAAAAGGTTGGAACTTTTATTCAAAAGGTTGGAACTTTTATTCAAAAGGTTAGAACTTTTATTGACAAAACGAGGACTTTCATTTATAATGCAAGTGCGTTCGTCCAGGTTAAGCTTAAGCTATATGCTAATGGCTAATTAGGGTAGAACCGATCGAAGTAGCAGATATAGTTAGTATCAAATTAAGAGTTATTTACCGGACATCATATAAGTTGCGATCGCCCCAAGTATATCTTTTCCCACAAAAAAGCTCCCATATACAGGGAGCAGTAGACTATTTACAAATTCAAGCCCTAAAACCTAGATTCTGTCGGACTTTCATAATTACGAATTACGAATTAGCAATTACTTGGTCAAAGATGTCAGAGATTCCAAAGAATTTCTGATTGCTGCATTGAACCAATGACGGAAGTTGCGATCGCCAACGATTTTTTCGTAGACTGCTTCATAGCCGTCAACCATTTGGGTAACGCTAAATTTGTTTTCTACGTGTTCGCGACATTTTTTCCGATCGAGTTTTAAGGCTTTGGGAATCATCGCCGCCATTTCATCGTAACTTTGGCAGACATAACCTGTCTCGCCATTAGCAATTACTTCGGATACAGAACCCATATTCATGGCGATGACTGGTGTACCCGTCGCCATAGATTCCGCCATCACCAACCCAAAGGGTTCGCACCAGGTGATGGGGAACAGCGTAATTGCTGCGTTACCCAAAAGTTCGGCTTTTTGACCGTGGTTAACTTCACCGAGAAACTCGATTTGTTTACCATCGATATGGGGAGCAATTTCTTTTTCAAAAAACTCCTTATCTACCACATCCACTTTACCAGCCATCTTCAAGCGCCAACCGGTCTGCTTGGCAATGGCGATCGCGTGTTGTGGCCCTTTTTCGGGTGAGAAGCGGCCTAAGAATGCCAAATATGGCGGATCTTGAGGCTCCGCAAAAAACGGAAACTTCTCAACACTGATACCGTTGTAGACTGTAGAAACATAATTAATGTTTAACAGCCGTTGGGCATCACTAATGCTGATATATGGTTGTGTGCTATATTGCCTAAATACTTTGTTGTTATCGCGGGTAAAAATACCGTGTAAGGTATGCACTGTTGGTGTTGAGACCACACTAGCCAAAGGCAAAGACCAAACCCCTACGTGGGAGTGAATAATATCGAATTCGCTCGCCCGTTGATAAACATTACCAACGTGCATGATGTCGTACATCATTGGATCTTGGATATCTGTAGCCAAGCGTAATGCACGAGGACTCCCAGCTTCTAAACGAGCTAGAGTTTGGGAATCACCAGAAGCGAACAGCGTGACTTCGTGACCTCTGCGTACCAGTTCATCGGTCAAACGACTCACGACTAACTCTGTTCCACCATAGGTCACAGGCGGAACTTGTTCCCACAGGGGTGCGATTTGTGCGATTTTCATAATGTGTAGGGTTCAGCGGTCAAAAGTCCTTGTCACTTGGACTTATATTTCAGATAAAGGAAAACTGTTTTTCCTTGATATCTGCAATTGACTGTCACCTTGGTTGGCGCAAATTGCGTTATTTAGGTGAACCGAACCGAAAACTCATCTCCAGTGAGTGTGAATTGGTTTTAATGTTTTTAATCTGGCAGACTCAAGAATCGAATCGCATCTATCTAAAGATAGTTTTTTTTATCTGAGTAAAGAGTTATATAGGCGGGTATGTGTATAAACGCGATCGCCTGGTTTATTGCTGAGATAAATCCAGGAAATTCGCCAATTTATAGACAATTCGCGCCCCCACATTGCCATCCCACTCAGCATCACCGACTTCGCAGACATCAAAGCCAATAATTTTTCTGCCACTCTTCACCAATTCTCGGAACAGACAAAACGCTTGTTCTAACTCCAAACCGCCAGGAACAGGAGTACCTGTATTTGGACAGAGTTTGGGATCTAAACCATCGACATCAAAGCTGATGTGGACGAATTCGGGCAAATGGCTGATAATTTCTTGACACAAATCAATCCAAGTTGTTCCTGAGTAGAGTTTTTGTTTTATGGCTGGGTCGTAATAGGCAATAATGCGATCGCCTGATTGGTTAATAATTTGCACTTCATCATGGCAAATATCCCGTAAACCCACCTGCACTAACTTGGAAATTTGCGGTATTTTTATGGCATTGAACATGATCGACGCATGGGAAAACTCAAACCCTTCGTAGGCATCCCGTAAATCTGCGTGGGCATCTATGTGTAAAATGCCATAATCTGGGTACTTTGCTGCTAATGCTTGAAAGTAACCTAAAGGTGAACTGTGATCGCCACCAATGACTGCAACTCGCTTACCATCATTGATTGCTTTTTGAGAATTTTCAAACAGCCATTGATTCACCTGTTGGGAAGCCTGATTAATTTCCGTAAGCACAGGTGTTAAATCAGGCGTATCTGTCAGTGCTTTCCCTTGGACGAGGCGATCGATAATTTTGGCGGCTAAACCTCGATAGTATTCATTTTTTTCTAAAATATCTTGGGGAATTTCCATCATAAAAATTCCTTGTTTCCAGCCATCAGGATGATCGAAATCGAACAAATCTAGTTGGGTAGATGCATCCAAAATCTGCTGCGGGCCATTGGCGGTTCCTGCGCCGTAGGAAACTGTGACTTCCCAAGGTACGCCAAACACAATCAGGTTTGCAGACTCGTAATCGAAGGGTAAACCTAAGAGGTTACCGTTGATTTCACCTACGCCGCTGGGGTTGTAGTCTAGGATTGGGTTAGTCATAACACCTGATGATGTGAAAAAACACTAATAACCATGTTAGGCATCGAGCTTTAATAGCTTAACGCTCTGGAGATGGGTTTTCAATGCTGCAATGAAAATAGAGGTAATATTTTTACCCACATTCTGAAGATGCGATCGCAGACAATAATTTTGGTGTAGGAGATTAAGCAATCGATAATCTGACACAGCGGATTTATAGTTGATGCAATACCGCAGCACATTCATGATTTAAGATAGAGTAGAAATCTAGCAACTTGAACAAAGGAGGTTGCTGATATGGCTCATCCTCAACTCAGCAAAGAAGAAATTGCGCAACAAGGCGGAGAACTCTACGAAAGAAGTATCCGGAATCAAGTAGAGATACCAGAGAATATTGGCAAAATTATCTCTATTGATATTGACAGTGGCGATTATGAAATTGATGATGATTTAGTTGTGTCTTGCCATCGTTTGCAAGCGAAACAACCTAATGCTGTCATCTGGACAGAGCGGATTGGTTATGATGCCGTTTATGCGGTGGGTGGTACGTTGGTGAGAATAGCGCAGTGATACAGGGGACAGTAGTTGGGCGTCAGGCGCGTATAGGTGTAATTATTCTTCCTCCGAGACGACCCCCAGTAGAAATTGAGTGTGTCGTCGATACAGGCTTTGAAGGATTTTTAACTTTGCCATCTGCTGTAATTACTGACCTTGATTTAGTTTATCTGGCTCCCATGAGAGCTAATTTGGCTGACAATTCCCATATAGTAACGAACGTTCATCAAGCCACAATTTTCTGGAATGGGATAGAACGTGAGATTCCGGTTTTAGCGATGGGTCGTCGTCCGCTAATTGGTACTGCTCTTTTGTCAGATTATCATCTGGGCATAGATTTCTGTGAGGGTGGTACAGTTCTGGTAGATGAAATTTTGTAACCATCAGCTTTGAACAGCAAACTCAGTCGGATCAATTCCCCAATTTACCCAGCGAATGGCTTCGCGGGCAGAATTGAGATCTGGTGGGACTCGCAACACATGGATAAAGTTAGTACTGGGACAAGTCATTTTCAGTAAATGTATTGGTTCAACGTCAACTTGAGACTCAATTTGCAGTAAAGTGTAATCTTGCCAGCGATCGCATTCCTTAGCTTGCAAATCTTGACAAATCCTTTCATAGCCAATCCCTTGAATCAATACTCGCCGCAGTTCCGCATTTCGTTGTTCTAGCAACCACTCACCACGCCAGTTTGTTGGGTGGAGTTTACCATACTTTTCTGGCAGATTGATTCCCTGATAGGCATAGACACCGAAGCCATCAGGAAACTCAATTGCAGGGATTCCTTCGCCATGAATTTCCCCTACGCTATTAAAGCGAATTATAGGACGTTGAATTGCGATCGCTACTCCTTCGTAAGGAAACAGCCAACCAACCTGTCGCATATAGTTGCAAAACAGATTGTATTTGTCTTGCTCTAACGGAACTCCCAGCCGATGTGCTGCTGTAAACATTGCAGCCCAGCAAATACCCCATTCTGGTAACAGACAATCTGCTAAAAAATCTCCCAAAACTTCAGTTAATCCATCCAACATAATGCGCCCAAAAGAGCCTTCCCAGAACTCAGATAGGGGGTTTTTGATACTGTGGGTTAATTCATTTTGCAATGTTCCTAAGCTACTAGAGAGCGATGTCTGCGACGGGCTAAGCCTACGCCACAAATCTTCGCGCAACACCTCCCATAACTCAGATAACATACAGTCAGACTGCATACTTTGTTGCTCAACCTTCTCCCTCGCCGCCGCTGGACTCGCAACAAACTGGACTTCGGGTTGCGCCAACCCGGCAAATTTATACAATGCTTGAATTGCAATTGTTGCTTGCTCTAAATCCAGAGGCGTGCTGCTGATATTCCGCCACTGAGATTGAGTTTGAGAGATAATGAGTTCTTTTTCTGACGATGACAAATTTTCAGCCATAATATCTCCTCAATGCAGGCAATAAGAAATTTGCAGTTAGGCAAGTAGAGACGGCGGCAAAAAATGGGCTAGTTATTAATGCTATAACCAACCAGATACCCAGCCATGCCACCCCACCCATTGAACCCGATTCAGCAGGTGGCTGGTTGAGATTACTTAGCCATTCGAGTATTCCAGTGACGAACATGGACGCGATCGCCCCCATGAACAAACCAACCAACCAGGCGATCGGTAGCAACAGCAACATCCACGTTCCGCCAAATCTCATAAATGCCTGATAGCCAATCCATAGAGATGGCCCCAAGAACAGCAGCAGTAATGCAATGATTACACTTAAATGCATAGGTATTTTAATAAGTAAGGTAGAAGACGGTTGAGTGTTGAGTGTTGACTGTTGACCGTTGACGGTTGCGTTCTTGACAAATCCCCAATGCCCCATGCCCCATGCCCCATGCCCAATGCCCAATGACTAAAACGCACTGCAATAGCAGTTAAATTGTTCTTTATGTTCGGCACACTGAAACAGCAGCCAGACATTATCAGTCTCATATTCCAATCCAAGATAGCCTTCGTATTCAATACCGTGACCGAGTTGGTAGAAGAGTTGCATGGGTTGACCGCAGATTCGACAATACTGATGCTCTACAGATTGTCCCCAGTAGCCCCACCCCGAAAGCTTATCTGCTGTTCTATTCCAAGCTAATTGAATATCTACTGGTGTAGGTCTGTCGGGGTCGTCTTCCTCGTAGTATTCACAATCCTGCTCATCAACATGGAATATCAACATTTCTTCGTATTCGCTGTATTCTGTACCGTAGGTTTCCTGTGCTTCCTCATAAAAAGGATAGTCATCAAAGGGTTGCCATCCGACAATTTGCAGCATATAGCGACCATGAAAGTCATCAATGCAACTATGTTGAATTACATAGGGTGCCCATTTACTGAGGTTTGCAGCATCTTCAGCACTAATTTCCACCTCTGATCGTGTTGATGCTGATTCAGGAAGCGCCACAATTTGGGGAAATTGTACATAGCAAGACAAACAGGTAAATAGTTGAAATAGTCCAGTGCCAAATTTGCCTTGCAAGCTTTCAGGTAATTCTTGCAGATTTAGTTGCAAATGAAAGTTTAGCGCACCTCCACAGCTAGAACAATGAGGATGAGTTGCACCAGGACTAAGCCAAGGTTTACCGAGATACTTAGATGCTAAGGGAGCATCAAGAGTAGGTTTAATCAAGGGTTTCCAGCCAGTGCGCCGGAGATGGTTTAACCGCGCCAAACGGCGATCGCTTCGAGAAATTGGTTGCTTAGTGCGATCGCCCTTCTGTGCCCGTTCATAGCCTTTTTTCAGCTTAGAATTAACCAGCTTTGTAACTTCTACCTGTGCTTTTTGGGGAGTATCATAAGCCGTCACAGTCGTTTTACCTGCATCGCCAATTCGCCCATAGCGTACCGTTACCTCTACATCATTGATTGTCACCTCATAGAACTTGTGCGACTTACCATCAGAAAGCTCCAGATATGTCGTTTCCCTAGCCATGTGACTGCTCCTCTTTGAGGAAAAATGCGAGTTGTTTGCCAGCCTGAAAGCATCAGTATTTTTTCTAGCCTAATTTAAGTCTTCAGTAGCTTTGCTTACAGATATTGGTTTCTGTTCTGTTATAACCAAATCAAACTATTTTGAATAGAGACATTCAACTTTTCCTATGCCAGATAGCCAACAGCCGACGGAATTTGATGTTGTTCTAGGGGGTCAGTCGCCTTCCCCGATGAGTGGTGCAGCTGTCTTAGGTGGAATAGAAGGGGTAATACAAAGATTAGCCAGCCCTTTGTCTGCCGAACAATACGCTGCACTTCAACAATTTAACCAGAAGTGTAGAAAATCTGGACTGGACTTGTTAAAACAGGCATTAGTGGACGAAACAGAATATCTTCAGCGATTGGCGTACATGATATTGCGACAACAACCACAACCAGAGGTTCAAGAGTTTCTGCTCCAGAATATGCCATACCATTTGTTTGAGCCTCTGGTCAAGGTTGAAGGTAGTTATAGTGCGCATGGGGGTTTGTACGAGGCTGAGTTTGCCTTCATGCCTAATAGTCAACAGTTGCTAGTCGCTTTGTTTGATAACAGCGTCAAGATTTGGGATTTGAGAAGCGGTGAGTTAGTGCAAACCTTAACAGGATTTGAGGATGGTTTAAGGTTTAGTACGGCGATCGCAGCTAGCCCTGATGGGCAATCTTGCTATGTCGGCTATTCAGATGGCAATATTCGTCAACGAAAATTAACCACGGGAGAGATTATCCGGACTTTAAAAGGGCGATCAACCCATGTAAAGTCACTCGCGATCAGCAAGAATGGTTCAACTCTGGTCGTTGGTAGCAAAAAAAACAGCCCTGAAATCGAGGTTTGGGATCTCCAGTCTGGTCAATCCTATGCTTTCGAGGGTTCTGCCTGGTATAGCCATGTTGATATTAGTGCAGATGGTCGATATGCCATTAGTTATATTCATGTTCAGAAAGTCGTCAAAGTTTGGGATTTACAGCAAAGAAAGCAACTCCACACTCTAACCTGTCCTGGTGTAACTCACGCATTAATTAGCCCCGATGGAAAAAGAATCATTGTTCAAAAATCAAGTCTTTTCACAGAATGGAGTATCGAAACTGGGGAAAAATTGCATTCTCTACCTCTCAACTTATTTTTACCCTACAAACCTCTCACCGCCGAAATCACCAACCAACCACAACAGCGAATTCAGCTGTGGAATCCCCGCAGCAATAGATTAATTAGCGAGTTGTCAGATCGGGACTACTATTTGCCCGGAGTTTTCAGTCCTGATGGAAACTTGGCTGCCTTTAACTCGAAATCACAACAAGAGTTTGTGATTAATGTTGTTGGTATTCGCGCGATCGCATAGCAGGGTGTCTTGTTGGCAATTACACCTTAAACTCATCTATCCAATACTTATTTTTTCGGGTAGTTCGCAACTGGGGTATAAACTGGAACTGGCTAAAACAGATGATGCTTCAGCTGGTTGTAAGCGAATGGGGAGAGAAATAATAAATTCTGTACCCCTACCCACCTCAGATTTACAGGTGAGTTGTCCTTGGTGTTTCTCAACTACAATCTGATAACTAATTGAAAGTCCCATTCCCGTACCAACACCTCTGGGTTTTGTGGTAAAGAAAGTTTCAAAAATTTTTGCTTGATTTTCTAGGGGAATACCGGAACCGTTATCTGCAATCCGCACAACTACCCAGTTGTTGTCTTGACGTTCAGTAGCGATCGCAATTTTGGGTGGTTCTTGAGTGTTTTGCTTTCCTTCCAATGCATCCAGCGCATTGTTAATAATATTCATGAATACCTGATAGAGTGAGCCAGCAAAACCTTCAATATGAGGAATATCGCCATAATTCCGTTCAACCGTAATTCCTTTTTTAATCCGGTTATTGAGGATAAGTAACGTACTATCAATACATTCGTGCAGATTAACCGCATGGGCTTCGGCTTCTTCCAAACGGGAGAAATTTTTCAAACTCAAGACAATTTGGCGGACGCGATCGGCACCAAATTTCATTGATTGCAAAACTTTGGGTAAATCTTCTTCTACAAATTCCACATCAATTTCAGCGGCGAAATCCTCAACTGCTGGCGGTGGATTGGGAATTTCTTGCTGATAAAGTCGCAATAATTCTAATAAATCTTCTACATGGTTAATAGCAGGTTCTAAATTACCGTAAATAAAATTTACTGGATTATTAATTTCGTGAGCAACACCAGCTACCATTCGTCCTAAGCTAGACATTTTCTCACTTTGAAGCAATTGGGATTCCTGCAATTGTTGCTGACGCAAAGCAGCTAAATTTTGTTCTTCTAAGAGACTTTTAACTCGTTGTAAAAGTTGATTAAAAGCATCACCAAGTATGCCTACTTCGTCTGTTGATGTCACCGGCGTTTGCAAATCAAAGTTAGATTCTTTGGTAACCCGCTGCGCCATATTTGTGAGTGTTTGCACAGGGCGAGTAATAGTGCGACTTGTTAACCAGGCTAACAGAGTTGCGATCGCTGCTGATAATATAATACTACCGACTATGATTTGAATGCGTATTTTCTCTGCTGCCTGAAACTCTTTGGTTGCTATTTTTAAGTCTTGATAAGAAGCAGCGATAACTTCTACCAAATCATCAGATAATCCATCAAACTTAAGTGCCAATTCACTGTTAGTAAACTTCAACAATTGTTTTTGTGCTGTGGCAATTTTATCTTCAGTGAGTGGCGATAGATCAAGTTGCTTGAGCAGTATTGCAAGTTGCTGGAGATAAGTTTCTGGAACAACCTGATAAGTTGCTAACATCTGAGGAATATTTTCAGTATGCTGATCGTTGAGATAATCAGCAGTTGTAGTGTAAGTTTGGAGTTCCGACCAAACTTGCTTAATATCCGGCGTATGCTTATGAGTAATATGACTGTATTCTTCCTTGTACAGTTCTGGGTTTCCTATTAATGGAATGAGTTGCTGTTGATGGGTGCGCGTTTGCAGGATACTGGCTTGCAAACGATGAAGCATATTGATTTCCTTAAAAGCGGTTTCTTCTTTTATCAAAGCCTGTTGCTGATAGCGATCGCCCATAACTAAGCCAATTGTGGTTCCAAAAATTCCTACACCAAGAGCGATCGCATATCCAAATTTAATTTTGTTAGCAATACTCAGTCCATTGATAATCTGCAATAACCACTTTGTTACGCCTAACACTAGGAAATAGCCTTTAGTCTGGAAAGCCATAGCAACCTTTAAAAGTAAACTTAATATTAGAGTTCCCTATTGCTGTGACAAAATCGAAGTATTCCAGACTTTTTACACGTTAAGATTACTGTTACTCTCGGCTCAGACAATCTTAATAGTGCTGAGTGTCGCCCCATAACTGTAGGGGTTTAGCATTGCTAAAGCCTCTAATCCCACATTTCTTTCAAACTTCCAAATACACAAATATTCCATTGTTATTGTTGACTGTTGACTGTTGACAGTCAACAGTCAACAGTCAACAACTGTAAGCGGAATAATTTATTTTTTGGAGTTCCCTAATGTGTTATTGCAGTGAACGGAATTCAAGCAATATGTTTGTGAACACCCAACCACCCAGCTAAGTTTTCTTGCTGAACCGCATCAGGATTGTGTAATGGAATCACTTGGTAGCGTGTAGCCCGTGGATCAGCTAAAGTGACATTTACAGAACGGAGTAAGTCTTGGTGGAAAACTGTTACTTGAATAATATCTTTGGGCTGGAAATCTTTGAGGCGATCGCTTAAATTATTTGCTGTTACCTTAATCCCATTAATGGCTAGTAACTCATCACCTGGATCGATTCCCGCTTTTTGCGCAGGTGAACCCACTTCCACAAACTTAATCATCTCCCGCCCATTCTCAGTGCTAACTTTCACACCTAGTAATGGTTCTTCTTCTAAATCACCCACCAATTGTAAGCCAAAAGGTGCTAAGTAATCATTAAAAGGTAACTCTTCTGTACCATGCAGATAACGTTGAAAGAAATCTCCTAAATCTATGTCGGCTACCGATGCAATTACGGCTTCTAATTGTTCGGGAGTAAAGCCAATTTCTGCTTTACCAAATTGCTGCCACATTTGCCGCATCACATCATTTAAAGAACGTTGATTACGATGCTTGGCGCGAATTAATAAATCTAGGAGCAAAGAAACCATCGCCCCTTTCAAATAATAAGAAATTTGCGAATTGCTACTGTTAGCATCTGGGCGATAAAGTTTAATCCAAGCATCAAAACTCGACTCAGAAAGCGGCTGTACTTTCCGTCCTGGTGTGGTGAGAAAGCGGCTGATTTCCTTGCTCAAATGATTTAAATATGACTTGGTATCATAAATTCCTGCCCACAAAGGAATTAGTAAATCATAGTGACTTGTAGTGCCTTCACAGAACCACAAAGATTGTGTATAGTTCTCTTGGTCGTAATCAAAAACCTCTAGAGCTTTGGGGCGAATGCGCTTGACATTCCACAAATGAAAGAACTCATGGGCTACCAATTGCATAAAGCGCTCGTACCTGTCTTGATTACGAAAGCCAAAGCGTTGATAGATTAAAGAACAGCTATTTTTATGTTCCAAACCACCATAAGCTTGATGAAATAAATGTAGGAAAAACACATATCTGTCATAGGGTAAACCATCAAACATCTGTGCTTCTACTGCGATAATTTTTTGGATATCAGGAATGACATTTTGTGGTTGAATGTTTCCCTGTCCCCAGATTGCTAATTCATGGGGTTTGCCCAAAACCTCAAACTGATATAAATTATGACTACCAATTTCAAAAGGACTATCGACAAGAGTATCAAAATCAGCAGCATAAAAAGTATTCACTGCTTGATTATCTGTTGGTAGCGCTGTAGTTACTTCCCATTGTGGGTAGGGAGGTACAATAGTGACGCGAATTGGTTGCTGTTCCCAACCTGGTAGTCTAAAAAACAGTGCCGCACCATTAAAATAACCGTGAGTTATATCCAAATGATTTGTGCGTACTGATAAGTCATTGGCAAACACACGGTAACGTATTGTTAATTGTGAAACATTGCTTTTATCTACTTGCCAATGATTTTTACTTTTTTTCCACCAACGTAAAGGTTGATCGTTAGCAAAAGCAGTAAAATCTTGGATATTTTTAGCGTATTCTCGCACTAAGTAAGAGCCTGGTGTCCAGACAGGAAATTTTAAATCAAGAGTCGCAGCAGGGTAGTCTACAATCTGCAAAGTCACCTCAAACAGATGTGTTTCTGGTTGGGGCATTGCTACCTGATAATGTATTGTTGGCAACCGTTCTTGAATGCGACTATCTAGAGGAGGAGCAGTTACTTCAGTCATCTTGAGTCCTAAGTTCTGAGAATCGATTTAAAAGTAAATCTTCAGTCATTAGCAACAGCTTAACGCACCATTGATGCTGGTGTGCTACCGTGCAAAAATTCGTGAAATTGGCTTAAAATTGACTGGCTTTTGAGTGAGTCTGATACAGTTTCCGGAAATATTGCCCAAGCTGGTGAAGTATCAGTATGATAAAAATACTACTCTTGGAAAACTAAGGTAACGGCATATGTAGTCCCTCATCTCAATCAAATCTAGATTAATGACGAACGGTAGCAATTCTTGGATCAAAGCATCTAGTGGTTTGTGTCATTAATTTTCATGCATTTGTAGTCAGCACTTGATTGCTGCAAAATATACGACTAAAGTCCTGACTACTAAATTATTTACGCAAGAGAAATAATGACATCAAGCATCTAAGAAATTTGCTGATTCGTTGCGATTCGTCACAAATTTATTTGATTGCAGTCATCTGAAGGATGAAGTGTGAATGAGAAGCTGTATATCGGCTTCTACTGAGGATGTGAAGTAAAAACTTTATCTTTCATCCTTATTTCCGTCACCAAGGTAGAAAAGTCATGGAACAAATTTATAAATATCCGCGTACCCATCATATACAGGGTTCGCGATCGCAACCTGGGGATGAAGACCTTGATTGTATCCCCTTTGATGCACTCAAAGAACAGTATGTAGTCATTGAAGAAAAAGTTGATGGTGCAAATGCGGCGATTAGTTTTGCAGCTAATGGTCAACTCCGACTGCAAAGTCGGGGACACTATTTAACAGGGGGATTGCGCGAAAAGCATTTTAACTTGTTCAAACAGTGGGCGCATACTCACGCTGGTGCATTTTGGCAAATATTAGGAAGTCGCTATATTGTTTTTGGTGAATGGCTATACGCCAAGCACACAGTATTCTATGATGCCTTACCCCATTACTTTTTAGAATACGATGTGCTGGATTTACAACAGCAAGTATTTCTTAGCACCAAAAGCCGTCAGCAATTACTCAGCGGATTACCTTTGGTTTCTGTACCCGTGCTGTTTACTGGGAAGCTCAAATCTTACCAGCAAATGATCGCTTTGGTGGGTAAGTCCCATTATCAAACTGCTGCACATTTGCAACATTTGGGCGAAATTTGTCAAGAACAAGGACTTGATGTTGAACGTTCCCTGAAACAAACTGATCAAAGTTCCTTGATGGAAGGTTTATACATCAAAGTTGAACCAGAAGATACGGTAATTGCGCGTTATAAATATGTGCGTTCCAGTTTTTTAACTACCATCCAGCAATCCGATGGGCATTGGCTCAACCGCCCAATTATACCCAATCTTCTGCGTACAGATGTTGATTTGTTTAATGGTCAATAGTCATTTGTCATTTGTCATTGGTCATTTGTCCCCCTTGTCTCCCTTGTGCCCTAGCCCCTAGGGCGTGTTTTCAAACCCCAAACGCCTTCAGGCTAAAGCCTGAGGCTATATTAACAAAGCCCACCTGCGTGGGCTAAAAAGCCTTATTTCTCCTAGTCCGCGCAGGCGGACTTGGTAGAGCTAGCCGCACCCTTGTAGGGTGACGGCGACTTTGAAAACACGCCCTAGTCCCTAACCCCTAGCCCCTAGTCCCTTATGAACTCTACTATGTGGTCTTTCCCCCATTGCCCTAATGAAATCGATTGGTCGATTAATTGGACAGCATTAGAAGCTGAATTTGATTGGCTGCGATCGCTCGCTGATTGTCCCCAAGATCCACGTTATCATGCTGAGGGTAATGTTCTGATTCATACAAAATTAGTGTGTGAGGCATTAGTCGCCTTACCCCAATGGCGGACATTACCAGCTAAAGAACGTTCCTTGCTATTTGCCGCAGCTTTACTGCATGATGTCGCCAAACCTGCGGCCACGGAAATCGCCGCTGATGGTGCTATCTCCTCGAAAGGTCACGTAGTCCAAGGTGCAAAAATGGCACAGCAGATTCTCTGGGATTTGCATGTACCATTACCAGAACGAGAGGCGATCGCATCTTTGGTAAAATACGGTAGTCTACCCCTATGGTTTTGGGACAAACCCAACCCCGAACGGTCAATTATCAAAGCTAGCCAAATTATCCGTTGCGATTTACTAGCTTTACTAGCAGAAGCCGACGTAAAAGGGCGTTACTGCAACGATCAAGCCCAATTACTCGAACGTATCGAATTTTTCCGCGAATTTTGTCAGGAAAATCACTGCTTTCACCAACCGCGAATATTTCCCTCAGCCCACAGTCGGTTTGTTTATTTCCTAAAAGAACATGGCAACCCAGACTATGAAGCATACGATGATACCCGGTTTCAGGTAGTACTCATGTCAGGCTTACCGGGTGCGGGAAAAGACACCTGGATTACAGACAATCTCCCTGATTGGCAAGTAATTTCTCTAGATAAACTGCGGCAGACAATGGGTATTGAGCCTAACGATGACCAAAGTGTAGTAGCAAATGCAGCTAAAGCTCTAGCTAAAGAATATCTGCGCAATGGACAATCATTTGTCTGGAATGCTACCAACATCAGTCAGCAATTGCGCTCAATGCTGGTTCGGCTGTTTGCTAATTATCAAGCAAACATTCGTATCGTGTATTTAGAAACATCTTGGCAAGAACTGTTACGGAGAAACCGCGATCGCACTGCCAAAATCCCAGAATCAGTACTTTATCGGTTAAAGCATCGCTTAGAAGTTCCCAATATCACCGAATCTCATACAGTAGATTGGATAGTGCATTGAAAAGACGTGAGTTAGATGCACAGGATTTTGACCTCACCCCCAACCCCTCTCCTCGTAGGAGAGGGGAGTAAAAAGCCTAATTTTTCTTACTCCTCCCTCTCCTCATAGGAGAGGGAGGCTGGGTGGGTGAGGTCTTTATAATTCACCAGAAAAAGACAAAGAACGACAAGATTTCAACAGTATACTTAAACCTTAAGCCCACCAAAACCCAGGTGGGCTAAGTGTATTTAAAAAATCAGATAGCAATCCTACATAACTCATTTTTAGTCATAATGGTTGCACTTTTATGCCAATAGCTTGGCTATTTCTTACCATCTACCTCAAATGAAAACAAAGTAAACTAAGTAATCTTTGTCCTCTACATGAAACTTAAATACTAATGTGATTGTAGAAAATTACTTCTCTAAAATACACACATGCTAATTGTTTCATCTGTTGTAGTTCTGATTACCTCTATTATAGTTGTGTTGTGTTTGTTACTATATCATCAGCAAACACAACGAGCGTTAATTTGGTGGCATAGCAGGCAATGGATGAGAATGTATCAGGAAGCAGAAATGATTCACAATGACTTGCTACAAGAATCATTCGTTATTCGACGACAGTTAGAAATATCCTCACTAAATCCTTCTCTGTATCAACAGATGCCAGAGCAATGTTACTTAGCAACTATTGAGAAGTTTCATCATTCTCTCAAAGAACTGAGTGAGTACTTGTCTCCAGCACATATTGAAGACAGTCTACCGCTAGCAATTCAGCATGTACTAGTTAAATGGCGAGCGCGCATTCCCGAATTAAATTTGCAAATGGAATTGCCAACTGAATGGCCGCCTGAATCACTTTATACTATTCGCGTTATTTTGATAGCACTCGAAGAATTGCTGCAAATTATTTTCTCAAATATTCCTAATAAATTATCTATATTTGTAAGTGTGAAAACACTAGGTAATTTCCATGAACTCATGGTTTGCTGCACTGATTTAAACATATCCCAGCAGACTTATATTTGGCATTTTACAGAATTAGATTATCTTCGGCACGCCTTTAATTTTTTGACATCGGGGAAATGCTTTTATCAGCATAAATATAATACAGCAATATGGCACTTTCGTTGGCGACATTTGCCAAATAATTTGAATTGAGAAAAGCAATTTACATGAAAATTTATTTTCTCAATTAGCTAGCCCCTCCGTTCAAAACACTAAATTTTTAATAGCAAAAAACTCTATGGATAAATTTGTACCAAAATCAAACATACAGAAAATTTTAGTAGTTGATGACCACGAATCTGTTTTATATGCAACCGTCAATGTATTAAAACAACAGTACCCAGAAGCTGAAATTTTTCAAACACAAACCGTAAAATCAGCACTCAAAGAATTAGAAAATGTCACCTTTGACTTGATTATAGTTGACTTAGCTATGCCAGAAACAATGGGAGGAACTGCCCAACCTGATAACGGTATTCAACTACTTAAAACATTGATGCGTCAATATCCGACTCTCAATATTGTGGTTCAAACTGCCAATTATCGTGCTTTAGTCAGGCTAAAAGCAGCAATTAGCAATCACGAAGGCGGTTTTACAGTTGCAGACAAAAGTGTGCCCATGAGTGAAATGTTAACCAAAGTTGATTGGTCTCTGAAAGGTTTGCATAATACTCCTAGAGAGATACGTTCTGGTTTGGAACTGAAACCCGAATGGCTAGAAGTTTTACAACTTGCTTGTAAAGAAGGTTTACAAGATATAGCTATTGCCAAAAGGATGAATATTGGTGAACGAACAGTACGGCATTATTGGACTAAAATTTATGATGTCTTGGGAGTTTATCCAGATAAGGGTAAAAATCTCCGAATTCAAGCAGAAATTCGCGCAAGAGAAGAAGGTTTAATTGATTAGTTAAAAGTCAATATAGCGGTTTTCGGATCGGTGAGGTACAGTTTTAAATCGTAAAGCCTGTAGGGGCGGGGTTTCCCCGCCTTCGGTTGTATTGCATCCAAGTGAGAACCGCTATATTCAATATTTAGAGTTAATTATAAATGACCAACTAAAACTTATAAGAAACAAAATGTATGATGCGGCGAATTTGGACAAAAATTAATTCAGCCAATAATATTTGGCGTGTAGGATTTACCACCATTGCCTTTGTAACGTCCCTACGCCTAGTGGGTTCATTACAATTTTTGGAGTGGGCTGCATTTGATACATTTCTGCGACTGCGTCCAGAAGAATCAATTGATGAAAGAATTTTAATTGTCGGGATTAATGAAAATGATATTCATACAATCAAAGCCTATCCTATTCCTGACCGAGATATTGCCGCCTTATTGAACAAATTAAAAACTTATCAACCTGCTGTCATTGGACTGGATATTATTAGAGACTTACCGCAAGAACCAGGGCATAAAGAACTTGTTAAAACATTCCAAGAAATTAAAAATTTAATTGCAGTTGAAAAAATTTTACCTGACCGCAGTGGTTCAACTTTCAATCAGCCGCCAAATTTACCGCAAGAACAGATAGGCTTTACTGATGCTGTAATTGACACAGATGGCAAGCAACGCCGCAGTTTATTAGCTGCTGCAAATCGCCAAAATGAATGGAAAATTTCGTGGACATTAAAGTTAGCAGAAATCTATTTAAATACTCAGGGGGTTTCTCTAGAAAATGTAAATGGTGACCCTTATGGTATGAGATTTAATGCAACTAAGCTACCCCGGTTTCAGCCAAACTCAGGTGGATATATACAAACAGATGCAGGTGGTAGTCAAATATTAATTAATTTTCGCAATAAACGTAAACCTTTTCATATGGTTTCGCTTGCAGATATTCAAAGTGGCAAGATTAATCCTGATTGGATTCGCGGCAAAATAGTCTTAATTGGCATGACTAGCCCTAGTGTTAAAGATTATGTTAATTCGTCTGCAATCAATAGTGAAAATGCCGCTCTAATTTATGGTGTGGAAATCCAAGCACATGTGGTTAGTGAATTAGTTAGTGCTGTACTAGATCATCGACCAATGATAAATGTTTGGGCAGATGGATGGGAGTATTTATGGATTATTGGTTGGGGGATGTTAGGTTTAAGCTTAGGGCGTGTGATTATCAATCCCTTAAAGATGCTTCTTTATATTACTATTGCTACTATCTGTTTAATTCTCATCTGTTATGGATTAATAATTATCGGTTGGTGGGTGCCAATTGTCCCGGCTTTTTTCACTTTAGTATTTAATGGTGTGGGTTTAGCAGCTTTTTATCGATATGATGAAGCATTACGTTACCGCATTCAAGACCGACAGCTAATTATTGACCAAATTTTCGATACAATTCATAGTCATCCCTTGCAAACTTTGAATATAATTTTAAGAGAAGTGCAAAGTGATGAAAGTTTATCACCTCAAGAATTTGTATCAAAACTTCAGCAACTAAATCAAGAACTGCGCGATGTTTATGATTTAGTCAAAAGAGAAGCAGTCAGTGAAGTAGATAGTTTTTATTTTCAACAAGCGCAAAGATTAGATTTATCTCAGCCACTTGATGACATTCTTTTTGAAGTTTATAACGAAGTTATCGAGCGAGATTCTACTTATTTTGACAATATCAAACACAAGGTACTCAAGTTTGAGGCGATGGATGAACGCAATTTAACTATTGAACAAAAGCGGAGTCTTTGCAGCTTTTTAGAAGAAGCATTGCGTAATGTCAAAAAATATGCTCATGGTACTACTCGTCTTGAGGTCATTTGTACTCAAGAGCATGGTAAAAATGTAATTCGCGTAGCAGATAACGGTTTGAAGATTGAGACAATGGCTGATTTATCGCCACATTTAGGGTTTGGAACCAAGCTAGCTCAAAATTTAGCAAAACAGTTAGGTGGTGAATTTAAGCGCTATCCTCATGAGCCAAAAGGGATGGTTTGTCAGCTTACTTGGTCTGCTAATAAACTTTGGTTTTGGCGACTATTTTAACAAGTAATTATTCTTTCAGCAATTCAACAAAAGCGCGATCGCAAACTCAAGAGCGCCAATTATGCGGTGGTTCGCATCCTGCCAATGATTTTCGGTATTTTACCATACTCAACGCCATACAGACACGCGATGTAGAAATGTTGCATTGCAATGTCTCTACTAGATTTGGCAACGATGTGCAACCAAATTGGCACAAAGGTGCAATGCAATTGGCAGAAATGGCTAACAAATTCCGATGTTAACTATTTATTCTGTTAATCAAAGGCGATTTTATGGTGATGAAATTTACAGGTTAACTAATGTCTAACAACAAGCCAATGTCTACTCTACTTATTTAAAAGTTATCGCCAACAGCTTGCAACTACCAAATTTTAACTAACATAAATGTCAATTTGTACAGTGCGTAAATTCTAATCCAAATAAAACAAGGAACAATATGCCAGGAAGTACATTAGCGACTGCTCACAATATTGGTGTTCTCACATCTTTTAACTACAATGATGCTGTAGGGAATACAAATCCAGTTGATTACTATAGATTCTCTCTGACTGGCACAAATGATATTACTTTGCTTTTGAGTGGAGTGACTCAAAACTATGTCAATGCATTCATTTATTACGATAGCAACAATAATGGATTGATTGAGAGTGGCGAACAACTTTACTCTACTTATGTTGGGGCAGGTGGTAATGCTCAAATTACTGCCACATTAGGAGCATCGGGGAATTACTATGTGGGAATTGCACCAAATCCTAACGTCAACACTAACTATTCCCTACAATTATCAGCCACATCTGCACCGCCTTCTCTTACTTCCAATCCTGGAAACACACTCAGCAGTGCTTACAATATTGGCAATCTGACTGGGACTCAAACTTTCAAAGAATTTGTGGGAAATGTAGACCCAGTTGATTACTATAAATTCTCTCTAACAGGCACAAGTAATATTAGTTTGCTGTTGAATGGAGTGAGTCAATCTTATGTTGATGCATTCATCTATTACGATAGCAACAATAATGGATTGATTGAGAGTGGAGAACAACTTTACTCTACTTATGTTGGAGCAGGTGGTAATGCTCAAATTACTGCCACATTAGGAGCATCGGGGAATTATTATGTGGGAATTGCTCCAAATCCCAACGTCAACACTAACTATTCCCTACAGTTATCAGCCACATCTGCACCGCCTTCTCTTACTTCCAATCCTGGGAACACACTTAGCACTGCTTACAATATTGGCAATCTGACTGGGACTCAAACTTTCAAAGAATTTGTGGGAAATGTAGACCCAGTTGATTACTATAAATTCTCTCTAACAGGCACAAGTAATATTAGTTTGCTGTTGAATGGAGTCAGTCAATCTTATGTTGATGCATTCATCTATTACGATAGCAACAATGATGGATTGATTGAGAATGGAGAACAACTTTACTCTACTTATGTTGGAGCAGGTGGTAATGCTCAAATTACTGCCACATTAGGAGCATCGGGGAATTATTATGTGGGAATTGCTCCAAATCCCAACGTCAACACTAACTATTCCCTACAGTTATCAGCCACATCTGCACCGCCTTCTCTTACTTCCAATCCTGGGAACACACTTAGCACTGCTTACAATATTGGCAATCTGACTGGGACTCAAACTTTCAAAGAATTTGTGGGAAATGTAGACCCAGTTGATTACTATAAATTCTCTCTAACAGGCACAAGTAATATTAGTTTGCTGTTGAATGGAGTCAGTCAATCTTATGTTGATGCATTCATCTATTACGATAGCAACAATGATGGATTGATTGAGAATGGAGAACAACTTTACTCTACTTATGTTGGAGCAGGTGGTAATGCTCAAATTACTGCCACATTAGGAGCATCGGGGAATTATTATGTGGGAATTGCTCCAAATCCCAACGTCAACACTAACTATTCCCTACAGTTATCAGCCACATCTGCACCGCCTTCTCTTACTTCCAATCCTGGGAACACACTTAGCACTGCTTACAATATTGGCAATCTGACTGGGACTCAAACTTTCAAAGAATTTGTGGGAAATGTAGACCCAGTTGATTACTATAAATTCTCTCTAACAGGCACAAGTAATATTAGTTTGCTGTTGAATGGAGTCAGTCAATCTTATGTTGATGCATTCATCTATTACGATAGCAACAATGATGGATTGATTGAGAATGGAGAACAACTTTACTCTACTTATGTTGGAGCAGGTGGTAATGCTCAAATTACTGCCACATTAGGAGCATCGGGGAATTATTATGTGGGAATTGCTCCAAATCCCAACGTCAACACTAACTATTCCCTACAGTTATCAGCCACATCTGCACCGCCTTCTCTTACTTCCAATCCTGGGAACACACTTAGCACTGCTTACAATATTGGCAATCTGACTGGGACTCAAACTTTCAAAGAATTTGTGGGAAATGTAGACCCAGTTGATTACTATAAATTCTCTCTAACAGGCACAAGTAATATTAGTTTGCTGTTGAATGGAGTCAGTCAATCTTATGTTGATGCATTCATCTATTACGATAGCAACAATGATGGATTGATTGAGAGTGGAGAACAACTTTACTCTACTTATGTTGGTGCTGGTGGCAACGGTCAAATTAGTGCAACTTTGGGAGCATCGGGGAATTATTATGTGGGAATTGCTCCAAATCCCAACGTCAACACTAACTATTCCCTACAATTAGCCAACATTACGAATCCAGACCCAAGCATTACTGTTGCTGTAGGAAGTCCGCCTAGTGTAAGTGAAGACGGCAGCACCAACCTAGTTTACACCTTCACTCGCACCGGCAGCACCACCAATGCCTTAACCGTGAAATATGCGATCGCTGGTACAGCTACCTTCAACACCGACTACACCCAAACAGGTGCAGCCAGCTTTACAGCTACCACCGGAACAATTACTTTTGCAGCCGGAAGTAGTACAAAAACCCTCACTATTGACCCCACAGCAGACACCACTGTTGAAAGTGATGAAACCGTTATTCTTACCCTAGCAACGGGAACTGGTTACACCATCGGTACGACAACAGCTGTAACTGGAACCATTACTAATGACGATGCTGCGTCTGTGAATATCAACCTCAGTAATAGCCAGACACTAAATGCAACTGGTAGCACAGGTAATGACCGCCTCACTGGTAATGCACTGAATAACACTCTGATTGGCGGTGACGGAAATGACCAACTGCAAGGGTTAGGAGGAAATGACACCCTTCAGGGAGGTAATGGTAATGATATTCTCACTGGTGGAACTGGTGATGACTTACTCTGGGGAGGTAATGGTAATGATATGCTCACTGGTGGAAGCGGAAAGGATAGATATCTGTTCCAAGGTAATGGAGTGTTTAGCACAAGCTTAGGTGTTGATTACATCACCGAGTTTGAAGCGGGACAAGACAAGATTGTACTGAGTAAAGCTACCTTTAACGCTATTACTAATACTGTAGGACAAGCTTTTACTAACTTTGCTGTTGTCACTGGTGATAACTTGGTCAACGCTAGCAGTGCGCGGATTGTGTTTAGCCAAGATAGTGGTAGCTTATTTTACAACAGGGATGGTAATGTCTTAGGTACAGGCACAGTGTTTGAGTTTGCCCGTTTAGGGAATCCTGATATTACTTTGAGTAGTAGTGATTTTACTTTAATTGCCTAGCTAAAGATCCCCGACTTTTTGAAAAAGTCGGGGATCTAGTCATGGCGCATCTTGCCAATGATGCTTGATATTTTCCCATATTCAATGCCATACAGACACCCAATCTGCAAACTTTGGATTGCAATGGCAAAGATATACAACCAGATTGGCACAAAGGTGCAATCTAATTGGCAGAAACGGCGAACAAATTCTCTCTTCAATTATTTATTGTATTAATCAAACGCGATCGCAATGAAATTTATACCTATTTCGTTGCAGCACCACAACCACAAGTTTACGAAAACTAATCAGTTTTTGTCCAATTCTTTGTTCACTTAACCATAAGGAGTATGAGATATGGCAAAGGAAGCTTCAGCCGCAACTACTGTAATGTCGGTAATTGCGCTAGTTTTTGGAATTATTGGTATGCTGGCATCTTTCATCCCCTGTTTGGGAGCATTTGCGTTCTGGCTGGCACTGCCATCTTCTCTTTTGGGTGGATTAGCTACTTACTTGGCTTACTCCAAGGGAGAGTCGAAGGTGTTTCCCTTAGTAGCACTGACTATCAGTACTATTGGCCTAGTAATTTCTGGTACTCAAATGATCGCCTTAAATGGTGCTAGTCATAGCATTCAACAGGGTATTCAGCAAGGCCTTGAACAAAGGCGTTAATCAGCAGTACTGGTTGTCATTGGTTGTAATTGTGAAATTCTTTAAGCACTTACCGGACATCTACAAAGAGTATCGATATGTTAACTACAGCTTACTTGTACTTGCGGTGATTTTTTTACTCTATCCGCTTGGGGTTTCGATTCCCGGCGAGGTAGAGGCTTATCTCCCCTTCGAGTTACCTACGGTTCCCAGCTATATTGCCACAAATTATCCCGATCTACCCTGTTCAAGTTGCGGTTTAACAAGAAGTATTGTTTCTCTGTACCATTTTGATTTGCCAGCTGCTGTGGCTTTTAATAAAGCGGGAATTTTCATTGTAGCTTTAGCGATCGCGCAATTTTTTCTCCGGTTTCCGCTATTGTTCTGGAAATCTTCAGGACTTTGTTGGTTTGACTTAATTCAGTTAGTAGCTTGTGGCTTATTTGTTCGGGTGTTTCTAGATATAAGTATGATTCTCGGATAAGGTCAATACATAAGTGAGAGGTTAATCAAATTCATGAAATCATTTTTTTCTTCTCAATCTCCTAAATTCAGTCTATTGATGACTCTTTGCACATTTGGTGTATCAATATTCAGTATTCCTGTGTTAGCATCTCCCGATGAAGTTTGCATAAAAACATCATCGGCTCAAGTTGTCTGTGGAAAACCTGTACAAAGCCCAAATTCAAGTTCCCAGAAACCTGATAGTGATGAGACGATACAAACAGAAGCATATGATAATTACATATTGGATCTAAAATCCTGTAGAAGAAAACAGAGAGGACTTAGTTGTACTCTTTTTCTTAGCAGTAATGAAGACAGAGGTTTTGATATATACACTAACAATAATAAAATTGTAGATAACGAAGGTAATGAATATCGTCCAAATACGATTCAAGTTGGAAAAAATATGGCTGGCAAAGGTGGTGTTATTCAAATGAATTTCGTAAAGAATATAAAATATAAAGCTGTTATCATTTTTGATGATATACCTACTTCAACTCCTTACATAAGTTTATTGGAGATAGTACCCGGCTATTTTACTCATGGTGAACCACCCAAATTTCGGAATATTCCTATTATTAATCCTGATGGTTCATTTGCTCCCGTTCCTGATACGCCAAAACCTCGCGTTTTACAACCATCATCAAATAATAATCCTATTCCTCAACCGCAAGTTTGCTTACCTGTTGTAGGTTGCTTGTAATATCAATACATCTAAGCCAATTGCAAAAATGCTCACAAAGGCGAATTTTGCAATTGAGCCAAAAAATTGGGACTTTCTGAGTCCTAATTTTTTGGGCGTGAATGGTAAAAATGCGCTAAATTCTGTATTCTTATTTATGGGGTAAGCATCTACAGTTACAGTTTGCGATCGCACACCAGTAGCCTAGTAGCCATGAGTAAGTATTTCTGCTTAATTCACCAATTTTTAACTAACAAACTGCTGCTTAGTTGCACTTTTATACTCTATTTAACACTGACAACTACAGCTATAGCTACCTACAAACCACCTGCAAATCCTTCTAGTCCTAGAACTCCTACAGGTTCAAATAGCAGTAGAACTAATGAATGTACGGGAAATGAAAAGACAAGCCTAACAGCACTTGCTCCCGTTGATTATATTGGACAAACGGTTTCTTTACAACCGATATTTGCTTGGTTTGTACCAAATTCTCCCAGTCGGGACATTGAATTTCGTCTTTATGAATATGTTAACGGCAAACCTCAGCAGGTTGTCAAAACAATCATGCAAAGTTCGCCAGGAATTATGACATATTCCTTTGCTAATAAACAAATTAATTTAGCGGTGGGACAAAAGTATGTATGGCAAGTTGCTTTGTTGTGTAATCCTAACCATCCTTCAGAAGATTTAATTGTTAGGGCGAACATTGAAGTTGTAGCAATACCACCTAAGTTAAAAAATCAGCTTTTGCAGACAAAAGAATTGGGGAAACGTTCGGATTTATATGCTGAACAAGGATTTTGGTATGATGCACTAGCTGAAACACTCAATAATTCTGCAAATAAAGCATCAACTTTCAAGTTATTGGCAGAACTCAGTCAGTTAGAAAAACAAGAAGCAAGTCGCAAAGGTACAGATCCAAATCTTAAGCAAGATTTAGAGCAACAAGCTTTACGACTGCAAGAAATTATAGCTGCTGAACAAGAGTTAAAATAATTCTTAATAAATTTGTAGTGGGAGCATCTTGCTCCCTAATGTCAAGCCAGCGCCCACGGAAGCATCACTACAAAAAAATAAATTGACACATTTGGGATACTCTCCATGCTCTTAACTCTACAACCAATTTCCTATTAATATAAAAGGCGACCAATAAGCAGGGTGAGTATATTCTAGCTCTTCTAATTTTTGATTTTCGATCAATTCTTTTTGAGCAAATTGCAAAGCTTCAGCTTTACTGATATTCGGGTCGCTTACCAATTTATTGTAGAAACTAATGGCAATTTTTGCTGTAGATTTATCTTGAATTGCCCACAGGGATGCTAAGGCACTTTTTGCTCCCGCTTGGACTGCAACCCCGGCTAATCCTAGTGCAGCACGTTCATCTCCTACTGCGGTTTCGCAAGCAGTTAAGGTTAATAGTTCTAATAGCTGATTATTGCGGGTAACTTTGCGAATTTGCTTTTCTAATTTCTGAAATGAGAGTTTCTCGTTTTTACCTGTGACAATAAATGTATCTTCTGGAGTTGTACCAAATTCGCCATGTGTGGCAATGTGGATAATTGGGTAGGCTTGTTTATCGAGTTCTTGATTTAGGCGATCGCTGGTAAAATCATCATTAAGTAGTTTCTTTCCGTGAATCTTCTGCAACACTTCATTTATTTCTCTCAAAACACCAGCATTTGCTGGATATTTCTGATCGTCAATAGTAGCATTGGCAGTTAAACCCAATGCAAGTACCCGCAATTTTTGCCGTTCTAAAGGTTTAAGATCAGTCAGGTTTAAAGTGGGAATTGTGGCGATCGCATACTTTTGAACTAAATATTTCTCGCCATCATACAGTGCAGCCATCGGTACACTTCTTAATATGCCATCTTGCACAAATACTAATGTTTTAATATTAAACTGTTGAAGTTCTTTAGTAAAAGGCTCAATTAACCAATTATAGATTTGTTTTGCTATTTTATTGTCATACCCAAGAGGAGCATCACGAAAGGCTTCTAAACTTATGCGAAATGTATTTATATTGTCGATAAAATCTTGACGTTTAATAGAAATCGAATGCAAATAATTTTGACCTTTTGGCAAGGTTAAAACTACCGCAGTCTTATCTTCCAAGATAATAGTGTTTAAAAATGCAGTTGTCTGATTACCAATTTCTGTAATATTTTTTTGCCCAGATGAAACCAGAGCGCAATCGTTACCAAAATAGTTTTGTAATTCCGCTAATCTCAGTGAGTCCATCGTCGTGATAATCGAACCTAAATTATTCGTGCTATCTGGAGATACTAACGATTTATTTGCAGTTTGTTGTGATTCTTCCAGACTCAATCTTAAAGCGATTAATTCGCGGTAAATTGGCTCAATTGTCTCTCTAAAATCAAATTGGATATCTCGATTTGCCGTTAAAATATCACGACGAATAGTGTCTAGGGTATTAGTTGCTAGTTCATAAGCGGAAATTGCTGCATCCGGTTTTCCTAATGCTTGTAAAATGCGTCCTGTTTGCCACTCCCACAAATATAAACTATCTTGTGCTTTTAAGCCTTGTTCGGCTGCTAATCTGGCTTGATTAGTAATTTCCAGAGATTTTGCATATTCTTGACGACATTCATATATATGTCCTAATTCTCCCAAAGCAAAGGATTCAGCCCGAAAATCCTCGATTTTATGGGCTACTGTCACTGCTTGATTGAGTAAATCTGTTGCTTTGGCTGATGTGTCAGGTTTGAGACAACTAACTCTAAAAGATTTTGCGTCACTGGTAATAGGTTCTAATAAATGCACCAAGTCGATAGTTGCATACACACGCCTGCGATTCTCAGGTAAACGTTCTAGCAGGTTAATTGCTTGTTGTAGGCTGGTTGCTGCTTCGGTGGCGGCATGTTTGCGGTAATATATGGGGATGATTTGTAAGTGTGATCGCATTTCACCTGCAACATCATGATCGCTACTGGCTAACTCTAAACTTTGCCGCAGGTAATTCAAAGCCTTTTCATCTTCTTGTTGAGCTTCATCTAGGAATTTTTTCTCATCATCATCACCCGTTTGTTTTGCTGAATCTGCTTGTCGATGGTTCACTAAAGCTTGGCTAATATGCGCATTACCCAAACTATTGAGAACTGAAACGCGCAAAGCAGATATATTAAATTTATTAACAATATCTAGACTTTTTTCGAGATTTCTGATTGCTGAATCATACTTTCCTATTAGTCGGTTAGCATCACCCAAACTTCCCAAAGCAGCAGCTTCACCAAGAGAATCTTTGTAAGTCTGAGCAAACTGTAAAGCGCTGTCACGGCTGCAATCATTGTTGTGATCAGGATTGCATAAAAGAGCGATCGCTGTTGTGGGTTGTCCTAAACTACTATACACCTGAGCCAGTTCAGTGAGCGATCGCCCCACTTGCTGCCAATTTCCTACTTGGCGATAGTAGGCGATAACTTGGTTCCACTGGATAATTGCTTGTTCACTTTGTCCAATTTCTGGATACACCCGCGCCAAGTTTTCGCGAGCGATCGCTTCTGCTGGCGCATCGTGATTTTGTTGGTAAATATTTACAGCTTTCTCCCAGATAGTAATAGCTGCTTTCACATCAGAAGCTTGGTAAAGTTCTAGCCCTTGCTGTACCAGTTGATTTGCATCAGGAGATTGGGCGCTGACTACTCCTGTAAATTCCCGTGGCGTGATTGTTATTGGTACATTACCCAGCCACAAACAAAACGTCAAACTACACAGGAATAAAGATAGTAGCCAACCACGCATGAAAAAAATTTTACTGATATGCTGAAATTTTAGCACAGTATATTTACGGCAAAGATTTTATCAATTTAGTTTTGTATTTTAGCTATAATCAAGTATATTTACTGTTAACAATCAATAAAATAAGAAAAATACCTGACTTCTTAGAGGATGCATCTAGCGAATGATGGGCTTGATCCATCAATAGTGATATATACGGTTCTCTCGCTTACCCGAAATAACGCCCGCAGGCTGGAAGCCTGGGGCTAACACTACAAAGCCCACCTCCGTGGGCTAATGAATTCAGCCCACGGAGGTGGGCTTTGTTAAATTAGCCGCACCCGGAGGTGACGGCGGTGTGTTGGGTACGCGAGGAGTCTTACCCCTAAATCGCTAGCTATATTCTCTAAAAAGTCGGGTATCTGGCAATTTAGCGCAATTATAAATCGTGCAAAAAATTATAAAAATTCTGACACAACTAAGTGTAATAAGTGGGCTGGTTTGGATTGTAGCTGGAAAATCAGCCTTAGCTCAAAGTAGCAATATTGTCCCTGATGACACGCTCAAATCCGAAAGTTCTTTAGTAGAACAAAACTTTCTTGGGTTGCCGATAGAATTAATTCAAGGAGGAGCAATTAGAGGTGTTAATTTATTCCACAGCTTTCGGGAATTTAATGTCAGTGAAGGACGCAGTGCTTATTTTCGTACACCTAACGCTGATATTCAAAATATTGTGGCACGGGTGACAGGAAAAAACCCTTCTCTTATTTTTGGTGCTTTGGGTACTCTTGACGAAAGTAATTATTTTTTTTCCAAGGCCAATTTATTTTTAATCAATCCCAATGGCATTATTTTCGGAAGAAATGCTATCCTTAATACTGCTGGTTCATTCGTTGCTACCACTGCGGATGCAGTAAAGTTTAATAACCAAGGATTATATAGCGCTTCTACTCCCGAAGTTCCGCAACTTTTGACGATTAACCCTTCGGCTTTTTTCTTTAATCAAATACAACCTGCGTCAATTATTAATCAATCAAGAGGAGCAAATCTTTATCCAAATACAAACTCAGGAATTACTTCTGCTTATGGTAAAAGTATTTTACTCTTAGGCGGTAATGTCATTTTGGATGATGGCATAATCATAGCTTCTGGTGGAAAAGTTGAATTAGGAGGATTGGCTCAAAAGGGTAGTGTTGGATTAAATATAGATGGTGATAATTTTGATTTAATATTCCCCACAAATGTTGCTCAAGCAGATATTTCCTTAACTAAGCAAGCACTCATCAATACTTATGGTTATGGTACTGGGGAAATTCAGTTGGTAGGTAATAATATCAAAATCGCTGGACAATCTAACCTTTTTTCAGCCAACATTAGTAATGTAAATGGTAAAGATATAAAAATTCAAGCATCACAGTTAGAACTCTCTGATGAAGCTCATATTGCTACATTGAAATATGCTACTGGGACAGGCGGAAATATTATCATTGATACTCAAAATCTCAAGATGTCCGGTGTTTCTAGCATTGGTACAGATACAGAAATTGCTGGAAAAGGTGGAGATATTACCATTAATACCCAAAATCTTAATATGTCTGGTGTTAATGGACTTACTTTCATTGGTACAAGTACATCTGGTACAGGAAATAGCGGAGATATTTTAATTAATACAGAAAACTTAAACATGAATTTGGCTGGTATTGGTACTGCAACCTATGGCGGACAAGGTAATGCAGGTAATTTATCAATACAAGCTACTAATTCTGTAAACTTGAATAATAGTACATTATCTAGTTCCTCTGTTGGATTAGGTAACTCAACTATTCAAGGTGCTGGAGGAAATATTCTGATTTCTGCTAAAATATTAAATCTAGAAAATGTATCGTCTATTGGAACTATTAGCTTTTTGGGACAAGGAAACCCTGGTGATATAACACTCAAAACTTCCGATTCTATCAACTTGTCAAATAGCGGCATATTTGCTAATTCTTTTAGTGCGGCATCTGGTGGTAATATTAATATCGAAACCGAAAATTTAAATATACGCGATGGCGGTCAATTAACTAATAGTAGCTTTGACCCCACCAGTAATAATATTTTAGATATTTTAGCAAAAACCAATAATTCTTTAGATCCAGTAATTCAGCAGAACATACTTACTGCAATATCACAGATAAATAATGATATTAATTTGCAAAATACAAATAATCTCGGTCAGTCCAACTCTGGAAATATTAATATTCGGGCGACTAATTCATTAGTAATGACTGGTATATCACCCACTGACAAAAACCGTCATAACGTAATATCAACTGAAACTTTAGGTGCAGGAAAAGCCGGAACTCTCTCCATTGAAACAGGAGAATTCATTGCTAGCGATGGTTCAGTACTCTCAACTCAAACTACAAGTTCAGGGGATGGAGGTAATTTAATCATCAAAGCTGACGCAGTTGAATTAACTAATAATGCGCAAATTGTTGCAGCGAGTGAAGGCACAGGAAAAGCAGGTAATATTAATTTGACTACTGCAAGAAACTTGAATGCAAATAATAGTCAAATATTGACATCCTCCTTACAATCTTCTGGAGGAAATATCAATCTTACTGCTGAAAATATCCGCCTTTTTGGTAATAGTGACATTCGCACCAATGTTTTTAGTGGTGCTGGCGGAGGCGGTAATATTACCCTCACCGCTAACTCAATTATTGCCCTGAATGACAGCGATATTCTCTCATTTGCCCGTGATGGCAAAGGCGGCGATATTACATTTTACACCCGCATATTCTTCAGTTCTCCCATATATCGCCCTACTTCCTTCACCACTGATGCTGCAAGTATCAACACACTTGATGGAAATAAACGAGTCGATGTCAATGCTAGCGGTGCAGTTTCTGGAAGCATTACAGGTGTACCCGACATCAGTTTTCTGGAAAACAGTTTAACAGAACTGCCTGAAAATGTGATTGATACTAACGCAATACTGGCTAATACTTGCATTGCCAGACGCAACAATCAACAAGGCGGGACTTTCTTTGTTACAGGTTCAGGTGGCTTACCGGAACGTCCTGGTGATGCACCGCTTTCACCGTATCCTACTGGCACTTTGCAGTCTGTTCCTAGTAATGTTACCCCTCGCAAATGGAAAATTGGCGATCGCATTGTCGAACCGCAAGGGATGTATCGATTACCAAATGGAGAAGTGATTTTGAGTCGGGAATGTTCTTAATTCATGGCGCATCCCTCCATCCCAGGTGGTAGAAATAGGTGAAAATTGAAAGAAACGCGATCGCATCTCATAGACAATGGAAATTACCAACAGTCTGCATACCGCCATTCTCGTTACTGACCTGGAACGCTCTGAACAATTTTATGGCACAGTATTAGGACTAGCGAAAATAGATCGCTCCCTCAAATACCCTGGAGCATGGTATCAAGTTGGTAACTATCAAATTCACTTGATAGTCGCCCCATCTTCTCCCACAGACAACCAAAACGAAAAATGGGGACGCAACCCCCATGTTGCTTTCTCTGTTGTTGACTTAGATATCGCCAAACAAGAGTTACTCAATCACAATTATCCTATCCAAGCCAGCGCCTCAGGTCGTCCGGCTGTGTTCACTAAAGACCCGGATGGGAATATTATCGAATTGAGTCAGCAGTGAGGGGACTGTTGACTGTTGACTGTTGACCAATGACCAATGACCAATGACCAATGCTAAATGAAAATCATTGCCTATAGTTACACCGATCCTTTATTAGAAAACCCTCCTGATGCTGATGATTGGGGATGGGAAGTGGATCGGGTGTATCATGATTTGGGAGGGCGAGAGTCCTTCGGACACGCTGCGCGATCGCAATTACAGCAATTATTCACTGACTGCAAACTTGAGCCGGCAAATTATCTGTTAATCCGGCGCTTGGAAGAGTTGGGTGATACTGTTGGGGAGGTAGGCGATCGCCTGAATGAATTGGAAGCAATGGGTATAGTAGTAATTGCTACTGAACAACCTTACACTTCCGAAAAGGGCAGCCTCCGGGCACAGTTGCTGAAATTGTTACAAGAAATTCAACGTCAACAACGTAGTCGGCGTATCCGCCAAGGACACGCCCGTAGTCGTTTGGCAACTGCACCGCCACCAGGTAAGCCTCCCTATGGCTACCGCCGCAGTAAGGATAAATACATTGTAGACCGCAGTACTTCCCCGGTAGTTAAAGATTTTTTTGAACAATTTATACTCTATGGTTCCTTGCGGGGTGCTGTTCGTTATTTAGCCAAAAAATACGGTAAAAAAATCTCTGTTACTACAGGAAGACGCTGGCTAACTAATCCAGTATATCGGGGCAATACCGCTTACCAAGATGGCGAAATTATTTCTCATACCCACGTTGCGATAATTTCTCCAGAAGAAGCCGCCCAAGTTGACAGGCTTTTGCGCCGTAACAGTCGTTTACCATCTCGCACAGCTAGCGCACCCCGTTCTTTAGCAGGCTTGGTTGTTTGTCGGGAATGTCAATCCCACATGACTGTTACCCGCGTCACCCAACATCGTCAAAACAAAGAGTATCTTTATTTACGTCCGATTAGCTGTCCCCAACGTCCCAAATGTCGCGCTATTGCTTATGAGAAAATTTTGCACAAGATAATTACCAAAGTTTGCGAAGAATTACCCCTAGCAGTGGCGGGAATGAATTTTCCTCAATTAGATGCAATGAAGAATAGTTTAGTCGATGCGATCGCTCGTCAGCAAGAAATACTGACTCAGTTACCTGCTTTAATAGAAACTGGAGTTTTAGATACCCAAACAGCAAACTTAAGAGCATACAAACTCCGCACAGAAATTTCTGCACTCCAAGCTAAGTTAGCTACTCTTCCACCAGTTAATTTACGTTCCGTTGCTGTTGCTGTTTCCATTCCCCAATTTTGGTTAGATTTATCAGAATCCGAGCGCAGATTTTATTTTCGAGAATTTATTCGTCAAATTGAGATTGTTCGTCAAGATACAGATTGGACTTTAGAGATTATTTTCATTTTTTAATAGTAACTAAGCTGTTCCACATTTAATACGGTTCGGTTAAGGGGGAAAGGGAAAAGGGAAAAGGGCCCATTCAAACCTTTCCCCCTTACCCCTTAACCTTTTACCAAATCAAAAGGGAGATGAAAATTGCTTATCCAAACCGTATTGGTTCCACATTTAATTTGCACATTAACTCAATTAGACTGTTGACCGTTGACCGTTCACAGTCAACCGTTATCAGTCAACTTTTCCCCACGAGTATTTATTCACGGTGTTTGTCTGGATGACGCGGTTTCTATTTATTTATCATGGGTTGAATTTCCACTTTGTAATTAAATTAGCTAATTATTAGTTTTTCAAATTACAAGTCAGAGGAATTTAATTGATGAGCTTACGTGTATAGTTCACCTGAGAAACACTGTAACTAGAAATTCTGCAAATCAGGCAGCGGAGAAACTTAGTAATTAAATAAATAGACAGCAAACACCATGAGAGTTTTCACATAAAATTTAGATTAATCAACAAAAGATACTCAGGGAAACCAAGGCTTATAAATCTGTATGATTTATATCTTTCTTTAAAAAATATTCTTGATAATAAGAACCGGAAAAAAAACTTAGGCAATTTTCTCCAGAAAAAATTTTCCGAATAGGAAAAAATGAGTTAATTTGGAATCTAGCAATTGCTAAACACACAGGTTATTACTGGGTGGCAACATGAGAGATTCGCTCTGATCTCTATGTAATCAAACCAGCAAGCAAAATGATTATCATAGAATATGCAAGAAGGAAGCTTTATTTGGGGTCATCTAGGAAAACAACATCGCACAGTTGATAAATTGATTGATGGCGTATGGCTAATTGTCCTGCTATTGGCAGCAGTGTTACTGTTTAGCGTCAATCTGGGAGGAGTACCGCTGCGCGATGGGGATGAAGGGATTGTGGCACAGGTCGCCCGGGAAATTTTGCGTTCCCCAGCAGATTCTCTGGGTTGGCTTTACCCAACAATCGGCGGTGAACCTTATCCATACAAGCCGCCTTTAATGCATTTGCTAGTTGCTTTGGCTTACCACCTCAAAGGCGTTAATGAATGGGCTACGCGCATACCTGGAGCAATTTTAACAGCTTGTTCAGTACCATTACTGTATTGCATTGGGCGAGAAATATTTCGCCAACGATGGGCGGCTATTTATAGCGCTTTGATTTACCTGACAATGCTACCTGTAGTGCGTCATGGGCGATTGGCGATGTTAGATGGCGCGGTGGTAAGTTTTTTGATGGTGATGATGTTGTGTGTATTGCGATCGCGCCGAGATTTGCGTTACTGTCTGGGTATTGGTATCGGCTTGGGCTTAATTTGCCTGACGCAAGGGATATTCGGCATATTGCTAGGTGTGATCGCCATTGTATTTTTGTTGTGGGATACACCACGACTGCTGAGTAGTTACTATCTGTGGATAGCGATCGCCATCGGTATTTTACCAGCACTTGGTTGGTATGGTGCGCAGCTACTGCACTACGGTCACACTTTCCTTCAGATGGCTTTTATCAATCCAGCCATCAACCGATTTGGCATCGGTTCACAAGATAGTTTTCAAGTCTCGTGGTACCATTTCAAAGAAATTGCCATGTATGCATGGCCTTGGCTACTGTTTCTACCGCAAAGCTTACGCTTAACTTGGGAAAATCGCAATCTTAGCTGGGCAAAACTCGTACTGGTATGGAGTGGTGTTTACCTGCTGATCGTTTCTTGTATGGGTACGAAACTTCTCTGGTACTTATTCCCAATTTATCCCGGCCTAGCTTTAGCCTTGGGTGCGCAAATCGCAGAAACAGAAAATTTACCTCTACTCACATCCTATCCCCGGTCTTGGATCGCTGGGTTGGCGATGATGGCTTTAGCAGCTTCTGCGGGAAGTATTTTTTTTAGTTCCGGTGCAGTACCGAAAACAGACTTACAGGTAATTTGTGCAGCAGTTGCCTTAACTATGACTTTAGCAGCGATTTACGCCGAACGAGGCGATGGGCAATTCCTGAAGATTCTGTTTTGGGGAAGTTATATTTCACTGCTGTTGTTGATGAAAACCAACTACTGGGTTTGGGAATTATGGGATGCTTACCCAGTCAAACCAGTCGCCAGCATGATCGCACAAGCTAATCCCACCGTCAAGAAGATTTACACATCCTTTGCCTACAGTCGTCCATCCTTGGATTTTTATAGCGATCGCACAATTATTCCCGCTTCTTTAGGTGAACTGCAATACTATTGGCACTACAACGGACAACCCTATTTTCTCGTGAATGCATCTGCTGAGAATAGTCTTTACCTAGACTCCGTGAAGGTAATCGGCGAAGCTGAAGGTTGGAAACTGATTACCAAAGAGATCAATCGTTTGTAAATTCAGTCAACAGTCAACAGTCAATTGACACAATAAGCGATCGTCAACCAAAATCGTTAAAATATTAAGTAAGGTAAAGAGATTTATGAAAAAGCAATGGCAATATTTGGATTTGGTAAGAAAGCAGTAATGCCCACCCCTGAACAAGCCTTACCAGGAAGAACAGAAAAAATGCGCGTACCTGCGACTCACTATGTCAACGGTAATCCGCTAAAAGCACCTTTTCCTGACGGATTAGAAATAGCTTTATTTGGTTTAGGTTGTTTTTGGGGTGCAGAGCGCAAATTTTGGCAAGTTAAAGGTGTTTATACTACCGCAGTTGGTTATGCTGCTGGATTCACACCAAACCCCACCTATCAAGAGGTATGTAGCGGATTAACTGGTCATAATGAGGTGGTATTGGTGGTATTTGATCCAACAGTGGTGAGTTATTCCCAATTGTTGAAAGTTTTTTGGGAAAGCCATAACCCCACCCAAGGGATGCGTCAAGGTAATGATACGGGAACGCAGTACCGTTCCGGAATTTACGTATATTCGGAAAACCAGCGTCAGCAAGCAGAAGCCTCACGGGAAGCTTATCAGCAAGCCCTCAAAGATGCAGGCTATGGAAAAATTACCACAGAAATATTGCCTGCACCTGAGTTTTACTACGCTGAAGATTACCATCAACAGTACCTTGCCAAAAACCCTGGTGGGTATTGTGGTTTAGGCGGAACAAATGTTTCTTGTCCAGTAGGAATTGCTGAATCACAACTGAGTGGTTAAGCAATGATTGCGTGTTCAGGATTGTCGTCAAGGTTGGGTTGCAATACTACTCGGTTAAACGTTTTGAAATAAAAATTGGTTTTGGGTAAAAGGTGAAAGGGTAAGGGTTAAAGGTTTTTTCTTTCCCTTTTCCCATTCCCCTTTTTCCCCCTAACCGAAAAGTATTGGGTTGGGTTGAACGTAGTGAAACCCAACATCTACAAGGTTTTGAGAGATATATTCTTGGTCACTAAACAGTTTGCCAATTAAGTCCTTAGTCCTATCTGGGACTGGTTTTCGGTCATCAACATTGGCGGGAGTTAGCGAAAATGCGCGATCGCCTTTTTGGATGCTCAGTTGTGCAAATTCATACATAACAAGCTTTTTGGGCTTTCCTATTCGTCAAACTCACGTTGTTTTATTAACACTCCCACTTGCTAGTATCTTCCCATCTTCACTCAAAGAAACGAGCGATATTGCCTTCATGTAAGTCCCGAATTGAGGTGGCAGCAATTTTCAAAGCTAGTGGATTACCACGGTAACACTCAACTAGATGGCGGGTTTCGTCTTCAGTGCCTGATAAACCCTTGAGTGTCAAAATTGTTTGTCCGGCGGCGACTTCTAATCCTGATAAAGCAAGGGTACGAACTGGCAAACAATCACCTTCTAAGGCAGCAATTTCAGCAGGTTTTTCTCGGCTGGTAATCAGGACACAGCTTTGATGTTGTGTTTCTCCCAATCGCCACAAGAGTTCGCCATAGGATTCGTAGCCCTCACGGTAACAGCCTGCCTGGTTACCTTGCTGCAATAATGTGTCGAAATTATCCAGAATCAGCAAGCATCGAGATTTGCGGAGGTACTCGATTAAACAGGTAATTTGCTCATGAGGGTCAGCGGGCAATGTGGTAACTTGCTGATGAGAAAGGATTTTGATGCAATCCGTCAATTTGTCACCGAAAACAGGTGCGTGCCGTAGCGATCGCCAAATGACGTACTCGAATTCGACCTGTAGCTGTTCTGCTAACTTCACCGAAAGTGCGGTTTTACCCATGCCACCCATACCTAGCAGTGTCACCACACGAGCGCGATCGCGCACAATCCATTGGCTCAGGGTTTCTAATTCAGTAGTACGTCCATAGAATTGAGAAACGTCGATTGCTTCCCCCAAATTTATGATGGGTTGTTGTGGCGGTCGGGTTCGCTTCAGTACTCCGTGCAGGTTATTTTTGGTAACTTTTTCTCCTAAAGCTTGCGAGAGCGATCGCCACAGTTCAGATCCTACATCTTTAATATGACCTGGATCGTAAGTGAGTTCTTTGGCCATTTCTAGGTAGGTTTTCCCTTCCCAGGTGTGGCGAAATACAAGCTCTTACGCTCTTGTTAAGCGTCCTCGTTTCAATAATTGCTCAACTAGTGCGATCGCTTCTTCAATCGTCATTTAATCATGTAGAACTAAATTAACTATGATATTCGCACCATAAGCTTTATTTAGCCAAAAAGTTTACGTAAATCTACTAAAAAGATCCGACTTTTTCCGACCTTTTCCAACTGTCAAACTTTATACCATGCAGTAGAATATTCGGATAGTAGGTTTCAGCCAAAGAATCTGCGTCAACTCTCGTCTGATCTATAAAACCTGGCCAAAATATGAACAATGCACGCATCGCCGGAAAAAATTTAATTGTCAAGTCTTCTTTAATCCTTGATCCAACACAGTTAACCCACGTAGAACAAGCTCTGTTTTTAGCACAAGACTACTTACAGAATTTTGCCAGTGAGCAAGATTTTGGTCAAAAGATGGCGATCGCTTTTGGGGAGGGGGTTAATGTTGATTCTTTGGCGACGGCTTGGATAACCGGAGATTTTAGTGATTTTCCTGAGATAGAGGTTCGCCATGCAGCAGATATAAATGGAGCGAATGGAGCTTTTGCAGCAGCGACGAATAGGATTTATCTATCACAGGAATTTATCACAAATCATCAGGGAGATGTAGGAGCGATCGCTCGTGTATTACTAGAAGAATTTGGTCATTGGGTTGATACCCAAATTAATACTGCTGATGCACCTGGTGATGAAGGGGCGATTTTCGCGGCTTTTGTACGTGGAGATATGCTAAATGAAAGTCAGTTACAGAAGCTAGAAACTGAAGATGATACAGGAATCATTAATATAGATGGGATTAGTCTTAAGGCAGAGTTTTCATACCCTGATTTAGATTCAGGTGGTAATAATACAAGTACAGCTTATGATTTAGGTACTTTAGGAAGTGCAAAGAAAACTACTGAAATTAATGATTATCTAGGTTCTGACTTTGTTGATTATAGAGATGAAGCTGATTTCTTTAAATTTACTCTTGATACAGCTAGTAAAGTTAATATTGTATTTGTATCAGGAAGTTTTGTTGATGGACCCCCCGAATATATTCCTACTGCTTCTGTAAGCTCCTTAGGTACGAGTGATCTTAAGTTTGAGTATACCGGAGGTGGTGGTACAGGGTTTAGTAATGAAACAATTGATTTTTTTGGGGTAATGGAACCTGGTACTTACTATTTCTGGATTGGTTTACCGCACCCCGTATACAGTTTATATAATTACAATGCAAAATTACAAGTAGATCCTATTACCAATCTAGATCTTTCAATCTCTAGCGATCAAGGTGTAATTGGTATAAGTCCAGAACTCACTTATACAGTTAATCTCACTAATAATAGTAGTCAGAGTGCCACAGATGCGACGACTGAGATTATTCTGCCCAAAGGAATGGAGTTTGTAAAGGCTGATCTCCAACCCACTAGCAATATTACCGATGAAATTACTGGAGAAACCAAGCTTAATTTTACTATTCCTAATAGTATCGCCCCTGGGAAAACTTTTACTAACCGAATTACAACTACAGTTACAGGATTTAGTCAGCCATTAGATAAAGTGTTAGATTTCCGATGGAATCTTGATGTTAAAGGTAGTGCTACCGCAAATATTTTGGATTCTGGAAATAGCGTGGCTCGTAATACTTCTTTTACATCAAATCAAGTTGATAGCAGGCTAAGTTTAGCTACAGCCAATATTTCGGGAACTAACGTTGAAAGCGATACTGCTTCTATATCAACTCAAGTTAATAGCAGTCTTGGTTTAGCTGCTGATTCAGCAAGAAGATTTTCATTAACCAGTAAGCAAAATATTGAAAACTTAGCACAAAATGTTCAAAAAGCAGCTTTTCAAAATTATGTTGAGACACCTCTGAAAACATGGCAGGAAAATTTAAGACAGCGAACTGAAGATTTGTTTGGTTTCGGTGTTAACAAAGTATTCTCTGCTATTCAATCTGATACTAACAAGATAGTATATTTTCTCAATCAAAGTCCACCACAGGTTCGACAAAAAGTTGTGGATGAAGGCCTTGCAATTGGAAAAGAGAAAATTAGAAGTTTAGGAGAGGCTGCTGTCAAAGCTTACCTTCCTGGAGCTTATCAGGCTTTTAAGTCTTATGGATTATCCGTTGATAATGATTTCTTAAAATATCAACAACCAATTGCCAATGGAAGTATCAGTTTAGATGTTTATCTAGGCAAGTTGGAAGATATTACCATTTCTGGGCTTCAGAGTGTGTTAAAACACAACCCTGCCCCTGCTCAATCACGGATTGAGTCAACTATTAATAACTTTACAGCCAAAGCTTCATATTCTAAAGCTTTGCCTGGTTATCAGGTTAATGTTGGTATTGACTATACAAATACTACTCAAACTCTATCCTATGATCTTGGAGGATCATTCTCATTAGGTAAGGGTTTCCAGTTAGGCGGCAGTGTTAAAGGTCAAATCGGAGTTGGACAATCACTTCCTTCAGGTTGGCTAAACCTCACCTGGGATGGTCAGCAGCGACAAAATAATAGTCCTCAGAATCAGCGTAACTTAAGCCCACTAGGATTTACTGAGGAGCCTAGCGATAATTTACAACTTCTTTCAACTTTGGAGGCTTTCGCTTTAACAGATTCAGCGGTGAAAGCATCTGTTAACCAGTCAGACTCTTTATTAGCAATTACACAAGGAAATGGCGATAGCACAACTCCCCTTCCAAACAGTGATGGACTTTTTCTAGCTTTTACATCTGCGGCTTATGATTTAGTTGCGGGTGATACTAACGGAGTTTCAGATGTCTTCATCCGTAATTCACAAACCAATACACTGGAGAGAATTAGCCTTAGTGATGATGAAACTCAAGCCAACGGCAAGAGTGAGGTTTTTGCCATTAGTGATGATGGTCGTTATGTTGTCTTCGCTTCCGATGCATCTAATTTAGTAGACAACGATACAAATGACGTTCGAGACATCTTCATTCGCGACACACAAACAGCTTCAACCAGAAGAATTAGTATCGCCAATGATGGAAATCAAGCCGATGGGGTTAGCAATCTAGCTGCGATTAGCGGTGATGGGCGCTATGTAGTGTTCTCCTCTATTGCTTCCAACTTGGTACAAGGAGACACCAATGGCGCAGTTGACGTTTTCTTACGCGATCTCCAAGCTGAAACAACCGAGTTGATCAGTGTTGCTAATGAGGGCATCCAAAGCAATAGTGATAGCTTGAGTCCAGATGCGGCAATTAGTGCAGATGGACGCTATGTAGTATTTTATTCCTACGCTTCTAATCTAGTTGCTAATGATACCAATGAGGTTGGAGATATTTTCTTGCGCGATCGCCAAACAGGCACTACCAAACGCATCAGTATTGGTATCAATGGAACTGAGGCAAATGAAATTAGTTTATCACCTTCAATAAGTGCCGATGGTCACTATGTCGTCTTCTCTTCCCTCGCCTCCAATCTGGTTTCAGGAGATACTAATGAGACGGGTGACATCTTCGTTTATGATTTGCAAGCCGAAACTCTTGAGCGAGTCAGCCTTACCAGTGATGAAACAGAATTAGACAGTAATAGTAGCCGACCTTCTATAAGTGCGAATGGGCGTTATGTCGTCTTCCAATCCCTTGCTTCCTATCTTGGAGTAGACAACCCTGATTCCTACAACAATATTTATTTGCGCGATCGCCTCACTGGTGAGACAAAACTAGTCAGCCCATCACTTAATAGTGAAACACGTGCAGACAGTATCAATCCCTCCATCAGCGGGGATGGAAGCTACATTGGTTTTCAATCTACCGCAAATAATCTAGTTGCTGGAGCCACCAACGCTTCTTCAAATATTTATGTCTATAAACCAGTTATTTCAGAAAATAGTGAGCCAGTCACGGAAGCGAATAAGACACTCACAGTCTTAGAAGATGCTGCACCGATTGCTTTAGCGATCGCAATCCCAACCGATGCAGATAACGATCCCTTAACTATCACTGTCACCACCGTCCCAGAAACAACCAAAGGCGAAATTCGCTTACCTAACAATACAGTCGTCACCGCAAACACCAGCTTAACCACCGAACAACTAACCAGCTTAGTTTTTGCCCCAGTTACTAACGCCAATGGCAGTGCAGGAACTTTCAGCTATACTGTCAGCGATGGCAATGGTGGAACCGCGACTCAAACGCTCACCCTAGAAATTACTGCTGTTAACGATGCACCGACTTTAAATAGTGCGATCGCCAACCAAACAGCCACAGAAGACACAGCCTTCAGCTTGACTTTTGATGCCAATACCTTCAGCGATATTGATGCAGGTGATAGCCTTACTTACTCAGCAACTTTAAAAGATGGCAGTAATTTACCTAGTTGGTTGAAATTTAATTCTGCTACTCGCACCTTTAGCGGTACACCAACTAACGCCGATATCAATATTATTGATATTAAAGTGGCGGCAACCGATACTTCGGGCGCAACAGTCAGTGATGATTTTTCTTTGTCTGTAGACAACGTTAACGACGCACCGATTTTAAATAGTGCGATCGCAGATCAATCCACCCCAACAGATACAGCCTTCAGTTTTACTTTTGATGCCAACACCTTCAGTGATATCGATGCAGGTGACAGCCTTACTTACTCAGCAACACTCAAAGATGGCAGTAATTTACCTAGTTGGCTAAAATTTAATTCTGCTACTCGCACCTTTAGCGGTACACCAACTAACGCCGATATCAGTATTATTGATATTAAAGTGGCGGCAACTGATACTTCGGGCGCAACAGTCAGCGATGATTTTTCTTTGTCTGTAGACAACGTTAACGACGCACCGATTTTAAATAGTGCGATCGCTGATGCCACAGCTACAGAATACACCACTTTCACCTTCACAATTCCTGCTAACACCTTCAGTGATGTTGATGTAGATGCAGGCGATATCCTTACCTATTCAGCAACTTTAGATAACGACAACGCTTTACCAAGTTGGCTTACCTTTGATGCAGAAACCCGCACATTTAGCGGTACTCCTGCTAATGCCGATGTCGGCACACTCAACATCAAAGTTAGCGCTATTGATAATTTTGGGGCAAGTGTCAGTGATATCTTCTCTTTGGCAGTCATTAATACTAATCATGCACCAATATTAGAGAATGCGATCGCCAACCAAACAGCCACAGAAGACACAGCCTTCAGTTTTACTTTTGATGCCAACACCTTCAGTGATATCGATGCAGGTGACAGCCTTACTTACTCAGCAACACTCAAAGATGGCAGTAATTTACCTAGTTGGCTGAAATTTAATTCTGCTACTCGCACCTTTAGCGGTACACCAACTAACGCCGATATCAGTATTATTGATATTAAAGTGGCGGCAACTGATACTTCGGGCGCAACAGTCAGCGATGATTTTTCTTTGACTGTAGACAACGTTAATGATGCACCCACCTTAGAAAATGCGATCGCAGATCAATCCACTTCAGCAGATACAGCCTTCAGCTTTACTTTTGATGCCAACACCTTCAGCGATATCGATGCAGGTGATAGTCTTACTTACTCAGCAACACTCAAAGATGGCAGTAATTTACCTAGTTGGCTGAAATTTAATCCTGCTACTCGCACCTTTAGCGGTACAGCAACTAATGCCAATGTTGGAAGTTTCACAATTGAGGTACAAGCGACAGATAATGATGGTGTAAGTGCAACTGACACATTTGTACTAGCTGTCGAACAAAGCAACAGCTCACCTACCTTGAAGCTTTCAAAAATTGCTGATGATATCTTTAACATCTTTAATAGCAGTGGCAAATCAAAACTTCAAGTTACTCTCACCGGACGAAGCTCTAATCTTGTCAATGAACTAGGAGCGTTTACCGTTGATGATGCTCAAGGTAACATCAATGGTATTGCACCAGGTGCAGCAGGTTACGCCCAAGCAGCTTTAGACCGAGCTAAAGTAATTTTCTCTGCTATTGCTAATCTCCCCAATGGCTTTAATACTAACAATCTGACACATCTGCTGGAATTTAATTCCGGTGAAAACTTGAGATTCTATTTAATAAGAAACAGCACGACTGATGCTGTACGCGCTGGAGTTACCCCACTGACAGACATACTATTTTCTGACCCCTTAAAACAAAAGATTACAGACTTGGGTTCTGATCAGTTTTCCCTCGCTTGGAAGGATAAGGATGGTAATAGCACTACTGACTTTAAGGATCTGGTGGTGAAAATTCAGTCCACCAATGATGCATTACCTCTAGGTACAAATCTGCAAGGAAAGCCACAAGGAGAAGTTATTGATTTGCGGGATGTCACAAATCAGGTAAAAGCTGATTTTGTGGTCAACAGAGAAGCAGCTTTCGATAATTTCATCGGTTTCTATCAAGTAGCTGATGAGAATGGTGGTATTGACACCAACTCAGATGGTAAAGCAGATATTTTCGCTGGACAAGCTGGTTATATTGAAGCTGCAATTCGTAACCGTGTTGCAGGTATTGACTTGACAGTTAATAACCAAGGTACTGCAACTTACACAGGAACTTTCCAACCTGGTTCCATCTTTGCACCATTTATTATTGCTAATGGTAGACCTGATGCGTTACTTGATAGCAATCCTAATAACGATCCAGCAGTTTACTTCCCCTTCTTGGGAGCTAACACTGACAAAAAGGATCACATTCGCTTGTTAGGAAATAACTCTTTTGGCTTTGAGGATTTAGCAAATGGCGGTGACAATGATTTCAACGATGCGATCGTGCGGGTTAATTTAAGTATTGCCTAAGTTCTGTTAGCGCTAAAAACCTTAACCTGCGTAGGTGGGCATTGCCCATCCAACAATTCTCTTATTGAGTAGCTAGTAGTTAGCAATTAAGTACCAACCACTAGCTTGACTACTAATGAGATACAGCTATTTTTTCATCAGCTACCTGTGTATGTTCAGCAACAATTTGGCGGAATAGTTCGCCTTCAATTGTCTCTTGGTCGGATAACAAATCTACCAGGCGTTCTAAAGCTACGCGGTTTTGTTCTAATATTGATTTTGCGGTTTGGTAGGAAGTATTGATAATTTCCCGGACTTGGGCATCAATCTTGGCAGCAATTTCTTCAGAATACTCTGATTTATTCATCCAATCCCGGCCTAAGAAGACTTCTCCACTCTGATTTTCTAAAGATAATGGGCCTAAGGTGGACATCCCAAATCGAGTGACCATTTGTCGTGCTAAATTTGTTACCTTCTGCAAGTCGTCTCCTGCACCAGTAGTGACTTCTGGCTTCCCAAAAACAACTTCCTCAGCAGCGCGACCACCTAAAATTGAGGTAATTCTCGCTTTGAGTTGGGAACGGGAAATTAACCCCTGTTCTTCGTTGGGTGTAAACCAAGTTAATCCCAGTGCTTGTCCGCGCGGAATCAGTGTGACTTTCTGCACGCGATCATGGTCTTTGAGTAAGGTTCCGACTAAGGCGTGTCCAACTTCGTGGTAAGCAATTAACCGTTTAGCCTTACTATCTACTAGGGCAGTTCTTTCCATCCCCGCCACTACCCGGTCTACAGCATCATCAATTTCTAAGATGGTAATTGCTTCTTTTCTGCGTCTGGCGGTGAGAATTGCCGCTTCGTTGAGTAAGTTAGCTAAATCTGCACCTGTAAATCCTGGTGTGCGGCGAGCGATCGCATCTAAGGATACACTAGGATCAATTTTCTTATTCCGGGCATGAACTTTCAAAATGTCCAAGCGTCCTTTGAGATCCGGTGCATCAACAATCACCTGGCGGTCAAAGCGTCCGGGTCGCAGTAACGCTGCATCAAGGACATCAGGGCGGTTTGTGGCAGCAATAATAATGATGCCTGTGTTACCTTCAAAACCATCCATCTCCGTGAGCAATTGATTTAGGGTTTGCTCTCTTTCGTCGTTACCGCCACCGATACCCGCACCCCGTTGTCTACCAACAGCGTCAATTTCATCGATAAATATCAGACAGGGAGCATTTTCTTTGGCTTTTTTGAATAAGTCGCGGACACGGGATGCACCCACACCCACAAACATTTCTACGAATTCTGAGCCGGAAATGCTAAAGAAGGGAACGCCTGCTTCCCCCGCGATCGCTTTTGCTAGTAAAGTCTTACCTGTACCCGGAGGGCCAATTAACAGCACGCCTTTGGGAATCTTTGCGCCTACAGCCGTAAATCTTTCTGGTTGTTTCAAGAATGTGACGACTTCTTGCAATTCTTCTTTTGCTTCTTCCACCCCGGCGACATCGTCAAATTTTACGCCGGTTTTCGCCTCCATTTGAAAGCGAGCTCGTGATTTGCCAAAATTCATCGCTTGGCTAGAAGCATTGGTGGAGCGTCTCAGGAACAATAGCATTAAAGCTACTAGTGGTAAAATCCACATCAGGTTAATCAATAACCCGACAGCCGCTCTACTGTTAGCCGAGGAAACTTCAGCAAAATCCACATTTTTTTCTTTGAGTTTATTAATCAACTCTGTGTTTTGCTCTAAAAGTTTCACCTGGATTGGTGTATCTTTTTGACCTACCAAATATACCTTAGCGACATTTTCGGCTTCATCCAGCTCAACTTTTGCAACTTCCCCTCTGTCTGTTTTCTTGATCAACTCCCCATAAGTTAAGGGATTGCGCTCTGCTTTTTGCGCCAAGGCTGGATTCCCAGCTACAATCCCTGGCAATAATATTAAGCTGGCTGCTAATGCACCAGCCCAAGGAACACGCTTTGCCGATGGCTGTCTGTTCAATGCTTTTTTACCTAAAACTGTCATAATAATTACCTTTCTCCTGGTGGCAAAAGCTGAGCGCTGATTTTATGCCTATTCTTCTAGCCAAAATTGAAATAACGGGAAATAAATGTTTTCTCATCTAGTTTAACTTCCAGACAAAACCATTTCCCAGTGTTTCGCCATCATGTTTTCGGAATACACTCCCTTGAATCAGGGGAATGAAAATAAAACCTGACTTTGAGCCTCCCAGATTGGTCGGTGGCTATATGCCTCATTAGACTATATACATAGTATCTATTTTGACAAAAATCTAACTAAACTGGTTTTTTACACTTTGCGTCTCTAGGGACAATGGTCAAGGTTAATGACTCTGGACTTTGGACTATTGACATTTATGGGTGGGGTAATTTCATACTTCATACTTCATACTTCAGCCTTCAGTTGACATATTTTGCAACAAAATTGCTAAAATAAACATAATCGTAATGATTCCGCTTTTTAAGAATTTGCGTAATAGTAGCTATTAGTAAATTTTGTTATTGACTTTGTAGGTGAATTTATGGTGAAAATTGTTGGTATTGGTGGTAGCTTAAGACCCAACTCCTATACCCAGATTGCTTTACAACTAGCAGCACAAAGGGTAGAAGCATTGGGTGGAGAAGTAGAAATTCTTGATTTGCGGCAGTTGCAGCTACCATTTTGTAACGGTGGTAAAGAATATCCAGATTTCCCAGACGTTCAGCGCCTGAAGGATATTGTGACTAATGCAGATGGTATAATTTTAGCCACACCTGAGTATCATGGCGGTGTTAGTGGTGTCCTGAAAAATGCACTAGATTTATTGAGCTTTGATGAATTGTCTGGTAAGGTGACTGGACTGATTAGCGTCTTGGGGGGACAGTCAAATAGTAACGCACTCAATGACCTCCGGTTAATTGTTCGTTGGGTACATGGTTGGGTAATTCCTGAACAAATTGCTATTGGACAAGCCTGGGCTGCTTTCAGTCCTGAAGGTAAACTCACAGATGAAAAACTCTCCCAACGCTTTGACGAATTTGCGCAGAGTTTAGTTGATAATACTCGCAAACTGCGAGGAGTAAGTTAAATTTTTACTCATAGTCAATAGTCAATAGTCCAGAGTCCAGAGTCCAGAGTCAATAGTCCAGAGGGATTAACCTTGATAAATGACCATTGACCATTGACCATTGACAAATGACCATTGACTATTGACTATTAACGCTAATTACCACAAAATCATCGGTAAACCAGCAATTACAGAAGCAATACCAGTCCAAATAGAAAAGCGCCCAATATCTGCTTCGTCTAATGCCATCCCCATTTGCGCGATCGCTGCTAACAATGCTGCCAACATAACGATAAACAAACTGGCATATCCCAAGTTACTCATGATTCATCCTCATCATTTCATCATATTTCTTGGTGTCAGAGCATTTGCGGTGCCAATAATCAATACTCTTATCTAAGAAAATAATGGCGATGATTGTCTTTAACTTCTGCTATACGGATGGCAAATTTTCTTTTTCTTCCTATTTCAAAAAGAAGATTAATGTTAAGTTAAATTAGTGGCGCTTAGCACAAATATTCTGCAAACTAATATTAAGAAGTAGGCTGTTATTTAGGTATCAAAGATGGCACATAATCATCATCATCATCACAGTGATCATCATGAACATGGTACTAGTAACTACAGCCGCGCTTTCATGATTGGTACTATCCTCAATGTGGGATTTGTAATTATTGAAGTAGTTTATGGATATTTAGCGCACTCTCTGGCTTTGCTTGCTGATGCAGGGCATAATATGAGTGATGTTTTAGGATTATTACTGGCTTGGGGAGCCAGCTTTTTAGGTAGCCGACCGCCAAGCCAACGCTATACTTATGGACTGCGGCGTTCTTCAATTTTAGCGGCTTTGATCAATGCGATCGCGCTTTTATTAGTTATGGGCGGAATTACATGGGAAGCAGTCCAACGCTTTAGTAACCCTGCATCTGTAGGCGGAAGTACAGTCATTGCTGTGGCGATGGTAGGAATTGTCATTAACACCATCACTGCTTTAATGTTTATGTCAGGTCGCAAACATGACATAAACATTCGCGGCGCATTTTTACACATGGCTGCTGATGCGGGAGTTTCTTTGGGAGTTGTATTAGCTGGTATTGCGATTATTTTCACCGGCTGGCTGTGGTTTGACCCAGTTGTTAGCTTGATAATTGTTGCAGTTGTAGTAGTTGGAACTTGGCAATTATTAAAAGATGCCGTGAATTTAGCATTAGATGCTGTACCAGAAAATATTGAACCTCTAGCAGTGCAAACTTATTTATCCGAACTTCCTGGTGTTACCCAAATTCACGATTTACACATTTGGGCTATGAGTACAACTGAAACAGCCTTGACTGCACATTTAGTAATTCCTGATGGTCATCCCGGTGATGATTTTCTCATCCAGACTTGCAAAGAACTACACGACCATTTCGGTATCGAACATTCGACTTTACAAATAGAAGTTGGCGATTCTAATCAAACTTGTGCTTTGGCTTCTCACCATAGAGTCTAACCGCTAGGTGTTAGTTGGATATAAAACCTCAGATAAAATCTGATTTTTGTAATTACGAATTACGAATTACGAATTACGAATTATGTTGGCTTAACTCTGCTAGCTATCCAATAAAATAATCTGGGTAAATATCTTTTAAAATAGACTAGTAAAATATCCGTACCACCAATATATACTTCTCGCTTCTTTTGAGAAATAGCTCTTAAGATTTTTTGAGCGCAAATATCAGCACTCATACCTTTTTCTTGTCCTGCATCCATTTTTCCATATAAACTGCCATCATAATTTAAAGCATTATAGGAAATATTGGTTTTAATTCTTCCAGGGCAGAGAATGGTAATAAAAATATTATGCTCAGGCTTTAATTCCAATTGTAATGTTTCAAAAAAACCATGTAAGGCGTGTTTTGATGCTGCATAAGCCGAACGTAATGGAAAGCCCATTGCACCAACAATACTGGAAATAACCGCAATTTGCCCACCACCATTGGCAATCATATATGGCAGAATTCTTTTAGTAAGATTGATAGTACCAAAATAATTGATCTCCATAATTTTTCTGTCAACTAACTCTTGGGTATCAACCACTAAAGAACGTTGACTGATACCTGCATTATTGACCAAAATATCAATTTTGTTGTAATGCTTTATCGCAGCATTTACTGCTGTTTCTAATGATGTAGAGTCTGTAATATCAAGAGTAAGAATCAAACATTCGCTGCTGATATTTTGTTTAACTCTCTGCAATTCATCTTCTCTTCTTGCGGAAATAATTAACTTTGCACCTTGATTTGCAAATTGGTAAGCTAATGCTTCACCTATACCAGAGGATGCTCCAGTAATCCAAACAACTTTATCACGAAAAAGCATTGATCTACACCATTTATTATTATCAATTACTCATCCATCTCTTTCAACGTAGCTAATGCTGAAGGAGATAAACGGCTGAGATAGCGGAATATCCAATATTTGAATATAGTATTTAAAATCACAGGAAATGTGGCAATAAAGAGAAATATTGCACTTCTATTCGCTGGTAGCCCCAAATGTTCTGCTAAACCTTCTAGTAGTACTTCCCATCCATGTGGTGAGTGAAATCCGACAAATATATCTGTAGATAAAATAATTAAAAAAGCTTTAGCACTATCACTCAGACCATAAACAATATTATCTAAAAAAGACTTGACAATTACAATTTCTTTTTTACTCATGGCAACTACAATGCCAAAAGCAACTAGCGAAAGTAAATCAGCAAATATATTACTGATGGCACTATTACTTTCATGACTAAATTCCTCTGCTATCTCAATAGCTTTATCACGAATTTGTTCTTGAATTTCCTCAACAGAAAGTACTGGGGCTTCATGTAATAGACTTTGCAGTTTCAGCCTATTTTCAAAAGTCTTCAATTCGCTCAAAGCCTTCTCTTCCATCTCTGTATTCAGAAAAATTTGAGCGGTTGTTTCTTCTCTAGCTCTTTCTACTATAGGATGAATCAATAATTGCTTAGAAATATTTTGAGTTAAAAGTGGCACGAGAATTAAAATCAAGAAAAATCTCAGTGCAATTCTTGTCCGTCTTTGGGTAAGCTGATAATTTCTGATAAATTCTGCTTCTGCTTGCGGAGACAAATCCGATTGGATTCTATTAATTGTCCTACCTAAAGAACGTGGTAAAAATCCAGTTTTCTGAGTTACGGGAGGAACGTGAGGAATTTTAATATCAGATGGATTAACTTTGTGATTATTTTGATTATTAATTGGTAGCGGTGATAAATTTTCCCTTGGGTTACGGTTAATAATTTGTTCTGGTCTTGGTTGATACTTAGATATTACATCATCAATAAACTGTAGCTGTTCTAAAATCTCACTCTGAGAAATATTTAACATCGAGCGACTTAGCCGAAATTCTGTTAGCCTAATTTGAATTATAATTAAATTCTTATTCAGGTAACTTTGCCAATAAGACATGACATTTTCAGTATAATTTCCTGAAGCAGCGGAAATTCTTTGATTACCAAAATGCTCAATTTCAATGTTTCTAATTACCTGAGCCGCTTTGTAAGCTTCTAAAAGCGATCTTTCGGGTGTATCTACAAACCATTGGGTCAATTTGCTAATTTGGTATTTAAGTTTTTGGAAAAATGAATATTTCATAGCATTTCTGGGAATTTATATATTTAATATATAAGGCTATAAGGCTATAATTTTATTTTTGAACTCCACATAGGTATTACTTACACTAACCCGAAGCTTTCAGAATAGGTAGGTTTTGCAAAAATCAAACCGGATTGCTATCTGGAATACATAGAACTTCAGCTAATACTATTATTTATAGTATACATGGTTTAATATTTACGTTTTCTTAAATTTGTATTTCACTAGTATGGCTATCATGTGTAAATTTTGTGTCAACTTTATGACGGTAACATTGTTAAGCGCTAATGATATAGCAATCATAAATGATTATTTAATAAATTTACTGGTGATTGCTAACTGCCTAGAGCAGTAAAATCACTACTCAAATAGGAATGTTATAGCAATCCTAAATCATTCTCTGCAACCATCTCCCTTTTTGATTTAAGAAGTCAGGTATCTGAAGCCTACTGATTTTGACAAAGCAAATAAAACTCTTATAGCAATCCGTGTAGCAGTTGTCAAACTTTGCATAAAGGTTTGTTGACTATCAACAGTCAACAGTCAACAAACCTTTATGAAATATTTCATAAATCATTTAGGATTACTATATGTGATATTATTTTTATAATTTGAGCAGCGCTACTACAAAAATTTAAATAAATAGCCATGCAAGAAATATATAAATTGTCAAGGATATATAATATTTTTTATTAAAACTTCTATTCTTTACAGAAGATTGCATTACATAACAACAGCAATCATATTAGTTATTATATTTTAAATATTTATTGGCTGAGGGTTGTAGAATGCTATGATTCATTTAACTCATAATCACCAAAAATGAGGAGTAATGGTTAATTTAGATTAATCTATCTTTGCTAAAGCGTCTGTTGTGTGAGAATCTCTGAAACTTAGTAGAGCGTCAATCAAATCAATCAATGTTACGCTTGCTCTTGGCCGATAATCTTCACTTGTAATACCTGAGCGATTTAGCTGAATTTATCACCTAAATCAGCCTTAATTTCTTGCTGCTCAAAGATTTTGCAATTAGTTTCAGCATTAATAATCTAGTTAATTTAGCTGCGTGTTGTAGCTTTGCTCTGTTGTTGAAACTGAAATGTTAGGTACAGAAAAAGTAAGTATTAACACTAAGTTACTGAGAACTAAACAATGATGGATGTAAAAGAACTTCTAGCTAGATATGCAGCAGGAGAAAGAAGCTTTAACGGCATAGAATTGCCAGAAGCAGACCTGCGGGGAGCGAACTTGGGAGGTGTAGATTTTGGTAGAGTTAACCTCCAAGGTGCTAACCTCAGTGGTGCATCCTTAAGTGGGGCTAATTTAAGTCAAGCAAATCTCAGAGGTGCAAAACTATCGAGAGCGAATTTATCGGAAGTAATTTTGAGTGGAGCTGACTTACGCCAAGCGGCGCTAACAACTGCTAATCTCAATGAATCAGACCTCAGTGGTGCATGTTTAAATGATGCAGACTTGTGTGATGCTAATTTGCATATGGCCTCAATGAGTGCAGCAAATTTGCAGGGTGCTAATTTGAGTGGAGCCAAAATGGGTGGAGTGAGGATGTGGAAAGCGGATTTGCAGTGGGCGGATTTAAGTGGGGCTGACTTAAGCGAAGCCAACTTGAGTGAGGCGAACTTGACAGGAGCGAATCTCAATGCCACAGATATGAGTGAAACATTCATGACGGGTACAATTATGCCTGATGGCTTTATCCATCAATAATTCCCGATTGTAAAAACCATGCGATTACTATGACCCAAAATACCGTCAAACAATTTTGGATTTTAGATTTTAGATTTTAGATTGACTCCAGTAATCAAGTCAGGGGAACCTATCAATAAATTTTAGATTTTGGATGCGTGGATTTATTACCCGAATAAATTCGGTGGCATCAATTTTAGAGTTTGGATTTTAGATTTTAGATTTATTCCCAATCCAAAATCCAAAATTTAAAATCTACAATTCGGTGAATCTTCACTTCCATTATTTAAAATTTAAAATCTAAAATTCGGTCAATTTTAGCGATCGCACTATCCACTACCAATAATACAAAGAAATGCAATCCACACCAGCCAAACCTAGAAGTTGATACCCAATCTCTTCGCTGTGACAGTTCTGGGTGCGGAATGTGGGTTATAACCCCTCTCCAAACCTCTAAGAGAAACGGAGAGAGGCGTTGAAAGCCTGATTGCAGCTAACAGTTAAGCTAAAATGTCAGTCTGTATTAGCGCCTTGCGTAATGCAGTTACTGCTTCTTCTGTATCTACCAACCTGTTGAGAGCAAGCGCAATATCGTCTTCAACTTTCAAAAGTTTAGCTGCTTTTTTAACAGCATTTTGCTCTTCAATTGAGTAATCATTATCGGCGCGAGCCATTTGAATTGCATGATACAGCAATGTTCTTGATTTTGACCAAGTATCAACATCAACTGTAATTTTACTCAGTAAGTTTTCTAAATCAGCATTTTTGTAGTCAAATTTTTTGTATTTCTCAACGACTTCTTCTGGAGCGCCAACCAAGCGTTGATGACTGATTAACCAGTTAAATTCGGCTTCTGAAACCACTCCATCAGCCCCTGCAATAGCGAGCAATGCATATCCGTAGTTTAGGTATGCTTCCAATGGAGCTTCGGAAATACCTAAGTTCTTTTTCATATATTCTGAAGCTGGTACTGCTTCGGTGATATTGCTCATAAATTACCTCTTTGTTTTTGTTGATAGTTTAGTGTTGTGCAGAAGCGCTCTTTATTTACTGCCAGATCTTGAGATGCAACTGCATACTTAACATGAGAAAAATTTCCGCAGTCCAAAACTTTTTAGTTTCAGACTATTGAGCATTAATTTGAACTTATGCTGTTTGATTTTTCTAAATGTATGACTTTGTTGAAGTCATTTTTATCTTCTCAATATTAAAGATAAAATGCAACGACAGTTAAGACACTTAAAATATTTATAAGTAGACAGTTAAGACATTTAAGCAAAATAATTGGGATTATTGCAATTTCTGGGTAAGCTCATTTAATTTTGTATAAACTGAGCTTGACAAATTGAACAAGATAAGCATAAACATAAGATACTCTTCACCAAACTTTGCAATCAGATTTAAACAAGGGAGATTCCTGATTTTATGGAATAAAGTAGCAAAATTTGATATATTTCTATGACTCGCTGATTTGGCGATTGGGACAGACAACATTTAAAAATTGACAGGCGATCGCCAAAAAGGTAGTATACATAGTTCAAAAATAATCCTACGCAAGTCTGGATCTTATGCCTAGTGTTGAACTGGATGCAATTCGCGAGCATCGCATTAAAACGGAAATCATTGCCGATGCTGAAGACAAAGAAGACAGGGCGATGGCTTGGTACTACTACCTAGAAGAGGCTGTCAACTTTCCCTTTATCGCCAAGTGGACAAAAAAGGGGCGCAAATCATCATCACCCCAAGAAAAACAAGTTGAAGTTTTGGGAATGGCTCCTGATGATGAGTGTGAAAAAGATATGTTTGTAGAGGTAGCCTATATTAATGGCAAAGAAGATGATGTGTATTCGGCACGGCTATCGGAAATAGAAGCAATTGATGCTGATGAAGAAAGCCAAGAAGCCCTTGCAGATTGGCAATATTGGCTGGCTAGAGGATACAAATTTTAAGCAAATTTTAGGATAAATGCCGGATAATACGGCAGGGATTGCCAGCAGCAACAACATTGTTCGGTATATCTTTGACAACTACACTACCAGCACCAATAGTGGTATTGTCACCAATTGTTACACCTGGACAAATAATTGCACTGCCGCCAATCCAAACATTATTACCAATTTTAACTGGAGCGGCTAATTCTTTGCCAGTCAGCCTAATCTCTGGTTCGGTAGGATGGTAGGCGGTGTATATCTGCACATGAGGAGCGCATAAGACATTATCACCAATATGAACTGTATTGCAGTCTAAAATGACACAACCATAGTTCATATATAATCTATCGCCTGCATAAATGTTACTGCCATAATCACAGTGAAATGGCGGTACAATCGATACTTTTTTTCCTACTCTCCCGAATAATTCTTGTATAATTAGCCGCCTTTCCTCCGGCTGTTCTTCGGTTGTAGCGTTATACATTCGCAAAAGACGACAGGCTCGTTTGTTATCGCTTACTAGTTCTGCATCTTCTGCAAAATATAACTCGCCGGAGAGCATTTTTTGCTTTTCGGTTTTTTCCATCACAGAATTTTTCGATTCAATTCAATAGGATTGATAGCAGAGAATAAATTCAAAATCTTTTTAGATTTTGCTGCTGATTACATGATACATAAGCTAGCTATGACAATCTAGCCCAGTAAATGGTAGATACGTCAGTTAATCTAAATACTTCTCTATTGATAACTGAATAGAGAGCTAAATTGCAAATGGTGGAGTCACTATTGATGATGGAATTTGCCGCAGAGGTTCAAATGTCATCATCACCATTAAGGCTGAGTAGACATTTTAGCGGATTCAAATATATATTTGTTGCTTCTGTGATTAATGGAAAAAACCAATAGCTCACAACTGAAGACTAAAAATTGAATCCAAATACGCCATAACGAGCTTTTCCTTGGCGCTTAGCACGGTACATAGCAATATCAGCATCCCGGATCAGGTTTTGTGGCTCTTCATAACCATGACTACTCAAAGCAATCCCGATGCTAGCAGTCGGAATTATCTGATTTCCATTGAGCTGAAGTGGTTCGCTTAAAGACTCTTGAATGCGTTTAGCTACATTAGTAGCGTCTGTAACGTCTTTGATATCCTCTATGAGTACAGCAAACTCATCACCACCAAATCGAGCTACAGTATCGCCACTGCGTAAACATGACTCTAAACGTCGAGCGATCGCTACTAAAAAATCATCGCCTGTTGTGTGTCCAAAGCGATCGTTAATCTCTTTAAAGCCATCCAAATCTAAAAACAAAACTGCAAAATTATAATCATTTCGCCGTCTGCTACGTTCTATTGTTTGTCTGAGACGATCGATAAACAAAACTCGATTGGGTAGGGCTGTTAAATGATCGTGACAAGCATTGCGTAGCAGTTGCGCTTCTGTTTGTTTGCGTTTAGTAATATCTTGAAACACTAAAACCGCACCACTGATATTACCATCCACATCGCGGATAGGTGCCACAGAATCGCCAATTGGGATGATTTTGCCGTCTTTAGCCAGCAGGTTACAGTTATCCGGTAAACTCAAAACTTCACCTGCTTCTATTGCTTGTGCGGCTAAATTATCAATTACTTCATCCATATCTTTGTCAATTAAGTTTACAACTTCTCCTAAATCCTTGCCATAGGCTTCATCTTGCTTCCAACCTGTGAGGCTTTCTGCTACTGGATTCATCATTTGGATAGTCCCATTAGCATAGGTTACTACTACGGCACAGCCCATGCTGTTAATAATTGCTGTGAGTCTCTGGTTTTCTTCTTCGTATTTTTTGTTCATTTGGTGCTTGTAAAGAGCCATTTCGACGGCAAAATGTAAGTCTTTTTCGGCACATGGTTTGAGAATATAGCTAAAAGGCTCACTTAGTCGCTGTTTATTTGGTTTCATATCTGCTGAATACTCCGTTAAATATAGAACGGGTATGTGGAAATGGTTTTGGATAATATCCACAACTTCAATACCATTAATTTCCCCTGCTAAGCAGATATCAATTAATACTAAATGTGGATTTACCTCCGCTACTTTTCTGATGGCTTCTTCACCAGAAGCAGTAATTTCTAGAACAGAATATCCTAACTTCTGCAAACTATTTCTTATATCAAAAGCTAGGATCTTTTCGTCCTCAACAACTAGGATTTTGTGGGCGAACATGTTAGACTAATCTGTTGGCTAAGGTGCAGATTTTGTTTTCAGTCTCGACTCACTCTGAAAATCAATAATCCTATAATAATCAATCTATAATAGAGCTGTGTAGTGCCTAGAGTAAAATAATAACTAAGTTTTCAATTTACATAAATTTTCTTTTGCGGATACAGTCAATATCCAGTTAATAACGCAAGATAATATTTTTAAATGTAAATTCCCATACAATTATCAAAAACACAAGACTTAATTTGGCAATTTGGCAATCTTTAATCATAAAAAGCACAAATGTATGCGGGATTTACGTAAGAGAGTCCAGAATTGAAATGTTGATATAGTAACCAAAAAACCGCCATTTTAGAAATAACATCAAATTTTTCTTGGCTGTTTCAAGTCTGGTGATTTTTTTTGCTACACCTTTTACCAGGCTTCCTGTGTCATAAGTCAGTTGTAGAGGTAAAGCCCATTGCTCAATCCCTAATTGTCAACTGTTTTTAAACTGATTGAATACTTTTTTGTGGACTGTATAAATCTATATTTACTACTGTAAGGGCGGGTTTACAGATATCAAAGCTGATCAACGATGATCTCAATAAACCCGCCCCTACAGACAAAAACCTCATCTCTTTCTGGGTGAGGTTTTTTGATGATTAGTTTAACAATGTTAATGTAGCTAATTTGGCAACTTCACAGAGTTTTTTCTAAATTTAGTATATTTTTATACTAAATTTAGATGCCATTATGTAAAGATAAAAAGATGAATGTTTGATACTAAAAGCAATAAAAAAATTATATTCAAATGTATCAAATATTTTGGGAAAAAATCCGGATTAGGAAATGTTAAGCGGGAAAAAGAATAGTTAAAAAATAACTCTTTTTTATTCCAAAGTACAAAGTCAATAGTCCAGAGTAATTAACCTTGACCAATGACCAATGAGCAATGACCATTGACTATTGACTATTAATGTGATTTAGGTATTGGGCTTAGTTCTTGTCAATTCAATACTAATTTTGCCGCCAAAGTCGGGAATGGGTGCGGCTGGTTTAGTGAGAATAACTTGGACTTGTGTAACGCGATCGCTCTGTTGGAGAATAGAATCGGCAATTGTGCCGGCTAGCTTTTCCACTAAAGCAAACTTGGATGTCTTGATCAGGTTTTGCACCAAGCTAATCACACGGCGATAATCTATAGTATCTGCGATCGCATCTGAAGCAGCCGCAGTACTCAGATCCAGCCATAACTTGACATCTACCTCAAACCATTGTCCTAAAACCTGTTCTTCAGCTAAAAACCCTGTGTAGCCATAGCCACGAATTGCCGTTAAATGAATGCAGTCCATAATAGTCAGAGTGCGAATGAAAGCATTCTGGATTTTAGCTGGATTTGTCCCGTTGCAGTATAGGCTTGAGTAGTTGACGATGTACTTATCGCTCTGTTTGCTGGAATGTCGATCGCTTATAGCAATGTTAATCAACTTTGGGCTGATATCTTAACTCAGACCCTCAAGCGCCTAGGGTTGGCTTGTGCTGTTATTTGTCCAGGTTCACGTTCTACACCGCTAGCAGTGGCCTTTGCTGCACAAAGACCTGATATTGAAGTCATATCGATTCTTGATGAACGTTCCGCCGCTTTTTTTGCTTTGGGACAAGCCAAGGCCAGTGGAAAACCTGTAGTACTGGTTTGTACTTCGGGAACAGCAGGGGCTAACTTTTATCCGGCGGTGATTGAAGCTAGGGAAAGTCGCGTACCTCTTTTGGTATTAACTGCTGATAGACCACCAGAATTGCGGGATTGTCACTCTGGGCAAACTATCGATCAAGTTAAATTGTATAGTGGATATCCCAACTGGCAGACAGAATTAGCTTTACCCTCACCAGATATGGGAATGCTGGGCTATCTGCGACAAACAATAATTCATGCTTGGGAACGGACACAAACCCCCACACCAGGGCCAGTACATCTCAATATTCCCTTACGTGACCCCTTAGCACCGATTCCGGATGGAATTGACTTGAGTGATTTACAATCTCAGTTGAAATTTGAAGAATTTTTTGCTGGACTAACAAATACTTTCCCATTCCCCATTGCCCCGTACCCATTCCCCATTCCCGATGAATGGCAACAATGCGATCGCGGAATTATTATCGCTGGTGTTGCCCAACCACAGCAACCCCAAGATTATTGTCGAGCGATCGCCCAACTTTCCCAAACTCTAAAATGGCCTGTTCTGGCTGAGGGACTCTCCCCCCTGAGAAATTATGCCCACCTCAACCCTTATTTAATTTCTACCTACGACCTGATTCTGCGAAATCCCCAATTAGCCAAACAGCTAGCACCAAAAATGGTAATTCAAGTCGGAGAAATGCCTACCAGTAAAGAACTGCGAACTTGGGTAAATAATACACAACCACGACGCTGGGTAATCGATAAGAGCGACCAAAATCTTGATCCATTGCATGGGAGAACAACTCACCTGCGAATTTCGATTGCAGAATTGGGGGACATATCAAGTCAAAAGTCAAAAGTCAAAAGTCAAAAGTGGGATGAGGGGGACAAGGTAGAAAATACTCCCGCATCACTCCCAGAATATTTGCAATTGTGGTGTCATGCAGAAGCTAAAGTCAGGGTGGCTGTTGATCAAACTTTGGGGACAATGGCAGAGTTATTTGAAGGTAAAGCTGCTTGGTTACTTTCCCAGATTTTACCACCAGGAACGCCCTTATTTATTGCCAACAGTATGCCTGTGCGGGATGTGGAATTTTTTTGGCAACCAAATAATTTAGAAGTGCGATCGCATTTTAACCGGGGTGCTAATGGTATTGATGGCACATTATCCACCGCTTTGGGAATCGCCCATCGCCAGCAAAGTAGTGTGATGTTAACCGGAGATTTGGCTTTGTTGCATGACACCAATGGTTTTTTAATCCGCAACAAGTTTGTCGGACATTTGACAATTTTGTTAATTAATAACAATGGTGGGGGGATTTTTGAGATGTTACCCATTGCCAAATTTGACCCACCCTTTGAAGAGTTTTTTGGCACTCCCCAGGATATTGATTTTGCCCAGTTATGCGCTACTTATAATGTAGAGCATGAATTGATGTCTACTTGGGAGCAGTTGCAACAAAAATTAAACCCACTCCCAACTCAAGGAATTCGGGTTTTGGAAGTGAGAACAAATCGCCAAAACGATGCTAGATGGCGAAGGGAAAATTTACAGCAGTTGGCGACGAATATTAACCTCCGTAAAGTAATGTAATTAAAATTTGATATCTGCTCCTGAATTATTTGATAATTGCAAAAACTTCATCTTTGGCCAGGACAGATTTTTCAAACCCTAAGGATGATGAAAGGCAATGAGAATTTTAAATACATTAGCCATCTCGGCGATTTTAAGTTTGTGGTCATTTTCTGCATTAGCAACCCCAATCTATGCAATAAAATCGAATGGGGATATGCTTTTTTATAAGCATACTGGTACTGATGACGGCTCAAAAACTTGGCCGATTTCGGGAGTAAAAATAGGTAACGGTTGGGACTTTAAACAGATCTTTGCAGGTGATAATGGTGCAGTCTACGCCATCAAATCGAATGGAGATATGCTTTTCTATAAGCATACAGGTACTGATGACGGCTCAAGAACTTGGCCGATTTCGGGAGTAAAAATAGGTAACGGTTGGGACTTTAAACAGATCTTTGCAGGTGATAATGGTGCAGTCTACGCCATCAAATCGAATGGGGATATGCTTTTTTATAAGCATACGGGGATTGATGATGGCTCACCTACTTGGTCGGTTCAAGGAGTACAAATAGGTACAGGTTGGAATTTTAAACAAGTATTTGCAGGTGATAATGGTGCTATCTACGCCATCAAATCGAATGGAGATATGCTTTTTTATAAGCATACGGGGATTGATGATGGCTCACCTACTTGGTCTATTCAAGGAGTACAAATAGGTAACGGTTGGGACTTTAAACAAGTATTCGCTGGTGACGATTAACAGTAAGCACTACCCAGCGTATCCAGGTGTAACTCTTGCTGTGACTTAGTTGGTGCAATCGGAGACTGTTCAACAGCAGATGCGATACTTTCTGGTGCGTCCGCTACGCGAACGGTAAGCTTCGCTAACGCATTAAACTTGAGAGAAATATTGTCCACTGGTGGATTATCAGTACAACAGCCATCTTTCCACTGTCCACCCAGTTTAAGCTGACATACTTTTTTAACTTGCTGTCCCATAAAAAGTAGCAATTTTTTTAACTGCTGTAATGTACCTGATTATCATAGTATTAAATGGTAAATTCCGGCAAGCAGCGGAAAAGAACATACATAATTCTGGCTGGTGGGCGGTTGGAGATCAGGGTTAGGAGGGAGAAAAAGCATTAACTTCTCCTGTGGTCACCACCAAGAACTCTGTGGTCACCACCAAGAACTCTGTGGTCACCACCAAGAACTCTGTGGTCACCACCAAGAACTCTGTGGTCACCACCAAGAACTCTGTGGTCACCACCAGCAACTCTGTAGTCACCACCAGCAACTCTGTGGTGAAAATGCGATCGCGTTTTATATAGCGGTTTTCGGAGCGGTGAAGTACAGTTTTAAATCGCAAAGCTTGTAGGGGTGGGGTTTCCCCGCCCTTGGTTGTATAGCATCCAAGTGAGAACCGCTATATCATGTTTATTTACTTATTACAGCTATTTTCAGGTAAATAGACCACATGTGCGTAGGGGCACAGCACTGCTCATTGGTGTCAACTTAAGCTAAAAGCTATATAGGGCGCGCGTTGTACAAATCCCCACGCCCTCATCCCCTAACCCCTTCTCCCTAAGGGAGAAGGGGAATTTAATCTCTGGCTCCCCTCTCCCTGAGGGAGAGGGGTTGGGGGTGAGGGCAAAACCTTGTCACACAGAGGGTTTCACGTTAAGTTGACACGTATGAGCACTGCTGTGCCCTGAGAGTGTGGTTAAACTACGTGAAGACTGCTGTAAAACCCAAGAAGCCAACACCATGCCCTGAGTAGTAAGATGTAATCTGGGCAATACCTTGCACACTTCGACTTCGCTCAGTCTGCCTTCTACCTAGCTAACAGTTAACAATGCTGAAGGAATCCGTTGACTGGGCAGTAACAGATGGTCAATAATTTGGTTGCGTAACTCTTTCGTTGAGTAACTATCACTTTGAATACATTTAAGTAGCACAATATTAGCGTAGAAATAATCTTTCAAAGTCTTAACTTCATCTTGGGTAAATTTAACGTCATTCCAGCCAATATCTAAATATAATCTCATTGCCGAGCGCAATCTATTTGCCCAATCTAGGACATCTGATTCTGGTGCTTGCTCATCAGGTAAGCTTTCTTTTAAGAAAACTAGAAACTCTGCTAAATCCTCATTAATATAATTTTGATGATCGGCAGCATCATTGCTCTGATTATATCCATCCTCGCTGCTATGATGAATTTGCACAAAAGAATAATTTGGTTGCAGTTGTTGCGATGCTTGAGGAAGATTTTTATCTTCTGAGTTAGTGATACAAATTAAGCCACTATTTTTATCAACCAAACTTACTTCAGTTCGTAGTTCAGGCATTGTCATAAGTTGGTCGCTAGCAGGAAGTTCTTGTTTCAGCAGGGGACTTAAGTTTTGAGATTCAAATCCCTTTTCCTGAGTTTTATGAGCAATCAATTGTGCATGAAAGTTAACTAAATCAAAAGCAAAATCAGATAGTATTGAACGCAGATGAATGCTGTTTCTTTCTTTATTTATTGCTCTTAAAGTAACAGCCAGTTCTTGTGCTAAGCTATAATCAACTTTTGTCTGTAAATTGCTATATAATTCAAATACCTGATCGACAAACAAATAAAATGCTCGCCAGGAACTAGATTTTACACCATGTAAAGTAGTTACATTATCTAACCACATCAACATATCTTGTAGAGGTTTATTTCCTGCCACAAGCATATTAATTTGCCAAAACATCATTTTGAAAAAATCATCAGTATTTGCCAATCTTCCAGCAATCATCAGAAATACTTCTCGCCACTGACGCTTGGTTAAATGCTGTTGGATAACTTCGTTTAAAGCTTCTGTATTTCGTGTTTCCACTACATGATGTGCAACGAAATATTCTTGAAATGTCAGATGAGAAAATGAGTAAAAATCTTGGGATTGCTTAACGAGTAATCCGTGATTAGCTTCAATTGCTCTTAAAATTTCTTGACTCTCATCAGTCAGGGTTTCTGGAGAAATTTCGCGAATATTTTCGAGATAATCCGCAATTACTCTTTCTAACTCTCTTTGCAGCCAAAAATACTTTTGTGGTTCTTGATTGAAAGCTGTATAAGCTATCTGACTCAACAAATTGATTTTGCGTTGATATGGTAAGTTAAATTTATTAACTGCATTCCGATCTATCCGTCTACTAGCATCCCATTTGCGTAAAAGAATATTTACAGCATCCTCAGTTAGTAAGTAGCGATTTCTCGGAAAATCATAGTTATCTTGAAATACCAAACACAACATAGTCAGTAGCAACGGATTTGTGGTTAGCTCTTTAATAGAACTGTTTTTTTCTAATTCTGCTAAAAATTTAGCTGCTAAATCTGGTTCTTGGCACAATTCAAACCATTGTTTGACAAAAAGCAAAACTTGAGCTTCCTTAAAATCCGCGATTTCTACTTCCGTAAAATGTTCAAATGTATAATCTGAAGCACCAGAACGACAAGTTAATACAAAGATATTTTTGGGATATTGTTCTACTAAAGTATTAATGTTACGATAAATGCGATTGCTTTCTAGTTCTGCAACTTCATCTAATCCATCTAACAAAATTAAGCAGCGACCTAAACCTAGTAACTGCTGGACAATTTCTGTTGGCTGAGAAACAAATTGAATGAATTCTCTGGCGATAAAATCAATCAGGTTGGGTTTGTCTTCTGCGTCTGCAAATGCTTTTAATGAAATTAAAACGGGAGTAGGTTGATTTGCTAAATTTGCAGCAGACATTGCTAAATGTTTCAAAAATGTAGTCTTACCTGCTCCTGGACTACCCCAAACAAGCAGCTGGCGATATTTTTTCACTGCATCAAAAGCTGCCATATTTTGACCATTTACCCGATAATTCAGACGACTAAATCTGAAATCGCTAGATAAGTTCAAACGCAATTCTTCAATTGTTTTTTGGTGCTTGGCTTGAACACTTTCGAGAACATTTACATTGGCATAAATACTATCTAGTTGCACAGGCTGAGTCATTGTCAGCACTTTCATTGTGCTACACTTTGCCCTGATATATTCTTGATAATCTGCAACCCAATCTGTCTCGCTATCGAGATCTGGTTGTTCGCCTTGCTCTAAAGCAGCTTGTTGTCTTAACGCTTGTTGATAACTTTCGCATCCTAATAATACACCGCACAAGAAGTTCAGATTTTTTTCTTGCATCTTGATTGGTTCATTACTATTAAAAAAATTCCGAATAGTTTTATCTGATATTACATCTTTAAAGCTGTTGGTTTTATCTTGATAAACATTATTCAGTTCAGTAATCAGTAGCTTTGGCGAACCACCAAATTTTTCTATATAAGCTTGCTTTAATTCTTCCCAGATTTTTTGAGCGATGATGATTGCTGTCATTTCTATCCCCTCTACTATGCTTGGTAATTTTTGAGTATTCTAGAAACTAGAGCTAATTGCTTGGGTAAATGTTAAAACTATCATCGCTAAAAGTTTGATCATTGATTATTAAACTTCTTTTTGTCTATTTTGTCGGTTTCTCTAGATATTGTCTGCTGTCTTTTAGCGTACAAATATTTATATTACTATTTAGCTCTCATCTCTAGACTGACTTTTATTTTTACTTTACAAAGAGGTACAAAGCGTTGTGAATATGCTTAGCGCCCGTTATTAGCATCCACAAAGTTTTATTGTGATTAATACATAAAATTAATCAAGAATAATGTATATCTAATTACTTTCAAAATGATTTCCGGCAAAAATTCTAGTTTTATTAACGCTTTTGTTTCTGGCTGCTGGACAGACATCGCTACTTGCTCAAATTCCTCTAGTTGAAGGCGGGTGGTTTCAGCTTTTTACGTCTAAAGATACTGGACAGGAAATAAAAAACACTTGAAGATGGCAAGAGGAAGGCATATAGCCGCAATTTACCGCAAATTTCTAAATTAATGCCGCTTGTTATCAAATGAATACTATGAACACTAGCAAAATCAGCCCTCAGGTAGAAACCGATCATATTAATAAGCGCTTCAATGAATTTAATTGTTCAATGTGCGAGCAATTGAAATTTAGGGTGAATGAAATCAACTTTGCTCTGAAACTTTTAAGTCGAGGACGGCTGGATAACAAGATGAAACGTATCGCCTTGGCACATATCGAGGAGAATGCTCACATGCAAAGTTTACTTTTAGATCAATTGCTAAACGGGTATCGTTCTTCAGAAGCTTCTAGTCAGTCGCTTTTAGGTTTATTGGTGGAAATTAGATTTGTTACTAATACCCTGAGTTCGTGGAGCAAATCCTTACATGGTAATCAGCTTGATCAAAGTACCCTAATTGCAGCGATTGAAGTGATGGGAAACCATGCGAGAAATCAAAGTGAACTGATTGACAGGCTGCGAAACTGGATTTTGGCTCACAACTAGATCTATTTTACAGTAGGCGATCGCCAATCCCACCCTAAGCATCTATCAAATTAACAATCAGGGTCATGCTGAAAATATGGACGAAATGTCTAGTATGCACAACAGTAGTACAACGATTAACGGCTTTTGCGATTCTGGATAATTTCCGAATCGCCAATGAAAAAGCCCGAACCCAAGTTAATAATTACAGATTCGAGCCAACTAACTAATTTTTTCTCTACTCATATTTTATCACTAACGCATCTACTTTGACTGTTTGGCTGTTGGCATAACTTGGGCGTAGGGATTCACTCACCTACTCAATCAAAAGGATGAACTCTGTGAATCGCCCACAACGCAACGCTTGGATTTTTCTATATACTGTTTTATTGACTAGTTTTTTGGCTATGCTGCTAGGATTTGATGGGAAAGTCTCTTTACGAGTGACACCTTTTAACTTTAGCGTAGTCATTGATGGTTATCCTCGCTGTGTGCTTGACTTACCATCGCCCGAAGTAGATAGTCAATCTCAGGCTCAACTGCCACAAGAATAACATCTTGATGAATGTAGCGATCGCTCACCAAAATTATACAGCTAGTGATATCTGCTGCTAGCTCCGAAATGGCGCGGCGATCGCTACATTTCGCTACATTAGAGATATATAAATAGAAATCATTATTGCCGATAGCGATCGCATCTCACACACCATTATGAATGCAAATGCCATTATTTCTCACAATCCCCTACTTAAAGGTGCTGGCTTACCACCCTTTACAGAAATTCAACCAGAGCAAGTAGTACCAGCCTTCCAGCAGCTGCTAGCAGAACTGGATGCCGAGCTTACCAAGTTAGAAACTAGTGTACAGCCTACCTGGAGTGGTTTAGTAGAACCCTTAGACAAACTTACAGAACGCTTGTCTTGGAGTTGGGGGATAGTCAACCATTTAATGGGTGTAAAAAATAGTCCCGAACTGCGTGAAGCTCATGAAGCAGTACAACCAGAAGTAGTACAGTTCTTCACCAAACTCGGACAAAGCCAACCTCTCTACAATGCTTTTAAAGCTCTCCGTAGCAGTGAGGTATGGAACAGCTTAGAATCAGCACAGCAAAGGATTGTCGAAGCGGCAATTCGGGATGCGGAACTTTCTGGTGTGGGTTTACAAGGAGAAGCAAAAGAACGTTTCAACGCCATTCAACTGGAATTGGCAGAACTTTCCACCAAATTCTCCAACCATGTCTTAGATGCTACCAAAGCTTTTAGCTTAACCCTCACCAGCACAGCAGAAATCGACGGCTTACCCCAAAGCTTACTCAGTCTAGCAGCCCAAGCCGCCCGTGCAGCTGGTGAAGAAAATGCCACACCAGAGAATGGCCCTTGGCGGATTACGTTAGATTTCCCCAGTTACGGGCCTTTTATGCAGCACAGTACCAGACGCGATTTGCGCGAAAAGCTGTACAAAGCATTTATTAGTCGTGCTGCTGACGGTGATTTAGATAATAATCCCCTCATTGAGCGGATTTTAGAATTGCGACAAGAATTTGCAGGTTTACTCGGCTTTAAAAATTTTGCGGAATTAAGCCTAGCGAGTAAAATGGCTCCCAATGTCGAAGCAGTCGAAGCCCTACTCGAAGAACTGCGTCGCGTCAGTTATGATGCAGCAGTGAAAGATTTAGCCGCACTCAAAGACTTTGCTTTATCTAAAGGAGCAAAAGAAGCTCTTGATTTAAAACACTGGGATATTGGTTTTTGGGCGGAACGCCAGCGAGAAGAAAAATTTGCCTTCACAGCCGAAGAATTACGTCCTTACTTTCCCCTCCCCCAAGTACTAGACGGCTTATTTGGATTAGTGAAACGGCTATTTGGCGTTAGCGTCACTCCCGCCGATGGTCAAGCCCCAGTATGGCATGAAGATGTCCGTTATTTCCAAATTGCCGATGAAACCGGTGCGCCCATCGCCTACTTCTACTTAGACCCTTACAGTCGCCCAGCAGAAAAACGCGGTGGTGCTTGGATGGATGTCTGCATCAATCGTGGTAGAATAATCGAAAATGGTGTAACTAGCGTCCGCTTACCTGTAGCATATTTAATTTGTAATCAAACTCCCCCCATCGATGGTCAGCCCAGCTTAATGACCTTCAATGAAGTAGAAACCTTATTCCACGAATTTGGACATGGTTTGCAGCACATGCTCACCAAAGTGGATTATACCGGAGCAGCAGGTATAAATAACGTCGAATGGGATGCCGTCGAACTACCCAGCCAATTCATGGAAAACTGGTGTTATGAGCAACCTACCTTGTTTGGCATGGCTAAACATTACCAAACAGGTGAACCGCTACCAGAACATTATTATCAAAAGCTGATAGCAGCACGCAATTATATGAGCGGTAGTGGGATGTTGCGGCAACTCCACTTTAGCAGTGTAGATTTAGAACTACACTCACGCTATCGCCCTGGTGGTAATGAAACCCCAGCCGATGTCCGCCAACGCATTGCCAAAACTACCACCGTTTTACCACCACTCCCAGAAGATTCGTTTTTGTGTGCTTTTGGGCACATTTTTGGTGGGGGTTATGCCGCAGGTTACTACAGTTACAAATGGGCTGAAGTCCTGAGTGCAGATGCATTTGCCGCTTTTGAAGAAGCTGGACTAGAAGACGAAGAAGCAATCAAAGTTACAGGTAGACGCTACCGGGATACAGTCCTAGCCCTTGGTGGTAGTAAACACCCGATGGAAGTGTTTAAAACCTTCCGGGGACGTGAACCTAGTACCACTCCCTTGCTGAGACACAATGGCTTAGCAGCTACAGCTTCAGCTAACTAGCACTTCTTCTGTGATACAAGGGTGCGTTATGGACATGAGTTCTAACGCACCCTTGCAGATTTAATAAATAATGACGATGGGAGCAATAAATAAGCGATGTCTACGACAAGCCGCTCCGGGTCTAAGCATCGCCGCTCTCTATAGACTATAGGACAATAGAGAAAACAACAATCTCCCCTAAATCATTCAGAAATATTGAGGTAAAACCCATGCAATCAGCTTTACGGATCACAACCAAAGTTTTACCAGGAAACAAAATAGAAATTCAAGTTCCAGAGGCTGAGATTGGCGATCGCGTTGATGTATTTGTGATTTTGCCAGAAAAAGTAGCACCCAAAAAGCGTTCAGCAGTAGATATTCTCAACGAATTACCAGGGAGACAGCTTTTCAAAACTACCGAAGAAGTAGACAAGTATCTCAAAGAGGAACGGGAATCATGGGAACGCTAAATATTCCCGCTTCTAACTTGGTATATGTAGATACGTCAACTGTTATTTATAGCGTTGAGAAGTTTCCTGAGTATGTTCCACTGCTTGCACCTCTATGGTTAAAACTACAAGCAGCAGAAATTGGAATTGTTAGCAGTGAATTAGTTTTGATGGAAACTTTGGTTCTACACTCTGCGAAATTCTAACTCAATTTTAATTAACGCTTATGAGCAGCTTTTAATTTCATCGGCAATGCAACTAATACCGATTAGTCAATCAATACTGCGACAAGCTGCTAATCTTTGGGCTACAACTAACCTCAAAACACCAGACGCTATTCATGCTGCAACGGCTTTATCTGTTAGCTGCAATCAATTTATTACTAACGATCAAGGTTTTCGTAATGTTCCCGCTTTACTTGTCGTTATTCTCAGCGAAATACTAGCATCTTGAAACTAGAAATAGTGGTACTAATTAAACAAAAGAAGGCGACAAAAGGTTTTCTTTACAACTCAATTAGAAACGCTATAGATGTAAGCTGTCTTTGTCATAGAGTTAGGATCTACCCAAGACGTTAGTTCTTTTTGCAGTCCTTGGAATAAATCATAAGACCGTTGAGCCATTTTTCCACTGTAGTCTTCATTTTTATCACCATATTTAAAGCTGAACTCGACTACTGCTGGTTTGTGTTGTTCGCCACTGTCGTTATACCAAATAATCAAAGCACACTCAGAATATAGCTCAGGGTCTTTTCTAATCTGGAATCTCGCTCCTTTGACTAGTAATTCACGTACAGGAACTCCTACTACTTTAATTTTTTCCTTTTCTAAGTAATGAATCAGCTTACTTGGTAAGCCTGGATATAATCGTGCAGCATCTTGCATTCTACTCAAATTCTCATTAGGAGAAATTTCTTGCGTAGTCGAGAAGCTGTATAACACTGTAAAGGGAGATTTAATGTCTTCCTCAAATTTCGTTTTTCCTTTATCTGGCGAGCCAGTTCTCATGTTGCGCGCTTGAGAAATGTAACGATCCTGATGACGAAATTTCAGAGTTACTTCCTTGTTATCATTGTCATTGTCAACTTTGTATCTCTCACGCAATATGTAATCGTTTTCATGTAAGAGACGTTGATCAGTGTCATAGAATTTAATGATTCGCGTGTCTGCAATCTTTGACAAACTACCATCTGTCTTGATAACAAGATTATTATTATTGATAACCTGCGTAAATGCTTGCCAAAAATCGCTGGCAGCTTTCAATAGTTGTTGCTCATCACCAGCAAACGAGTCTTTTTTGAGCAGAATTTTATATTCTCTAGATATAACTTTTTCTCGGTTCATTATTTCTCCAGTAATTAAAGCATATTGTCGGCTTGATTTGAGTTTTCAAAAAGCTGATAAATATTCTTTGCAAACTAGTGTAGTAAAGTTTACTTATATACTTATAGATTATTAGATTAAATTAAGAATTGACTAAGAGCAGAAGGAAATGATAAATCAGGACGACTAGCTGTCACCCATCAAGGGTGACGGCTAATGTTAAATAGTGAGTAAATCGCGTTAATCCCTTGTCAATAACTTCCGCCGCAGCGCATCCAATGCACCGCAGGCGCTGACATAGCGAATATAAGAACGAGTCCGCGTTGAGCCAAACCGATACTCAACACTGGTGACTTCATCTTTAGGCCCAGCTAAACCGACATAAACCAAACCCACAGGCTTTGTATCTGTCCCGCCAGTTGGGCCTGCAATTCCAGTTACACTTAATCCCCAAGTCGTAGAAAGGCGGTTTTTGACTCCAAGTGCCATTTGTTCGGCAACAGTAGCACTTACAGCGCCAAATTTAGCCAAATCCTCTGGGTTAACTCCCAGCAAACCTACTTTCACAGAGTTGTCATAAGAAATTACCCCACCCCAAAAGTATTCCGAACTACCAGAAATATCAGTCAGCATTTGCCCCAATCCGCCACCAGTACAAGATTCAGCTACTGATATCGTTTCTCCCGATGCCTGTAATAACTTCCCAACGACTACGGCTAAGGTATCATTATCAACACCGTAATAATCTAAGCCAGCAATTTCTTTGATTTCTTGTTCAATCGGCGCAATTAAATCTGCTGCTGCTGCTTCCGACAAAGCTTTAGCAGAAACTCTCAGTCTAACTTCTCCATTACCTGCGTAAGGTGCCACCGTGGGATTAGTCAAGTCAAAATAAGAGGCGACTTTTTCAGCCAAAGCAGATTCACCAATTCCCCAAAACCTCAAACTGCGGCTGTAAATGATTTCTTGACCCCAGCCTTGGCTTTTGAGATAGGGTACTGCTGTTTCTTCCCACATCCGATACATTTCCGATGGCACACCGGGAAAGGTTAAAATTGTGACTTCTGGACGGGGTTGCCAAATAATCCCCGGCGCTGTACCTGTGGGGTTAGGTAAAATATCTGCACCTTCGGGAATCAAAGCTTGTTTGCGGTTATTAGCGCTCATCACCCGGCCGCGTTGGGCAAATTTCTCAGTCATATCTTCGATAATTTCGGCACGTTCTACCAAAGGCGCACCAAAAAAATCAGCAATGGTTTCGCAGGTGAGGTCATCTGGGGTGGGGCCAAGACCACCTGTAAAAATCAAAATTTGCGCCCTTGAGCTAGCAATTTCGATAACTTGCTTTAGTCGCTCGATATTATCTCCGACTACGGTTTGATAGTGGTGGGGAATACCTAGTTGGGCTAATTGTTTCGCTAAATATTGGGCATTGCTGTTAAGAATATCTCCTAACAGCATTTCTGTACCAACACAAATAATTTCTGCACTCATCAGATTTAGATTTAGATTTAGATTTTAAATTTATAACTTTAACGTCAGTTCGACATATTCTCAAGAACCTCACTTCCATTACTCTCCCCGCAACGGGGAGAGACTTAAGGAATATCAAAAAATAAATTATCCCAAATTGTAGGGGCGGGAAAACCCATTGGTGTCAACTTAAGTTAAAAGGCTTATCCCACAGGCATTTTACCCCACCCCTCAATCCCCTCCCCGTAAACGGGGAGGGGAGGTTTTGCGTCAGCAAAGCCGGGGTGGGGTGACGCGGATCATGATGTTAAGTGAGAGAATTCGCTCATCACGTCTTGGTAAGGGTTTCACGTTAAGTTGACACGTATGGGAAAACCCCACCCCTACGAGGTTGTGGGCTTGTTAAATCAATATTGGGATTTTTATTGAAAATATTCGATTTTACCGAGAAAGTTTCCAAACTCGCCAGATAGCAAAGCTAATAACTGAAGTAGCCGCACAGGCGTAGGTAATACCGCTGGGGATACCAGCAATAGCCAATGCTAAACTGCCAACCCATACGGTTAAAGAATAAATAAACAAAACTGTCCAGCGATGGGATAAACCAGCCTTGAGTAACCGATGATGCAGATGGCTTTTATCTGCCGTAAACGGAGATTTGCCACTTCGCAGTCTGGTTAAAATCACGGCTGACATATCGACAATTGGCACTGCGAGAATTAAGTAAGGCAATAATACAGCTGTGAAAGCCGGGATTTTTACCAAACCAATTACACCCACAGAGGCGAGGGTAAATCCCATAAAATAAGCCCCGCCATCTCCCATAAAGATTTGCGCGGGGTTGAAATTGTAGCGGAGAAATCCTAGTGCTGCACCAGCAAGGGCGGCGGCTATGAGGGCGGCGGCTGATTGATTCATAAATAGCGCGACAACTAGCATCACCAAAGCTGCAATTCCTGATACCCCAGCGGCTAATCCATCTAAACCATCAATCCAGTTAATGGCATTGACCATTCCTACTAGCCAAATGACTGTAATCGGTAAACTCAGCCAGTCTAGATTAACAATGCCTACTGTGGGAACCGTAACAAAATCTATACTTACGCCTGCTTTCCATGCGCCAGCTGCGATAATTATTTGCATCAGTAGACGCGACAAGGGTGACAAGTTAAGCAAGTCATCGGCTAAACCAATGAGAAAAAAGCCAAGACCACCCAAGGTGACACCCCAAATTTGCCATTCTTTTTCTGGTGGGAGACTGCCAAATCCACCTAACCACCAGACAATTAGTAAAGAGGTGACTGTACCTGCGAAAATCGAAACTCCTCCCAGGCGTACCATCGGGCGTTGATGAACTTTGCGCCCACCAGGTTGATCTACACGTCCACTTTTTATACCAATGTTCCTAACATCTGGTGTAGTCCAAAGAACGACTACAGCAGCCACTAGGAAGGAAATCAGATGATAAATCTGAGGAGGCATCTGTATTTTCTAAAGGTAATTTGATGAGGGGCTAGGGGCAAGGGGCAGGGGGGATGAGGGAGACAAGGAGGACAAGGAGGACAAGGGGGACAAATGCCCAATGCCCAATGCCCCATGCCCCATGCCCCTAGCCCTATGCTAAGGCTGGTACGGGAATTTCTAGATGAGAGTATAGGGGGAAGCGATCGCATAATGCTGCTACTCTTCGCCGACAATCAGCCGCAACTTCTTCGGAATTTGGTGAGAGCAGGCGATCGGCAATAATATTACCAATCTCGGTAAATTCTGCCTCTGTTAATCCTCTGGTTGTCATGGCTGGTGAACCTAATCTCAAACCACTGGTAACAAAGGGTGACTGGGGATCAAAGGGAACTGTATTTTTGTTAGCGGTGATATTGACACCACTCACCAACTGATCCGCTTGTTTTCCAGTCATGCCAATAGACCGTAAATCTACTAACATCAAATGATTATCTGTACCATTGGATACTAGTTTTATTCCCCGTTTTTGTAATTGCTCTGCCAAAGCACGAGCATTATCAATAACTTGAGCAGAATATGTTTTAAAATCTGGCTTTAAAGCTTCACCAAAAGCTACAGCTTTCGCCGCAATTACATGTTCTAAAGGCCCGCCCTGAGTTCCAGGAAAAACTGATTTATCGAGCTTTTTACCAAGTTCTGCGTCCCCAGTTAAAATTAAACCACCGCGAGGGCCACGGAGAGTTTTATGGGTAGTAGTAGTCACTACATGACAGTAAGGAATGGGGTTAGGATGAAGACCAGTAGCTACTAATCCAGCAATATGGGCAATATCTGCTAGCAAGTAAGCACCAACTTCATCGGCGATACTGCGGAACTTTTCAAAATCAATGATCCGGGGATAAGCCGAATAACCGCAAATTAGGAGCTTAGGACGCTCTTTGAGCGCTAGTTCACGAATTTGCTCATAGTCTAGCTGTTCTGTTTGTTGGCTAACGCCATAATGACTCACTTGGAACCACTTACCCGACACATTCACCGGGGAACCGTGGGTTAAATGTCCCCCATGAGACAAATCCATCCCCATAATTTTGTCCCCTGGTTCTAGGAGTGTCAAGAACACGGCAAAATTAGCCTGGGCACCAGAATGGGGTTGGACATTAGCATGAGCAGCACCAAATAGCTGTTTGGCACGGTCGATGGCTATTTGCTCAACTTTATCGACAAATTCACAACCGCCATAGTAGCGTTTACCGGGGAGTCCTTCGGCATATTTATTTGTCAATACAGAACCTTGAGCCGCTAATACAGCAGCGGAGGTAAAGTTTTCACTCGCAATCAACTCTAAATGGTCACGTTGACGCTTAAGTTCTTGATTAAGTAGATCAGCGATCGCTGGATCGCTAGCGTTCAAAAAATCCGAATTAGTCTTACTCACTTCAGCTATCCTTAGGGAAATTTGCACAAAGGTTGGGTTTGGCTGGGTGTAACATCGCAGCAATAGTCCACAGTCAAGATTACAGAGTTCACTGTCTATAGTTCAATGGCTATTGACGATTGATGTTAATTTCTGCTGACTTATTTATTATTAGTCGTCAGTGCAAAACTTGACAAAAGACCAGAATCAAAGCTGTTTGAATTGGGAATTTTGTGTAGTGGCACTAGACCTAGACTCAAGAAACTTATGTATTACTTTTTACTAAAAAATCTCCTTTCTACTATACACAACATACAATAAATTTAGAGTCTACTAAGCAACTTTGTTTGATTGGCGAAAGCCGTAAGCGATCGCTCGCATTTTTGCTCAAAAGACATCAAAGATTACCAATCCTTTCCTCAGTGAAATGTGGATCACAGTTACAGTGAGGATTTACAGGAGGTATAAGATGCTAGTCATTTTAATGGAAGATCAAATCCTTGCCCCTGGGAAGGTTTGTCAGTCTTGTTTACTAGCCGATCGCAGCGGACAACCACGTTGGAGTCACGGTCAACTGCGTTGCGGTCAACAAGTAAGCACGATCAACACACAGCAACCAGAGCAATATGAGTGTATGATGGGTTTCCGCATTGCCAATATAGAATAATTAGATTTGCTAGCAAGACCAGTGAACTGCGTTATCCTAGGCTCAAGTAACTGTTGAAATTTAGCCACAGGAGAACGCACAATGGCTTGGCGCGGGTCTACAACGGTGTCCGACCGGATTCTTGCTTGCTTACCTTATTTACTGCCCTTAATTGATGGGCTAATGTTCGGTTATGTGTCTTTATTAAGACAATTTCCCGCACTACAAGTCCTGCTTTTACCGCTTGCCCCTATTGTTGCCATTTACAATAGCTTAGGACAGATAGGGCAACTGATAGTTTTCTTTGCCTTATTCATGTTGGTGGTGAGAAATGAAAAAATTATTCATTTCATTCGTTTTAACACTATGCAGGCCATCCTTTTAGATATTGTTGTGTTTCTGGGCAGCATAATTTTGCGGGTTGTCGCACTCCCTCGTGTAGATTTTGCAGTTGAAACAGTAGCCAGCACAATCTTTCTCGGTCTAGTTGCAGCAATAGGATATTCTGTAGCTCAGTCGCTAATGGGACGTTACGCAGAAATTCCCGCAATTTCTGATGCTGTTTACATGCAAGTGCGTTAGCAATTAACGAGCTACCACAGTGTTTTCTAGGCGACCAATGCCTTCAATTTCTACACGGACGCGATCGCCTAGGTGCAAAGAGCCTACACCCTCCGGTGTACCTGTAAGCACCACATCCCCTGGCAGCAAGGTCATCACCTGACTGATATAGGATACTAAAAAATCCGGCGGAAATACCATCTGATCGATACAGCTCGATTGCACAGGATTGACATCTTCATTCAAAAAAGTCTGTAATCTCGCTCCGGGATTTAATTCTCTGACGATCCACGGGCCCAAAGGACAGAACGTGTCAAAACCTTTGGCTCGTGACCACTGACCATCCTTTTTTTGTAAATCCCGCGCTGTGACATCATTAGCGATAGTATAACCCCAAATTTTAGTTTGGGCTTCTTCTGGGGTACAGTCACTGGTGCGATCGCCAATGATCAGCGCTAATTCCCCTTCATAGTCTACCCGTTGCGACAAGTGCGGATATTTAATTTCCGTCTCCGAGGCAATAATAGATGTCGGTGGTTTGAGAAATATTAGTGGTTCACTTGGTACGGGAGTCCCCATTTCTGCTGCATGGTCTGCATAATTCTTACCCACCGCGACAATTTTTGAGGGAGCACAAGGAGCCAGAATCTGATAATTCTCTGGTTCCAAGATTAAATCTGTAGGTTGTCCTTGTAACCAGGGCGGAGCATCTAGCACCTGGACGTTGAGGGATAATTGTAATAACCCATAGTAAATCTGTCCCTCCGGATTTTGAACTCGCACATAGCGCTGCGCCATAACCTTGATTAATATCCTTTTGGATGCAATTAAAAGCTGTTAGCTTTTTGAGAACACAATAGAGCCAACATTCAAAGGTAGAGCCTTTAGCCTGAAACTGATAGCTATTGACAAAAAAGAATGAAGATGTAACGGATGTAGGAACAAAAAATTGCAGCCCCAAAGCCTAGTCAGGAGACTGCTTCACCACAGGGGTGTCCCCTTGTGGCTGAAAAAGATGAGGCAGTAAGGTAATTTCATCCTTCATCCTTCATCCTTCATCCTTCATCCTTCATACTTCAGTGTTGATTTGGCTCAAGATTCAAATGAAAAACTGGTAAGATTATAGTTCCTTGTTGCTTCAGATGTTGATTAGTACTGAGAGTAATCTCAGTTAATACGTATAAATTAACATCAGCAGCCAATTTGTCCATGAGGAGACTAAAACCATGTCGATAGTTTACGAAACAATGTACATCCTGCGTCCCGATCTGGGAGACGAACAGGTAGAGCAAGCAATTAATAAATATCAAAACTTGCTCAAAGAACACGGTGCTGAAGATCTGCAAATTCAAAATCGTGGGAAACGTCGTCTAGCTTATGAAATTAAAAAGCACCGCGATGGCATTTACATTCAATTTAACTATACTGGCCCGGGAACTGCGATCGCTCCTGTAGAAAGAGCTATGCGTTTGAGTGAAGAAGTCATTCGCTACCTGACAATCAAACAGGAAGTCCATGCAGAAAAAGCTGCTAAAGTGGCTGCTGCCGCTTAAGCAAGTCTAACTGAATAAGTGCTGAGGAATAAAACCTCAGCACTTAGCCCCGAGGAAGATAAAACTCCAAGTAAATGACTTGACTAGGAAAAGCAAATAAGGTTAGTAGAGCTATACCTAGGTTCACAATTATCAAATATAAATTCTCTATAAAAAATTTACCTTTTTTCTGCCTAAATTAAATAGTAATGCTAAATTAACAACTACTTGCCAACAGCAGTATGACCGAAATTATACTTAAAAGTGGACAAGATTCTGAATGGGAGCTGTAAGCCACTGTGAGCCAATCTGATACAAACGACATCCAAGCTCTCTCTACCGAAGTATCGCAGTTGCGCCAAGAGTTGCAACTTCGCGATCAATTAGTGCAACAACTATCTCAAGAGCTTTTCCGGCTAGTTAAGGGCAATACTACTTTTATGCCCCCAAAAGCGGAGCCGGAACAAGATTTACAGCAGTTACAGGCTTTGCAAGAACAATTGCAAGCTGTTGAACAACAGGTGACTTTCTACCAAGAGCAAATTACAGCCCGTGATGGGGAAATTTACCAATTACGTCAATCAGTCCAAGAATTAACCGATCGCAGTCGGATGTTAGAGCAAGTCGTACAAGAGTTACCGCAAATTTATCGGCGCAAGTTTGAGGAGCGGATGGCCCCTGTGCGCGAAAAAGTGGCAATGCTACAACGAGAAAATCGCCAACTGCAAGCAGAACTGCAAAGCGTCAGTTACCGTTTGGCAGTAAAAAGCCGTAATGCCAATCATGGTGGCATCGATCTGCCGACTTTTCCACGTCCAGCATCTGAGCAAACTAATATTTCTGCTGTACCTAATACTTAATAATAATTTACGTTCAAGGGAAATTCCGTCTTCGACCTCTGTAATTTCCTGGATATTCATAAAACCATGAGTTCGGAACACCAAACCCTGGTTTTATCTGTTTCGGTATGCTCCTACCTCCCTACCCCTATGCGCTCATACCACCCGCAGGACAACTGCTATTAAGCTGATGTAAATTTCGCATAACCTTAATAAGCACAAGTCTGTTAATGTTAATGATGGTGAGGATATGTTAATAGGGAAATTATTAAAAATGACTAAAATAGTTAGAACTCACCATCTACTATTTGGTATAATTAAGGGTTCACCCCGCTATTAATAGCTGGCGCTCGTTGGTGACAGTCATAACATCTTCATAGGTATGAAAGATTTCAAAGACTGAATCCAACTGAGTCAATTCCAAAATTAACCGTACAGGCGCTTTGACGTTACACAGAACTAAGCGACAACCACTTTGGTGTGCTGCTTTCAATCCTTTGACTAGGGAAACCAAGCCAGAACTGTCCATAAAATCCACTTCTATTAGGTCTATCACCCAAAGTTGATCGGACTGTGGTACTACCTGAGACATTTCGTTACTTAAGGCAATTCCGCCTTCCAAGTCTATACTGCCTTGGGGTTTGAACAAAACCACTGGAGCTTTTTGTTTGGGAGTCATGAATTTCACGGAGTTAATTGCAACACTATAGTACAAAAGACAAAATTGGCACTAATACCGAGTTTTCGTTGGATATGCAACTTCTGTATTTACCTCAATAAATAAGGCATTATCAAGTGCAGACCAGACAAAATTTTTCAGTATTCATGCCGTATAATTTGTCTTAACTTTCACAATATTAGGCATAAGCTACTAAGAATTACAGTAGCCTGTGTATCTTTTACAAGATTTTTACATTAATTAGGATTATGATAAATTTTTTATAAAAAGATTATACTTACTCTCAGTAACTATACGGCTATGGTATTAGCTTAGAAAGTAGCTACAGTCAATACCCTAGAGTTAATATTTAGTCTAGAATAGAAGCTAAGAACTCCCAAAAATGGCTTGATTGACACCCCAGCCAAAAAGGAGCAAAGATTATAGTACAAGTAAAAATTTGTAAAGGCGGCGGTGCGGAATGTCTCTTGAGTTGATTTCCCTAGAAAACATCCAGGAATTCGCCCACCATTATGGTTATTGGGCAATTTTTTTGGGAATTTTGCTAGAAAATTTGGGCATTCCCCTTCCTGGTGAAACCGTAACCCTTGTTGGTGGGTTTCTTGCAGGCAGTAATGAACTTAATTACTGGCTGGTGCTAGGGGACGCCGTTGCGGGTGCTGCAATTGGTGGTACCTGTGGTTATTGGATTGGTAGACTCGGTGGTTGGAGTTTCTTGCTACAACTTGGTAAGTTATTCCGAATCTCTGAAGAAAAACTACTAAATATTAAAGCGCAATTTAGTGAAAATGCTGTTAAAGCTGTATTTTTTGGCCGCTTTTTTGCGTTATTGCGAATATTTGCTGCGCCACTAGCTGGTATAGCTGATATGTCCTTCGGTAAATTCTTTGTGTATAACTTAGCAGGGGCAAGTGCTTGGGCAAGCGTGATGGTAACATTAGCTTTCTTCGCAGGAAGAGTTGTTTCTTTAGAACAATTGGTTTCCTGGGTGAGCCATTTTGCGATCGCCGCCTTACTGATTTTGGTGGCTTTAATCGTCGTACCCATCTGGTTAGAGTCTCGCCAAGTCAAGCGGGCGGCGGGAGAATAGGCGCTTTGAGGTAGATGAGGTAAATAAGGGGAGCCACTGCGTTGCTTTGGTTTCCAAAGTTGTAGCAAGTGGGGTGGATGAGGTAGAATTCTAGATTTTTAGCTTGCTTCCTCATCTCCCTAATCTCCCCCTACTTCCTCATCTTCTAGCTTCTAGTGTTCTGTGCCCAAATGCGTGTTGGTAAACCCCAAACATAAATAAAGCCTTCAGCCGCTTTGTGATCGAATTGATCCTCAGCGCCGTAGGTTGCTAAATCTGGGGTGTAAAGGGAATTATCACTCCAACGTCCCACAAGGGTAGCATTACCTTTGAACAGCTTTAGTCGTACAGTTCCAGAGACTCGCTCTTGTGTCTTTTGAATAAACCCATCTAAGGCTGCTTTCAAAGGACTGTACCATAGACCGTTGTAAACCAATTGGGTATAAGTCTCTTCAATAGAGCGCTTGTAGTGACTTACATCTGCCGTCAAAGTTAAGCTTTCTAAATCCCGGTGTGCCTGAATTAACACTATCATCGCGGGTGATTCATAGATTTCCCGCGATTTGATCCCTACCAAGCGGTTTTCGATCATATCAATCCGCCCGATCCCATGATTTCCGGCTAGCTGATTGAGTTGTTCAATCAAATCTACTGGGGTTTTGGCTACACCGTTGATGGTTGTAGGAATGCCTTGTTGAAAACCAATTTCGATGTACTCTGGTTCATTAGGAGTATCAGCGATCGCCTTAGTCATCTGATAAATTTCTTCTGGTGGTTCATTAGCTGGATCTTCCAGTAAACCAGCTTCGATACTACGGCCAAGCAAATTCTTATCAATGCTGTAAGGAGAGGATTTTTTCACTGGTGCGGGGATACCATAGCGTTCACCATAGGCGATGGTTTCCTCACGACTCATTCCCCATTCTCTGGCTGGTGCGAGGATTTTCAGATTGGGATTCAGCGCCGCACAGGAGACATCAAAGCGCACCTGATCGTTACCCTTACCAGTACAACCGTGAGCGATCGCATCAGCACCATACTTTTCGGCTGTTTCTACTAATATCTTGGCAATTAGTGGTCGAGCCAGTGCAGTTCCCAGGGGATAACGATTTTCATAGAGCGCGTTAGCTTGAATCGCTGCAAAGGCGTAATCTTTAACAAAGCTGTCTTTCACATCCGCCACCAGAGATTCACTCGCACCCGATTTTAGAGCTTTTTCTCGGACTGGTTCTAATTCGTCTCCTTGACCTAAATCTGCTGCTAGCGTAATCACTTCTTCCACACCCCACTCCTCCTTGAGGTAGGGGATACAAACGGAGGTATCTACTCCCCCAGAATATGCCAGCACAACCTTTTTAGCGCGACCCATTAGTTTCTCCACTTAGGAAAACAAACAATGAGTCATTATTATATCTAAAGTAATACACATATATTTTATTCCCCAATCAAACAAGTGAGAACTTAACTATAAATCCCTATCTAACCAGATATTTAACCTACATACTGCACCGCAACTAGTACATTAGAAATCATCCGAGATTTTTGACATATAGCAATCCGATTTTATTTATTAAGGGACTTACAAAAAATAAATTACCCATTATTCCATAGTGCGAGCATCTTGCTCGCTTTTTAACATTAGTGAGCGAGACGCTAGCACTACAAATTTATTGGGTATTTAAAAAATTGGATGTCCCTAAAATAGTCGTAGAGTTAGGTGGTTATAGAAAACATATTTTTTCTCAATGATTTGTAATGTTATAGAATCAGCACATTTTTTGATGATAAAAACAAGATATAGCAGTTCTATTAATTCCTAAAAATCAGTGTTATTCAGATCCCCGACCTCTTAAAGAAGTCGGGGATCTTGCAGGTATTAATCTTGGCTTTTGACTAGAGGTGAAACTTGGTTCCAACTGCCAGAGAAAACAAACGTTTCTAGAGATTTGCGCTGGCGTGGGGCTAACTCTCGTTGTCGCCAGTTTTCTGGCAGAGTTTGTGGATCTCCTAGGTAACCCAAAGCGATCGCCGCAACTGGTTCATAACCCTCAGAGATGTTGTAAACTTCTTTTGCTTTGGCTACATCAAATCCCGCCATTTGGTGGATAAATAGCCCTAATGCAGTGGCTTGTATGGCGAGGTTGTTAACAGCTGCTCCGACATCATGAAAAGCGTGTCTGTTTTGGGCACCATTGCGATCAAAATAAAGCTTTGCCACAGACAGCATCAGGACTGGAGCATTCTTTGCCCACTGTTGATTCGCTTCTACTAGGCAACCTAATAAACGCTCAAATTCAGCCGGATTGTCTTTGGTTGCAATGATAAAGTTCCAGGGTTGCTCATTAAAAGAAGAAGCAGCCCATGCTGCTGCTTCTAAAACAGTACATAATTTTTCGGCTTCAACTGGTTGCTCAGAGAAAGCTACAGGACTCCAACGCCGCAGCAGCAACTCATCAACTGGATATTGGTTATTGGTGGTTTTGGTGATCATTTGGCAGATATTTGTTTGCAGCAGTAATAATGATAACCTTTACCCTATATATAGTCAGCTTGCGACAATGCCCAACGCCCAATGCCCAATGCCCAACAAAATCTTAGGCGTTCACAACCTCGCCGCCATTCGGATGCAGAATTTGCCCCGACATATAGGAGGAATCATCTGATGCTAAAAATACATAGCTAGGTGCAACTTCTTCCGGCTGTCCGGCTCGCTGCATTGGCACTTGAGTACCAAAGCTCTTAACTTTTTCTTCAGGGAAGGTAGAGGGAATAAGTGGCGTCCAAATCGGGCCAGGCGCTACACCATTCACACGAATTCCTTTTTCTATTAGCGATTGTGATAGAGAACGGGTAAATGCAACGATCGCTCCTTTTGTCGCTGAGTAATCTAGCAGTTGGGGGCTACCTTTGTAAGCGGTAACTGATGTAGTATTGATAATGGCGCTACCTTCTTTGAGATAAGGTAAGGCGGCTTTGGTAAGAAAGAACATACTAAAAATATTGGTGCGGAAGGTACGCTCTAATTGATCGGCTGTGATCTTCTCAATACTTTCTTGTGGATGCTGCTCAGCGGCGTTATTCACCAAAATATCCAGGTGTCCCAATTCTTTCACAACCTGTTCTACAGCTTGCTGATCAAATTGCTCGTCGCCAATATCGCCCTGAATTGTTAAACAGCGTCTACCTTCTGCTTCTACCAACCGTTTTGTTTCTTCCGCATCCTGTTGCTCATCTTTATACATAATTGCCACATCTGCCCCTTCTCTGGCGTAAAAAATGGCAACAGACCGACCAATACCACTATCACCACCAGTAATTAACGCTACTTTGCCTTGCAATTTACCACTACCTCGGTATTTTGAGTCATCAAACTGAGGTTTTGGTGTCATTTCGGCTTCATTACCAGGAGGATTTTGCTGTTGCGGAGGTTGTAATTCTTTTGCTTGAGCCATAAACTTGTTTCCTACCTGTAATCTATTTGCTAATGTTGGCGTTGATTTTCAGGCGATCGCTCTTAAGAGGATCTTGGAAAAACCTCAATATTTTCCCAATACCCTTTTTGGCGATTCCATCTTCACAACACTGTGACTTAACTTTAGAAAAGCAGGTTAATTACTTTCTCTTTCATTGGTAAGGAAACTATATGTAGATCAGGTAGATTTCAGCACTGCAATAAATGTGGTAAACATTACTAATTTTTGCTCGTGCTGCTTCAGCAGTAGCTGATTTTCGCTATTTTCGCTATTGTTGATTACTGGCTTAACGTAAAATCTAACTTATAATAGTTGACAATATTTAGTAAATATGCAATAAAAAGATTACCAAGTTTTCAAAATATCGGCAAGAATTTCGGGCGAAGCATTGACAATACTTGATTACAGCTTTTAAGACGGATAGTTAATGATAAAATCTGATGTTAAAATTAATTAATTTTACTCAAAAGATAAACTAAATTTAAACTTGTCAGAGAAAAAATATATATCAGGTTTTTGAAATTAAACGGATTAATATGCGTTTACCTATAATTATTAGTGCAGGACTTTTAATATTTTCAGGTTTAAACCTACCAGTAATGTCTCAACCTCCCATAGAGATAGCACAAGCGCCGATACGTACTAACTTGAATCAGCGGAGATTAGAATTTAATCGCCGTTTGTGGGAGAAGCAAAATATTGTTAACTATCGCTATACATTTAGTAATGGTTGCTTTTGCATCCCTGACGCTAGGGGCCCAGTAGTGATTGAAGTCCGTAACGGTAAAACAAAATCCATCACTTCTGTAGAGACAGGTCAACCAGTTAATAATCCGGAATATTTTCAAAATTACAATACAGTTCCTAAGCTGTTTAATGTGATTCAAGATGCGATCGCGCGTCAAGCTTTCAGCCTAGATGTAAACTATTCTGCAAGATACGGTTACCCGACTCAAATTAATATCGATTACAACGCTCAGATAGCTGATGAAGAACTATATCTGACAATTGAGAATTTTCAAGTACTTCGCTAAGTCATAGGGAACTCCAAAAAATAAATTATTCCGTTAACGTCGTTGACTGTTGACGGTTCACAGTAGGGGCGGGTTCTGTGAGATATTCACGCTACTAACAGATATTTCGCTTAAACCCGCCCCTACAACAATAGCAATGGAATATTTTTTTACTTGGAAGTCCCATAAAGGTTAGAGTTGTTGACGGTTGACTGTTCACAGTGAACCGTCAACTGTCAACAATCAACAATCACAAATTAAGCAACTGGGTAACCAGCAGCAGCCAACGCTTCTTTGATAGTGGTTTCTGAGGCTTGAGTATCAACGCTTACAAGCTTAGTTTTCGGATCTGCCTGAATATTAGCATTGGCATCGATAGACTTAAGTGTATTGGTAATAGTGTTTGCACAAGCCGAACAAGCCATGTTAGGAACAGTGAGTTTCAGTGTCATAAGTTTAAGATGATTGAAGGGAAAATAGATCAAGACCAGGCTTGATACCATTGCTGCATTTGCTGAATTTCAGCAGTTTGCGATTTGATGATAGCTTGAGCAAGATTAATAATTTGTGAGTGAGAAGCTCTATTTAAAGCCATTCTCGACATCATCACAGCCATTTGGTGATGGGGAATCATTTGTCGGATAAATTCTTTGTCGAAGTCAGCAGCATTTTTCAAAGACTCCAGATTCATCCCTGAGTGCATCGAATCCTGACCCATACCGTGATGCATCCCCATACCAGTCGTGGAGGTGCTAGGAACTTCAGTCCCATACCACTGCTGATACCAGGCTTTCATCTGCTCAATTTCTTTAGTCTGGTCTATTTTAATTGCTGCTGCCAATTTTTGAATTTCTGGATGTTTAGCTTTTTGCAAAGCTAAATCCGCCATTTCAACTGCACCTTGATGGTGGGGAATCATCATTTCGATGAAATGCTGATCCATCGCCTGTTTCCCAACCATCTGCTGTGACATGGTATTACTCATACAGCCAGGAGGAGATGTCAATGGAGTTTTTTGTTCAGCATTGACCCTGTATATTATTGATCCACCTGTAATAGCACTACCTGCAACTAAACCTAAAAGCCCATAAACTAAGGATTTGCTAATCATATTTTTGCTCCTTTCTTTTCCAAAGGGGCGATCGCTCTCTGCTCAGGCGTATCTGTCAAGAATCCTTGACTGCGATTCACCTTACATTTATCCTAAATTCTCCCTTCGACTGGAGAGTCCAGTTGTTTTACAAGTTTTTTGCCAAAGTTTACATTTGTTCACAGCTTTGGTTGAGCTAAAATTATGAAATACAAAGTACTACAAAATACTTGTCAAACTCATAAATTTTGTGGTATCAAAAGAATTAACCTGTTGTTTTCCCCAACACTCTGGGAAAACGGCTCAACACAATTGAGACGTGGCTGCTGAACCCAAGTCTCCTAACCTCTTCATTCAATCTTGAGAGTCTCATTCCAGACTCGACAAAATTTTCATGCAGCCAAAAAATCTTCAACGTCTCTTGCGTGCTTTAGCTCGGCAGGGTTTGGATGTGAGTTACAACAACCATACCTATTCTGTTCGTTTAAGTAATATTTATGATGGTACTGTAGCCGAAGTTCTCCTCCCTGAAAACTTCCCCGTAGAAGCTAAAGCTTTAAAGCAGTTAGCAAACCTCGCCAGCATTCGTCACCCAGCCGGTGGATGTGTCTGCCGAGCCTGTGCTACACCTGATTTTCACCCTGGTGATGCAGGTATTGCCATTGGTTCTGTAGTGGAAACTGTTGATCAAGTTATCCCTGCGGCTGTCGGTTCTGATATTAACTGTGGAATGCGTTTGCATGTAGCCGATTTGACAATCGAGCAATTCCTCGCCAAGCGTGACATGTTTGTCGAAAGGATGAAAGGCGATTACTTTTTCGGAACCCGTGATGTAACAATGACTGCCAATGCCATGCGGGCATTGTTTCAGTATGGGGTTCCTGGTTGGTTAGATGTGATGCTGGATCAGCCTAGGGGGAGTGTAGTTAAGTCTGATATCCAACAACTAGCACAGGAAAGCGATGGCTCCGCCAACGCCAAGGGCGAACGCATCTTTTTAGGTGGTTCAATGGATGGTAACTGGAAACTTGCACCTGAAGAATTAGTACCTGATGATGGACTAGTACGCGATGGCGGACTAGGAACTATTGGTTCTGGGAATCACTTTGTAGAAGTGCAACGGGTGGATAAAGTGGAAAATCGCGCCTTGGCTCACGCTTGGGGAGTGCGTGAGGGACAGTTAGCTTTCATGGTTCACTCTGGTTCCCGCAATGTGGGTAAGTACATTGCGGGAATGTGGCGAGATAGAGCCAAAGCAGCTTGGCCAAAAGGTTTGAAATACCCAGAATCACAGATTTTTCCCCTTTCTGTGCATTCCCATCCTGAATTAGTCGCCAGTTACTTAGAAGCTGAAGCCACAGCGGCTAACTATGGTTTTGTTAATCGCTTGTTGTTAGCCGAACTGCTACGTCTGCGTTTGCGGGAAGTTTACGGCGATGTGGAAGCACCTCTAGTTTACGACTTACCGCACAACATCACCTTACCCGAAGGTCGAGGATGGGTAACGCGCAAAGGTGCTTGTCCAGCCTATGCAGAACAACCTGTAATTATCCCAGGTTCAATGGGTGCTTATTCTTACTTGATGGTGGGTAAGGGTAATCGGAGATTTTGCAATTCTGCATCACATGGGGCGGGAAGAGTAAAATCTCGTTTTGATCTAAATCGCCAAGGTGCATCTCAAAGTGAAGCCGAACTCGGATTAACTGGAGTTGACTGCATCACCCTACGGGAAGAACGCCGAATTGAGGAAGCACCAGCCGCTTATAAACCAATTCAATCTGTAATTGATGTGCAGGTAGAAGCCCAAATGGTGGGTGTAGTAGCGCGGTTGAGTCCTGTGTTGACGTTTAAGGCTTAAAAAAGCGATCGCTTCTTTTTTGATGTAGCACTTTTCAACTTGAAAACAAAAAGCCCCCGGTTATTACCAGGGGCGTTCATCTTTATTCCCACTAATGAGGATCGCATCTATCTGGTTATGATTCAAACCCATATATGTATTTTTTGCATAATTTAAATGCACTAATTACAATTAGTTGGCAAATTGGTTGAGTGGAATACAGATTTTGCCAGGATAAGTCCTACATATTTTTCTCTGATTGTTGATTCCAGTAACATAGAGTAACAGATGCAGCCGATAGCAACTTGATGTGGTAGAGTTTATCCTCAAGTCAAAGTATGGTTCTCTACTTGTTTACATGAGCGCGATTCGATATGTAACTTTTTTACTGCTAGTGATACTTTTTTTCTCGGTAGCGTATCCGGCTAATGCTGCTGTATGCCAAAACTATCATGGACATCGTGTTTGCATTCTCAGTATCGAACGCAGCGCTAAAAATTATTGGGAATACAAAGCCGCTGTGAGTGTAGATGATGTCAAAGAGCCGACGAAAGTTTATAACTGTCGCTCTCAAGTTAAAATTCTCAAAGATGGGACTTTTGTACCATTTGCCGACAAAGACCCAGGTGAACTGATATGCCGTTTCTTCAAGCGGTAATGTTCATCGCTTCTGGGCGGTAAACACACCCCAGATGACGAAGACTATCAAACTTAAATATGCCCAGACAGTTAGCCACTCTTGCCAGTCACTAAATAAGCTAAGTTGTGGGTTATCAAAGAGAAATACATTCATGATGAGCGATCGCACTGGCCTGTAACTAGCAATTCATCATAAAACTTCATGGGATGCGTTTCGCTAAGGGAATTCCAAAAAATAAATTATTCCGTTAAAGTCGTTGACTGTTGACTGTTGACTGCTGTAATTAACTTGGCATCATTTGTTACTTCCGCAAAAATTGTCGGTACACCTGTTTTTTGAATATCTTTTACCAATGCACTCACTCTGGCGGCTGTGGGCGCGGCTTCGGTGCTAATCCCCCCTAATGCTTCTTCAAACTTTAACAGAAAAATAGCAATCCATTTGCTTTATAAATCACGTAAGATTGCCATATATCTCCAAAAAATCAGTAAAACTCTGGAATGCGGCGAGACTCGATATTTTACAAACTATTCCAACAATCCCCGAATTTACTGTTTGAACTCTTGACAAATCCGCCAGCAAATGCCGATGATTACAAATTTGATTCTGTAGCTGTCAAAGAACCGAAGTTTGAAATAGACGGGGTATTTCTACCACCAGAAAATCAAAGTCCGGGAGTGGTGTATTTTTGTGAAGTACAATTTCAAAAGGACGAAAGGCTGTATGAAAGAGTATTTGCGGAATCATCATTATATTTCTACCGCAACCGTGACAGGTTTAGTGATTGGCAAATAGTCATCATTTATCCGTCACGTAGTATTGAACAAAGTGACATTTATCCCCATCGCAACCAACTCAATGGCGACCAAGTAAATCGGATATATTTGGATGAATTGGGGGATATTCGCGCTTTACCGTTGTGGGTGGCGTTGATGGTGTTAACTACCCTAGATGATGAACTTGCACCTCAAGAGGCGAGATATTTAGTTGAGCGTTCCTCTATTGAACAGCCAGAACCTGCAAGTCGCGCCATAATTGAGTTATTGGTCACGATAATGGTGTACAAATTTGAACAATTGAGTCGTAAAGAGGTTGAATCAATGCTAGGAATTACGCTCCAAGAAACGAGAGTTTACCGGGAAATTAAGGAAGAAGGACGAGAAGAAGCAGAAAAAAGAGAAAAATCGCTCATTTTCCGTCAATTAACTCGGCGGGTAGGAGAATTACCGCAAGATGTGCGATCGCGTGTTGAATCTCTTCCCCTAGAACAATTAGAAAATCTAGGGGAAGCACTGCTAGATTTTACGAGTTTGGCTGATTTGCAAGCTTGGTTAGAAGCTTGATGTTAACAAAACTAGCGATCGCTTCTGAGCAGATAAATTAAGGCTGCACTAAAGATAGGATGATACCAACTAGCGAACCTACAAGTAGAACCATACCGCTAAGAGAACTTATACCAAAGCCAACCATCCGTTTTTCCGCCGCTTGATAGTATCCCCAAGCGTAAACAATTCGCCCTACCAGCCAAACTGCACCAATACCAGCAGCCCATAACGGGTTAATGTAAAAAGAGAATAACCATAAACCAGGTAAGAACAAAACCACTTGCTCTAGGGTATTTTGTTGGACGCGCAACACTCGTTCAAAGTCGGGATCTCCTGTCATTTGTGGAGGTGGTACTTTATATTTTCCTCTAGCTCGACCAACATTAATTGTGATGACTAAGTAGAGTACCAGTGTCAAAGCAGTTATCAGACTAGTCCAAGGTGACATATCAATTAAAATCCGCGTGTACCAAGAAAGTATAGTTCTTTGGTTTTATAATTGAGCGATGACAAATGGTATCTGCTCTTAACCTCTCACGAATGATAATACCCATAAAAATTCTACATATATTTTTAGGGTACGCCAGCAATTGTATGATTTTCCGATGCACCTTAGGAATTCTGTCACCTTAAATTACGAATTAATAATTATTCGCTCAATTTTGGCGATCGCTCAACCTTGTCGCTTCTGTTTCAACTTCTCAAAGATAGACTCAATCTCACTCCAATAACCAAGCAAACAAATCTTTGACTGTAAGCTGTAACTCACTCGCAAACGATGGTGTAGGTAGGATTGCATCAGGCTGATCAAACACCTCAGTTTCTTGCTTAGGACGATAAACAAACACAGTTTGCTCATCTGGATCAATTAACCAACCGATTTGAGTTCCATGCTTGAGACAATGGAGAATATTTTTGGTTACCTTTGTTTGACTTTGATCGGGGGACAAGATTTCAATTGTCCAATCTGGAGCGATCGCAAATATATTAGCAACTTCCCCATTCTCATCGCGGGGAATCCTACTCCAGACGACAACTGCGATATCAGGTACAATTGAACGCCCCCCAAATGTACAGCGCAACTCTGGAAATGCACGAGCCAGACGCTTTGGCTTGACTACAAAATTGATCGCAGGTACAAGTTCTCCTTGTACCACACTATGTTTGCCTTGTGGCATCGGTTTTTGGATAATTAGACCATCAATATACTCACTGGCGGGTTTGGTTTCTGGTAATTGTAGAAACTCCTCCAGCGTCAGAGTTCTGGATGCTGTTTGTAGCATTTAGGGATTGCCTTTAGAACTGCCAGACTAACTCAATTCTTTATTTTACCTATTCCTGGTTGTGTTGCTAGAGAAAGAGCGATCGCTCAACCTTATCGCTTCTGTTCCAACTACCTAACCCAAGAACATCTCACACTATTAACCCCAAAAAAAGTTGTATTAATGCTGACTCTATTGATCAGCGATCACTTGACAATTAGAGCAAGCTTATAGTAAACCTAGTAACCAGCACTGAACAAAATCTAGAGTCTTAATCAAGCCTCTGATTCAGCGCTCTTGTTAATTACAGCGGGCATAACCCACTGTGTTATCGAGAAAAAATAATGATAAAACAAGTAAAATTCCGCATTCCAGCGGATGAGTATCGTACTTTGCCGATTCCATCAAGCGGAACCATCGATAAAGCAAAATTAGCGACGCTGGTGGGATAATTAATGGGCATTTGCACCTTGGGTGGCTCTACCCAATGGTAGCAGCCTTCAGAGCAAATATTTCTCGTGCGGCTTGGCAGCAAGGTAAACTAGAGTGGCTAGTCGAACCTGAAGAACTACTAAAAGCTACGCTCGACGAGATGGCTGGAATCGTACTTAAGGAAAATGAAGACAACAAGGGAAAACCTGCTGAAGTGGGTCGTAAAGAAGCAGCCTATCGTGGTTGCTATAGCGTAATAGTTATGGACTTGGCTCAGCGGGGTATCCTGACCTCATAAGTTTATGGGCTAGATTGATAGATTGATCTGAAAGTTTTGATTTTATCGTGTCCGACCCTCTCAGGGGTGCGGACTTTTTTTATGATATCGCTCAAATTCACTATAATTCGGTCTTATAGCGGTAGCTTGGCAATCCGATCAACCCACTCTTCGGCACTGGATGCTGCCCAAATCATCACTAGTTCTTCAATAACAATTTCGATTGATAGCTTTCGGGAAACGATGATTACTCCTGCACTGTGATTATTGGAGATGAACTGAGCAAATTCTGATGGCATCGTTTTACGATCATGGGTAACGAGAACACGTCCCTGCTGTGCTGCGATCGCCAATACTTCGGTATCTTTCAAACCTCCTAACTCAGCAGCAAAGGCGGTTTGAAACTCAATACTGGGTTCTCGTCGCAGAACTCCTGTGACGATTACCTGATTTAAATCAGCATCGGCTTGGTAACGAACATTCACGATCCTGCCTGTTCCTTTGCTGTTTTGGCTACCAAGAGCTTGTTGTATAAAGCAGGGTCAGTAGTTTGTATTGGTTGAGGCATAGCATCAAATGCTGCTTCCTCATCTGCTAGATAAGTGTCAATCTCAGCGCGATTAGCTAAGTAAAATGCGATCGCTCCATAAACTTGTTCAAGTGTTAGTAACGGAAAAGACTGCACAATGCTTTCAGGTGATAATCCTTTTTGAAAAGCATAGACTATTGAGTCTAGAGATATCCGAGTTCCTGCAACTAAATAAGCATTGTTCCGATACTCTACGTAAGATTTAGCTGTGACAACTGACATAAATTCTTCTTTTGACCATAAATATAAACTTAAAATACACTTCAAATAAGAACTGCCTCCTACATTATTAACATCTTGTTGAGACGAAGAAAAGTTTCACTACCTATGGGCTTCCATGTATGCTCGCAGTAAGGTGTTAATTTGAGTCTGATAACCACGCCCGTGGGATTTGAACCAGTCTAAAACATCACTGTCAATGCGTAAGGTGACTTGAGCTTTAGTTTTAGCGTTAGGTAAGCCTCGTCTAACTGTTGCTTTGGCAAACAGTTCTGGGGTGATCTCAGGGCAATCAGATAGATCTATGTCTTCATCACTCATGGCATCTAAGTGTTGCCAATCAGTCTGCGATTTGTTCAAAGTAGGTTCGTTGTTCATATTTAGTTGCCTTTCTGGCGGAAATAATGCGGGTGCAATTCTCTCGTTCTGTATGGACAATGGCAATAAGTCGCCCTTGCAACAAGCCAAAAGAGACGAATCGCTGCTCTCCGTAGTTAAAGCGATCGTCCTCAAGCGTTACGATGTCTCCATCAAAAACTGCTGGAACATCGATAAAGTCAATCCCATGCTTGCGAATGTTAGCAAGACGTTTGTCTTCATCCCATTCAAATTCCATAGCTTAATTGTAGCTACATTTTGTAGTTACAACATACAACTAGTGCAGCACGGCGTAAATAAAGCCAGTCAGGGATATCCAATTTTTTAAATACCCAATAAATTTGTAGTGCGAGCGTAAAGGAAGCTGGTGTTCAAAAGCGAGCAAGATGTTTGTCTTTTGGACACGCTACGCGTTAAGCGAAGCTATGCCGTTCGCGCAGCGTCTCGTAGAGAAGGCTTTACGCACTACGGAATATGGGTAATTTATTTTTTGTAAGTCCCTAACAGTAACTTGCTGTGTGTTTCGGTAAATCCGCCTTCAGATTGGGGTGTCAGCAGTAATGGAACTTTATATAGCATCATGCACTTGTCGTTTTTTCACTAAATTGTCATGCTCCCAACTATTCAAACAATAGCGGCTTCGGGGATTGCTCCCTGCATTCTCACAAAAGCGTCAATTAAGCTTTGCAATTGTAAATCTGCCTTCATCACTGCTAAACCTCGCACTGTCACCTTACCAGGAGAGTAGACAAAACGAGTTTTGAGATGATCTGGTAAGTTCGCCGCTAGTAAATTCCAAGCTGGTTCTTCCATTGGGGTTTCTAAAATGATGTGCTGTTTGTTTTCTGGTTTAATGCGGCTAAATCCTAATTTCTTGGCTAGCTGCTTGAGTTCCATGACGCGTAATAATTGATTAGCACTCTGGGGAATTGTACCGTAGCGATCGCTCCATTCACCTGCAATCAGTGTTAATTCGTCTTTCGATTTCGCCGCTGCGACTGCACGATATGCACTCATCTTCTGATCTACATCGGGGATGTAATCGGCGGGAATAAATGCTGTCAGGTTGAGGTCAATTTGTGTATCATCAACTTTGGGAATTTCCTGTCCACGAATTTCGCGAATCGATTCTTCCAACATTTCCATATACAAATCAAAGCCGATCGCATCCATTTGACCGGATTGTTCTGCACCTAGCAAGTTACCTACACCCCGAATTTCCATGTCGCGCATTGCTAGCTGATATCCTGAACCCAATTGAGTAAATTCCTGAATTGCCCGTAATCTCTGCCGTGCCGCCTCAGATAATGTCCGCTGCTGGGGGTAAAATAACCAAGCGTGAGCTTGAATCCCTGCCCGTCCCACCCGACCCCGGAGTTGGTATAATTGCGCTAAACCAAAGCGGTGGGCATCTTCAATTAAGATCGTGTTGACTCTGGGAATATCTAAACCAGATTCAATAATTGTCGTACAAACCAAAATCTCCGCGTCACCATTGTTAAAGGTGAGCATGGTTGATTCTAACTGTCCTTCATCCATTTGTCCGTGAGCCACAGCAAATCTAGCTGAGGGAATAATTTCCCGCAATTTTGTAGTTGTTTCTTCAATTCCCTCAACTCGCGGAACTACGTAAAATACCTGACCGCCTCTGTCTAGTTCTTGACGGATAGCTGTACGGATAGTTTCATAATTCATCTGGGCGAGGTGAGTTTGAATCGGTCGTCTGGATGGGGGTGGTGTGGTAATTAAGCTCATTTCCCGAATCCCGGACAGAGACATATACAAGGTGCGGGGAATGGGTGTGGCGGAGAGTGTCAGCACATCTACCTGGGTTTTCAGGCTTTTAATTTTCTCTTTTTGGTTCACCCCAAAGCGTTGTTCTTCATCGACTACCAACAATCCTAAATCGCGGAAGGCTACACCTTTACCTAAAAGTTGATGTGTACCCACAACTACATCTAATTCTCCCGTTGATAACCGCTTTTGAATTTCTCGCCGTTCTTCAGCACTGCGGAAGCGGTTGAGTAAACCGACATTTACCGGGTAAGGTGCAAAACGTTCTTTGAGGGTGTGGTAATGCTGCTGAGTCAGGATGGTTGTGGGCGCAAGTAAGGCGACTTGTTTACCTGAAGTGACAGCTTTGAAAATTGCGCGAATGGCTACCTCTGTTTTCCCGAAACCGACATCACCACAAACTAAACGATCCATCGGGCGATCGCTTTCCATGTCTCTTTTGACATCTTGGGTGGCTTTGAGTTGGTCTGTGGTAGGTTGGTAAGGGAAAGAATCTTCCATTTCCTCTTGCCAAGGCATATCCTGTGGGTAACTAAAGCCTTGTTGTTGCGATCGCGCTGCATATAATTTCAACAAGTCCACCGCTAATTTCTTGATGGCTTTGCGGACTTTATTTTTAGTATTTTCCCAAGCTTTCCCGGTCATTTTGTGCAGTTCTGGCGCTTTATCGGCGTTAGTCCGGAACCGAGATAGAGAACCTACCTGATCAGCTGCCACTCTCAGCAAACCGTCAGCATACTGCACCACAATATAATCACGGGTTTCATCGTTAAATGTCAAACTTTCCAGTTTGATAAATTTACCAATTCCGTGGCTGCGATGAACTACATAATCCCCCTGACGTAGCTTATTAGGATCTACTTGCTTCGACGCAGCTTGACGACGCTTGCGGATATAGCTAGGAGTAGCTAAGGAATGCTGTCCGTAAAATTCTCTGTCTGTGATTATTACCAAGCGGTAGGTAGGGAGAATAAAACCTTCCAGTTCCGCCAACCCAGAATATTTGAGTGCTACAGGGATATGGTTGATTTGTAGCTTGTCAATTGCGAGGTAATCGCGGGGATTAGGGATAAACTGCGCCGGACAGTCATGTTCTTGGAGTAGAGAAACCGAACGGGAAGGTTGAGCCGAAATTAGCCAAGTAGAAAAATTGCGATCGCGTTCTTGGCGTAATGTGTCAGCCAGTTTCGCAAACTGATGTGGTGTCACCGGCACAGGTCTACTAGCTAGATTAATACCACTATTTTCTTCTGCCAGTTCTGACAAATATACTTTTTTAAACTTCGTCGCTGTGGCTAAACAATCTTCAAAAGACCGATGGATTTTTGGCAATTGTAAAGCACCTAACCCAATTTCCCCAGTTCCCAAAGACCATTGTTCCTCAGCATTTTCTACCCAGCGATCGCTATGCGCATGACATTGTTCTGGCTCATCAATGGCAATTAAGGTATTTTCGCTCAAATAATCTAAAAGTGATGCTGGTTGCTCAAAAGCTAAACCCAAAAACCGACGACTACCTTCAAGTTGTTCTGTGTCAAATTCTGACTCAGCACTCAGTACTGTTAATTCAGTACTATTCTTTAGTTTTGCGGTCACAATCGCTGCAAAACTAGTGGGAGTTAGAATGATTTGGTCAACTTTGTCAAGAGCAGAACGTTGAGTTGCGGGATCGAATTCCCGGATTTGCTCAATTTCATCCCCAAACCATTCCAGCCTGACGGGTAACTCGGACGCTACAGGAAAGATATCAACAATATCACCCCGCCGACTCCATTGTCCTTCTGTTTCCACTAAGGGTACTCGTTCATAGCCTAAAGTAGTAATTTTCGTACTGAAGGTATTTAAGTCAAATTCCATCCCCTTTTTCAAAGTTAGACAAAAAGGAATGAAAGCCTCTGGTGGTGGTAAATGGGGTTGTAGGGCCCCTGTAGTCGCCACAATCGCCATTTTTGGCTGTTGGTTGTTGACTGTTGACTGTTGACCGTTGACTGTTGACTGTTGACTGTTGACTGTTGACTCTTGAATTTTCACCAAATCAGCCAACACCTGCATTTGTCCCCAAGTCATTTCCGTTTCTGGGTCAAATGGTTCGTAAGGGGACGCTTCCGAAGTGGGGTAAAAATAAACATTCTTCCATCCCATCGCTTCTAACTGTGCATAGGCGCGTCCGGCTTCCTCTAAAGTGGCACAAACCACAAATAAATTATTGTCCGAATTTTGCGCTAGTGCAGAAGCGACCAAACCCTTAGGGAGGCGGGGAATACCATTTAACCGCAATTCCTGTTGACGGTTGAGTTTAGAAATAAATTCACTAGTTAAAGGCGATCGCGCTAAAGCACGCACAATAGAAGAAAAGGCCATAACTTTTAATGTAAATGCAAGTCGTTGTGAGGCAGCTGATGTCACTTATTGTAAATACTGTTAACAACCGTCTGATTCTTTGGGGCGAAGAAATTGGACAGGGAAGACAGTTGACAGTTGACGGTTGACGGTTGACTGTTAACTATTGCCCAATGCCCCATGCCCCATGCCCAATGCCCAATTTCCCATGCCCCATGCCCAATGCCCCATGCCCATTACTTAGGAGTTTATGTACAATTAAAGCGTTTATCGATGCGCCTTTAATACTAGATACTAAAAGTTAAGCTAAGTTCGCTCTTGATAGCGGCAATTCTAAACATGTCCTCCATGACTTTTGAAATTTTAATCATTTTGGTATTAATTATTGCCAACGGGGTGTTTTCTATGTCGGAGATGGCGATTGTCTCGGCACGGAAAGTAAGATTACAACAGATGGCGAATCAAGGAGACCTCAAAGCCAGAGAAGCATTGAAGCTGGCTGAGTCTCCGAATCAATTTTTCTCGACTATTCAAATTGGCATAACCCTGATTGGGATTCTGACTGGTGCTTTCGGGGGAGCAACTATTGCTGAGAAATTAGCGGTTTATGTGAAGGCTATACCGTTTTTAGCTGCTTATAGTCAACCGTTCTCCTTCGGGCTAGTGGTTTTGATTATTACCTATTTGTCGTTGATTGTCGGTGAATTAGTGCCAAAGCGGTTAGCGTTAAACAACCCAGAAGCTATTGCGGCGTTTGTGGCAATTCCGATGAGAGCTATAGCCGCGATCGCTTCTCCCGCAGTTTATCTGTTAAGTGCTTCTACGGAAATGGTGTTAAGGGTGTTAGGGATTACACCATCTACAGAGCCGCAAGTCACAGAAGAAGAAATTAAAATTTTAATTGAGCAAGGTACAGAGGCGGGAACCTTTGAGGAAGCCGAACAGGATATGGTGGAGCGAGTTTTTCGCCTAGGCGATCGCCCCGTCAGTTCCTTTATGACACCCCGTCCTGATATTGTTTGGCTCGATTTGGACGATGCGCCGGAAGAAAACCGCCAAAAAATGGTTGACAGTGCTTATTCCCGGTATCCGGTTTGTCAGGAAGGACTAGATAACGTCCTGGGCGTGATCCCCGTGACAGACTTATTAGCGAGAAGTTTTAAAGGTGAACCCTTAGATTTAACAGTAGGATTGCGACAACCCGTATTTGTCCCCGAAAGTACCCGTGGGTTAAAAGTTTTAGAATTATTTAAGCAAACCATTACCCACATGGCGCTAGTAGTTGATGAATACGGTGTGATTCAAGGACTAGTCACCCTCAACGATATTATGAGTGAAATTGTCGGTGATGTTCCCGCCGACCCAGGACAAGACCAACCCCAAGCCGTCCAACGGGAAGACGGTTCCTGGCTGTTAGATGGGATGTTACCTGTAGAAGAGTTTTTAGAAATCTTTGAGATGGAAGAGTGGGACTCAGAAGAACACGGTAGCTATCAAACCTTAGGCGGGTTTGTCATCACTCACCTAGGACGTATCCCCGCCGCCGCCGATCATTTTGAATGGGAAGGAATGCGTATTGAGGTGATGGACATGGACGGTAACCGGGTAGATAAAGTACTAGTGATTCCCAAGGCAAATAATAGTCAAGAGTCAAGAGTCAAGAGTCAATAGTCAATGGGCATTGGGCATTGGGCATTGGGCATTGGGCATTGGGCATTGGGCATTGGGCATTGGGCATTGGGCATTGGGCATTGGGCATTGGTGATTTCTTCCTTGTCCCCCTTGTCCCCCTTGTCCCCTCTGCCCCCAGCCCCTAACTCTGAGATAACCGCCTAACCTCCTCTCCCCCCAAAAGCTGATGTGCTTGCGTCAGAATTTGGGGGATTTTATTTGCATGGGGACTGTTCACAAGACATGGGCGTAAGTCTAGTTCTTCTAGTCGGTCGGCTTTGTTACCAGGAAACCAGTGACTCGCATTACCTAGCAAGTTGTAGCGCATTTTGGCATAGTCTACCATGTCGTAGGCGATCGCTAAATTCCACAGCCACAAAATCACCGGAATATTCACTTCACCAGGTGTTTGTTCAAAAGTGGGTAAATTAACTCGCCAGGTTTTTACCCAATCTTCTCCTAAAGTGGCGATCGCTTCTTGTTCTAACCTTGCCAAAATTGGTGGTAGAATTTCGTCTGAGCGATCCAGCAATTCCAAAGTTTTTATATGTTCATCAAAATTTTGGGGTTTTGCTGCGCCTAAACTCAGGGTATGTACCTGTGGATGACTGAGGCAAAATAAATCGTTAAACACCATCGGACTCAAAGGCGCACACAAATGCACTAATTTTGCTGGTGGTTTATACAGCATTCCGCCTTTATCCGATGGGCTAATAATAAATACCCCCATATCATGCTGTGTAGCCGCTGCAATTGCTGCCCAATTCCATTGATTAATGTAGTACCAATGCAGGTTGACATAATCAAAGAGATTGGTATTAATTGCTTGCACAATCGTATTTGTAGCTCCGTGGGTGGAAAAGCCAATAAATCTCACTTTCCCTTCTGCTTGTAGCTGCTGCGCTACTTCTACACAGCCCCCAGTCCGAATGCTGTGATTCATGCTTTCGTCATTATTAATACCGTGTATTCCTAGTAAATCCACGTAATCTAGTTGGAGATAATTAAGCGATCGCTCAAATGTCTCACGAAATTCTTGAGGATCTGCTACGGGGACAACTTTAGTTTGAACAATTAACTCTTCGCGCTTAAATTTCGGTAATATTCGCCCCAATTGCATTTCCGAAGTGCCATAACCACGGGCTGTCTCAATATGATTAATGCCCAACTCAATCGCCCGTCGAATAGTTGCTTCGAGATTTTCCTGATTATCTTGGGGAATCTCACCAGGGGACACATCCTGCCATTGGAACTGGTATCTCATCCCACCGCAGGAAAACAGTGGCATCTGTAATTCTGTGCGTCCAAATCTTCTATATAGCATTCATCGATTTTATCTTAAGTCTGGTTAAATACCAATCCTTGAAGGCATGGGGGAGGCAGTGCGTTGGTGAGGCAGTCCGATCTTGGGGAGCCACTGCGGTCTTGGGGTTTCCCCAAGTGGAGCAAGTGGCGTGGTTTCCCCCAGGAGGAACTGCCAAAAGGGTTTCCCGGCTTGTAGACGCGGAGCGGCTTCCCGCAGGGTAGCAACTGCCGTCATGGGGCTTGTGGCTCCCAAGGGGCATGGGGAGGTGAAAATAGTAATTAGGGTTTGCTGAAATAGTAATTGAGTACTCCCAAATAGCTTCGGTTGATTACCGATGATTTGAATGCTTCTGTCCATCGGAGTAAATTGACACGCGAGCATTTCCAACATTGGTATTCTCAAGGACTAATACTATTTTTCCTACCACCATTAAATCCACAGATGAATCGTATCTTTTATTTATCTTGCCATGATCCGCATTATGGTGAGGCGATTAGCATAAAATTTGACCCTTCAAAACTTTTCAAACACCCTCTTACTCAAGAAGCGTTGGGTTGTTGAGCGTACTTTTGGTTGGTTGATGGGGTGTCGCCGATTAGTCCGAGATTATGAGTTATTACCCGAAACATCAGAAACGTTTATCTACATTGCGATGATCCGAATTATGGTGCGGCGATTAGCATAAAATTTAACCCCTCACAACTTTTCAAACATCCTCTTAGATACTTTGCGATCATGTTTAATATCAAAGATATTGAAATCAAGAATATTGACCATTTGGGAATAGTGCTAGGAATGATATAGCAATCCGGTTTGATTATTGAAAAAATCTAAGTATTTGTAGGGTGGGCAATGCCCACCAAAACCCGGATACGGTGGGCATTGCCCACCCTACGTATATGTTCAAAAATCAAATAGGAGTCCTATAGATGCAATTGGTTTAGTAGAAATAATTAATAATTTATTGGGGTCAGAAGCGCCATTTTTTTATCAGACTCACGCATAGATGTATAGATACAGAGTCTTTACCCACAGGGAAGACACAAAGATGAATCCTATTATGATATTCAGCTCATTGTTATAAATAATGGGATTAGTCCCCACCCATAACAGAAAGACTCTTCGTAGATGAATTACGAACTTGTACTGAGCGTAAAGCCTGCGGCATAGCTTCTCCTGTCGGAGAGGCTGCGCCAACGCTTAGCGCGTAGCGGACGCACCAGAAGTCGAAGTATTAAGAATTACGAATTATTAAACACCCGCCGTTTTGGGGAAAATGTTGATTGGTTGTGTGACGGGCGGTAAGAATTTTTCTTCTAGCAGTTGGCGAAAAGTTTTTAAATCATCTTGCCAATTTTGAATCAATTGCTGTATGGCTAGTAGTCTTTCACTATCTGAGTTACCAGATAAAGGATAGTTGAAGTTACCAGAGAACACTATTGCCGATTCTGATTTATCGGGATACTGAACTTTTGCTTGATTGATTCCTAAAATTAGTTGACCACGCTTGAGGGTGTAAGCTAACTGAAGCCCAGCTTGAAGGGGTTCTTCGCCAAATTCTTGCCATGAACCACGAGACAGGAGGTATTGACATAAGTATTGATGGGTTTGTGTTTCCGAGTCAAACATAAACAACCCGACAGGATTAATACCCACACTCTGGTACTCCACCTTGGGTAACTTTTCGACTAGCTGACAAGCAATTTGCGCAACTTGTACTTCCTGTAATTCTTTGTTTCCAATAGCCTCCGCGATAACGATGCGGTTGGATTGCGCCACAATTGATAGCCCATTGCTAAAAGTTATCTGGGCGATACCATTGGCGTATACTGGCGATCGCCCCAGTTCCCAATCACTAGGAACCACCCCGGTATATTTTAAAAAGTCGGGATTGAGAACCGTCGGGTTGAGATTCTTCGCCGCAATTGCGATCGCTAACTCTTGAAGCAGCAAATTTCTGTTCATAAACTCTCAGTTTTTACATTTCAATATTTTTCAGCATTCCCAGATAATCCTACTCTTCGTTGCAGCGGATTTCTTGTATAACTCTTCATCAAAAATTTTAACTTTCCGTAAAAATACTGCCAATATTTACACAATTATCATAGATTTTTAGTGAAGGCTGTCAAAAGTCCATAGTCAATAGTCAATAGCCCACAGTCCAGAGTCAAATGAAAATAACCAAGAACCAATGACCCTTGAGCGAAAATATTTATGCCTCTTGTGATTCTAGAATGTAAAATATTATTCGTCAAAATTATCGCAATAATACTGAGCCGTAGCAACTTATTTCATTAAATATTTACGATTTCCTGACAAAATACGAAGAAACCGTAAAATTAGCCAGAGATGAGGGATTTGGGGCGATGATGGGCATAGAGAGGGACAAGGAGGATAAGGGGGACAAGGAGGACAAGGGAGACAAGGGGGACAAGGGAGATAAATGCCCAATGCCCCATGCCCAATGCCCAATGACATTTACTTCCGTTCCGATCAGAAAACTATATGATTCAGTATGAAGTCTTGTATTAGAACAAATATCTCAATCTCTGGAGGGTGCTTATGCCAGAACATTATCACAATCATTTAATAAATGACTCGGTTCATATCGAACAGAGTCACCATAATTCTGTATATATTAATACTTTTATTTGGCTAGATATCATGATTATTCATGTTTGCTTATTTGTCGCTTTAAATGCCTATAAGAAATATCGCGCTAGAGTTCTACGCCACAAGCTAGCCACTTTAGAAAAACTTTGGCTTTTGGATATCAATAAGAAAAAAGCTTAAAAAATGGGAATTTAGACAATGAAATACTTAGTTGTAATTTGGACAATGGTATTGTGCTTAATTTTTCCATGTGCAGCTTTTGCCCAAGCACAACAACCCTATGCTTTAATCCCTGGATTGGGAACGCACCACCATCAGGTTTCTACCCAGAATACCAAAGCGCAACAGTTTTTCGATCAAGGGTTAAATTTGATTTACGCCTTCAATCATGATGAGGCGGCGCGTGCGTTTAAATATGCGGCAAAACTCGATCCGCAATTAGCAATGGCATATTGGGGTATTGCTCTGGCGCTTGGGCCTAATATTAACTTGGAAGTGGACAGCGATCGCGAATTAGCAGCATATCAAGCCATCCAACAAGCTGTAACTTTGTCTAAGCAAGCATCGCCAGCAGAACAAGACTATATTAACGCCTTAGCAAAGCGCTACTCTAACAATTCCCACGCTTATTTGTACAAGCTGGCGGTAGATTATAAAAACGCCATGTCAGATGTAGTCAAGCGTTATCCCCAAGATTTGGATGCCAAGACACTATACGCCGAAAGCTTGATGGATTTGCACCCTTGGCAACTCTGGACTAAAGACGGCAAACCTGGGGAAGATACTGAAGAGATTGTCGCTGTTTTAGAATCAGTACTTAAAAGCAACCCGAATCATCCCGGAGCCAACCACTATTATATCCATGCAGTGGAAGCTTCGCTGACTCCAGAACGCGCCTTGGAAAGTGCCAAACGCCTAGAAACCCTAGTTCCCGCAGCCGGACATTTAGTACATATGCCTTCCCATATTTATTTTCTGGTGGGAGATTATACCGCAGCCATGCAGTCAAATGCATTAGCGATCGCTCAAGATGAAAGTTACATCAGCAAAAATCACATCCAGGGTTTTTATCCGGCTTCCTACTATAGTCATAACGTCCATTTTTTGGCAGTAGCCGCCGCGATGGCAGGCAGATATGAAGATGCACTGGAAGCCGCAGATAAATTAGTATCTATGGCTACACCTTTTGTGTCGGAAATCCCAATGGTTGAGGGTTATCTGGGGACTAAACTGTTGATTCAGGTACGCTTTAGTAACTGGGATGCAATTTTAAAATCTCCTGTGCCAGATGATAAATTAGTTACAACTAAAGCATTGTGGTATTTTGCTCATGGGATGGCTAACGCTGCCACTGGTAAACTTGAAGATGCCGCAAGCGATCGCACTGCATTGCTAAACGCCCAAAAAACAATTCCCGCCAACGCAACTATCGGCATGAGTCCAGCCAGTAGTATTTTAGAGATAGCCAGCAACCAGTTAGACGGAAAAATTGCCAAAGCCAAGCAGGACTATGAATCTGCGATTAAATTCCTCGAAACAGCAGTACAGAAGGAAGATGCCCTTAATTACATGGAACCACCAGACTGGTACATACCAACACGGGAAGCATTAGGGGGGGTGCTATTAGCAAAAGGTGATTATGCTGCGGCAGAAACAATATTTTATGCAGATTTACAAAAACATCCCTTAAATGGGCGTTCTTTATTTGGCTTGCAAGCCAGTTTGCAAGCATTAAATAAAACTACTGAGGCGCAAGAAGTTCAAACCAAATTTGCCACAGCGTGGAAAAACGCCGATATGCAACTAGCTCTGGAAAAATTGTAAACAAAAACTCTGCACTCCTGAGCGTTTCAATTTGAATCCTAAGTATAAGCAAGGAAATGTATTATATGACTCAACTCAATAACAATCCAAATACTCCTGTACCCCCACCGATTGCCATGCTGCAAATGATTTCTGGCTTTTGGATATCAAAGGCCATTTATGCAGTTGCTAAACTTGGTATCGCCGACTACCTCATAGACCGTCCCAAAACTGCCGAAGAACTAGCTGCAATTACCGAAACTCATCCGCTATCTCTCTACCGCTTACTACGTGCCCTTGCCAGTGTCGGTATATTTGCTGAAGACGAAAATCACAAATTTTCTTTAACGCCTTTAGCGGCAACATTGCAGACAGATGTTCCTGGTTCACTGCGTTTTTTTGCGATCTCTGAACTGGGAACCCATCACTCTTTAGGTTGGAATAATTTGCTACATAGCCTAAAAACAGGCGAAATTGCCTTCGATAACGCCACCGGAATCAATATCTGGGAATACTACGCCCAACATCCTGAAGATGCGAAGCGTTTTAATCAGGCAATGACGAATATAACTGCTGTTGAAGTAGCAGCAATTATTTCTAGCTATAATTTCTCAGAGTTTCAGAACATTGTCGATATTGGAGGTGGACAGGGCAGTTTGTTAACTCAAATTCTTAAAGCTAATCAAAAGCTGAAGGGATTTATCTTTGATTTGCCCCAAGTCATCGAAGCTACGAAACTACAGCTGCAAGCAGAAGATATTGCACATCGTGTTACAGCAGTTGCAGGCAACTTTTTTGAGTCAGTCCCAGAAGGTGGAGATGCTTATTTGCTCAAGCACATCATCCACGACTGGGATGAGGAAAAAGCTACTACTATCCTGAAAAACTGTCATCAAGCTATGCCACAGCATAGCAAACTACTGCTATTTGAAATAGTCATTGCCCCTGGTAACGAACAATCATTCGGTAAGCTACTGGATCTGAATATGCTAGTCATGGCAGGTGGTCGAGAACGTACACAGGAGGAATATCGGGCGCTGCTAAAATCTGCTGGCTTTCAACTAACCCGAATTATTCCCACCCCTTCGATAGTGAGTATTATTGAGGCTGTTAAAGTTTAGGATTGGGCATGGGGCAAACAAAGAGTGTGGGAAGTGTGGGGGGATGAAATCAGTTATCAGTGAACAGGGGCATGGTACTGATAACTGTTCATTGTTAAAGCCGGGAGCATCCCAAATGTGTAAATTTATTTTTTGTAGTGATGGCTCTCTAGCCCGCTGACTTTGCCTTAGGGAGCAAGATGCTCCCACTACAAATTTATTAAGGGCAAAATTGGGATGCTCCCTTAAAGCCCAATGCCCCATGCCCTATTCCCTAATCAAAACTGCCTTACCAGTGGTTGCCCATCTTTAACTTCGCCAACCAAGACTAAATCGACGCAATTGACGAAAATACCATTTTCGAGAACACCAGGAAGATTATTCAGGGTTTTTTCGAGGTTTACTGGGTCGTCAATTGAGTCAAATCGCACATCTAAAACGAAGTTGCCTTGGTCGGTGATGACTGGGCCTGCTTTTTTCACACCCATACGGAGTTCTGGTTTACCACCAAGTTTTTTGATAGCATTAGTCACAGGAGCGATCGCCATTGGAATAACTTCTACGGGTACGGCAAAGCTAGAACCCAAACGGTCTACTAACTTTCCACTATCCACGACGACGATAAACTGATTTGCCAAGTAATCTACCACTTTCTCGCGGGTGTGGGCTGCACCACCACCTTTAATCAAATTCTTCTGCGGATCAACTTCATCCGCCCCATCAATGGCAATATCAATGTGATCAATAGCGTCCAAGGTAGTCAGAGGAACACCGTATTGCTTTGCTAGCACTTCTGACTGAAACGAAGTAGGAACGCCTACAATATCTTTGAGTTCACCAGACTGGAGGCGTTCGCCCAAAAACTGAATGGTGTACGCCGTGGTTGAACCCGTACCCAACCCGACAATCGAACCTGATTTGACTAAAGCAGCGGCGGCTTTGCCAACTTCTTGCTTCATCAACTTCACGGGGTCTGCTGCTACGGTCATTCCCAAATATGCTCCATAAAACTTATCTAAAATGAACATAACCCAAAGTTACATACATTTTGCGCTTACTTCTCGGTTTCAGGGGCAAAGGGGAAGGTTGACGGTTGACGGTTGACTGTTGACTGTTGTACGGGCGGGTTTAACCGACATATCTGTTTTCTGTGTAAAGATCTCACAGAACCCGCCCCTACAGACTGTTGACAAATGACAAATGACAAATGACAAATTACTATTGACTGTTGACTAGTAAAAATATAATTATGCATAAGTTTATCAGTACTTTATCTTTAGTTTTTTTACTCCAAAACTTGCCCATAATTTATGTATTGCCAGTGGCGCAAGCTGCTGCCAGTGAACCATCTGAAGCAATTCAACAAGTAGTTGCTGCTAAATGGATGACAAACTCTGCTGATGGTAATTTTTATGCTGAAAGATTAATTAATCGCGCAGAATTAGCGGCGATTATGGTAAAAGTATTTCGGCTAGATAAACGTCAGGCTGTCAGCAAAGAAAATGTAGTAGTTCCAGATGTACCCCCTTCCCATTGGGCATTTAATGATATTCAAATAGCTTTAAAAACTGATATAATGAAAGGTTATCGGGGTAATCTGTTTTTCCCGAACCAAAAAGTGACCAAAGCAGAAGCCTTAGCAATTTTTGCCCAAGCTTACGGTGTATTCCAGTTTCCTGATGAAACTGTCAAGGACATTCTTGCTTCCCATCCAGATGCAGCATCAATACCGAGTTGGGCAAGACAAGCGATCGCTACTGTAATTACTGAAGGATTTCTGACTACAGATGCCCAAGGAAATATCTTCCCATTACTTCCCATGACTAGGGGGGATATGGCTGATGTATTAAGTAAATATTTGCAACGACAACAAAAACAACCCGATACACCAGTTGTTCCTGGTGTTCCAGATAGCCCACAATCACCTTAAAATCGATTTTGTAGTGTGCTTTAACGCACCTTACTTACTGCTGCGTAGATCCCCGACTTCTTAAAGAAGTCGGGGATCTAAATCAAGTTTATTTGAGTGAATGTGTAAGTTGTCGCTTAATCCGGTAGGTTACGCCCATCGCACCCAAGGCTAAAATACCTAAAATCAAACTTGGTTCCGGCACATTTGCCGTTGCGATCGCTCCTGAGTTACTATCCACGATGAAATCAGCACCAGATAGCGGAACCTGATATAAAGAGAGATTCGTACCCACTGTTCCTGACAAATAAGTATCGCCTGCTACTTCGCCGCCTAAATCTATTGTGCCAAATATTTCTTGCTTCACTGTGTTGAAGTTAAATTTGAAATATTGAGCAGTTGCGTTGCCATTGACCACATTATCATAAGCGGCAATGAGATTATTCAGAGGATTGAAAAAAGAAATATTCAGCGATCGCAAAAAATTAGTTGCTCCTGGCCCACTTTCGGAAAAAGTTGCTGGGGCTGTATTCTCGTCATAATTAAACGAACCTTTAGCTGAGTAACCTGCATTCCCATTCCAGGCAAAGTTTAAGGTCACAGCTTGAGCAGGAAAGGCTCCTGCCATTGCTATGCCCAAAGCTGCTCCTGTTGTCAAAGTGAGTTTTTTCGCCAATCCTTGCATACTTTTTCCTTGGGTTTACGAAAGTATCCTAAAATATAGGATTAATATTTAAATTTTTAAACCACAACTCAGGAAGTCACCCTAGCTCAGAAAATTACTATAGATAAAAAATAATTAGTAGATAAATCTCACTTGATATTGTGGTTTATTTTCACTTAAATTGGACACTTTTGTAAAGTATTTAAAGCAAGTAATTTCACGGTGGCATCCGTATAATAAAAAGCTGTTAATTGTACAAAATTTTGCCAGCAAGTTTTATTACATTTTGTTAAATTAAATAGAACCAAGCCAAGCCAAGTTCTTATACAAGAGCATTGGGTGATTCATCAATGAGAAAATTCGGAGTCAAAGATGGTCAATTATCAAATTAAACTGTGGAAATGCAACTTATTTTAAGTATGCTTCTGCAAGCAACATTACCGTGGGAAAATCAGAGAATATTCAGAAGTAGAGATTAGAGAGGAAAACCCTATAATATGCATCTGAGCGAAATCACCCATCCCAATCAGTTACACGGCTTATCGATTCGGCAGTTGCAACAAATTGCCCGTCAAATCCGAGATAAGCACCTGCAAACGGTAGCCGCAACTGGGGGACACCTGGGGCCAGGTTTGGGTGTTGTAGAATTAACTTTAGGGCTTTACCAGACCCTGGACTTAGATCGGGATAAAGTTATCTGGGATGTAGGACACCAAGCTTATCCCCATAAACTAATTACAGGTCGCTACAGCAACTTTCATACTCTCAGACAGAAAGATGGAGTCGCTGGTTATCTCAAGCGCTGTGAAAGCAAGTTCGATCACTTTGGGGCGGGACACGCTTCCACCAGTATCTCAGCCGCTTTGGGTATGGCGTTAGCCCGTGATTTGAAGGGGGAAAAATTTAAAGCCGTTGCTGTAATTGGTGATGGTGCTTTAACTGGCGGTATGGCGTTAGAAGCAATCAACCATGCAGGACACTTACCCAAAACTAACCTGCTGGTTGTGCTGAATGACAACGAAATGTCTATCTCTCCCAACGTTGGTGCAATTCCTCGCTATCTCAACAAAATGCGCCTCAGCCCACCTGTGCAATTTATTAAGGATAATTTTGAGGAACAATTCAAGCACATTCCTTTTGTGGGTGAATCCTTGTCTCCCGAACTGGGACGCATCAAAGAAGGGATGAAGCGGTTAGCGGTTCCCAAGGTGGGTGCAGTGTTTGAAGAACTGGGCTTTACCTACATCGGGCCAGTAGATGGGCATAATTTAGAAGAGTTAATTGCTACCTTCCAACAAGCGCATCAAATAGCAGGGCCAGTTTTAGTGCATGTGGTTACTACCAAGGGTAAAGGTTATGAACTTGCTGAACAAGACCAAGTAGGCTACCACGCCCAAAATCCTTTTAATCTGACAACAGGGAAAGCAATTCCTTCTAGCAAGCCGAAACCTCCAGCTTACGCCAAAGTCTTTGCCCACACCTTAGTCAAACTCGCCGAACAAAACCCGAAAATTATCGGAATTACAGCGGCGATGGCTACAGGAACCGGCTTAGATAAACTCCAAGCCAAACTACCCAATCAATATATTGATGTGGGGATTGCGGAACAGCACGCTGTTACCCTAGCTGCTGCACTAGCTAGTGAAGGAATGCGTCCTGTGGCTGCTATCTACTCTACCTTCCTGCAACGTGCTTACGACCAGATTATTCACGATGTCTGCATTCAAAACCTGCCAGTGTTCTTCTGTCTAGACAGGGCGGGAATTGTCGGTGCTGATGGGCCGACACACCAAGGCATGTATGACATTGCATATCTGCGTTGCATTCCTAACATGGTATTGATGGCACCCAAAGACGAAGCCGAACTGCAACAGATGATCGTCACTGGGATTAACTATACCAAAGGCGCGATCGCCATGCGCTTCCCCCGTGGTAATGGTCATGGTGTCCCGTTGATGGAAGAAGGCTGGGAACCTTTAGAAATCGGCAAAGGCGAAATTCTCCGCACTGGCGATGATGTGTTAATCGTTGGCTATGGCACAATGGTTTACCCAAGTATGCAAGCTGCCGAAATTCTCAGCGAACATGGTATTCAAGCCACCGTCATCAATGCGCGCTTCGCCAAACCCCTAGATACGGAATTGATTTTGCCTTTAGCTAAGAAAATTGGGCGCGTTGTTACCTTAGAAGAAGGTTGCGTCATGGGTGGCTTTGGTTCTGCGGTAGCCGAAGCCCTACTCGATGCTGATGTTGTCGTTCCCGTGAAGCGCATCGGTATACCAGATATCTTAGTAGATCATGCTACACCAGATGAATCTAAGGCTGCACTCGGTTTAACTAGTCGGCAAATAGCAGAAAGAGTTCTGGAAGCCTTCTTCCAGCGCCAACTATCTACTGTGAGCTAGTTAATTAGGCAGTAAAATTCAGCGAAAATACACCTTACAAGTATTGGAGCACAAATCCCACCAGTAAGACTCAAAAATCCCAAAAAGATTTTAGAGTCTTACTTCTTTTAGAGGTGAAGGAAAATGGTTAAGAATGATCTAGAACTCAGAAGGAAGAAATATTTCCATCTGAGTTCATACATCGCTCAGTTGAATAATGCACAATTGTGTTCTCTGTTTGACAATCTTGAGTCGAATGAGTCAAGCACGGGTTGGGGGAGAAATCACATCATCGTCCTTGAACAATCCAAAGTCTTTGTGAAACGCATTCCGGTGACAAACCTCGAATATGACAACCTATTCTCCACCAGAAACCTCTACGATGTGCCGACTTACTGTAATTACGGCTTCGGTTCCACTGGTTTTGGAGTCTTCCGTGAACTTGTGACTCATCTCAAAACAACGCACTGGGTCTTAGAAGGGGCGATCGCCACCTTCCCACTAATGTACCATTATCGAATTATTCCATTCTCCGGGCGGCGGGCGGATGTAGATAGGTCGCATCACAAAAGATATGTAGAGTACTGGGGAAATAGTGAAAATGCCGGGAATTATCTGCTGGATAGAGCGATCGCCGATTATGAGTTAGTTTTGTTCCTAGAGTATATCCCGTATGTTCTGGAAACATGGCTGCGGGACAATCCCAACAAACTTCAAAAACCCCTGGATGACTTACGCACAACGATTGACTTTTTGAAGACGAAAGGAATCATCCACTTCGACGCCCATTTTCAAAACGTTCTCACCGACGGCGAACAAACTTATTTGACTGATTTTGGTTTGGCGCTAGATCGGAGTTTTGCATTGACGAAAGATGAAGAGTCTTTCTTTGAGGAGAACACATTTTACGACTATGGAGAAATCCTGCGGAATCTGGGACACCTGATTCGACCGTCTTATGATTCATGTTCAGAGAACAATAAGCGCAGAATCAGGGAAAAATATGGTATCAAAGAAGGTTTACAGTCTTATGAACTGCGATCCATTTTACTCGACAACATCGAGCAGATCCATGCCGACAAAGACCTGATATTAGATGAGTTTTATGTTGCCAGCATCGTTAAATACCGCAGTATCATCGCGCTGATGCAAGACTTCTTTACTGATATGTGGGGAAATAACAACAAGGATACGAAACTTGATCGCGCAAAACTACAATTGCTGCTTAAAGAGACGGGATTTCTTTCTGGTGCTATATCCCTCGGTGGATAAACTTACAGGAAAATACCCGCCATGCCTACCCAACAAAAGAAGGCTTTACACTCAACTCTCGATCTCTGAGTTGGTTGAGCGAAGTCGAAACCAACGGCGGCGGTATATTTATTCCTGTAAATCGCCTAAAGGAAGCTTACGTATTTATAATTACCAATTACGAATTACAAATTAAAATGAACCTGTTGAACGATCGCTATCAAGTTATCCGCACATTGGGTGCTGGTGGGTTTGGTGAAACCTTTCTGGCAGAGGATAGTTATATGCCCTCAAAGCGCCGTTGTGTGGTAAAACAGCTCAGACCAATTCACAGCAATCCCCAGATTTACCAACTTGTGCAAGAACGGTTTCAACGGGAAGCAGCGATTTTGGAAACTCTTGGCGGTGCGACTGACCAAATCCCAACTTTATATGCTTATTTTGAAACAGGTGAACAATTTTATCTAGTTCAGGAGTGGGTGGAGGGAGATACCTTAACAGCGAAGGTGCAACAGCAAGGGTTATTTAGTGAAATTGCTGTGCAAGAATTATTGCTGAATTTGTTACCTGTATTGGAATACGTCCACGGTAAGTATATCGTTCATCGCGATATTAAGCCGGATAATATAATTGTCCGCCATCGTGATGGTAAACCTGTACTGATTGATTTTGGTGCAGTGCGGGAATCGATGGGAACGGTAGTGAATTCTCAAGGAAATCCTACCAGTTCAATTGTAATTGGCACACCGGGATTTATGCCCAGCGAACAAGCGGCAGGTAGACCAGTTTATTCTAGCGATTTATATAGTTTGGGGATGACTGTCATTTATTTGCTGACTGGGAGACAACCACAGCAAATCGAAACAGATCCCCAGACGGCGGAGATTATTTGGCGACAATATGCAAGTCATCTTAGTCCGATGATGGCAGATATCATCGAGCGGGCGATCGCCTATCATCCCCGCGATCGCTATCCGACAGCGAGAGCTATGCTGGATGCTTTACAGAGCATAGCAAGTCCCATTGCACCGACGCAAGCGCAGGTGAATTCTGCACCACCACCGCCAACCATTTCTCTCAGTCCTGGTGCGATCGCTCAACCAGCGAAAACCTTACCGCCAACCACCGCACCCCTTCTAAGGGAAAGTAATAATCGCAACGGTTTTATCATTGGTGGTTTAATTGCTGGCGGGTTAATTGGTGCGTCTGTAATTATTAGTCAGGTGTTAAAACCTACCCAACCAATAGCCCAAACAACAGTAACACCAGAAACATCGTCAAATGTGACATCCCCAATTAAAGAAACTCCAACTAGTTCACCGTCTCCTGTACAACAACCAACTTCAACACCACAAGCCATCGCCACTCCCACATTTTCACCTTCTCCAAATACCTACACACCACCAACTAACAACGCCACAGCCAATAATTATGCTTGGCTTTCCCAAAGAATGGTTACAGATGCAGATTTAGCAGGTAAAGATGCTTTTGAATTAGATATTATGCGTAATTGGATATTTGCCATTCATGGTCGGCGGTTTGATACTCCGGGATTACAAGATTACTTTAATAATCAACCTTGGTATCAACCGGCATATTCACCAACACAATTTCCTAGTAAATTACTTACACCATTAGAACAGAAAAATGTAGACTATATCGCCAAATATCAAGACCGTTATAACTTGAGATATTTTAAGAAATAACGCCCACGAAACTCAACTGAGGCTATTATTTTAATATAGAGGTAGGACTTACGCAAAATATGACCGAAACGCTGATTATTGCCTCGCTCCCATTCATTAATTACCGCTACTTTCGCTCTCGTTATGCGTAAGTCCTACAAAGGGAAGAATTATATTCTAAAACCTCCAGCATAGCTGCCTCGTGCCCTGAAGCCTTTCTTTGCTCAAATAACCCAAACTGAATATTTTGAGGTGATACCAATTCTCTATGAAGATGCATATAATTAGCCTGCGTTAGGCAGGCTTTGTTCATAGAGCCAGTGGCTTCTAGCCTTGCAGCTTTAATATGCAGCCTCACATAAAATTGGTATGAGTAGTCTTGACTATGCCCTATGCCCTATTTTTCAACTTCTATCTAGTGAGAGAATCATTGATTTATTAATTATAGTATAATCTACCAGCAATACCTAAATAAAATATAGGAATCCGCTTTGATTATTGCAAAAGTTATATACACTGAAAGCTTCAGCAAAGGGTGGTATTGCCCAGCGAAACCTCGATATAGTAGGCAATGCTCTACCTAATATTAATATTTATCACGCTATGTTAAGTAGCATCATCAAATAAAAATTATTCAGAGAGTTAGGAAAGCAAATATACACAATAGTATACTTTGAATCGCATTTATACACATAATCATTGCTTTTAAACCAATTAGCTCCACACCCCAAATTATTACCTACTAACATCATGAACCGTAGGCGGTCTACCAAAAAATCTCAATCCGATTCCCCTGCTGAGCAATCATCGAATCCAGAGCAGCAGAATCATCAAAATGAATTATTTCCGATTGTGGGGATGGGAGCTTCAGCAGGTGGATTGGAAGCTTTCACACAATTGCTGAGTCATTTGCCCAATGATACCGGGATGGGATTTGTGCTGATTCAGCACTTGAGTCCGAATCAAAAAAGTTTGTTGAGTGAGATTCTCTCACGGGCTTCCACTATGTCTGTTGTGGAAGTGCGGGATGGGATGGTTGTTGAACCGAATCATGTTTACGTGATTCCACCTAATGCCAAGATGACTATTGTTGAGGGAGTATTGAAACTGTCTCCTAGAGAAAAAACATCCGGATTTTTTATGTCAGTGGATGCTTTCTTGATATCTTTAGCACAGGATCGGGGAAACAAAGCGATTGGCATAGTGCTGTCGGGGAGTGACGGCGATGGCACACGGGGGCTAGAATTTATCAAAGAAGCTGGAGGGATTACTTTTGCTCAGTGTCAAGAATCGGCAAAAGTCACTGGGATGCCGAACACGGCTGTAGCTTCGGGTAATGTAGATTTTATTCTCACCCCGCGAGAGATTGCTGAGGAGTTGGTAAAACTGAGCCGTCATCCTTATATCAACCAACCACCGCCAGCCACACAGACTGAGGTAGCTGAGTTACTTCCAGCTAGCAGTGATGCTCTCTCAACTATCTTTAGTCTGCTACGAACTGCTACGGGGGTTGATTTTCACCACTACAAACAAAATACTCTCAAGCGGCGCATTCTGCGGCGGATGATTTTGTACAAGCTGGAAAGGTTGGAAGATTACGTCAGCTATCTGCAAGAAAATCCCGCAGAAGTTATGGCGTTGTATCAGGATGTATTGATTACTGTCACCAGTTTTTTCCGCGATTCGGAATCTTTTGAAGCCTTAAAGACAAAAGTATTTCCGCTGATTACCCATGAACGTACACCAGATTTACCCATCCGCATTTGGGTAGCGGGATGTTCAACCGGTCAAGAAGCTTACTCGATCGCTATTTCCTTATTGGAATTTTTGTCCAATCAAATAATCGCTACAACGATCCAGATTTTTGCTACGGATATCAATGAGGCGGTAATTGAAATTGCTAGAATTGGCTTCTACAAACCCAATCAAGTCACAGAAGTTTCCCCAGAACGTCTCCAGCGGTTCTTTGTCCAGGTAGAAGGTGGATACCAAATCAGCAAGCCGGTGCGGGAGTTGTGTATCTTTGCTCGGCAAAACCTGATGAGCGATCCGTCTTTTTCCCAACTGGATCTGATTACCTGTCGCAATGTGCTAATTTATTTAGGAACCCCGATACAGAAGAAACTCCTACCAATCTTTCATTATGGTCTCAAGCCCACTGGCTTTTTGATGTTAGGCACCTCAGAAACAGTAGGGGAATTTTCTGATTTGTTTAGTATAGCGGATAGAAAGTACAAAATTTATAGCCGCAAAATGGTTCCGGCGCGGTTGGGTATAGATTTAATCGCCAGCAACTACCCCCTCAAGGTAAATACGCCGCAGCCATCAGTGGGTGAAAATGGTTGGACTGAGATGGAAATGCACACAGCAGCCGACCAAATAGTGTTAAATAACTATGCTCCGGTGGGTGTAGCGATCAACTACGATTTAGAAATTGTGCAATTTCGCGGACAAACTAGTTCCTATCTGCAACCGCCACCAGGTAGACCTAGCTTTAATTTGTTGAAAATGGCAAGGGAAGAACTGCGGCTTGAGCTACGCACGGCGATTCACCAAGCAAAACAGCGACAGACAACAGTGCGCAAAGAAGGGATTCAAATAATCGAGAACGGTCAAGTCAGGCTGGTGCGGGTTGATGTTGTGCCGTTTAAAGCTCACAGTAGTGATGAACGCTACTTTTTAGTACTGTTTACAGATATGCCATCGCCAGCAAATACTGTTTTTGAGTCAGGGAGCGATCGCCACATCAAATCTGCACGGGGAAAACAAGCGGCGGCACAGGAAGAAATTAACACACTGAAACAGGAGTTAGCCACTACTAAAGAATATCTGCAATCAATTATTGAGGAACAGCAAGCCACTAATCAAAACCTCAGAGCTGCTAACGAAGAAATCCTCTCTAGCAACGAAGAATTGCAAAGTACTAATGAGGAATTGGAAACTGCTAAAGAAGAAATTCAAGCAACCAACGAAGAATTAAATACGATTAACGACGAACTGCAAAGGCGGAATTTTGAATCCACTCAGGTGACCAATGATTTGCAGAATTTGCTCAGTAATATCAATATTCCCATTCTCATGTTAGGCGGTGATTTGCAGATTCGCCGCTTTACTCCGGTAGCTGGCACAATTTTTAACCTGATTTCCACGGATGTGGGGCGACCATTGAGTGATATTAACCATAGATTAAATATTTCTGATTTAGAGCCACAAATTTTAGAAGTAATTAGTACACTCAACTTTAAAAGCCAGGAAGTTCAAGACTCCGAAGGACACTGGTATGATTTGCGTATCCGACCTTACCGGACAATAGATAATAAAATTGACGGTGCGGTGGTGGTATTGGTTGACATTGACGGACTCAAACGCAGCGCCGAACAGATCAGAGCATCAAGAGATTACGCCGAGGCAATAGTAGATACCGTGCGGGAATCCATAGTGGTGCTAGATTTAAACTTACGGGTAGTCAAAGCTAACCGCTCTTTCTACGAAACCTTCCAAGTGCTATCCACACAAACAGAACAACGGTTGATTTTTGAACTCGGTAACGGACAATGGAATATACCCAGCTTGCGATCGCTCTTAGAAGATGTTATCCCCAGCAATGCCCCATTTCAAGATTTAGAAGTAGAGCATAACTTTGAGGCGATCGGGCACAAAATCATGCGGCTAAATGCGCGGAGAATGCCGCAAATCGACAATATGCAATTAATTCTCCTAGTAATTGAAGATATCACCCAGCAAAAGCAACTAGAAGCAGAACGCACACAGCTATTAACTCAAGAACAATCAGCCCGCACTGCTGCGGAGACAGCCAACCGCGCCAAAGATGAATTTTTATCAATTCTTTCCCACGAACTACGCAACCCGCTTAATGCTTTACTGGGGTGGGCACAGATGCTACAAAGGCCAGATCTCCCTCAAGAGATAATTAATCAAGGACTAGAAGCAATTGAGCGCAGTGCGATCGCTCAAGCCCAGTTAATTGGAGATTTGTTAGACATCTCACGCATCACCGCAGGTAGGCTGCGTCTGGATGCTGAGCCTATTGAACTTATACCCGTAATTCAAGCCGCCATTGACGTTGTCCGGATCTCAGCCGCAGCCAAAAATATCCAAATTGAATCTAGGCTAGATCCTACAGATATAAGAATCAATGCCGATCCCAATCGCTTACAGCAGGTGATGTGGAACTTGCTTTCTAACGCCATTAAATTTACCCCCGTCGGCGGCAGAATTGATATTGAGCTACAGTACACTGATTTTTACGCTCAAATTCAAGTTAGCGACACAGGGCAAGGTATTAAACCCAACTTTCTCCCCTATATTTTCGAGCGCTTCCGTCAAGCTGATGGTAGCAGCAGGCGCTCAAACCCTGGTTTAGGGCTGGGGCTTTCCATCGTGCGTCACTTAGTAGAACTCCACGGTGGTACAGTTGAAGCACAAAGTCCAGGTGAAGGACAAGGAGCAACTTTTACAGTCAGGCTACCCTTGCCAACTCACTCCCCAGAAATTTCTCTGCCCAGTAATAGACAGTTGATTGCCTTACAAAACCAGCCAGAAATCCCAATTGAAAATATTACCTCATTGGCAGGTGTGCGGGTACTGATTGTCGATGACGAAGCTGATATTCGCCAGTTATTTACCATTATCCTTGAGCAGTATGAAGTAGAAGTCACAGCAGTTGCATCAGCTAACGCCGCACTCTCAACCTTAACAGCTAACCCTAACGGCTACGATGTTCTGCTATCAGACATTGGTTTACCAGAACAAGACGGTTACGATTTGATTCGTCAGGTAAGGGCGCTGGATGCTGAAGCTGGGGGGCAAATTCCCGCCGCCGCCCTCACCGCTTATGCTGGAGATGCTGAACAAACAGAAGCCCTAGCCGCCGGATTTCAAATGCACATTGCCAAACCCGTTGAACCCACGCAATTACTATACATCGTCGCTGCTTTGGCGGGAAGAGTTAGGCAATAGGGCATGGGGAATGGGGCATTGGGCATTGGGCATTGGGCATTAAGGCTCCTTAATGGAGCTAAAAGCCTCGTTAACGGAGTTCAAAGCCTGATTCACGGAGTTCAAAGCCTCGTTAACGGAGTTCAAAGCCTGATTCACGGAGTTCAAAGCCTCGTTAACGGAGTTCAAAGCCTGATTCACGGAGTTCAAAGCCTCGTTAACGGAGTTCAAAGCCTCGTTAACGGAGTTCAAAGCCTCGTTAATGGAGTTCAAAGCCTCGTTAACGGAGTTACAAAGCCTCATTAACGGAGTTACAAAGCCTCATTAACGGAGTTCAAAGCCTCGTTAATGGAGTTCAAAGCCTCATTAATGGAGTTCAAAGCCTCATTAATGGAGTTCAAAGCCCCGTTAGGGAACTCCAAAAAATAAATTTAGGACTTACGCACTGAAGCCTGAAACCCAGATCCCCCCGCCTGCGGCGACCCCCTTAAAAAGGGGGTAAATCTGGAAAAATAGCCCCCCTTTTTAAGGGGGGTTGGGGGGATCTTGGATAGATCAAAACACTAACCGAACCGTATTGACCCCACCCCGGCTTTGCTGACGCAAAACCGCCCCTCCCCTTGCCAAGGGGAGGGGTTGGGGGTGGGGTAAAAAACAAAAACGCGCTGTTAGATCCTTTGCAGCGCGTTTGAGTAGATACACATTGCCCTTTAATTAACGGCGGAATCTATCGGGGTTGAGGCGAATGCTATTATTTGGTTGGCGAACATTTGTTTGGCTAGTGGAACGGTTACGCAATGCGACACCATTCTTCAATCCGTTACCAGTACCACCATCTTTGCGATCGAGGAAAGGTTTAAGATTGATACCACTTCTAGCGGTAGAAACGCGATTCCCACCTAAAGCTGTGCGAGTTAGGTTATATAAATCGCCTAATCCGCCTTGATTGCGGTAGGTGTTGACGGCGATGGTTTGCTGTCCGCTGTCGGCTGTGGTTAAGTTTTGGAAGATGCTATTGCGGACAGTATAGGGGTCTTTTTCCCGGGGTACGGTAAGGACAATTCGACAGGTGGAATTAGCTTCTGTGGTGACGCAGACAATATTCTCGTTATTTTCTCTGGTTACTTGGAGTTCTTGTAAGCCGTCTGGACGATACAATTCTAAACGACTGGCTATTGTTGCACAGCGTTTTTGTGGGTCCCAGCCACCACCCAAAGCCGCAGGTGCTGCCCAAGCAAAGTATTGACCAGGTTGACTTTGGGGTTGATACATGACGGTATACTGACCGTTATACATCTGACAGCTAAAGCGAGTATTACTATCGGCTGTGGGTGAAGTAGGTGTACCTGTTGATGTATCTATTGGTACGGGTGTATTTGTTGGTGTCGGTGAGCCGGTGGAGTCTGTGGGGACAACAACACCACCAGAATTATCAACTTGGGCAAATGCTGCGGAATTGCCCAGGAAACAGGATAATCCTAAACTACTCAAAAGTACAAACTTCAAAGCGTGTGATGACATAAATCATCCTCTAGGGAAATAGGTAAGGATATTGATAGCTTCAGTGACGAAAAATTTTGGTTTTAGTTCATCGAGAATGCTGCTTTTTTTCTTCTTCTGCTTTTTTCTCTTTGAGTAGCTGTTTTACCTTGATTTTAATTTCGCTGTGTCGTTCGACTCCTTCGTAGGTGTAGCGGTTATAGTTGCTGTTGATGATCATATCTTCTAAATAACTGACTCGCTCACTACCTCCGGGATGAGAAGATAACCAACCAGGAGGAGCATTTTTTTGTTGTTTTTCTAGTGTCACCATTAAGTTACGTAAGCCGTCAGCCGCATAACCTGTGGCGACAATTAAGCGGGTTCCGAGGGTATCTGCTTGACGTTCCATGTCGCGGCTGTAACTTAGGGCTGAGAGTTGTCCGATAATGCCGCCTAATGGAAGATACTGAGTGAGGTTGCCAACTAAATTACCTTGAGTGACTAGTTGAAAGCCGTGGGATAAAACTACATGGGATAATTCATGGCCGATTAACCCAGCTAATTCGGCTTCGGAGTTGCTTTTGGCGATCGCACCTGCATTAATAAAGATTTTCCCACCAGGCAGGGCAAAGGCGTTAAGGTCTTCTTCGGGAATTACAAAAAATTCATATTTAAATTCATTCCGTCCGGCTACTTTGGCTAATTTCTGTCCGATTTCATTGACGTAGGCAACTACTGTCTCATCGGTAATCACTTTAAGTTGTTCTTTGGCTTGTTTGGCTACGGATTCTCCGATGGATTCTTCCCCCCGTAGCAGCAAGATGGTAGAATCAAGGGCAGAAAATGGCCCTAGTAGAGAGCCAGTAACAGCGTAACCTAATGCACCTGTAAGAATATTTGCGATCGCATTACCTCTGATCTCAGCTTGAATATGGGTTTTGTAACGTTTAAGATGAATTTCTGCTAAATTGGTAAACTCCCCAGCTTGGGGATCTTTGGGGTTGAGAATCGCAAATTGACGGGCGGCTAAAGAAGCTTCCATCCATTTTTGGGCTTCTGCGAGGGCTGTAACTCTGGCTTTAATGAGTTCCGGTTGGTTGGGATAAAGTGAAGCTGCCCGTTCTAATATATCTAATGCTTGTGGAGAGCGATCGTATTGCTTGAGAACTTCCGCAAATCGAATATGTCCGGGAATAAACTCCGGATACTGTTCCACCAGTAATTGCAGAGGTACTAAAGTTTTTGATTGTAACTTCTTCGCTATTCCCGCTTCTGATTCTCGCCAGTAAACTTTTCCGCCTGGGGATAGTTGCGTTGGATCAATTATTGCTGGTTTGAGTTCTTGGGGTTGAGTAGTTTTGGCAAAAGGTGCTTTCACCTCGCGATAAATTTTTTCCGCTTCTGCAAATTGTCCCGCCAGATAAAGCTTGTCTGCGGCGATCAATTTTTCTTGACGGGCGATTTCTTCGGGAGTGGGTGCTGGTTCGTCCGCCTCATCTGGCTTGGGTGTAGGTGTCGGCTGTGGTGTACTCTCAACAGAGGGTGTAGTTTGGGGGATGACAACCGGCTTTGATAGCTGTTCTTCTCTAGTCTGTTGTGAATTGGGTGTATTAGTAGTTTCAACCGTGGTAGAAGCAGGCGATTGGGCGGGAACGGGTGCTGTAGGTTGGGCGAGAATAATAAAAATCGATGTGCCAAAAGAGAGTAACACCCAGTTCAAAGCTAATAGCAGAGACTTCTTAGTTCGTTTCATGCTGGGGTTGTTTTATTAAAAATTTTTTAACTGTAAATCTAGCTTCGCCGATCGAGATGCACGTTGAAAACCTTTGAATAGAAATGTAATTATACAGTGAGCCGCGACCAACATTGATGCGATCGCGGCTCTTACCCCACCCCATTAATTTTGATGAATTCGTACCAATAGCAATTTACAGCCATTTTCAGGTAAAAATACCACACTGTAGGGGCACAGCACTGCTCATTGGTGTCAACTTAAGTTAAAAGGCTTATCCCACAGGCATTTTACCCCACCCCTCAATCCCCTCCCCGTTTACGGGGAGGGGAGGTTTTGCGTCAGCAAAGCCGGGGTGGGGTGACGCGGATCATGATGTTAAGTGAGAGAATTCGCTCATCACGTCTTGGTAAGGGTTTCACGTTAAGTTGACACGTATGAGCACTGCTGTGCCCTGACGATAGATGTAGTGCAAATACGTGAAAACTGCTGTAAAAAAAGAATGCGACAGATGCATTTGTAGGGGCGGGGTTTCCCCACCAATTGGTTTTACACCACCCGTTGAGAAACCTTACCAAGGGCCCTTAATCGCAAAGGTAATTCCTGGTGACTGCATATTCACAAACATGATTTTTCCATCTGGAGAGAAACAAATTCCCGCAAACTCTTCTCCATTCAATGCATTATGCGCAAATTTATAAAGTGTGCCACTTGGCGTAATACCGACAATAAAGATTTCACTGTCTTCGCCATCTTCACAAACGAACAAATCACCGTTGGGTGCAACGACAATATTATCTGGGTAATCTAAAATACCCCGATTGTTAGGTTCTGCAAACAACCGCAATGTTTCCGTCGCTGGAGTGTAGCGCCAGACTTGACCATATCCAGCACTACCACCGTTAGTACAGCAAAAATAGATATCTCCTTTGCCATAAAAGATACCTTCGCCACGACTAAACCTAGCTGCACCCAAGTTATAACCTTCAACCCTGACTGTATCACTAGAAGGATCGGGGTTAGTGATGCGAACCCAATCTACTGTGTAGGCTTGACCAACTGTAAATCCTGTTTTGGTATTTGCTTTCGGTTTGATTTGAATTCTCAAAGCATACAGTGTACCTCCCGCACTCAAGTTACCTTTTGTGTTCGGTACGAAGCGATATAACAAGCCATCTCCCCGGTCTTCGGTCATATATACATAGCCTGTATTGGGGTCTACAGCTGCGGCTTCGTGATTGAATCGACCCATTGCTACCAGGGGTACAGGCGTGACGAAACTAGTTGCACTACTAGGGACTTCAAATACATAGCCATGCTTCTTGTTACCAGTTTCAAAACTCTCTTCGCAACTTAGCCAAGAACCCCAAGGAGTTGGGCCACCCGCACAGTTGCGGTCAGTACCTGCTAAAGAACCGTGGTGTCTGAGTAATACCCTCGTGGAACTGACTTCTAAAGTAGTTGTGCCACCTTTTCCTTGGCTATCATATTTCTTACTGCTTGGTGCGCCCACACTCTTACCCGATGAGAAGTTGAGTTCGTGGTTACGGATCAGAATAGTACTACCATTTGTACCGGGAAATGCTGCCATACCATCATGTCCACCCGGAACTTTGTAGCCATCACTCATTGTTTGTCCAGTCTCTGACAATCTCACATAAGAAAATCCCGCAGGTAGATCCAACACACGTTTCGGGTCAGATTGCAGAGAACCATAGGGGCCTGCTGCAAAAGCGCGCTTAGCATAAAAAGCCTGCAATGGAGATAATATCAAAGCACCAGCAGTTCCTGTGCCTGCTAGGGTAAAGAATTTACGCCTTGATAAGGTCACAATTTGCTCCTTAATTTTTTCATCTCATGGAGACAAAGTGATTTATCTCTATTAAGAGAAAACTAAGATAAATTTATGAAAAGCAAAATCAACAACATGTAAAATATATCAATTTTAACTTAATTAATTCTCTACTTTTAAATATATAATTGATAGTTTTATCAGTAACTAAGTTTTGTCATGATCGATGGCAAATTCAGCCTAATTTTAACCCAAAGATAAACTAGATTAAAAATTCATCGATTGAGTTAAGAATAATTATATTTTAGGTTAAGCGCAGATAACCTCACTCAAAAGAATCTGCGATATCTTTTAACTTTGCTACTAATCCCGATTCAAAAAATGTTTGCGACATATAAATCATTCTCTGGGCACAGCACTGCTCATTGGTGTCAACTTAAGTTAAAAGGCTTATCCCACAAGCGTTTTACCCCACCCCTCAATCCCCTCCCCGTAAACGGGGAGGGGAGGTTTTGCGTCAGCAAAGCCGGGGTGGGGTAACGCGGATCTTGATTTTAAGTGAGAGAATTCGCTCATCAAGTCTTGGCAAGGGTTTCGCGTTAAGTTGACACGTATGAGCACTGCTGTGCCCCTACCCATCTGTCACATTGTTTTTTCAAATTGGTATAACTTATTAGTACGTAATACCAATTTTATGTGAGTATGAATTTATCGTTATCAGTTTCAACTTGGTGGCTGCTGTTTTTGAGAAGTAGAATTAATGGAAATTTAAATATTTTGTAATTTGCGAGATTCTAGACATATCGCTGCTGTTTTTAAGGAGTGAATTAATGGAAACGGATTCAACTCAAACCAGACTTTATACCGATTCAATCAATTACAGGACTTACGCACAAGTAACGGAAAAACAAACCGCTCCAGGACGCAGAGTACACGGAGAAATAAGAGTTTGAAAGTTTTTTTGCGTAAGTCCTAAATTATCGAAAATTTGGGTCTAAAACCTCGCCCTGGAAGGGCGACTTTAATGGTAAAATGACTTGAACAGGACGGGTAATCAACCTGTTTAAAAACCCGATTGCTACCTAACACGTAGACGCTGTACCTTGACAACTGAATCTAGGGGGTTCTACAAGTTGCTCTAGAGCGTGCTTTTGCACAACCTGAAAGTAGGTAAAAGATTCACAGGAGCTAGACTACCAGCATTAAACAAAAAACAAATTTTGCACGGCAGTTGCTTCAAGTCGGGAAACCGCAAGGGCGCATTGCCTCAGCAACGCAACTACGGTAGGGCATACCGGAAGTTAAAGCTTGGGGAGAGAACCACCTCTGGGTTAGGTAACGCAAGGAGCCTAGTCTAAGTGGACTCGCTGAACCAAGAATCCTCGTACCTTTAGGTCGAGGAGTGTCAATGAAAGTATGTATGCATCTTTGCAAAACTTCCCCCCCATCACTGCTGAAGGTTTTGCGACTGTCAAGAAAGTTGATGTCAATTCCCCAAATTTTGATATTTCCCAAATTTTCAACCAAATCCAACTTTTACCCCATAGTCTCATCAATCGCACTAACCGCGATCGCTATTTAACTTTTCACGCTTACATTCGGTTGCTAGATTTTGAACGCTTAATGTATCTCATTTCGCTGATTATTCGCTATCCCGGAATTGGGAATTTACAAGCTACTAACCCGAGTATCCTCGAAGGTATATTTGGTGATGTTCCCCAATTTACCAGCGCGTTAGCGGAAATTACCGCTATCATCGGCAAATTGTCCGGTCATATCTACGCTGATGCCCAGGCGATCGCTTCTGATTTACACTGGTTACAAGAAAATTCTCTAATTAACATCAATACTATCTCTGCATCTGCTTTTATTCCCATCGTTTCTCCCCATTCCCCCATCTCTGTTTCACCTCCTCACGCTTATTCTGATGTCGCCACTTTCCAACGGTTAATCGCAATTATTCGCTTTATCCTCCAGCACCCGTTTTTACCAAGTTCCGAACAGGGAAGCCTGCAAACTTTTGTATGTGCACTTAGGGACAATGGTATTATTGATGGTGATGGCTTGGATACGGTACGTAAAGATATTGAGAGAGTTCTTAAGCCGTATAAAATCTTGCCTGATTTTCAACTTGAGATTGGTAGCAAAGATTCCCAGTATGTGACAGGCGATCGTTCAGGTGTCTGAAAATAATTTGTAATTGCTCATGTGTCATTTGTCAATTACTCTAAAACAGATTTTAAGGGAGAAATCTCTATTCTAGAGTTATATTATGAAATGGTAAATACAGCGTACTTTTTAATTGAATCTTTACAAAGTGGGGATAAATTAGCCTTAGAAATCTGGCAAAAAAGTATTTAAAAAAAGACGGCTACTTTGCAGAAATCAAAGAAACCCCAGAAGTGTAAATAAATTTTTACTACCTCAAGTGTAAAGGCCACTCAGGACATGTAAAACAAGTTCATCATCTAACATCCCTTAATATACCCAATGCAGTAATAAATTAAAAAATTTATTATAACTTCTCTGCTAGTAGAAAAATTACTGACGACAATATAGGCCACAGTTAAGCAAACTAAAATTATGTCTCCTGAGGTTCAAGAACTAACAGGAGTATATATTTATTTAGCTGGGGTTTAAAATGAGTAAAAACAAGGGATTTCTAGTGGGCTTAAATTTGCTACTACTAATCTCCTGTCTGGGGATTATGCATCTAGGGGCATCTCAACCTAAAAAATCAGGGCTGCTAAATCTGTGTGAGCTAAAAGCTGGGGAACGAGGAATTTTAAAAGGAGTTGTGGTTTCAGTAGAAAAATCCTCACCTGGTAGTGGTAAAGCAATAGTAACTCTAACAGAAGGTTCCCAAGGATGCCACATAATGGTTTATCAAAGATATAACCAATTAAACGAAATGGGTACCCCAGGTAATCGAGTTAAAGTGCCTGTAAAAGTAATTAATGATTATTCAGTAGAAGGAATAGGTTTACCTGAATTTGACTACTCAGTAGTAGATACTTCTGGAAATATAGAAAAACCAAAAATGATTAAACTAACAATTGGAACAATACCAAATGTTGATAACGGAGACTACCTAGAGTTCAGAAATATAGATGAAGGAAAAATTCCTTACATTGAAAGACTTAAAATTAGCAAAAAATTGAACAGCCAGTTAAAACTAGGAAACAACACAATCTACTATTCAGAAACCACAAAAGAAGTATTGGCAGTTGAGAACTAATGATTACTGGACTCTTAATTGGAAGTGTAGTAGGAATAATACTTGGTCTCATACCAGGATTTAATATAGGATTTATTCTACTTGCATCACTAAGTATTCCTGACCCACAATTAGCCTGTGGATTAATTATAGGGATAGATGCAACCAGCTCAGGAATTAAAGCAATTAGCTTACTTACAGGAAACAGAGATGAAGAATTTCCAGATAAACTACAAAACAATAGTCAACCTATTAATTTAGTATGGACTAATATAAGTTCATACACAACTGGAAAAATACTAGGGTGCTTTATTGGCAGTTTCCTAATCCTTGGTATAGGAAAGACAGCGTTTCAAATAACAGAAGTTCATAAAGGATTAGCAATTGCAATATCATTAGGTATCTGGATAGAAATAAGCAGGCTATCAAAAGATAAAAAACTAACTGTTCTCTCACTAATAATTACAAGTATTCTAAGTGTACTTGTAATCAACTTACCGATTGAGCAACCCATGTTTATATTAGTAAGCTCTTTATTTATTGGAAACTCTCTACAATCACTTTTCCACTATAAAAAAATAGAGCTTAATTCAACCGAACCAACAGAGTATATTATTCAATCATGGGATGGCATATTAGCAGGATTACTATCCTCAATGTTATGGGGATTACCTACAAATGCAATGTGCAGACTAATGGATGAGGGAGAAGATAAACCAGAAATTGTTGCAGCCAGAGGAGCGATCGCAGATGGAATAGCCTCTAGTATAGGCTTAGCAATCCTTCTCTGCACAGGTGGTGCTAGAAGTGCAGCCGCATCACAAGCAGCATTACTAAATTTAGATTTTGGTAGATGGGAATCTGTTGGTATACTAGGAGCTTCGTGTGTTCTATCACTTCTGGTTTATCTGATGTTTGATAACTTGATAAAAATCTTCATAGTTATCCACAATAGTTTACCTTATGTAGTTAACATCTTAATTGTGTTGCTAACTATAAGTATATTAACCCTTTTGTCAAATGGCTGGTTCATCATCATCGCCATCACTAGTCTATTGACAAACAAGTTGATTAGACTAGCAGGAGCCCCAAAAGAGTCCAACTTAATTGCGATCGCAATTCTGCCAATCATGAATCTGTTTTAGTCAAGCGGATTGGAAGTTAGGAGTCGTGTAAAAATAAGTTGAACAATTTAATATTTGTAGTGCGGGCATCTTGCCCGCGCGAGCAAGATGCTCGCACTACTTATTTTTACTTGATGCCTTATATGGTGTTGTCTTAGAGGGCGGGGAAACCCCTGCCTCTGCAAAAGGAATAAATATTGCGATCGCTCTTCTTCACCCACAATCCCTGACTATCTTCGATAAAATCACTATGGTGCTACTTAAACTTACTCCAGCCTGATGAAAAGCGATCGCCCCCACAGCCCTCAAACTCAACCCAACTCACTCACCCGACAACGCCCGGAACTACTCGCACCAGCAGGTAATTGGGAATGCGCCAAAGCTGCTGTGGAAAATGGGGCGGATGCGATTTACTTTGGTTTGGATCGGTTCAACGCTAGAATGCGGGCACAAAATTTTACTGAGGCGGATTTACCCGAATTAATGGCATTTCTCCACCTGAGAGGTGTGAAGGGCTATGTGACAGTCAATACACTCATTTTCCCCCAGGAACTACCAGAGGTAGAGCAGTATCTTCGCTCAATTATTGCCGCAGGTGTGGATGCGATGATTGTGCAAGATGTGGGTTTATGTCGTCTCATTCGTCACCTATCACCTGATTTCCCTATCCATGCTTCTACGCAGATGACGATCACTAGTGCAGCTGGGGTGGATTTTGCTAAGTCCCTCGGTTGTCATTTGGTGGTGCTAGCCCGTGAATGTTCCCTGAAGGAAATCAATAAAATTCAACAGCAAATCCAGCAGAAACAAGCTTCTTTACCTTTAGAAGTCTTTGTTCACGGTGCTTTGTGCGTCGCTTATTCCGGTCAGTGTTTGACGAGTGAAGCTTTAGGCGGGCGTTCTGCCAATCGGGGTGAATGTGCCCAAGCTTGCCGAATGCCCTACGAGTTAATCGCTAACGGGGAAGTTGTAAATTTAGGCGATCGCAAATATCTCCTCAGTCCCCAAGACCTAGCAGGGTTGGAAGTTCTGCCTGATTTGGTGAAGTCAGGGGTAACTTCTCTGAAAATTGAAGGTCGTCTGAAAACACCAGAGTATGTGGCTAATGTTACTCGTGTTTATCGGGAAGCGTTGGATCGGGCGATGGAAGAAAGGGACGCTCTGACGCGGGGACGCTCTGACGCGGAGTCTAATCGGGAACGATATAACTTGGAAATGGCGTTTTCTCGCGGGATTTACACAGGTTGGTTTGGGGGAATTAACAATCAGGAATTAGTTCATGGGCGGTTTGGGAAGAAGCGCGGGGTATACCTGGGTGAAGTTATCCGCATTAGTAATGAACAGGTAGCAATTAGATTAGAAGCACCAGTTAAACCAGGGGATGGAATTGTCTTCGATTCCGGTCATCCAGAGGCGAAGGAAGAAGGTGGGCGAGTGTATGCAGTCACGCCCAAGGGAAGGGAGACATTGCTGAGTTTTGGTCGCAGTGACCTCAATTTCCGCCGGGTACATATAGGCGATCGCGTTTGGAAAACTAGCGATCCAGAACTGGATAAGCAATTACGGCAAAGTTTTGCGGGTGAAAATCCCCAATTTCAGCGTCCGATTGACTTAGAGATTTATGGCGAAATCGATCAACCATTAACTGCGATCGCCCGCGATCAACAAGGTCATGTAGTCCAGGTGGATTCTACAATATCCCTAGTCGAAGCACACACCAAACCCCTAACCACAGAACGCTTACAAGAACAATTTGGTCGTCTGGGTAATACTCCCTTCTGTTTAGGAAAGCTCACCAATCACCTCAGTGGCGCGGTGATGATACCCGTGAGTGAGTTGAACAAAATGCGGCGAGATCTAGTATCTCAGTTAGCAGAGTTACGCAGTCAACCCCAACGCTGGGAACTACGTTCTGATGTATCTTTTCAAAACCTACTCCCCGCGTCAGAGCATCTCCCCCTCCCCGCGTCTTCTTCATCCCCCTCACTCATTGTTTTAGTCCGCAACCTCAAGCAACTCCAAGCGGCACTTCAAGCGGGAATTCAGACACTGTACTGTGAATTTGAAGACCCCCGCTTTTATCGAGAAGCAGTGCAGATAGTGCGTCAAGGGGGACAAGGGGGACAAGGGGGACAAGGGGGAAAAGGAGGACAAGGAGGACAAGGGAGACAAGGAGGACAAGAAAAAGAACCAGTAAATCAACCGTCAACCGTCAACCGTCAACAGTCAACAGTCAACAGTCAACCGTCAACCATCCCCTCTATCTGGGTTGCGCCTCCCCGAATTACCAAACCTGGGGAAAACTGGATTTTGCAACAAGTGCGTGACTGTAATGCAGATGGTTATCTGGTGCGCAATTATGATCAGCTAGAATTCTTTTCTTCAGACCGTTGTATCGGAGATTTTTCACTCAATGTTGCTAACGCTTTAACCGCAGATTACTTTCAACAGCGCTATGGTTTAGAACGGTTAACCGCATCCTACGACCTAAATATTACTCAACTCGAAGACCTGCTGACTAGTTGTCCACCCCAGTGGTTGGAAGTGACAATTCACCAACATATGCCGATGTTCCACATGGAGCATTGTGTATTTTGTGCTTTTCTTTCTACGGGGACAGATTACACTAACTGTGGAAGACCCTGTGAAAAACAAGAAGTAAAATTGCGCGATCGCGTGGGTAGTGAACATGTCCTGAAAGCAGATGTCGGTTGTCGCAATACTGTATTTAACGGCACTGCCCAAACAGGAGCCGAGTACGTACAGCGCCTGATAAATTTGGGATTGAGGCAATTCCGCATTGAGTTTGTCAATGAGTCACCAGAGCAAGTGAGTAAAACAATACATTGCTACCGTCAACTCCTACAAGGTGAGATTACAGGTTCCCAACTTTGGCGGGAGTTAAAGCTGCAAAATCAGCTTGGTGTCACTCGTGGACCGATGGGATTTTCTCCAGTCAGATAAATTTTAGGGTTGGAGTAAATCCGGAGTTATTCATCAAAGACGGCGGGAAACCCCCTTTTTCAACGGGTAAGAGAGACAAGGGACAACCGCCCTTCCAGGGGCGGGATAGGTTTAACGCATGGGCGTTGGAACCCACTTTTGGAAACTTTCTAGATGATTCCAGTAAGCTAAATAACCAGTAAATGCCCAAATCAATGCTGCTATAATTAATACTGCTACACCAATTAACCGCCAAGTTCGGTTTGTTTTCCAGTAAAGAGTTGGTGCGGCACAAACGCCACTCAAGCCGGTGAGAATAAAGCCGATTCCCGACATTAATGGTTGCTGTGTCATCCCTAAGTTGATGATGCGGATACCGATAACAATTGCAACTGAACCAGCGAAGAATGCGTAAATTGCTAGTGTGGCTAGATCCCAGCCGAAGGAAAGAGCGATCGCACTACCAATAAACAATATGCCAAATAAAAGCGTCGTTTCCCCAAAAGCGATGTTAAAACTACCTGTAATCGGCCAGGTAAAGGTCATGTGTAACCCAGTTGTCAATGCGATCGCCCCTGTAATCCCAAAACCAGGAACCCACCGTTTCTGGCGATCGCTATCTATCCCTCGATATACGTAATCGGCGAGTAAAAATAACCCAGCTACCATATTGATCAACATAAGTGTGATGTAGTCAATAAACACGATTTACCTCTAAATAGCTTTCTGGGTTCAAAATATACTGTTGCATAAGTTAATATTTCGCATATCTAACCAAAGAACGACATAGATATATTTCTATGGTTTTCGAGAACGTAGGCGCAACAAATATTCAAAACTCAGATAGAAAATATGAGAACGGTACTTAGCCCTTATTTTGATGCTCCAGGGCCTGCAAGATTCCTCCGGCGAGGAAACTTTGTCGAACATCCAGATGTGGCACAAAGAGGTAGTAAAATTCTTGCCGGACTGGAACAGGCTGGATGTGAGATAATTTCGGTATTGCCTTGTGAGCTAGACTTGCACCCATATATTCTGGCAGTTCATGACAAAGCTTATGTTAAGTATCTGGAAAATGCTTGGTCAAACTGGTCACAAATGCCAGATGCTAGTACGGAAATAGTACCAAACATTTTCCCCCATCGCCAGATAGCTCAGTTTAACGACAATCCAGTTGCTATGGCGGGTTGGTACATCGCTGATTGTGCAGCCCCTATCGGTGAATATACTTGGAGAAATGCATTGGGGAGTGTATCTGCGGTGATTGCAGGAGTAACGTGTCTGCGAGAGGGAGATGCTGCTATTTATACTTTGTGTAGACCAAGCGGACATCATGCTTCCCAGGATAAAGCAATGGGTATGTGCTTTTTGAATAATGCCGCGATCGCAGCCCAAGAACTCCGCAAACAGTTTTCCAAAGTTGCAATCCTCGATATTGACATGCATCATGGTAACGGTACACAGCAGATTTTTTATCAGCGCCGTGACGTTTTCACAATCTCAATTCACGGTCATCCAGCAAATTTTTATCCCTTTTATACTGGCTTTGACAGCGAACGTGGTGCTGGCGCAGGCGAAAAGTATAATTTGAATATTCCTTTACCTCCAGGCACGAATGAAGCTGCTTATATCCCAGCTTTAGAGCAAGCTATTGAGGTCATATCAAACTTTAAAGCAGAAGCCTCAATCGTAGCAACTGGCTTTGACACGTTTAAATCTGACTCGCTAGGGTGTTTTGCGCTTGAGTCTACGTCATACAATGAAATTGGCAGAAAAATTAAGTCACTTCAACTGCCGACTTTATTTGTGCAAGAGGGTGGTTACTATGTTGCAGCTTTGGATGAAAATGTCAGACAACTGGTCACAGGTTTTGAAAATGCTTAATTAAAGTTAATACTGTGCAAGAGTAACCGCAACCGACTGTTTTGTGGAGATTTCATTAATATTTGTAATCGCCACACAGAGTAATTTCCGCATTGATGGCTGGAAACACCAGTTTTGTTAAAGTTAAGGAATGTACTAAAGAAATGGAGTTGCTTTCTTTGTGTATACGCCCTTTGGTAGACTTGAAAACTGGAATAGCTAGATAAAACGACGCTAAGTCAAGCAGTTGAGAGGGCGACTCTGTGGAAAATACACTTGGATTAGAGATTATTGAGGTCGTAGAGCAAGCCGCGATCGCATCCGCTAAGTGGATGGGTAAAGGCGAAAAGAACACTGCTGACCAAGTAGCGGTGGAAGCAATGCGCGAACGGATGAATAAAATTTATATGCGCGGTCGCATTGTCATTGGTGAAGGTGAACGCGATGACGCCCCTATGTTATATATTGGGGAAGAGGTGGGTATCTGCTCCCGTCCAGATGCTAAAGACTTCTGTAACCCAGATGAACTCATCGAAATTGACATTGCCGTTGATCCTTGTGAAGGTACAAACTTGGTAGCATACGGCCAACCAGGCTCAATGGCTGTATTGGCAATTTCGGAAAAAGGTGGCTTATTTGCCGCGCCTGACTTCTACATGAAGAAGTTAGCAGCGCCTCCAGCAGCTAAAGGCAAAGTAGATATCAACAAATCAGCAACGGAAAACCTCAAAATTCTCGCCGAGTGTCTAGATCGCTCTATTGAAGAACTTGTGGTAGTCGTCATGAAGCGCGAACGCCACAACGATTTAATTAAAGAAATCCGCGACGCTGGGGCGAGAGTACAACTGATTTCTGATGGTGATGTGGGTGCAGCTATCTCCTGTGGTTTTGCTGGAACGAATATTCACGCCCTGATGGGTATCGGTGCTGCACCTGAAGGTGTAATTTCCGCCGCCGCTATGCGTGCTTTAGGTGGACATTTCCAGGGTCAGCTGATTTATGATCCTGCGATCGTCAAAACAGGGTTAATTGGCGAAAGCAAAGAAGCTAACTTGGATCGTCTCAAGTCAATGAATATCAATGACCCTGATAAGGTCTATGATGCCCATGAACTGGCATCCGGTGAAACCGTACTGTTCGCTGCTAGCGGTATTACCAGTGGTAATCTCATGCAGGGTGTACGCTTTTTTCATGGAGGAGCTAGAACTCAAAGCCTAGTTATTTCCAACCAGTCAAAAACTGCGCGCTTTGTGGATACTATTCATATGTTCGATCAGCCGAAGTACGTACAATTGCACTAAGCAATAAACTCTGAGGAGTTAGGAGCGATCAATTCCCTACCTAACTCCTCAGTTACCATTCACCACTTACCATTTACCATTTAGCAATTACCAATTAGCAGATGAATATAGCAGTGGTGGGGTTAAGCCATAAAACAGCCCCAGTAGAAATCCGGGAAAAGTTGAGCATCCCAGAACCTCAAACAGAAAGCGCGATCGCTCAACTTACCAGCTATCCCCATATTGACGAAGTTGCTATCCTCAGCACTTGTAACCGTCTGGAAATTTATATCGTCACAAGTGAAACAGAACACGGTATCCGGGAAGTAACTCAGTTTCTTGGCGAATACAGTAAATTACCTGTAATATCTTTGCGACAACACCTGTTTATGTTGTTGCATGAAGACGCTGTGATGCATATGATGCGCGTAGCAGCAGGTTTAGATAGTTTAGTCCTCGGCGAAGGACAAATTCTGGCTCAGGTGAAGAATACTCACAAACTGGGTCAGCAATATAATGGTATAAAAACAATTTTGAATCGGTTATTTAAACAAGCTTTAACAGCAGGTAAGCGAGTTCGTACGGAAACTAGCATTGGTACTGGCGCAGTTTCCATTAGTTCGGCGGCGGTGGAATTGGCGCACATGAAAGTGGAAAATTTAGCCGCTTGTCGTGTGGCGATTCTCGGTGCTGGGAAAATGTCACGCTTGTTGGTACAGCATCTAATTTCTAAAGGCGCTCAGCAAATTAGAATTTTAAATCGCTCTCGCGATCGCGCCCTAGAATTGGCTAAACAATTCCCCGATCAGCCCCTGGATATTCAACCACTGTCGGAAATGATGACAGTAATTTCCCAGAGCGATATAGTATTTACCAGTACTTCAGCTACAGATCCCATCTTAGATCGTGCCAAATTAGAAATGGTTTTAGAGCCGAGCCAGTCTCTAATGCTATTTGATATTTCCGTCCCCCGCAACGTCCATGCAGACGTAAATGAGCTAGCCAATGTCAAGGCGTTCAATGTGGATGATTTGAAGGCGGTTGTGGCGCAAAATTACGAAAGTCGTCGAAAGATGGCTCAAGAAGCTGAGAAAATCCTCGATGAGGAAGTAGAAGCTTTTGATGTGTGGTGGCGCAGTTTAGAAACTGTCTCCACCATTAGCTGTCTGCGCAATAAAGTCGAAACCATCCGCGAGCAAGAATTGGAAAAAGCATTGTCGCGCTTGGGTTCAGAATTTGCCGAGAAACATCAAGAGGTGATCGAGGCACTCACAAGAGGAATAGTTAACAAAATTTTACACGATCCGATGGTGCAATTACGAGCGCAGCAGGATGTGGAAGCCAGACGGCGATGTATGCAAACTCTGCAAATGTTATTTAATTTAGACGCAGAAGAGCAGTTTAGCTAAATTAATTTGGAATTTTGGATACATCCCGATCTAAAATCCGCCAAATACCTTTTAACAACCGTTGATACGGTGTTTATTAGGCGATCGCCTGAATGTTTTGAAGGAAGATATTCAAGCGATCGCCTAAACTTCGACTACCAAAATTATTAAATAATTAGTAGAAAATACACTAAAAAGTTAATCACATGGTATCGAGGCATCAATGACCTCACCCCCAACCCCTCTCCTCTGAGGAGAGGGGAGAAGAGTATCTTTTATGATTGGAGATGATTTTTCTTACCCCTCCCTCTCCTAAAAGGAGAGGGAGGCTGGGTGGGTGAGGTTCCGCCAAACATAGCAAATAGCATTCCTATCCAGTGGACATCAGGAATAGGAATGCTGTAGCCTTTTATGAGAATGTCAGCGGCTTATAACAGAGGTCTGGTTCTAGCGCGATAGTCCATTAAAGCGCCTTGACTAATAAAAGTGCGCCCATTTCTTCTGCTGGTAGGAATTTGTCCTTTTTGCAAAGCCATATACAGAGTACTTTGGTCTACACCTAAAAATCTAGCTGCTTGTACCAAGGAAGTACCTTGTTTGGATGTACTTCCTCTCCATCTGTTTCTATTTGAGAATGGTCTGAACATAGCGAAATGTAAAGAACAACTTAAGAAATCTCAACTTGTGACAGAACGAGTCGCAGAATTAACAATAATTCACAATCAAGCAAAACACTCCTCTGCTTGTTCAGAGGAGAACAACATGACTAATTCGATTTCATTCTAATTAGATCGGGGTCGAATTTGATTATAACAAATTATGAGGAAAGAACAATTTCAGACTCTACTGCAATTTTTCAAAGCTTTGGCAGATGAGAGCCGATTAAAGATTGTAGGTATTTTAGCGAACCAGGAGTGCAGTGTTGAAGAATTAGCGGTGCTATTACAACTCAAGGAACCGACAGTATCCCATCATTTGTCAAAACTCAAGGAACTGAATTTAGTGACTATGCGCCCAGAGGGTAATAGCCGGTTCTACCAATTAGATAGCGAAGCTTTGCAAAATATTAGCAAGGAAATTTTCACCCCAGAGAAAATGGCCTCCTTAATTGAGGATGTAGATGTTGAAGCTTGGGAAAGCAAAGTCTTGAGCAACTATTTAGAGAGTAATGGCAATAATACAGAGGAAGGACAACGCCTTAAGGAAATTCCCGCAAGCCGTAAAAAGCGCCTAGTCATTCTCAAGTGGCTGGTGAATAAATTTGAGGAAGGAGTTCAGTACCCAGAACGAACCGTGAATGAAACACTCAAACGCTATCATCCTGACTACGCTACCTTGCGACGAGAGTTAATTGGTTACAAGTTAATGCAGCGAGAAGAGGGGGTTTATTGGCGATATACCACAGATGTGAAAACCAGTCTCTAATTCGGTTTCCCAGAAGATGGGGTTACCTGAGCAGATTCACAGATAATTAGATATACTTCTAATTAGATGCTTATCTAATTAGAAGTTATGTATAACCAGCAGTTTCAACTCTTGCTGCACTTTTTCAAAGCTTTGGCTGACGAGAGTCGATTAAAAATTCTCGGTATTTTAGCTAATCGGGATTGCAGCGTCGAGGAATTGGCGGTGCTATTACAACTCAAAGAACCGACAATCTCCCATCATCTAACCAAATTAAAAGAATTAGATTTGGTGAGTATGCACCCTGAGGGTAACACCCACTTTTATCGGTTAGAAAGCGAAACATTGCAAAACCTGAGTAAGACAGTTTTGACACCAGAGAAAATAGTATCTTTATCTGAGGATTTTGATAGTGATTTGTGGGCTAATAAGGTGCTGCAAAATTATCTAGCAGGTGATGAACTTGTGCTACACCTCAAGGAAATTCCCGCAAGCCGCAAAAAGCGCCTAGTCATTCTCAAGTGGTTAGCAAGCAAATTTGAGCCGGATATTCAGTACCCCGAACGCTTAGTAAATGAAACACTCAAGCGTTATCATCCTGATTGCGCCACTCTGAGGCGGGAGTTAATTGCTTCTCAATTAATGCAGCGAGAAAATGGGGTTTATTGGCGTATTTAAAATAGAAAATGGCACTAAAAATAATTATCAGTAATAACACCACTTGCTACAAGTTGGAGAGTTTGTCCAACGCAGTTGCTCATCAATAACATTCAAGTACCCAAACGCGATCGCACTCAAACACGATCGCGTCAATATTCTGTTCGATAATCAGAAAAGTCATCCCGTCTTGGCGGTTCCAGTTGAGAATGCGATCGCAAATATCATCAATTAATCTCGGATTCACGCCCACTGCTAGTTCTTATTTTATGGGGATTCCTTCTGCCGTCTGCCTTCTCACTAAATTTGTGTTTCTTCCTCAGTAAAGATAGGAGGCCACAATTCAGTAATGGGCAATTCCCAACCAGGAAAAAGTTCTGGTACAGTTAAAATCTCGCCATTTTCTAAAACTCTAGGTTCGCCTGTAGAGCGATAAATTGTAACTGTCTGTTCATCAGGGTCAATCAGAATGCCGACGATCGCTCCCATCTCCACAAATTTCAAAATTTTAGCGGCTATAAGTTTAATTTTATCGCTCTGAGATTTAATTTCTACCACCAAATCAGGAACAAGTTCGCCAAAGTAACGAGGACTTTGGAGCAGCCGGGAAGCGCGAACAAAGGAAACATCGGGTGCTTTGAGGTTTGTATCTGGCATAATGAAACCGCCAGCCGAATCAAACACTCTTCCCAAACGACGAGGATTTACCCAAGCAAACAGAAAAGCAATGAGACGACTACTAATTTCGCTGGATACAATATCTGATGGCCCCACTATTGAAATTTTCCCATTATCGAGTTCCAGTTGGTAATCTAAACCTGCTTGGGTAAAAGCGGCTTGAACTTGCTCTAAGTCTTTGACTGTCATTATTGACATAAAAAGCTTTTTACACTATAATTACTACCTTGATTTTAGCATTCGCTATTTTCCCAAATACGCTTCCAAAAGTTGGGCATTCGTTTGAATTTGGGCGGGTGTACCGTCGGCGAGATTTTTACCTTCAGCAAGTACCCAAACGCGATCGCACAAGGACATGATCACGTCCATATTGTGTTCGATCATCAGAAAAGTCATCCCGTCTTGGCGGTTCCAGTTAAGAATTAAGCCACTTTTAAAGATTTACCTAATGTTTGTGGATCTGGTAAAGGCTGACCATCTTCTAAATACGATTCGATTAACATTTCTAAAACTTCCTGAGCATTTTTCAAAGCCTCCTCATAAGTGTCTCCATGAGTACAAGGCTGCATAACATCCAGGAAATCAGGTAATGAAACTACATAACATTCATCTTCATTTGACCATTGAATTAATATTGTATATTTCATGCTTCTGGTTCCTCCTTGTCCTCTGCTTCTATTTTATTTAATTCTTCTAGTGCTTCATTAACCTGCTTTTCTAAATATGGTTTAGCGTCACTACCATCTTTACCAGCAATGATAATAGCTTTAGATAATTTTGGATGTATCCATTTGCTATGATTTCCCTTTGCTGGTTTATAGGTAAACCCCGATCGCAGTAATAAACTTTTCAGTTCTCTAATTTTCTTGGGCATATACTAATTTGCCTTTTACCCAAGATTATTTGGGAATTTCATATAAGTTTATTTCCCTAAATACGCTTCCAAAACTTGGGCATTAGTTTGAATTTGGGCGGGTGTACCGTCGGCGAGATTTTTACCTTCAGCAAGTACCCAAACGCGATCGCACAAGGACATGATCACGTCCATATTGTGTTCGATAATCAGAAAAGTCATGCCGTCTTGGCGGTTCCAGTTGAGAATGCGATCGCAAATATCATCAATTAATCTCGGATTCACGCCGGCTGCTGGTTCATCCAACAAAATCAACTTGGGATTAGTCATCAGCGCCCGCCCCATTTCTAGCAGCTTCCTTTGTCCCCCAGATAAACCACCGGCGTAGTCATGGGCTTTTTTTGCCAAACCCACCGACTCTAACAAAAACATCGCTTGTTCTTTGAGTTGCTTTTCTTCCTTCGCCACCACATGGGGTTGTAATTGTACTTGCCAAAAATTCTCACCAGTTTGTTTTTGCGCCGCTAAGAGCATATTTTCTAACACCGACAACCGCGAGAGAGTCCGGGCTACCTGAAAAGTGCGGACTATGCCTTGCTGGGCGATTTGGTATGGTTGCAGGTGATGAATCGGTTCACCGTCAAAAATCACTCGCCCCTTATCTGGGCGGATGAAATTAGAAAGTAAGTTAAAAAAAGTGGTTTTACCAGCACCATTAGGGCCAATCAAACCTGTAATGCTGCCTTTTGCAACTTCTATGTTGGCATCATTAACGGCTTTAATTCCACCAAAGCTTTTAGAAAGTCCAGTAGCCGCCAGTAGGGGAAGTTGGGGTGATTGGTTATTTACCAAGGGTAAGTTCCTCCTTTTTCCCTAAGATACCTTGGGGACGCCAAATCATCAGTACCATCAAAATTAAACCGATAACCATGATGCGAAATGCACCCAGGCGGGCTTCGTCAAGGGGAATGATTTTCGGTAAGAATTCGCGAGTCAATGCATCATAAGCAAAGTAAACCACCGCACCCAAAATTGTGCCGATGTTATTCCCCGAACCACCTAAAATCACCATAATCCAAGCGTCAAAAGTTAGCTGTGGTTGGAAATTATCTGGGTAAACAGCACTCAGTTGCCAAGCGAAGAACCCACCAGCAATTCCCGCGATCGCACCGCCTAACATTAATGATTGTAGTTTATACCAAAAGACATTTTTTCCCAGCGCTTTGGGAATTTCCTCATCTTCGCGGATCGCTTTGAGGACTCGACCCCAAGGCGATCGCACTAACATTTCTAACCGCCAGAATACAAATCCTAATACCAACAGCGCTACCACCATTAAACCAGCTTTGGGGATGTAGTTATACAGGGTAACAATTCCCGAAATATAAATAATTATCGCCAACAACCCCAAGACAATCCCTACTCCCAAACGGGATGCAAATTCTTGTTTGCTAGTTTTTCTTGTCAAAGTCTCAGTAACGCCCGAAATTCTGGTATTATTTATCCAGCGCCACAAAGAAAACAAAGTTACAGCCAAAAGCAGCGTCAGCAGCCCCATCATCAGCAATCTAAAAAATAAATTAGGCGTTGTCGATAGAGGTATTGGGTAACTTTGAATACCAAAAGCTCCAGATATCCAAGTATTACCCACAGGTAAATCCTGGTTATTCACCACCAACCGAATCAGTTCGCCCACACCGATAGTGACAATACCCAGATAATCTTCTCGCAAGCGCAGAGTAGCGAAACCAATTACCAAGCCCAACAAAGCCGCGACAATAGACCCAAAAATCGCCGACAATAGTATGGGGACACCCTTTAAGGTCAACAATACCGTTGTGTATGCTCCCAAGGTCATAAAAGCAATATGACCAAAGTTAATTAACCCCGTAAAACCCCATTGCAAATTCAGTCCCAAACTGAACAGCGCAAAGGTGGCTGTAGAAATTGCTAAAAAAATTAAATATTCAAACATATAAATTTAGGCATTTGTCATTTGTCATTTGTCATTTGTCTTCCTCATCCCCCTCATCCCTTCTGCCCCCTAGCCCCTAGTCCCCAGATTGTAAAGGATCGTGCCGTCTTACGGTTAGCGATCGCCTAATTTGTGGGCATACTATTTTTGGGTTAGGGGTAATCAGAAAATATATGAATTTACTGCGAACGAGAATCCATCACTTAATCGATCAATTACCGGATGAGCATTTGCCAACCACTTGGGAAGTTCTTCACAGCCTGTATTGTGACCTTTATATGCTCCAAGCCATAGAACAAATCAAGCGATCGCAGCAACCGTGGGACATCTTAACCCAAGAAGAAGCGATCCGACTGTTAACTTTTCTCTGAGTGAGGCCTAGTGATTGTAGAAGTGCGCTATGCTAGGTCTTTTTTATTAGACCTGAAGAATTTAGAAGCATCTGCTTATGAGCAGGTGTATGAATTTGTCTTTATTGAGTTCGCCCACCACTGGCAGATGCGTTCTGTCCCAGAATTGCGGCAACTTGATAGTGAAGGTATATATCACCGCTTTACGATAGATAATTATTTAATTGGGATAGAAGTGATCGGTGAAATTGTAAAGTTTTTGCGTGTCATACCTATGCCAGATGTCTAAGGGCAGAGCTTAGGTCAACACTTAAAACTGTATAAGACAAAGCAGGGATCGCTATAACCTTACATTAAACTGGTTTTTGAAAAACACTTAAAGTTGAGATTTCCCTTATGGATGCTAGGGCACTTTGGCAACGATACCAGAATTGGTTATATTTCCACGAGGGATTAGGACTGTATCTTGATGTCAGTCGGATGCGGTTTGATGATACCTTTGTAGAATCGTTGCAGCCGAAGTTTGATAAGGCGTTTGCGGATATGGTAGCACTGGAGAAGGGTGCGATCGCTAATCCGGACGAAAATCGCATGGTTGGACATTACTGGCTGCGGAATCCTGATTTAGCACCGACTCCAGAACTCACTCAAGAAATTGTCCAAACCTTAGAACAAATCGAAGCTTTTGCAGAAAAAATCCAAACAGGTGCTATTCATCCTCCTAGAGCTAATCGCTTTACTGATATTATCTCCATTGGCATTGGTGGTTCTGCTCTAGGCCCCCAATTTGTCGCTGAAGCCCTGTCCCCTGATTTCCCACCCCTAAAAATTCACTTTATCGACAACAGCGATCCGGCGGGTATCGATCGCATTCTCACTCAGTTGCGCAATAGCCTCGCCAGTACTTTGGTTTTGGTGATTTCCAAGTCTGGGGGGACACCAGAACCGCGCAATGGCATGATAGAAGTGAAAAAAGCCTACGCTGGGCAAAATTTGGAATTTGCCCAATATGCCGTAGCTATTACCAGCGTCGATAGCAACCTGGATAAAATTGCCAAGGCTGAAGGCTGGTTGGCGAGGTTCCCCATGTATGACTGGGTGGGAGGACGCACCTCAGAAATGTCTACTGTTGGCTTAGTACCCGCCGCCTTGCAAGGCATTGATATTCGCGCCATGCTAGAAGGTGCGAAAGAAATGGATGATGCTACCCGACAAGCTGATGTAAAAAATAACCCCGCCGCCCTACTTGCCTTATCTTGGTACTATGCTGGCAATGGCAAGGGTGAAAAAGACATGGTTGTGCTTCCCTACAAGGACAGCCTGCTTTTATTTAGCCGGTATTTGCAACAGCTGGTAATGGAATCCTTGGGTAAAGAAAAAGACTTAGATGGTAACACCGTATATCAAGGTATCGCCGTTTATGGCAACAAAGGCTCAACAGATCAACACGCTTATGTACAGCAGTTGCGCGAAGGTGTACCCAATTTCTTTGCTACCTTAATCGAAGTTTTAGAAGATCGTAAAAGTCCATCTCCAGAAATTGATCCTGGAGTCACATCAGGCGATTACCTCTCTGGTTTTCTCCAAGGAACTCGACAAGCGCTGTACGAAAATCACCGCGATTCCATTACAGTCACCATTCCCCAAGTTAATCCTCGTACTGTCGGGGCGTTAATTGCTTTATATGAGCGTGCTGTTGGCTTCTATGCTAGCTTGGTCAACATCAACGCTTACCATCAACCAGGGGTAGAAGCTGGTAAAAAAGCCGCCGCTGCTATTCTTGACTTACAAAAACGTGTCCTAGAAGTGCTGCAAAACGAAAAAACTGCCCTTTCTTTAGAAGAAATTGCCGAAAAAGCAGGTGCAGCCGAACAAATTGAGGCAATTTACATTATTCTGCGTCACCTGTACGCCAATCAGCGAGGTGTGGTACTGCATGGTAATCTCGCACAACCCAGCAGTTTAAAAGTTTCTGTCGGCTAATATAGGTTTTCACAAACACATTTTTTTTATTGTTAAGCATCCTAGTGTTAGAGAGCAAATGTAATATTAGGATGCTTAACTTTTGTGTTTTTGTCCTTACAGCCATTTTCAGGTAAAAATACCACCCTGTAGGGGCAAAGCAGTGCTCATTGGTGTCAACTTAACGTAAAACCCTTGCCAAGATGTGATTTGATACAAAATCACGTACCACCAAGATCCGCGCTACCCCACCCCAGTTTTGCTGACGCAAAACTTCCCCTCCCCGTAAACGGGGAGGGGATTGAGGGGTGGGGTAAAATGCCTGTGGAATCAGCGTTTTGACTTAAGTTGACACGTATGAGCAGTGCTGTGCCCTGACGATGTGGTGAAATACGTGAAAACTGCTGTAAAGATTGGTTTGGGAAACACCAAAACACAAACCAAAGAATCATTTTACTAATACCAATTCAAATAATATTTGCGACACATCAATATATTGCCTGTATGGTGAAATTTAGATCCCCGACTTCTCGAAGAAGTCGGGGATCTAGGGGAGCAACTTTTTTTTCTATTTCCTGGAACCACCTGTTTCAGTATTTTCTAGGGCCCTTTCTGTACGTGAATACGGATTAGTTTTGGGTTCCCAATCTGGAAACAACCCAACAAAAAATTGGTTGATTGTTGTGCGAGTATGTAAGCTGGCAGTACTTAAGGGTTTAGGTAGGAAGCTATCTCCAAAACCCACAAATATCAAGAACAACAAAATCAACCATGTGCTAGCTGTCTTGTGATGCATTTTTTTATACCCAGCAACAGTTTATTCATAGTTTAATCGACATTTTTTGCAAACAGCCACATCTTTATTTCTTCTTTGAGCTACCTCAAAGACAGCATGATAAATTTTTGGCAAATTGAGGGTAAGATCATTTCAGAGGGTCGCACAGATGACCAACTCCACTCTCAATTTCCCCACTGCATCCGGACATCAAGTCTTAGCAGCCGCAGGCAAAAAATATCTGCGTCCCGGTCGACGGATAGCTACCGAACAATTACTTCAATGGGCTGATTTTCAACCAGGAGAGACCGTTTTAGAGCTAGCTTCTAGCTTTGGTTATAGTGCTATCTCTCTGGCGCAACGCTACCATGTAAAAGTAGTAGGAATAGAAAAAGATACTGATAGTGTTACCCGTGCGCGTGCCAATATTCGCGCGGCTGGCTTAGAAAATCAAATTGAAATCATTGAAGGTGATATATTTCACCTGGATAAAATACCTGGTAAGTTTGATTATGTCTTAGCAGAAGCCATTCTCACGATGCAATCTCCCCAGGGGAAAGCTAAGCTTTTGGCTGCAATTCATCATCATCTTAAACCGGGAGGAAAATTTCTCTCTCATGAACTATTAGCACGTAACCAGGAAGAAGAAATTCGTGCTGATTTAGCAAGGGTAATTCGAGTTAATTCTACACCACTTTCACAAGCTAACTGGATTACTGCTTTGACAACAGCTGAGTTAGAAGTGCAGCAGCATCTCACTGGTTCTCTGAATTTATTAAATGTGAGAAAGATGTTGCAAGAAGAAGGAATTTTTAACACTATGCGGATTCTTGGGAATATTTTGACGCAGCCATCCATCCGTCAGCGGGTTTTAGAAATGCGCCAGATATTTCATAAATACCGCCATGAATTGGGCTACATAATTATATGCGCTGTTGCTGAGTAACATCACGAAAAATATGAGTTCTACAATCACAACAAATCAATCTTTTTTTACTCAACTGCGAGAACAAATCGAATATCCCGGTAGTGGAGTTCTCAGCAAAGTGTTGCTCAAAGATAAAGCTTGTCAATACACATTATTTTGCCTAGCAGCTAACACTGAAATTTCTGAACATACGGTCACACGCAATGCCACAATCAACGTCATTGCAGGCAAGGGTTTCCTGAATTTATCAGGTGAAAATATTGTTCTTGAACCTGGTGTTTTAGTTTTTATGCCTGCTAATACACCTCATGCTTTACAGGCACAAGAAAATCTGTCATTTCTGCTCATACTTTCAGAAAAAGTAATTGAGGAATAAATTATGCGATCGCTAATTTCAACTTTCAGCCAAAACTTAGGCTTTTCAACGATTCAGGTAGAAGCAATACTCTCAAAGCCGCTAACCGAAGTTCTCAAATCCCCTGAATTAAATCAAGAACTAACTAGCTTAGACAGTAATTTGCTGAAGAAAACATTACCAACAGCAGGCGCAGTTTTAGCCAAAGAACTACCACCTTTTTATAACTGGCTGAAAAATGAATTAGGAGTGAAGCGTGTTCCAGATAGCCCAGACCATACCACAGCTTGGGTAATTGGGTTTGTCCATAATCGCGAAAGTCTGACTAGCTTAGTAGATTTACACCGCCCTGTACCGCGTGCAGCTTTAGAGGCTTCTGTTCCGCGTTTGGTGGAGTTATTTGCTGGTGTAGAAAATGCCCAGATACGCCAAGAATGGCAAAAAGCGATCGCGGCTTTGTGTCTCATTCTCGTTGTCGCTGCGCGTGAACATGATAAATTGACTGTAGCTGCTTGATAATAGTTGGGTAATCCCCACGCTACAAATCCTACGTTAGCTTTCTCTTTGCCCAGATATCGTAGGGGCGGGTTAAGCGAGATCGTCGTGAATAATTTGATCATATCTGTGAACCCGCCCCTACTGCTTGTGAGAAATGCGGGAAATCTACAAGTAAAGCTGACTATTGTGTTGTTAAAACAGTTTTACCAACAGAACTCTCTAGTTCTACATCTTCGAGAAACATTTCGTTAACTGTTTTTTGACGGTAAATCATCATCTCCCTTACCCAAGTGCGTAGGCTACGCCCGCCGCAGGCATCGCCTTGTTCCATGTATTTACCAATGCAGTAACCAGAATACTCAATATGCTTTGTTTCATCATAGATTAACAAATCAGACATCCGAGTCACTCTAGGTAAATTCTCAGGTGTTGCATAAGCTTGCAATACAGGACGTAGCAATAGTTGTAGAATCAAAGCCCGAATTTCTAGGAGATTGATTTGGATAATTTCATCCATCACTCGTTTTTCATCTAGCACCTGTTCAGCAGATACTGGTTCTATAGATGGATGTTTGTGATGATAGTATTCAGGTGATAAAGCTTGCAATTCAGTGCGAAAATCAGCCTCTATTTTTGTCGGAAAAATCATGTTAAGTAGCGCCACAAACATTTTTGAGTGGCGCGATTCATCAATAGCATGACTGCGAACCAACTCTGCAAATTGCTGATTTCCGATGTGGTTAGCAAATTGCCAAACTTCTCTAGCACCGTTACCTTCTTCAGTTGCGTTGGTGATTAAGGAGTTAGCAAACCATTCAGCGTCACGGGAATACTGACGATATAATTTACCGTACCATGCCTTACCATGTGGTGGCGGGTTAAGATTACACGCCTCCCTCAACAAAGTTTTATAATCTTCAGAAACTTGGCAATTATAACGTTGCAAATAGTCGATTGCTAACTCACTAACTTTGTTCATAACTTTCCTTTGATGCTACTGACAGCAAAATTATTATTTGAATTTTTACTTTAAAAGCGTGGTTGAAAAGTTGAATAAGAAAGGCAGAGGGTAGAGGAGACTGTTACCTATTGCCTTCTTGATAAATTACCAATGAATATTGACTATTATTTTTAAATTGCCGCAAGTGGATCTACTGGAGGCGGTGCTTTAATTTGGATGACAAATATGCGAATCGGATAAATCCGAATGGGGTGGATACGAATCGCGGTAATCTTAATAGGAAACGGACGATTCGGAGGAATAGATATATCCTCTATTGCCGCTACCCCACCTTTAATAGATTGCACATCTTCGTCAGTTAAATCAAACGAAATTGGTTCATCATCGAGATTGTCTATGTTTAACTGTCCCATACAATTTAACCTCAATTGGCTTTTTTCTTTTTTGGTCAACTTTAGAGACTATACAAAAGCAACTTACTTTAGATATATCGGAATCTTCTTTAGGGTTGGCATTGCTAGCCCTACAGCTATTAGTTAGTATGGTGCGTCAGTATGAATAATTTTTTGCTAGTTGCAGGTTATATCTGACTGATACACTATACATACATCTAGGATTCCTCGAAAAAAGCAAAAATTCTTGCTATCTTCAGTAAGCAAGCACAAAAAACATCGTCTGTTTGCATATTTTTGATGCAGAATACCAGGCGATGTGAGTTTATCAATTCTGATAAATTAGGAACATCAAAAAATAAATTATCTGATATTAATAGAGTGCTTGTTACTTTGCTACATTTCGGGTAAACGAAGTTATAGCAGCGCATTACACGCTCTAAAAATGGGATATTTTGTTAATTGCAAATCCCTAATTTAACAGAACAACTTATAGGATTAGACTGACAGTAAAGTATCTGGCGTTAGATACTGTTTTGAATATAGCTAAATTCGCCTAAATAATCTCGCCATTTTGGCTATGTTTTCCTAAAAAGCAGCCAAAATGGCTATTTTTTGTGTAAATATGTCAATATTATAACCAGACTTTTTAAGGTGGATAAAAATTCTCGTGCAATCCATTACTCTGTGACTTATTATCTCTGTGTTCTCTTCGCTTCTCTAGTTATATAAATTACTGTTTAACCGCAGAGGACGCGGAGAACGCAGAGAAAACACAGATTTTTCCAGTTACCTTGAAAGGGCTAGTCTGAGAATTAACTATTACCTATATTCAGAAAGTGACGTATCCGAGAAACTATATATTGTACGTTCTTTTCATTTGTATATTCTGGATTGATGGGAATTTGTTGGTAAAATCGCAACACAATCACAGCACGGTAAAGCTTAGAGTATTTAAATTGCTTCTCTTGGATATCAAAACGCAAAATCGATTCTAAAGGATATTCAATGATTTGTTGACTACGTAAGCCTTTACGCTCTATAAATACCTTATTAAGGCTTTTGTAAAAAGTACATTTGCTTACAGGTGTTGTCGCCAAAAAAGCACCGATAGCTGTAAGTATCAACATAAATAAGCTGACAAAAAATACATAGCTGTGCTGGGTTTCGTATACAGAGTAATAAGTTGCATGAGAATTCAGAAATTTATTAATTTCTCCAGCTAATTCCTGATTTTTTTGATAACTGAGATGTGATAAAAAAGCATATTTATCAACGGGTGTCACAATGATAATTTCATAACTGCGTTCCCCTTTGCTGCTGGTATGTGTCTGGATGTATGCTGCTTGAGGCTCAAAAATTTTCAGCTTATTCATACCTCCTAGTAAATTAAACCGCTTTAATTCACAGTTCACTAAGTCGGATTGGGGACGCTTACAAGTTAGACTAGCTGAAGCAGATTCAAAAAATATGCAATAAATCAAAAAGCTCAAACCGAAAATTAAAATAATCCCACCGCTGAACCAAATTCTTATTGGTTGGTGCTTTACCTGCAATCTGGTGCGGGTTTCTTCGACAATTTTCATCAGTGCCGCTCTACTAAATAGTAGACTACAAGTAGAGTATTCCCTTCATAGTCTATTTTTCTATCATTGGATACTTTGAATTCGCTTATATAAGAAACAGTTATAGACTATTGAAATCCTAAATAGCCATGACAGAAGAAAATAAAATCTTGGAAAAGCTCATCATCAGGCTCCATAGTAGAAGCTTATCTGAAGATATTTCTAACCAAATTATCAAACTTGGTAAGCCAGCATATAATTACTTACTCCAGAGAATTGATGATCCAACACTTACGGAATATCAAGTTGAGAATATACTTCATGTTTTATATATTATGAGGTATCATGGCGATATGAAGGTATTTGTTAAAAAACTGTTATCGTTTATCCAAGATGAAAGAGTATTAGTTCGTTCTGTAGCATCACATTTGTCAATTTGCTTGGTTCTGATGGCAGAGGCTTTTAAAGAATTAAACATTCCTTTACAAAGAGAAATGCTAAAACCCTTACTCCAAAATGCTTTGGCTAGGGAACTATCGCCAGGTGTTGCAGAATTCGCAAAACATTTCTTGGGTATTTCACCTTAATCTGTCAGTGATATTGCACCAGAGGCGATCGCATCTAGTTTCTGCATATCAATTATCGTCATCTTCCCACCGCGACTATAAGCAATTATCGACTTCAAGCTTTTAATTAAACGCACGCATTCCTCGTAAGAAATCCCCACACTCCGCGCCATGCGATAATAAGATAATTTAACTTTTAAATGCTCACCTTGGGGAGTTAATTCAGTTCCAGATTCAGCAGCAAAATATTGAATTAACCTCGCCAGTCTGACAATCGCCCTTTCGGAAACTAATCCATGAACTGTTTCATGCAATTGCTGAATCCGATTATTAAAAACCATCAACATCCGTAAAGCAATCTCCGGATTTTGTTGGATAGCTGTTAATAAAGCATCTCTTTCTACTGTGAGAATTTCGCAATCAGATTCAGCAGTTACAGTTGCGGGGGAAATTCCATTACCTAACAAAGCAGGTGCAGCAAAAATTTCCCCATTGGTTAAGGTACGCAGAATCGTTTCTTTACCTGTGGTTGCTGTTTTGGTAACTTGAATAGCACCACTGACAACAGCATATAATTTGGCGGGTAAGGAATCGCCTTCATGTAGAATAATCTCTCCTTTGGTATAACGTTTTACCAAGGTTTGTGGTTGCAAATTTACCTTGTCTGCTATTTCTAAATCTGCAAACACGGTAATTTTAGAGAGTTGTTCTAAAGAGGCTTGCATAAGATTACGTCGCCAAGGCTGGACGATGCTGAAGCCAAGGATTAGCAGCTTCTAGTTGTGCGGCTAGGCTGATCAGAGTTTCTTCACCACCTGGTTTACCAACTAACTGTACGCTAATCGGTAATCCGTTACTATCAAAACCCACAGGAAGTGCGATCGCAGGTTGTCCAGTCGCATTGGCTGCTGGACATGGTGCTACCCAGTTGATAATGTTTTGGAATGTTTCTTCTGGAGTTAAGTCAGCCCATTCTCCCACCCGAATTGGTGAATGCAGATACACTGGCAATACCAACACATCAACGTTATGGAAAAATCCGACAATTTGCCGTGATACCATCTGCATTTGCGCTACAGCTTGCAAATATTCCGCCGCTGAACCCGATCGCGCTAACAAAAATTGATTGAATGGTTGTAACGCTGGCGCGGGAATTCCCGCAGCACCTACCCCAGCTTGCCAGACAATTTGAAACGGTTCAACTAAGCCGCTATAATCTGGCGATTTTTGTTCAACTTTGTGACCAAGTTCTGCTAAAAGCTGGACTGTTTGCAATACCCCTTGTTCACAGGTAGGGTCTGCTTCACCCAAAGGTGGGATGATAGTGCTAAAAGCAATGCGTAATTCCCCCGGTTGTTTTTGCGTAGCGGCGAGAAATGATGGCTGTGGTTCAGGTAACCAGTAAGGATCGCCGGGGAAATAACCAGATATTGTATCTAAAAGTGCAGCCGCATCCGCAACAGTACGGGCAATCGGCCCATTAGTAGCAATTCCCGAAAGGCGATCGCCTACAGGCGCATGTGTCACCCTTCCTCGTGATGGCTTAATTCCTACCACACCACAACAAGCCGCAGGCCCCCTAATCGAACCACCGCCATCGGAACCTTGGGCGATCGCACTCAACCCAGCTGCTACTGATGCAGCTGCACCACCGCTAGAACCACCAGGGGTGTAGTCTAAATTCCACGGATTTCTGGCTGGGGGAAATCCCGTAGGTTCGCTGTAAGGAAAAGAACCTAATTCAGAAGTGGCGGTTTTACCCAGAAGAATAAACCCAGCTTCTTTAATCCGTGTCACTACCCCATCATCATAGTTCACAATATTGTTGAGTAAAGCCGGGTTGCCGTAAGTACAAGGTACACCTGCTACAGCATTGAGATCTTTAATGGAAATCGGTACACCAAAAAATGGCGGGAGTTCTTTTGTAGTGGCGAGAACTTCGGTTTTGGCTTTCGCATCTGCGATCGCTAAATCCGCCATTACCGTAAAATAACTTCCTAATTGGGGATTTAACCGCTGAATTCTTTCTAAATATATATTTACCAACTCTAGGGGCGACACTTCCCGGCGACGGATCAATTGCGCCAAATCCAGTGCTGGAGTAAAAGCTAAATCAGTTTCATTCATGCCTTAGCTACGGGGTAGTTTGAAATTTTCTGCCAATTTTTCAACTTAAGTTGTTACTTTAACAAAATTTCTGGGAATTCTAGCTTTATAGATCCTGAGATTTTTCAATCAACTAGGATACCAAGCTGCAACAGGCTTCATACTTCATCTTTCATACTTCAGCCTTCCTTCGATCCATCCCCAAGGGATATTTATGGCTAATCTCGAAAAGCTTCTACATGAATTGACAAAACTTGTTGAGAGTCTTAAGCTGACTGTTGGTGATTCTCATGCCATTAAGCAAGAAATCATCCGGCTAAATTTTATTCAAGAAAAACTTCGCAATCTCCAAAGTGCGATCGCTGAAGAATTAGCTGTGGTAAAAATTAATAGTCCGGCTGGTGCTGTACTTTCTTTGGGTACAGAAAGTACCCTATTTACCTCTGACAGTTGTTTAGTAAAACCCTTGCTGACAACTGGAGAAAAATTTATTGCCGAAAAATTTGGTAATGGATTATCCAAACTATCTTTAAATGATTTAGAATCTAAAATTTTCCGTTGGCTAGAATGGGGACAACTACTTCAGACAATAGCTGAGGATATTTTAAGTAATTCCCAATTGATTAATCAACTTAATTGTAATATTAACTATCCCAGCTTACCAAGTAAATTCCAAGAACTGTCAGCCAAACTCAAGATTGACTTAGCTTATGGTAAATCTAGAGTTTTACAGCAGCAATTCCAGCAAATCATTAATTCTCAAGCAGAATTGTTGCAAGTACAGCAAAAATCTACAGAAGTCTTTGACAATATTAAGAATACACAAAATATTTTATTGATATTACTCAATTTATCAGCCTTTTGTGGTAATTCCGGCTTAGAATTAGAATGGTTTGACGATGAATACGGATTTATCATATCCAGTGGTGGTAAATGTCAAGCCTTGGCAGATATTATTTATGACTGCGAATTATTTCAAGGAAAAATTCAGGCTTTAGTTGTAGATACAAAGAACTTGTTAGAGTCAGCCGAAAAAGCCTTAACCAATCTTCCCCAACGTCCAAAAATAGCAGAATTGGGCAAAATATTCACCCAAAAACCAGTACATTCAGCTTTAGTAATTAGTGCAAGTTTATTGATATTGGGTTTTGGTACTTGGATAGTTACAAATCAAATTATCCATATACAGCACCTGCAAAAGCTCAAACATGAAAAAACTTCTCTATCTAATTTAACATCAGCACAAAAGCTAGGCATGGAAGCTGCTGTTTTAGTTCAGAAAACACCATTACCTCTCACAAGTTGGCAGCAGGCACAAGCTAAATGGCAAAAGGCAGTCAACTTGCTAGAATCTATTCCCAAAGGCACATCTGTTTCTGACAAAGCTCAAAATCAATTAGTTAAATATCGGGTAAACTACAGCGCTATTAGTAAAAAAGTCACCTTGGAAAAAAATGCAGCCTCAAATTTAGAAGCTGCGGATAAATTAGCCCAGGAAGCTGCTTTTATAGTTAAAAATGCGCCGGAAAAATCAGTGATTTTACAGCAAGCCAAAGCTAAATTCCAAGCAGCAATCAATTTATTACAAGCTATTCCCGAAGGTACGTTTGTCTCTCAACAAGTGCAAGAGAAACTTGATAGTTATAAAAATAACTATGAGAAGATTAAGGGAGAATGAGGGATGAGGGGGACAAATGACTGTTGACTGTTGAGTGTTGACTGTTGACTGTTGACTTTTTGACAACTGACAAATAAGAGAAAATAGAAAACAGTAGGCTGTACGATAGGGGGATAAAGACCATGACTGCAACCCAAAATCGCTTGTGGACTATAGAAGAATACCACCGCATGATTGATGCTGGTATTCTCACTCCTGAGGATAAAGTTGAACTCTTAGATGGTCGGATAATTCAAATGAGTCCACAAAAACCACCCCATGCAGGTACTACCCAGCGCGTTGACCGCTATCTTCAAGATTTACTCAGAAATAGGGCAGAAATTCGCGTTCAGTTACCTATTACTCTGGCTACTTCCGAACCAGAACCAGACATCGCCGTAGTCCGCATTGATGCAGCAGCTTATGGCGATCATCACCCTACATCCTCAGAAATATTACTGTTAATTGAAGTTTCCTATAGTACTTTTGATATTGATTTTAATGAAAAATCTCTGATTTATGCCAGAGCAAATATTGCAGATTACTGGATTTTAGATGTTCTTGAACGCCAAGTTTATATTTTGCGTCAACCAACAGAATCAGGCTACCAAGAGGTAGTTGTTCTATCTCAAGATGCAGTCATAGCACCATTAGCTTTTCCCGAAATTACCATACCTTTTGCGGAATTATTTCTTCCGTAACTAACTTGAAAATAGTGTTGACTGTTGTAGGGGCGGGTTCACAAATATCTTCGATTGTTAATGGGAATCTCGGTTAACCCGCCCCTACAGACTGTTGACTGCGAAGAGAGATTTTCATACTTGGTTGTGAGATTTTCTCGTGAATGGCTAACTTGAAAATTTCGTAGTCAGGACTTCAGTCCTGTAAAAAGCTATGACTCAAACAGCAGCAATTACAGAAGCGATTACTACCTTAAAAGATGCGGAAACTCGATTTGGTCTAGTCCGTATTGAATCTGAGCAGTTTTTTACAGAATGGTTTGCAGAATTACCAGAAATTACTGAAGTTGAAAAAACTTCTCTAGATGTGTTGCGGCGTAGGTATCTTTATCACCGTGGTGAAGGTGATTTATTAGAGGGGACAGTCATGTTACTGGTAGTCTCCCCTTTGCTAGCACTAGCAGGATTTTACGACCCACCTTTTAAGATTCAGGCGGAATCATCTGTAGAACTGGTACTAGATGATGTTGAGGAAGTGCTAAGGGGACGGATTGATGTTTTGGTGCTGCAAAATCAATTTTGGGTAGTGGTGTTAGAGTCCAAAAAAACCACGCTTTCGGCTTGGTCAGCTGTTCCGCAAGCACTGGCTTATCTAATGGCTAATCCTCACCCTGATAAACCTGTGTTTGGTATGGTGACAAATGGGGATGATGTTTTATTTATTAAATTAACGCAAGCCCCTACGCCACAATATGATTTATCGCGGGTCTTTGCTTTGTTTACTTCTAATAGAGAACTGTATGCAATTTTACAAATTCTCAAGCGGATTGCTGTTGCGATCGCACCTTGAAAGTTCGCAGTCAGGAATTTAGTTGGAAGTCGCTAATGAGGCTTTTATCTTCGTGAATGAGGCTTTTATCCTCGTGAATGAGGCTTTTAGCTCCGTGAATGAGGCTTTTAGCTCCGTGAATGAGGCTTTTAGCTCCGTGAATGAGGCTTTTAGCTCCGTGAATGAGGTTTTTAGCTCCGTGAATGAGGCTTTTAGCTCCGTGAATGAGGTTTTTAGCTCCGTGAATGAGGCTTTTAGCTCCGTGAATGAATTAGGACTTATATTAATTTGAACAAAGTATGTGATAACCGGGTAGGGGCACAACAATGTTCATACGTGTCAACTTAACGTGAAACCCTTGCCAAGAAATGATTTTGCTTTTTCTCGCAACAATCCAGATCCGCGTTACCCCACCCCAGTTTTGCTGGCGCAAAACTTCCCCTCCCCGCAAGCGAGGAGGGGATTGAGGGGTGGGGTAAAATGCCTGTGGAATAAGCGTTTGACTTAAGTTGACACCAATGAACATTGTTGTGCCCTGACGAATAATTTATGTGTCGCAAACATTATTTGAATTGGTATGACGCATTGACAATTGCGTCGATGGTAAATAGATCCGCGCTTTTGGGTTTAGCAGTGCTAAACCCCTACGATTCATCGGGACTGTTTTCTGCCTTTGGTTGTAATTGCTTCCCCTCAAAACTGCATAAGCACCACCCTGCTCAGAGCTATATAGTAACAAGCCATTAAATAACGCTGGTGCTGCGGTTAAATTATCCCAAAATTTAGCCAAATTCACCAATTATTTCCTATCTTCCTCCATCAAACAACTTGATTTAATTACCTAAGCCCTATATTTCCCCTACCCAATCCTAACTTCATCCTTCATCCTTCATCCTTTAATATGCGTTTTCACAACATTGGTCTAAGTTTCCTCGCCCTAGTTATCGCCACTGCTTCCACACCGATCGCTTTCAACCTTTCAACCTCACCGGGAGAGTTAAGAGTACTAGCGCAAACACCAGCAAATCGCAAAGCCGAAGCAGATAGATTGTTTGAGCAAGGTAATGAGCAATATCAAATCAGTCAATTTGAAGCTGCATTACAATCTTGGCAACAAGCACTGATTATCTATCGCCAAATCAAAGACCGTAAAGGGGAGGGAAATGCTCTGGGCAATCTGGGAGTTGCTTACTATGCACTAGGAGACTACACCAAAGCCATTGACTACCAGCAGCAGAGATTGGCGATCGCTAGGGAAATCAAAGACCGTCAAGGTGAGGGACAATCTCTGGGCAATCTGGGAGTTGCTTACTATGCACTAGGAGACTACACCAAAGCCATTGACTACCTCCAACAGACATTGGCGATCGCTCTTGAAATCAAAGACCGTTTAGGTGAGGGAAAAGCTCTGGGCAATCTGGGACTTGCTTACTATGCACTAGGAGACTACACCAAAGCCATTGACTACCACTCAAAAAGTTTGGCAATCAAAAGGGAAATCAAAGACCGTTTAGGTGAGGGTACTGCTCTGGGCAATCTGGGACTTGCTTACGATGCACTAGGAGACTACACCAAAGCCATTGACTACCAGCAGCAGAGATTGGCGATCGCTAGGGAAATCAAAGACCGTAATGGTGAGGGACAATCTCTGGGCAATCTGGGAGTTGCTTACCAAGCATTGGGAGACTACACCAAAGCCATTGACTACCTCCAACAGACATTGGCGATCGCTAGGGAAATCAAAAACCGTTTAGGGGAGGGTGCTGCTCTGGGCAATCTGGGAGTTGCTTACTATGCAGTGGGAGACTACACCAAAGCCATTGACTACCAGCAGCAGTTCTTGGCGATCGCTCTTGAAATCAAAGACCGTAATGGTGAGGGTGCTGCTCTGGGGAATCTGGGAGTTGCTTACGATGCACTAGGAGACTACACCAAAGCCATTGACTACCAGCAGCAGAGATTGGCGATCGCTAGGGAAATCAAAGACCGTAATGGTGAGGGACAATCTCTGGGCAATCTGGGAAATGCTTACGATGCACTGGGAGACTACACCAAAGCCATTGACTACCAGCAGCAGTTTTTGGCGATCGCTAGGGAAATCAAAGATCGTTTAGGGGAATGGCAGTCTCTGAACAATCTGGGAGCAACTTACCAAAAATCTGGCAAACTCCCAGAAGCTGAAAAAATCCTGCTTGCTGGTATTGAAGTATTAAAATCTATCCGAGGAGACTTGGGTAACAACGATGCTTATAAAATCTCAATTTTTGAAGAACAAGCTCGCACCTACCGCACCCTACAAGAAGTACTGATTGCTGAGAATAAAACCAACGATGCACTCTTAATCTCCGAGCAAGGACGTAGTAGGGCGCTGGTGGATTTGTTAAATTCACGTTTGTCTGGTAAAAATGCCCTTGCAAATGTAGAACCCACATTATCCCTGCTGCAACAAATAGCCAAACAACAAAAGGCGACACTTGTTGAATATTCAATTATTTATAACGAATTCAAGATTCAGGGTAAAGAAGAATCTCATGAATCAGAACTCTACATTTGGGTAATCAAACCCACAGGTGAAATTACCTTCCGCAAAGCTGACCTTAAACCTTTATGGCAAAAAGATAATACAACCTTAGCTGAATTAGTCACCAACAGCCGCGACTCAATAGGTGTCAGAGGTCGTGGTCGCGGTGGTATTGACGTAAGTTACAACCCCAATTCACCCAAAGCCAAAAACCGCTTCAAACAGCTTCACGAATTACTAATTAATCCCATTAATGACCTTTTACCCAAAAATCCTGATGAGCGAGTAACATTTATACCGCAATCATCTTTATTCCTTGTCCCCTTCGCAGCTTTACAAGATGAGCAAGGTAAATACCTCATTGAAAAACACACTATCCTCACTGCCCCAGCCATTCAGGTATTAGATCTAACTCGCCAACAACGCCAACGAGTTTCCGGTAATCAAGCGCTAGTTATGGGCAATCCTACCATGCCCAGCGTTGCCCCCAAAATCGGCGAACCACCGCAACAATTACCTCCCTTACCAGGTGCAGAAACGGAAGCAAAAGAAATTGCTGAAATTTTGAATACCAAAGCCATCACTGGTAAAGATGCTACTAAAGCCGCTTTGATGCAAAGATTACCGCAAGCCAGATTTATTCATCTGGCTACCCACGGCTTACTTGATGATTTTAAAGGTTTGGGTGTCCCTGGTGCGGTGGCTCTCGCCCCTGATGGTAAAGATAACGGCTTGCTAACTGCAAATGAAATTTTAGATTTAAAAATCAACGCGGAATTAGTTGTATTAAGTGCTTGCGATACCGCCCAAGGTAAACTCACAGGTGATGGTGTAGTTGGCTTATCTCGCGCTTTAATTTCTGCGGGTGCGCCGAGTGTAATTGTAACTTTGTGGTCAATTCCCGATAGTCCTTCGGCTTTATTAATGGGGGAATTTTACCGTGATTTACAGAAAAATCCTGATAAAGCTACGGCGTTGCGTCAAGCGATGTTGACAACGATGAAACAGCATCCTCATCCTAGCGCTTGGGCTGCATTTACCTTGATTGGCGAGGCGAGGTAATTTGTAATTACAGCAGTTTTTGTAGTACCAAGTTGCTGTCTAGATCCCCGACTTCTTGAAGAAGTCGCGGATCTAAATCGCGATCGCAAAACATTCCCTTAGACCAGGGAGTGTCAATACTTCAAGCTCACAATCCCAGACCACTGGACTTTTTTCTGTTGTTCTCGACGGTAGGAAAAGAAATGTTCTGGAGTTTGGTAAGTACAGTAAGGCGCGATCGCAATTTGTTCGCCGCTAATTCCCAGGCTTTCTATTTGTAAGGTATTTACCCGGCGCACATCTACTCTGACTTTACCAGGGTCAGAATCGGCAATCAACGGAGAATTGGCTAGTTCATGCAAAGCAGCAACTATTTGTTGTTCGTCGTCATGTGGTATAATGCTAGCCCCAATTTCCGCAGCCACCTCCACTGAGACTTGGTAAACCTCCCCAGCGATCGCAGGCCCCATCGCTATGCGCAAATTTTCCAGCTTGCTACCTTGGGCTTGCAAACGGGCGATCGCTTGCGGGACAATTTTTTTTGCAGTCCCCCGCCACCCTGCATGAATTGCCGCTACCTGTCCGGTGTTGACATCGCCAATCAGCACAGGTGTACAATCAGCGCTGGCGACCCACACCGCTTGCAAAGCCTTCTCGCTAACTAAACCGTCGGCTGCGGCTAAAGCCGAATCATCATCAGAGTCTGAACTTAACTTGCTTTCAATTTCTTGTGGGGTAAGTACAGTGTTGCCATGAACCTGCTTCAAGCGATAAACTGATGCCTCTGGTTGCAGCACCTGTGTTAACTCTTGGGGTGAACGTGGCCAAAACGGCTGGGTGAAAAAGCCGTGTGACCAAGGTTCTAGGAGACTACAAGTCAGGTAGGGCATTCCTTGCCAATTGCTCCAGTGCCAAGTGTGCATCTTAAACCAAACCTAAACAGAAAATCATCAGTCAATTAATGCTAACTTGTACAACGGGATTTGGGTTAACTGCGTGGGATTTGATTTGCAATATTTGACAGCAGCCCTGCATTCAGGGCGGAAGTATTCATATTTACCATTTTCTTTACATATTTTTGATAGTGTAACTTCAACGAATCAAACCCTCTGGAACTTGCTGGCACAGGGGGGCCAACCAGGATGTGTAGTAATTGCGACTCAGCAGACGGCTGGGCGTGGACAGTGGGGTCGCCAGTGGATTTCTGCTAATGGGGGATTATATGTTTCGGTAGCGATTAACTCGAAATTAGAGGCTACAGACAGTTACCAACTAACTTTGGCTACGGCTTGGGGTATTGCTGCTCAATTGCGTAACTGCGGTGTCAACGTTGGCATTAAATGGCCTAACGATTTAGTTTTAAATAGTCGCAAGCTAGGCGGTATTTTGACGGAAACCAAAGTCAAGGGAGGAAAAATCACCCAAGCAGTCATTGGTGTGGGGATTAACTGGGCAAACCCAGTACCAGAAACCGGAATCAACTTAGAATTGTGGCAAGCATCCCAGCCTGTAAAACCAATATCCTGTCTAGAAATGTTAACCTCAAAGGTTTTATTGGGAATAGAATCCGGTATTGAGTGCCTTTTTGAAGAAGGAGTAAACATACTCTTATCTCACTATCTAGATTTACTGACCAATATGGGCGATCGCGTACACTTTAATAATCTGGTGGGGACAATAGTTGGGGTCACACCCCAGGGAAATTTACGAGTAAATGTAGAAACTTATAATACAGAGAAAGTAATCGCACCAGAAATTTACATCGAACCCGGTACAATCAGTTTGGGTTATCAAAAATCTTCGGTTTAAATTAAGGTTTGTTCAAAATTTCGCTCTTTGGGCAAGACAAACCACCGGCATCATTCTGTTTAGACTATTGAGACAAAATTTGAGAGAACAAATGACGCAGCCAAATCACTCTGCCCATAAACGTTTGCTAATCACAACAAAACGCTTTGCTTCTACGCTACCAGCACAGAGCCTCTGTTGGCTCAGTAGCTTTAGCCTCCTGGGCAATAGTTTGGTGTTAGCGCAAACGGAAACATCTATAGACAACATCGTTCCTACTATTGAAAATTCTCAACCGACCGCAGTTACACATCCAGTTAAAAAAAATACTGTAAGCTCAGAGGTAACTCGACCCCAGGTAGAATTTTCCGAACGGCGAACCAGACTCAAAAAAAGATTACAAAGGGAAAATGTATCCCAATCTTCACAGCCAGTCAGACAGTCTCAACCGAAAATCGAAGCTGCTGAACCTGTGATCATCCGGCGTTTAAAACCCAAAGTACAAACTTCGCAGGTTACGCCAGTTAAAGTTAACCCGGAAAAACCTACACCTACACGGTTACGCACTGTACCTGAGAAACTTCCAGAAATTGCTCAACCAGCCAACAACTCCAACAGCCCTGTGGGTAGCACGGAAGTAAAACCCCAGAAGGATTACAATAACGCCTATATTGACCCCACTGATTATCAAGCTGGTGGTACTAATTATCAAGCACCTAATTCTGTAATCATTACCGAACGCTCAAGTGGTTGTCGAGCGACTTTGCCCTCAGGACAAGCTATATCGGGTAGTCTTTGTGCTAAAACACCAGTCAATCAGCCTGTAGCGGGTAATAATGGCAAAGAATCACCCAGTTGGTTGCGCAGAAGTCAAACTGCTAATTTAGCAAATGCTCCCGTTGTTAGACCCATAGCATCTACTGGTAACACCCGCAGATGGCGTAATCAGCAAGTTGTTCCTGATAATGTTGCTACTCGCATTGCAGCTAGCGTGACTAAGAGCGAATATCATCCTAGTCGGTTTATTCCTAACCCCAGCGATTTTTCTACCACCAGAGTCAGCGCCACCCCGATCGCACCCAGCGCTGGGACTTTACCACCACCAATGGCTGATGGGAATGTTGCACCCCGTCCGAGTACGGTTGTTTATGATTTTCCACTAGCGTCAACCTTACCCCAAATTTCTTTCGTAGGCAGAGTTGCCTATAGCGGTCAGGGAATGATGTTTCCCCTATCTATCCCCGCGCCAATTACCTCATTGTTTGGCTGGCGAGTTCATCCGATCACAGGCGATCGCCGCTTCCATGCTGGTACAGATTTAGGCGCGCCTACGGGTACACCAGTTTTAGCCGCTGCTAGAGGTCAAGTAGAGGTTGCTGACTGGATGGGTGGTTATGGTTTAGCTGTCACCATTAACCACAATTCAGCTCAACAAACTCTCTACGGTCACATGTCACAAATCTATGTGCGACCTGGTCAGTGGGTAGAACCGGGAACTGTCATTGGCCAAGTTGGTAGCACTGGCGCTTCTACAGGCCCCCACCTGCACTTTGAAGTCCGCCACCTGACAGCAAACGGCTGGGTAGCCGTAGACCCAGGTGTAGAATTAGAGACCGCTCTGAGTCACTTGGTTCAAGGCTCTCAGACAGCCCAGTTAACCAAGGAACCAGGCTCTTAGGAAGGATAAAGTCTGAAGGATGAAGGCTGAAATTTTTAGCTTTCATCCTTCATCCTTCATCCTTCTACAAGTAGCCGTGTTCTGCTAAAAATGCAGGTGTAATGTCAGCAGAACTGGAATTATCCCCAGAGTTAGGGTTTGGTTTGCCAGAATAAAGGAATTTTTCGACATATTTGCCGAGAATATCTCCTTCGAGATTCACCAAACTACCAGGAACTAAATCACGGAGATTGGTTTCGGCGTAGGTGAGGGGAATTACCGCCACTGTGAATTGAGAGAGTTCTGGCTCGTAGGCGGCTACTGTGAGGCTAATTCCATTGACAGCAATACTACCCTTGGGGACAATGTACCGCGCGATCGCCTCAGCTGCTATAAAGGTCATTTCCCAAGAACTAGCTGTTTGTTGGGCACTCACCATCCGCCCAACACCGTCTACATGTCCCATCACAAAATGACCGCCTACTTTGCTTCCTACCCGCAACGAAGCTTCAAGATTAACCCATTTCTGTGGTGTGTCCTCATCTCCTAAAGTCGTGCGGCGCAAAGTTTCTGGGGATGCAGTGGCGATAAAACCATCCTTTAACACTTCTTCCACTGTCAGACATACGCCATCAACGGCAATACTGTCGCCGTAAGCCAGATCCTGCATAATTAAATCAGATGACTGACTTACACAAGTAATTTGCCAAGAATCTCCCCCAAGGGGTTTCATGGTTCCTAAAGCCTGGATCAATCCTGTAAACACAGCTTGTTTGCCAAAGTAAATCTATTTATTGCCTAATTTTGCCGAAAAACTACTGCTAATTCCCTCCATAAATGTTGCAAAATCTGAGTATATTTTCTGACGTTATTTAAGATAGGGATATTATCACATTAGCATCATGGACAAGGCATACTTGGGTAAGAAGGATATTGTCTAAGTAGACCACTTTGACTTAATCTGGTGTTCACATCAAGTTCGGAGTTCAATAGCAGCAATTATAGAGAACAAATGCCTATGTTTATTCCTGTCCCGGACTTAACCCATTTAGGGTATTATTTGATACTTAATAACCAAGTACTCCAAGGAGCGTAGAGGCTTAGCCAATGATTGAAATGAGAGTCGCTGGCATAGCATTAGATGCCATAACCCGCAGCCCAATTGTACTTCTGAAAGATGCTTCCGATCGCCGTGCATTGCCAATTTATATCGGTCAGGAACAGGCTAGGGCGATCGCGGGAGCAATAGAGAGTCAAAAGCCTCCACGGCCTTTAACTCACGATTTAATTGTAAATATTCTGGAAACGTGGAACTTGACTTTAGAAAAAGTAATTATTCATTCCTTGCAAAAGGATACATTTTATGCAGCATTAGTTGTCAAGCACGGCGAGACAACAAAAGAAATTGACTCCCGTCCTAGCGATGCGATCGCCATTGCGCTGCGTACCAATACCCCCATTTGGGTAATGGAAGAAGTCATTGCTGATGCTTCTATCCCTGTTGATCGCGACGCTGATGAAGCAGAACAACAAGCATTCCGCGAATTTGTTTCTAATCTCCGTCCTGAAGATTTGATCAAACGCTTTGGTAATGGCGAAAGTTAGAAAATTACGGAAGTGCTAATTGCTAAACCAGAAAGAATCAACAAATTAAACCATAAAGAACTAGGAAGAAGAAGTAAAGAAAAGCACACAATTTCTTTATTTTTTCTTCTTACGAGTCATTGGGCATTGGGCATTGGGCATGGGACAATAGGCTTGGTGTTAAGGCTGAAACTCTGTCATCAAGGTTATTTTTTTAATCAACCGCCAAGTACGCCTTCGCGTTAGCGTCTCGCAGAGAAGGACGCAGAGAGAAGAAAGAAATGCTTAAGTGAACTGCATTGGGGCATGGGACAAATGACAAATGACAACTGACAACTGACTATATGCAATATCGACGCTTTGGCAAAACTAATCTACACCTGTCGGTTTTTTCTTTGGGAACAATGCGCTATTTGGCTGATGCTGAAAATGCGCAGCAAACCATCGAAACAGCCTTGGCGTTGGGAATTAATCATATAGAAACTGCTAGAGGTTACGGCAAAAGTGAGGAGTTTTTTGGTAAAGCACTCAAAGCTGGGTTATCTGTACCTCGTTCCCAACTTCACATCACTAGCAAAATTCCCCCGACAGCCGATGTTGACACGATGCGTCGCTATATTGATGAATCTTTAGAAAAATTGCAGCTAGATTATCTAGATTGCTTGGGAATTCATGGCTTAAATACTTGGGAACATCTAGAATTGGTGCAATCTGGTTGTATAGAGGCTGTACAAGAAGCGATCGCCGATGGTAGGGTGCGACATGTGGGTTTTTCTACTCACGGATCGTTAGATCTGATTCAAGCAGCCATAAATACAGATTTATTTGAATTTGTCAATCTGCATTATTACTATTTTTTCCAACGCCATGCACCAGCTATTCAGCTAGCGACGGAGAAAGACATGGGGATTTTTATCATTTCTCCTGCGGATAAAGGGGGACGACTTTACACACCACCCCAAACCTTAAAAGATTTGTGCGATCCATTTTCACCCTTAGAGTTAAATTATCGATTTTTATTGAGCGATCGCCGGATTACTACCTTGAGTATAGGGCCAGCCAACCCAGAGGAATTAATTGCTCCTTTGCGGGTTGCTGACAGTGTAGATGAATTAACATCAGCAGAAATTGCAGCTTTTGGACGGTTAGCAAATCAACAGCAAATTGCTTTAGGAACTGATAAGTGTAGCTCTTGCTATGCTTGTTTACCTTGCCCGGAAAATATTAATATTCCAGAGGTATTGCGATTACGTAATCTAGCAGTGGCATATGACATGACAGACTATAGCAAATATCGCTATGGAATGTTTGAAAATGCCGGTCACTGGTTTGCAGGAATGAAAGCGAACCGTTGTACAGAATGTGGGGATTGTTTACCCAGGTGTCCTGAAGAATTAGATATTCCCGCTTTATTGCAAAATAGCCATGAAAGATTAAATGGCAAAGCAGGTAGGAGATTGTGGGGATAACCACGTTACACTGTTCGTTGAATGCGATCGCTATCTCAAAAAATTATGCAAATCACACAACAGCGATACTACACCCCAGAAGAATATTTACAACTAGAGGAAGCTGCTGACTACAAAAGCGAATATATTGATGGGCAAATAATTCCAATGGCTGGTGGTACACTAAATCACAATCAAATAGCGCTCAATTTAAGTACTGATTTAAATTTTGCTTTCAAAAAACAACACTACCGAGTGTATATGGGTGATGTTCGTTTATGGATAGCTCAAAAGCGTACTTATACTTATCCAGATGTGATGATTCTGGCAGATGAACCAGAGTATTTCAACAATCGTTTAGATATAATTGTGAATCCACAAATAATTGTGGAGGTTTTATCACAATCAACCAAAAACTATGATCGCCAAGGTAAATTTGAGGCTTACCGGACAATTCCCACTTTTCAAGAATATTTATTAATCGATCAAAATCGGATTTATGTAGAACAATTTTCCAAAACTGGTAAGAAACAATGGGCGCTGCGTGAATACGATGAAGAAGATGAAGCAATCGCACTTGTAACCGTACCTTTTGAAATTTCTTTGCAAGATTTATACAACAAAGTGCAGTTTGAGCTTGTGGAAAAAGAAGCCGAAAGCGCTGATGTAGAGGCATGAGGTGAAAAGAGCCACCTATGTTTGCTAGATTGAGAGATGTCAAAGCTGCGTATACTAATACCAGTCATTATCTCTTTGTTGTCTCCGGCTAGCAAAATTATGTTGAAGACGATAAAAATAAATAATTTCCGTAGTTTCCAATCTTTCGAGCTTCAGCAGCTTGGTAGAATAAATCTGCTAGTTGGCAAAAACAATACTGGTAAAACATCAATACTCGAAGCTATTCAACTTTTATGCTCACGGAATAATCTTGATCCACTACGCCAGACAATGACTAACCGGAGTGAATATTTTTTTGATGATGAGCGTAGTGAACGTAGGTTAAGGCCAGATAAAGAGCTTGATGTTCGTCACCTTTTTTATGGTCACGAGATTGAACTGGGAAGCAAATTTTCAATAACCGGTACTAATGGCAATATTCAAGAGGAGCTTATTGTATCAATAGAAGAACGCAAAATTTTTTCAAAAGAGCAACTTAGCTCATCACCTGAGTTTCTATATGATGAAGTCCCAGATGCATTAAGGGAACTAGATTTCAGTATTAAGTGGAATTATGGTCGAGAAGAAAAGCCTTGGAGACTACCACTATCAGCTAATGGCGGACTTCCTGTAGAGGATTATACTCGTCAATTGCGTAGAGATCCTAAAAATCCAGCACCAAAAATACAATTTATAACATCATCTTCTCTAGGAACCGAGAAGATGATTGAACTATTTGATCAGATAGTACTAACGCCTGAAGAAAAACTTGTAGAGCAAGCACTTCATAGAATAGACTCTAAAATTCAACGGATTGCTCCAGTTAGTTCTCGAAAGTCCAGATATTCCTTTGATTCGCGGGGCGGTTTTTTTATCCTTCTTTCTGATAGTAATCAGCGTGTACCAATTGGCAGTATGGGTGATGGTATTTGGCGTATCTTAGGACTTGCATTAGCTACAGTGTGTGCTAAAGATGGATACTTATTTGTTGATGAAATTGATACGGGACTCCATTTTACGGCTATGTCAGATATGTGGAAACTGATTTGGGAAACAGCCAAAAGATTAAATGTGCAAGTTTTCGCAACTACTCACAATAGTGATTGTTGGACAAGTTTAGCCACTATTGTACAAGAGGAAGATGTAACTGAAGATGGTATTAGGATTCATAGGATTGAAAGAGGTAAAGATAAAAGTATAGTTTTTAAAGAATCTCAAATTGTCATTGCTGCGGAAAGAGAAATTGAGGTGCGTTAGCAATGGCCAAAGGTTATGAACCCAAGAAGCTTTTGGTAGAAGGAACAGATGATCTGCGCGTCATACCAGAACTTATAGAAAATAATGGAATTCCTTGGGGAAAGAAAAACAAGCCGATTGTCTTTATACAAGACTGTGGAGGTTATGAAAATATTAATGCAGAGCTAATATCTACTGAGCTACAAGCATCAGGACTGACAAATCTAGGTATAATAATAGATGCAGATGAAGATGCCTCAGCACGTTGGACAAGTATCAGAAATGCTTGTTTGCAAAGTATCCCTACAATTCCTCAGCAAATACCACAGACAGGACTAATTATCAGCACCAATGGCATCAAATTCGGTATCTGGATTATGCCAGATAACCTGATGCGAGGTATGTTAGAAACTTTCCTAGCTTATATGATTCCAGATGAGAGTGAGCCTCTCTGGCAATATGCTCAGGAGGTAGTAGCAGAAGCAAAAAATAGAGGGGCGTTATTTATAGATCCTCATGTTGATAAAGCTCACATTTATACATGGTTAGCTTGGCAACATCCACCAGGGCGACAGCTACATGATGCCATTAAGCAGCGAATTCTAAATCCGATACATCCAAATGCACAGATATTTGTAAATTGGTTTAAAACTTTGTACGACCTCTGAACTAATTTGCTGTCATTGATAGTAAAAAAAGCGATCGCTCCTTTCACTCACCCCTTGGGAAAAGCTGCTCTAAGCCCCAGCCAGAAAAATACATTTCTGGTATTATTTTTTAACAGTTCCGTAAGTTTTATCTAAGGCTTGTTTGGCTTTAAATAGTGCTTTGAAATAAGGCAATTGTCTATCCCAAGCTGAACGTGGTAGTAGGGATAGTTTCTCTACTTCGCTCGTATTTGTCTCAATATTAGCTGAGAAGTCCATATTTCCTCCAAATTACCCAACCACAGAGTAAGCATTTTCAGGTTCTTCTTGCCAACTACCAGACCATTGAATGCGATCGCTGGTAAAATGTAGCGGATCGTTTTCCGGGAAAGGTGTTGCGTTCGCCTCTTCTATCAGTTCAAATTCCCCATTATCAAAAGGAAGCCCTTTAGCTTTCACTTTGGGAATAACTCGCTCTCTTAAACCTTTTTCTGCATGGACAAGCGCGCGATGATGACAGTATGGATTGTTACCTCGCTTATCAAAGAACACATGAGCAGTCCAACTGCAACCACCACGACAAAGTTCAGCGAATTCGCAGGTTTTACAGAAACCCCACAAATGTTTTGTGCCTTCTGGTGTTCCTGCTCCTAAATTAAACCGCAATTCTTCAGCGTTTTCAATTATATCTTTAAGATTATGGTCGCGAATATTACCACCTGTGTAAGCTGTAGTAGGTAAGGAAGGACAAGCTTTAATTGCACCGTCAGCTTCAATTCCCAAGGTGGAAAGTCCAGCAGCACAGCCTTGCCAAAATGTCCATTCCTCCTCGGTTCCCCGTCCCCGCAACAGCCGTTCGTAAGGGCCGTAGTAGCCAATATTATTTCCTGGCTGGAGTTGCACACCTTCGCTGTAAGCACGACGAGCCACGCGGGCTATCATGGGGTAAACATCTAGTAATTCGTAAGGTTGGAGTAGAATGTCTGCGTTGTCGGCTGCATTACCCATCGGTACAGTTAGCTGAATTTGCCAAGCTACAGCACCAGCATCGCGAATGCATTCATAAATACTAGGAAACTCCGGCGCTGAGAGGCGATTAATTTGGGTATTGCAACCAAAAGTAATACCAACTTCTCGCAGATGACTCATGGTTTTAAAAGCGTATTTCCACGAACCTGGTTTTCCCCGCAGGCGATCGTGAGTTGCTTCTAAGCCATCAATAGAAACAGAGACAGTATTAATCCCTGCGGCTTTCATTTTGCGTGCAGTTTCTAAAGAAATGCCATAGCCACCTGTAGTCATACCACAACGCATTCCTGCTTGATTAATAGCTTTGGCAATTTCCAACCAATCAGGACGCAAAAATGCTTCACCACCTATCAAAGTAACTTCTTTAATCCCGACTTCTGCCATCTGCTGCACGAGATTTAATGCTTCTTCTGTAGACAGTTCTTTGGTGCGTGCATTACCAGCGCGAGAACCACAATGGCTACAGGCGAGATTGCATTTTAAAGTGATTTCCCAAACAGCATAACTTGTGCGCTGATATGTCATCCTCTCCCCCAAAAATTGCCATCATTTATAGTTATGAAGGGTTGCTTATTAGATCCCCGACTTCTTCAAGAAGTCGGGGATAAAGCAGCCGATCAAAATTAATGTGGTGAACCACCAAAGTTATGATGTTGGTCTATCATCGATAATTACACCGTATAGTGGCTGTGCTATTGGTGGATCGATGACTATTGGCGGATCAACGACTATTCCATACAGCGGTTGCGGCCAGGGCCTTGGCTTTGGACATGGACGAATGCATTTTTTCGGAGTCCCGACGATAACTCCATAAAGTGGCTGAATAGTAATTGAACCAATGTTTGTAATACCACCTACAGCCCCGATTAATTCTTGTTCTGTGAGTTCGTGAAACTCACCTAATTCTTTTAATTCCAAGATTTTGATAGTTGCTGTTTCAAATTCTTCTGGCGAAAAGTTATAGCCGCCATCTTCTATAACTTTTTTAACTTCGTCAACTTTATCGCTCATCAATTGAGTGCGAAAACCTTCATCTTTGACAAGTCTGATCAGGAATTCCTTAACTTTTTCTAAAATTTCTAGGGACATCTTATTCTTATTCCTCCCATACCATAAGAATAGAGCAACAGGCATTTTTAGCTGCTATGCAGCCACAGCAAAATATATGCAGTTACGCCTATTAAAGTCTTTGATTCTATATTTTTAATACTCTAGCAGAGAGAATAAAACAGATGTAGCCAATTCGGCTAGTTTTTTGATCAAGTTGGAAGTTAGATATGATTATAAAGTAACTCACATCTGGCAATAAAGTATTAATACTGATTTTTCCGGTTGTAATAAACATATATTTTTATCAACAACCGGAAAAATCATAAATTTAAGCGCACATACAACTAAGTCGTTCCCGTTACCTCAAACAGGATTTGCGCTTTTTTAGGGTAGGTAAGCTCTGTTTGTATAGCTTCACACTTCTAAGTGTAGGTGTAAGATATTAGGTAAAACTTAAATTGTCGCGACTGTTTTAAAAGTCAAGCAATGTCTAGGACAAGCCGATGCAGCGTCTACCCATGAAGTGATAATGCGATCGCATTACTTTGCAAAAATTACAAGGGTGCGTTACAGCCAAGCTTAACGCACCGATAAATATGATGCGCTGCGGTTTTAATTCCTCATCACTGCGTCTAACAGGATGTTAGCGTCAAAACGGACTGCATCAGTACAGGGTAATCCAGTTTGTGCTGTTGTTTGGGCGATCGCTTCTTTAGCCCCCGTCTCATCTAAATGAGCCGTATTCAATGCAACAGCAACTACTCGCACAGGGGCAAAGGCACCGCCTGCACTAGCAACTGTTTCATAAAGCCGGATCACTTCTGGTAAAGGCGGAATTGGTACATGGGGATTATTGCGGTTATGAGTTTGTCCAAATCGATGAACTAACACTAGTTGAGTGGGTTGGGAACCACGGATTAAGGGCAGAGTTGCTGTTGAACCGGGATGTAACAGAGAACCTTGTCCTTCTATATGCACGATGTCGTAGTTTTTGCCATAGCGCATCAGCATTTGTTCGACAGCACCAGCAGCATAGTCTACTCGCACGGCATCTAAGGCTATGCCATCTCCTTCTAGCATGACACCAGTTTGACCGGTGGCTAAAAATTTAGAACGCCAACCCCTAAGTCTTGACGCCCAATGCATTTCTAGGCTGGTTGACATTTTCCCAATTGCCATGTCAGTTCCCACAGTTAATACCCGCCGACAGGGAAGGGTACGTGCTAAACCGCTAGCAACGTCTAAATTCGGTGGTTCTTTGCGCACATCCCAAATTAATTGCCCTGGTTTCAGCAGTGCATTTAATTCTGGCATCGTTGCTAATGGTGTGTGCAAACCATTCACCAATGACATTCCAGCTTGTAGCGCATCTTTGAGTTCATGCCAATAATCATCTGGTACAGCACCGCCTTTGGGTGCAATACCAATTACCAAAACTTGCGGCTTGTATTCTAAAGATGCGGCTACAGATCCAACAATTGGTACATCACGCTTAATACCTGTAATTTCTGGTAAAGATTTTCCTACACATTCGCGATCGATGACGGCGACGATTGGGGCTTCACTGTAACGTAAAAGTGACAACCCTGTTTTGCCCTGAGTTCCAGCCGTTCCCTCATGCAGCAAAATAGCTATTCGTTGATTAAGTGGCAAACGCACTATGTTGTACCCCCAAACCTGGTAAATCGTTGGGCAAAATTTTCCCTTGTTGAATCGATGCACCCATAAAAGGATCGTCGATTAAATTCAGATGACTGTCTAAATCTAAATAATCAGCTAGAGGTGCTAGCTGTGCTGCTGCTGTATTGGCTAGCGAACTATCAGAATAGCAACCAAACATGACTTGCAAACCATAGGCTTTTGCTGTATTTACCATTCGCATTGCTTCTGTTAAGCCTCCTGATTTCATCAGTTTGATATTAATACCATCAACATAGTTTGCTAGTTGGGGAATATCAGCGCAACTAAAGCAACTTTCATCGACAAAAATCGGCAGCGGTGTATGCTCCTTTAATTCTGCTAAACTTTGTTCTTCTCCCCTTGGCAATGGCTGTTCTACATACTTTATACCTAAATCACTCAGCCAATTACACATTTCCATCGCATCGTTCAAACTCCAACCACCATTAGCATCAACAAAAAATTCCACATTTGGTGCTTCTTCTTTAACTGCTAATAACATTTGCCGATCTGCTTCTATGCCATCAGGATTACCTAGCTTTACCTTGAAAAGACGGACATCTGTAAATTGTAACCAGTCCCGCGCCCTAGCTCGCGCTCCTGCGGGAGAATTTATGCCAATAGTGACTGAAGTCGGGACGATGCGATCGCGATCGAGTCCCCAAAGTTGCCACAGTGGTAAGCCGACGCGCTTCCCCAACCAATCGTGCATAGCCATATCCAGCGCCGCCCTCACAGCCGAAGGAACCTGCATCTTGATTAACTCTTCCTCAACTTGCTGCCGTTGTAACGGGCTGAATCTCTGCAAAATCGGTGTAACTTGCTGCAAAGCATCTTTGATTTTATCAGTCGATTGCCCATGATTGCCGACACCAAAAGGTGATGCTTCCCCCCAGCCTGCAATCGCATCTTGAGAAACACTCACCCAGATATTTGTTGTCTGTGCAGTTGTACCCCGACTAATCGTCAAGGGAAACCGCTTATTGACAGTAAATACTTTTACTTGAATTTGCATAGATATTTTGATTTCAGGCTAGGGCGAATTACACAAATATCACACTTTAGCTCTAAAGTATTGTTGTTTGAATACATCTGTTATACTTTTTTACCGAAAAAAGCAGGGGCAGGGGATACTGTTGACTGTTGACTGTTGACTGTTGCAAGAGTGCCCTTGTCCCGCCACAAGCCCAATGCCCAATGCCCAATAACAACTGACAACTGACTATTGACAAATAACAAATGACCAACCTCAAAAAATGGACTATCTTAAAATCAAAAATGGTATTAGATCATCCTTGGTGCCAAGTGCGGCAAGATGAAATAGAATTACCTAATGGCAAAATTATCGATGATTATTTTGTTAATCTTAAACCAGAAGTAGCTTTAATTTTACCGATTACTCTCAATCAAGAGATTGTATTTGTGCGGCAATATCGACACGCAGTCGGTGAATTTTTCATCGAACTGCCAGCAGGAAGTTTTGATCCACAACAAGAAAGTGCGGAAGTAGCAGCGGTTAGAGAATTGGCAGAAGAAACTGGTTATATTACTCAACAAGTGAGAAAAATCGCCACTCTATACGATAAGCCCAGTAAAGATACTAATCAAATCCATTTATTTTTAGCAGAAAATGTCATAAAAGCCAAAGAACAACAGTTAGATATTACAGAAGAAATTGAAGTTATATTAATTCCTGTAAAATCGGTTTTAGAGAAAATTACCCAAGGGGAAATTGCTGTAGCCGGGACTGTGGCGGCGCTTTTATTAGGGTTAAAGTTTCTGAATTTTGGCAAGTAGCCAGGAGGTAAAATATGACAGATTATTCTCACATAGATCGCGAAGCTTTCAAGCAATTTGAGCATGACGGATTTTCTCGAGTGGCGCAAACATACGATCGCGCGATCGCCCAGGTAACATCTCAGGTGAATACAGCCATCTTAGATGCAGTCGGCGTGGGATATGGTACGCAATTGCTGGATGTCGCTTGTGGTACTGGATGGCTGAGTGCGGCGGCGGTGGGCAGACAAGCCATAGTCACTGGCTTAGACTTGGTAGAGAATATGGTGGCGATGGCGCGATCGCGTTGTCCCCAAGCTGAATTTTATACTGGGGATGCCGAAAATCTGCCTTTTGAGTCAGCTCGATTTGATGCCATCGTCTGTAACTTGGGTATTCTGCATTTCCCCGCACCCCAAAAAGCGATCGCCGAATCTTGGCGAGTACTCAAAACCCGAGGGCGCTATGCTTTCACCTGCTGGACACCACCAACCCGTAATCCTTTCATGAAACTGATCCTCGGCTCAGTGCAGACTCATGGCAACATGAATGTAGATCTACCTCCAGGTCCACCTTTGTTCCGCTTTGGCGAACCCACAGAATGTGAAACAGCTTTGCAAGCAGTCGGATTCACCTCCGTATCAGTTACCGAACTGCCTATATTGTGGAATTTCCCCACACCTGAAGATGTCTTACCCACAGTGATTGCAAGTACAGCGCGGCTGGGGCCGATGTTGGCAATGCAAACCACAACACAACGCCACAATATTGAGAATGCAATTATCGAGGGAGCAAAAAAGTATGTCTCCAACGGTAGTGTGGAAATTCCTGCTGCTGTGGTGTTAGCTGTAGCCTCCAAACCATCAGTGCAATAACTATCAATAATCAATGAATCGCGCTGGTGACATTTAGTGAGCGATCGCACTCTTCAAATTTAACTAATACCAATTGGCAAAAAGAATGAAACAGATGCATGTTTTGGGTTTCTCCGCCTTTGCAACTGTTTCTTAACCTGTCGTTATCACAGTTACAGTGTTCAGGTGAAACAACTCTCAAGGTATGATTTCCAATAACCGTGTTTTTTCACGGCTCAATTAGGATTGGGATATGCTAATTCTGCTTACCTTTTCTCAGAATCATCTGGAAGTATTCACCAGTAACAATGTCAATGCCATCCTGGAAAGGATTAATAGCCCTCACAATATCTGGTTGCGCTGTATTCGCTTCCGCGATCGCACTGCTATTGCGAAAATTATCAACCAATTTAAAATCAAGCCATCTCGTGTTGACATGATTTTCAACCATTTTCCTATCGGCATTGATGAAGATATAGAAGATTGTTTATTTGATTGCTATGAAATTCTCACTAATCAAATGAAAAATCGCGAATTTGAGATAGTGCGTGGCAGTATTATTGTGGGAAACAACTTTATCATCACCTTTGAAGATACAGAAATTAGAATTTTAAGTATTTTAAGCAACAATATTCAAAGACGAATTATCAATCTTGAAAATTGGGGCATAGATTATATTTTATATCTCATTTATAAAGATATTTTAAATAATTACTATACTGTATTTGACTATATTTCTAGACAACTTGATGATTTAGAGGATGCAGTTTTAGATAATTCTGGTGATGAATCAACTTACAAAAAAATTGCCACAATGAGGCAATCTACTCGCTGTGGACGGCGTAATTTTCAAAGCATCAAGTCTCTTTTAGCTATGATGGATTACGAAGATTTCCAATGGTTAACCCAGCCAGTCAAGGAACTTTTCACTCAAGAATTGATTCATCAAGTCGATAAACTTTGGCAAGAATACCAAGCTTTGAGAATCTGGATGTCAGAATTACTCGAAATTCAACGCGACAATACTGCTAGCAAAACCAGTGAACGAATTAATCGCCTGACTATCCTTTCCACAGTATTCTTACCCCTCACTTTCATTTCTGGCTTTTATGGTATGAACTTTAAATATATGCCGGAATTAGATCAACCTTTGGCTTATCCTCTCGTCATCGGCGTGATGATATTAATTGTGATTGCCAGTATTATGTATGCCAAAAAACAAAGTTGGCTTTAGTTATATAGCTTTTCCTCATCAAATGAGCTACATCATAGCCATACGTGTCAAATTGTGCTTCTAACGCTTATTCTACAGGCATTTTACCCCACCCCTCAATCCCCTCAGAGCCTGCTCTGAGGGGAAGTTTTGGCTTTAGACAAAACTGGGGTGGGGTGACGCGGCGGATCTTGCTTGATGGGAAGCGAAAAAACGCACTCATCACGTCTTGGCAAGAGTTTCACGTTACCCCTCTTCTGTCACTTTCCGGAAGGGCGATTGCTAGAAGCCTTATGAGGCAATCAATACAAGCTTTCCTATTAGAAAAAAATGGGTCAGGTATTTGTAATTAGGAAATAATCGTGCGATCGCTTGCTATGCAAAAGCTCTAGAATTCAGCAATAGCAAATGTTTTCGGAGAGTGACAGAACAGGGTTACAGCAGTTTTCATGTATTTAGACCACAATGAAAAGACCTAACCCCCAGCCCCTTCCCTACTAGCGTTGGGGAGAAAATCAAAGCCTCTCTCCTCTTAGGAGAGAGGAATGGAAGTGAGGTTTGTTTGTGGTTCATTTACCTGAAAATTGCTGTAAGTTGACACCAATGCATCATAGCCCCCTCCTCGCTTGCGGGGAGGGGGTTGGGGGTGGGGTTCACCTCTCAAGGGCTGAGAACCGCCATATATTTATTTACTTGCGCTCTATAATTACGGTGTCTTTTCCATCAGAATATTTTGGGCATTCCGTTCTTGATCATTTTCATCGGGGTGACGTTGCATATAAGAACCGTCTGATTGTAGTTCCCACGCTTGTCGATTATCTAATAGCATGATTGCTAAAATATTTTGTAAATTTTGTACAATATCGGCATCTTCAACTGGTGTCACAGCTTCCACCCGCCGATCTAAGTTGCGAGGCATCCAATCAGCACTACCAATATATACTTCACTTTGTTCATTATTATAGAAGTGAAATATCCGCGAGTGTTCTAAAAACCGACCGATAATACTAATAACTCTGATATTTTCACTAACTTCGGGAACTCCCGGACGCAAACAACAAATTCCCCGGACAATTAAGTCAATTTTTACCCCCGCTTGAGAAGCTTCGTAGAGAGTGGTAATAATCTCGGCATCAACTAAAGAATTCATTTTCGCGATAATATGACCTCTGTTGCCGTTTTTACAATGCTCGATTTCTCTGTGGATTAACTCAATAATGCGAGTACGCATATTCACAGGAGATACTAGCAACTTGCGATAAGAATCTTGGCAAGAATAGCCTGTCAAATAATTAAATAAATCGGTTAAATCTGCTCCTAAATCTTCTCGACAACTTAGTAATCCCACATCAGTATATAAATTGGCTGTTTTGGCATTATAATTTCCCGTACCAATATGAACATATCGCCGGATATTTTCTCCTTCTTGACGCACCACCAGCACGATTTTGGTGTGAGTCTTGAGTCCTACCAATCCATAGACTACATGAACACCAGATTTTTCTAATTTAGTAGCCCAAGTAATGTTATTTTCTTCATCAAAGCGAGCTTTAAGTTCGACGATCGCAGCAACTTGTTTACCGCTTTCCGCCGCATTAATCAGAGAACTGATAATTTCCGAATCTCCCGAAGTGCGATAAAGAGTCATCTTGATTGCTAATACATTGGGATCGCGAGCAGCTTGAGCAATAAATAACTCTACAGAACCCCGGAAAGATTCATAAGGATGATGTACTAGCAAATCTTTTTGCTGAATTACTGCGAAAATATTGCTTTCCTCACCATCTATATTGGCGATTTTACTAGGTTGATGGAAATGACGCAGACGGGGTGGAATTACTGGTGTCCAAGTTAGATCTTTCAAGTTAGGCAAAGGCAATTTCATAAACGACATTAAATCTTTCAAATTCAATAAGCCGTCTATCTCATAAATATCACTCTTAGCCAGTTCCATTTCTGCCATTAACATCTGTCGGACTGAATCAGGCATTGATGGCTGGATTTCTAATCGCACTACAGAGCCACCAAAATGACGCTTACGTAACTCCTGCTGAATTGCTAATAATAAATCATCCGCTTCTTCTTCTGCTAATTCTAAATCTGCATCACGAGTTAAGCGAAATAGATGATATTCTTTAATAATCATCCCCGGAAATAAAGCTTCTAAATTGTGAGCAATAACTTGCTCTATAGCCACACCTGTCCAGGAATTTAACTTACCATTATGTTGCTGTAATTCCTGGGGTAACGAGATAAAGCGAGGTAGAATATTTGGGACTTTAACTCTAGCAAACTTTTCTTCTCCTGTGTTGGGAGCTTTGACTACGACTGCTAAATTGAGACTGAGATTAGCCATCAAGGGGAAGGGATGACTAGGATCGACTGCTAGGGGGGTGAGAACGGGAAAAATCTTGTTTTGAAATAGTTGTTGTAAGTAACTACGCTGTTCAGGAGTAATATCAATGTAATTAAGAAGATGAATACCATGCGATGCCATTTCTTTGCGCAGCACTTGCTCAAAGTAACGATGCTGTTCCATCACCATTGGATGCAGACATTGATAGATTGCTTCTAATTGTTGTTGTGGGGTGCGTCCATCGATACTTTGCTGGCTGAACTGTGCTTGAACTTGTTCTTTAAGCAGTGCAACACGAACCATGAAAAATTCATCTAGATTAGAACTGAAGATAGCAGTAAATTTCAGTCTTTCTAATAAGGGGGTGCGGACATCTAACGCCTCATGCAACACCCGCCGATTAAATTCCAACCAGCTTAATTCTCGATTAAAGTAATACTGAGAATTAGTTAAATTAATACTTTTGCTAGTCTTTTTGGTTTTACTCATAATTGTTTGCACCCAATTTAAATTATTTAAGCTAAATTATTATTTTTCACTTAAACTCTTCTGAACAATTGATTTTCGTCTAGTGAACAACCAAAGATAATTTAATTTCTATTCTGAATGTTTGAATTGAGGTTAAGTAAAGGTTTAATTTAGGTTAAGTTGTAACTTAGACTTGAATTGATTGATAGATTTAAAATATCTATTACTTCCAGTTTAAATGACAATGGCGGCAAACATAGAGGGCAAATTTTAGTCAGCTAGGGGCAGATGTCAGCAGTGCGATCGCCTCGGTATATAATTGCATTCAAATGGTTTAAAATTTGTCCTCTGTGACAAAGTTCTGATGCTTGCAGTAATCCCTATCCTATGAAAACAGCTAAACTCAACGGTGTACGCAGGTTTCCCTATAGTGACTGACGAAAAAAAATTGTTCTTGAGCTTAATTCTCAGAGCGATATTTTGTACCATCCGGCATAATCGCACCTTCCTTGAAAGCACTTCTGAGTTCATAATCGCTGACTTTAGCATTTTTAAGATTCGCACCAGTCAGGTAGGCTCCCTCCAGGTTAGCACCACTCAAACTAGCTTCCTTCAAATTCGCACCACTCAGGTTGGCATGACTCAAATCTGCACAAATCAAATTAGCACCACTGAGATTGGCACTACTGAGATTAGCTTGACTCAAGCGAGCAAAACCCAGTTTTGCATGACTCATATCTGCACCACTAAGTTTAACCTGAGAGAGATTAGCATTATCTAAATTGGCATGGCTGAGATTGGCATTAGTCAAATCGCTTTCAATCAAATTGGCATTACTCAAATTAGCATTGGGGAGATTAATATCTACTAACTCTGCACTAGGAGCATCCAAACCTCTGAGAGAAACACCATCTTCGTTCAAATCTTGAAGTGCGAGAATTCTAGCGTAACTGACTTTTACCCCATGCGCTGCATCAATTGTACTCCAAGCTTGATAGTGAAATTGTTTGCGGCGATCTGGAGTTTCCTTAATGAATAAAACTAGCGCCACTACCAAACTAATAGTGTCAGCAGAACCGAAAGCCTTTCCCAACACAGAATTATCATCGACAATCACAACAACCACCGTAAAAATGACTGCTGAAGCTATAGCGATTATCCATGTTGGTGTGATCCAGAAAGCATCAATAAGTTTCCGAGGAATTTGTTTGAGGACTTGATTTAATGGCTGTTCTGAAATTTTGGTCTGAAATTGCTGATAATTAACAGTAAAATTATTAATAATTTCTTTTAAAACATCACCATCAAACTGAATTGATATCAAAGATTTTTTCTCTTGTGTTGCTGTGGGCTGCAATAGCTGAGATTCTTTGGCTATTTCGGCTTTTGATGTTGTAGATTTTGCTAAAATTACAGGTTTTTCAGCTGGTACAGGTTTCTCTGCTTGGACAACTTGATGTGCAGATTCTTCCGCCGCTCCTTTTAACATCAACGCAGTAATTGCTCTAAAAGCATCTAGCCAAGCTTTTTTGATTTCAGGAGTCCAATTTGGTTGGAGATACTGCTCAAACGTTACCAGCAGGACTTCCCCCAGTGGTCTATAATATTTGGGAATAATTCCATAGCTGACGTGTCTAGCTCCTAGAGCTTTGAGAACTGACCCTAAAGCTTCGGGAGCGCGGAGATTTTCGACTACCAAAACCAGAGAATTTAACAATTTTTTCTCTTGGTTTTTTATATCTGTTTTAGTAAACAGTGGTTTCATTTCTGGGTGCGCTTTAAACAGATTTTCGTAGAAGCTGGCTGCAAATTCGTCACCGCAGGGTTTAATTTTTTCAAAACTGGTTACTAATATTTCTATAGGTAATTCTGAATATTCTTTTTCTGGAATTTCTGTGAAAATTTCTTGGGCTGGTTCTAGGGGAATTTCCTCTAATTTTTGCTCAATTGGTTTTATAGATGCTTGTTGTTCTGAATTGACTGCTATCTCTGATTTATCTAATTTAATTACTGATGGTGCATTATCTACACCTGCACCGTTTAACATCAATGCAGTAATAGCTGTAAAAGCATCTAGCCAAGCTTTTTTAACTTCAGGAGTCCAATCTTCAACAAGATACTGCTCAAATGTGAGCAGCAAAGCTTCCCCTATTGGCCCATAATATTTGGGAATAGCACCATAGCCGATGTGTCTCGCGCCTAGTGCATTGAGAACTGGACTTAAAGCTTCTGGATTGCGGAGATTTTCTACCACCAAAATCAGAGAATTTAACAGCTTTTTTTGTTGATTTACCATATCAGTATTGGCAAATAACGGCTTTACCTCTGGGTGTGCTTGAAAAAGATTATCGTAAAAGCTGGCTGCAAATTCATTAGCACGGGGTTTAACTTTTGCAAAACTCTGCTCTAAAATTTCAACATTTAAAGACATACTGTTTTCCTTATTGTCACTTTGTACACACCTAGAAAATTAAAAGTAAACAATAAATATTTATTGAAACAGTGAGGGTTTAAAACCGAGTGGAATTGTGGGCGAAAAAGTCCTTGTATCTCAAGGTAGGTAAAAACCCCACCCGAAGTGTCTGGCTTAGTTCAATACTTGCGAAAAGCGACTTGCGACTTCATTTTTTATTTATAGGGTGATACCTACTCTTATAACTATTTAAAATCCAATGTTCTATTTTCATCGGTGTCCAGAGTGGCACCAGGGTAATATGTTATAGCTACGTTCGTGTATTACCCCTGATATTGCCAAATCCACAACCTGAGAAATTCTTTCCCAGATGGATGCTCCTCCTTGGATATTATTAATGCTGTTTCTAAAATTTATAGAACCTCGGATTTTGAAAACAGCACTTATAAAGTCAAACTTTCTAATTCCTGCCATATAGTAGCCATAAACTCATTAGCATCCTTAATACCCATTTCTCCCAGGGCTTTCCATTCCTCAGTAGTGTAATCTAAATCCTGTCCCATAATGTCTTGAGTCCAATAAGGCAACTTAGAGGGATTTTCCATTAGCTCATAAGTCATTTCCAATATTTTGGTTCCTGTAGTATTTTCCCTAGCTTTTGTACTCAGGCAAAAAGCCAGTAATTTAGCTAGTTTACTTTCTGGAGGGATAGATATCAGGAAAGCCATATTTTGTGCTAGAACAAACTTGTCTAACTTCATGATTGTTTTTTCCTAATTTACAAGTATTTGAGCAGGTATTTTCATGACTATCAAGCTGAAATACTGAGATGTCAAGGAGCGGGGGATCGCTATTTCTCTTTAAGGTTTATTCCTGAAGCAATTTTATTGGGTTCACAATTAATCCATTCTGTTTCAATTTCCGCTTGTAGCTCTTGACAAAATCGGTCTAAAGGTAAGTCATTGCGATCGTAACCAAAAGGATTTTCAATTTCTACCCCAATATCTTCTATTCCTAGTAGTGCAAAGCTAATAATTCCTACAGTCGGGATAGTGAACCAATCTAGTGCCTGTACAAATTGAAAAGGTAAAGCAAAACAATATAACAATAATAAATGTTTTAAATGAATTGAATAAGGTCTGGGTAACGGTGTGTTTAAAATTCGTTCACAGCCGCTAAATAACATTGTTATTTGGTCTAAAGAGCGATTTAATTCAACAAACAATCGGTAGGGAATTACTTTTTGGTCGTGATAAAGATGTCCAAAATATTCGGCAAGCCAATTAATAATTCTGATTGGTACATTATGAACTTGCTTTAATTCTAAATACTGTTCTTTAGTAAGATTTTTTTCAATTGTGTCATCTATATTCTCATTTCTTAAATGTAACTTAATCGCTGTTATTAATATAGCTATCAATCGAATATTAAATATTTTATTTCGTAAATCTTCGGGATTATTGACTTGAACAATTGTCCAAATATTTCGGCATAAAATGCGACTGGCATTGAGCAAGTCATACCAAATTTTACAAGCTTCCCAAAATCTGTCATAAGCTGTATTAGTTCTAAAAACCAGTAAAAGCCCAAGGACAACTCCAGGGATTAAACTAGCTAGAGTAGGCTGGTTAACGGCAACTCCTTTGTGATAGGCGATCGCAATTAGAAAGGCAAATATCATAGTAGCTAGTACTCGTCGCCAAATGGCACGAATAACAGAACTTCTTACATCAATTGCTAAATCTAACCAAGTTGATCTTTTTATCAGTTTCACCATCTTCGAGCGCCTAACTTACCTGTTTGTATTTGCCATAATCATCTTAGTTTATTTTACTTGAATAGACGAAATATGGATAAATTATTTTCCTATTTCTATATGCTTTGCCTTTTGGCTGCTAGATATTTTTATTTTTGTATGAGAAATTAATTTAGGTTTCCATACTGTCTTGATTTGTTTGATAAGCAATGAATTCTTCAATATTGTTCTGAATAGTTTGACAAATTTTATCTAGTGGTAAGTCATTATGGTCGTAACCGAAGGGATTTTCGATTTCCACGCCAATTTCCTCAATCCCAAACAATGCAAAACTGACAATGGCGACAAATATACCTGTCCACAAACCTAAATCTTTGACAAATTGAAAAGGTAGAATTAAACAGTAGATAAGTACCAATTGATTTAAATGAATGACGTAGGCTGGGGGGATTGGTGTTTTCAAAATGCGTTCGCAGCCACCTACATTATCCATCAAATTATTCATCAGAGTGTGAATACTAGCCAATTGATAATTAGTTAAAAGACCTCGCTTGTATTCCTGCTGTAAGTAATCTCCTAACAAACGAGAAATTTCTAAAGGCATATTTTGAATATTTTGCAACCTGCTATATTGAGAGGGCGAAACCCAAGGTTTTAACTCCTCACTAGCTGGTTCATAACGGAGATATAGCTTTTTGGAGATCGCAAACGCCGGCAATAAACGTAATGCAGTAATTTTGCGCTCTTTATCTCCAGGTTCAACTTCGTCAACTGCAACCCAAATTTCCCAAGCTAAATTGCGGATAGTGTTAACTGTACTACCCCAGAGTTTTCTTCCTTCCCAAAATCGCTCATAAGCTGTATTAGTACGAAAAACTAGCAATAAAGCTAAAACAATACTGGGAATTACACTACCTAAAATGGGTTGAGAAACTGGCAATTGCTTGGAGTAAAGAAAGGAAATCAGAATGCCAAATGCGCCACAGAAGAGCGCACGTTCCAAAACTCCTGGAATAACAGAACCTTTAAATATCAGTATTTCTTTAAGCCATAATTTTTTGACAGCCTTTTTTGATGCTTTTACCATAAACTTGCCTATCCTCAAGTTGCTATTTGCCGAAAAAAACTCCTCAATAATTGCTCTGCTTGCAGTAGTTTAAGGAGTAGCAGTCATGTCAACTTAAGCAGAATGACTGCCTGATCCTCAATATTTATGCTCGTAGATGTTAGCTTAATTTGACTTAGAATTAAGGCTACCTAAAGTTACACCCAATTGCACAGCAAGCATCCCAACTACCATACTGCCTAACCAATAGATTAAAGCTACTGTTGTATTGCCTTTATCTATTTGGGTAAACGTCTCTAATCCGTAAGTCGAAAAAGTGGTATAAGCTCCGCAAAAACCAGTGGCGATTATTAACCGAATTTCCGGTGAAATATTTTTAAACTTTTCCTCGTTTAAGGTGTAAAACAAAGCAATGATAAAACACCCAGTTACATTAATAAAAAATGTCCCATAATAGGGAAAATCTTTACCAAAAGTTGCTTTGGTAAATTCAGTTATCAAGTAGCGTGCTAAAGCACCTGGCATCGCACCTAAAGCTATCGCCATAACAGTACGAAGAAAAGTAATTTGCATTATTAAAAGTTGCCTTTTTAATGAGGTAATTAGATGAAAATTGGTATTTTTGTTGAAGTGAATCGCTATGAGCCGACAATTAGCTGCGCTAAATAACGACCTAAGATAATACCAACTACCGCTAAAATCGCACTACCTGCCCAGTAAAAAATGCTGGCTCCCTGCTTGCCATTTCGCCACAACGTAAATGTATCGTATCCGTAGGTTGAGAAGGTTGTGTAAGAACCCAAGAAACCAGTTCTTACCAGCAAATCTATCTCAGGGGGAAATTCTTTAATCCCCTTAAATAATGTGAAGAAAAAGCCCATTAATAAACAGCCTGTGAAATTGATAATAAAAGTGCCGTAAGGAAAGTTTGTACCTATGGCTCTTTTGCAAAATTCAGTCAGATAATAGCGACTCACAGCACCAGGAATTGCACCGATAGCGATCGCCAACACACCTAACAACGTAACATTTTGCAGCAAGTAACACACTCCTTCGCTAATTACATCTACTGACGAGTAATTTAACTACCGAATATTAAAACCCTTAAGAATTTAGGTTAATAGGACATGTCCGTAAAGTCTAATGCTTTATAAGCATGGCACTTATAACTTTTAGGCATACCCGGTAAAATTATGGAATTATGACATTTTAAATATTTTGTAGCCGTCGTAAAATAGCTCAGATTCAGCCTTACTATACTCCAGCTTTATATTTCACAACTCGTATTAAGTCTTCCAATCAAAAACCTTGACAATGAATAAAGCTTTATATTCTTTTTAATTCATGTTAATGGATTGAAACTCACATAAGCACTGTAGTCATGTGGCTGTTCAAACTATCAAGGATTATGATAGAGTTCTAGATTATACTTACATAATCTAATGTATATCCCGATACCAGCAATAAATTAACAGATGAACCATAAACAAAAATTAGAGCATTTTGTAGAAACTACACTGTGGACAGTCAGATTTTTGGCGATTGTCCCTGTCTTGTTTGGGGTTTTTAGCGTACTAGGTTTATTTATATTGGGTAGCGCAGAAATTATTTCAGGATTAAGCGGATACTTACATTTTAAACATGAGGAAACAGCTAAAAGTATCCTCAGTGGCATTATTGGTGGTATTGATATGTACTTAATTGGGATTGTTTTAATGATATTTAGCTTTGGAATTTATGAATTATTTATCTCAAAAATTGATATTGGCAGGCAGAATGAAGAAATTCAGATTTTGGAAATTAAATCACTCGATCAGTTAAAAGACAAAGTTTTGAAAGTTATTGTTATGGTACTTGTAGTTGGCTTCTTTAAAAAAGTCTTAGAAATGCCAATTTCAACAACTCTTGATCTGCTCTATCTTGCGATTTCAATTCTCTTGATTGCGGCCAGCAGTTATTTATTGCGATCAAAACACGATATTCATCCGTGACAACTTATTTTAAGGCTCCCCAAAGCCAGTTACCAGGGGCTTCAGGATCGTTACCATAACAAAATCTGTCGCGTTTTCTCAATCCTACCTGTGCGCGTTTGGGTGTGCCAGTGACCGTAGAGACGACCTGTGGTCAGTACAAAGGGATAATCTGCATCTGGTGGTTCAGCCAATCCTCGTGGAGGATGCCTGCAAAGATAACGGCAGAATGGGACAACAGGATTCTGATAAATGTACTGATTTATAGATTAATAAAACATGTCCCTAAAATCCAATGCTTTATAAGCATTAGATTTATAACTTTTAGGTATAGCCGAGAGAAATTTCAAATCAAATTTACCCCTGTTTTTTAGTGTTTAAAGTATCATTCAATGCTCCTAAATAGGTAATTATAGAAGCAGTAGGCCTTGGTGTAGACTCCCAACCAAGACCTACATCAATATCAAGTTGTCAACGCTTTTAAGTTAAATCCCAGTAGTCAAACTGTTAAGCGCGAGTTAAATTATCCCGTGGGATTGAGTAATTCCGTTTGCGGTGACGGTAACTGTGTCAGTAAAGGGGAAAGGAATACCTGAATTTGGTTCCACACCCAATGTAATAGTCAGGGAGTCCAAGACAGACGCTAATCCTAAATTGGAGAAGGTATGCTCGGCTACATTTCTGTTGATGATTTCATAGAACTCATTCGGATTTTTAGAATTCATCAGGCTATCTTTGACAAACTTCGCAACTGGTATGATGTCGCGGAACTCACTATCGTCTACTCCTGCTTTGTAGTCTAAATCAACGGTGACGTTGGCTATACCTGACTGTGCCGGAATCAAAACATCTTTGAGTTCAAAGGAAACCAATTCATCGGTTTTGCCATCGGTCGTGATTTTGACCGTGTTACTAAATGCGAAGGGAATGTTTGCATTTGGTGCCACATCCAGTGTGATGGATGCTTCTTCCAGAACCGATTTTAAATCAAAGCTGTTATTATTCAGCAGTGACGTAGCGAGATTTTTGTTGATGATTTCATAGAACTCACCAGGATTTTGAGAATTCGTTAGCTTATCCTTGACAAACTCAGCCACTGGAAGGATATTGCGAAACTGATTATTGTTTACTCCTGGTTTGTAGTCGAGATTCACACTCACATCGGCTACAGCTGACTGTGCGGGAATCAGAACATCTTGGAGTTCAAAGGAAACTAATGCATCAGTTTTGCCATTAGGAGCGATCGCAACTGTGGTGCTAAATGCGAAGGGAATGTTTGCATTTGGTGCTACATCCAGTGTGATGGATGCTTCTTCCAGAACCGATTTTAAATCAAAGCTGCGATTATTCAGCAGTGATGTAGCGAGATTTTTGTTGATGATTTCATAGAACTCACCAGGATTTTGAGAATTCGTTAGCTTATCCTTGACAAACTCAGCCACTGGAAGGATATTGCGAAACTGATTATTGTTTACTCCTGGTTTGTAGTCGAGATTCACACTCACATCGGCTACAGCTGACTGTGCAGGAATCAGAACATCTTGGAGTTCAAAGGAAACTAATGCATCAGTTTTGCCATTAGGAGCGATCGCAACTGTGGTGCTAAATGCGAAGGGAATGTTTGCATTTGGTGCCACATCCAGTGTGATGGATGCTTCTTCCAGAACCGATTTTAAATCAAAGCTGCGATTATTCAGCAGTGATGTAGCGAGATTTTTGTTGATGATTTCATAGAATTCATTCGGATTTTTAGAATTCGCCAGCTTATCTTTGACAAACTTCGCAACTGGGATGATATCGCGGAACTGACTATTATCTAATCCTGGTTTGTAGTCGAGATTCACACTCACATCGGCTATAGCTGACTGTGCAGGAATCAAAACATCTTGGAGTTCAAAGGAAACCAGTTGATCGCTAGTTAGATTTGACGTTTGTCCGGTAGAAAAGCTGGCAGTGATATCTTGATCGAATACTGCCAGAGTTCCGCCACCAAACTTGGTCTTGTAAGCGTTGAGAACATCATTAATGGCTTTTTCATTGGCTAATGTATCTTGCAAGATCAGTCTAATTACCTGGGAATCTTCCTTGACGATTTTTCCGGCAGCATTTTTGACTTCCCCTTTGGCATCAAATTGTGTTAAGCCAGGGAAACGTGGTGCAATTTCTCGATCGACAAACTTCTGAAACGCATTTTTGGAAATGCTACCACCGCCGGGAGCGTTCTGTCCAAAGTATAAATCTGCCTGGATGAACTTAGGTGTGGCGGAATTATCAAATAAATCGGCGGCTGCGCCAAAGCTAACTTTGACATCCTGATTGGCTACGATTAATTCCCCAGCGCCGTTAAACTTTTGCTGATAGGTTTTCAACGCATTGCTGAGTGCGGTTTCATTCGCCAAGGTATCTTCTAAAATCAACTTGACGACTTGAGAGTTTTCCTTTGTGATGCTCCCGTTTGCCGAACGCACCTGTCCTTGAGCCTTAAAAATCGTCAATCCGGGGACGCTGGGTGCAAGTACGTTGTCGATAAACTTCTGGAATTGCTTTTGAGAAACTTCTCCATCACCAGGAATGTTGCGTCCAAAATATGCGTCTACCTCGATCAACTTGGGTGTGGCGGAATTGTCAAACAAATCCGCAGCAGGGCCAAAGTTGATTTTCAGGTCATCAGCATTGGTGACTTGCAACGAACCCTTACCATTGAACTGCTGACTGTAAGTTGCTCGCACTTCGGCGATCGCAGTTTTGTTAGCTGGTGTATCTTCTGTAATTATGGTGACGAGTCGAGAATTTTCTTTATTAATTTTGCCGTTAGCATCCTTGACTTGGCCTTTAACATTGAACTTGGTCAAGCCGAAGAAGCGGGGTGCAATAACTTTGTCTAAGAATGCTTGGAACTCGGCATCAGATAACTTTCCTTCTCCGGGAATATCTAGTCCAAAGTAAAGGTCTTGCTGAATCAAGGGTACAGGATTTGTGGGAGTGGCGTTAACGCTGACGTCAGGAACTTTATTACTGCTTTTTGATGTCATTTAAATTACTCCAAAAGTATTCATGTGGAATCAAAAACTTGGTGAATAATTCACTGAAAAGGATGAAGGCTAAAAAATCGCTACATTTCCTACCATTTTTATCAGTAGATAGTTTTATACTTCATGCTTAAATTGACCGCTTTTGCTGTCAAAGCAGTTAATATTTACCAGAAAAATCTTGAAACATCAAAGAATTAGCTGCAACAAAACTGGAGAATATTTGGTAGTTCAAGCCAGTAGTTATTACTTTGTTAACTAACTTTTATTCATGATTAAAAAATGATTAAAAATTAGTTAATTTTTTATTAAAATGTGCAATGCCTGTATGACAAACACAAATATGTTTGCTTACACTTACTATTGGTCTGACAAGGAATACCTCAAAAAAAATATACCGCAAGAACACAATAAATTTATATAAATTTTTGATGAAGAAGTAAATCAAGAGGTAGCATCCCAATTTTACCTTTAATAAATTTGTAGTGGGAGCATCTTGCTCTCTAATGTCAAGTCAGCGACCAAGGGAGCCATCACTACAAAAAAATCAATTTACACATTTGGGATGCTCCCGATCAACATATTAATAATTATCCAAATTAATTCTTTCTTATTTTCTTATATCAGAATATATTATATTTTCATAAATCTGCATTTGGGTAGTTGACAAACAAAGTTTATTATAATCCAAACTGTAATTAACTAATACCAATTTGAAAAAAATGCGACAGATGAGTAGGCTCACATCTTGCACCAAGAAAAATTGATGTAATTTTATTACTCAGTAACAAACCAAAACCCTCAATTTAGCGATAAAAACCTATAAAAATGAGGTAGCTTTATCGCGCATCTTTGGACTTTACCTGAGGTTGTACGTAGAGGTGCAAGATATGAGTAGGGGCACAACAATGTTGTGCCCTCATGAATAATAGGGAAAATTATTTACTCAGGATTCAGAACTTTAGTGTTTCTGAATCCTGAATTTTAATATGATTTACGCCTGATGATGAAACGGACATTTACCAGCAGATGGTTCTTTTTCCCAAGGATCTGGGACATAGAAATAGTTGGGTTTGAGCAGGCGATTTTCAAACTCTAAAGGGTAAACAGGAGTGGTTGAACCCGATAGCGGTGGAAGTAACCAACGCCAATCCCCATAAACGTGGCGATCGCATTTTTGCTCTTCATCCACAAATTGCATAAAGGAATCAGTTAGAGTATGGTGATCCAACATCCTGACGCCATGCAGTTTGTAAGAGTGCAGCACAGCCACATTCATTTCTACCAAAGCTAAATCTTTCCACAGCGTGATATTTTCGCTGCTATCTAAACCCATTTTTTCAGCAATAATCGGTAGCATATTGTAGCGGTACGTATCGCTAAAATTCCGCCCACCAATTTCTGCACCCATGTAAAAACCGTTAAATGGTGTGGGGTATTGAATTCCTCCCATATCCAGCATCATGTTAGCAACAGCAGGTAATCCAAACCATTTCAGATCCAAGTCTGCAAACCATTCATAGCGAGGGTGAGAAATCGGAACTTCTAAAATAATTTCTGGGGGAATTTCAAACAATTTGGGTTCCCCTTCTCCTACTTGGATAATTAAAGGTAAGACATCAAAGCGGGTTTTAGACTCTCTTGTCCAACCTAATTTAATTGCCTGATCTGTTAATTCCACATTGGCAGGATCGCCAAGAATGCTACCATCTGGTTGACGATACCCAGCATAACGCAGCATTAAATTGTTCCAAACTTTGATATTTAAATTTGGATTTAAAATCGTAATCGTCGAGCGCAGATTGCCGTTATTAGTCGCAAACTTAATGTGTTCGACTAATGTTTGAAAAATCTCCTCCTCGGTTTGTAAATGGCGCATATCCCGGAGTTGCAAACTGCGCCAAAAGTTGCGTCCCAAACAGCGGTTACTATTACGCCATGCCAGCTTTGTGCCGTAAACTAGTTCATCTAAAGTATGTTCGTAAGTCCCTGTAAGCTCAATTGATTCCTTGACTTCTTGCCAACGAGGGAGGAAAACTTCTGCTAAACCTTGTTCGAGATAGCATTGCTTGAGGAAAACCTCGGCTTCTTGGGCAACGGAATTAATCGGTTGGACGTAAATGCTCATCTGCTCGATGGGTGTAATTCCGCCTGCTAGTTGTACCGCTGGACGCTGCGGGATGGCAGTTTGAACGTTACCTTCTTCATTCAGTTTCGAGGAGAATAATTCTTGACGAATGGCACAGTCCGGCCAACCTGCTGTTTTTAAATAGCTGCGCACTCCATCCATAAAGGGTTCGGGGCCGCACATAAAGGCAACGGTTTCTTCTGTGTAGGGATAAAGGTTTTGCACATCTTCAAGTGTGAGTCTACCTGTCCGGCGAGTTGCCCGAACTGTAAAGCTTAAATTCGGGTGAGTAGTTACTAGTTGCCCTAGTTCTGTGAGAAAGACTAAATCTTCTGCATGGGGGGCTGAAAAATCGAGATGGAATTTGCGGGTATCGCCGCGATTCGCCAGAGTTCGCATCATAGCGATCGCGGGAGTGATACCAATTCCCCCCGCAAAAAAGATGACGGGGTTTTCATCTTCTAAGAAAAACTCACCTCTCGGCGCAGAGATGCGTAATAGAGCTTCTGAATCAGCGCGATCGCACAACCAACGGGAAAATAATCCTAATTCTTCTCGTTTCACCGTGATTTCATACTGCTCAGTTTGATCGGCTGGTGAACTCAAAGTATAAGCACGAGTCACCCAAGAACCATCCACCCGTCCTTGAATCAAGAGATGTTGTCCAGGTTTTGAAGCCACGACTTGTTCATACACTGGGCAAAATTGGAAGCGCATCATCCCCCGCCCCAAATCTTCTTTGTTCACGAGTTCTGCAACAGCCAGATTTGCTGAACCTAGCATTTCTTCGACTAAAGGCTGACAGCTACCGCAGATCATTGTGACTTGTGTTTGTTCGACAATTCCCTCTAAAGAATCTAAACCTGTATCTATCAGTTCTCGCACTTTGCCACAGGTTGTTTTCGTACAATTACAAACGATATCGCTATCGGCTCCTGATGTCGTTACTTCCTCAATTTGCAGTTCTCCTAACTCGCGGAATAATGCCACTTGCCAACGGGGAAGGAGTCGATCTTCAAAAAATAGCTGAATGGCTAATCGTCGCCCACTCCAACGTCCACGCACTGATAAACTAGCAATTTTGCCATCCTTTAATCTTAGGATGCGTTCGCCACCATTTTCGGGAGTATAGCGAACTTCTTCTAGGTTATTGCTATCTTCATCTGCCCAATACCATTCTAGGATTTCGCCATCAAGCGATCGCTCTCCAATTAACAGGCGATCGTTTGCTTGCAGCAGCCGTGTAATTATTCCTGGTTTTTCGGCGACAAACCCCTCACTAATCGTTAAAATACCGCGTCCCGGCAATATATAGACGTTAATGAGTTCTAGAATGTGTTGAGCAATCCAATGTCTCAAGTCAAGAGTTTTTCGCCCTAACCATTGGGCTGATGCTTCTGCTTGATTGCTTAATCCAGATTCACTTAATGCCACCAACCAATCTAGTTGCGATTGGGCTGCTTTGCCATTCATTCCCAGAGCCATTGCATCGTGTAATGCTGCGGATGCTGGGACATCAAAATAGCGAACTTCTGTAGGCACATCTGCAAGAATTCGGTTTAAATGGGCTTCTAACCCATAGACAAATTCGTCAAAATCAATTGTACCACTACCATCTGTGTCCGCCTGTTCTAGGATAGATTGACATTCATCGTGGCTATATCCTAAATCTAAGAGGTAGGGAAGCAACTCTTGAGCGTCAATGTGTCCACTTTGATCGAGGTCGATGGCGTCAAATCGCAAGCGGGCAAATTGTTGAGCCGACAGAGATTGTCGCAGGATTGCAGATATTTCTGAGGCGATATCTGCACCACTAAGTTGACTCAAACCTGTTAAGATTTCTGGAGGCTGGTTGTTGATTTCACCGTGCAACCACTTGGATAAACCAAAGGCGATCGCTTCTGGCTCTAACCAAGGTAAGCTACTAGTACCCAGGGGTAAGGATAAAGTCCGGCGAAACCTCAATTCCTTTTTCTGCCCCAGCATCTGGGAAAATAAAGGCGCGTGACGTAAGATGAGAGTTTCGATATTCAATCCACGTACTAGGCTTTCGGCTTCGGCCAAGCGTTCCCCAACCTGTCCACTTGGACAAGCAGGTGCAACCCAAGCTAAACGGCGAATCCCCTGCTTTTGCGCGATATCTATCAAGGAACGAGTCAGCGATACCACCTCAGATAAGTCTGTCGGCATAATGAAAATTACTGCCGCTTCAGCACCGTCAAACTCTTCTGGTAAAATCTTTTGAGAATTTAAGTTTAAATTGAACCACTCACCACTAACTAGGCTTGTGGAAGTAGCGATACCTTCGGCACGCTGCGCGAACGCCCCCAAACGTTTGAATCCATAAACCTCAGAGCGATCAGTCGTTGTCACCCAACTGACAAATTCTTTTGCAGGTAAATAGTGAAAATCGGATGTAAAAACCAGAATCGTTGCCGTTGATGATGCTGATATTTCCCCAAGTTGTTTGGTGTTCATCTGGATGCGATCGCTGAAATAAAAGACTCCTGAAATTTAGGTTAATAGAACACATCAGTCAAGTCGAATGCCTAAAAGTTATCACATCTATAACTTTTAGGTATACCAAATACAATTCATAGAATTACGGCATCTGATAATTCCGGACAAAAGTATATTTATCAGTAGTTCTGTCATCCAAAAAGATCTTGTAAGTGCTACCAGGTGCAACAGGTTTACCACTAGTATCAACTATTGCCAATGAAGTAGTATAGAAACTAGCTTCTTTTTTACTAAAAATTTAACTTGATTAATTAAGTTTTTATTTAAGCTCTAAGTAGGGCGGTGCAATTAAACATAACTGGCGAGGACTGTCATTTGTCATTTGTCATTTGTCATTGGTAAAGGTTTCAAGCCAATTTACGTTTCGTAACATAGTTTGGTTTTTTTCTACCGACTTACTTAACTTATGATTTGTAAAATTACAATATTTTAATAAAGCTGTCAATGATTTATACAAAACATCCTACTTTTCCCACTTTTCCCACTTTTTAGAAAAATAGTATCTCAATTAGGTTTGAAACAAGAAACCAGACAAATTTATTGATTCATGACAAAATACCATATTCTTTGTCATGGGAGCATCCCACTTTTTTGCATGTCATTGCGCTAAGCAAAGCCATGCCCGGAGAGCTTTACGTAACGAAGAGGAGTGAAGCAATCGCACAGTCTCACACTCAGAACAAGTCCATAGGATTGCTACCATACGGGAAGCCACTGACGCTCCTTCTCCCAAGGGGAGACGCTACGCGAACGTCGCTACCGCTGACGCTCGAAGACTCGCTAACGCTGCGCTAACGCTAACGTGTCTAAGTCGTTCCGCCTCTCGAAGAGAAGGCTTTACGCAATGCCAGTCCAATTCTCTAGCTGAAAAATAAAAACTGGAATGCATCCCAATTAGCTGATGTAAATCATCAACATCCAGGCAAGTCAGATTTGACTATCTTTGCTGTTCCGGGATGATTTATCGGAATACATTTCACTTGAGTTTCTAAGGAATTAATTTGACGTAATAGTGAAAATCCCCACGCTAAAGAAATGACAAATTTAATTGTCATCCCTACCAATAGGAATGTGACTATTTTGGTAGATTTTTTTTGTTGCGCCTGTCTTTTTTGTTGTTCCTTCAGTCGGGCTTCAATTTCTTTAGCACGCTCTGCCTCTAGAGACTGTTGTATTTCTTGATGCTCTAATTCTTCACTAGCAGCTAAAAATAGATAATCTAAGTTACTCAAGCTTTTTCCATTTGCCCAGTTTTTAGCATCAATCAAAGCTTGTCCGCGCAATAGACGAGATGTATCCTCTTGATTGGAAGCTAACCAAATATCAAAGGCTTGAGAATAAGGACGCAAGTTGGCTAATTGTTTTTCAACCCATTCGAGATTAAAAACTTCTTGATAAATTGGGCTTCTGACAGTTAAACGACCTTCTTTTCTACACACCAAACCAGATAATAACAGTTCTACTTGTTCTCGACTATCGTCGGTGGGTACTTCCATTCCTTGTAATAATTGCCGATAAATACCTAGCAAACTACCAGCAAATTGTTCGTTTCTGAGGATGCGATCGCGAATTGTGCGTAAATGTTCTGGTTCATCCTGTGATTCCCATTTATCAATAATGTAGGAACGCACGAGATTTTCTACTAAATAAGTTTCATTTCCAGGAATAAATTTTAGCTTATTGTCTATATTATTTTGTAGAGAATTGACTAATAGATGGCACAATTTTTGAGTAAGAAAAGGTTGACCTTTTGTCCAAAACAACACTTCTCTAAGAATAGAATTAGGGTTATTGCCTGTAGTTTCTAAGCCTTTGGCTAGTGGTTGAGATTCATCAAATGTAAATCCTTCTAGTTCTATAGCTTTACCGATATTAAATGGCGTATTATGCTTTTTATATAAAATTAAATTGTTTGGTGTAGCTACACCAAAAATCGCAAAAGTAATGCGGTTATATTCTGGATTAATTGCTCTTTGGTTATAACAAAAGCGAATTAAACTAAAAAAATCATCAACGGAAAAATCTAAACTTTTAATACTATCAATTTCATCAATAAAAATAAAAAAATGTTCGTTAGGAAATTGAGCCAACAGTATATCCGAAATAAATCGACTGAGCCTTTGTACTAAAGAAATATCATTATGTTCTTGCCACCAGGATTTTAAATTAAGCTTATTTACTAATTTAAAACCCAACCATAAGTCACCTATAAGCCCTTTATACCACTGTTGTGGAGTAATGTTTTCACAACCAATATTTGTTAGATCGATAGTGGCACATTTATAGCCTTCTTGTTGTAGGTGGTGTTTAGTTTTGACTAAAAGTGAGGATTTACCCATTTGCCTGCAACTGAGAACATAGCAAAACTCTCCTTGTTTCAAGGCTTGGTAGATTTCCCTATCTGCCCGTCGTTCAACGTAGCTAGGTGCATCAATATTTAGCGTGCCGCCAACTTGGTATCGATAATTATTCATGTGTTCAGAAAATTTTATTTTTTTTAATTTTTTTTAGGACTGGTTGATTGCTAATCTGCTTGATATTGATTCAGTTATTTTCTGGTAACAGGTTAACGAAAAGTTTAGTAGAATTTTTACTGATGAGTTGTTGATGAAAATAAAGACGATACAATTCACAGCTGACACGGGCTTGATTGCCTTCTAGTTGCACTAAACCCATACTTTCTAGTTTATAGGCAGCGATCGCATCTAGTTCTACTCTTTCATTAACTGCTACCACTTGCTGCATCGCAGAGATTAATTGCGGTTCTTTTTGCAGTAGAGTTAATAGTTCTCGAAGATGCTGACTGTAGATTCCTGCTGGTGTGGATGCTGTTTGTAATAATTCTTCTAGTGGCATTTTGCTCTGACGCAGATGATATAGCGCCAGGTTTACTAAATAGGGATGCCCACCAACCATTGCTTGTAGGGATGCTAGAAGTTTCAAATTTTCTTCGTTGGCTGCCCAATCGAGTCCGTAATGCAATGCTAAGGTTTGTACTTGTTCTAAGGTAAACGGTGTTAGGGTAACAGTTACCCCAACATTAAACGGAGACTGATTGATATTCAGCGGGATGTAAATTTCTGTAGAGTGAACTACCACAATCCGCAGTTTTTCCCATATTTGATTCTGCTTGGACTGTTCGTGCCAACATCGCAGCATCGGTAAGACATCTTGTGCAATTTTGGGATGTTCAAAAATGCGATTGACTTCATTTAAAGCCAAGACTACCGGATGATTATCGATGTATTGCAATATATAGGCTTCAAAGTAAATTTTACAGCTTACCTTGCTGCCCATATCTGCATCCCAAAAATCATCTAGACTCGGAAACAGGTTTAACTGCTGACTGACGATGACACAAAACCAACGCAAAAATTTATCTAGCGAAGCAAAAACCTCTTCATCAGCTTCTTGAAAATCTAGATAAACAGTGTGATAACCTTGCTGTTTAGCGTGAGCAATCATTCGGTGTAGCACAGAACTTTTGCCCATCTTCTTAGGTGCTTTGATTCTCAGCAAACAACCCGGTTGCATGATTTCATTACAAATTAGTTCTTCTAGGGGAGGTCGAGGGATATAAAAAGGAGAATTTACCGGGACAGGCCCGCTAGGAAAGTCCATTTTCTCTTTTGAGATTAAGTCTAGTGAAAGCTTATCTGCCGACTCAACGAGCAATGATTTTTTTTGAGGTAGATTTCTTTTTAGATGTTTACTATTTTGCTGAACTTTATTGAATACTAAATGTAAGTTCTTTTTTGTCACTCTTTGCCCTAGTGCTTCAGATAAGTCTTGCCACAACTGAGAACCTATTTCTTTAATGTAGTCAGCACCATAGCCCGAATCCTTAGCCATCTCACCATAGGTTTTGCCCAACCATGATTGGTGAAGTACAAACCGTTGAACGTATCCAAGAGGCTGACGTTCTGGCAGAATTTGTTCTACAGATTTCAGAAGTTCATCCACAATTATGTAACTGATAATTTTAAGATATTTTGGGAAATTTTTGAATTTTCTGGTGTTGTACCATGCGATTCAATTCGAGAACTGGAGTTTTTTAAAAGGGAATATGCAACAAATAACAGCCAACAGTATAGAATTTCACAATCAACCTAGATTATGAAAAAAAATCTATGTCTCAAGATAGATGCTGTTTAATAAATCGCTAAGGACTTTTCAAACAACCTCTTACTCTTGCTATTGACTTGCTAAGCAATACTATAATAAAAAATATATCGTAATCATACAGAAATTTTATATAAATTTTTGATGAAGTAGTTCCTGAAAATATTAATAAATATCTGATAAATCTCTTTAGTTATTGGTCATTACAAGCTCTGTAACTTTTTCAAAAAGCTGAATTTTAGCTATTTACATAAAAAAAAATAATCGCCAGAATTAATATAATTAAAATAAATAATACTAAAGTTAGTGTTGGAGCAACGTTTCATTGCTTCACAACCTGTAAATTATATATTCTACATGATACAGATGAAAAGAAGTTCAGTTCCAAACAATATTTGAAAGTATTTTATGCTTGCATACCTAGAACGCAGTTGTGCAAACAGCTTTGCGCCATCATCAGTTTTCAATTGCGTATATGTAGGTAGTTCACACGTTTCCATATTGCGTAAATCGCACAATAGTTATGGGTGAAACTGACAGGTGAACGCTCGCGAATATCGGACGTGTTCCTACGGTTCAATAACAGCTTAGACGAATTTAAGCGTTTAGCTGCAAGCAGCGCATTGCCAAATAAGTGAGGATGTTTGAGCGGAAATTCAAAATCTTCCTGAGAATTAATCACCTTTTCCAGTGATTAGCCTTATCCCTACTAAAATTGGGCGGGTTCTGTTAATAATGATGAGTCTGCTAAAGGGTAGGCTGGGTGGCGATATAGATAACCTGTATTTAATATCTCAATAAAAGCGATCGCGAATTCCCTCTTCCCAATCATCAGGAGTGACTAATTGATCGGCTAACCATGCTAGGTGACGCTTTTTCCAAATGCTTCTCCCGTCCCTGGCGATTGGCTTCAGCCTGAATTTCTTCTGCTGTAATAGTTATCCCTTTTTCCTCGGCTGCATAATTTATCAATTTTTTAAACAAAACATTTTGGTAAACGGGTTTAAAAGTCATTTTGTTTTTGAGAAAGTTGAAACTTTCCGGCTCAAAAACAAACTTATCAAGTTCAATTATTAGTTTTTAGGCTTAGTAATTAATTAATAAATTGTAATTCTTGAACTTATAATTGCAGCAAATTTTTGTTTTAGAAAATTAATTTAATATTTTTAATTTCAAACCCAAATTTATTGAATTAATAAGTGCAGATTACCTCAACATAATTCTTAAAAATTAATCAAATCGTTATTTTTTATTTAAATAGCTATATATCCAATTGCTCAGAATCAGGTAACATTGGCAACTCTGGCAACCAAAGCTCAAATTGAATTGCTTAATTCTGAATTACGAACCGCTAATTAATTACTGAAAATAATTTAGCCTAATACAACACTTTAGTGGTGTCGAATACCTTATAATTCTGATAGCTATAACTTTTAGGTATACCTGAGACAATTCATGGAATTACGGCATCTGAAATATTTTGTCACCGTTGCAGAAGAACTCAACTTTAGCCGTGCTGCTGGAAGGCTGTTTATTTCCCAACCAGCGTTAAGTCGTCAAATCAAAAACCTGGAAGATGAACTGAGGGTTATGCTATTTCTGAGACAATCTGATGGCTTGACACTTACACAAGCGGGGCAATTTTTTCTTGAACAAGCACAAGATATTTTGAATTGTAGCCATGTGGCTGTGCAAAGTCTCAAGACTAATTACACCAATACTTTGGAGCCTTTGGTTATTGGCTATATCCCAACCATCCTCCAGAGTTTGCTTGGTGAAACCCTACACCGCTTTAAACTTGCCTATCCTGAAGTTGCCATTCGTTTCCAGGAAATGCCTCCTAGTGAACAAGTTAGAGCATTAAGAGAGGGCACGATCGATATTGCCTTTATGGGCAACCCACCTGATGAGTTAGAACAAGAGTTTATAGTCAAATGTGTGAAGAAAATGCCTATTGCGGCTGTGATACCGGATACACATCGATTGGCATATGAATCCTCGATTGATCTAGCTTCCCTGGCATCGGAAAAATTTATCGGCATGTCTGAAAAAAAGTATCCAGGGCGAAACGATCGCATCTGTGATGTTTGTCGTGGCGCTGGCTTCGTGCCAAATCTGCATTTGTTTGCCGATAGTCACCCTTCAATGATTGCTCTGGTTGCCGCTGGGCAAGGAGTTGGAATCATGCCGAGTGAAGGAGCCTCCCTGCCTCATCCCCAAGTTGTGTTTATGCCGCTCCACCATCCGATCTACTATGGGCGATCGACTGCTGCGTGGCGGAAAGAAACACCTAGTAAATCTTTAGCTAAATATCTCCAAATTCTGTTTGAGAATGGAGAAGCTAGTTTCTCAGTCCCGTTAAGCGATCGCGTGTATTAGATTTCTTCTTTTTAACAGTTCTCTATTTTTTCCTCGGCTGTATAATTTATCAATTTTTTCAAGAAAGTATTTTCGTAAACGTGTTTACAAATCATTTTGCTTTTGAGGAAGTGTCCGATTTCTTACAGTTCAGCATTTAATTTATCAAGGTCAATCATTAGTAAACCTTAAATTGTAAGGGAGGCAAAAGTGGTGTGGATGTTCTTCCCGCTTTATTGCCGTTGTGTAAGTCCTGACAGATTTGAAAGTTTTTATTCTCATTATTATTTTCGTTAAATCTATATTATTGGGAGCATCCCAATTTTACCTTTAATAAATTTGTAGTGGGAGCATCTTGCTCCCTAATGTCAAATCAGCGGGCTAAAGAGCCATCACTCTAAAAAAATCAATTTACACATTTTGGATGCACCCATATTCTTGAGCTAAGAATGAAACTTTATTCATATAAAAATTATCTATATAATATTACCATATCCTCATGAATAAATCAATAATTTCTTTAAAAGAACCTACTTTTCCCACTTTTCCCACTTAAGTTATAAAACCGCACAATAATGTTGCCAAAATAATATTTTGTATTTTGCAAAAATCCAGATTTTAATAATTTTAAAATTTAATTTTAATGCCTTATAATTTTTTCAGCTATAACTTTTAGGCATACCTGAGACAATTCATGGAATTACGGCATCTGAAATATTTTGTCACCGTTGCAGAAGAACTCAACTTTAGCCGTGCTGCTGTCCGACTGTTTATTTCCCAGCCTGCTTTAAGCCGTCAAATCAAAAACCTGGAAGATGAACTCGGTGTTGTGCTGTTTGTTAGACAATCTGATGGCTTGATACTCACACAAGCGGGTCAATTTTTTCTCGCACAAGCAAAAAATATTTTGAATCGTAGTCATGTGGCAGTGCAAACCCTCAAGACTGATTACACTAATACTTTGGAGCCTTTGGTTATTGGCTATATCCCAACCATCCTCCAGACTTTTCTCGGTCAAACCCTACACCGTTTTGGACATACCTATCCTGAGGTTGCTGTACGTTTGCAGGAGATGCCGCCTGCTGCACAAGTTAGAGCATTGCGAGAGGGTGCGATCGATATTGCCTTTATGGGCAATCCACCGGATGAGTTAGACGAAGAATTTACAGTCAAATGTGTGAAAAAAGTGCAGATTGTTGCTTTGTTACCAGATAACCATCGATTGGCACAGGAATCCTCGATAAATCTCGCGGAATTAGCATCGGAAAAATTTATCGGCATGTCTGAAGACACCTTTCCAGGGCGAAACGATCGCATCCGGGGTGTTTGCGACGAAGCGGGATTCACGCCAAATCTGCACCTGTTTGCTGATAGCCATGCCTCAATGATTACGTTGGTTGCCGCAGGGCAAGGGGTAGCAATCATGCCCAACGAGGCACAAGCCCTGCCCCATCCCCAAGTTGTATTTATGCCGCTTCACCATCCCATATACTACGCCCGCTCCACTGCCATGTGGAGAAAAGAAACACCTACTAAATCTTTAGATAAATATCTCAAAATTCTGTTTGAACATATTCAAGATTGAATCAGTGAACAGCGACCAACTAACCAACTAAACTAGGCTGCATCATCAGCTGTTGCTCTTTTTGCAGATCCTCAAATAAAGTGAGGTGTTGTTTATTTCCGGGAATATCGCTGCCAACGACATAAAACTCTTGAGGATAAATCCAGTTTGTATCCATCGGCCCGTGAATTTGAATTCCAGTCATTACTGCATATTTAAATACCTCTGTATCTACATTACTGAGCAGTTTTTGAATATCTCGAGAAACAATTTGCGATGCCAATTTTGTGATTTCTAGTAAGTCAGGTTTATTTCCATAGTAAATGGTAGAAAGAATCTTTTGTCGAACGATGGTTTGTTCGACATCTTCCATATCTATCTCTAATTTGATCTGACCAGACAAAAGTTCTTTGGCGATCGCCTCCAATGCACTGCAAGCATGAGAAACTTTTTGGATACCATAGCGGTAGACTTTGCCTACTTCCCCATCTTGAGAAATGGCAATGTGAGGCATGGCGTAAAAGGCAAACCGCCGTTTGTCATCAACAATTGGCACATAGTCAACAGCCGCACCTAAAGCTGTTTTGCCCATCATCACAAACCCCGCCAAGCTTGAGCAGTTGAAGGATTCACCCCACTTACGGATCACTTCAGCCAAAAATGGCTCGGTAATTTCATCCCGACACAGGGTAGTCATCCCCATCGTATTTTTATCATCAAATCCGTAAGCAGCTAACGCCTCATAGGTCATTTGTATATAAGTAGACATGGGTAGGGCGCCGGGGAAGTGCTTTTGCAGGACTTCGTAAAAGATCGGGTTTGACTCTGGGCTGTAGACATCAGCAGATTCTTTGACGCGGTTAAGCCAGAGTTCTGCTTTGGAATAGTTGTCTTTTTGTAGCTGTTGGATAGCTTGCTTGAAGTTCAACTGCACACCCCACACATCGGTATGGAAGCGTTTTTCTTGCTTCATCCGCTCAAAGAATTGTACCGCTTCTATGTGGTTGAGTTTCCCTTGCTTTTTGGCGATCGCCATAAATACTTCAAACACATCATCCGCCATCTTGGCATCACCGCAGACATAGTAATGAGATTGCGGATGGCACAAAAATTGCCATAAGCTTTGTGCGTTTTCCTGCATTAAGCCTTGCACGTAGAGTTTCTTCTCTGTGAGGCGGGAGAAAGCCACTTGCAGATCGGTCAACACTCCTTGATTTTGCCAGGTTGTCAGTTGCTCGCCATACAAAAAATCGCTGTTATTGCGACAGCCAAAGTACAGACAAGCTTCGCCTAAGGTAGTTCCTTGTTTCTGTAAGGCTTCACGGTACTGAAGGAAGGCAATTAGCGGTGATACTCCTGTACCAGGCCCCACCATCAACATCGGTGATAGCGGGTCGGCTGGGGGACGGAAGTCAGAAGTACGAACGCCAGCCGCACAAAAGTGTTCATATACGCTGGAAGTTTGATCGCCTCGTCCTACTATTTTTTGCCAATATTCTAGCTTTTGCTAACCAGTGTAATATTTCACAGAACGCTGATAATTTCAACTAAATCTAAGGCTATGAATTATTACGTATAATCTCCAAGGAAGATGGCAAAACTCGAATTAAGGAGTCATCCTAGAACTAACACCAATAAGTTTTTTACAGGTGTAGCATGACTATTACTTTAAATCACACCATTGTACCTGCAAGGGATAAAGAAGCATCGGCACAGTTTTTTGCAAGTATTTTTAATTTGAAGGTTGAGTCGGGCGTAGGACATTTCGCTGCTGTTCGCATTAACGACACATTAACCTTGGATTTTGCCGCTAGTGACGTGTTTGAGTCGCATCACTATGCATTTCATGTGAGTGATGAGGAATTTGATGCCATATTTGCGCGGGTTAAAGAGAAAGGTATTGAATATAGTAGCGATCCCATGCATCAAAATAAAGGTCAAATCAATCACAGGAAACAGGGACGTGGTTTCTATTTTTATGACCCCAACGGGCATAACTTAGAGCTGATTACCCGTGTGTAAATATTTACTAATTGACCCCAAAAGTTACCCCAGCTTTGGAACCGAAGAAGCGATCGCTCTCCAAGTTTATTTGTTATTGTTGAGTTCAAGTAGCATTTTACCTTAGTCTTTTTATGCGCACCAAAGCATCAGCATGACTGAACAATGGCGCATATATAAAAATTCGCATTTATGCTTAATTGCGCTTAGATTTTTCAAGGTTAAATTAAACTTAAGAACCTATTTTTATCCCCAAAGATAGAGACATTTGTCAAAAATTGCAGCACACTAGTAAGAGCAAATTTACGCTAAAATTCTGGTGTGAAAATGTGGCTCAAATATGGTGTAGATGAAGAAGAAAAATTAGTATCTATTGAAGATACTAGCAAGGGTAAGACTTTACTTAAGTGCCCTTATTGTCAAGGTAGTTTGATTGCTAAAAAAGGCACAATCAAAGAACATCATTTTGCTCATAATGGCGAAACTTGTCGCCCCGTAGCTAAACGAGAATTTCCCACTCTGCCACTTTATAACAATTTCAACATTCAGCTATCAGGTAAGGATTTGACACAATTAAAATTGCTTTGGCAAGAGTATGGAGCCAAAAATTACCCTATTAGTTATTATTTAGTTTTTCCGGGGTTGATCAAAGCAGGAATGTTGAGAAAAAACCTATACCTAACTCCACCTGAATATGAATTTAGTGATTTGGGTAAAATTCCTGTAGGAGCGCTAGATTTGCCGCTATTCAATGAAGTGCAGCAGCCACTATTACTGCAAAATTTATTGAAACTTGAGTTAGCTTTTGAACACGCTCTGCACAAAAACGCCCCAGATTTAGCATACAAAATCACTGATTTCAAACTGTACTGTGTCCAACTCCAACGCATCTTAGCCTGTAAACTCTATTTTTTAGAGATTCAAACAAATAAAGGAATCATCTATAAAATTGGAGTTACCCAAAGACCGATTCAAGACAGATTGGCGGAAATAAAATTAAATTTAGTTGCACATTACCAAACTGTTGATATTAAGGTACTGGGAACTTGGGAACATAGAGGGAATGTTGAGAAGTATTTCAAACACCGATATCAGAGTTTTAATTATCCCATTGGGTCTTTAACGGAGTACTATAAATTTACTACCGATTCTGCTAAAATCGTGCTGCACGATCTGCAACAAATGAAACCTAAAGTACTTTCTCAAAAGGAAATAGATATTCTTCAATATCAGCCTGGCTTAATTCAAGTTGCCGCTTAACTCAAATAGTGTCTCTGTATAGTTGCGATCGCCAGTAGATAATCACTGACATTTCCTATCACAAAAAGCTGGAAATACTTCTATTATTTCGCTTTGAGTGGGGCGATCGCAGTTTCTAAAGTTTCACAAGGTTCCGTATCTAGCAAGTGGGCATTGGTATTATTTCTCATGTCCCATTACCCATGCCCGCGAAATCCCATGCATAAAACGAGTTGGATGAACTTATTTTATCATCAGTGATTATCCGACTATCATCTCAGTCCTCAAGATTGAAAGCATAGCCGTTGTCTAATTTGCTGAAGCACCCGACAATTTCGGTCTTTTTGCCAATGGAAGTCCTAATAGTCAATCTTCTTGTGATAAATCTCAGTAATTTCTAGGTGGTTTTAGCAGATTTTTAATCTTTTTAAATAAAATTTCTAACAAAAATTATTTAATTTTTGAAAAATAGATTGATGCTATTGTTCATCAAGGTTAAGCTGATAAAAAGAAATTAGCAAGCTTTTGGGTCTTTAGTACTGGCATGACAAGTAATAATTTACAAAGTAGTCAGGAAAATCAAGATTTGGTTAAGTACAAGTCTCAACAGAGCAATCACCAAATTGCACAGGAAAGACTCTACAGTTTTTTGGTGGAAATTGTCCAAAAATCTCCACCTGATGAGGTTTTAACCGAATTTAAGCGGTTGTTTATAGATTTTCTTGACTCAGTTAAGTTAAGTAAAGCTACAGGAATTTATGGAATTTCGTTTCTGGAAACCGAGCAAGAGTTTTACTATACATTAAAACGGTGTTTTTATATAATAGTTAATAATTGGGAAGCTCAAAGGAAATATCAGCATATTCAACAATTAATTAAATTATTTGAAAGCTATAAACCAGAGATAGATAACAAGCATACTCAAACTAAGATTTTCCAAAATTGGCTGAAAAATTTTGTTGAGAGTAAAGACTATAAAGAACTCAAGGGTTTAATTCACAAATACAAAAAACAAGCCCAAAAATATGAAACTGACAGTAATTGGGCTAATCGCTACACTTCTTATTTATTAGTAGCTCAATCTTTTGATGCGAAAAGGCCCAGGGAGCAGCAAGAAGTAGCCAGAAAGCTCTCGAAACAAATGAAAGACAAATTTAAGTTTGATCTAGCAATGTATATTGCTCGTTCTCAGTCTGCATCTTCAAGTACAACACGTTATAAAAATCCCACTATTTTGGGAGATAATGTTTTGCGCATCATTAAAATGATAGTAGTTAAAAAGGGTGCATTTAGTTATGAGAATGTAGCGAATATATTTATCAAGCAAACCGCCAATCAAACCCTGAGAAGCTTTAAAGAAACTGTCCAGAAATATTTATTTTATACTGTAGATAATCAAGACTTAGTAAATACTGTAATTCAGTATTTATCAGAGAAGTTATCTTCTTGGAAACAAGAATCTAATGAAGAAATGATCAATAATAATTTAATTTTGAGAACCTGTAACCGATTAATTGATTGCCTGACTATCGAAAACGGCAAAGAACCTTCACCATTATTTATTTTATTGCTGTCCGGTGGGAATCCACTCACATTAGTAATTATCCTCCTAAAAATTATTTTAATTTCGAGAAATTCCCGCAGCCATTTAGAAATTAGAATTGCTAATTTAATTAGTTATTACGAGAACTTTCCAGAGAAAGAATGTCAATGGTTTATCAATTTTCTCGAATTCTTTAATATTACTTTTGCAATATATGCCGAGAATATTGAATACAATTTGATTACGATGAGAAAAGAACAGTCTAGTCTTAAATCTCTAACTCTAGATGATTATCGTGTATTTTCACAATTGAAACTAGATAAACAAAAATGAAGCCGGGTTGAGTTTTTACAACTAAGATTCAGTCAGCCGTTCGTCAAGCCAAGCGAAGAACGCACCAGCAGTTTCAGCGATAATGCTAATGAGACGATAGAGGGCGATCGCACTAATGACTAAAGCTGTGGGAAAATGATGTTGCAAAAGTGCGATCGCCGTTGCTTCAAACACACCCAACCCACCAGGCGCACCGGGAACCACAAAACCCAACAACCAAGCAAAACTAAAAGCCCCCAACAACAAGGGAATTTGACTGGCGTTTAAAGGACTCAAAGCGAAAACAGTTAAGATAAACCCAGTACTACGCAATCCCAAAAAGCCCAATTCTCCTAACAATGGGCGCAACGGATAGCGTTCAATCTTGAGATTAACGCTCTCGTTGCTATCCTTGTTGTCCTTTTTGGCTTTCAATCCCACCAGGAAGTGGATAACTGGGTTTAAAAATTGGGGATGAAGCGCAGCAAGTATCACAGCCAAACAGAGAAATTGTAATATTTGCCACACAATACTATTAGCAGATGCAAGTTGAGTGCCAAATAGAACAACGATAATTAAAGCAGCAGCCGCCATCAGTAGCGGTTCTAGTAGTACACTTAGGGTAGCCGCACCGATAGAACCTGTAGCGTTTTTCGCAGCAACAATTCGACCGTAATGGTGCCATACATTACCTGGTAAATACTTGGCTATGTTTGTTTTCAGGTAAACCTGGATGAATACTAAAGATTCTACAGGTTGATTTAGCTCTTGGAGAACCCAAGTCCAGATCCAGCCCGCCCAAGTATGTGCTAATAAGGTTACACCAGTAGCGATCGCCAAAATTGCCCATCCTATAGCATCAATCTGGATATTGATTACCTCTTGCCAGTGATCCTTTAAGGCTTTACCCAAAAAAAACAGCGTTCCGCCTAAAATTATCCAACGTAAAATTTTTTTCCACATTCCAGTAATTTAACGGTTAAATCTTCTAGGACTGAACATCTCAAATTTTATGCTACATCAGCTATATAAACAATTTTTTGGCTTCAACATGCTGGTGATTTTAAATAAGTTGATGTATTTATTTTGACAATTTTTTGGCTATTTAACTACAAACCCTAAAATTTTATCATCAAAGAAAAATTTTGAATGCTAAGCATTACCGTTTGTACATAGTTGCTTATCAAAAGTCTATTAATTATTAGGATTTATAATTTCATCTATAGTTAATATTACGTAACAAACTTATATTAGTAAATATAAATTGAGAACTTAATTTATAAACAAAATTATATACTCCTAAAAATAGCTGAAATACCTGTAATCATTATCAGCAGCTAATCTACTTATATAATATCTCTCTTGGGTTAGATAAAAACAGTGTATTAGATGCAATAAACATGTGACCTACGCTAGAGGAAAAGCTTATTCAAAAGCCATATTGTTGGTAATTGTTGAAACCAAATTAGTCAACTAAAAACAAGCGGGAATCTCGCTGAACAATAAATAATGCTCGGCGAAAGTCAGCTTGCTCATAGTTGCGAGGAGGAATGAGTGAATCGTTTGACAGCTTTATTGAAAAAACTACGGCTGCACCAGATTTTGACTGTATTTTTAGCCAGTCTATTTTTGATAGTTAGCACAGTAACTAACTCTAGCAACCAGAATCAGCGCGATCAAGCTAGCTCACTAGAGCTAAATTCACAACTATTGATTGCCACAGCCACCACAAATAGAGAATCGGAAATACTTTACCCTGGTGCAGAAACACCAGCAGGTAGACTTCAAAAAGAAGCCGAATTACCCCTAATTACAGAAAAGAACTTCCAACAACCTGAACCAGGCGGTTTAATTCAGCGCCAATCAGATGTCGGTAACCGAATTCAAGACAGACTAGAAACTGTCAAAGAAACTTTCAAAGATGCTTCCGGCTTTTTACAAAATAAGGCAGACGAAGCCAGTGCTAGACCTGAACTACAGAAAAATCCAGCAGTCGGCAGATAGAAATTTTGCCTTACCACTGGATTTTTCCAGGGTAAATATAGCCAAAAACCATCTTGGTTAAAGTTTAAATTCCACAAAATAACGTAAGGAGTAGCAGAATGAAAAGAGTTATTGCTTGGTTCAAAAACATTCGTCCCGCAAAAGTTTTAACAGCTTTTGTAGCCAGTATGTTCCTCATGCTGACACAAGCTTGTAATAATCCCGGAATAGCTGCACAGCCACCGCAACCTGGTTCTCAACCACCTAATGCCGAACGTTACGATCCGACAAAAAGTTATGATCTCAATTCTCCTAAAGGTGGGATGAACAACTTTAATGATGTAGATTCCCGAGCAGAAGGTGATCAAAGCGCCGCAGAAGCGAGAAGTAAAGGTCTGCGGGACAATGCTCAAAGAAATATTAATCAAAAGGGCATTGACAGCGTAGACCAATATGTAGACAATTATCGCCAAGGTACACCCTTGGGTCAAAGAGTGAAAAACCTCGGTGAAGATATTGGTAGCTCTGCTCAAGAATTAGGCGAAGGTGTTGCTAAAGGAACCCAACGCGGCATTGAAAATCTCAAAGGAAACACCCAGAATGCTACTGAAGGTGTGGGCAAAAATGTCCAACGTACAGGCGAAGACGTTAAAACCAATGTCCAACGTTCAGCTGAAGATGCAGCGGATGCAGTGAAAGGGACATTTAGATAAGTTAACTTAAATTACTCATCGGTTAAACATAGGGCGAGGCGAAATCCTTGCCCTATTTTTTATTGCGCTTAAGTGCGGGACGCTGTGTCAGTTGTCATTTGTCATTTGTCATTTGTCATTTGTCTCCCTTGTCTCCCCATGCCCCTATTTTTATGTCAGCCTTTTTAAATACCAACTGTGGAGCGCTAACCGCTGAATTTCACGCCAGGGAAGATTGTATTTGCGTGCTAATTCGGCACAATCTTCGTATTCTGGCTGCACGTTAGCAATTACGTCTTTTCCTTGCCAAGCAACCTTGACACGCACTTTACCATATTCAGTTTCTACTTGTTGAATTTCCCGTTGTAAAATGGCACGTTGCTGAGTGGTGCGACGAATGCCTAAAGTTGTGGTTTCCCGAAATAAAACTGCTTCACAGTTAGGTAAATTTTCTGGATGACAAATCACTGTTAGTAATATCCCTGGACGGGATTTTTTCATGCCTATAGATTGAGTAAAGACATCTACGGCGCCCGCCGCAAACAATGCGTCAAATACATAGCCAATTGCTTGGGGGTTTAAGTCATCAATTTGAGTTTCCAGAACCGATATAGTTTCTAAACTTGGGTTAGTATCGCCATAATTGGTAAAATCTGACTGTAAACTGCTACTTTCACCCAACCACAGCCGTAGTATATTGGGGATGGGCAAATTTGCCGAACCTGCTCCCAATCCTACTTGCTGGATGGTGATGGGTGGTGGTGAACCAAAATCTCTCGCTAAAGTAGTAGCGATCGCGGCTCCTGTAGGTGTTACTAATTCTCGTTCAATACCATTGCTATAAACTGGACAGCCCCGCATTTCCCACAACTTCAAAACTGCGGGTACGGGTACTGCCATTTGTCCATGTGCAGCGCGGACTGTTCCCCCACCTGTGGGAAACGGTGAACAGTAGAGTAGGGGCCATCCTTGGTCATTACTGGCAATACCCAACCAATCTAACCCTAAACAAGTACCGACAATATCCACAATTGCATCCACGGCTCCCACCTCATGAAAATGAACTTTTTCAGGGGAAATGCCGTGTACAGCACCTTCTGCTACTGCCAGTTGCCGAAATACAGCTAAACTCCAAGCCTCTGCCCTTGATGGTAAACCAGCTTGGAGAATCATCCGCTCAATTTCTGGCAAGTGGCGTGCATGATGATAATGATCGTGTTCGCGATCGTGGTGTCCATGCTCATGTGCTAAATCCACATGGACTTTGGTCGCCTGCTGACCATGACGTTGGACAAGTTCTGCCCTTAACTGGTATTCCTGTTGAATTCCCAATCCGTGGAGTTTTTCAATTAAATATTCTAAGGGCACACCCAGACTTACCAAGGCCCCCAAACACATATCACCGGCAATCCCCGATGGACATTGAAGATAAGCAACTTTGGTCATATATGAATTACTCATCAGTACATAGTCATCAGTTAATAGTACACAGTACACAAACTCATAACTGACGACTGAGAACTGAATAACTTACTATTCCTGATTAACAGCTTTAATATAGTCGTATTTACTGCTGAGCGATCTAGTATTCAATTTTATATTTTTCTGACAATGCAAAACCCTCAAATTTCCTTCCCAAATTTTTTATGGCAAAAATTTTCACAGTCCATCCTGATAATCCTCAAATCCGCCGTATAGAGGAAATAAAATCGGCACTTTCTAGCGGCGCGGTAATGCTCTACCCTACTGATACGGTCTATGCAATTGGTTGTGATTTGAATGCCAAGTCGGCGGTAGAACGAGTACGGCAAATTAAGCAGCTAGCAAATGACAAGCCACTGACATTTTTATGTCCTTCACTCTCAAATGTGGCGACTTATGCCTTCGTAAGTGATACAGCCTATCGAATTATGAAGCGCCTGATCCCAGGACCGTACACATTTTTATTACCTGCTACTAAATTGGTACCAAGACTAGCACAAAACCCCAAGCGAAAAACTACTGGTATTCGCGTGCCCAATCATACTGTATGTCTGGCATTACTGACAGCGTTGGGTAATCCCATTATTTCTACTTCGGCTCATCTGCCGCCAGATGAGGTAGATAATGGGATGGGAGATAATCCAGAATCTAATTTGTCTCAGATGCAACTATTTGACCGTTTGGATAACTTGGTAGATGTAATTGTAGATACTGGCGAGGAACCTACATATGAAGTGTCTACAATTTTGGACTTGACCGGAGATCAACCAATGATGACAAGACGAGGTTTAGGCTGGGAAGAAGTAGCCGCCTGGGTTTAGTAACTAGACTTCACAGGCTAATTCGTCAATTTCGGAAAATCTAAGTAAATAAGCTCCAGTTTAACAATTGTCCTAATTACAGGTGCAAAGAACAGGTAAAAGCGGATAACGACAAAGTGAGGCACAGTAATCGTTTTGGGCGAATTTTAGCAAATTGTAAATAGCCCTGTGCCACCTGGATGAGGTTGCTTGTTAAAAAACCGACACAATGCTAACCTGTAACTTTTTCAGATTTCTTACAGTCATATATGTGAGCAGTGCTCACAGCGAGTCTTGATGGATAAATACCAAATTTATTAACCAAGACTAGACTCAGGTGCTGAATGGACATTGTTATAACGGTGCAATACCACTTCTAGTAAAAGTTATGAAAGCTAACCTTGCTAATCTGCCAACCTCTACATCTGCTTTTGACTTCCAAGTTTCCACCAAAGAAGTAACAGCCAGCAACATCGATACTCTGATGCAACTGCTATTAGAAGAAATCCAATCTCAAGTAAAAGCTGCACCTGGGTGTGTGCAAGCAGTAGCAAAACGCATAGCAAAAGAAGTGGAACGGATTTGTGATAAAAGCACCCGCATCCAAACATCAGGAGAAATCCAAGCTTGGCAGCTAACGCTAGCAAGACATCGTCTGCAAAAGTGTCTGCGTTACTACCAACTGGGTTCACGCAGAGGACGCGTTGAATTACATAGCAATTTAGGTGCTATGGTTTATCGCCACGTTACTATTTCCGGCTCAGATATGGGATTTCAGGGACGTTACAACCTGATTGAAGATTTTTTACAAGCATTTTATATCGAAGCGATTAAAGCTTTCCGTCGAGAAAATGAATTAGCTGAAGATTACACACCACGCACTCAGCTGCAATTAGCAGAGTACATGGCTTTTACAGAACAATATGCCAAGCGCCGCATTAATTTACCTGGGAGTGCTAGTCAGCAGTTAATTATTTTACGTGCCCAAGGCTTTGCCCGTCGCCAGCCGCAAGAAACTACCGTAGATATTGAAATGGCGGTAGAGTCTGCCAAGAGTGAAGAAGGAGAAGCTTACCAGCGTAACTCGGCGGTGCAACAGCTAAGATCCCAGATGATCGCCCAAAATACTTTTGATCCATCAGAAGAATCAGAACGCGATCGCGTCATTGCTGAATTAATAAGTTATTTAGAAGCTCAAGGTCAATCTGATTGTGTAGATTACCTCACCCTGAAGCTACAAGACCTTTCTGCACCAGAAATTGACCAAATTCTCGGTTTGAGCAGCCGTCAGCGCGACTACCTGCAACAGCGTTTTAAATATCATGTAGAAAAATTCGCCAAGCAACATCATTGGCAATTGGTACATCAATGGTTAGGTGCTGGTTTAGAGCATAGATTGGGTCTTTCTGCTCAACAATGGCAAACATTTTTAAGCTTGTTGTCAGAACAGCAACAGCAAATTTTACAATTAAAAACAGCACGACACAGCGACCAAGCGATCGCCAAAACCCTCAAATGCACCCCCAAACAACTGCAAAAGCGTTGGACTCAACTTTTAGACCTAGCATGGGCTATCCGCAACGGTAATACTCAAGCTCAGACAGGCTGAGTCAAGAGTCAAGAGTCAATGGTCATTTGTCAATTGTCATTTGTCTCCCTTCCCTTGTCCTCCTTGTCTCCCTTGTCCTTCTTGTCCCCCCTGCCCCGGTTGGTGAGCGCAGCGATGCACTGAGCTTGTCGAAGTGTCGAACCACTGCCCCCTCATCCCCCCGCGTCTCCCTTCCCTGATTCGCTTGATGAATCTTCGTTGCAGTAAAAGTGAATTAGTATCGGGCTTGCAGCCATCTCGTCTGTTTTTTGCAATCAGTCAGTTAATCTTTTATCAACTTCATCTTGTGGAAACAATCAAATATCTAACTTTACCTCCATCCCTTCTGATTACAAAAGACAGGAATGGGGGTAAAGTCATTGCTTTGCAGTCATAATATTATGACTTTAAATACACATGGGAACTATTCAAACAGTTTGGTACAAAAGTACTAAAAAAATTGAATTTTCTCTGTTTATAATTCAGCTTTTTTGATGCAAAATTGAAAATTCATATGAAATAATATACCATCTGTGACTGCTACTGTGGAATCCTAGAATCAAGGGCGATTTTGGCACAGGGATTCAGGATGACTATGACTCAAGGCGCACGGGCAAATAAGTCGGGAAATATTTTAGAAGGAAATATTGAAGCAGTCTTGAATGGACATAATTATTTCCAAGTCGGTAGTCATGTTACCAAAGAATTTCTTTTAACTGCCACTTTATTACCAAAACGCTACGCCAAGCAGGTTTCCATTGGTACAGGAATTTATCAAACTGCTCTAAAAGTGGACTTTTATGTTGTTGGTTTACCAGTCAGCCCTCCTGGGTTAATTATTGAGTGTAAATGGCAAGAAAGTGGGGGATCGGTTGATGAAAAATTCCCTTATTTAAATATGAATATTCAGCAATCTTACCCAGCACCAACTATTGTGGTGCTTGGCGGTGAAGGCATGAGAGAAGGAGCAATTAAATGGCTCAGGCAACAGGTTATGTATAATCGAAATTTATTAGGCGTTTATAACTTAGATAGATTTATCGCTTGGGCAAATAAACATTGTTAATTTAGTTTGTCATTGGTCATTGGTCATTTGTCATTGGGAAAATATTTCAATTCTTTACATTATTTAAACCACTAGTTTATATTTCTATTGGTTTTCTTAATAAGAAGTAATTAATAATTCGTAAATCATGCCGCGTTTTTTAGTATTAGAATTAATAGACCGTGATGCCGCTATGGGATAGATATTAAAATTTATTTCCTGATATAAGTTTCTAATAAATTCACAATCAGAATTACATACCATAACTTTAACACCACGATTGGCTAATTTTGCACAAGTATCTCTCAAACGTTCTTGGTCTTCTTCATCAAAAGAATCACGATGGTAACCTGTAAAATAACTAGTACTACTTATAGGATGATAAGGCGGATCGCAGAAGACAAAATCATCACTGCTGGTCTCGTAATTTAATAGTTCTACAAAATCAGCTTGTTTAATTTGAGTATGCGCCAGTACTACTGAGGCTGCTCGCAGTAAAGCTTCGTCACAAATATTAGGATTTTTGTATCTGCCTATGGGCACATTAAATTGACCTTTAGAGTTGACTCGATAAAGTCCATTGAAACAGGTCTTATTCAAATAAATTAACCGCGCGGCTTTTTCTAAAGCAGTGTTTCCCGGATTCGCTCTTACTGTATAATAGTATTCTCGATTATGACGAAATTTATGTTCTTTTAATAAGCAAATTAAATCCTCAACTTGATCCCGAACACAGCGATATGTGGTAATTAATTCCGCATTAATATCAGTGATAATTGCCACTTGTGGTTGGAGATGGAAAAATACAGCACCGCCTCCAATAAATGGCTCATAGTAAGTCTTATATTTGGTAGGTAAATAAGGAAGGTATTGTTGAATTAACCGACTTTTACCACCTGCCCACTTCAAAAAAGGACGTGGGCAAATTTCTTGAGGAATTTGGCTTACCATTTCATTGCAACTTATTTACTAAATCTAACCACTATAAACTAACGAATCATATTTTATAGGAATTTATTAAATTTCAGGCGGTATCGTTTACAATTAAATGAAACACGCATATCAAAACAAACTTATAGTCTATAACAAGGCAGTCTAAATAAATGTTTGACGGATTCTGGGATAACGTCTTTCGCTACCCCCGCTACTTGATTACGATCCTCGCAGGGATTTTTTTGAATACATTTGAGCCATTGTTTCCACTGTTGAAACGCCCAATCACCTTGATTCCCCTCATCGGTTTATTGTTTGGCAGCTTGGCCTTCGTTACTTTCACGCTCCGCGCCATGCTGGGCTATTAAGTACAATCTAGGTTGGCGCTATAGGGGGGTTTGCCCTACAGACAGTTGGGCAAGCACTGTTCTCCCTGATTTCTATCTATTGTTAAGTTATACAACCTCTGTGAGGAGGCAGAATTTTTATGGCTACAAATCGCCGCGTTTCCCGCGTTGCTGAATTGATCAAACGGGAAGTTAGCCAAATGCTACTCAACGGCATTAAGGATGACCGTGTGGGTACAGGAATGGTAAGTGTAACGGATGTTGATGTCTCTGGGGATCTACAACATGCCAAAATTTACGTCAGTATTTATGGCACAGAAGCAGCCAAGGCGGAAACAATGGCGGGTTTAAAGTCGGCCACAGGGTACGTCCGCAGCGAACTTGGGGCGCGGGTAAGGCTACGTCGCACGCCAGAAGTAATATTTATTGAAGACCGTTCAATAGAAAGAGGTAATAGAGTGTTGACACTATTGAACCAACTCAAAGATGAACGTCCATCCGCAAATGCGTCAGGAGACGATGAGAATAATGCCGACAAAGATGATGATGAATTTTCGGAATCAGTAACTTAAACAACAAAGTAACTTCTGGAACAATTAATCCCTGAGAATTCGCTCCTCAGTTTACAGACGTTATCGAGTCACGTCTGTTTCAATGTGACTATAGATTCAGGGGATAGAGCTAGAGACAAGGAGGATAAGGAAGCAGAGAAAGCAGAGGAAGCAGAGGAAGCAGAGGATACATGACTTATGCCCAATGCCCCATGCTCACTTGCCCTCTCGCAAGCCTTACTGCGTTCGCGCAGCGTCTCGTAGAGAAGCAGAACTCGTTCGCGCAGCGTCTCCGTCAGGAGAAGGGTAGGGATGCCCAATGCCCAATGCCCAATGCCCAATGCCCAATGCCCAATGCCCCATGAGTGTAGAAGTTAATACAGCAAAGAAAATTTCTTTAAGAAATAATTAACAGATGAAAGGCTGTAAGGTTTCCTGGTGTACTTTAACCTAATACTTTGCAACACTTTATACTCTAATTTCTGCAAGAGATGACTGCCTACTGAGGACTAGGTATAAGGAATTTTCATGCTTATTTATGGGTTTTTTCCATGATTGACTGCCTTGAACATAGAAATTAGGGATACAAGGGAAGGAGAATCATTAGTATTGCCCCCTGTCCCGCCACAAGCCCCATGCCCCATGCCCAATGCCTTATGCTCATTTATCTACATGGGGATGAACTTTTATTCATTGGGACTGCATAGCAGGTTATGTTGACTACCCTGGTATTCTTATATGAAGCAGATTTACTCATAATGTCAGAATATGTTGACTTTCTTTACATTTCTTAAGATAATTTGAGGATATGTAGCGTCAAAATGAAATTAGTTCCGTATAGCAAACTACAAAACCTTAGCTACAAGTCTAATTGTTGTCATGTTTGTTCCATCTAAATATCGGGAACACTATCTACGTGTAATTTGTGAGAAAAAATCATGAGTGTGAATACGGTGCCCTCTATCAGTTACTACTCTTTGGATGTAATTCAGGACGAAGCACGCCGACTGGTGCAGAAGGGAATGGTCAGCCGGCAACAGCCAATATATACACTCTGCCAATACATCCCTGCCAGAGAGTGGGTTTGCGTTGAATGTGAACTAGAAAAATGTGACTTTTTGTTACGCGATCGCATTGGCGATCTGATTGGTCGTGAAGAATGGGATAACGACTAATCAATACTCAATTTCTGATTTTGGGCTGAGAAGCAAATTTAAGGGATAATCTCTGGTTTTAATGACCATTACTCCAAATCCAGGATGTTAAATTGCCATTAAGACAGAAGCATTAGAGTCTGATTTATACAAGTTTTCGTTTTAGCGATCGCATCGGTAATTAATTCTCAGTTACATCCGATCTCGCCACCTGAGTATAGTATGTACATTCCCTAACCGGGGCAGTTTCCAATTGTAGACTGCTCCGGTAATTTTTCAGAAGAAGCCTGACAATGTAAACACAGTTAGCCAACTTGCTCTAGGTACTGATTAACGTCTTCAATCACGCGAGTGAGTTCCGCCTCTGTAGTTAAACGAATACTCAAGTCGCGGATCGTGAGTAAGACTTTAGCAGCGAAGGGAGTCGGCCAAATATTTGGATTACAGAAAATTTCTAAAAATACCTCACCAGTGTAGCGATATTCTACAGGAGCCTGGGGAGTGACTTTTCCTGCCCCTGGAGTCGTTTTAGCAGCGACAGTTTTCAGCCGAGACACTAATTCATCCAAAGCTGCTTTTAATTCCTGTGCTGCTTGGGGTGAAAAACTGAAGGAGACAGAACCTTCAATCAAGTTCAATGTTAGGGGCGTCGAAGACATAAGCTATTGATTCAGCCTGATTGATAATTACTCATGTTACCGGAATAGGGGCTAGGGGTTAGGGGTTAGGGGCTAGGGGAACCAGGATTAGGGGTTAGGCGCTATGGGTTAGGGGCTAGGGCGTGTTTTCAAACCCCAAACGCCTTCAGGCTAAAGCCTGAGGCTATATTAACAAAGCCCACCTGCGTGGGCTAAAAAGCCTTATTTCTCGTAGTCCGCGCAGGCGGTGAGTCCAGCGCTGCGGGAGGGTTTCCCTCTGCAGGCGACTGGCGTTAGCGTAGCGTTAGCGACGTTCGCGAAGCGTCTCCCCTTGGGAGAAGGAGCGTCACCCGAAGGGACTTGGTAGAGCTAGCCGCACCCTTGTAGGGTGACGGCGACTTTGAAAACACGCCCTAGGGAAGAAGAATGTTTATGTGCTGGTTGTTTGATTGATTACATAAGCCTCTAGCTTGAAAATAGGGGAATTAGGAAGAGAGATTTTTAGGGAAAAATAAGTTTCTTTCTTCTGCATCCTGCCTTCTACCTCCTACCTGGTTGGCGAGTGTAGCCGTACTGCGTTCGCGCAGCGTCTCGTAGAGAAGCAGAACCCGCAGGGTACCATTGCCTTTATTCAAAAAAAAGTTATAAATAATCTCAGTTTTTATACGGGTGAGTGATGTTTTGATAAGTATATGTGGAATGGAAACGACATGAAATATTAGTCAGAGAGGTAGCGTTATGAAATATGTTTCTTGGAATACTCTTTCTAGAACTGCTATCAGTGGTTTTTATGGGCACGGTAGAGGCGCAGTATACTTGTCTCATGATGGCAATGTACATTATTGCTGGGAAGGTCAAATATCTTTAGCTGTTTTGTTTTACGATCCCGAGACTGAGTTTGTTCTGGTTAAAGAGTGGCGTAATCCTGATAACCAAACTATTCATTTTGCTACCGCTATCATGCCTTTAGGCGCAAATGTCGTTTTACAGTTTTAAAATTATTTCCATTCACTGTTTCTAAATGTAGATTTTCGCAATGCCACCTAGAGAAGTTTTAGTAATTCATGTGAAACTAAAAAGTGTCATTGCAACTTTTAATAGTCTTTGTCTAAAGTCCGCAGTTTTGAGAGAAATCAACGCCAGCATAATTCGTAATTACGATGTTGTTGAATTTGGGAGGATTGCGATCGCAATTTGAGAGGTTAAGAAATTATAAGTAATGTAAATTTTTGTTGAGCGATCGCTCTTTTTGTATTTGCGAAGAGAAGTATTGAGCGATCGCCTGTAAGTTAGATTTTCATGCTGGGTACATCCTGCTCATCACCATGATATTCCAGATCGTTGGGTGCGCCACAAGCGGAAATATCGCCGGTATTGCCAGTAAAATTCACATCGGCTGACAATTCTGGATGTTGTTCTTTGCGTTCGGCAATTTGTTCACGAGTGAGAATTTTCGATTTATCAAAACCTAACTCGATTTCGGCATGTAGTCCTTTATATTTCACCCGCTTCAGGTTGTAGAAGCGTTTGTTGAGGGTAGTTTGGGCAAAAGCCTTTAAGCAGCCTAAAAGATATTTTCGCTTAAAGGGATCTTTGACAAACCAATACTCTAGCGTTTTCCGCAGATAGAACCGGGCGTAGTTGCGCAACACGCCTTTGAGAACTTCTTCCCGTTCCATTGCGTTGGGCTTCATGATTGGCGTGACAAAGTTATATTGCGAATAATCTCGGACTTCGACGCGATCGCCTAATTCCTGAAATAATTCTGAAAATGGCCAAGGGGTAAACATATTCCAGTTCACCATGTCTGGTTCCCAATCCAGCGCCATTTTATAGGTTTGTTCAATTGTCTCCGGGGTTTCGTTCTCTAAACCCATAATAAATTGGGCTTCGGCAACCATCCCATTTTGCTTTAGTAATTGAATCGCCCGCTTGTTTTGTTCAATTGTCGTTTCTTTGCGGAACAAGTTCAGCTTTAATTGGGCGGCGGCTTCTGTACCTAAAGAAACATGAACTAATCCGGCTTTGCGGTAAAGGGGTAATTCTTTTTCATCGCGCAAAATATCTGTGACTCTGGTATTAATTCCCCAATGCACACCTAAATTGCGTTCGATTAATTCGTTACATAACGCAATAAATTTGGGTTTGTTGATTGTCGGTTCTTCGTCGGCAAGAATGAAAAAGCCTACCTTGTGTTTTTTCACCAAGATTTCAATTTCATCGACAAAGCGCTTGGGAGAACCGGAACGGTATTTGCGCCAGAATTTCCATTGAGAGCAAAAACGACAGGTAAATGGGCATCCTCTCGCATAGTTTGGCACAGCTACGCGCACGTTCAGAGGAGTGTAGATATATTTCTTCCAGTCTAAGAGATCCCAATCTGGGGTGAGGGTATCCAGGTCAGCAATTGGGGGATGGGCTGGTGTAGCTACGACTTTACCATCTTCGAGGAAGGCAATACCTAAAATATTACGGCGATCGCTCTGATCTGTACCATTAGCGATCGCGCGTAGTAAATTAACTGTAATCTCTTCTCCTTCGCCGCGAATAATATAATCTACCCAAGGTGCTTCATTTAGCACTTCACTATACATATAGGTAGGGTGAACCCCGCCCATAATTGTCTTGGCTTGGGGGCAAACTTGTCTAACAATTTGTAGCGTTATTTGCGATTGGTAAATCATCGGCGTAATCGCCGTTGCTAGTACCACATCCGGTTGATATTGAGCGATAATTCCCGCTAAAACATCATCAGGAATATAGTCTGTCATCGCATCAACAAAACGGATATCGGTAAAGCCGGCTTGCTTTAATGCTCCACCAACATAAGGAACCCAACTAGGTGGCCAATTTCCAGCAATTTCCGCACCACCAGAATGATAGTTGGGTTGAATCATCATGATCCGCATAATTTTTTTCCTGCTGCTTTAAGAGGACTAAGGAAGGATGAAGGATGTAGGGCTTTGCCCTTCCCGAAGGGTAGGATGAAGGATGAATTTCTTGACTTCATACTTCATACTTCACACTTCATCCTTCAAATTAAATTGCTTTAGAAAAAGCTGCATTTTTTCGCTGTCTGGTATGAGCATCGAAGATGGAGGCAATATTTCTAATCAGTAATCTGCCGCTCGGTGTTACCTCAATACCATTGGGTATCATCCGAATCAAGCCATCAGCTTCTAGCAATCGCAACTCAGATAATTCTCTAGCAAAATATTCATTAAAATCCGTATCAAAAGCTATATGATATTTTTCTTCCACATCATCAATTGAAAGGCGGAACTGACACATCAATTCCATAATCACAGTCCGACGCAGAATATCGTCGCGATTGAGACTTACTCCTTTTTCAATGGGCATGATGCCTAAATCAATAGCATGGTAGTAACTTTTTAGCTGCTTAATATTTTGAATGTAAACATCGTGCAGCATACTTATAGAAGTAATACCAAAGCCAAATAAATCGGATTCGGGTTGTGTTGTGTATCCCTGGAAGTTTCTGTGGAGTTTACCCTCTTGTTGGGCGATGGTTAGTTCATCATTAGGTTTAGCAAAGTGATCCATCCCAATAAACCAATAACCATTTCCAGTTAATTCTTCAATTGTCATCTTCAGAATATCTAATTTTTCTGAAGCTTGAGGTAATGCTGACTGGGGAATCTTTCTTTGTACAGGCTTCATCCAAGGTACATAAGCAAAGTTAAACACAGCCACTCTATCGGGATCGAGTTTGATGGTTTTGGCTATTGTGTTTTTAAAGGTAGCCAGACTTTGATAAGGTAAGCCATAAATTAAATCGACGTTAACACTCTCAAATCCCGCATCGCGAATCCATTCCATGACATTAAAAAGCATAGATTCTGGTTGGACGCGATTAATAGATTCTTGCACTTGCGGGTTAAAGTCTTGAATGCCAAAGCTAATCCGATTAAAGCCTAAGCTTTTTAAGAAAAAGATATAATTTCTATCAACATATCTGGGATTGATTTCAATGGAGATTTCTGCATTTTCATCAAAGCTGAATTGTTGATTAATATTATTCCATAAAAATTCTACCTGCTGTAAACTTAAATAGTTAGGTGTTCCCCCTCCCCAATGTAGTTGATGAACTTGGCGCTTAGAAGAAATTAAGCTAGAAAATTGTTGGATATTGCGAGCAACATAATTGAGATAAGGGTCTACAATTTCTTTTCTTTGGGTAATAATTGTATTGCAACCGCAAAAATAGCAAGCAGTTTCACAAAAAGGTATATGAAAGTAGAGAGATAGGGGCGTATTTTTATAATTGCCAACTGCAATAGCTGCTCTCAAATCCAACTCGCCAAAATTTTCTTTTAACTCTGTTGCTGGTGGATAACTTGTATATCTAGGTAAAGCTTGATCGTACTTTCTGAGTAACGCCGAGTTGAATTCTACTGTTTGTGTTGCCAGTTTCATCATGCTAAGAACCTTGAATGATTTAATGTCAGTTGTCAGTTGTGAGGCAGTGCGTTGGGCGGGTTCCCCGACTTGAAGCAACTGCCGAACCCGTCAGGGTCAGTTGTCAGTTGTTATTTGTTATTTGTTATTTGTCCCCCTTCTCCCCTCAACACACTATTTCCAGTCATAGATAGCTAGCAACTGGGTTTTATATACAGAAAATTTCTGTCGTATTTTATGCGTATGGGTATCTAATTTGTAGAGTCAAGATAGCCACAATCGAAAAATTTACAAAATTCAGGACAAATCAGGGCGTTGCTGTAAACAAGTATGAATTAGGATTAATTCCTAGACGCAGAGCTAGAGAGAATAAGAGTTTGAAAGATGATATTTTTGGGTTTCATACTCATATTCAGCAACGCCAAATCTAGAGTTTCTCTAAATTGAACTTTTCATGCTTTATGCTTATTCAGCCGCTACGAGTTCTACTGAATTATTACCAGGTGAACGTTCTGTGCTACCGGGTTTATCTTGGCGCGTAATCAAATCAAAAACGTGATCCCCAATAGCAGCTTTGACATCTGCTTCTAATTCATGAACAACATCGCGATTGAGTTCAAATGCATAATTAGCTTCGGCGATAATTTTTTCAGCTAAAGCATCATCTACAGGTAATGCATTCAAAGCATCACGATATTGTCCTTTAAATGCTCTGATGGCTTCAACTGTAGGTAGTTGCTCAAATTCATGAAGTCCAGTTCCTTGATTTTCTGGTAAATCTAGGGCGGAACGGATAATTTTTTTCAAACTTTGTCCGCCAGATAAATCTCCCATGTAGCGAACATAAGCATGAGCAACTAATAATGCAGGTTCTGTGTTTGCGACTTCATTAATCCGCCCCACATAAACTTTACCTGCTTCTAGTGCTGAGATTTGCTCGCGCCAGTTTTCACCGTAGTAAAAAGCCAAGTCTTTCTCTAAATTGGCTTTACGGTTCAACAAGGGAAAATAAATCAGACTGACTACAGGATGAGTACTATATTGCTGAAGCTGTTCTTCCAAGGCAGTGTAAACTAGATACAAGTTCGCTATTAGTTTCCGAAAGGGTTCTCTTTCCACAATCCCTTTGAGGAAACATTTCATAAACGCTGTATTTTCTGCCATTGTATGGGATTTTTTTGTTCCTTCCCGTAACTTGGTTGCTAGATCGGTACTCATACTCAATTCCTAACTTTTTAATTGTCTATATAACTTTATGGCTATATAGACAACCAAATAAACTAAACTTTTCAAAAATTAACCTGAGGTTGGCAAAATTTCTCAAGCCGACTCAGAATTTAGTAGCAGTCAGGATTACGCTATAAAAGCACGACCTAGAGGTAACTCACCTTTGCTATCAAACGTGTTAAGGCTGGATTTGTTGGATTTGGGACTAGCTCAGCTTTATCACTTTAACCGAGACAATGATTTGTGGAGGACACTGCGCCGTTGCATTTAAAGGCTGGCGCTTCATTGATCATCGGTTAGCATTGGCAATTTACCCTTCTGAAATCAGCCCCACTGAAGTCAGTTGCGATCGCATTACAGAGATTTACTTGATTTAGCTTAACTTAACAACAGAAAGCAAGACTAAGTCTAGCATAGCTCAAATCTAGACGATTTAAACCTGCTTTTTTGATATCTATTTCAGCTATACTATGGGCGATCGCTTGGCCATACTACAGCCAAGTCCGGAGGAACCCCGCCCCAACGAATGCATGTGTCGCATTCTTTTTTACTAGTTTAATTAAGTAAAGATACTGCACCCCAGCATGAAAATCAATGCACAATGACTAATGTGCATTCAACCCCACAACCAACCTAGAAGATTGAAGTATAATTTTTGCAGGATTACTCTCTGCGTTCTTGATAATCTTCAGAGGACTTGGGGTCTAACTCCCAACGGCGATCATCACGCTCTTCTAAGATATCGTTAGTGCGGAGAAAAGTGCGATCGCTCATTTCTAGCCCTACTGCTGCTTCTAATTCCTCAGTGACATTTTGATCGGGAGTCGGCGCAGTACCACCCACAGCTTCATCTCCCACAGCATCTGCATCTTCCCAATAAGCATCAACATCACCACCAGTGAGTTCGGGGCTAGTTTCTGTATATTCCCGCCGTTCTGCTTGCATGGAGCGACCACCGATATTGTATCCTGGAACTTCTTTAACACCAGTGCCATAAGATTCGGTGATTTCTTGGGGTAAATCCTCAGGGTTGATTTCTGGTTGATGATTATTTGGCATAATTCTTCAAGTTTGCAGCCTCTTTACCATAACCTTTTCCACAAAAAAGCTTGTCTAACTAGGGATGTATTACTTTAGAAAGAAAACAATCTATCCCTTGAGAACGACGATCATTGAGTATTTGAAACATATTCTGGTAAGTATGAATTCATGGTCAAACCCCGTGTAGTTGAAGTTATTAGTTATGGGCAATAAGTTAATAAACAAAGTATTTTGCTTAATAGCTTATTGTTCATAACTGATATTTTATTGAAAAAACTTAAGAGGTTGTTTGAAAAGTGGTTTGCTGTATCTTCACACTAATCGATCCCCCCTAGCCCCCCTTAAAAAGGGGGGAAAACTTCTTAAAGTCCCCCTTTTTAAGGGGGATTTAGGGGGAGCTAAAAGGTTTTGCTACCTACGACAGGACTTTTCAAACATCCTCTAACAATCTATGCAATTAATCTTTTTTAAATTTGATGATTGCTTGCAACTACCTAAATGCTAAATCACAGCATTTATTGGGAAACCCCGGAGGTAGAAAGTGGAATACAACGAGTTTATTACCCACGTACAAAGCCTAGCTCAATCAAATTCTCGTGCAGAAGCAGAACGTGCTATCTTTGCCACACTAGAAACAATTGAAGAACGGATTGGATCGGCTCAAGCCCAGGAATTAGCTGCACAGTTACCTGATGAACTACGCAACTATCTAAAAGCAAGTCAGAAAGAGTCTGCTCAATCCTTTAATCTCCAAGAGTTTATAGCCCGTACAAGTCAAAAAGAAAATATTGACCCAATAATGGCTGTAAATCATGTGCGCGCTGTATTTGCAGTTTTGCAAAATGCAGTCCCACCAGAAAAATTTACGGCTTTTCACACCCATTTCTCTCACGATTACGAAGAACTGTTTACTACCGCATCTACGACATAGTAAACAATTCCTCACTGAATGAGGGCAAAAAAATGCCGCCATTTTTAGGAATTGAATTACCAAATTAGTTGACTATTTTACCCAGGAAAAAATCAGATGGTACATCATAACAGTCATTCAGCTAAGAAAAAAGTTGCGATCCTCATTGAAAATAACGTTGAAGATGCAGAATTTACTGTGCCTTATAATGGCTTAAAACAAGCGGGAATGGAGGTAGTGATCCTTGGTTCCCGGATGAATGAGAAATATAAGGGTAAACAAGGTAAACTTAGCACTCAAGCTGATGCTACCACCACAGAAGCGATCGCAGCTGAATATGACGCAGTCATAATTCCTGGCGGTATGGCTCCTGATAAAATGCGCCGTAACCCCAATACAGTACGCTTTGTTCAAGAAGCTGTACAACAAGGAAAATTAGTAGCCGCTGTCTGTCACGGGCCGCAACTTTTGATTGAAGGCGATTTACTCAAAGGTAAACGCATTACTGGTTTCAGTGCAATTCGCAAAGACATTATCAATGCTGGTGCAAATTATATAGATGAACCGCTAGTAGTTGATGGTAATTTGCTTACTTCCCGTGAACCTGGTGATTTAGGGATTTTCACCACAGCTATCTTAAGCCGTCTGGGTTACGGTGGAAAAGACGCAGCATTACCCAATGAAACCGATACATCTGCTGAATGGTGGAAACTGGCTGATGCTTGGGGTGGTTCAACAAAAGGCGATATCGTTAAAGGTTTGAATACTGCTTTAGCTGGTGAGCGTTATTCTTTGGAAGCATTGGAGAAGTATCTCGAAAAAGAATCAAATACAGACGCGAGATCCATTTTTCAAGAACTAATTGCAACTAAACAGCACCATATCCAAAAACTAGAAACCTACCTCGATAGATTGGGAGAAAAACCCTCCTTAGCTGCAAATATCGCCGAACAATACGCCAAAGTAAAAACCAGCTTGACTGGTAGCGATGACGTATATCAAATACGTTGCGCTTTAGGCGATTTGCAAACAGGAGTTGGCGATATTGGTAATTTGTGTGCCCAATTTACCGATCCCGTAGCCACCGCTCTTTTAAAACAAATTTATCAAGATTTAGTGACATGTGAACAGCGATTAGTTACCCTATATCGCCGACTTGTCACCGCCGAAGTTAAGCCGCCCAAGCCTACCACAGGTGCGGCTACAGCTATGTAATTTGTTTGACAACCTCAGAAGAGGACACTTCCATGCTGGAATTTTCCCAAATAGGAAAGTGTCCGTAGCGCAAAGAACACAGAGAGAGAAGAAGAGAGTCTTTGCGCCTTCACTGGTCATTGTACTGTAATCGGGAGAAAAAAAAGTGACTGCGACACCAGGAGATAGAACAAACACCAGTCAAGGTGAAGCCAGTGAAGCTGAACGTTGGGCTTCTTTAATCGGTGGCGGCGCTATGGTGCTGATGGGTTTGAAACAAGGCTCGTTGCGAGGTGCGCTAACGGCTTTGGCTGGTGGAGGTTTGATATATCAAGGTGTAACCAAACAAAGCACGATTCAGCAAGCACAGGAAGCCGTAGGCATGAATAAACCAATCAAAGTTGAAAAGACGGTAACCATTAATAAGCCTATAGATGAACTTTACCGCTTTTGGCACAACTTTGAGAATCTGCCGACATTCATGAAGCATCTCAAATCGGTTACGGTGTATAACCAGACCCGTTCTCATTGGATTGCCAATGCACCCTTGGGTAACAGTGTGGAATGGGATGCAGACATTTTAGAAGACCGGGAAAATCAATTGATTTCTTGGGCTTCGGTGGAAGGTGCAGATGTAGATAATTCTGGTTTTGTTCGCTTTCAAAAAGCACCCGGTAACAGAGGTACAGAAGTCAAGGTAGTTCTAGAATATAACATTCCTGGTGGGCAGTTGAGTGCTGCGATCGCAAAACTCTTCGGTGAAGAACCAGAACAACAAATCGGCGATGATTTACGCCGCTTCAAAATGCTCATGGAAGCCGGAGAAATCGCCACCACAGAAGGTCAACCTACAGGACGCCAATAGTCGGGTTTGTCAGTAGGGGCGGGTTTATTTAGATTGTTGCTAATCAGCGAGAAATATCTGTAAACCCGCCCGTACAGTTGTCAGTTGTAGTCAACACAAATGACAAATGACCAATGACCAATGACAAATGACCATTGACTATGGACTAATAACTATGAAAGCAGTTTGCTGGCATGGAGCCAACGATGTCCGGGTAGAGACAGTACCAGATCCGAAAATTCTCAACCCTCGCGACGCTATTATCAAAATTACTTCCACAGCTATCTGTGGCTCAGATTTACATATCTACGGTGGCTATATCCCCACAATGCAAAAAGGTGACATTATCGGTCACGAATTTATGGGGGAAGTGGTAGATGTAGGTAGGGGAGTCCATAATTTAAAAATAGGCGATCGCGTCGTTGTTCCTTCAACAATTGGCTGTGGTTATTGCAATTATTGCCAGCGTGATATGTGGTCGCTGTGCGATAATTCCAATCCCAAAGGTTGGATGGAAGAGAAATTATACGGCAATATTACCTCAGCAATTTACGGCTACTCGCATCTGTTAGGTGGTTACGCAGGCGCACAAGCAGAATATGTGCGCGTACCTTTTGCGGATGTGGGTGTTGTGAAAGTTCCTCCCGAATTACCGGACGAGATGCTGCTATTTATCTCCGACGCTATTCCCACCGGTTATATGGGAGCCGAATTTTGTGATATTCAACCCGGTGATACCGTAGCCGTTTGGGGTTGCGGTGCTGTCGGACAGTTTGCCATGATTAGCGCCTACATGATGGGTGCAGAGAGAGTGATTGCGATTGATCGCTTTCCCGAACGTCTAGAAATGGCCAGAAAGTATGCCAAAGCAGAAACAATCAACTACGAAGATGTTGATGCTGGCGAAGCGTTGAAAGAGATGACTGGTGGCCGTGGCCCCGATGCTTGCATTGATGCAGTGGGTTTAGAAGCGCATGGTGTCGGTTTAGAAGACTTCTACGATCAGACAAAACAAAAGCTGAGATTAGAAACCGACCGTCCCCATGTACTACGACAAATGATGGTAGCTGCACGTAAAGGTGGCACTCTTTCTATTATGGGTGTTTACGGTGGATTCGTAGACAAAATGCCCTTCGGTGCTGCTATCAACAAGGGTTTAACCTTCAGAATGGGACAAATGCATGGACAGAAATATATGCATTTGTTACTCAACATGATTTTGGATGGGAAACTCGATCCATCTTTTGTTGTTACCCACAAATTACCGCTAGAACAAGCACCCCACGGTTACGAGATTTTTCAACAGAAAAAAGACAACTGTATCAAAGTTGTTCTTAAACCGTGAAATAGCTCATAGCTATTAACAATAACCAGATTGTAATGTAACAGAGGATATCTATGGTACGTGTATTTGCTTGGATTCAAAATGCGATCGTGCGCCGGATTGTGGTTGTTTTTATGCTAGGTTTGGCGTTTTTAGGAATGCAAAGTTTCGGCTATAGTAATGGAATGCTAGCTCAAGCCGACACTGTGAAAACACCAGAAGGTATCTATTACAAAGGCACACCCGATAACGTTGGCAATACCGGCGGTGATAAGAATTTGTTGGAAAAAGCTAAAGATGCCCTAAAACCAAATTCTGGCGATAATATCAGACGAAATTTGAAGGATGATCAAGGATATTATGGCGATAGTAGATATGGCAATAGTTCCAGTAGCAGCAATAGCAATAGTGGTGAAACAGTAAGAACCCCAGAAGGTATCTACTACAAAGGTACACCAGACAATAACCCGATTGAAAATAGCCAAAACAAACTCGGCAAAGCTGCTAATAATATTCGCGAAAAGCTAAACTTAGATGAAGACACTCCTCGGGCGACAAAAGACTTTGTTAATTCAGTGAAGAACAAAGTAGGAGATGTCGTTAATCCTGGTAATAGGAATTAGTAATAAGCTTTGTAGGGTGGGCACTGCCCAACCCATACTATCCTTAATTTCTTACTCCTTTTTTCAAACTCAGTAGGGGCAGGTTAAGCCAGATATTCGTGAATTATTTGATCATATCTGTGAAATAGCCCCTACCCTTTGTCTAAAGGCCGTAGGGGCGGGTTAAGCGAGATAGCCGTCAATAATTTGATCATATCTGTGAAATAGCCCCTACTGTTTGTAAGAAACGCAATAATAAATTGTCAGTAATTTCTTGATTAAGAATAAAATCACGATTAATCGTGAATCAAGATATTAATTTTGGCAAAGTAAAGAAATTTAAAGCCTAAGGATTAATAATTATGAAAGCAGTTTGTTGGCATGGAGCCAATGATGTAAGGGTGGATACAGTTCCCGATCCCACACTGATCAACCCCCGTGATGCAATTATCAAAATCACTTCCACAGCAATTTGTGGTTCCGATTTGCATCTTTACAATGGCTATATTCCCACAATGCAAAAAGGTGATATCCTTGGGCATGAATTTATGGGGGAAGTCGTTGAACTGGGTAGCAGTGTTAAACATGTGAAAATAGGCGATCGCGTCGTCGTTCCTTTCACTATCTCTTGTGGTTCTTGTTTCTTCTGTCAGCGCGATTTGTGGTCTTTGTGCGATAACTCTAACCCCAATGGTTGGTTAGCAGAAAAGCAGATGGGCTATTCACCCGCAGGTCTATTTGGCTACTCCCATTTATTAGGCGGTTACGCTGGTGGGCAAGCAGAATACGCTAGAGTGCCTTTTGCCGATGTTGGCTTGTTCAAAATTCCTGATGGTTTAACGGATGAGCAAGTATTATTTTTAACCGACATTTTCCCCACAGGCTACATGGCCGCTGAGAACTGCAACATCAAACCCGGTGATATTGTCGCTGTGTGGGGTTGTGGCCCTGTCGGACAATTCGCCATCAGAAGCGCTTACATGTTAGGTGCAGAACGAGTTATCGCCATCGACCGCATCCCCGAACGCCTACAAATGGCTAAAGAGTATGGTAAAGCCGAAGTTCTCAACTACGAAGAATTTGATGTAGGCGAAGCACTCAAAGAAATGACCGGAGGTCGTGGCCCTGACTCCTGTATTGATGCTGTGGGGATGGAAGCACATGGTACAGACGCGATGGCGGTGTACGACAAGGTAAAGCAAGCAGTACGTCTAGAAACAGACCGACCCACAGCTTTAAGACAAGCAATTGTAGCTTGTGGTAAAGGCGGTCACCTATCTATTCCCGGAGTTTACGGTGGCTTTTTGGACAAAATACCTATGGGTGCGGCGATGAACAAGGGTTTGACTTTCAAAATGGGACAGACTCACGTTCATCGGTATGTCAAACCATTACTAGAACATATCCAAAATGGTGACATCGATCCCTCATTTATCATCACCCACCGCCTACCTCTAGAACAAGCGCCCCACGCCTACGAAATTTTCAAGCACAAAAAAGATAACTGTATCAAGGTTGTACTAAAACCATGAGTGACACCAGCGTTAAGAAAGTAGACTCTACCCATTCTCCTAAAGGTAAACTCGGTCAGAAGTATCTTGCATCTGGTAAGACTTTGGCAATGCGTCTTTGGGAAAATGAACAACCAAGCGAAGATAAACCGCCAACTTCCCGCGACTATGAAACAGTCGGTTATGTAATCAACGGTCGCGCTGAGTTACATATTGAAGGACAAACTATTTTATTAGAACCTGGAGATTCTTGGGTGGTTCCGAAAGGAGCAAACCATACATATAAGATTCTCGAATCGTTTACCGCAGTTGAAGCGACGAGTCCGCCTGCACAAGTACATGGGCGTGATGAAAATTAAAGCAGAATTCAGGATTCAGAATCTATTTTGAAAGATAACTTTTGATTACTGAATCCTTCTGCAATTTTCTACCTCTTTCAAGACAAAATCAACACAGAGCAGCACCGATAAATTGACTATATTTATCGGTGTTTTTTTGTGTGTATCTATAGTTTTAGATATTCCTATTTTTTGTAATATTTTTATCTGGCATTATATTTTGGACGGGTCTAATGATCGCAAGACACTCTGATGGGGTTATCAATAAAGTGAGCAATGACCACCAAAACACAAATATCTGGTCAATGCCCACCCTACAAAGTTTGTGTCGGCAACGTTGTATCTGCCCCTTGATATTCATTGAATTTAACGTTATCATTTCCTCAACTCAAAGAAGAGGATAGACCCCTCGGAGAGGTTTACCTGAAAAGGAGATTTCCGATCAGTCTCAAACTGTCAGAAGTGGGCATTAGTAGGGTAAAACGTATCTGCAACGATATCGCAGCAAGTGAGTGCCACGTTCTTGTAATTAACTTTCCTTCAAGCCGAAAGTAGAGTTCGTGGAAGCTGGATGGTACCGCCATTCTATGGTTCCAGCAATGGATAGTGCAGGCTAAAGCCTGAGCCTATTGATAGTTATTTTGCGGAACCTATGATATGGAGACTATTACACGAAGGCTAATTGCCTCCCTCAACTCATCAATTGCAGAAGAAATTATTATTCGAGGTTGGATTTCTCGTTTGCGATCGCTGGCTCGCACAACATTCATCATTGTTAAAGACTGTAGTGGCGAGATTCAGTGTGTTGCTGATTCCGAAGCGTTACGGGAAATTTCACTGAAGCCAGACGAGCCTGTCGAAGTTAGAGGTAAAGTCAGAGCAGACTCCCGCGCCCGTGCTGGTTTTGAGGTGGAAATATTAGCAATTTCTTTGCTCAATTCAGTAACTCATTTATTGCCATTCAATTCTAATGCCGATCTAGCTGATATCGGCATTGATACCATTTTGAGCTACCGTCCGCTATCACTGCGTAATCATAGTGTTGGTGACATCTTTAGAATACAGGCAGCAATTCTGCATTACTTTCGGCAATTCTTAAGGGAGCGACATTTCACTGAAATAGTCACATCCAAAATAGTTTCAGGCGGAACTGAAGGCGGAACAAATGTATTTGAAATCAAATATTTTGAGCGTTCAGCTTACCTCGCTCAAAGTCCGCAATTCTATAAAGAACAAGCTGTGGCTGGTTTAGAAAGAGTTTTTGAAACTGGTCATGTTTATCGTGCTGAACCACACGCTAGTAGCCGTCACCTGACTGAATATTACTCTTTAGATATTGAGTTAGGATTTATCGAAAGTCCTGAAGAAGTCATACAGTTAGAGCGAGAACTCCTCAACTTCATCTTTGAACGACTCAATCAAGAGTACTCTCACATACTGGAAAAATATCGTTCAAAGCCATTACCGCTAATGCTTGATATCCCTATATGGGAATTTGCACAATGCTTAGAAAAGCTCAAGCATTACTTTGGTCGTACCGATCTGATAGATGATCTAGACCCAGAAGCAGAACGCCAACTTTGCCAACTAGCAGAGTCAGAAACAGGAATATCTGCTGTGTTTGTACTTGGCTTTCCGCTTACAGGACGACCATTCTACACACACCCACGAGGCGATCGCGGAGCTTCTCAAAGCTTTGACCTACTTTTTGAAGGTATTGAAATCACAACAGGTGGACAACGACTTCACAAACGCTCTGATTTAGAGCAAGCACTTCATAACCGTGGTATTGATCCCGCGTCTTTTGAACATCATCTACGAATGTTTGAAATCGGAATGCCTCCACATGGAGGATTAGCGATTGGGCTAGAAAGACTAACAGCGAGAATTTTACATTTAGCAAATGTTAGGCAAGCGACGCTTTACCCACGAGATAGATACCGAATATCGCCATAATCTCAACTTATTGAAAAATGGGGTGAAAGTGGGTCATTAGCTTCGCTTACCGCGCAGCGAAGCTATACCCGAAGGGCTTTACATAATTTGTCATACATATCAGTATTTAGAAGTATGTATTTATTGTCCAGTTTTGTCCAGTTAATCAGCGATTAGAGGTGAGGCGATCGCTAAAACAATATCTTGATAAATTTCTATATTTAAAACAACAACACCCAAACTACTAGCTTAGTTTTCCTCTCTTTTCTCGCTAATATCTGGGGTTGTACTGATTATATCACTTGTGCAAAGAGATTAAAAAATCAGTCACATCGCCCCCCTGGAGGCACTAATTTGAGGAAATGTAAGTGTTCGATTTGGGTGTTGTAGTTAGTTGACGAGACAGATATAGAAACAGCGTTTTTACCTCTTAACTTAATTTAACTTTTGGACTGTGGCTGTTGGATCTGCCAGGAAAGCTTGTTAGCTCTGATTAATAAATTATCACTATTAGCTAGAGGGGAATTATTCTTGCAATTAAACTTTACTTTTAGTAGTAAAACCTTAGTCAGATATTTGAGAGATATTAGCGTAGATGCTTATTGCGTTGGGCGAATCCCTTAGAGCATGGTAGCAGAACTCGTAGAGTAGCAGCTTTTCATCAGACATCGCTTAAGGGAACTCCAAAAAATAAATTATTCCGTTAAAGTCGTTGACGGTAGACTGTTGACGTTTGACGGTTAACTGTGAACCGTCTGTAGGGGCAGGTTCTGTGAGATATTCACGCCTAAAATAGATATGTCGGTTAAACCCGCCCGTACAACAATAGCTTCGGGAATATTTTTTTACTTGGAAGTCCCTAACCACACATGTGAGAAAATTCTCAATAAATTACAAAAAATCGGGTTATCACCATTACCCTGTTGCTAGATAAACAAAGGCAGGTTGAATTTTCGTTAATCTTCTAAAAATCCGCAAATATACCATACATTTTCCGACCTATTTGAATTTATTCTGGTAGTGAATACACCAAAAAGTCGAGAGATGTGACCGTAAGCCCAAATTTTCCAATCATTCTAGTGAGTTGAGAAACCAGCTAGGATTCCTCTGGGAAGCCCTGGCTAAATAATTAGGCATATCGTTCCAGATAGCCAAATCCAAAGCATAAGGGGCAGGCTATCCTCTCATAAATACTAATCAAGTCAATTGAGTAGTTTTATCTTTGAAGTAAAAACTCAAATTATTTGGATGAGTATTTTCTAAGTAAGACCCAAGATATGAGAATTTGAGGAAAAGGTATGCCAGAAAATGAACGGGAAAAAATACGTCACCTTTTGGTTATCAAAGACTTACAGGGGCAACAAACTATTCCCCTACAAGAGGCTACTTATTCTCTCGGTCGGGATTCGGGAAACGCTATTGTCCTCCGTTCGCGATCGGTATCGAGACAACATGCCATTTTATTAAGGGTGACTATTCCAGAGACCGATCAATATGGCTTTCGGATTATTGATGGTGATTTCAAAGGAAAAAAAAGTACGAATGGTTTATTCGTAAATAGTAATAAATGCTACTCTCATAATCTCCAGCACGGAGACGTGATTGCATTTGGTAATAACCAAGTTAGTGCGAAATACTACGCCATTTCCAACTTGTCAGAAAAAGCTTTTTCTGAATCTTTTAATGTTGAGGACATATCTACCTACCTATCGGAGCAAGCCCATCCGGTCAATCCTTTTGAGACTCTGATCACTCCCGATATGAACTTTGAAGGTGCTAGTGAGACAGTACTCGCGCGTCTAGCATCTTTCCCAGAACTTATTCCTAATCCGATTATCGAAATGGATACAGAGGGAACAGTGATATATCTCAATCCCGCAGCAGCTCTCAAATTTCCCAAATTGAGGGAATCCGGGGAGCAACACCCAGTCTTGAGAGGATTGCTCAAAGCAATTAAAAATCGCCTGGGAAATTCTTTCGTTCGCGAGGTGGAAGTAGGTTCAGAAATTTTTGAACAATCTATTCATTATCTTCCAGAAAGTGATTTGATTAGAACTTTTATTATTAGGGATATTACAGAGCAAAAGCGAGCTACAGCCGAACTGCGCCAGCGAGACCGTTTACTACAAGCAGTCGCGGAAGCTGCTAATTATTTGCTTGTCGAAATGAACTACGAGAGCGGTGTGGAAAAAGCTCTAGCTATACTAGGTGAAGCGGCCGCAGTAGACCGTACTTATCTGTTCAAAAACCATCTCCATCCGACTACAGGGGAAATGGCCGTCAGTCTACTGTTTGAATGGACGCGATCGCATATTGAGCGATCGCAGCCCCACTGGCACAATCAGATTTATCAGTCTGCTGGCTTAGAGCGTTGGTACACTGCACTATCACAGGGACAATCGATTATTGGACTCACCCAGGAATTTCCTCTCACTGAACAAAAAATTCTCCTCCGAGATCAAATTCAATCAATCTTCTTAGTACCGCTGTGTTTTGAGGAAAAGTTTTGGGGTTACCTAGGCTTGGCAGATTGTTCACAAGCACGTCACTGGTCAAGACACGAAGAGTCTACCTTGTTGACGATGGCAGCCAGTATCAGTGGTGCTTGGCAGCGTCAGCAAGTAGAAGAAAAAATTCGTTACCAAGCTCTTCACGATCTACTCACAGGTTTACCTAACCGCCTTCAGTTTAATCATTCCCTTGATAAAGCTTTACCTAATGCAGGTATCAATCCGGATAGTCTCGCTGTCATGTTTCTCGATCTAGATCGTTTCAAGGTGATAAATGATACTTTGGGGCATACACTAGGAGATATTCTGTTAAAATCGGTAGCTCAAAGATTGAAAGAATGCCTGAGAACTGGGGACACCGCTGCCCGTTGGGGGGGTGATGAATTTACTATTTTACTGCCCCAAGTAAATTCTCTAGAAGAAATAAAACAGATAGCGCAGAAAATCCTCAAAGCTTTAACGAATGCCTTTGAAATCAAAGGGCACGAACTCTATATCAGTGCTAGCCTTGGCATCGCCTTATTGAATGACAACAGCCCTGATGCTGAAACCCTAATCCAACATGCGGATGCAGCCTTGTATCACGCAAAAGATGCTGGTAGAAATAACTACCAGTTTTACAGTCCTAATCTAAGTATTAAGTCACCTGCATTCCTAACTTTAGAGAAGAGTTTACGCTATGCCCTAGAACGGGAAGAATTCATGCTGTATTATCAGCCACGGGTGAATATTAAAACGGGAGCAATTACTGGCATGGAGGCTCTACTACGTTGGCAACACCCGGATATGGGACTAGTAGCGCCTAATATCTTTATTCCCTTGGCTGAGGAAAGTGGATTGATTGTCCCCATTGGTGAATGGGTAATCAGAACAGCTTGTAGGCAAAATAAAGCTTGGCAAGAAGCAGGATTACCGCAGCTGACTGTCGCTGTCAATCTCTCTCCGAAACAGTTCCGCCAACCGGATTTACTGGACATTTTGACTAGCATTTTACAAGAAACAGGTTTAAAGCCGAAGTTTTTAGAGTTAGAAATTACAGAGTCAACTGCTATTCAAGATTTAGAGTTCACCACAACAGTGCTGGAAAATTTAAAGCAGATGGGTGTTTATCTTTCTATTGATGACTTTGGTACTGGTCATTCTTCTTTATCGCGCCTACAGCTTTTACCGCTGCACCATTTAAAAATCGATAAGTCTTTTGTTCAAGAATTGTCAACAGATCAGAAAGTAGCTCATATTGTCAAAGCGATCGTAGTATTAGGTCAGAGTCTAGGGTTAAAGCTTACCGCTGAAGGTGTGGAAAAACAAGAAGAACTCGATTTTTTGAAATCTATCAATTGTGAGGATGTACAGGGTTATTTCTTCTACCGGCCGCTTGCTGCCCACAAAATTACAGAAATACTGCAAAAAGAAAAACTAAAGCACTAGTACCGCTGCGCGGAAGTCAAGAGTCACGCATTCACGCATTCAAAATAATTGAATTCCTTGCTCTTGCGTCATTTGTCATGGGTGCTTTAATGATGCTGCGATGTACTAGTTAAAACTAAAGTTAAAATTAGAATATTCAGATCTAGCTGTTAAAAATGTACAAATTTGCTCCAGCCGGGGAGAATGAACCAATAGTATTTGGTGCGGCGCGTCCTGGGTATTTAAACCAGAATGTGCATGATTGGATTGAGTTCATGAAGCAGCAAGATATTAAGCGAGTTTGTTGCCTTCTGCCTGAAAAGGAATTAGTTAATTATTCCCTGAATCTGGTAAATAAATATGAACAAGAATTTGGGGCTGCGCAAGTTTGCTGGGCACCAATTGAAGACTTCCACCTATGTGATTTAGAAACACTCACTACGAAAATACTTCCTTTTTTAATTACAGCAGACAAACAAGGTGAGAAAGTAGTTGTCCACTGTGCTGGTGGTAATGGGCGTACTGGTCATGTACTAGCCGCATGGTTAGCGAGTGTTCGGGGATTATCAAATAAAACAGCGATCGCCGCCATCAAGAAAACAGGCAGAAATCCTTATGAAGCTGCGATCGCATCTGTATTTAGGGGCAAAAATCCCTATAAAGTTGTCCAAGAACTTGATTCACTGTTGAATAATTGCCGATCGGCTTAAGATAGCGATCGCTTACTTTCTGGAAAGTCCAAAACCCAGACTGAACAGCACTGATTGACTTTCTAGGTGTTGTGAGTGGGCTTTTACGTTCAATCTCTGTGAGTCGCAAAAGAAGGTAATATTGCCCTAACACACTTGATGGCAGTATCCTGCAATTAGCCGTAGAAGTATCTGCGGCTGTGATAGTTGCTGAATTTCAGATAAATTTAAATGTTGAATTGCTTATGCGTCCTCGCCAAGAAATTACGGAGATGTTCTCAACCTTCGTTCAGTTGGAAAGAGACAGTTTTAGCAAATGGTTGATTGATATCAAACTGCGTCGCAGTATCCAAAATTGCTTACAGTCTTCACCAGAAGTCCCTAACTCAGAAAACTTTTGGGCACTATATTGGCACAAGCACTGGCGAGAACAATCTCATAGCCTTGCTAGAATGCATCTTTGTGCTTATCTACAAGAATCAAGTTACTGGACTGCTAAAAAAACAATTACCAGATTTACACATAGCCAATACAGCCTAGCTGATTACTTTCAAATGGCGAATGCGGAAATCGAAACAATTCTCAAAAGCTTTAACCCAGAAAAATCTTCTAACTTAAAAGCCTATGGGACAATAGCGATCGCCAGTCGGCTAAAAGATATTTTACGCCAACGCAAGGAAGCTGATATTTGTACAAGTTGGGGATTGTTACGCAAAGTCAGCAGAAAGCAGTTCTTAGAAGCTCTCGATCAAGCAGGATTATCACCTACCGTAATTGCCCAATATCGGCTAGCTTGGACTTGTTTCAAGGAATTGTATCTCCAAAACCAACCAGGAGGCACAAAGGCGCTACCAGATCCAAATCGCCAGCATTGGGAAGCTATTGTCAACCTCTACAACCGCGAACGACAAAATCAATTAACTCCAGCGATCGCAGAATGCACAACAGAGAAAATTGAAAAGTGGTTAACCCAAGCGGCTATGTATGTGCGTGCTTATCTGTATCCCCCTGTCAGTTCTCTAAATTTAGCCATATCAGACGATGACTCCACAACAACTTTTGATTTGCCAGATCCATCCTCCGTTTCATTAATCGCTGATATGATCGCCGCAGAGGATGACCAAGATCAACAAAATCAACAATCTCAGATTCGAGATATTTTGTTAAAAGCTATACAAAATTTTGAGGTAAAAACCCAGGAAATACTTAAACTTTACTACCAACAGGGACTGACTCAGCCACAAATTGTAGAACGCCTACAAATGAGTCAGCCTACGGTTTCTCGCAGGCTATTCAAAGCTAGAGAATCATTGCTCACAGCATTGATCCAATGGAGCCAAGATGGACTTAATATTTCTGTGACTTCCAACCTAATTAAAGATATGAGTACCGCTTTAGAAGAATGGTTGCAAGTTGACTATGGCGAATCTAGCTGACGTTATCCTGAATGAGGTAGTAAAAATGACTTCCGCTTTTATCGAACCGCAAGAACTATTGTTAGAAATATCACCGTCACTACAGGAAAGTTCTTGGCAAGAAAGCCAAGTTTACGCCACACCTAGCAGTCGTTGGCGTGCTTACATCAATCAAATTTCCCTTGATGGGTTTTTGAATTGGGTAAAAACTGAATATGTTTCCCATGTGAGTGTTTGGTACAGTTCCCCCGGTATTCCTGCGTTTTGGGAATTTGTCAATGGTACAGCAATCTTGTTAGGGGAAAGGCGAGTGGTTTTAATTCCCAGTGAAGCAATTGACGATCGCGAGTTAGAAGTTCCTCAAGAATGGGTAGATATTCCCAGTTGGACAGCGGACTATTATTTAGCTGTACAAGTTAAACCGGATGGGGAGTGGGTAAGAATTTGGGGTTACACTACCCATAAAGATCTGAAATCTTTAGCTGACTACGATCCAGTGGATAGAACTTATTGTTTAGATGTACAGCATTTAACAAAAGACCTAAATGCGTTCTTTTTAAGCTATCAATTTTGTAGAGGAGAAGAAATGAAAACTGCGATCGCTCCACTACCAGAATTAGCGCCTGCTCAAGTAAAAAATCTGCTACAACGCTTAAGCAGTACTGAAGTAACATTTACTAGATTAGCTGTACCCTTTAGTACTTGGGGAAGCCTACTAGAGAGTGAACAGTGGCGGCAAGATTTATATCAACACTATTTATATCAACAGCAACAGCCATCGCAATTTTTAAATGTGCAAGTTAATCTCAGTCGTTGGCTAGAAGAAATTTACGATGCTTCTTGGCAAGCTATAGAGACTTTTTTTGCGCCAAACTCCAGCAGTTTAGCTTTCAATTTTCGCAGTTCCTCTGGGTTAGGTGGGGCCAGTATCAAACGCGCCAAGTTGATTGACTTGGGAATGGAAATAGATACACAAAAAGTAATCTTACTAGTCGCCCTCATCCCAGATGCTAACCAACAAGTTAGTATTCGCGTGCAGCTACATCCAGCTGGTAATCAACCCTATCTACCCGCTAATATCAAGCTAGTTTTACTTTCAGATCAAGCAGAGATAATTCAACAAGTACAAGCCAGAAATCAAGATATCTACGTCCAATTGAAACTCTTTGATGGGGAAGTGGGAGAATGTTTTACCATCCAAGTAGCGCTTGATAGTTACCAGATTACAGAAAATTTTTTGATTTAGTCATTTGTCATTTGTCAAAAGGGTAACAGTCTTCTAGTTAATTACTAATGGCAAAGTCCACTTAAGTTATGAGTAAACTAGTCGTCATCAGCTTGTTAGGAGGAGATTTAAATTATGGATTTCCTGTAGTTACGGCGCAACTTTGGCATCACAACCAATTTGTACCCGTAAAATTAACAGGAAGTCTGCCAGCAGCACCAGAACTAAGTGAACTCTACCACAGATGGCAGTTACTCTACGAAGCTGTCCATCAACGTCTGGGTAGCAATCAACGGATCAAAGTGCATTCGCAAGACGTAACCAATATTTCTGTGAATGACTTCGAGCAATTGTGTCAACAGCTACAACTAAATATCAATGCTTGGTTGCAATTTGAATCATTTCAGAAGATTGAGCGACAGCTGCGGACTCTACTCAGTCGGGATGATGAAATTAGAATTATTATTGAAACTAATATTGTTCTACTACATCAATTACCTTGGCATCTGTGGCATTTTTTTGAAGATTACCCAAAAGCAGAATTAGGTTTGACTAATCATGAATATGCATCTCCTCAGGTATTAGAAAAATCTGCCACAGGTAAAGTCAAAATTTTGGCAATTCTCGGTAACAGAGATGGTATTGATATTGATAAAGATAGCTCTTTATTAAAAAGTTTAACAGATGCCCAAACCACGTTTATTGTCGAACCAACCAGGCAACAACTGGACGAGCATCTCTGGAATCAGAATTGGGATATTCTATTTTTTGCTGGACATAGCGCTAGTCTGGCTGACGGAGAAATAGGAGAAATTTGCCTCAATCAAACAGAAAATTTAACTATTTCGCAGTTAAAACATGCATTAAAAACAGCAATCAGACGCGGTTTAAAACTGGCAATTTTCAATTCTTGTAACGGAATTGGCTTAGCACGAAATTTAGCTGATTTAAACATTCCTCAAATGATTGTCATGCGGGAAGCAGTGCCAGATTTAATCGCCCAAGAATTCTTAAAAAACTTTCTGCTGGCTTTTGCTCTTAGCAAACCATTTTACTTGGCTGTGCGAGAAGCCAGAGAAAGACTTCAGGGATGGGAAAATGAATTTCCTTGTGCTAGTTGGTTACCGGTCATTTATCAAAATCCGACAACTGTGCCGACTACTTGGCAAGAATTGCGGGGCAATTTGGGCGATACTAAATTTGTGGGTAAAGTAGCGAACCAAGGTACAATTTCTTACCGAAAATCTCAAGTTTGGACTGTAATAATTAGTAGTTTGATTATAGCAGCTTCCACAGTGGGTTTAAGATACTTGGGAGTGTTTGAGAAAATCGAATTACAAACTTTTGACCAAATGCTAAGACTGCGACCAAAGGAAGAGCAAGAGCCAAGATTGATAGTTGTAGAAATCACAGAAAAAGATATACAATCTCGCTCAGAAAAAACCCTAGGTTGGAAATCAGTTTCCGATAGTACTTTAGCAACATTGCTGAATAAATTACAAAAGTATCAACCGCGAGTTATTGGATTAGATATTTACAGAGACTTTGCCGATCCGCCAAATAAATCAAATCCGATCAAACTTCCTACTGAATTGGCTCAAGAGAATGTTGTTGTTGTCTGCAAAAGCCTGGATCGCAAGTATGACCCCCAAGGTGTGAAGGCTCCAAAAGACGTACCTATAGAACGTCAAGGTTTTACCGATGGAGTTCAAGATCCAGATGGGATCGTCCGTCGCCAAATTTTGATGATGAATCAAGAGCCTTCTTCAACTTGTAAAACGCCTTATTCGCTCTCGTTACAATTAGCTGCGCGTTACTTAATGAGGGAAAAAATTCAACTAGATTTTCAGGAAGATTATGTAAAATTTGGCTCTAAAGTCTGGAACCGCTTAAAACCTGGGCGCAGTGGTGGTTATCAACAAGGAGTTGATTTAGGCGGAATGCAATTACTTGTCAACTACCGCAATACTGATTATCAAAGAGTTTCTCTAGAAGAGGTGTTGAGCAATAAATTGAACCCAGAATTACTCAAAGATAAAATAGCGATCGTGGGAGTGACAGCTAACACCATCAGCGATACTTGGTCTACTCCCTACTCTGCTGCGCAGCAACCTTACCTGGAAACACCAGGGGTATTGATCCAAGCGCAAATGGTCAGCCAAGTTTTAAGTGCAGTTTTAGATGACCGTCCAATTCTTTGGGTGTTGCCTTTCTGGGGCGATATGATTTGGATATGTGCATGGTCTGTAGGTGGGAGTTTGATTGTTTGGAGTGTGCGATCGCGCCCCGATCGGGGATGGGTCATAGTTGCAATGGTTTTCGCCTTATATGGAGTTTGTGCGATCGCGCTTTTTCAACAAGGGCTATGGTTACCATTTATTCCCTCTGTTGTTGGTGTGGTTGCAAGTGGTGTTGTTGTGCTACTTATCCAAAATAGTCAGAAATTTTCCAGTACTCCACAATCTTTGAGTTAAATAATACTTTCCTTTACAACTGAAAAATAACTGTCATTTAATTTAATAATATGACAGTTCTTAATACCAATATATAGATGTAGGAGTTTTAACCGCTTTAATTTAGGATAAAATCTTGCTTACGCATTGGAGACAGCTTGTTGAAAAGGCTCTCGAATATCAGGGGGGAGTTCGTCAGGAGTCAACACCCTTTCAGTAACAGCTGTGATAGCGCTCGTTTGTCGTTCGGCGACTGTTGAGCCAATTTTTTCTTTAGCGTTCTTAATTTGTGCGATCGCATTTTTAATGTCAGACTGCATTACTAAGCGCTCATTCCCTTTCCTGGTAACTGCACTGGAAGCAGCTAACTTCACTACATTCAAAATATCTCCCCCCGCTAGTCCAACAGACTCTTGCGCTAGCCATTCTGATGTCATACCATCAGCACAGGGCACTTCTTCTGGTAATAAATATTGCCATAACTTTACCAAACAAGCTTCATCTGGGAGTTCAAATTCAATGTGAGCTAGAATTCGCCGTACAAAAGCTCCGTCATAGTTGCTTGCAAGGTTAGTAGCGAAAATTACTACACCATCAAACTTATCTAACTCTAGCAGCATCACCGAGCGGCTAACATTAACTCCGTGGTCTGCACTTTGAGTGACGTTTGTCAAGCGTTTTCCCAGAATAGAATCTGCCTCATCAAAGAACAGCACAGCATTGGTTTCGCTAGCCTTTCTAAAGGCGGCGGTAATATTTTTTGGTGTTTCGCCGACATATTTAGATTCAATCTCAGCATAGTTCACTTTGATGATTTTTTTATCGAGGTAATGTGCGATCGCTTCTGCACAAAACGTTTTTCCTGTTCCAGGAAGACCATACATATTAATTGCTACCCGACGACCTTGAGGGTCAATCTTTTTCAGATTCCATTCGTGATACAGCACGTCATGATACAGAATGCGATTTAGTGCAGTCTCAATTCGTTCACGGACAATGGTTGGCACAATCAGATCGTCAATCTTGCGCTTCGGAGCTTCAGGAATGAATATTTCTAGTCGTTCCATCTCCGGCATTTCTGGCTTGGAACCGTTGACAGTAGAATTATTCTCAGGTTGATTATCTTTTGATATTGTTGATTCTGATTTGGCCGATTCTATCTTCCATCCTGTAGGCATATACCACCTCATTGAATTTGATTAATGATATTTATTGGGGCATAATTTATGCATTCAGTTCGTCGCATAAATTTGGATATTGAATTTACTCAAACTGATAATTTTCAGATATAGAGTCGGTCTATCTCACATTTAAATCGGGAAAGACCGACTCCCAAATCATCGCGATAACTCATTGACTTATTCCTGATAATGTCCACTCGGACATTATCAAGAAGCGAGAGTTGAGTTAATTAACCAAAGCCATTTCCTGTTTGCGAATCTCGGTAACATCTTGTGAAAAAGATGTCTGCTTTTGGCGCAGCAAATTCTTGCGTACATCTTCAGGTAAATTATCCCAAGAAACTTCCGTTTCTGTGGTAATTTGTTTAACTACAGGCTTGTTGTTATAACCAGAGACATCTATTACCCAAGAAGTGACTTGTTGAACCCAAGTATTCGATGTCTGGCGGTTCAGTTCTACAACCTGCTTGAGCAAGTACTGGCTCACCCTGTTCCAAGCCTCTTTAATAGCAATTCGGACACTGGTGACAACGTTATCAACACGAGAGAAAGCCTTACGTACATAAGGAGCAATAGTCGGAAGGTGGCGCTCAAACCAGGGAAATACGTTTTTCTCACCCCATTCAAGAATTTGGTGCCAGAACACTACAGTAGCTGTAGCACCTAATGTCAGTATACCCATGAGTACAATTGTAATTGGGTCCATGAATTAAGCCTCCTGTTGATAGAGTTTGTAGGTAAGGGGATCTGCACCAGAATGAAGACGTTCTTCGCGTATATCCCCAGGAAGATAATCCCAAGAAACTTCTTCTTCTACTTTGACCACCGTTGGTTTGTCATTCTTGAGCCATAAGATTTCAATCCGGCGATTGTAAGAGCGATTTGGTAGAGGCTCATACAGCACCTTAATGCTCAGGATCACTTCTTTTGCAGATGTCGCTAACTTTTCAGTCTCGTTATCAAGCACGCCGTCTAGCAGTAACCGGGGGTCATCTTCATCGCAAAGGATGTGTGCGGCTCCCAAACAAACAGGAAGTGGTTTTTGAAAGTTTTTCCGGAGAAACTTAGCAATAACAAGATAGACTTTTCGCTTTTCTCGCAAATTGATGTCCGTTTCGCTGTCTGTAAACAATTCGGGCAAACTTTCTGCTAACTGCTTGAATTTTTCAGGTGCTTGTGAAAATGTAGCCCGCATAAATTGCCAAGTCTGTTTTAATAGACGGCTGTCGAGATGATTCTCTATTTGATTTTTCATGTGTTTTTCCTCGCAATTTTGGTTGTTAGATCATCGAAAAGAGGCAAAAAATAATCAAATACACCTCAAGTAATCACTAAATCAAATTTTTCTCCTTGTTTTTTCGGAAGTTTCCGATGGAATTTTGAACTAAAGGTCAGAGCGTTTGCTTTTCCTCTAATTTTGAATTGGTAGCAGTGAGTAGATTTTATTCACTGTTGGAAATCAGAGGTTTTGAGCTTGGTTAACCTGACTGATTCTTAATTGGTAGCAGTGAGTAGATTTTATTCACTGTTGAAAATCAGAGGTTTTGAGCTTGGCTAACCTGACTGATTTTTAATTGATAGCAGTGAGTAGATTTTATTCACTGTTGGAAATTAGAGGTTTTGAGCTTAGTTAACCTGACTGATTTTGAATTGGTAGCAGTGAGTAGATTTTATTCACTGTTGGAAATCAGAGGTTTTGAGCTTGGCTAACCTGACTGATTCTTAATTGGTAGCAGTAGTTGAATTTTATTCACTTGATTCGGCAGTGCCAATTTGCTAATATGCTCTCTTGTGCATCAGTTGAGCTTGTCGATACACATACTCTTGATTACACATCTTGCAACACTTCTCTAACAACCCATTCCCAGCCTTTCCCCCGGATACTCTCTTGGGGAGAATTTGACTTGTGTCAAAGTCTGGGTGGCTTGGTATTTTGTGATTTATGCAAGAAGTCTATTGAGCATTAAGAGCTAAAATTCCTGTTTATAGGAGAGTGCAATGTCTTTGAGAACTGCGCGTTTAGACTGGTTGCAAGGTTTAGGAATTACCATTGTCAGTGTCATAGCTTTGTATACCAATAGCTCAGTTGCCCAAATCACCCCAGATGGGACTCTACCAAATAATTCCAACGTCACATTAGAGGGGAATACCATCAAGATTGAGGGTGGAACCACAACAGGCGCTAATCTGTTCCACAGTTTTGATAAATTCTCTGTTCCCAATGGCGGTACAGCTTTTTTCAATAATGGACTGGATATTCAAAACATTCTCACACGAGTCACAGGTAATTCAATTTCTAATATTGATGGCTTAATTCGCGCTAACGGTACAGCCAACTTATTTTTACTTAATCCCAATGGGATTGTATTTGGGCAAAATGCTCGGTTAAATATTGGCGGCTCATTTTCTGCAACCACCGCCAACAGTTTTAAATTTCCTGATGGAAGTGAATTTAGTGCTAAAAATCCCCAAGCACCGCCATTACTGAGAGTAAATATTACACCTGGTTTGCAATATGAAGGAAGTCAGCCAGGAGCGACTATTAAAAGTACCGCAAATTTAGCATCCCGACAAGACCTAACCCTAGTAGCTGACAAACTTGATTTACAGGGACAGTTAACAGCAGGTAGAAATATCACACTGATTGGCAATCGAGGAATAAACTTAACACAAGACCTGACCTTAAACCCAATTAATGATGAGTTAATTAGAAAAGTTAGCTTAACGACAACATCAGGGGATGTCACTACCCAAGCAATTACTACAAATGGTGGCGCAATTGAAATAAAAAGTGGGGGATCAATTGATACTCAAACCCTAGATACTAGAAATGGGGCTAAAAATGGAGGCGCGATCGCTTTAACTGCCAACGGTAGTATTGACACAGGTGATTTGTTATCTTATTCATACTCTGAATCTGGCAATGCAGGTGATGGAGGTGCGATCGCTTTAACTGCCAAAGACAGTATTGACACAGGTGATTTGGACTCTTCCTCTGAGTCTGGTTCTGGCAATGCAGGTCAGGGTGGCAATATTACACTTAAAGCAACCAACGGCAGTATTAAAACTGGTAATTTATTATCTTACTCATACTCTGAATCTGGCAGTACGGCAAATGGAGGCAACATCAGCCTGGAATCTGCTAAAGACATTACTACTAGTGATTTGGACTCGTCCTCAGACTCTGGATCTAGTAGTGCAGGTCAGGGAGGTGCGATCGCTTTGACTGCCAACGGCAGTATTAAAACTAGTAGTTTGGACTCTTACTCTGAGAGTAATTCTGGTAGTGCAGGTCAGGGTGGTGCGATCGCTTTAACTGCCAAGGGCATTATTGATACTGGCAATTTGGACTCTTACTCATACTCTGAATCTGGCAGTACGGCTCAGGGGGGTAACATCAGCCTTGAATCTGCTTTTGACATTACCACTGGCGATTTGGACTCTTCCTCAGACTCTGGATCTGGCAATGCATCTCAAGGGGGAGCAATTGATATTATTGCTTTTAACGGTAATATTATTACCAAGAATTTAAACTCTAACTCTCTTCCTACTGATAGCGCAGGAGGAAATGGAGGCGCTATTAACCTCATATCAGGCAATGGCAACATCACAACTAGTTCTGTAACTGGAGGTAAGCTAACTTTTTTTGCTGATACAATAAGTTCTGAAAGTGGCAATTTTAAGAGTGATGACAGTCTTTTGATTCGTAGTAGCTCTGGAGGATTAGCAACTTTTGTTAGTAAATATGGCGCAATTATAAGTGCTAACAGCAATGTTGATGTTGCAGCCAATTATGTAGGAGCCTCGCTATTAGTTGAAGCTACAGGTGATATTCGTTTCCAAGGTGACATCTATATTACTCGCCCAGATGATATCACTTCTTTTCCTATACGAGCAGATACAGAAACCCTTAGTACTCACTCAGCATTAATTCTACGTTCAGGACAGTCGAATCTAACTTACGGGGGAGTGAATTCTGGCTTAATACCTACTTACGGTACTGGCACTGTACCTTCGGGAATTACGATAGGTGGAGATATTGTCTTACAACCGTTTAATGGCATTGGGGGGATAGTTAGTCTTTTGGCAGCATCAGGGGATGTGAATACCCAACTCATTAGCACTAATGGACAACAAATTCCTAACTATCAGAACTCTAATACCACCAACGGGGGTTCGATTAGCCTGGAAGCAGCCAATGGCAGTATTACTACTGGCGATTTGTTATCTTTCTCCTACTCTAAATTAGGCAGTACGGCTCAGGGAGGGGAAATTAGCCTTAAAGCTGCCAACACCATCAAAATCACTGGCAATTTAGACTCCGGAACAAGATCCGATAGTGGCAGTGCTGGGAATGGGGGTACTATTACCCTAGACGCAGCCCAAGACATTATCATTAATGGTCAAGTTGACTCTTCCTCCATCTCCTCCTCTGACTCAGGTACAGGGGGAGCTATAACACTCAGTGCTGGTGCAAATATTAATACGCAAGATATACAATCTTCCTCCTTTGCCGACTCTGACTCAGGTGCAGCAGGAGCGATAACACTTATTGCTGGTGCAAATATTAATACACATTCTCTAAACTCCTCCTCAATGACAGCGGGAAGTATAGGTAGCTCAATAGACCGTGATACATTATACCTGAATATCGGCTCCTATTTTTCAGGAACCCCAGGTCTAGGAGGAGCGATAAAACTTACTGCTGGTGCAAATATTAATACACATTCTCTAGACTCCTTCTCTCAGTCGCTCTCCTTCTCCAACCCAGGTGAAGGGGGAGCGATAACACTCAGCGCTGGTGTCGATATTCGTACACATTCCCTAAACTCCTCGTCCATATCTCCCTATTTATCAGCTATAGGGAGTTCCCTAGCTATAAAGAAAGTGATAATATACAGCAATGGTGCCATTATTAATACACAAAATTTGTCCTCCTCTCTCTCGGTAACCGCAGGTGGAGGGGGAGCGATAACACTCAGTGCTGGTGGCAATATTAATACACAAAATCTGTCCTCTTATACCTCTCTCTTGGGAGCCACAGGCACAGGAGGAACGATAACACTCAAGGCTAATGCTAATATTGATACAGAAAGAATGTCTTCTTCTTCTTCTTCTCTCTTCGGAACTGCAAATCAAGGAGGAGCAATAATACTTAACGCTGGTGCAAATATTGTTACCAGCACAGTGTCTTCCTCCTCCTCATCTCTCTTCGGAACCGCAGGCACAGGGGGAACGATAACACTAAATGCTAATGCTAATATTAATATAGAAACACTAGACTCTTCGTCCTTCTCCTCCTCAGGAACCGCAGATGCGGGGGGAGCGATAACAATCAGCGCTGGTGATAGCATCAAATTTCAAGAAGATGACATTTCTGCTGAAACATACATACTGAATTCCAGAGGTTCAATTAACTCCTCAGGAGCAACTGGTTCAGGAAACATTGCTATTAACAGCAATGCTCCTTTTGTTTTTGATAATGGTACAATCTCTAGCGATACATTTGGTTCAGGCAAAGCGGGATCTATTCAAATTAGCGCTCCTTCAATTTCCTTAACTTCAGGCGCACAAATATCTGCTTCCACCCACAGCACCGGCTCTGGTGGCGACATCACATTAGTTGCTTCCGATCAAGTAGAACTAACGGGCGAAACAACCAAAATACCTAGAGGTATTTTTTTACAAAATGATTCCTTTAACAGTGTTGAAATTCCACCTGGTACATTCCTTGGTGGTTACATTCCAAATGGAACTACTAGTCAACCTCCCGAAGGAACTGTATTTCCCAGCGGTGTATTTTCTCAAACAACCGTTGGTTCCACTGGCAGTGCAGGTAACTTGAAAATAGAAACCGGAAGACTCATCATTAATAATGGAGGAGCGATCGCCACCACAACATTTGGGCAAAATAGCAATGCAGGCAACATCTCCATCAATGCAGATTCCATGATTATTGACAATGGCTCAATCTTAAGCGGGGTAGCCGGAGGCGCAAGGGGAAATAGTGGCACAATCGACTTGCAAACACGTTTACTGGAGATAAAAAAAGGGGGAATCGTACAAACTCAGACACTAGGACGGGGAACGGCGGGAGAAATTACCGTCAATGCAACTGAGCAAGTTAATATCTCTGGTGCTGGTAGCGCTTTACGCTCAAGTAGTGGTGGCGACAATAGTTTATTGGGTAATATAAACTCTGCTGAAATTGGTGCAGGTGGTGACATCAACCTGACAACCACCAATCTGAGCGTAGTTGATAATGCTGTATTTGATGCTACAACTGTAACTAATGCTCCAGGTGGGAATATTACACTCAATTCCAATGTTTTTACCACAACGACAGGCGGAAAATTACTGACTTCTACATCAGGAGGTGGTAATGCTGGTGACATCGTAGTCAATGTCGAAGAATTGCAACTCGGTGCTAATAGCGGACTATTTGCAGAAACCCGCAGTACAGCAAACGCTGGTAACTTGACTATTCAACCCCTGAATGACGGGCAGAATTTGCTGGTTAATTTAGAAGATGGTGCGCAAATATCAGCAGCGACGTTCAATAGCGGTAAAGGTGGGACGCTCACGGTAACAGCGCCTGAATCTATTACTATCCGTGGTAATGGCTCGATTGTCTCGGCGGAAACTACAGGTAAAGGTAGAGGCGGTGACTTGACTCTGGATACAGGAAGTTTAATCGTGCAAGATCAGGCACAAGTCACAGTCAGCAGTGTAGATTCAGGAGAAGCAGGCGCATTAACAGTTGACGCTAACTCTATCTTTTTAGACAACCAAGGAAAAATTCGCGCTGACACTACTGGAGGTGGGGGAAACATTTTTCTCAACTCACCATTTTTGATGTTACGTCGAGGTAGCAGCATCACTACTAATGCCAGTGGTGATAAGGTCGCTGGCGGTAATATCACCATTGATGCCAAAAATGGCTTTATTATTGCTGTTCCATCAGAAGATAGCGATATTAGAGCAGATTCCGCTAATTTCCGGGGCGGGGTAGTGAGGATCTCTAATGCTGCGGGGATATTTGGCATACAGCCCCGCAATGAACCTTCACCAAACACTAGCGACATTACTGTTAAAGGCGCAACTGCTGATTTAAGCGGCACTATAGACATTACACCGCAAGTAGATATCAGTCGCGGTTTAACCGAACTCCCGATTGATTTAGTTGATGCTTCTAGCCAAATTTCCAATGCTTGCACACCTGGAAGTCGGCAATTCCAAAATAAGTTTGTGGCTACAGGACGCGGTGGTTTACCGATCGATCCCACTGAACCTTTACAAGATTTAGGGACTATATCAGCTTGGGTGAGATTAAAAACACAACCAGAAAATTCAGTCAACACGACGAGTCAGCCACAAGCAACAACAGTTTCAACTAATTCTCATGCAACGAGAATTATGGAAGCTTCGGGTTGGGTAGTCGATCGCAATGGAAATATAGAATTAGTGGCGCAAGCTCCGCAAATCAACCCCCACAGTTCTTGGCAAGCATCCGCTTCTTGTACTGTATCTCAGTAAGGTGTGAAATATGCGATGGTGTAAAAGTGGTAAACAGACTCAAACTTACAGCGTATTAGAGTTCTTGAGCAATAGGTTCAGTATTGCTTTGCACAGATGATAGTACGATGAATGTGATGAGTGCGATCGCTTTGTGCTTGAAGCGTGAATATATCAGGCATTAGTTTGAGCCTGTATGTGAACTCTAATTCTTAATTGTCAGGAGATTTTTTGGATTAACTGTGAAGAATCAGAAGTTTTGTAGCTGCGTTAACGAAGCTAATTTTTAATTGCTTATCATCGTCAGTCTAGCGCTCAAATCGCTGGTTTATGCGGGAATTTTTGAGGTAAGGTCTGGCAACATAACCTTCAATCGGGGAAACCATTTTTGTCCAACTATTTCCTTCACTACCATCAGTCACTTCTAAACCAACGCAAGTGCCATTTTTCAATGAACCAATAGTTCTACTATTAGTACTAGGGTCTTGTTGAACATTCAGTGAACCAGATTGCACCGATACTACACAACCGCCAACACGAGTTTGAGCCAATCGGAACTGCAAACTATTTTGAGAACCCGTTGGTGAGTTTTGACTTTTTCCTGGTTGTACATTTATTGTCAATGTTTTTGGCTGTTCACCGATTTTTTGTTGAGCGATTGTATTAGATTCATTCGCTGATGCAGGCAAAGTAAAACCAGTGACAGCCAGCATTGTTCCGGCAATAATTACAGAGATTTTGCGCTTCATATCTACACCGTGATTGTTGATAATGGTCATTGTGTTGCTCCTAAATTTCAGATTAGGGTTTGAATAGCAGGTAATCTCCTATTTGCTCACCTGACTAATTTTTAATTGGTAGCAGTGAGTAGATTTTATTCACTGTGAAAAATCAGGCGTTTTCAGCTTGGCTTACCTGACTAATTTTTAATTAGGAGTAAGTAGTTGAATTTTATGCACTTGATTCGGCATTGCCAATTTGCTAATATCCTGTGTTGTGCATAAGTAAAATTTGTTGATATCTATATTGTTAATTCAGCATCAAGAGCTATATTTCCTGTTTATTAGGAGAGTGCAATGTCTAAAAGAGCTATGCGTTTGCAATGCTTGCAAGGTCTAGGAATTGCCTTTGTCAGTGTTATAGCCTTGTCAGCCAATAGCTCAGTTGCCCAAATTACCCCAGATGGGACTGTGCCAAATAATTCCAATGTCACATTAGAAGGCAAAACTTTTAACATCTCAGGCGGAAGTCAAGCCGGAACTAATCTCTTCCACAGCTTCAAAGATTTTTCGGTTCCTACTGGCTTTGAGGCATTTTTGAATAATAGCGCAAACATTCAAAACATTATTAGCCGAGTTACAGGTGGCTCGATTTCTAATATTGATGGGTTAATCAAAATCATCTGCTTCTTGTCCTGTATCTCAGTAAGGTGTGAAATATGCATTTATTTTGGCTGACTAAGCGAGTAGTTAGATTTGCGGTAATTCCTGTAGTATTATTTACTCTTACTGTTTTCCTGACTATTATCCCCAGCACATTTGCTAAACAAATTCAGATAAATTCACCAGACGGGTTTCATATCCAAACTAATAAACCCCCAGCTACGACACCACCACAACTTCTGGAGCAAGGAGAAGCGCTTTATCAGGCTGGACGGTTAACGGAAGCGGTAACTGTTTTACAACAAGCTGTGCGTATTTATCAACAACAACGCAATAGCCTCGCACAAGCCGCAGCGTTGACTAATCTTTCCCTTGTCTACCAGCAACTCGGCTCTTGGAAAGAAGCTTATGCAAGTATTGACGATAGCTTAAAGTTACTGGGCTGGGATGAAACAAATCAAAGGTTAAATGTCAACAATCCCAAGTCTGATTTGTGGGAAATTCTGGCACAAACTCTCAATATTCAGGGCGAATTGCAACTAGTACGGGGACAAACTGATGCATCTGTGAAAACATCACAGCAAGCAGAGCAAATCTGGCGGAAATTAGGTGACAATGGGGGAGTCATGCGCAGCCGGATAAACCTTGCACAAGCTTTACGAGTGGCTGGGTTTTACCGTCGTAGCTTGGATATATTGGAGGAAGTATCGAGTCAGTTAAAAGCTCAGCCTGATTCGCTTGTTAAGGTAACAGCTTTGCGATCGCTTGGTAATGTCCAACAACAATTAGGCGAAGTAGAAAAATCCCAGGAAACTTTACAACAAAGCTTAGAAATTGCTCAACGTCTGCAACTGCCTCTAGAAGTTAGTTTGACGGAATTTAGTCTCGGTAATACTGCTAGGTCGTTGGGTAAAATTAAAGATGCGATCGCTCATTATGAAAATGCTGCCAAAATTGCGCCTAACCCACTTACCAAAGTTCAAGCCCAAATCAATCAACTCAATTTGCTTCTTGAGCATGAACAAATAGCAGCAGCGCAAACATTAATACCGATCATCCAATCGCAACTCGCTAGTTTACCGACAACTCAAGCGGGGATTTATGCCAGAATCAATTTTGCGCAGACTTTGACCACAAAGACCCCGTCCTTAAGGACGGGGTTTAACAAAAGAGACATTGCAGAGATTCTCGCCAGCAGCGTTCAACAAGCTCAAATCATCGGCGATCAACGGGCCCAATCTTATGCTTTGGGTAGCTTAGGAGAAGTTTACGAACAAAATAATCAATGGACACAAGCCCAGGATTTGACCGAGCAAGCGTTGTTTTTGGCGCAAAAAATTGATGCTTCAGATATAGCTTATCGCTGGCAGTGGCAGTTAGGACGCTTGCATAAAGCACAGGGAAATATCCCAAAAGCCATATCTGCTTATGATGCAGCTGTCTCCACGCTTCAGTCTCTACGCACTGATTTAGTTGCAGTTAACAGAGAGATCCAATTTAATTTTCGCGATCGCATCGAACCAATTTATCGCCAGTCTGTAGAGTTGCTTTTACAAGAAAAAGGACAAGGAAAGCCCAATTTAGATAAAGCTCGTCAGCGAATTGAAGCTTTGCAATTAGCCGAACTTGATAATTTTTTCCGCGAAGCTTGCTTAAGTAACCAATTTGTGGTATTGGATAATGTAGTAGACCGTGACAACCCAGATACTGCTATTTTCTACCCGATTATTCTCGATAATAATTTAGAAATTATCGTCAAACTTCCCAAACAAGAGTTGATACATAAAACTTCCCAAGTCAATCGTCAACAAGTAGAAGAAGTCATTACCAAAATCCGCGAGACAATAGTCGAACCCGATGCTAATCGGCAATTTCAAGCACTTTCGCAACAGCTTTATAACTGGTTAATTAAACCAGTGGAAACAGACCTCAAAAATCGTCCAGTCAAGACTCTAGTATTTATTCCCGATGGGTTATTGCGAAATATCCCGATGTCTGCATTGTATGATGGCAAAGAGTATTTAGTGCAAAAATACTCTGTCGCTGTTAGCCCCGGACTGCAACTATTTACGCCTAAACCGCTAGGACAGCACAAATTAAATGCTCTGGCTGGAGGACTATCGCAACCACCCAAAAACGAAAACTTTGCCCCACTTCCTAACGTGAAAGTTGAACTGAAATTAATTCAAGAATCGGGCTTATCAACAACCACATTATTAGATGACAATTTTAGAAGTACGACTTTAGGAAAAACCATTAACGCTCAACCTTTTAGAGTTGTTCATTTAGCAACTCATGGGCAATTTAGTTCTAAAGCAAAAGATACTTTTATCCTAGCAGCTGATAAACGTATCAATGTTAGTGAATTAGATAGCTTACTTAAAAGTAGAGAGCAAAAACGCACGGAGCCTGTTGAGTTACTGGTTTTGAGTGCTTGTGAAACAGCAGCCGGAGATAACCGCGCTGCATTAGGATTAGCAGGAGTTGCTCTGCGTGCTGGTGCGCGGAGTACTTTAGCATCTCTGTGGCAAATTGGCGATAATTCTACAGCTGTTTTTATTGATGAATTTTATCATCAGTTATTAACAGGTAAAACTACGGCTGAAGCTTTACGTGTTGCTCAATTAAAGCTACTTGAATCTCCTGAATATCAGCGTCCAATGTATTGGGCACCTTATGTTTTAGTTGGTAATTGGTTGTAGTAAGTAAGTCGGTGGAAAAAAACCAAACTATGTTAAGAAACGTAAATTGGCTTGAAACCCTTACCAATGACAAATGACAAATGACAAATGACAGTCCTCGCCAGTTATGTTTAATTGCACCGCCCTACTTAATTCGTAATTAGTTGCTGTTATTTAGCAAAATTAGATCCCCGACTTCTTGAAGAAGTCGGGGATCTGAACAGGGCGAATTTTCATAAAATACAGGACTTACGCAAAAATGATGTAAAAGCCTTGATTTACGGTAGGGTTTATTCAGGAATTGCCATTATGTACTAGTTGCGTAAATCCTAAAATATAGCGGTTTTGGGAGCGCTGAAGTACAGTTTTAAATTGCAAAGCCTGTAGGGGCGGGGTTTCCCCCATTGGTGTCAACTTAAGCTAAAAGCTATATAGGACAAGCATTGTGCAAAAACCCTCTCGCCCTCATCCCCTAACCCCTTCTCCCTTGGGAGAAGGGGAATTTAATTTCTGGCTCCCCTCTCCCTCAGGGAGAGGGGCTGGGGGTGAGGGCAAAAACCTTGCTACAAAGGGGGTTTCGCGTTAAGTTGACACCAATGGGTTTCCCCGCCCTCTATTGGACAGGGCGAATTTTTACAATACGTCCCGTTCAAATCCCAAATCGCCACGCCATTTATGGGGATGATCTTTTCACTTTTCAGTTTTTAATATAGGAGCCGTAGCAATATTATTTAAGTTGACCGATTGCAATAAACTTTGCCAATCTTCTTTAATAGATGCATCATTATCATTAGCTAGGCGTAATTGTGCCAGCAGGGTTACAGCATCGAACCAAATCCCTTCTTTGGCATAAATTACTATCTTGCTTTGGGGATCTGTTGTTGATTCTAATTGCTGCATGACACGAGAATCTAAATTGATGCGTTTGATGTCTCCTTCTACATACACAGGAACGCTTGCTGTCTGCTGCTGACAGCGGACTTTGAAATACCAATGATATGTTTTACCGACTTCTAAAGCTGTCACAGTTTCCGGGAGAGAAACACCAACGACACTAGGCTTTGGAGGAAGAGCGATCGCATGTTTATAAATATCCTCTCCTGCACTATCCTGTAAGATAAATTCAGCGCTGGCGTTAGGCAAATCCTGAGTGTAGGGAACGTAAAACCAAAATGTCGGTCTTTGGGCGGTGGTTAGTCCCTCGACAATCCCGATATCTGATTTGTCTGTTTGGTTACGCTGCTTTTGTTCTGCTTGCAAAGGTACTAAGGCGGTGAGTGCAGTTGTCACCACCGGACAATTATCCCGACTACCCATTCCGGCTCTCCGCCCAGATACAGTACCTAATCGAGGAGGTATTTTTGGCAACACAAAAACTGGTCGAGAGGTTGGTTTTTGAGATGTAGCCGGTGTCGGAACTGGTTGCACAGGCTGCTTAGGAGTTGCTGGTTGTGGTGTTTGGGCTGTAACTTTTGCTGGATATTGGGTGGTGCTGCTCAAAATCAGAGCAATTGTTAATAGCCATTTCATGTACTTAAAAAGGTACGATTTCTGCTTGTAGCTATTGTGAGTGTAGCATTTCGTTACACATTTATTTTTTGGTGTTTCCTGATTTTAAGTTTGTAGTCAGGACTTTATGGATAGAGGAAGCGATCGCAGATGCAAAGATTCCGGGGCGATCGCCTGATGCTAAAATTATCTCGACTGTTATTTATCCAAATTCCATCGATATTTGTGAGAAAATTATGGATTCGAGGGAAGTGCCAAACCTAACACCATCTCCTGTTTCTCACCCATTTGTTGGGTTTCACAACGTTAACCCAACCTACAATTATGAATGTAGGGGATAGAGTAATAATCATCCAATTAAGAGGTACTCTCCATGCTCACTACAAATATTCATCTTAGCCAGGAAGCTCAAAAAATTTTGATTCAGGCTGCGGCTTTTAAACAGATATCTGTAGAAGATCTGGTTTCAGAAATTCTCAATGAAGTGATCACAGAAAAGCTGAGTTGTATGATTACAGATACAGAAACTAAGCCAAAACGTCAACCTGCTTTGGCAGGTACAGAACCTTTTGTCTTCTATGGAACTCCGGAAGAGTCAGGACTCCCGGCTGATGAATGGGATATGGAAAAGGAATGATTATTCTTGATACCCATATCTGGGTTTGGTGGAACCAAGATTCCCCCCAAATTACGAATTTGCAAAAAGAAATTATTGAAAACTCTCGTCCTTATGGGATAGGAATATCAAGTATTAGTATGAATGGAAATTGCCAGATTAGTCAATCAAGGTCGTTTAGTTCTTCCTAAGCCATTGAACGAGTGGTTTTCTATAGCCTTGGCTGAAGAAGGAATCCTTTTAATTTCTATTACCCCGGCGATCGCTATTGAATTTTACTCCTTACCAGGGGAATTTCATAAAGATCCCGCAGATAGGATTATCGTTGCTACTGCAAGGACTTATGACTGTCCTTTAATGACTAATGATGGCAATATTCTTGCTTATCCTCATGTAAGGTTGATTACCACTACAACTCCGTAGCGCGATCGCCTGATGCTAAAATTCTCTCGACGAACTTTATTTAGGCATGGTATCGATCTCCTCACTGAAACAGTATGCCCATTCTATCCCTAAGCTTATGAGTGCGATGTCTGGCGACAAAAAACAGAATTTCTACCCATCGCCCTTAACTTGAGTTGAGGGAATCAAGATTTTTGCGAAAATTATTTTACTAGTAAAAATACTACAATAACTAAAGAAAAGATTACGAAAGTTCTTCTGTCTGAAGAAGAATAGGAGAAACTATAAATATATGCTTAGTATAAGAAATACACAATTTTTGAAGTAACTCGTGATTACATCAAGAGCTTGTTAAGGCAGGATTAATACTCCAATTAGCTTTCTCCCCTAGCTTAATCCAAGGGGTTTTGAGCAGATTTTTTCTATCTTTTAAAGATCCAAGGGTGAATCTCATTGCTACCAGAATCAGAACTCAAAGAAAATTCATCGATGCAAGCAATCCAGCGTGTGTTGGTGAGCTTGAGCAATTATCGCTGGATTTCCTTAGGAGCTTTTTTAAGTCTCTTACTTTTGACAGTTGCGAATGCAGTTACCCCCCAATTATTTCGCTGGGGGATTGATCGAGGTATAGCCCCGCACAACTTACAAATTGTACTGGAGAGTGGGGCATGGATGGTAGTCGCGGCGATCGCGCGGGGTTTGTTTAATTTTGGCCAAAGCTATTGGGCGGAAGCGGCTTCCCAAGGTGTGGCTTATGATTTACGCAACAAGATTTTCAGCAAAATTCAAAATCTCAGTTTTAGCTATCACGATCGCTCCCAAACTTCCCAATTACTAACTCGCGTTACTAGCGACATTGAGCAAATCCGCACATTTATTGGCACTAGCTTAATTCAAGTCATCGGTGCAGTGGTGACATTGGTGAGTGTTGCAGTCATTATATTGTTGATGAACTGGAGATTGGCACTAATTACCTTAACAGTAGTGCCGATGGCTGGATGGTTAATGGCACAATTCATCACCCGCAATGAGCGATTATTCCGCCAGGTACAAGAACAGCTGAGTGGTTTGAATGCTGTCTTGCAAGAGAATTTGTTGGGGATTAGAGTAGTCAAAGCTTTTGTGCGGGAGTCTGCGGAAAGGTCACGTTACACCAGACTCAATGATGCCCTGGTCAAAGCTAACATGAAGACCATTGATGCCATCCATAATACCTTCCCGTTTATCTTTTTGTTGAGTAATTTGGTGACTTTGGCAGTTTTTGCCTATGGCGGGGCACAGGTAATTGATAATAGGTTCTCGATTGGGGAACTAGTAGCGTTCAACTCCTACTTAGTGTTGATTCTCCAACCGATTTTACTGATTGGATTTGCTGCACCGGCGATCGCATCGGCTGCGGCTTCGGCGCAACGAGTTTACGAAGTGGTAGATGCAAAGGTGGAAATTCGCGATCGCCCCCAAGCCATCGAGTTTAACTCCTGTGCAGGTAGAATTACTTTTGAAAATGTCTCATTTCGTTATCCGGGAGCCACCACCGAAGCTCTGAAGAATGTTTCTTTTGAAACTAAGCCTAACGAGCTAATCGCCGTTCTCGGTATGACAGGTTCCGGTAAAAGCACCGTCATGAACTTGATTCCTCGCTTTTACGATGTCACAAATGGCGCAATTCGCATTGATGGTCGGGATGTGCGGGATTTTACACTGAAAAGCCTGAGATCCCATATCGGCATTGTGTTCCAGGAAACCACCCTATTTTCTGGCACTATCCGCGAGAATATCAGTTATGCAAAACCCCATGCCACTTTAGAAGAGGTAATTGCAGTCGCCAAAACTGCCCAAATGCATGATTTCATCGCCAGCTTACCCGATAGCTACGAAACGATTGTCGGCGAACGGGGTATAGGTTTATCTGGGGGACAAAAACAACGGATAGCGATCGCCCGCACCCTACTCACCGATTACAGTATTCTGATTTTGGATGACAGTACCTCCGCTGTAGATGCGAAAACTGCGGCGCAAATTCAAGCCGAACTCGATAACTTCATGCGCCAAAAAGCCTGTGTAACTTTTGTTGTCGCCCAACGCATTACTACAGTCAAGAATGCCGATCGGATTTTGTTGATCGACAAAGGACGCTTGGTAGCTCAAGGTACTCACGAGGAGTTGATGCAAACCAGCCCACTCTACGGTGCGATTTTGGAATCTCAAGTCAAGCAGAAGGAGAACAAATGAGAGGTATCGGCCCAGTTGTTGCACCTGAGCAACAAGCTACTCAGCAACTCTCCACCTTGCGGCGCTTTTTACAATACTTGCGACCCTACCGCAAAGAAATTCCCATTGCCTTGACATTAGTCTTAATTGGTGCATCAACCCAGGCGATCGGTCCCTTATTACTTGGTTGGTCAATTGATCACCTGATTGCACAAGGTAATTTGCAGGGTTTGCTGCTGCTATTAGGCTTACTAGCGCTCATCTATGGACTTGGTGTCTGGGCAATTCGCGGTCAAATTATGCGCGTCGGTTGGATTATGCAGCGATTACTGGCGCAACTGCGACAAGACATTTTCACTAAAATTCAAAGTCTACCACTGAGCTTTTTTGATCGCAGCGAAGCAGGCGATTTAATGAGCCGTCTGCTGAATGATGTCAACACGGTAAATCAGGCTTTTGGACAGACAATCGCCCAAATGCTAGGCAACACTTTCAGTTTGGTGGGCATTGTGATTGCCATGCTTTCGATTAACCTGCAACTCGGTTTGTTAAGCAACTTAGTTGTGCCTGTAATGATTGTGACAACAAGCTTGTTTGCCCGTTGGGCAAGAGACAGATTTCGTGTTACCAGACAAACAATCGGTGAACTTTCCGCCAAGTTAGAAGAAGATATTGGCAGTGTGCGGGAAGCACAGGCATTTAATCGTGTACAAACTAACATAGCAGAATTCGATATTCTCAACGCGGCAAATCGCGATGCCAATGTTGAGGCGGTAGCAATTACTGCGGCATTTTTGCCATCGATTGATTTTCTTAATACCCTAGCAACCGCAGGTGTTTTGGCTTATGGTGGCTATCTCGCCGTCACCGGAGGCGCAACGGTGGGTGTAGTCACATCCTTTTTACTTTATGTCCAGCAGTTTTTTCGCCCCATCCAAATCCTCAGTCAATTTTACACCCAAGCTCAGTCCGCCTTCGCTGGATTAGAGCGAATTTTCCTGCTGTTAGATGAACCATCAACACTCAACGATGCAGCCGATGCTACTGAAATGCCAGCAATTCAAGGTGAGGTAACCTTTGAGAATGTCAAGTTTGGCTATAATACCGGGCAACTGGTACTCAAAGGTGTAAATTTAAACGCTAAACCGGGACAGATGGTGGCATTAGTTGGGGCTACCGGCTCAGGCAAAACGACGATTATTAACTTAATCTTGCGGTTTTATGATGTCTCAGATGGTGCGGTCAAAATTGATGATATTGATGTACGTAGTGTGACGCAAGCTAGTTTGCGCCGTCAAATTGGCATCGTCCTGCAAGATAATATTTTATTTAGTGGTACTGTCGCGGAAAATATTGCCTTTGGCGCTCCTGAAGCTAGCCAAGCAGATATCGAAGCCGCTGCACAAATGGCGAATGTACATGAGTTTATCACCTCATTGCCAGAGGGTTACAGCACTCAATTAGGTGAACGCGGTGCGCCTCTGAGCCAAGGACAGCGCCAACTGATTAGTATTGCCCGTGCGGTGTTGATTAACCCCCGCATTTTGATTCTCGATGAAGCTACCAGCAGTATAGATACCCGCACCGAAGCCCTAGTACAAATTGCGATCGCTCGCTTGCTGCAAGGTCGTACTAGTTTCGTAATTGCCCACCGCCTCAGTACTGTTACTCAGGCTGATCAGGTGTTAGTGATTCAGCAAGGACAAATTATCGAACAGGGGACTCATACAGAACTGATTGCCCAACAAGGTGTCTACGCCAACCTTTATGCTCTCCAGTTGGGTGCTGGGTAATTTTTGTCGCCGCATATTAACACATAATTTGTATGTTGAGCCGGTAAGCTTTGAGTCCATAGGTGTCAACTTACAGCAGTTTTCAATTAGATAGACCACGCGGTAGGGGCACGGCACCGACAATCTTCTGGTATATATAATAATCTTAATGATGCCGTGCCCCTACGAAAGGATCTGTAGTTCAATTACCACCGAAACTGCTGTAAGCTGTAATACCAATTCTCTATGGAGATGCATATAATTAGTCTGCGTAGGCAGGCTTTGTTTGTGTAGCCTTCACTTTTTCAATAAATAATTGTGAAGCGATCGCGACATAACGCTTCATTGCAACCGACAAAACAGAGATAATTTGCATTAGTGGGTGATACACATATCTACTGTCGTTTAATTCAACCATTAACGTCACGATATGGGAGTTTGTATGCGAGTAAATGCTATTGCCATGACTCTGGTGCTGTCACTGGCTGCGGCGCGGGGTGCATATGCGCAAAACCCTGATGTCACAAGCGAGCCATTCATGAAGGCGGCGCTGACTGTGATGACATTCGATTACTTCGCCGAGCAATGCAACCAAGGTAGCGGCTTCGCTGCTAGCGATGCTGCTAAGGTTGAGGCGTGGGAAACTACCAACGGTGTCGCCCAAATCCGCGCACGGTTACCTGAATTCGATCAGCACCCCACGCAAAAGCAGCAACTCGAACTAGCTTTGTCTACGATCACCAAACAAATCGCCCGTCAACACGCCAATATTAATCCTTGCACTGCGGCGGTGTCTTTGTCCCAGATACCCGATGCCCAATTTGCCAAGGTATCACCGCAAATTCTCTCTTTGGTGAGTAAACCGCCCAAAACACCCAAAAAAGCTGCACAGCCGCCAGCCAAAACTCCTGAGAATGTTACCTCCGCATCGGACAGCGAAATTGTCAAGCAAATTGATAGCTTTGGTTTTAATTCTCGCCCGAAAATGGGCATCGGTGGCTTTATCGTCCTCGATATCTATCCTGTGGTGCTGTTTCGCAACGGTGAAGCCTTGACTAACGTTGAAGGGCTTTCCTTCAGCGGCGGTATTGCAGCTCACAAACGGGCTAACCCCGATGAATGGACACGTTGGCGTAAGCAGGGTGGCAAAATAGAACTGGCAAACAAGGACGCTTGGGAGGCGTTACCTTTCTCCAAGACATATCCGAAATTACCGAATAACTTCAAGCTTAACGGGTTATTTCGCTCACTCTCAGGTACGGGTAACGTGGCGATTGGCGGTAGCCAATCGGTTGCAGCTTGGCAGGACTATCGCTTTTCGTCAGATGGCCGAGTTGTGCGTGGTAACGGTGCAGGTGCAAGTAACGAAGCGATCGCTACCAGCAATGTAGCACCAAATCAGCGCGGTACTTATCGCGTTGAAGGGCTGACGCTGTATATCACTTATGATGATGGCTCAAGCGAGCATCGCATCCTGATCACCGATCCCACAGATCCCAGTACCATCTGGCTTGATGGGGTTAGCTATGTCCGCCGGAAGAAGTAGGGGCGGGTTAAGCCAGATAGTTTTGACACTCTCCGCCCTATAAGGGCGAAGATTCTTCATTCATAGACCCAACTTGCTCATACAAGATTTCTCCAGCATGAGTAGAGGAAACCCAGTTTTTCGGTAAAAATTTGGGAATTCATTTCGTAGACGCTATGCGAATGCGTCTAGGCGTAGTTCTTGGGGTAATTCACCCACCCGTCGAGTTAGTTGACGAAGAATGAGCGATCGCCAGACGAGCTACACTAATTTGAGCAGGCTCTGTTGAGTCCAATCTTGGTGGATATATCGCACCACACTATCGGTTTGATTGGAATCAATCACATGGGTGGCGTGGCGCTTTAACTCGGCGGTGGCGTTAGCAACTGCGAACGCACTATCGGCAATTTGAAACATTTCAATATCATTTGTACATTAACTAATTATTTGTCACTGTTAACAGATTAATGTCATTGTTAACAGATTAAATGTCATAAGGTTATAAGTAGGGCGGTGCAATTAAACATAACTGGCGAGGACTGTCATTTGTCATTCTTACAAAGTTCTGATCGGAGGAAACCTCCGCTCAGACTTTGCGCTTTGTCATTTGTCATTGGTAAGGGTTTCAAGCCAATTTACGTTTCGTAACATAGTTTGTTTTTTTTCCACCGACTTACTTAGTATTTACCTTTGGCGACGCTCTCAGAGGATGGTTACAGCTTCAAAGTGAGAAATCAACGCCAGAGTCTATACCGATATTTAACCTAGCCTTGGCACAATTAGCGATGTCTGACGACAAGCCGCTTCTCTACGAGACGCTACGCGAACGCGTCTACGCCATCTACGGCGGTTTCTTCGGCGCAGGTTTAGGAATTTTAATGTTAGCAACCCTATCATTTTTAGGTATCAAAAATATTCATACAATCAATGCCTTTAAAGCATTTTTAGGAAGTTGTATTAATGGAATTGCAATTATCCCGTTTATTTTTGCAGGCGTAATTGTTTGGCAGCAGGCGATTTTAATGGCTGTGGCTGGTTCTTTGGGTGGATATTTAAGCGCCCATTATGCACGTAGACTTAAACCCCAATTAATTCAGAAATTTGTTATATTTGTTGCCTTCAGTATGACTATCTACTTTTTTGTTCATGGCTAGGGGTGATGTATGGCGACAGACAGCAAACAATCTATGCCTCGTGTTTTTCATGCTATAAATTTTTGCCTGTTATACATAGGTCATTTTGTGACAAAATAATTCGGAGTTTGTAAATAAATAACAACAATGACTACAGTAAATGATCCTGCTGTTGTAGCTGAAGTAACTGATTTATACCTCAAGTACGAAGAAGCTTTAGCCAATAACAATTTAGAGGTGATGGATAGTTTATTTTGGGATGCACCAGAAGTAGTACGTTTTGGTGTAACAGAAAATCTTTACGGTAGTGAAGAGATTCGCAATTTTCGCACCTCTCGAACTAACCCAAAAATTGAACGCGAAATTTCTCATCTTAAAGTTGTGACTTTTGGTAAGGATACAGCAACTGTAACTCTAGAATTTCGCCGCATTATCAATAATGTAGAGCGTTTTGGGAGACAAAGCCAGACTTGGTATAAATTTCCTCAAGGATGGAAAATAGTTTCTGCTCATGTTTCTTTGTTAGCAGTATGAAATCAACCTATCTACCAACGAGAAAAATATAATTACGAATTACGAATTACGAATTATTTTCATAAGGTATCAAAATGCCAGATAAATGGAATCCAGAACAATATGAACGATTTCAATCAGAAAGAAGTCGTCCATTTTACGACTTAGTAGATTTGGTGAGTCCTCAAGAAAATTTACGAGTTTTAGATTTAGGCTGTGGAACTGGAAAGTTAACCAAGTATCTCCATGAAACATTAGCTGCAAAGGAGACTGTGGGAATTGATGCTTCCGAAAAAATGTTATCTGTAGCGAGTCAATTTGCAGGTAATGGGTTGCGGTTTGAGCAAGGAAAAATTGAGGATAACCCAGGAGACGGTAAGTTTGATGTTATATTTTCTAACGCTGCTTTACAGTGGGTAACAGAACACGAAACATTATTTGCTAAATTACGAGACAAATTGCAACCAGGCGGACAATTAGCAATACAAATTCCTGCAATGGATGATGAGCCAGTGCATCAGTTAGCTGTAAAGACAGCAAAGGAATTTAGTCAAGAACTAAATGGATATGTGCGACGCTTAGAAGTACTTTCGCCAGTAGCTTATGCTAAACTACTTTATAAGTTAGGCTTTGTTAAACAACAAGTAAAGTTACAAATTTACGGGCATTTATTACCATCACGAGAAGCTGTAGTGGAATGGTATCGGGGAACGTTACTCACCGCCTATGAAACGCAGTTAGATACCCAAACTTATGAGCAATTTGTAGCCACATATCAACAAAAATTATTCAGCATCTTACCAGACGAACGTCCATTTTTCTTCCCCTACAAGCGCATTTTAATTTGGGGACTTAATCCATGATGACATTACCTATTTTCTTCTAACACTCATCAGTCATCTGTATTTAACAACGACAACTGACAACTGACAACTGACAAATGACAACTGACAACTGACAACTGACAACTAACTAATATATGACTACGACTGTTTCCTTTGATCGCGTTTCTAATATTTACGATGCTACCAGAGGATTTCCACCGGGAATATCTGAGCAAGTGACAGACTTTATCCTAAATTTGGTTTCAGCAACAGCAGATACTAAGTTTTATGAAACGGGTATTGGTACTGGGAGAATTGCTGTCCCAATTGCTAAAAAAGGCTATTCCTACACTGGTATAGATGTCTCAGAAAAGATGTTGGCTGAACTGCACCAAAAGGTAGAGGGTGTGTCTCATAAACTAACAGCAATTAAAGGAGATGCTACTGCTTTATCTTTTGATAGCAATTCCTTTGATGTGGCGTTGGTTGTTCATGTTTTTCACCTAATTTCTGCTTGGAAACAGGCGCTAGCAGAAATTCGTCGGGTCTTGAAACCAGGTGGTATTTTTCTCTACACTCACGGTCAAACTAACTCTAATAATGCTGCTTTAGAAGTGAATGAGCCAAGACGGGAATTTACTGAGCATTGGAAAGCTATTTTAGATGGTTATGGTCATCCTTTACCGCTTTACGGTGCGACGGAAGAAGAGGTTTTAGCAGAGTTAGAAGCACAAGGTGCAACTTTAGAAACTGAAATTGCAGCCCAATGGCGAATTGAAGATACTGTAGGTAAATTGGTAGAAAACCAAGAAAATAAAATCCAAAGTGCAGCTTGGAGTATCCCAGATGATATCTTTCCGCGTGCTATTCAGGATTTAAAAACTTGGGTTTTAGAACGCTACGGTTCATTTGATTACATTTTACCCGAAGAACGTCAATACAAGATTGTTGTGGTACGCAATTGGGCTTAAATTAAATCGGTGATTTTTGGAGGGTGGGCAATTCCCACCTCTGATGATTAAAAATTCAAATATTAGCCCTGATATTTTATCTATTTTAAAGTTTAAATAAGTCATGAGTGCTATTGAAACACATCCTCCTATCTCAATAGGAATCTTATTGTTCCCTAATGTGACGCAGTTAGATTTCACAGGGCCATACGAAGTTTTTGCCAAATTACCCAATACAAGTTTATATCTGCTAGCAGAAACTCTAGAACCTATCCGGAGCGATCGCGGTTTGACGTTTTTACCTGATACCACTTTTTCTCAGTCTCCACCCTTAGATGTGTTGTTTGTCCCCGGAGGGCCAGGTATTGATGCCAAACTTGAAGATAGGAATTTTCTTGATTTCCTGAAAACTCAAGCAAAAACAGCCCGCTATGTAACATCCGTTTGCACAGGTTCTCTGCTGCTAGCTGCGGCTGGGTTACTCCAAGGCTATCGCGCCACTACTCACTGGCTATCCCTCGATTTGTTGGGGTTGTTTGGAGTTGAGGTAGTGGAACAGCGAGTTGTCATCGATCGCGATCGCATTACAGGCGGTGGTGTCACATCGGGAATTGACTTTGGATTAGTGATAGCTGCGGAATTATTCGGTGACGTAATAGCCCAATCAATTCAACTAGGAATAGAATACAATCCCCAACCCCCCTTTAACAGTGGTTCTCCCCACACTGCGCCGGAGGTTTTGATCAACAGCGTCAAAGCTGCTAGCCAAAATCGTCAAGATACACGTCGGCAAATTATTCAAAAGATAGTTGCCCAATTGTAACTAGCCGAATCTTAAATTAATAGATTATTTCACATTTTTGGAAAAAATTAAATTCAACAAACTCTGCATTTAACACTACTTTATTCTCAGCTTTTTTACCAACTTATTTTAAAAATTAGATCCCCGACTTCTTTGAGAAGTCGGGGATCTAGACACCGCTATTACCAACTTATTTGTTACCAACATTATCTAAAAGCTACTAAAAATATTGGTATATTTCTTTACCGAATTTAAGAATTAATAAGTAAGAAAATAATTAACAAATCAAATAATAAAATACTAAATATCAGTCTTTTAAAAATTAACCTGTGGATATTTTGCAGATAATTCTGCTGGCTGGAATCTTTTTCTTTGCCAGCATTCTTAGCGTGATTGCTGGTAGCACATCGCTGATTACTGTGCCTATAATGCTGGAATTTGGCATAGAACCCCGAACTGCGATCGCTACCAATATGTTTGCACTGACTTTAATGAGTATTGGGGGAACATTACCTTTCATTGGCAAAAAAGTAATTAACCCTAAACGCTTACCATTACTAACGTTATTAACTATAGTAGGGTCATTTTTAGGAGCATTATTAGTACTGATTTTGCCCTCTAAATCAATGCCATTGATAATTTCTATTTCCATGATAGTAGTAGCTATATTATCAGTAATTAATCGTCATGCTGGAGTCAGCCCATCTCAACTTATACCCCCACGCATTGCAGAAATTGCTGGCTATGTAGTGACGTTTATTCTTGGTATTTATGGAGGTTTTTTCAGTGGTGGTTATGTCACTCTCCTCACAGCAGCTTATGTCATGCTGTTTCGGATGACATTCGTGGAAGCGATCGCAACTACTAAATTTATCAATATATTCTCTTCCTTAATTGCCACTATAATTTTTTTGCAGCAAGGAATAGTCGATTACGACTTAGGAATCATCCTTGGTATTACAATGTTTATAGGTGGAATAATTGGCGGACGTTTAACTCTCAAGTTGAGCAATGTCTGGTTACAACGTATTTATTTAACAGTAGTTGGTATCCTAGCGTTTATCACATTGCGGAAATATCAATCACAAAATCAGCCAGCAAGTACAATTGATTTATTAACTCCTTCCGCTTAAAAATGTAGGGGAGCCAGTGCGTTGCGGAGGAACCTCCGTTGTAGCAACTGGCGTTGTGTTGTCGCTCAGCGCAACGCACCTCCAGAGTAATTATAAAGCTGTGTCCGCATTATGTTCTCGTGCCCTCTCCAATTTTCTGAATTGCCTTTTGTGCGTAGATACTAACTTCACGATCGGGATCATCTAGCGCTTGTTTGAGGGCATTTAAAGCTTCATTTATACCCAAATTGCCAAGAGCGATTGCAGCGTCTTTTCTTACATCTGAATACTCATCTGTTAGCGCTTCAATTAGTGCAGGTAAAGACTGTATATCAGGTATTTTCTGCAATACTTGAATAGCAAATTTTCTCACTTGCCAATGTTCATCTTTCACTGCAATTAATACAGTCGGAATAATTTTGGCATCAGGATGAAGTGCTAAAGACTTGGCAGCATTCCGGCGCACTTGCCAATCGGTATCATAATTTAGTGCGTTACCAAGTAAATCTACTATCTCTGCATCTGCCAAATGCCCTAACGTCAGCGCAGCCGCACGACGCACATTTTCATCGCGATCGCGGATTAAAGATAATGCGGGTGGGCATATCTGCACTTGATTGAGATAGCTAAGAGTCGTGACAGCCGCTTCTCGCAGTTGGGGATGTTCCGACTTAAAAAAGGATAGCACCGCCGGGAGTGACTGGGCATCATGTATCTTTTGCAACAGAATTAACACGTTCAATTGCAGGTTGATATCCTGTTGCTGTAACCCATCTAATAACAGCAACAAATCTTCGGAAGATACCAACTCACCCAAAGCTGACAGCGCCTCGCTGCGAATTTCGCCATCTGGTGAAGCTAAACAGGGTAATAAAGCCGGAACAGCAACGGGATTGGCAATTTCCCATAAAGCAGTCACAGCGATTTTTTGCACGGCGGTGCTTTCGTCTTGCAAAGCGACAATTAGCGCATCAATAGCCGCCTCATCACCCAAGTGTTGCAGGGTTTTTACCGCCACCAAGCGATCGCTTACATCAGGCGATCGCAACATTTCCAACCATTCATTTAATTCAGAATCTATATTTGCTGACATTTTGAATCCTAATAAAATAGGTATAGTTTAGCGATCACCTTTTTATTCCTCTCATTTTTTGATAAAAACTAATATATTTGTAAGGTGGGCAATGCTCACCTCACTATAATTTGGCCGCCTTAACGTAACAAAAACGGAATTTGCACTGTAATTGCATTTGTCGGACATTCCTTTTTCACCGATGATGGTTCAACAGCATAAACAGAAAATCCTTGATTAGCTAGTGCTTGTGAGTAGCCACCAGTACCCGCCCCAATATCAGCAATAATGCTACCTTGCGGTAAATCAAGTAAGTCAATTATTTTCTGGACAATGCGATAGTCCGGAACGCGAGTTTTTGTATATTGTTTACCAATTGAATCATAAAGAGGCATTTGCACACCAGATTTTTTGAGATTAATTAACTTAGGTCATTTGTCACCTTAAGGCGATAAAATACATGGGGTAAATTTGCATACATCATATCGCGTTCATATTGAAATCCTAACTTTTGCATGACGCGCTGGGATGCTAAATTTGTGGTCATGGTAAAGCAAACTACCTCTTTTAAAGAGAGTTGCTCAAAACCTAGTTTTAAAATTGCACAAGGCGTTGCTTTATCTGTTGCGACGTAGCAGAATATCCAAGCTGATCGCAAAGCACTGCAATTCGCTCTGCATCTTTACCCTCAGCCAATCTAATTTGGATTTTATCTGTAGTCATTAGCAAAGAGTTTTTTATCGGCGTTTATCGCGGTTAATTACTCATTAACTTATCTCACCGCCACATCATAAACTCTAACATTGGCGGGCCTGATGGAAATTCACTCCAGGTAACAGAAGCACCAGAAGCCGCTAAGGCTTTTTCTAAATCGCCTTTGGTTTTTAACGCACTTAAAATAGTTCCCGCTTTCTGAAAGCCGATCCTAACTGTATTACTGCTGACTGCTGGACTCTGATTAGGTGTTGGCGTTGTCTGTTCTGTGGGTGTTGTGGTTGGTGTTGTTGTTGCTTGCTGGCTTGTGCTTGAAGAACAAGCTGAAACAAATAAAACTAAGCCAAGCCCAACTGCAAATAGTATAGAAAAAATCCGGATTCTTCGCTGCTGAAACTTTTGCAGAGATTCAAGAAAAATGTTTAATATTCGAGATGAAAAGAGCTTGGACAACATAAATACTCTGTTTCTAAAAGTAAACACCTAGGCAACACCAAACCATCTACAGTAAATGGATTGAATAACCGTAGATTGAAGTGATAAAAATCACAAAACAACAATCTGTCTCTGAGGCGTAGCCTAGAAACCTAGCGATGGAATTATTTCAGCATAATACTACGGTATATGTACCAAAATACAGTTAATTAAAGTAAGATTTATCAAGAGTTGATGAGAGCAGATGAGCCGTTCGCAATGACCGATCGCATTCTGCAACAACAAATTGCCTACTATCGTGCTAGAGCCGACGAATACGATCAGTGGTTCTATCGCCTTGGGCGTTACAATCGCGGTGAGGAAATAAACCAGCGCTGGTTTCAAGAAATTGAGATTGTCAAACAAGCTTTACAACAAATTGGACAAGCTGACGAAATCTTAGAATTAGCTTGTGGAACGGGAATTTGGACACAAGAACTTGTAAAAATTGGTAATAAAATTACTGCAATTGATGCTTCAGCAGAAGTAATTGCAATTAATCGCAGCAAGTTAAATTCACCGAATGTAGAATATCAGCAAATAGATTTATTTGCTTGGCAACCTGATGCTGAATATGATTTAGTATTTTTCTCTTTCTGGTTATCGCATGTGCCGCCAGAATTACTTAACTCATTTCTAGGAAAAGTTTATAAATCTGTGCGTGTCGGTGGGCAATTATTTATTATTGACTCGCGCTTTGAACCCACATCTACAGCTAATAACCATATTCTTAATGATGATGGCAGTATATATAAAAGCCGGAAGTTAAATGATGGGCAAGAATTTCAAATTGTGAAAGTTTTTTATCAGCCAGAGGAACTGCAAAAGCATCTGACAGAATTCGGTTTTATAGCTGATGTAAAATTGACAGAGCATTATTTTATCTATGCTAATGCTACGAAGCTTGAGAATTAATCTGTGAGAATAAGTAGGTTTAATACTGGGATCAAGCGTGATTTTATATAAAAATATTTGTTTAATAGACTAACTTTAAGCTGACCATCATCAATATAGAGTAAATAATAAATCGCAACGGTTTTTGCATTGAGGTTTTTTGATTTCGCATCAATATGCTCAAGCGCTTCCAGGGCTGAACAAATCTCGCATGTAGTCTGGAATATTAAATAATAATAAGTCTTTGTGGTTCAAAATATTTTGCCACAAAGACTTATTATTGCACCAATTGTCTAAATTAAAGCTATAAATATTGATCTGCTACTGCTCATGTGCAGGGACTTATGGCGAAAATATCTTACTCTATTTTTGAGCCGCACCGACTGCGGTAGGTTCACCAAGCACTTTGCTAAATCTTTCTATGTAGAAGTTGACAGGATTTTCCACAGCTTTAATTGATTCGCGATCGCGCAATGTATTCCACCATTGTTGGATACGTGGTGTTTCTGATGGTAGGCTGAATTTGCGGAAGTGTTCTAGAAGGGGTAAGCGCTCAAACCAGGGATAGAAGCTGATATCCACTAAACTTACTTTGTCCCCTAACCAGTAAGGGCCATTTCCAGACAGCTTACCTAATCCTTCTTGCTCTATATATAAGAGGGATTCGATAAATTCTCTATGTCCTTGTTCCTGTTCAGCGCTATCTTTACCGCGCAGTAATTTGTTAAACGCAGGGACAAAGCGGGTGTTGGCGTAGTCGATCCAAATACGAGCGATCGCTTTTGCACCAGGTTCGCGGGGTAATAAAACTGGCTCTGGAAAGACTTCTTCAAGATATTCATTGATAATGGCAGATTCATAAATCTCCAAATCCCCATGTTTAATGGCAGGGACTTTACCATAACGCGAAATCTGCGTGTAGCCTTCGGGTTTATTTTGTAAGTCTATTTCAATAGGAGTAAATTCAATTCCTTTTTCTAGCAAAACAACACGGGTTCTTTGGGAGAAAGTTGAGGCTTTGGCGAAGTAAAGCTTTAGGTTAGTCATGAACTACTTTCCTTGTGTTTTACGTGATGAGGTATTGGAGATGATGAATTTTGAGATTACTTTGACAAGTATCTACACCAGCCACTTAATTAAATACGGTTAATCGCTCGTCTTACCGTATAATACTTTATATCATGTTGTCAACACCAGAAAAAGCCTTGTAAAGCTGATGAAAGCTCCTTTTGACATAAATTTAGTTTATCTAAAAATTAGTAATTAATAAATTTAGGGCTACGTATACTTTGTTAACTGAAGACTTGTATTGTCGTGAGGGTTATGCAATACTGCTAAATAATCAACGGTAAGTCGGTCGAATAACAGTATTTAATTTGCCTGATGCACATACAGCACAGACAAATCATTCAGATGCTTTAAGAATCAAGCTAAAATTGCTGCTTTTTTCTTAAAGTTATTGCTGGTACAAAAAATTATTGATTTGAAAGACTGTCCCTCCAAATTAATTCCCTTGACATCTATAGGGTATAAACAAATATCGACGTATTTATTGTTGTTCGTTGTTTGTTAGAAGTATTCTCCAATCCAACTAAGAAAACTTAGCCAACACAGATTTGCTCACCCTTTTAGGGTCGTCTGACTAAAAACACCTTAGTCCTTAACCTCCCTAACACAGTGCTATTTTAGAGACAACCTATGACCGCCACAGTTAAACCTTCATATATCAATATCTTTCGTTGCTTTACACTGCTTGTAGTCCCTGGATTGTTAACCATAGCTACATCGTTGACGTTAGTTAGTTGTACACAACAAAGCCAAAAAGCAGATAATAAATCTCCTGCTAGCAATGTATCGGATGCTAATACCTCAAAAATCAAAACTAAGGTACTCCGCATGGGGTATCAACAAGCAGGCGATTTAGTTAGGGTCACCAAGGTATTAGAAAAGCGGCTAGAACCCTTGGGTGTCAAGGTTGAATGGGCACAATTTGCCCAAGGGCCACAGCTGATGGAAGCAATGAATGTCGGCAAAATAGACTTGGGTTCTGTCGGAGAAACTCCGCCCATCTTCGCCCAAGCTGCTGGCGCTCAGATCACTTATGTTGTGGGTCGGCGACGGACTGAAAATTCTGGGAAAGGAAGTGCGATCGCTGTTCCAACAGATTCTCCGATTAAGAGTATCAAAGAGATTAAAGGACAAAAAGTTGTTTTCCAAAAAGCTTCTGCATCTCACTATTTCATCCTCCGAGCTTTGGAAGAAGCGGGTCTGAAATATAGTGATATTCAAGTTTTGAGCATACCCAACGTAGAAGCGGCGAGTGCTTTTTTAGAAGGGAAAATTCCCGTGTGGGTAACTGGAGATCCTCATCTAGCGCGAGCTGAAAAATTGGGTAAGGCGCGGGTGATTAAAACTAGCGAAGGACTTGATTCACCTGGTGGATACTATATCGGTTCAAAACAGTTTGCAGTTGAAAATCCAGAACTGCTTAGGATTGTGATTGAAGAAATTGATAAAATTGAGCGCTGGGCTGAGGCGCATCCCAAGGATACTGCCAAGTTAATTTTACCATTTCAAAAACTACCCCCAGATGTGATGGATTTGGTAATCAGCCGTCGTAGTTTTGGATTAAGAGCCATTTCGCCAGATTTAATTAGGGAACAACAACGAGTTGCAGATTACTTCTATAAAAACGCCTTGATTCCTAAACCGATCAATGTTAAAGAAGCGACGCTGACGGATGAACAGTATGCAGCGATTACACCACCCACAATCAGTCAAAAATAGGATGGGGACTGGGGACTGGGGATTAGGGACAAGGGGAGAAATTCAAATTACCCATTACCCATTACCCATTACCCATTACCCATTACCTTTGACTCTTGACCCAAAATATTTACTTTAAATCTCAAGGAGTTTTATATCTATGGCACTGACCCCTTCAACAATGATACCTGTAGGCACTTTAGCACCTGATTTTCATTTACCAGATGTGGTTACAGGTGAAACAATTTCACTCTCTACCTTTGCTGATAAAAAAGCATTGTTAGTAATATTTCTCAGCCGCCATTGTCCTTTTGTGCAACATATTAAATGGGAATTGGCAAAACTGGGTAAAGATTACAGCGATCGCAATATTGGAATTGTGGCGATTAGCGCGAACGATATCAATACCCACCCTGAAGATGCGCCAGAATTACTCAAAGCCTTTGCCAAAGAATTGGATTTATCCTATCCTCTGCTTTACGACGAAACCCAAAAATCTGCGAAAAACTTCTTTGCTGCTTGCACTCCAGACTTTTTCCTGTTTGATGCTAACCGCAAGCTTGCTTATCGGGGACAGTTGGATGATAGCCGTCCCAAAAATGATAAACCTGTGACTGGTGCTGATTTACGCAGAGCCATTGAAGATGTTTTGCGCGTAGACGCGGAGCGGCTTGTCGCCGGACATCGCGTGATTACTTGGGAACAAAAGCCAAGTATCGGTTGCAATATTAAATGGAAGCCAGGTAATGAACCTGCTTATTACAAAGTACCCGCAGTTGCAGTATAGAAATTTGGATATTCAATAGACTCTCTAGGAATAAGGTGTGATGAGGTGCGATCGCGCACCTTTTTTTATTGTTGCATCATCCCACCTAAATCAATTCAAATAATTTTGGCGACACATAAAATTATTCATAAGGGCACAACATGTTGTGCCCCTACCCAACTGTCACATTCTTTTTTTAAATAGGTATAATATAAAAAAACTCCAACCACTAGGAGATAGAGTTTCCCGCTGACTTCCTATTAATTTTAAATTTTGAATTTTGAATTCCCCTCAGGGGTTAATTGTAATTTTAGTAATCGCTCTCCTGCTTTTGCTAAAGTTTCTGGCTGCTTACTAAAACAAAATCTAATAAAATTCTTAGCCGTCTCTGATTGCGCAAAAAAGCTAGACCCAGGAACTACGGCAACCCCAATTTCTTTAATTAAATATGTAGCGAAGTCCACATCAGTTTGATAACCAAATTTGGAAATTTCAGCAAACACATAGTAAGCTCCTTGAGGGATAAAATAGGGAATACCTACTCAGGGGGATGTAAGGATACATAACGAGGAATTGCACCAGCTAAAATCGCATCGGGACCGTAGTTTTCATAATAGGGTTCAAATACGATTACCTCATCACCAGGGTTAAGAGTAGCCAGCATTACCGCCGCCATTGCTTCTGTTGAACCGCAGGTAACAGTGATTTGTCTTTCTGGATCAATATTTAACCCTAAATACCATTTAACTTTTTCTGCGATCGCATGACGAAACGCTTTATCGCCCCAAGTGATCGCATATTGATTAATATCCTCGGAAATTGCTTCAATTGCGGCTCTTTTTAACTCTGCTGGACAAGGAAAATCAGGAAATCCCTGCGCCAAATTCACAGCACCATACTGTAATGCGACTCTCGTCATCTCGCGAATGACTGACTCTGTGAACTGGTTTGCCTTATCTGAAATTCTGTGCTTTCCTACCGGAGTCACGTTGATGCCTCTAGATAATTTATAAACTACTTTAAATTGATAAATTTAACGTGTATTTTAGCAATAATTAGCCAATAAAAAGTAGGATAAGACGTGAAATATTAGGGTCTGAGAAAAGGTTAAGGAGTAAGGGGGAAAGGTTTGAATGGGCCCTTTTCCCTTTCCCCCTTAACCGAACCGTATTGATATCACACTTGCATTTACCGCCCGACGCTAGCTACGGAATGCAAGCAGAGAACACATTTTTTGCCGCTCAGCGACCGGTCATTTGCTCGAGCTTTTCGGGGTATCTAGCTCCTTGCACCGTGATCCTGGAGGCGGCATCATCAATGTCACGCAGATCGTTGGGCGTGAGTTCGACTGAGATGGCCCCGATATTTTCATCCAAGCGATGCAGCTTGGTGGTGCCTGGGATCGGAACAATCCAAGGCTTTTGGGCCAGCAGCCAGGCGATCGCAATCTGAGCCGGTGTCGCCTGCTTCTGTTCTGCGATGCTGCCTAGCAGATCAATCAAAGCCTGATTCGCCTTGAGAGCTAAGGGCGTGAAGCGAGGTAGGGTGCTGCGGAAGTCAGAACTGTCGAAGGTTGTGCTTTCGTCCATCTTGCCAGTGAGAAAACCCTTACCTAGGGGGCTGTAAGGGACAAAGCCGATTCCGAGTTCCTCAAGGGTCGGTATCACTTCCTTTTCAGGAGTCCTCGTCCACAGCGAATACTCGCTCTGAAGAGCAGTGACAGGCTGAACCGCGTGGGCGCGACGGATCGTTTGCACTCCTGCTTCCGAGAGTCCAAAGTGCTTCACCTTACCTTCCTGAATTAGTTCCTTCACCGCTCCCGCCACATCTTCGATCGGCACGTTTGGGTCAACCCGATGCTGATAGAGCAGGTCGATTGTCTCCACCTTGAGTCGCTTGAGCGAACCTTCTACAGCCTGCTTGATGCGCTCCGGCCGACTATCCAGCCCAGGTGAACCCTTCATTCCACGGGGATCGGAATTAGGACTCAGGTCGAATCCGAATTTGGTGGCGATGACCACTTGCCCACGGAAGGGAGCGAGGGCTTCGCCCACAAGCTCTTCATTTGTGAACGGGCCATAGACTTCGGCGGTATCAAAGAATGTAACGCCGCGTTCGATGGCGGCCCGAAGAAGAGCGGTCATCTCCTGCGTGTCTTTGGGTGGGCTATAGGAAAAGCTCATTCCCATGCAGCCCAGCCCAATCGCCGAAACTTCCAGATTACTGTTTCCCAGTTTTCGTTTTTGCATTGTTTGAACTCCTGTCTTTAAATTAAAGGTTAGAATTATCCCCGCAGTAGACGAGTGTGGGTCTAGTGACTTTGCGCTGGGACTTGAAGACACTAAAGCGTCTTTTGTTGGACACCATGTTGAATACAGAGATGACCCGAGCCTAACCCTGTTTTGTCACTTTAGACTCGCTGCCCACACACTCCAGTACCGACTCTGCACCGCCAGAGGTAATCTCTTGCAAGGCTGCGATCGCACTCAGCCGAACCACCAGCACTATCCTTACCAAGGCTGCCTGGTTGGGCCAATCGTAAATTCGTTCACGTTTGTGTCTTCTGGCTGGTCAATCGCAAACGCCACAACATTGGCTACTCGATCTGGTGAGATACCATATTGCTTATACAACGCTGTCATTTTTTCAGCCGCATCTTGGTCAGTAATCCGATCTAACAACTCAGTATTAATTGCAGCAGGATAAATTGTCGCAGTCCGAATGTTAGTTCCTTCTTGAGCAGATTCCATACGTAGAACTTCCATGAAATCGCGTACAAACCATTTCGTCCCACCATACACAGCACCACCTGGATAAGCTTTTAATCCAGCGACCGATGAAGTTGTGATCACATGCCCAGACTTTTGGCTAATAAAAGTTGGTAACACCGCAGCGATACCATTTAGCACACCCTTGATATTGATATCAACCGTTTGATGCCATTCATCAGTTTTCAAGGCAGAAAGTGGAGAAGTGGGCATGATGCCAGCGTTCAAGAAAATAACATCGACGCCTCCAAATGTTTCCTTGGCAAGCTTGACGATCTGGGCGTTATCCGATGGGTTAACCACATCCATCACTTGATAAAATGCTTGTCCGCCAGCTTTTTGAATTTCATCAACCAATTGTCTCAATTGCTGCTCGCGTCGCGCGCCCAATACGACTTTAGCGCCTTTGCTTGCAAGCAATTTTGCACTGGCTTCACCAATCCCTGATGATGCACCAGTAATAATCACAACTTTGTCTTTAATCATTTCCGTACCCTCTTTATTGCGATTGAAGCTCGATTTTCACTTCTACAGAGCCAGGTACATTAAATGCCTCGATGCCACCATCTATTTTTCCGAGGATAATGAGTCCGTTGGCGTATCCTCACAAGGGCGAGAACCAAAATCAACATTCTCTGCTGGCAGTTTTTCCCCTTGATGGAAAACCATCTCAACAACACTAAGATATTCCTCCATACTGCTCGTCGCTGACCTTTTCCAGCCAGTCCACAGGCTTACCATCAAGCCATTCCTGAATAGCGATGTGCGTCATCGCTGTGGTTGGCGTGGCACCGTGCCAATGCTTCTCACCCGGCTCAAACCAGATCGTGTCCCCCGGACGAATTTCTTCAATAGGGCCGCCCCATCGCTGTACAAATCCGCAGCCAGCCGTTACGATCAAGGTCTGTCCTAATGGATGAGTGTGCCATGCTGTCCGCGCACCAGGCTCAAATGTGACACTGGCTCCAGACGTGCGTGCTGGTTCGTGCGCCTCAAATAAGGGGTCAATGCGGACAGTACTTGTAAAATACTCGGACAGTCCTTTGGCTGAAGGCTGTGAGCCACTTCTTTTAATGTCCATATTCTTAATTCCTTCACTTGATGCCATTTCGGGTGGTAGCAGGCAAGTCTCTTGCCCAATCAAAACTGAGTTTTCTCTTGAATAAAAATCCAGAATGCTTATAAGAAGCCGAAATCATTTTTCATTACTTTAGCTTCATTCTAAGAATCTTCAAGGGCAAGCGATAAGACGATCGTCTAAGATAGTTGTACAATCCTGCAAACTTAGAAATGAACGCTGGCAAAACGAGTGAAACTTCCGATATCGATTTAATGAACGACCCGCAGGCAAAGCGCGAGGTAGACAGAGCGCAAGCTAACAGAGACGAACTGAAAGAGCGGATTGCACAGGCTATTCGTCATGATGGGACGATTGAGCCGCTCAAAGGATTGCACTTCAACCGCTCCTCTTCGCCTTCGGAATGCCTTCATAGTGTCTCTATCCCTGCCTTTTGTGCGATCGCTCAGGGTAGCAAAGAAGTTCTTCTGGGCAGCGATCGCTATCAGTACGACCCGATGCATTATCTGCTGGCTACGGTCGAACTGCCAATTGTCAGCCAAATTCTGGAAGCGTCAAAGGCGCAACCGTACCTTAGCCTTCGCCTGGATCTCGACCCCACCCTCGTTGGTTCAGTGATGGTCGAGGCAGGGTATCCCTCATCGCGCAGCCGTGCTGATGTGAAAGCGATTGACGTAAGTCCGTTGAATGCAAATCTTTTGGATGCTGTAGTGCGGCTCGTCAGGCTTCTAGATTCCCCTGCTGAAGCTCATGTTCTCGCACCACTGATTAAGCGGGAAATCATTTACCGACTCCTGATGGGAGAGCAAGGTAATCGGCTCCGTCATATTGCAGTTCTGGGTGGCTACACCTACCACATCGCCAGAGCAGTGGAGCGACTTCGTAAAGATTTTAACGAGCCACTTCGGATTGAAAGCATTGCCCGCGAGCTGGGAATGAGTGTCTCGGGCTTTCACCATCACTTCAAGTCTGTCACTGCAATGAGTCCCTTGCAGTTCCAGAAGCAACTGCGGCTCCAGGAGGCTCGCCGTCTGATGTTGGGGGAAAGCCTTGACGCTACCAGTGCTGCCTATCGAGTGGGGTACGATGATGCCTCACACTTCAACCGGGAGTATAAGCGGCTCTTTGGTGCCCCACCCATGCGCGATGTGGAACGGCTGCGAGAAGCTGCTAGGGAGACTGCTAGTTCTATATGATCTCCTCAATATGCCCTAATTTTGCCAGAAATAGCCAAAACATTGTGGAGACGGCATAGAGCTGAGATATCGATACTCTTGGTGAATATACTATGAGTTGTACCTTAAAGTATATGCTTACAGGAGTTGAGATAGCTGCCGCATATCGTTAAAAACTATCTTAGCTCCAGCCTCAGCAAGAGCAGTGCGTAGACGCGCAGCGGTGAGGGGGTCGCAGTCTTGGCGGTTCCCGTCGATTGCGAACCCCCGAACCCGAAGGGCTTGTCGTGAGACATCGCTATGTTGAGCATAGCCAAAAACGGTCATTCCTGCCGCACATCCTGCTTGCACACCCGTTACAGAGTCTTCAATCACAACACAATGTTCTGGATTTGTATTCATTTGCTTGGCTGCATAGAGATACACATCGGGAAAAGGTTTGGGGCGTGAAACATCATTAGCGCTATATATTTTGCCATCAAATTTATGTAGAAGCTTCGTTAATTTCAATACCATTTGAATATGACGGTGACTACTATTTGATGCCACACATTTAAGTAATGTAATCTGCTCCAATACTTCGCTAATGCCTGGAACTGGTTTTAGTTCTTGCTGCAAGGGAGCGATTTCTCGCTCTTTACAAAGTTCCATAAAGTTTTTGGGCAATGGTTTTTTGTAAGATGTCTCGATAATCTCTAAACAGGTTTTTAAGGACTTGCCAATAAATTTTTGAGTTACTTCTGCATAGGTGATAGGAAAGCCAGCTTCAGTGAGCGTTTCTGCAAAAATGCGATTAAGAATTGGTTCGCTATCAACCAAAACTCCATCACAATCAAAAATCACAAGCTCGAACCGATTTTGACCCATATTTTTGCCTCAAATTTAGCATTCTACCATTGGAGTGCTAACTACATATTCTTAACTAGTGATGAGCGATCGCATTTCTTCTGGTAAATCTTATCGAGCTGTTTTGCCAATAATTTCATATTAGAAAATACATTGTTTCTTTCCGCTAATTCCTCATCACAAGAATATTTTAAAGCATAGATTCCTGCTGAACGTGCGGCTGGAATTCCCACATCGCTATCCTCAATGAAAACACAAGATTCAGGCAAGAATCCCATGTTATTTGCTGCGTATAAAAATAAACCGGGTTCAGGTTTGCACGAGCCAATATCATAAGAGCTAAACAAGCGATGTCTGACGGCAAGCCGCTCCGCGTCTACGCCAAAGTAATGCGACAGATTGGTTACATTGAGAGCCTTGCGAATTTTTGCCATTGGCGCACTTGAAGCAACACAAACAGGATATTCCAGGGTTTTTAACATCTCTGGAACGCCTGTTACTGGCTGCAAATAAAATTCGGCGTTGCATAATTGATTCAGGAGACTATGATAAAAAGAATCCAACGCAGTGCTGGATAATCTTGATTATTTCTCCCTATTTTCCATTTCCTACTTCATTTGGAGTTCATCATGCCAGAACCACGCTATGGTATTTGGGCACCTGTTGGTGGTAACTTTGGCCCTTTAGATACTGAAGAAGAACCTGTTGATGCTAGTTATGAGCGATCGCGATCGCTGATTTTAGAAGCTGAACGTTTAGGGTACGCTACAACTTTGGTGGCACAGCACCTCGTTAACCCACGCAGTTTAGAGTTAGAGCAACTAGAAACTTGGACTGCTTCTGCGGCTTTAGCTGAAGCGACAGAAAAAATAGAGATTATCGCTGCCATTAAGCCTTTGCTATTTCATCCTGCTGTTCTGGCTAAGATGGCGTTAGGGATTGACGCTATTAGTCGTGGACGTTTTGCCATCAACTTGATTAGTGCTTGGTTCCGCCCAGAGTCGGGAAAGTTTTTTGTTTTGGTTGGCTGTGCGATCGCACTACTTCTAGCATCTGGTTAAAAGTCTCCGGACTTACACCACACAAGCGTTTAAAGTCTTCTGGCTTTAAGCTTTTTACTTGTTCGTAGGTCATCAATGCTACCCAAATCTAACCTACTTTTCCCACGCATTTGGGACTTTTGCAAGAGGTCTACTATCTTTATCACGTACCTCTGGTAATACCGTAGGAGTTTCCCTGATAGGTGCAGTGTTTGGCGGCTTAATCGCTAGTGTTGCGGCTGGTGCAGATGTATCTGTTGCTCCTCCGGAGGCTATTGTTACAGGATTCCAAGGCACCTTTCGTTTTGCAACGCTAATTCTGTGTGTTGCTGCGACGGCTTCAGTTTTGAGGTTACGTAATCAAAGTAAGTGAACTACCCCACAGCATAGGCGGATGGGGCTTCTAACATCAGGTTGGAAGACACCATCTTAGGCTTGCGTCCACGAATTAGTCTTACCGAATTTGAGATTTTAGATTTTCACGAATTAAAAACATGATTTATGACCAAGCAGAATTTGATCTACGCTGTGAGTGGGGGGCACAAGGAGTTGCTCAACTTGCACCAATTAGTGATGTCATTATTATTGTCGATGTTCTCTCTTTCTCAACTTCGACAGAAATTGCCACCAACAATGGCGCAATCATTTATCCATATCAATGGAGAGATGATTCTGCAATTGATTATGCCAAGTCTGTACAAGCAGAATTATCAAAAGGTCGGATGTCAAAAGCAGGTTATTCACTTTCCCCTGCATCTTTAACTAAAATTCCTGCGGGAACTAAGTTAGTTATACCTTCTCCAAATGGTTCAACTCTAACATTGCTAACTGGTAAGACTCCAACAATAGCTGGCTGCTTGCGTAACCCTGAAGCCGTGGCAAAATTTGCACAAAAATATGGTTCAAGAATTGCAGTAATTCCCGCCGGTGAAAAATGGGAAGATGGGACACTGCGACCAGCTTTTGAAGATTTAATTGGTGCTGGAGCAATTCTGAGTTTTTTGGATGGGAGCTTATCTCCGGAAGCAGAAACTGCTGTAGCCACATTTTATGCTTTGAAAAATGATTTACTAGCGTACTTAAAAAAATGCAGATCCGGGAAAGAATTGATTGCTAAAGGTTATGAGTTGGATGTTGAATTAGCAGCAGATTTTAATGTTAGTGATTGCGTGCCTTTCTTTAAGGAAAATGCTTACATCAATGGTGCATATCTGAACTTTTAAAGACATAAGGCGTGATTTTTGAATTAATTTTTAACTCCTTTACCCTCCGACCATTCCCAATCCTTACTCTGAATAACGTATGGGAACTTCAGCATTCAGCCATGCTAAAAATTTTTCATTAATATTCGTGGGTGATATTTCCGCTATGAAGTTAGTGTAATTAATGTGCTGACTAATTAATTTTTCAATCTCATGGCGATAACCTGCTTGAGTTTTGACAATTAGCACTACTTCTGGCTCTTCTGTAATTTCTCCTTGCCATATATAAGCGCAGGTAATCGGAAACCAATTGACGCAAACAGCAAGTTTTTCTTCTAACAAAGTACGACCGATTTTGCGGGCTTCATCTGTATTATTTAAGGTGATGTAATACAGTATCATGGTAGATTATTCAAAGATTTTAAAATTTCTACTTAATTTAGATTATTACATAGTACGTATATGCAGAGCAAGCAACTTTTAGGCGTGTGTTACTACTAGGACATAAATGAATAAAGTAGTTGAGGAAATATCACTTATGCAAAACATCAATTTGGTGCCTAGACCTATCAAGACCAAGATTAAGAAAAAGTAATTAATTTGTGGGATCGTTGCACTTTAGTAGTGCCTGGGAATGATCCTCAACAAGATATTCGGCTCAAATTGCAAGTACAACCAGAATTATTCCTTGTTAGTCTGATTGAAACTCAAGTTGTTGCCACTATCATGGCAGGGTATGAGGGTCATCGCGGTTGGCTCAACTATTTAGCTGTAGTGCCCGAATATCAACGGCAAGGTATCGGTCAATATAAGGTTGAGCAAGCAACTATTAAACTCAAGTCTATGAATTGCCTGAAAATTAATATACAGATACGTACTTCAAATATAGATGTTCTTCGGTTTTATGAGCATCTTGGTTTCAAAATAGATGATTTTATTAGTATGGGTAAGCGTTTTTGAGCCGTGTAAAAGTTTTATTTCTTGAAGATTAAAAGCAATACTATCGCCTTAAAATAAGTAATATTGTTTGATGGAAATCCATAAGATAAAATCCAAAATTTGTATAAGGGGAGTTAAGAGTAATGACAGAAAATACTGTTAAAATCACTGGTTTTCACGCTCATGTTTACTTCGATACAGCAACCCGTGAGGCGGCTGCACGTATACGGGAAGGATTAGGCGCTAATTTTGATGTCCAGCTTGGACGTTGGCATGACAAGCCTATTGGCCCTCATCCAATATCAATGTATCAAGTTGCATTCTCTCCAGAACAGTTTGCCAAGGTTGTTCCTTGGTTAATGCTCAATCGTGAAGGTTTGGACATTCTTGTTCATCCTTCAACGGGTGATGATGTGGCAGATCATACAGAGCATTCTCTGTGGCTAGGAACGAAACTAGAGCTGAATATCAAGTTTCTTCAACAGATTAGAACAACATGAGCTTTTGTGAAGATACTGATTGCGCGATCGCTCTTTACATCTACAGCTAAGGCTTGCACAGCAGAGTTTTTCAAACCAGTGAAATCTAAAAGTGCTTCGCCTAGATTTTCTAATTGTTCTGGGGATAAATTTTCAATGCGATGTCTTCTCTACGAGACGCTACGCGTAGCTTGCTTCCCGTAGGGTACGACAAGCCGCTTTGCGTCTACGCGCAGTTCTTGAGGTAATTCTCCCACCCGTCGAGTTAGTTGACGAAGAATGAGGTCAACAAAGTAGCCAGTACCAGCGATCGCAAAATCAAACTCGAAAGTATCATCGTTTACCTGAGCTACAATGCGATCGCCTTTTTCCTGTGCCGATTTCCAAGGTGCACCTATCTGCACCTTGGAAATTGGAGAAAGCAATTACTCGCTCAATTGCGTCCGGTGGTGATGTGGAACCTACCTGGCGAAAGCGCCAAGCCTAGAACCAGCGAGCTGCATCAGGTAGTTCTGGATAGTTGAAGTAAGCACCAGGATAACGCCGCAGCGCAAATGCAAAGACGCTACCGGAGCCACTACCACCTACTATTGTGACATTATGGTCGATGCCTGGGCGATGTCTAGCGACAAGCCGCTAGCCTGCGGCAACGCTCCGCGAACGCGTCTACGCTCACCCAGTTTTCTGGATCGGTGCCAATTAGGCGTAGTGCCTCACGAGCGCCAAAATCGAGATCAGTCGTTGTTGTCATGTCGATAGTTTAGGGGACTGGGGATTGAGGGACAAGGGGAAATAACCAATGCCCAATGCCCCATACCCTATGCCCTTACGAAACTTTTATCTACTTGTGGTAATTCGATTTGAGCTACTTGGGATTCGATGGCTGTACCCTTGAAGAAGTTGGGGTTAGCTTCGGTGTAGAATTTGTAGGGATTTGCGAATACATAAGCTTTGAAGTCAGCTTCGGAAATTACGCCTTCTTTCACCAATTCCCAGCTTTCTGCGAGAGGATCTGTCAAATCGGGTACATCCCAGTGACCGACATCTGAGGAATAGATGGCGTTAATCTTCACGTTTAAGGGATTGGCTTTGTCGTTGAATGCTGCGCCGATGGTGCGATCGTCAGATTCGGAACCAAAGAAGAAACTATTCACCCAGCGATCGCGAATATCTTCTATCTTTTCAATTCCAGCTGCGGCAAAATCTTCTAATTCCTTACCAACTGGTTGACGGCTATGACGGCCGAATGAAGAACCCAGTACACTCTTGGTTAATTCTTCTTTGCTGAGGGAATATCCTTGAGTGATTTCGCCACCGAAGCGTTCAAACAACTCATATAATTCATCAGCATTGGTAAGGTCTGGGTTGTAGTTTTGTAGCCCTTGAAGATTTCGCTTGGAGTAACGATCCACTAAATGAATGTAGACATGAGCGCCCCAATCTGCACCACCTTCCAGCATCCCGACGCGCAACTGTGGAAAACGCTTGGTGACACCACCAAAGAACAGCGCTTTCGCAAATGCTTGGGAACCATCGGCAAAGTGACCGATATGGTTGTTCATGTAGTTGCTGATAGACGAGCGACCAGTCCAACCTTGGCTGCCGTAATGGGTAGTAATGGGCACACCCAATTCTACGGCTTTAGCCCAGAATGGATCGTAGTCATATTCGCTATCTAGCCCGAAGAAATCTATATATGAGGCATATCTGGCGATTTCGGGGAATTTATCTGCGGGATATTTATCTGCGATCGCTTTAATTGGCCGCTTTACACCACCAGGAATATTTGCTACTTTTAAACCTAGTGTATTTACTGCAAATTCTAATTCCTCAATAGCTTCTTGAGGGGTAGTCATGGGGATACCAGCTACTACCGTCAGGCGATCGCTATATTTACGATAGATATCAGCATGATAGTGATTAACCGCTCTTTGCAATGCTTGACGGTTTTCTGGACTGGCTCCCGCTGGTGCTAAAACATTATTGGGAAATAGTACAGAATAATCTGATCCCTGTTCCGCCTGACGTTCATATAGTAAGGCAGGTAGGGTGTAAGTAGCTAAATCTAAGGTATTGCGGGTAACTCTCGCCCACCAAGGAGAGCGAATTGTGCGGTTGTATTGGCGTTCTTCAGGAGTTTGTTGATACCAGTCTTTACCGTTTGTCTTGGAGTTAAGACGAGATGATTCCGCCTTCCGCAATTCATCTACAAGTTTCGCACCGCCATAATTAGCAATGTAATCTTCCAGAGCAGGCGTGAAATCATTGGTGTGAACGTCGGTGTCGATTATCGGATAATCTAGGGTGGCTCTGATTGCAGCGGAGGGTGAAGTTTTTAATCTGCTATATTCAGTCATCTTTTTTTCCTTCTATTTGGCTAAGATTTTCAGATTATGTAGGGCATCAAGTACAGGTTAGTAGGAGGCGATCTGCAAACAAGACGCTTTAAAAAGTAGGGTTTAAGCATCAGTGAACAGTCCTGAGTATCGAGTCCTGAGTGTTGCAGGACTTAAGCACAAGTAACGGAAAAACAAACCGCAGAGGACGCAGCGAAAAGTCTGATCGGAGGAAACCTCCGATCAGAACTTTTCAAGACAGAGTACACGGAGAAATAAGAGTTTGAGAGGTTTTTTGCGTAATTCCTATATTGAATGCTGTTTCTCTAAAATCTGGCTACAGATAAATCTTTGCGCCTCCCTGTGATCAAATGCGACAGATGTTATTTGTAGGGGCGGGGTCTCCCCCATACGTGTCAACTTAACGTCAAACCCTTATCAAGGCGTGATTTTGAATTAAATCACCTACCATCAATATCCGCGTTACCCCACCCCAGTTTTGTCTAAAGCCAAAACATCCCCTCCCCGCTTGCGGGGAGGGGACTGAGGGGTGGGGTAAAATGCCTGTGGGATAAGCGTTTTAGCTTAAGTTGACACCAATGGGTCTCCCCGCCCTTATCAGGATGTCGCCATGCAGAGACATGATGGCCAGTAGCTTGAATAAATGCACCTAAACGAAACTTGCGTGTTGTACTCATCTGCTTTTTTCTATTCTTAAGATAGTGCGACGTAGTGCGATCGCTAATGCAAACTTGGATTGAGAGTTATAAAATCCTTTAAAAGTCAAGCTTTGAGGTAATCGTGTCTGGCACTCAGGTATTGACCTATGACTAGACGCTCAAGATAAAGCTTACACAGTACACCCAAAAAAATCTGTACTGGAAAACACAAGCTTATGATATACGAATTATTAGCTTATCAAACATTAAATATTGCAAACTATCTGGAAATGGTGAAACTAGAGTTTGAGATGGGGGCTTGAGCGATCGCATCCCAAATAAACTAGTGGTCTGTCCCATAAGTTATGAGGGACTGTAGTGTGAGCGAGACGCTCACGCGGGCTTTTCGGCCCGCACTACCAAAAACCCAGCAAAATTAATGGGACAGACCAATAGTCTTTGGCTTTTTTCAAAAAGTAGAGTGGGCATCACCCACCCTACGAGTGGCAAGAGGAAAGTTAGGAAATGCAACAGGGAAAGCTGCAAGTATGTATCATATCTGTTGGACTATTGGGTCTGTCCGTGTTGATGACGACAAGTTAAATATTTTGCAACAAAAACATATATAGCAATCCGCTCTTGGATTTGTGAAATATTATATGCAAAGTTGTTGACTGTTAACAGTCAACGGTCAACAGTCAACAGCCAAAACCGATATTTTTCACAACTGAAATAGGATTGCTATATGAGTCTGACATGGTGTTTTGCGATCGCCAGACGAGCTACACTAATTTGAGTAGGCTCTGTTGAGTCCAATCTTGGTGGATATATCGTACCACGCTATCGGCTTGATTGGAGTCAATCACATGGGTGGCGTGGCGTTTTAACTCGACAGTGGCGTTGGCAACTGCGATCACACTATCGGCAATACCGACATTGCCCCCTTCGCAGACTTATAGCAAGTTGAAAATTGATTACGAATTGGTATTAAACACCATGCCGCTTAAACCAAGCTTGGAGGCGTTTCCAGCCTTCTTTCGCTTCTTTTTTCCGGTAGGAGGGGCGATAATCAGCAAAAAAGGCGTGGGGTGCATCGGGATAAACGATGATTTCTGATTTGCTGCTGCTGGATTTGAGTTGTTCTCTCAGTTTTTCTACTGTATCCAAGGGAATACCTGTATCTTTACCACCGTAGAGTCCAAGAACTGGAACTGTCAGCGTTGACGCAATATCTACGGGATGTTTGGGTTGAAGTTCAGTTGCATCACCAACTATTCGCCCATACCAGGCCACACCTGCCTTAACTTTGGGATTATGTGCTGAATATAACCAAGTAATGCGACCACCCCAGCAAAAACCCGTAATACCCAATTTATCAGCATTTCCCTTTGCAGATTTTACAGCCCAGTCTACCGTGGCATCAAGGTCAGATAGTACCTGAGCATCGGGTACTTTAGCTACTATCGGGCGAATTTCGTCAATACTGCTTAATTTTGACACATCACCCTGACGAATAAATAATTCAGGTGCGATCGCTAAATATCCCAACTTGGCAAAGCGACGGGCGACATCCTGAATATGTTCGTGTACACCAAAGATTTCTTGAATCACCAGCACAATCGGGAAATTCTCGCCCGTCGCTGGTTGCGCTCTATAAGCCGGAATTTCACCATCTTGCACAGGTATTTTCACCGCACCTGCGATTAATCCTTTAGCATCAGTGGTAATGACTTGAGCCGAAATAGGTTGTACTGCTAGAGCAAAGCCTGTAGCAAGGGTAGCAGTTGCGATAAAGTTGCGGCGTGTTATCTCTTTGATCATCTTTATGCCTTGAGCTATCCGGGTTTAATTTTTATTGTGTCAGGAACTAGGGATTAGGGGCTAGGAATTAGGGAAGGTTAATTTTCATACTCTCGTTCGTTGTGAGCTTTTGTTTGTGGGTTTCCACTTTCTGAAATTGATGCCAACGAAACTCTATTTAGTTAGTCTAATAATTAGTTTTACATAAATTTACGTAATCAGATATTTTATTGTCTAAGAACTTGAATTTTACCTATAGACATGTAATACTCATAAGTTAAACACCGTTAAATCGGTCAATAAACAGTATTTATAATTTTTGAATCAAGTACTGTATAGAGAGATTATTCACATCTTCGTAATGGTCATGCACAGAAAAATTCTGTGAGTCATGTCTGTTTTCTGGTGAGAAGTTAGTGTTGCAAATAAAGGGGTGACGCTTGTGAGTGCAAATCAATTGAATTCAACGAAGCAGTTTTTAGCAAGCCAGGAATTGTTGAAGTCAGATTTTGATATAAATTGGCAGATTCCGAATCCGTAAATTTCTGCTGAAAGCTACTCTCGCTGAACTGTGGATAAAGGGAAAAGGTAATTTACCTGGCTCTTTATCCCTTTTCCTAATTCTAGGTTTGTCTCACGCAGAGGCGTATATATTTAAGGAGTAAATTCGTGAATAATCATATCGGTAAAGAGTCTTCAGACAATATTTCCGATCTCAATTTAGTAGCTGATGTATTGGATGCGTTCTTCTCAGCCTAATTTCTTTGTGGTCTTCGATCGCGCTGGAATTGATCCCTTTACCCAACGTTTCCCCATTACCCTACGGTTAGAGGGAACTGTGCGCGGTACAGGCGGCATCAGAATTGCAGATTACACCTGCGCTACCTCTGTTAGTGGACTCTACGCTGCGGGAGATGCGGCAACTAGAGAGTTGATTTGTCGTGGCTTTACAGGTGGAGGTAGTCACAATGCAGTTTGGGCAATGTCTTCCAAGCTGTTATTAACTACTTTGAACCGGAAAAATTCCTCGATATAATTGTCAAATTTTGCTGACAAAAACACTAGTTCAAGCTTTGGGTATGGAAGGATAAATGATTCAAGGTATCAGCCATTTTACATTTATCGTCAGGGATTTGGAGAAAATGACAAAATTTCTCACAAGCATATTTGATGCTCAAGAAGTATATGCGAGTGGTGAGCAAATTTTCTCTATCTCCAAAGAAAAATTTTTCCTGATCAATGGCTTGTGGATTGCGATTATGGAGGGTGAACCTTTAGCCGAAAAAACCTATAATCATATAGCTTTTAAAATAGCCGCAGAAGACTACGAACTTTATGCTGCGAGAATTAAGAGTTTGGGAGTGGATGTCAAAGAAGATAGAAACCGTATTGAAGGCGAAGGAAGTTCTTTATATTTCTATGACTACGACAACCATTTGTTTGAGTTACACACAGGTACTTTGAATCAGCGGTTGCAAAATTATCTAAGCGTAAAATAAATGCTATGCGATCGCACAAAATTTCTGGTAAGATGAAACTATCTCGACTTTGCTACGGTAAACTGATTAGTTTACCGTAGTTTAACTGTCTAAGGAACGATATTTCTACCAAATCCATCTAGTGTATTTTTAACTGCATTGATATATCCCTGGTCATTCAAAGCCTCTGAAGGTAACCTGTTAGTGTTGACTGCACTGCGAACAATATCTTTAGGAGTGATTTGTTTTGCTTGATAAGCCGAAAACAGTTCACTATAACCAGGAATACCTTGGTCTTCAAAGTAACCTTGATAAGCCAAAGAAACAAGATTAAAAGGTTCTATCCGAGTTGTAGAAAGCGAGTTGCTAGCTAAAGCTGTAGAATTGACCGCTATTTTTTCAGATGCGAAAACAGGTGCGGTGGCTGTAGAGATTAGCAGTAACGATAAGCTACTAAGAATTAAACGTTTCATCATATAATTCCCTGGGACTGAGTAGGATAAGTCAAGTCAAAGACAAGCTTTGCTGTACTTGCTCCTATATTGTCAGCGAACGGATGGGGAAACTTCTTTCTCTAGTAGGCTATTTCTATCTCACTCAATTGACAGATTTTTAAAGTAGGTATACCTCCACAGAAATAAATAAGCAAAGTTTTCATTCTTGGTCGGTAATCAACCAAACCAAAAAAAACGAAATTAATAGAATTATTAATGAGATGATTTCACGAATCATTTGTCAATAGTCAGTTGTCAGTTGTCAGTTGTCATTTGCTTCCTTGTCCCCCTTGTCCCCTTCCTTCCCTAGTTCCTAATGTATTAATTATGTAACTCAAGGCTAACATAAGTGCGATCGTCAAATGACTCTCTACCTGGTGCGAGTCCTCTTTGTCCTAGATAAAGGTCATAAAATAAAGGGTCTTTAGCAATAATTTCTGAGAGAATTGTCTCGCTTTGTGTCAGAGTTGTTCTTAAATCTGGATAACCATCACTAGCAAGAACTACCGACTTAACTTGCTCAGGAATTTTGATGACTTCAATGTATTTCTTAGGGACTTGATCGCCATTAATCACACCGTAACCAAAAGGTTCTGTTGGAGAATTAGATAGGAATGCTTGCAACCTATATATAGATATAAGGAAATTTTGACTGGGATCGTTTTGCAATAATTCTGCAATTGTTTTACCCTGAGCCAGATAGGAATGCACAATCAAAGAACGTAACTGAGTCGTCACTTCATCCACTTTGCTGAGGGGATTGTGACCTTTTCCGTCTAATAAATATTGACAATCTCCAACCCGCCAAATTTCTCGACGCGCATTCGAGAATATGATGATTGCAAAACACGGGGCAAAAATTGGAATTTTATCTGATTTAACTATTTCTAAAGATTGTTTTACTGCTTGAGTTAACTGCTCAATGGCTTCTGTAGCATTACTATTAGGAGCAAGACTTTCTAAAGCTTGAGCGCCTATTTCTGCTACAAAACTACCTGGAGAAAGCCCGTTATAACTAGCACCAGAGGTATCCGTAGCTCCATCTAAAACAGCTACAAAGTGTTGGGTAATCACAAGGCGATCGTCACCTTGTGTTGGCTCTCCGTACTTTGATCGGCTCAATGATTCAACTACTGTGAAGCTTGGGTTTGGATTCATATTAAGTATCTTACCTCACAGTTATATATACCAGATATTAAATCCTGAGCAAAATAACTATCAGTTTATTTACTAAGCGTATTTAATACCTATATCTGTAGATAATGACATACAATGCTTTCACAATCAACTCAAGTACAAGGTTTTTAACCCTAGGGAATATTTGCTATTAAAAACTTGCTGTTATGAAGCTTTTATGTAACTATTCTATATGGTTAGTATTAAAATACTGTAAATAAAACTATTTAACGTATTTTGAGGTTATATGTACATGAATGTACATTTATCTGCGGTTTTTAATAGACATAGCTGACTATATCCGGGTTTTTGTGAGCAATTTTCCTGCCTACGATGAAAGCTGGGTCACAAATTTTTGACGATGTCTATATTCATCCATCAGACCTGAGAAATTGTAGCGACAAAAACAAGAATGTCTACGACTTATTTCTGATGTATGTTGGGAAAAATCTCTCCCATAGTCCGCAACTTAAGCGATAACTCAACACATTAACTAAATATCTATGGATTTTCAAGAGCAGTCTACGCTCAACAATACAACTGCATTTAGCAATCTGTTAGCGAATCGGACGGCTATTTTCATCTTAGCGTAGGCGTAGCCCAACCTAGGCATCGCCTGTGGATTAGCAATAGCAAATGTGTATTACAATCAACCTCTGTTAGCAGATATGGGTAGAAGCGACTTTCATAGCAATCCAATTCGGTACTATACGGTAGATATGCCAAAATTTCATGTTTGATATTCAGCAAATTCACGTATTCATAAATCATAAACTGTACTAATTAATCTAGTGAAAGTAGCAATGCCAATAAATTTAGGGCTTGTTACTATTTTGCCTTCTAGATTACCAGCAGGTGAATATGATGACAGAACCAAACCGCATCATCAAAGATAATTTCATGTATCCTCGCAGTCGTTACTATAGTCAAGTGAAACCACAGAACTTAGTATTCAATGCGAATCTTCAAGAATTTTCTCAAAAAGTTGCTTATATTTCCTGCCTGGAAACAAACGGTAAACTTTCGCCGGAAGAAGCTTATCAGGATATTGAAAAAGTGTGGGAGCAGTTAAAAAAATCCAAAAAGGAATTAGGAATTACCAATAATTGAACTTTCCTATTTGCCCGGATTTCTAGAAATTTACCAATCTTGTAGTGTTGGTCGAATGAGAATCTCATTCACATTTACGCGGGATGGCTGTGTCAGGGCGTAAACGATCGCGGCCGCAATGTCTTCACTTTCTAACGGTGTCACAGAACTACGACGTGCTTCTATGTTTTGTTTGGCTATGGGGTCGGAAATTCGGTCATTAATCTCTGTATTAACTAAACCAGGCTCGATAATAGTCACACGGATGTTTTGCTTGCAAACTTCTTGCCGCAAGGATTCTGAAAAACCATTGACACCCCATTTTGTTGCGTTATATACACCAATACCAACTCGTGCCGTTCGCCCAGCAACGGATGAAATATTGACGATATGCCCTGCACCTTGAGCTTTCAAGATGGGTAATACTGCATGGGTGACATACAGCAATCCCAACAGATTGAGATTAATCATCTCCTTCCAATCGGCGGTATTCCCACCATCGATCGCACCCACAGCAGCAATACCTGCATTATTGACGAGGATATCTATGTGACCGAATTCTGTCTTGGTTTTCTGGACTAAATTCTGTACTTGAGTCTCGTCTGTAACATCAGTAATAATAGGTAAAGCTTTGCCACCAATGGTAGCAACCTTTTCTGCTAGGGCATTTAAGCGATCGCCTCTGCGAGCAGCTAGTACTACTGCTGCTCCTTCTGCTGCTAGTGCTAGGGCGGTGGCTTCACCAATACCAGAAGAAGCTCCGGTAATAATTGCGACTTTGCCGTCTAATTTACCTGTCATGATTAATTAACGTTTGATTGCTAAAGTGAGTCCATCTGCTATTGAAATCAAGCTTAAATCTATCCGCTCATCAAGATGCAGCTTGCTATTAAAATCTCGGATAGCATTGGTAGCTGAGTCTTGAACATCTGGTTGTGCTGCACGTCCAGACCAAAGGACATTATCAACAGCAATCAACCCACCAGGTCGAATTAACTTTAACACTCGTTCGTAGTAAGCATAATAGTTTTCCTTATCGGCATCAATAAAGGCAAAATCAAAGGTTTCAGCCTCACCTTCAGCCAATAATTTTTCTAAAGTCTCGATGGCTGGCGCCAGTCGCAGGTCAATTTTTTCTGCTACCCCTGCTTCTTGCCAATAACGACGAGCGATTCCTGTAAATTCTTCGCTGACATCACAAGCTATAATTTTACCGTCAGGTGGTAGCGCCAAGGCCACGCTCAGAGAACTATAACCTGTAAAAACTCCTAACTCCAGAGTCTTCTTGGCTCCAATGAGTTTGACTAAAAAACCGAGAAACTGTCCTTGTTCTGGTGCTACCTGCATATTTGCTCTCTTATGACGCGCCGTCTCTTCCCGCAGTTTGAAGAGTAATTCTGGTTCTCGCAGAGAGATAGACAACAGATATTGGTAAAGTTCGTTTGATAGATGCAGCGTTTTACTAGGAGCCATTGGAGTCAATAACTATCAATATTATTTGGGGTTCCATATTTTAATATACGGCAAACTCACTGGTTTACCGTATTTTGCATATAAAGTATTAAGAAAGGCGACAGAACCCGTTGACGAATTGACCAGACACACCTCGACAAGCTCTAGACAAGACGAAAAAACACCTGATGCACTGCTGGCACGGGTGTTTACTTGTCATTACGGCTTGAATAACAGCAACCAGTCGATACTGCTGAAGAAATAGCAACCCTGCTATACTCGGCTAAAGATATTGATCCGGCGATCGCTTATATTTTAGTGCGCATAATCAAAGCGGCATACCGCGATCTAACAAGTAACTAGAGTCAATCGCCCTGTGTTCATCGGCGATCTAAACATTATTTACTAGGGACTACAACTAATGGATTGAATACCATTCGTTGTACTCAAAACATTTATTTTGTACTCTGCTGGACACGTTTCAACTGAACTACCTTTTATGAGTTGTACTTCCTGTGAAAGTTGGCAACCTGTAAACTGTCCTTTGTCATCAAAAGATATAAAATTTTTGGCTTTGCACTCAAAAGTAGCTACTGCGGAAGTGGGGCTAGAAACCTGCACGCTCATATCTTGACCAAGAATACAAGTTGCCAACGAACCATTTTGATAATTACTAATTGTCCCTGATTCACATACAACTGCTGCTTTGGCAGGCATAGAAACAGCAAAATTGATTGACACTAAACCCAAAGAAGAAGTTAAAACTGCCAAAAATTTAGACAGAAATCTCATGAAAGAATACCGATTGGTAGAATAAACTTTGTTACTTTATTTCTACTTTGTTTCTCGTAAATACTGATACAGCAAAGGTACTGATCTTGATTTAAACTTTCCGTGAATGATTTGATGAATAAAGATGAATCTGAAATTTTCAATCTACTAAAAAAAGCTGGATCACTTCGGGCAGTGGAAATTCATAAAACATTGTTTATGGGATTTCATCGACTTTATCAGTCTCTGCATCGACTGAAGGAACAGGGATTGATACAAGGTCGGATGGAATCACGAAGGCTACTCTACGAGATTACAGGGTTGCAGCCACAAAATGACTAGAGTGAAAAGCTCAAATTCAGATCAACGATATAACTGATCATCCTTCTACTCTGGCGCGGATAATGAAAGCAATATTCCCACAAGGACTACCGACACCAAATACTTCTTGAAAATTCAGCCCATGATAACCGGGGGATGGTTCGGTAAAGATGGGGAATTTGCCATTACCCCAGACCCTAAATAACAAAAATATTGACTTGAGTTTTATAGTCAATCAAAAAGATGGTATGATTAATTTTAATCTACGACATGTCAATCGGATTTACGTAGATTATTGCTTTGCCTCTCAGATTAAACCAACATCGTTGCTGCTTCAACTCGAAACAATTGAGATGAAGGAATAAATTGTGGTGAATTCTTCCTAAACGAGTAGATATTGCAGCTTCTGTATGTCCTTTGGGAACTACTGCGGCGAGGTAGGGAATGGAAGGGGGACAAGGAGGACAAGGGAGACAAGGGGGACAAGGGAGATGAGGAAACAGAGGACAAATGACAAATGACCAATGACCAATGACAAAAAATACATAATGCGTAAGTCTTAACCCCAAAAGTTAAATATCAAATCAAATCTGGAATTTTATGACTTATACAACTATTCTCGAATCCTTAAAAACAGACGAATGGTTTATTGATAGTCCTGACTTAGGTGAGTTTGTGGCGATCGCTAAAAAAATTATCTCTCACACTACTGACGATCGCCAACAAACCCTCAATACTCTAGAACCCCATTTTGCTACACTCCTGAAAAAACAAGATTGGTTACCAGAGGAATTCTCCCAACCAATTCACCATAGCGGTTTGGGAGGTGGAATTGGGCAATGGTTGCTGTATCGTTCTCAGGATCGGTCACTGACTATCTTTAGTTTGGTGATTCCGCCCAATTCCATTACTCCTGTCCACGATCATTTATCTTGGGGGCTTGTGGGTTTGTATAAAGGCAGACAAGAAGAAACTGTCTACCGTCGCCTAGATAACGGTGATGTAGAAGGACGCGCCCAATTACAAAACCTCGGTGTCTATAAAGTGAAACGTAGTGATATTTACCGTCTGTTACCGCCTGACGGAGATATTCACTCTGTGAAAGCGACAACAGTATTTACTCCCTCCATCTCCATTCATGTCATGGGGAATGATACTGGTAACATTTTGCGCCACCAATATCACCCAGAACAACGAAGTGTCAAATCTTTTCGCTCTGGATATTCCAACGCACCATATAAGGAATAAAAGGAAAACTATGCCGATCCTAGTGCGATCGCAGATTTTCTCTGTCACTTGCAAAAATCACAACAATGGCGAGAATCCAATCTCAAACAGTGGTCTAAAAGTTATGCAAATGCCATCAATATTGATGAAGACATTGTTTACAAAGATGCCCAAGAAGGACAACAACAGCGATCGCAAAAATTACTTCCTGTGTCTCAAGAGGCGATTGCATCTCAGCAAAAAGTTGCTAATACATTTTTCCCAGCAGGGGTAATTCCCTCAAAAGTTGATGTCAAGCTAGTTTGGGACAAGACTTTTAACGAAGATATCGCCAAATGTTAGTAACCAGCAGAAAGTTCAAACAATTCTTAATTCAACGTGAGTTCGATGCACAGGATTTAGCTCCAAACTAAAACGAAAACTACATGATGGAGAACATGATGTTTCATCGCATAGAAAGAGAATTGTCTGATGGAGAACCTCACCCCCTGCTGGGGGTGAGGGTGGGGAAACCCCGCGCCCACTTCCCTTGAAATTACATCACCGAAGGCGGATTAGCATCAGATCAAACCACAGAAGTCAATTCGGCTTTGACTGTACTGTAAGCCCAGTCTAACCAGGGAAGTAAAGCCTCAATATCTGCGGTATCGACTGTTGCTCCACCCCAAATGCGCAATCCTGGGGGTGCAGCACGGTAGGCGGCGATATCATAAGCTACTTTTTCTTTCTCCAGTAGTTTTGCTAGTTGGGTAGCACATTTTGCTTGTGCTTCTGGTGTCTGGCTAGTGAACCAAGAATCAATAATTTTCAAGCAAATGGAAGTACAAGAGCGAATTTCTGGTGTTTCTGCCAAAAAATCAGCCCAATCACTTTGCTCAACCCATTGAGCGATCGCCCCTAAGTTGGCTTGACTACGATTAATTAAGCCAGGAAGTCCGCCAATACTTTCTGCCCAGATTAATCCATCTAGGGCATCTTCGACACATAACATTGATGGCGTATTGATGGTATCTCCCTGAAAAATACCTTCAATTAGCTTACCTTTTTGTGTCATTCTAAATAGCTTGGGTATAGGCCAAGCTGGTTTATAACTTTCGAGGCGTTCCACAGCACGGGGGGAAAGTACAATCACACCATGTTGTGCTTCTCCACCTAATACTTTTTGCCAGGAGTAAGTCACCACATCCAATTTATCCCAGGGTATGTCCATCGCAAATACTGCGGATGTAGCATCGCAAATAGTCAGTCCTTCACGGTCATCTTTGATCCAATTGCCGTTTGGTACTCTGACACCAGAAGTTGTACCATTCCACAAAAATACTACATCATGACTAAAATCAACCGATTCTAAATCGGGCAACTTGCCATAGGGTGCTTTGAGCAGACGAACATCAGGTAACTTTAACTCATCTGTGACATCTTTTACCCATTCCTGACCAAAACTTTCCCAGGCCAGGATATCAAGGGGTTTGTGTCCTAGCAGTGACCACAAAGCCATCTCTACTGCACCAGTATCAGAAGCCGGAACGATACCCAAGCGGTAATCAGCAGGAACACCAAGGATTTTCTTAGAACGCTCAATTACTGCTGCTAATTTGGCTTTACCATCTTTGGAACGGTGGGAACGACCAACACAGGCGTTTTCTAGCTGAGAAACAGACCAGCCGGGACGCTTGGAACAGGGGCCAGAGGAGAAGTAAGGAATGGAAGGCTTGGTTAGGGGTTGAGACATAGGTACAGTCTACGATAATTACTTATTCATGGACATAGTATCGAATAACAAGTACTTGATATTACGTCCAGCAAATTACTCGTAATCATAATGTACCTATCTTAGGTATTAGTCACACTGCTACATACAATCTAGACAAAGCTAGACATTACATGACTTTTCTCTTGTGTGCATGGAAGCGGCTATCCCTCTACAAAGTCCAGGCACGGTTTAGCCATCCGTACATATTTTTCCAGATTTGTAGATGCAATTTCCAGCTTCGTCTTATGCATAGCGCTAAATTAATGCCAGACTTTAGCAAATGGCTAATTTCATGAGTCCAAACACTATGTATTTTTTTGATTAACCATATCCTTTGTCGGGACTCATATCTTATGGTCTACTTGCCAATAAATCGCGGTAAAATAATCAGCCAATTGCTTCAGTCCTCACATAGTTATGCACTCAAAGTTACAACTTTCTGAGCTTCCAGCCAGATACTAGCTACAGTATAGTTAACGACTACTGCGCTTTGCTTAGCATTGCAAGAACTCTTGATTTCTAGGGCTTTGCTTTCATCTTTGATTAATTTCGCTTGACAAGTATATAGCGCACCTGTAGTTTTGGCAAAAGTTAGTTCAGCTAGTACTGTATTATTATCTAGGCTTTGTTCTAATATTTTACCTGTTACTTTGTAGTTAAACCAATCCCATCCATAGTGAAGAATTAATTCCTTTTCTAAAATCTGGAGTGGAATTGGTAGAATACCCCAGCCTCGATAGACCTGATTTAAACAGTTAATATCTCCAGTCCGAGTCAAAATCGATTTGAATGATTCTTGCTCAAGCTCACCATAATATCGCCCTTCTGGTAAATCTATCATTGTTGGTGCAAATCGATGTCCACCAAAATGGCTAGATTTCCAAATCCGCACATTTTCCAAATCTAAATGGGCAATAGTATTTTGAGCATAAAAATAAAAAGGGTTACCATATCTAGCACAGCATTTATCATGGCTGCCGTGGGTACATACTAAAATATCTCTAGTAATACTTCTTTCTCTTTCATACTCAGGAATACTACCCCATAAGAATCTTTTGACAAATCCAGCTACCTGCTGAATATTCGTCAATTGAAATTCATGTTTTTGGTATCCCTGATTTAATCCCTTTTGTTTTTGATAAATCAACAGAGTTGTTTGTTCTACTTTGTGCGATTGATCGTTAGCAATTAACAAAAATCTCATTGGTAGTTTAGCGTGTTTTACTTCCTCTACCAAGATTCTTAAATCCTTGGGCACCCATTTAGAATTAAAGGCTTCTGTTGTCCAAGGCGGAGGACATTCAACCAAAATATACGTTTCGTAATGGGTGGCAGTACCAATAACATTTTCTCCTATTTGTCTTGAGTAATCTGAACAAAAAAAGGTATTCATCTATCTGTACTCATTCTTAAATTTTATGGACAAGTTCATCAAAGCTAAAATTGTGAGTTGGGCTACAATTGACAAGGGAAATGCAACAGTAAGAAACAATTAGCATTTCTTAGAGCCAACTAAGTAGCCACTTTATAACATTCATTTCTACTAAACCTATTTCCGGTTAATAAAATCTCCATAATAGAGCTAGGAAATGGTTGTAGAACTTCTTCAGTAATTCCAAAGTTAATTTTGTATCTCTGATAGTTCGACTGTTGAACAACTGTCAATTGCTGAACAATGTCTTGCTTAATCTTGCTAAAAGAGCCAAAATTGAAGTATTTTAGCTGCAATTTACTTAAGCCTTTGATGTAGCTTAAATCACAGTTAAACTTTTGGCTAAAATTTCGGTAATTATTTAAATTTTTCATGAAATAATTCATATAGCCATTTGTAGTCTCTGTCTTTACATCTGTGGACAGACTTTTATTTATATGCCATTTGGCAGATAAATTTGGACGCTTCACCCAAGATTGCAGAAAATCAATCTTTTTTCGCCAATTTACTCCTATTCCTTGATGTTGTCTCGTGATACTTATGGAGACTACTTTGTTGAAGCGATCGCGTTTTCGGTATTGGTTACTACATCTTGTATCTAAAAACATATTGCAAATAATTCTCAATAAAGCAGAAAAAAAATTTATATTTATCATCTGAGTAATCTATTCTATCGCCTTGACTCATGAAGAGCTAGGCTAATAAAATCACCAGTATAGGTTAGCAGATAACTATTGAAACTTGAGTAGCAGGAACATATTTTTCAAAAAATACGCAAATTTTCCTAGCTCTACTCAGTTTTTAGTTTTGGTATCTACTCTTTCATTGAGTTAAACTCCTGAAATAGATATCAGGTGTTTTTTTGTATACCTGCTTTGACTGTAACTGAAGTCAATAAGAAATGCAAGTATTTACTAATATATATAAATTTTACTAAAAATTTTCTGCTGATGAAAATCCTTTAAATAAAGGTTAACAACTAGCTAACAGCTGAGATTGCTGGTTAATGTAGGAATTGAGAACTTCAATGCAAATAATAATTTTTTTCAATAATTAAAAATGATGATGACCACGCGATCGCCTGCTGAGTTGCTGTGAATTTTGCCTAAAGATGAAACAGCAGTTTCAATCAACGGTAATCTGAAAACAGAATAGGTGTTTAGCGTTGACGACTACGCGCACTCAGGCTAAGTCGATCTCATCGAGAGGGGAATGTTCGCGTTCAATCTACTTATCCACAATCTCCCATCCAAAATTGATATGGCTCCTTTACCCGACTACCGCCCAAAACAACTGTCCGTAGGCCCCCTAGAAGCAGAAATTTTACAGATCATCTGGGAACTGGGTTCAGCTACAGTTAAGGATGTACACGATCGCATTCTCTCTGACCCTAACCGGGAATTAGCTTATACTTCTGTCACCACCGTCATGCGCCGCCTCACTGATAAAGGTTGGCTAGTCTGCGACAAAAAAGGCAAAGCATTCTATTGGCGACCATTACTGACAAAACAACAAGCAGAGGTAATCAAAGCACACGAGCAATTGCAGCGATTTTTGGCGGTGGGTAATCCCGATGTAGTTGCTGCTTTTGCTGATAGTCTGGATGAAACAGCCAGCGACCAAATAGAAGCGATCGCCAAACGCATTCAAGCTGCACGTCAAGCCAGGGAGGGGAAATGATACATTTAATCATGATTTTGACTGCTTTTTCCGTAGCTTGGGGGTTAAGATCCTTTGGGAGAGTTCCCCAAGGTAATTGGAATCTGCGCTGGCGGCGATCGCTATTTTTATTTCTCTTTCCTCCCTTACTGCTATTCATGACGGCGATCGCCGTGCTATGCATGGGCCCCCAAGGTAAAATGGCAGGTATGTATACTGGCTGGGGTAGTTATCTCCTAGCGCTAATTTATCTGGGATTTTTTAGCATTTTCTGCATCAAGCTTGCCATTGAAGGCTGGCAGTCTGTACAATCTGCCCGTAACTGTCCTTTGGTAAATTTTGGCAACAGACAAATCAGGCTACTTAACACAGGCGCACTCTTTGCCGGTCAAATCGGTTTTTGGCAACCCGAACTAGTACTCAGTCAAGGATTACTCCAAACTCTCTCCAGGGAGCATTTAGAAAGTGTCCTAGCGCACGAGCAAGGGCATTATCATTACCGAGACACATTTTGGTTTTTCTGGCTGGGTTGGGTGCGTTCTTGTACGGCGTGGTTACCCAATACAGACTCGTTGTGGGAAGAACTGTTAGTTTTGCGCGAACTCCGAGCCGATGGTTATGCTGCATCCCAGGTAGACCCCTTAGTACTAGCAGAATCACTGCTGTTAGTAGTCAGTAATACCCCGGTAGTCTCAGAAATTTGCTGTGCAGCTTTAGGTTCACCAACAGGCGATCGCTTAGAACAAAGAATCGATGCTCTCTTAGCACCCCCAGAACCAATCCCAGCGGCTCAATTGCATTCCTGGCATGGCTTTTTGTTGGCATTTCTGCCCTTAATCACTGTCATCTTCCACACCTAAATAAAAAATGGGTAATAAGTTATTGATATTACCCATTTATAATTAATTTTTTATATCATTATTTATTTAATCCCAATTTCCTATTTGTAATAGGCTCGAAACATTGGGAAAAAATAGCATTTAAAAATTACATCACGATCGTCAAGTTTCCATTAAATGAGCAGTACTTTTAAACTTTTTAAGTTTGTATTCAGCCTTGTTTAAATGTAAAATATAATACCGATATAATCAACGTCTCTAAATGCTCAAATCGCTTAAAGGCTACTGAGTAAGGGATTGATTTGGCAATTATTTATAGCATCGGGAACAATATTATAGCTTTTGCTACATTAAATATAAGTGCAAATAAATATAAGCACCATTTCAGTTTTAGTATTAACTAACCCAGCAACAAAATTTAGGCTTTAATCACCTTAATGAAAGTTTTACTTGTATATCCTCGCTTTCCCAAAAGTTTTTGGTCTTTTGAAAAAACACTGGCTTTATTAGACCGTAAGGCAATGCTACCGCCTTTGGGATTGGTGACTGTAGCTGCGATTCTACCTCAAGAATGGGAATTCAAGCTAGTAGATCGGAATGTGCGTCAAATCACCGAAGCAGAATGGGCTTGGGCAGATTTGGTGATTATGTCGGCGATGATTGTGCAAAAAGAAGATTTGCTAGAGCAGATTCGGGAAGCGAAGATTCGGGGTAAGGCTGTGGCTGTTGGTGGCCCTTATGCTACAGCCCTACCCCATGAAGTCAGCGCCCCAGGAACAGACTACTTAATCTTAGATGAAGGGGAAATCACACTGCCCTTATTTGTCGAAGCGATCGCACGAGGCGATCGTACAGGTGTGTTTCGCTCTGGCGGTGAAAAACCAGATGTTACTAACACCCCGATTCCGCGCTTTGACCTTTTAGAATTTGAAGCCTATGCGGAGATGTCGGTACAATTTTCCCGTGGATGTCCCTTTCAATGTGAGTTCTGCGACATTATTGTTCTCTATGGTCGCAAACCCCGCACCAAAAACCCCGCACAACTGTTAGCCGAACTTGATTACCTCTACGAACTCGGTTGGCGGCGGAGCATTTTTATGGTGGATGACAACTTCATCGGCAATAAACGCAACGTCAAATTATTTTTAAAGGAACTTCAGCCTTGGATGGTAGCACATCACTTTCCATTTTCCTTTGCCACAGAGGCTTCAGTTGATTTAGCCCAAGATCAAGAACTGATGGATTTGATGGTAGCGTGCAATTTTGGAGCGGTGTTTCTGGGAATTGAAACCCCCGATGAAGAAAGCCTCACCTTTACTCAGAAATACCAGAACACGCGAGACTCCCTGAGTGAAGCAGTCCATACAATTACCCGCTCCGGGTTGCGAGTGATGGCGGGCTTTATTATTGGGTTTGATGGTGAAAAGCCAGGAGCCGGCGCACGCATCGTTAAGTTTGTGGAACAAACTGCTATTCCTACTGCCTTATTTAGTATGCTGCAAGCCCTTCCCGATACAGCCCTTTGGCATCGATTGGAAAAAGAAGGACGACTCCGTAGCAAAGGAGCCAACATCAATCAAACCACATTGATGAACTTTGTCCCAACTCGACCCTTAGCAGATATCGCCCGCGAATATGTAGAAGCGTTCTGGGAACTGTATGAGCCATCGCGGTTTTTGGATCGCGCCTACCGTCACTACCGGATTTTGGGCGAAGCAACCTACCCCAAAAAGGGCAAAGGTGCGAAAAAACCATTGAACTGGAAGGTAATCCGGGCGTTGCTGATCATCTGTTGGCGACAAGGTGTGCGCCGTCAGACACGCTGGCAATTTTGGCGCAACCTGTGGAATATGTATAAACATAATCCAGGTGGCGTAAGTAGCTATTTATCGGTTTGTGCCCAAATCGAGCATTTCTTGGAATATCGCCAAATTGTGCGGGATGAAATTGAGGCGCAAGTAGCTGAGTTTCTGGAAGCGGAAGCCAACGTACAGCCAGAAGTGAAAGTGTTAGTTTAATTGCTATTTATTCTGAAATCCTTTAAATATAAGGATTTCAGCTGATTGTAGTTCTTTTTTAAATGTCTATAACTCTTGTAGGGTGCCTAAGGGAGCAAGTTAAATGTGTAACAGTGAAACCCAACAAATTGTGGTTCTTGTATATTTGCAGAGCGATCGCATCTTTTAAAACCATGCCACTATATAAAATAGAGCGGCCAATTGAGCAAGAGGAAGGCTAAACAACGCTGTGCAGATCACATTTTTAGGGACAAGTTCCGGTGTACCCACAAGAGCGCGCAATGTTTCCAGCGTTGCCTTAAGATTACCCCAAAGGGCAGAACTTTGGTTATTCGATTGTGGCGAAGGTACTCAGCATCAACTTTTACGGAGTGAGTTGAAAATGAGCCAACTATCCCGAATTTTTATTACCCACATGCACGGCGACCACATCTTTGGCTTGATGGGATTGCTTGCTAGTTGCGGTTTGGCTGGTAATGTGGAAAAAGTTGATATCTATGGTCCACCTGGATTAAACGAATATATCCAAGGTGCTTTACGTTACTCCCATACCCACTTTTCTTATCCTGTAAAAGTTCACGCCGTCCGTCCGGGAGTCATTTATGAAGATGATGAATTTACTGTCATCTGTGGGCCATTGCATCACCGCATTACAGCTTTTGGCTACCGAGTAGCTGAAAAAGACCGAGCAGGACGTTTTGATATCGAAAAAGCCCAGGAATTACAGATTCCCCCAGGTCGAGTTTATGGTCAACTCAAGCGGGGTGAAACAGTGACTTTGACTGATGGGCGAGTGATTAATGGCAAAGAATTATGTGGTCCTACAGAAATTGGACGTAAGATTGCCTATTGTACAGACACAGTTTTTTGTGAAGGTGCAGTGGAATTGGCACAGGATGCAGATGTGTTAATTCACGAGGCGACTTTTGCCCATCAAGATGCAGACATGGCTTTTCAGCGGCTACATTCCACCAGCACAATGGCAGCACAAACAGCTTTAGCAGCAAAAGCACATCACTTAATTATGACTCATTTCAGTCCCCGCTATGCTCCGGGCAACAATTTAGAGTTGAAAGATTTACTTCAAGAAGCTAGAGCTATTTTCCCCAGTACCAATATGGCTCATGACTTCATGGTTTATGATGTGCCCAGGCGGCGAGAGTTAGTCTAAATGCTAATTTAAAGAACTAGTTAAATATAAATTTAACATCACTAATTCTGCTTCTTCTTCCGGCATTTCTAAATATTTTAGACTGACAATATTGCCCTGTCCACCCATTTCAAATAAATCAGATCCCGCAACTAAAAAAGGCATTTTTTCGTAAAATTTTTCAGCTTCTTTTACAGAATTTAAAGCTATTCTTCCTAGAAAGCCCAAGTCAAAACTACGTGAAATGGCAAATGTCAGTAGAGAAGTTCCGACTCCTTTATAATTCCGTGTTTCTTGAATAGCGCCACGGTTCCAAGGAGCTACAGTTAGTAAGTTTACGTAAATTAAATTTTTGCCTTCTTCTAACCGGGAATGGCGTTCCTTCGCTTCTAAAACTATTAGACCTTGAGCAATTGAGTCGTATTCAAGTACATAAACTTCATAAGTTTGAGGCTTATTTAAATATTTGTTGAGATTTAAGTTTTGATCCCAACAGTTTTCTTTTTTTAGTAGAGGCTTCCACATTAATTCAATCTCTTGAATATGTGTTGATGAAATAGGTACAATCTTGGCTTGTACGTATTCATTAGTTAAGTTATGGAAGATTGTTACAGACTCTTCTACTTGTGCGACTGCTACTGCTAACATATGCCTATTAAAATTTGACTGCAAGTATCGTTAATACTGTGAAAACAGCAAATATATTTGCAACTAAATTTGCGCTTTCAACTGTTTGTTATGAATCTGATTATAGTCATTTACTTAGGGGGTAATATTTCGTTTACGTAAAGCTTTGATTAGTAATTGACAAATCTTCGGAGATCAACGACTCTTTTCCCGACTATTCAAATAAGTCTTTGTCTAAAAAATTACATTTATATTACCGTACACCCGATCATCGCACAGATGAATGGGACAAGGAAGTGTTGGGAGTGTGGGACAAAAAGACGTGGTGACGCGGAGAATAATTAATGACACATGACCATTGACTCTTTTTAGCCAAAATATCAGTATTAAATACTACTTAAAAATTCACGATATTCTCAATAGCATGGCAACAATGACAATAGCATTTATACGCAATATGTCATCTATTTAAGTTTTCTTGCTGGTATATCGATTTACTAAACATTCAGTATATTATTTCTAGTTGTCAACAATACCCTCTCCAAAAAACGTTGTAGCTCGATAGCTCGTTCATTGTCGGATAGTACAAATCATTTTTCAGTTTCCGGTTTAGATGACCAGCCAGATTCCCAAGATGCAAAACAAAGTTAGTTGCATTTCATAGTCATAACGATTATGATTATTAAAACGTAGTCATTACGACTACGTTTTAATAGGTTCGATCAAGAGAACGTCCGTTGATTTACTGACCAAGATTTAGTTTGGGCAATCTGAATAACTTATATGGAGAATTTCTCTACCTATGACTGAACCGCAAAAATTGACAACTGCTGATAACCAGAACTCACTGACCGCAGACCCCCGTGATTCTGGACACTTGATAGGAGATACTATGAGCAGCGAGAGCAAATGCCCTTTTATGGGCGGAGTTCAGAAATTCACGGCAGGTAGTGGTACGTCTAACCGAGACTGGTGGCCGAATCAGTTGAACCTGAAGATACTTCACCAGCACTCACCACAGTCCAATCCTATGGGTAAGGCGTTCAACTACGCTGAGGCTTTCAAGAGCCTAGACTTAGCTGCCCTGAAGCAAGACATCTTCAACCTGATGACCACCTCTCAAGACTGGTGGCCAGCCGACTACGGTCACTATGGGCCGCTCTTCATCCGGATGGCCTGGCACAGCGCAGGCACGTACCGCATCGGCGACGGTCGCGGCGGCGCGGGCACCGGCAACCAGCGGTTTGCACCGATCAATAGTTGGCCCGATAACGCAAACCTCGACAAAGCGCGGATGCTGCTTTGGCCGATCAAGCAGAAATACGGTAAGAAAATTTCTTGGGCCGACCTGATGATCCTCGCTGGCAACTGCGCCCTGGAGTCGATGGGATTTAAAACGTGCGGTTTTGCGGGCGGGCGCGAAGACATTTGGGAGCCTGAAGAAGACATTTACTGGGGTTCTGAGGGCGAATGGCTGGGCGACAAGCGCTACACGGGAGACCGCGAGCTCGAAAATCCTCTTGCCGCAGTTCAAATGGGTCTCATCTATGTGAATCCGGAAGGACCCAACGGCCATCCTGACCCAGTCGCCTCAGGGCGGGATATTCGCGAAACCTTCGGGCGGATGGCAATGAACGACGAGGAGACGGTTGCGCTCGTTGCCGGTGGACACACCTTCGGCAAATGCCACGGCGCTGGTGATGCGGCGCTGGTTGGTCCCGAACCTGAGGGCAGCAGCATTGAGGAGCAAGGCCTCGGCTGGAGGAACAGCTTCGGCACTGGCATCGGCGTTCATACGACCACCAGCGGCATCGAAGGTGCATGGACCACCAATCCGGTAAAATGGGACAACAACTACTTTGAAAACCTGTTTGGCTATGAGTGGGAACTGGTGAAAAGTCCTGCCGGTGCGCATCAGTGGGCACCTAAAAATGGTGCTGGCGCAGGTACAGTGCCCGACGCGCACGATCCATCCAAGCGGCACGCTCCCATGATGACCACGGCGGACATGGCGATGAAGATGGACCCCATCTACGAGCCGATTGCGCGGCGCTTCCTTGAGAACCCGGATCAGCTCGCAGACGCGTTCGCCCGTGCTTGGTTCAAGCTGACGCATCGCGACATGGGGCCGCGATCGCGCTATCTCGGCTCGGAAGTCCCAGCACAAGAGTTCTTGTGGCAAGATCCCGTCCCCCCAGTCACCCATGAATTAATTGATGAGCAGGACATCGCCGCCCTTAAGGGCAAGATCCTCGCTTCAGGACTGTCTATCTCCCAAGTGGTCTCGACAGCCTGGGCATCGGCATCAACGTTCCGTGGGTCTGACATGCGCGGTGGGGCGAACGGGGCGCGCATTCGTCTTGCGCCTCAGAAGGATTGGGAAGTCAACCAGCCAACCCAACTAGCAACGGTGCTGCAAACCCTGGAGGCGATCCAAGGGGAGTTCAATAGCTCACAGTCCGGTGGGAAGAAGGTTTCGCTCGCTGACTTGATCGTTCTGGGTGGATGCGCAGGCGTTGAGCAAGCGGCGAAGAACACCGGGCATGATGTCAAGGTTCCCTTCAAGCCTGGACGTACCGATGCGTTGCCGGAACAAACGGATGTGGAATCCTTTGCCCCACTCCAGCCAACGGCGGACGGGTTCCGCAACTACCTCAAAGGTGACCACACCTTATCGGCGGAGGAGTTGCTGGTGGATCGGGCGCAGTTGCTGACCCTGAGTGCGCCGGAAATGACGGTTCTCGTTGGTGGACTGCGCGTCCTGAATGCCAACTTCGATCAGACCCAGCACGGTGTCTTCACCAAGCGACCAGAGATGTTGACCAATGACTTCTTCGTGAACCTGCTCGACCTTAGCACGACATGGAAAGCGACCTCTGAAGCTAAAGACGTGTTCGAGGGACGCGATCGCAAAACGGGCGAACTCAAGTGGACTGGCACCCGTGTCGATCTCATCTTCGGTTCAAACTCTCAGCTACGAGCCCTTGCGGAAGTCTACGGATGTGACGACTCACAGCCGATATTTGTGCATGACTTTGTGGCGGCGTGGGACAAGGTGATGAACCTTGATCGCTTTGACCTCCGCTAGTCTCAGCGAAAAGGTCTTCGACGGTTTCTAGGCGTAACTTCGATCATTGGGTGATCAGAGGTCGAGGCTACGCAAACCTACGGAAATCCTCAACGCAGGTGGAAGCCAGAAACATGAGGGCGGTATTTCAAGATAAGTTGAAACGCCGCCCTAGCTTTATTCCCTGATGTCAAAGCTGCTGATAAATCCGACCATGCTTGGTGCTACTGCCCAACCTGTGGGGATTTAGTCAATAGTCAATGGTCATTTGTCATTGGTTAAGAAATTCTCGACTAGGGACTTCCAAATAAAAAAATATTCCAATCATTAACCTACCAAACCCGCAACTCGTAGGGGCCATTGGTGTCAACTTAAGCTAAAACGCTTATCCCACAGGCATTTTACCCCACCCCTCAGTCCCCTCCCCGCTTGCGGGGAGGGGATGTTTTGGCTTTAGACAAAACTGGGGTGGGGCAGGGCGGATATTGATGGTAGGTGATTTAATTCAAAATCACGCCTTGATAAGGGTTTGACGTTAAGTTGACACGTATGGGTTACCCCGCCCCTACAATTTTGCATAATTTATTTTTTGGAGTTCCCCTATGGACGACATATCTTGTTTCGAGAGTGAAAATCTCGCAAAACCTGCCCCTACTGACTATTGACTATAGACTTTTGATTAACTATCTTATAAAGCACTTGTGGTGGGCTGCTGCTTCTTTTCCTTCCTAGAGGTAGCAGCCGCCGCTTTTTTGTTTCCGTATATAGGTAGAAAACAGTCAAAAAAATCAAAAATAATACACAAAAATAATTAACTATTTACTACTTTTCACTTATATTCAGATCCTCGACTTCTTGAAGAAGTAGGGGATCTGAAGTGCAGTAATGTTCACAAATAGAATAGGACTAATCTTAGATATTTTGTATCAATTACATCTTAATAAATTGATTTAATAATTTGAGTTATAGCCAATCAAAAAATATTATTTACAATTGCTATCCGTAAAATTATTGAAGACAATTTATTTGGAAAACTAGGAATCATTTAGCAGAAAATGCCGTCTATAGTTTAATCAAAATTCATGCCAAGAGATTTTCTCAAAATCTTCCTGATTTATTATTTAGAGATGAGAGGATTTGTATAGTGACTAACAGTAGTCTGAACCAAGGGCAAATGCTCAATAACTCTTCACAAAACGCGGTTAACATCAAACAACTCACTTCAATTCTGTTTCACAGACGTTATCTGATATTGGGTATTTCCTTTGCAGTAATGTCAGTTGCTAGCCTCTTGGCTATCTTTGCTAAACCGTCTTACCAAAGCTCGATGCAAATACTGGTAAGTTCTAACTTATATGCAGGGGTAGACTCAAGTAAGGTGCAGGGAGTAGCTGACAGCGAGGTTAAAAATCCCAATGTTCAAGCTGTAGACTACACGGCGCAATTAAAAGTCATGCTGAGTTCTCAGTTAATCCAGAAAGCTGTAGATTTACTACGTTCTAGTTATCCTAATATTACTTTAGAAGATATCAAAGGAAAAAAAGAACAGGGTGAAACATCACCTTTAAATGTAAATCGGCTAGAGACTGGAACGGGAATTAATAAACTAGCCAGTCAAATATTTGAGGTGACTTTTAAAGATAAAGATGCAGTTAAAACACAAAAGGTGTTACAAGCGCTACAGACTGTTTATCATAACTACAACGTAGAACAACAAAATGAGCGTTTAAATAAAGGACTGGCTTTTGTTAACGCGCGCTTACCGGAAGTAAAAAAACAAGTCAGCCAATCTGAAAAAAAATTAGAAGCATTTCGCAAGAAGCATAATTTAGTTGATCCAGAGGTACAAAGCAAAATTCTGTTGCAATCTGTGGCTGATATTCAAAAACAGTTAGACATTACTCGCGCCCAACTTCAAGATCTACGAGCTCGCCAAGCTAACCTAGAGCAAAAAATGGCATCTTCATCTGAGAATGCTATAGTTTCTTCTCGTTTGAGTCAATCAACACGCTACCAAACTCTGCTGAATGAGATTCAAAAGACTGAACTAGCACTGGCTCAGCAGCGACTACGGTATACTGAGGATTCGCCAGCGATCGCAAATCTCAAGCAGCAACACCAAAGCCAAATGGCGCTACTGCAACAAGAGACGGGAAAATCGTTAGGAGAGAAAGTTACCAAAATAGCAAATCCCCAAGATGATATGCTCGGGGTTGACTCAAAGCTAGCAGAAGAAATAATTCAAGTACAGACAACTTCTTTAGGGCTTCTGGCGAATGAAAAAAGTTTAGTTGAGTCTCAAAAGCAACTGCGTGTTGAATTGAGCAAATACACCAGCCTCATCGCCGAGTATAATCGTCTCCTGCCAGAGGTGAAAACAAATCGCAAAACCCTGGAACAACTACTCCAGACACAACAATCTTTAGGACTTAAAATTGCTCAGTCTGGATTTGATTGGCAACTATTAGAAGCACCAGATCAGGCAACCTATATAGATAGTGGGAGATTACTTCTATTAACTGGGGGATTAATAGCTGGGCCGATTTTAGGGATTATGACAGCCTTAATCTTGCAATTAAATCATAATGTCATCTATTCGGCACAACAATTACAAAAATTGACAAACCTGCGACTATTAGGAACAGTGCCAAATCTTGGCAAAATAGGTGTGAAGAAGCGGTTTTCTCAGATGTTTTGGCAAAAGCAGCGAAAACTAGCGCTAGTAGAAACTAGCCCCTGGTTGCCATATCACGAAAATTTGGATATGGTCTATCAGAATATTCAATTATTAAATTATTCCCTGCCTTTTAAATCGCTAATGTTGACTTCAACACTAGCTGGTGAAGGAAAAACAGCCTTAGCTTTGGGACTTGCGGCTAGTGCTGCGCATATGCATCGCCGGGTACTAGTAATTGATGCCAATTTCCAGCATCCCAGCTTGCATAAAAACCTTGAGCTTTCCAATGATTGGGGTTTATCTTTGTTATTAGTCGATGAAATTAATACTCCAGTTGTAGAGTATATTCAACCAATTCATCCAAATATCGACATTTTAACTGCTGGCCCGACACCAGAAGATCCAGTCAAACTACTGAGTTCAGCGCGGATGAAAGATATTATCGCCTTGTTTGAGCAAAGCTACGATTTAGTGATTGTAGATGCGCCGGCAATTTTAGACAAGGTTGATGGGAGAATCATTGCATCCTTGTGTCATGGGATTGTGTTAGTAGGGCGGATGGGTAAGATTACTGAAAGTGAAGTAATTCAAGCTAGGGATATTTTGAGCAAGTTGAATTTAATTGGCGCGATCGCAAATCATGTCAAAGATGCTCCCAAGGTTTAACTAAAACGTAGTGCAATATGTATACAAAGGTGAGGAAACCCCGCCCCTACGAATGCATTTGTCTTTGAATTGGTATTAATTACGAATTACTTCGCCTCGTTAACCAGGGTGAATGCAGCCCTAGCGCTAGGATTGGGATGTTGTTGCAGTAGCAAACGCTTATGCATTTTTTACCAAAACTTAAACAAAATTTATGAATAATTCGTAATTCTTAATAAATTGATTGCGGTTAGTAGCGGTGCGCGATCGCTAAACTATAAAACACTCTACAATTTCCGGAATTTGAGGAATTGTGAAGTCCATGCTTGACTGTAGTGTGATCTTGCCCAATGCCCAATGCCCAATGCCTAATGCCCCATGACAATAATCATAGAGCATTCCCACGCTTAACCTTTGAGAATTCTTACTTACCTTATATGACATCAACTGGTTAAAATGTTTCTCGGCAGCATTAATCAGGCTTATCTAAAACGTGAAGCTATTCGTTTACCACACCCCGGAATTGACACCAACAGATCAAGCCCCAGAATGTGCGATCGCAGTTGATGTTCTGCGAGCTACTAGCACAATGGCCACTGTTTTGGCGGCTGGGGGCGAAGCTGTACAAGTGTTCAGCGATTTAGATCAACTCATGGAAGTCAGCGACAAATGGCCTCCCGTCAAACGGCTACGAGCTGGAGAACGCGGTGGTTCAAAGGTAGCTGGCTTTGATTTGGGTAATTCGCCCCTCGATTGCACACCAGAACTTGTACAAGGACGGCGCTTATTTATCAGTACCACCAATGGTACTCGCGCCTTACAGCGGGTACAAGACGCGCCAACTGTACTAGCAGCAGCTTTGATCAACCGTGCTGCGGTAGTTAACTTTCTCTTGTCCAAGCAACCAGAGACTGTCTGGATTGTCGGTTCAGGTTGGGAAGGCAGTTTTTCTCTAGAAGATACAGTATGTGCAGGTGCGATCGCTCATAGTATTTTGCAACATACTCAGTTATCACCCGAGGAAATAGCTGGTAATGATGAAGTGATTAGTGCGATCGCGCTCTACACTCAATGGCAAGATAACTTGTTAGGACTTTTACACCAAGCCACTCACGGTAAACGGTTGTTGCGTCTGGAATGCTATGAAGATCTAAAATATTGTTCCCAAACCGATATTTTAGATGTATTGCCCATACAGCAAGAACTTGGTGTTCTCAAACGCCACCATTAATTATAAATCTCAAAAAATAACTCAGCTTTTACGTCTTTAGTTTGTAGGGTGGGCAACTTGTCCACCCTACATTATGTAATATGTCTACAAATGGATTTATTAAGTAACTCTACGGTTATTTTTGCCTAAAAAAATACTTGATAATTAACTACTTAAATCATTATTACAAAGCGTCTGACAAAGATGTCGTACTATTACCCAACGGTTAGACTAGAACCACAGGGTAACAATCAAAGGAATACTATGATGAGTGACCGTGACTATACATTGATTATCGACAAAAGTGGCAGTATGTCCACGCCTGACCAAGCAGGTGGTAGAAGTAGATGGGACATAGCCCAAGAATCGACGCTGGCTTTGGCGAGAAAGTGCGAACAGTTTGATCCAGATGGAATTACAGTCTACGTGTTTTCTGGGAGATTTAAACGCTACGACGATGTTACATCAGCGAAAGTGGCGCAGATATTCCAAGAAAACGATCCGGCTGGGACGACAAATTTAGCAGGTGTACTCCAAGACGCACTCAATAATTACTTTAAGCGGAAAGCAGCGGGTAAAACTCAACCCAATGGCGAAACAATTTTAGTGATCACTGACGGCGAACCCGACGATCGCAAAGCCGTCTTTGAGGTCATTATTCATGCTACCCGCCAGATGGATCGGGATGAAGAATTAGCAGTTTCTATTATTCAGGTTGGTTCAGATCCCCAGGCTACTAAGTTTCTTAAAGCTTTAGATGACCAGTTGCAAAGTGTAGGTGCTAAATTTGACATCTGTGATACTGTCACTTTAGACGACTTGGAAGAAATGAGCCTTGCAGATGTCTTGATGAATGCAATCACTGACTAATCGTCACTAAATCTGTTAGCTTTATCTAATTAATTATCAGCAAATTGTGGGGAGTATCAGCCATGCTAGAAAATCGTGACTACACCTTAATTATTGACCAAAGTGCCAGCATGGCTACTAGAGATCAAAAAGATGGTAGAAGTAGATGGACAGCATTGCAAGAATCAACATACGCTTTAGCTGCTAGATGCGAAGAATTTGACCTTGATGGTATCACTATTTATCTATTTGCTAAAGCATTTAAGCGTTACGATTATGTTACCGCCGCCAAAATCAAGCAGATTTTCACAGAAAATATCCCTGGAGATAGTACAAATCTAGTAGGTGTACTGCAAGACGCAATTAATAACTACTTTAAACGCAAAGCAGAGGGTAAAACCAAGCCAGCCGGAGAAGTAATTTTAATTGTCACTGATGGTACACCAGGCGATCGCCAAGCTGTATATGAAGTAATTATCAATGCTACCCAGCGCTTGGAAAATCCCCAAGAATTAAGAATTTCTTTGATTCAAGTAGGTGCTGATAGCAAAGCCACCAAGTTTCTCCATGCGATAGATGATGAATTGCAAAACATTGGCGCTAAATTTGATATTTGTGACACCATCACTTTAGATGAATTAGAAGAGATGAGCCTGACTGATGTATTAATCAAGGCGATAACTGACTAATTGATAATCTCAAATAATCTCAACTTTTTTACGCAATACTTGGAGAAGTTAGAAATGCTAGACAATCGTGACTATACCTTAATTATCGACAAAAGCGGTAGCATGGCTACCCCAGATCAAAAAGGTGGTAGAAGCAGATGGGTAGCTGCACAAGAATCTACCTTAGCCTTAGCTAGCAAATGTGAACAATTTGACCCAGATGGGATAACTATTTATGTATTTTCTGGAAAATTCAAACGTTATGAAAATGTCACCTCAGCCAAGGTAGCACAAATTTTTCGAGAAAATGACCCCTCTGGAACCACTGACTTAGCAGGAGTGCTAAAACACGCCACTGATGATTACTTTCAACGCAAAGCTGCTAATCAAACTAAACCCAATGGTGAGACAATTTTAGTTGTTACCGATGGTGAACCAGACGATCGCAAAGCCGTCATGAAGGTGATTATCGAAGCTTCCCGAAAGATGGATCGTGATGAAGAATTAGCCATTTCCTTCATTCAAGTTGGTACAGATGCTCAAGCCACTCGCTTTCTCAAAGTTTTAGATGATGACCTCCAAGGGGCTGGAGCGAAATTTGATATCTGTGACACAGTGACAATGGAAGATATGGAGGATATGAGTCTATCGGAAGTGTTGCTGAATGCCATTAATGACTAGTAATGGTCAATAGTCAATAGTCAATGGTCATTTGTCCCCCTTCCCTTGTCCCCCCATCCCCCTCAATCCCCCCATCTCGCCAATGGATACCATCGATAAGCTGTTAGCTGAACTCAAAACTGAATACGAAGAAGGAAAACCCTCTCAACCCCAGCCAAAACCTCAGCCAAATATAGCCCAATCATTCATCCAAGCTTCGTCACCAAAAGCATCTTCTTTAATCGATAGCCTTTTGGAAGAAGTTAAAACTGATTTTGCGGAACGTGATATGGCTGAGGAGTTGAAACGACAACAAGAATTAGAACAAGAACGAATTCGCCAAGAACAACTTAAAGCAAAACAACGAGAAGGTTTAAAAAATCAGGCTAAAGAATGGCTAGATAAATTAGATCAATTCTCACCTGAAGGACTGTGGTTTGAAAGATTTGCTGAAGGATATCCTTCAAAATTAGAAGCTGCTATTGAATATTTACAAAACAATTATTGAGCCAAAAATTTTCGATTTTATCTACAAAATCAATGACACTGACCATTGACAGTTACTTATATTGCTCCACAATTAGGTGTAGGATTTCTAGATACTTGAGAAATCATATTAGGAGAATTAGCTAATAATTCTGCTTCCCCTCGGCTATTAATTATCCATCCTTGAGCCTCAATAATGACGGATGGCATATTTTGCGCTGCTTGGGAAACTATTTTTGGTCTTCTTTCTTCCCTCTTTTCCTCCAACCCGACTTTTGTAGAAAAGTCACGGGAATCTGTTAAAATATTCTGACCGATGATCGTATCAGTAGGATTTTGTGGTAATCCACCTCGTCCTGTGACAATAAAATAATTTGCGCGATCGTCGCGATCGCCTCGACAAATAGCAGCAATCTGCTGACTAGGATCTAAGATATTTTTGGGTAATTCAGTGTTGGCAAGATTCTTACTCGTTTCTAGGTTAGTAATTGTGACAATCCCATCAACCCCAAATTTTGAACTAGCATCAATATGGCTATCTGGGGAAAGGAAAATACCTTGAGTTTGGATTTGAATATTACCCCCAAGTCCAAAAACAGCATTAGCTCTAATATCACTTTGATTGTGAGCGACAACAAAATCGGCATTGATGTTAATATTACCCCCGCCACCAGTACTATCTAAAACACTGGTACTAATCAAACTATTGTTATTGAGAAAGAGTAAATCAGTAGTAAAATTTAGATTACCGCCACCAGTTTGAGTAGAAGTGGCAACGATATTTCCTTGATTAGTTTGTATTTGACGAACGTTGAGAGTGATATTACCAGCTTGACCCAATCCCGCACTATTAGTAGAGATGCGAGCAAGATTTGTCACCTTCAAAAAGTCACTTGTAACTTGAATATTGCCGCCATTACCAATTGATTGTGCCTTAGCTTCACTGAAAGCACCTGTGAATAACCCATTACTATAACCATCAAACACAATAGAATTGGCATCGATTTTAATCAAACCTGCATTGCCTTTTCCTTGTGTACTAGTAGTCAAGGAAGCTCCAGTGGTAAATGCTAAAGAGTCAGAATTAATATTAATGTTACCGCCATCACCACTACCTTTAGTGTCAGCAGATATTTGGCTACCATTGCGAGCAGTTAATGATTGTTGCACATTTAAAAATATGTTACCACCACCACCAGAAGCTGTAGATGCAGTGATGCTGGCTAGATTTTCTGAGGAAGTGTTATCAAGTAAAATCGCACCAGCATCAATTTGAATATTTCCTGCTTTTCCTTGTCCTGGTGGAATATTCAGGTTACGGCTATGGAAATTACTAGCACTGATAATGCCCCCATCTTTAACAGTTAAATTGTCAGTAGTGATGCTTAAGTTACCACCATCGCCACTCCCTTGAATTGCACTAGCAAATAAACCACTACGCCCTTTTTCACTAAACCCAACAACTTCTATATCAGTGGCGTTGACAATCAAGTTACCTGCCTTTCCCGATCCAGCAGTACTAGTAGCAATTTGACCTCCATTTATCAGGCGTAAACTACCGATATCTAGGGTCAAGTTTCCTCCCTTACCTGTAGAATTTGAAGTGACATTAGTAAAAGGGCTTAGATCACTACTCAAATTACCTATGAGTTCTATATCATTTACCTGAATTTTTAAATCTCCAGCGTTTCCAGCGCTAAATGTACCTGTGCCAATTTGAGCACCATTTATCAACAGTAAACTCTGAGTATCAATGTTTAAAGCACCACCATTACCCTGAGAACCTGATTCCACATTCGCAAATAAACCGCTGGGTAAACCTCCTGGTGAAGTACCCTTCAGTTCTATCTGATTTGCTCGCACATTCACACTTCCCGCATTCCCTGAGCCAAAAGTCAGTGCTGCTATCTGTGCCCCATCAGCCATTCGTAAGTTATCTGTCTCAATCAATAATTTGCCACCATTACCTGTGGCTTTTGATTCCACATTCGCAAATAAACCACTGGAGCCAACACTTGCTGCACTCCCCAATAGCTCTATATCTTTTGCCTTGACTGTTAAAATTCCCCCATCTTTTGAGCCAAAGGTAGTAACTGCTATCCTAGAGCCATCAGCAACTTGTAATTTTTGAGTATCAATATTTATATTACCGCCAGTACCTTGGGCAGTAGATCCGACATTAGCAAATATGCCACTGGGAGTGCCTCCTCGTGAAACGCCAGTTAATTGTATATTTGTGGCGTTTAATTTTATGCTTCCGGCATTACCTAAGCCAAAGGTACTAGCTAATAGCTGTCCGCCGTTATTAACTAATAAGTTGTCTGTTTCAATTACTAAATTACCGCCATTACCAGTTGCTCCTGGTGCTACTGGTGTGAATAAGCCGCTAGAACCAGCAACGCCTGAACCACCAGTCAATTCCACTTCTTGGGCTTTAATTGTTAAACTCCCACCGTTACCAGAGCCAAAGGTGCCACTAGAAATCTGAGCGCCATTAGCAACACGCAAACTTTTTGTATCTATGAATAAATTACCACCATTACCTGTTGCTCCTGGTGCTACATCGGTAGATAAATAGGTGATAAAGGGAAGACCTACGGAGGAAGTACCGCTGACTTCTACAGAATCTGAGGCCTTAATTTTTAGCGTTCCTCCCAAACCATTGCCTAAGGTATCTGCAAGCATTGCAGAACCATCCTTTAGTTGGATGTTACGCCCTTGTAAGCGGATAGTACCGCTACTATTACCACTGGCTTCTAACGAAGCTGCTTGAGATAGGTTAATATCTCGAAAACTATTGACATTTTCATAACCCAATTCCCAACCTGAAGTTACCGGAATAAGTGTGACTAAACTTTCTGTACCCACACTTGCTAGCTCAATTCTTCCTCCATTTGCAGTCAGATTACCTCCGCTCATTTCCACATTTCCACCCACCAAAGCCAAAGTTTTCTGTGGCTGTACTTGTAGTCCCACTGGCCGAGAGTTTCTCATCACGGAAAAGTTATTTTTATCGAGACTGAGATTGTTTCCTGTTCCATTAACTTTGATAACACCTGTATTAGTTGGCCCATATTGCAACCCTAGAGGAAGACTCACTGTCAATAAAGGTGTTGCTTGAGGACTACTTGCACTGAACTCACTACCATCAGCAAATCGGATACTGTTGGCTGTCGAACCAATAAAAGAACCACCTATATTTAGAGAAGCATTAGCACCAAAAATAATCCCATTGGGATTGATGAGAAATAGGTTAGCTGTGCCTTGAGTGAGGATTAAACCATCAATATTTGAGATAAAGCTACCAGTAACACGGCTGATAATATTTTGAATATCTAGAGGATTATTGAATGAGGCCATTTGCCCTTGTATTAGGGAAAACTGTTGAAAACTATGAAATAAATTATTCCCAGATCTAGTGCCACCATCAATGTTAAAAGTGCTACCACTAGGAATGACAATTGTATTATTTGGTAGAGTATTATCGGGAATAGTTTGTGCAGCAGCGCTCAGTCTGATATTTGCCAGCGACCATAAGACAAGAGGTAAGCCCAGTAATATTTTGAGGCGTAAATTTTGGCTTTGTCTTTTCGTCACTGACATAGTTTTTGCAGTTCTTTTGGTAGAAGACACTATCTTAACCACGGAGTAGCTAAAATGTCTTTACATAGGCAAAAATACTCGCAACCAGGATAAAAAATTTAAGCCCGCGCAGGCGGGCTTGGTTTGTTTTTCTTCAAGACTTATGTGAAATTGCTACTACCATAACTAGAATCCTAAGATACCCAGTGACTACCACTACCAAGAGCCACTACTAGAACTCTTTTCAGTATCACGATCATCAATATTAACGTCACCCCAACCACCTACCACTATTTCAGCTTCTTGGTCAGTTAGTTCAGTCAAGTTTGATAACTGGATAAATTTGATATTTTGTTTATGTTCTATACAATGATTTTTTTGGAGTTTGTACTTCATTTTTTATCCTTTAAACTTGATAACTGTATTTTATATTTTTAAGGTAATTTTTTGTTATCTACAATAGCCATTTTAATTTATTGTTGAAAATTTAATATTCACATGAGATTTGATGAAGATATTTAATTTATCCTGTGTAATTACTTAGGTTGTTAATAGCAAATCACTTACAATTAAAATCTCTCCACCTTCCTGTGTCTTTGCGTCATGGCATCAGCCTTCATGATGATACTAATGCTGTATGAAAATGCGCCTAAAAAATTTATGCAAAACCATAAGTAGGAGCAATTCATGTAGACACGAAGCGGTGAGGTAATGCGCCCTTGCGGGTTAAGAGACAGTCACACAAATGTAAGCAGGGGAAGCCTTTCAGCGCAAGTGGCTCACCATCAACGGACTGCCTCAACTTTGTAATAGATGACAAATGACAGTTACTTATATTGCTCCACAATTAGGTGTCGGATTTCTAGAATCTTGAGGAATTATACTAGGAGAATTAGCTAATAACTCTGCTTCCCCTTGGCTATTAATTATTAATCCTTGAGCTTCAATAATAACAGATGGCGTGTTTTTCTGCGCTGATTGGGAAACCATTGTTGCTCTTTCTTCTACCCCCTTGTTATCTAATCCTACTTTGGGATAAAGGTCACGTAAATCTGTCCAAATAGTCTGACCGATGATCGTATCAGTAGGATTTTGTGGTAATCCACCTCGTCCTGTGACAACAAAATTATTTGCGCGATCGCCTCGACAACTAGCAGCAATCTGCTGACTAGGATCTAAGATATTTTTGGGTAATTCAGTGTTGGCAATATTCTTACTCGTTTCTAAGTTAGTAATTGTCACAATCCCATCAATGCCAAATTTGGAACTAGCATCAATATGGCTATCTGGAGACAGGAAAATACCTTGAGTTTGGATTTGAATATTACCCCCAAGGCCAAAAACAGCATTAGCTCTAATATCACTTTGATTGTGAGCGACAACAAAATCGGCATTGATGTTAATATTGCCGCCGCCACCAGTACTATCTAAAACACTGGTGCTAATCAAACTCTTGTTATTTAGAAAAAGTAAATCAGTAGTAAAATTTAAATTACCGCCACCAGTTTGAGTAGAAGTGGCAACGATATTTCCTTGATTAGTTTGTATTTGACGAACGTTGAGAGTGATATTACCAGCTTGACCCAATCCCGCACTATTAGTAGAGATGCGAGCTTGATTTGTTACTTTCAACAAGTCACTTGTAACTTGAATATTACCGCCATTACCAAGTGATTGTGCCTTAGCTTCACTGAAAGCACCTGTAAATAACCCATTACTATAACCATCCAATAAAATAGAATTGGCATCAATTTTAATCAAACCTGCATTACCTGTTCCTTCTGTACTAGTAGTCAAGAAAGCTCCAGTGGTAAATGCTAAAGAGTCAGCATTAATATTAATGTTACCGCCATCACCACTACCTTTAGTGTCAGCAGATATTTGGCTACCATTGCGAGCAGTTAATGATTCTTGCACATTTAAAAAGATGTTACCACCACCACCAGAAGCTGTAGATGCAGTGATGCTGGCTAGATTTTCTGAGAAAGTGTTATCAAGTAAAATCGCACCAGCATCAATTTGAATATTTCCTGCTTTTCCTTGTCCTGGTGGAATATTCAGGTTACGGCTATGGAAATTACTAGCACTGATCGTGCCCCCATCTTTAACAGTTAAATTGTCAGTAGTGATGCTTAAGTTCCCACCATCGCCACTCCCTTGAATTGCACTAGCAAATAAACCACTGCGTCCTTGTTCACTCACCCCAAAAATTTCTATATCAGAGGCTTTGACTATCAAGTTACCTGCTTTCCCAGAGCCAAAAGTAGTAGTAGCAATTTGACCTCCATCTATCAGGCGCAATGTGTCGGTATCTAGTGTCAAGTTTCCTCCTTGACCTGTGGCTTTTGCGGTAACAAGAGTAAACAACAAGCTTTGACCACTAGGAGAACTACCTATTAGCTCTATATCATTTGCCTGAATTTTTAAATCTCCAGCGTTTCCAGCGCTAAATGTACCTGTGCCAATTTGAGCGCCATTTATCAACCGTAAACTTTGAGTATCAATGTTTAAAGTACCACCTTTACCCGTGGCACCTGATTCCACATTCGCTAACAAACCGCTGGGGAACCCTCCTGATGAAGTACCGCTAAGTTCTATCTGATTTGCTTGCACATTCACACTTCCCGCATTCCCTGAGCCAAAGGTTAGCGCTGCTATCTGTGCGCCATCAACCATTCGCAAGTTTTCTGTCTCAATCAACAATTTGCCGCCATTACCTGTGGCTTTTGATTCCACATTCGCAAATAAGCCACTGGAACCAACACTTGCTGCACTCCGCAGTAGCTCTATATCTTTTGCCTTGAGTGTTAAAATTCCCCCATCTTTTGAACTAAAGGTACTAACTACTATCTTTGCGCCATCAGCAACTTGTAATTTGTCAGTGTCAATAGTTATATTACCGCCAGTGCCTTGGGCACCAAATTCTACATTTGCGAATATGCCACTAGGAATACCGCCTTGTGAAGCGCCAATTAATTGTATATTTGTGGTCTTTAATTTTATGCTTCCAGCATTTCCCAAGCCAAAGGTACTAGCTAATAGCTGTCCGCCGTTATTAACCAATAAGTTGTCTGTTTCAATTACTAAATTACCGCCATTACCAGTGGCTCCAGGTGCTACTGGTGTAAATAAGCCGCTAGGCCCAGTCAGGTCTGAAATACCAGTCAATTCAATTTTTTGGGCTTTAATTGTTAAATTCCCACCGTTACCAGAGCCAAAGGTGCCACTAGAAATCTGAGCGCCATTAGCAACACGCAAACTTTTTGTATCTATGAATAAATTGCCACCATTACCTGTTGCTCCTGGTGCTACATCGGTAGATAAATAGGTTGCAAAGGGAGAACCTAATACAGAAGTACCGCTGACTTCTACAGTTTCTGAGGCTTTAATTCTTAGCGTTCCTCCCAAACCATTGCCTAAGGTATCTGCCAGCATTGCAGAACCATCCTTTAGTTGGATGTTACGCCCTTGTAAGCGGATAGTACCGCTACTATTACCACTGGCTTCTAACGAAGCTGCTTGAGATAGGTTAATATCTCGAAAACTATTGACATTTTCATAACCCAATTCCCAACCTGAAGTTACCGGAATAAGTGTGACTAAACTTTCTGTACCCACACTTGCTAGCTCAATTCTTCCTCCATTTGCAGTCAGATTACCTCCGCTCATTTCCACATTTCCACCGACCAAAGCCAAAGTTTTCTGTGACTGTACCTGGAGTCCCACTGGCCGAGAGTTTCTCATCACCGAAAAGTTATTGTTATTGACACTGAGATTGTTTCCCGCTCCATTGACCTTGATGACACCTGTATTAGTTGGCCCATATTGCAACCCTAGCGGAAGACTCACTGTTAACAAAGGTGTTGCTTGAGGACTGCTAGCACTAAACTCACTACCATCAGTAAATCGGATACTGTTGGCTGTCGAACCAATAAAAGAACCACCTATATTTAGAGAAGCATTAGCACCAAAAACAATCCCATTTGGATTGATGAGAAATAGGTTAGCTGTGCCTATAGCGCGGATTAAACCATCAATATCTGAGCTAGAGCTACCAGTAACCCGGCTAATAATATTTTGAATATCTAGAGGATTATTGAAAGCGGCTATTTGCCCTTGTACTAGAGAAAACTGTTGAAAACTATGAAATAAATTATTCCCGGCTCTAGTGCCACCATCAATGTTAAAAGTCCCACCACTGGGAGTGACAATTGTATTATTTGGCAGAGTATTATCGGGAATAATTTGTGCAGTAGCGCTCAGTCCTATATTTACCAGCGACCAGAAAACAAGAGGTAAGCCTAGCAATATTTTGAAGTTAAAAATTTTGCTCTGTTTTTTCGTCGCTGACATAGTTTTTGCTGTTCTCTTGGTAGAAGATACCATCTTAACCACGGAGTAACTAAAATGTCTTGCTATATGCCAAAGCACTGACAACATAGCTCAAATATTTAAGCCCGCTTAGGCGGGCTTGGTTTCTAAATCTTCAAGATTGACGTGTCTTCTGTTTGAATTTTGCTTTGATTTTTGATTATCCTGAAGACAAAATTTAAGTAGCCGCTAAGTCCGAGACTTATTGCCCAGTTAGGTCAACAGTTCCACCGCTACCACCGCTACCACCTCCACCACCACTAGTCCAAGCACCTACAACCAATTCAGCTTCCTGGTCAGTTAATTCAGTCAAGTCTGATAGCTGAATAATTTTGCTATCTTGCTGATGCTTTTTAGGATTATTTTCTTTGGTTTTAGCCTTCATTTTTTACTGTTTCACCTTTACAAAGGTAATTTAAACTCTGCTCATTTTGAAACTTTACCAACCAAGATTAGGAACCCGGAGTACCACCTCCAGAACCACCTCCTAGAGAACTTCCCCAAATAAACACACCACCTACCACTAGTTCAGCTTCCTTGTCATTTACTTCAGTCAAGTCTAAGATCTGGATATTTTTGCTATTTTGTTGATGTTTTTTAGGGTTATTTTCTTTGTTTTTTGTTTTCATTCGTGCTGTCCAATAAACTGAATAATTAACCAATAGCTAAACTAAAAAGTCTTGACAAGACAAGTATTTTAGATGTTGAAACTCATTGGTAATACGTTTCAATTCTATATTGTTTAAGTTAAATGTATTTTGAAAATTAGTCAATGATTGACATTTAAACTTGACACTATTTTAATATTTGCCAGCAGTTTAATAATAAGTATTAATTCTCTCCGTACAATTACTAAAACTGTTAATGATTGCTGATAATGCCATTATCAAAAATAGAAATTCAATAACTTATTGAGGATAATTAACAGTATTTTTTCGTAACTTTTAAAGTTACTTTATCTAATTCAATTGTGACAATCTGTATTTGCGTGAAAATATCTATAGTATTCCTATTTGATGCACAGATATAGCAGTCCTAAATTATTCCTGAAACTTCAGATCCCCGACTTCTTGGAGAAGTCGGGGATCTGGATATTGCGAATTTTCACAAATTGTATAGGATAACTATACTTAGGTAATACACACCTGAAAATTAAGATTAAAGAGTAAGTCATTTTTTCAATAATTCAACCGCATTCCTCTAGCATTGAGCGGGAAAAATTGACTATTTTGGTTTTGATGATATTGCAAAGTTAGCTTTGCTGATGAGTTTTTGATCTCCCCCTATTTTCTCTCCCAAAAAAATAGGGTTGGGGTGACAAAGACATGATTAATAATTGCACGGACTCAATATCAATTCATGACCAAGGTTTGAACTTAAGATGAAGTTAATGTTGATATTGCTGACGAGGTAGCACAACCTCAACCACCAGTACCACCACCAGAGCCAGAACCACCAGTGCCACCAGAACCCCAACACGTTTCAACTAAGCCAATAATTTTCTGCACTAGAGTTGTAATACTATCTATCAGCGTTTCACTAGTAGAACCACCTATCACCAGTTCAGCTTCCTGGTCACTTAATTCGGTCAAGTTTGATAACTCCATAACTTTGCTATTGTGTTTCTGTGTTTCTGTCTGATTTTGTTTGAGTTTTGTTTTCATGTGTGATTGTTTAATCTCAGCAGATATATTTGATAAATTAACTATATTTTGAGTAATCGGCAAGTGTTGTTTTAATTTCTTGCTACAAATTTAATATTAAGCAGGGATTTGATAAAAAATATATCAGCTAACCGTATAATTACTTAGGGTGTGAATTTTTGATGATTATGCATTTTCCTGCGAGTCAAAATCAATAATTAATTTAGGTATTTAGCAGAATTAACAGTATTTTTTCGTAAATATTTCGAGTAACTTTATCCTAATCTCAGGGTAAAAAAATACATCTGAGTACTAAGGTATAGTGGTCTATTTCATTCATGTTCGTGAAGGAAATAGTTGTTAATCAAGAATTATTTGACTTATCAATGATGACTATTCATTAATTCAATGGCGACGTAGTTGAGAAGAATGTTTCACAGCCCATTCATGCATGGCGTTGAGAATTGGTTGGAGGCTTTTCCCTAAAGGCGTGAGTGAATATTCTACTTTGGGGGGGATTTGGGGATAAACTTCACGATGAATAATGCCATCATCCTCCATTTCCCTGAGTTGCTGAGTGAGCATTTTTTGCGTAATTCCGGGTAAAGCCCGCTGCAATTCGCCAAAGCGTTTTATACCTACGATTAATTCTCTAATAATTAAGACTTTCCAGCGTCCACCAATTACTTCTAATGTGATTTCTACTTCGCAAGTTAGTCTGGTATCGTTTTCCGCTTTAGGTTCCATAGATTTGTCATTTGTCATTTGTCATTGGTCATTGGTCATTAGTCATTGGTCATTAGTCCCCTATGTTTTGAAAAGTGTGGATTTAAGGAAGTCTTATCTCCAACGCCAGTTGCTTTAAGCCTCTTAGCCCCGACAACGCATTCGCTTAAATTTTCGCTTTATGCTTGGGTACTTTCAGACTTCAGACTTCAGACTTCAGACTTCAGACTTCAGACTTTATACTTCAGTTGACCTACCTGTAATTGTAAATGCTGCCCAATAATAAGGATGGCAATATAGCTTTTGCTCTGGCGGAAGTTTACTGCTTCTATACATTTGTGTTGCTACATGCGTCCTAATTCTTAAATCTTCGGGATGTAGATTATTCAGTAAATCTTCATACCATTTTGTTAATTCTCTCGCAGTTAGTTGTCTTAGCCATGCTGTAACTTCAGCTAAGGTAGTGGCTGTTGATTTATTTGGCTGTAGTCGTCGATAAAACTCGACGATTGCTAAATCATTGGCAATTGATTCTACTGTCCATAGTGTACTTACAACCTGGGAGACTCCTCCACACAGAAAACCATTAACTAAACTCACATATTCGCTAGTGATGGGATGATTGCTCGTAGTTATAGTTTCACAAGCTGACAGGTTAACTAGGTTGTAACTTACTAAATATTTTTGGCTGATTTCTTCTAATGTGAGTTTGTCTGCATCTGCTAATGCCAATTCTGATTTGTTTGGTTCACTAGAATTGTGAATGATATGCCCGGTAAAGTGAAATATATTGTATTCATCCTCTAAGGCATTCTGCACCTCAATTTTATTAGCTTGTGTCCCCTGGATACGGTAATGATTGGGGAAAATTTGGCTGATAATTTCGGCTTGCAGTTTGGCAAATTTTAGTTGAGGATAATCTGTGCTATGAGGATTTTCAACGCTGAGGAATAATTGAGTGTTTTTATCGCCTATGTTGGCAGATTTTCCTGTTAATCCTGTTTGCACGTTAGGTAAATAGCTAATAGTAAAATTCGCCTCAATATTTGACAACCCTGGTGAACCAGAAGTTGGGGAAAAAAGTACATGGAGGGGCAATTTTTGCAAATCGCGGTGGGGAATTAATATTAGTTGAGTAATTCCTTCAAGTTCCTGTAGAATTGTCGATATATTGAGAATATTTTTTAGCTCTAAGAGCCTTTGTTCCATATCCACTCGCCAGGAATGGTTGCTTTGATTTTGTTTATCTGAAGCGTGGCTGCAATATTCTTGATATTGTTGATTCCAATCTTCCAACCAAGATTCAAAAGCGATCACACGTCTCACTGCTTCAGGAAGGGGAACTTCATGCAAACGCATTGGGGTTTTGCCTAAGCTGAATACCCCTGTATCTTGCATTGGTGTAAATATGAGGATGGGCGAAGGAGCCTGATCTTTGAGAACGAATGTATGTAAAGCGGCTGGGCTAATATGCCAGTAAATAATTGCTGTTTGCGGATTGAGTAGTGGCTGAACTTCAGTATAGTTCAGTGAGTTAATCTCGTTTTGCCAACCTGACAGCAGCCAGGTTAAACAAGAATTTTTAGCGTGTTCGGCAATTTCCCAGGCTTCGACTACATCACCGTAATCGACAGCTAAATCAACTACTAGTTGTCTCAAGCCAGCAAATTTTAGAGCTAGCTGTTTTTTATTATCATCAGTACGGGTGGTATCACTGAGTAATTGTTGTAATAAGTTTGTGCTGTATTGTAGGAATTCTTGTGCTTGTGCTGTTTGTCCTAAACCTACAAGGGTTTTGATCAGGGATTGCAAAACTTCCAGATGCAACTGGGGAAAATCTTCACTCGTCAAGGTTAAGAGTGCCTGATTATACTCAGCTACGGCTTTTTGCCAATGAGTGCGAGTAACTGTATTTTTCTTACCGTGATCGTAATGAGTATTGGCGATCGCTAAATGCAATCTCCCCCAACCTTCTGGGTGAGTATCTGGGCGAACATATTTCAAGCCTGCTTCGTAGCTAGCTAATTTACCTTCATAGCCACTTTGCTTTAAGGCTGCATTGTTGGCTGTGATGTTAGTAAACAAACCCGAAAGGGCTTCAGGATTAACTAAATTACCAGCAGCTGTTCCGCGTCCAATCCAAGCTTCCCAGTAGTCAAGTTTAATTTGTAAAGCACTGTCATAGGAGGCGATCGCTTCTGGATATTTTCCTAAATAAAACAACGCTACTGCCTGATTGTACCAAGCTAAATGGAAGTCGGGTTTGATGGCTATAGCTTTGCGATAGGAGTCTATTGCTTCTTGACGGCGGCCTAAATTTTCTAAAGCTACGCCTCGGTTATACCAAGCTAGATAGAAGTCGGCTTGAATTGAGAGTGCTTTGTCCCAAGAGGCGATCGCTGCTGACCATTGTCCTAAATTAAACAGGACGACACCCCGATCGATCCAAACTTCATAGTAATTGGGTTCAATTTCTAAAGCTTTATCATAAGATGCGATCGCTTCTTCATGCTGCTCGCTAACACCTAAAGCGATACCTCGGTAATACCAATTTTCTGGGTCTAGTGGTTGTAAAAGTAGGGCTTGGTCGTAACTAGCAATTGCTTCCCATAATTGCCCTAACTTCATCAGTGCTAAACCCCTGCTAGACCAAGCTTCGGGGAAATCTGGCTTGATGGCGATTACTTGCTCGAAAGAAATAACTGCTTCTTCAAATTGGCCTAATTCACCGAGAATTCCCCCCCGGTTATACCAAGCTTTGTGGAAATCGGGTTTGAATTCTAGGGCTTTATCATAAGATGCGATCGCTTCGACCAAATTTTCTAAATGAAATAGTGTCAAGGCGCGGTTGAACCAATATTCATAAGCATCGGGTTTAATTTCGATGGCGGCGTTGTAAGATGCGATCGCTCCTGATAAATCTCCATTTCTCGCTTGCTGAAGACCTTGGTAAAACCAAGCTTGGGCGCGGTCGATTTTTGGTTGAGGAATTATTTGGGAACTATGGCGTTGGATTGCTAGTTCTGAAGCCAGTTCCTGAACTAAAGATGTACTTTGATCCAACCTGACTAACAACTCATCAAAGGCTTGGGCTACACTCGGCTCTAATTTTGTTAAAGATTTATCCCATGTCCCATCTGTTGATGATTCTTCTTTAACATCTTCTGCTGGCGAAGTTGAGCTTGTCTGGTCTTTGGGCGGAGTCAGGTTTGTGTGGTTTGTGGGCGCAGTTGAGCTGGTCTGTTGTTTTGGCGGAGTCAGGTTTGTGTGGTTTGTGGGCGCAGTTGAGCTGGTCTGTTGTTTTGGCGGAGTCTGGCTTGTTTGGTTTGTGGGGGGATTGAGGTTAGTAACTGGTGTTGTGGTTTCAGTTTCTTCTGCTTCCGGCTCAGAAAACAAATCGAATAAGTTAGCAATCTCATCATCTTCTCCTGGATCGAGAAGAGTTGCCCGCGTGGGAATTTCGGTATCTTCTCCTTGATACTCCCAGATAACTTCCCCTAATTTACCTGTCCATGTTTCCTCAACAGTGTTTATTTCGGGTATTGGCAGGATTTCCGTCTCATCTTCTTCGTCATAATCCCACAAGCGATCGCCCAAATTACGGATCAACTCCTGGCCTGGAGAGTGTGGCCGATTGTTTTCCGGTCTTGTGTTTTCCATCGTCACATGATGATCTAGCTCTTCAATTTCTTCATACCTTGTGGCTGAGTTACGCTTCAGCAAGCTTAGACCTATATCATACGCCAGGTCACCGATGCTGCCGATCCCCAGTTCGCCCAGCTGGATCATCCTTGCTGCTAACTGATGGTTAGGTGCAGGTGAATTTAATAATCTTTCACCAAAGCTCAACAGCCAATCTATCCAGCGCTCATCAGAGATGCGATGTTCCATGCGTTGCAGGTACTTCAGCGCCCATTGTTTGCCTCGTGCTTGTTGCACGCCTTCTAGCAACTGTGTAAACAACAGTTCTAAATCCGCATTAGTAAGTTCGGGTGGTGAATTTACCACCCCGTATCCCTTTGCTGCATTTACAGTTCTAGCTTTCTGGCTGCTAAAAGGATGCTGAAATAACTTTTTAAGCCACTGAAATAGACGCCTGAGCATCTTTCACACTCTTGGATTTTGTTTAACCTAGATTGTAGCCATCGTTGTGTTCAAAAGATCGCCAATTACGTAAAAAGCCACGATTAACCAGATGAAAAATTTGTGAAATAAGTCATCTCTTGATTGGGTCTGGGGTACTTATACTGAGTTTCGACTACGCTCAACTACCGCAAAGCCGTTCGCGTAGCGTCTCCCCTTGGGAGAAGAGAAGTATGAGGTATTGGGCATAGGGGATGAGTCAATAGTCACTGGATGGTTTCACTCAACTTGAATGAGCGAATGAGCAAATTTTTGGTAGTGGCACTATTGTTTTGCTTTTGGGCAAGAAAGTCAAGATTCTGTCTGTTCTATAGCCCCTTGATTAGCAGCATGGTACTGATTAATCAATGCTTGGATAATCACTTGGGGGTCGTTTGTTTCCAAACCGAGTTGTTGAGCAATTTGCTCTGATAAGGTTTCATCTTGCTGCATCATCCCAAACAACTCTTCTAAGGTAATGGTTTGGTAACCTTCCTCTGGGACATTCTCTGTTGTATCTGTTGTATCTGTTGCACTTGGTAAGAAGTCTTGATCTTCGGGTGGTGAAGCCCTGACAGCATCTGTCCCTGCATATTCCCAAATTGGCTCACCTTGATTGCGGGTTAACAGTTGCATCCCAATATCGTAGGCAACGTTTCCGACTTCGCCAACACCTAATTCACCCAGTTGTAGTAACCGCGCCGCTAATTCATTATTCGGTGTGGGTGCTGCTAGCAATCTTGCTTCTAAACGCCGTAACCACTCAACCCAACGTTCAGTTGGGATGCGATGTTCAATATTATGTAGCCACTTGAGTGCCCATGCTTGTCCCCGTGCTTGATGTACTCCTTCCAAAAGTTCGTTGAACAGAATTTCTAGATCTGTATCGGTAAGTTCTGGCGGTGGTTCTTTGGGCACATCTCTCCTATTTGGGGAGCGGTTGGGTTTCCCACCAAACAATCCCTGAAAAAACTTTAAGAGCCTCTGAATTAGCCGCTTAAGCATCTGCTGCACCATTGAGTATGATTTACCCTAAGATTGTAGCGATCGCACTTTACTATAGCTTTAATATTCCAGAAAAACTTTCTCTTGCTCATGCTACAACGCAAAACTTGAAGAATACTCTCAAGTAGAGTTTGGGTCTGGGTAGTTTACCAGATATGCCACCAATAGCTAAAAACCACGCCTGATTTCCGGGCAAGGACAACATCGACAGCAACAGGAAAAAACCAAGGCTGATGCCTCTAATTGATGATTTTAATGTATCAAATGTAACTTTTTAACTTTTAAACCCCGTCCTTGTCTGATATAATTGAGCTGTGACCACAGGTGAAACCCTCTGGGGTTCTGTACGAATGTAGCTGAAATAGTGTTATAAGAAAGCAGCTAAATTGAGAATCTAGCAACTGAGTAACAAAACCAATATAAAAATAGTGTACTAACTGTGAAACAGTAGTTAACAATTTGGAAACAATAATTTGGGTTTCCAAACCATTTTCTCATGGGAAGAAGCAAGAATACTCCTTGGGAGTAGGATTTGGTTAACCCTTGTTTAGTGCTGGACTCCCCGCCTTGCCTCACCGTTGAAGGCAATTTAAACCGAAAAATACCCCCATCGTATCATCCCAAACTCGACTGGGTGCTGCAATTTTATGTCTTACGAACCCCTGCACCACAAGTATCGCCCAAAGAGTTTTGCTCAACTAGTGGGACAAGAGGCGATCGCTACCACCCTCACCAACGCGATTCGCTCAGCCAAAATCGCTCCAGCTTATTTGTTTACTGGCCCCAGAGGTACAGGTAAAACTTCTAGCGCCCGGATTCTCGCCAAATCTCTCAATTGTCTTGAGAGTGGCAAGCCGACTGCTGAACCCTGTGGCAGATGTAATGTTTGTCAAGGCATTACTAAGGGCTATTCCTTAGATGTGATTGAAATCGATGCCGCCAGCAACACAGGTGTAGATAATATCCGCGAGATTATTGAAAAAGCGCAGTTCGCCCCTGTGGAGTGTCGCTATAAAGTTTATGTGATCGACGAATGCCATATGCTCAGTACCCAGGCATTCAATGCGCTACTCAAAACGCTAGAAGAACCACCGAAACACGTAGTCTTTGTCTTAGCGACAACCGACCCCCAGCGAGTATTGCCGACAATTATTTCTCGTTGTCAAAGGTTTGATTTTAGACGCATCGACTTAGAAGCGATGGTCAAGCATTTAAGCGCGATCGCTCACAAAGAAAACATTAATATTACCTTGGACGCGGTCACCTTAGTAGCCCAACTGGCCCAGGGAGGATTACGGGATGCGGAAAGTCTACTCGACCAATTAGGGCTATCATCGGGTGAAATCACACCTGACAAAGTTTGGGATTTAGTTGGAGCAGTCAGCGAACGGGACTTATTAGCGCTGTTAGATGCGATCGCCCAAGATCGAGCAGAAGCAGTTCTCGAATCTACCCGCAACATCCTCAATCGTGGTCGAGAACCACTGACTATTCTGCAAAATCTCGCCGCTTCCTACCGCGATCTACTCATTGCGAAAACTGCACCTAACCGCCAAGATTTAGTTGCTTGTACTCAGCAAACCTGGCAAGCATTAATTGAATTAGCCCAGAAGCTAGATACAAGTATTATTTTGACGGGACAGAAGCACTTACGCGAAGCCGAACAGCAAATTAAAAACACAACTCAACCGCGTTTGTGGTTAGAGGTGACATTATTGGGATTATTACCAAGTGCAAATATTCCCGTGCAAGCCGTCGTAAGCGCACAGCCGAGAATGAGCGCACCAGCAGTATCACCAAGCCAACCTCGTATCACCCCGTTACCCCCACCTCCCCCACCTCCCCCAGACAGTGTCACCGTTTATCAGCCAGCTGAGGCACCGAAGCCATCAAATCTACCTGTAGAACCAGTAACTACCGCATCACCTGCACAGGAGATTGTGGAAACATCAACAGCGGATTTTATTCAAATATGGCAGCAAGTTCTCAGTAATATTCAGCAGATACCTAGGCGAGAGTTGCTACGGCAAATGTGCCACCTGATAGAATTTGATGGTACTTACGCCCGTGTTGGCGTGAAAGCAGCATGGCATAAAAAAGTACAATCAGACTTGCAGATGATTACAGCTGCTTTCCAGCAAACTTTCCAACGGGAAGTGAAAGTGAGCTTAGAAGTCGGAACGCCCTCAAACTCTACTTCAGCGAAGAAAGACCCTCCAGCCAACGGCTCATCGATGGTTAAGCAGCCACCGCCCCCTAGTTACGACAGGCAAACTCCACCACCTGCACCAGTACAACCACAACCCACACCAGCACCAGCACTAGCAAAAACAGAGTCAGCAGCTAAAGCTAGCAGCAGTGTGCAAACTTTGCCGCCGCCCCCAGCCCCGACACCTTCTAATAATTGGGAAACTGATGAAGTAGCGATCGCAGCTCAGCGATTAGCAGAATTTTTCCAAGGAGAAGTCATCCGCCTATCAGATGATACAGTAGGCTTTTCTGACACTATGGTTGGCTCTGATTTGCTCGATGAATCAGATCTCGATGATGAGTAAAGAAGCCAAAAAAGCCAAAGTAGCTACACTGTCATAAACCGCCATACAAACTTTGGCAATCTATATAAGATGATGCGATCTACCAAAAGATTGTGGATGTCGTGCCCGTACTACTGTCGCATTATATTTTCAAAATAGTATTAAAAATTTAGGGTGGTATTAAACCCCTACAATTCATCTGTCATTCCTACAAAATTTATATTTAATTCTGACTTTTGACTCCTGAATGATATTGAGATAAATCTTAGTTTTATTTAAGTAATTGCTCGCGATTAAATTAGGATTGCTATATACAAAGATAGGCTGGCGACTACAATTACACTTACATAGAAACTAAAAAATATTTCTTGTCCACAAACCCCTACAAAATACTTTTTCTTCTTGATTGAAATCATCAGTATCAAATCAGATAATAGTAGTGACCAGATATAAGCTTGATGCCAGCAAGTGTTAAAACCGAAAGCTTGTAAAGTGAAGATACTCGTGAAGTAACAAGGCATCCCAAGGATAAGCAAACGCATTGGTAATCTGTCTTCAGGAGTAGCATCAGCAGCAAATATGTAGCCAAAAAATGCGAAACCTCCACAGATGTGAGCGCATATTCCAGCAAGGACGAGGCTAATCAGCTGAATCGATGAGATTGTCATAGTTTTTCATCAACCTCTACATTAATACAAATCCTTATAAAGATTTATAGAAATAGGCTCGTCTAATTGCTGTGTAACCTGCTTAACTAATAATTGATGATGTTTTCACGCCATACTAAAAAGCTAATAGCGCTTTGCTACAAACGAATATTAGATATAATATTCACTTTTACTTCATGATAAGAAAAGATTGTGAGGATTGGGTGAGTAAATAAGTAAATTGCGCTCAAAACAAAAATATTCATTTCCAAATGCAAAGCACGATAAATAGCAAAAATTCAGAGCGGCGGAAGCCACTCTGAACTTTATCCTCGTTTTGCTATAGAGTTAATTAGCACTCACAACTTATTACTCAACACTGCGGAAAGCTTGACTAATTTTGTGTCAAATCACAAAAAGATAAAAGATCGGAGGGAGCAGCAAAGACAAGAAGAATAATTACTCTTGACTCTTGACTCTTGACCCTTGACTCTTTTACGCTTTCTCCACACCTGTATGCACAGTTTTCACCCATTTCAGCCGTTTTTGCCGCAAGGACATCCGGGCGGTAGTACTGCTCATGACTACCAACCAGTGCAACATATATAAAGTGCCACGTATGGTTTGCAGCAGTAACAGTAAATATGTAGAAAACTGGAATTTTTGTCCTTGATGAATCCGCCTCAGACCGGTGAACATCCCCAGTATCGATAGGCTAACAGACAAGCCAGTGAGGGGGCCTAACATTGGTGGACGATGGCGGGCGATCGCCATTAATAAATCTGGGATTGTTGCTGTTGGTAAAATGTACATAATCAGCATAAAGCTGAGTAAATCCCAGGTTTTACGCACCCCTAAGCGGTTTTTCAACAGCAAATCCCAGTAATCCAAATAACGCTGATATCCACCTTCTGCCCAACGGTTGCGCTGATGCCAAAGTGCGATCGCATTTGTCACACCCTCTTCTTGTACTGCGGGTGAGAAAACACACTCAATATCCCAGTCATCTAGATGTAGGCGCAACGTCAAATCCAAATCATCAGTGATGGTTTCTTCGTTCCAGCCACCGCAACTGGTTAAGGCGGCGCGGCGGACAAATTGACCGTTACCGCGCAGTTCGCCAATCCCACCAAGGGCAGTCCGCTGTTGCTGAAAATAGGTATCCAGCGCCATTTCTGCCATTTGACCTTTTGTCCAAAAATTCTCTTTAGCGTTGGCGATCGCTTTTCGCACCTGCACCGCCCCTACTTTTTCTCTTTGGAACAAAGGTACTACCTGTTGCAACAAGTCTGGTGATACTTGGGCATCAGCATCAAAAACGGCGATAATTTCGCCCTTAGTCAGAGGCAAAACTTGATTCAATGCTCCCGACTTACCGCCAGTAGCTTGTGCACAACGGCGGAGGATCTTGAGTTGTTTGTATTCCTTGGCTAATTCTGTGAGTAACTGCGGTGTGCTGTCACTGCTGTTATCGTCAATGATCCATAGTTCGTACTTGCCATCTGGATATTCCAGACTGCAAAGACTCTTGACTAATCTGCCAATTACTGCTTCTTCATTTTTCGCTGACACTAAAACAGATACAGAAGGTAAATCTGGCTGCATTTGTTTTGGATGACGGCGGGGTCTGGCAAATACCACCTCCAAAGCGTGAATACCCAGAATAGTGGTTAGTCCCAGTACGAATATAAAACCCCAGGAAACTAAATGCAGAGCGATTGTGCTGCTCCAGACTATAGTCAAAACTAGAGCTGCTTTGCGTCTGCGTCCTTGAAACCGGAATGGTAGAAACAAAGGTTCTGTCTCTACTACTAATTCCTCGGTTGCTGAGAGGTCAGACAACAGAGAATTGAGCCCAGCAAGCTCATCATTAGAATCTTCTTCGGGCCAGAAATTCGCTGGCATAGGTTACTTGATTCAAAAACCACTATTGTTCTACGCCGATAAAGAAGCTGAGAATCAGGTAACACCAAACTGTACAACCTTGAGCTAGCCCTGAGATTGGCAGTAATTTTTTACCTTTTCTGACTCGATTGCGAGTCAGTAGAATTGCCCTTTAAAGACAACTCTAGTTTAGGTAGAGCGATCGCCAAGTAGCAACAGCTAGTTGTTGAGAGAAGTCACAATAACAGCATCTACCTCTAGATAGAAGAGATTTTTGATTGTTATTGCTCTCAGCTTCCATAAAAGCTAATGCAGCCCCATTGTACCTGACATTCACATATTTCTTAACAGTAACTTTATGGAATGGGCAGAAAACCCTAATCCCACAGACTCTGGGGTTATCAGCATAAGTAGGTGTTGTCGGGTTTGAGCAATATTAAACCCTTATTTCTTCTTAATTACCGCTCAGACACCGTTGTATTTGTCAGGTGGGCACTGCCGGCAAGGTCAAAATCAGGTTGTCGCAATACCCACCTATGAGCTTGACAGAAAATGTGTAAACCAGAAATTTTTGGGAATACTTAGTATTGAAACCTACTTAATCCCTTGATAACAGTAGGGTCGAGGAGTTCCCTACCTCTACATTCCCAGTCACTGTACCTTATGAGGAATATTTAACAATGTCTATTGAGCAACTCCAGCCAGTCAGTGCCCAACAAGCAAGTGTTTATCTACCCTACATTCAAGGTAGCAGGCGCAACTTCTTACCTTATGCCATCAGTCTTTACCAAAAAGGTTTTTTGGAAGGACAGCGCAAAATAGAAGCCAGTGACAATATTCCCTTTGTCGCTACCTGGAATGTTGCCAGTCTACCTTCAGACTTGACCCGTTGCCGAATGCAGTTTGACGGCGATGCAGAGCTAAGTTACGAAGTGATGATGGCCAGTTCTGAGTTTATAACTTATTTAATTGAATTGATGGACAACTATAAACGCAATCGCCTCACAGATTTCTCCCAACCTTTTTATCGCAAGCTGCTGCGTGTAGATGAGTGAATCTGCGATCGCCCTAGCCATTCCTGTAGAGAATAGGATCTTACTGTTTGTAGTCAGCTTTTTCAGTAGGGCTAAAGCGCAAGGCGCTTTAGCCCTAGATATTGAGAATGCAGCACCTTAAGCAGCGGATGAGGGGGGGGAGGGAGATGAGCGGTATGAGGGAAACTATTGACTAATGACCATTGACCACTGACCACTGACAAACAAAGCGCAATCAATCGGATTGTCACAAAGCGCGATCGCTAAGTTCGACCTAAAATTAGAAAACACCAAGCTGGGTTCTACTTCCTTTTGAATTTAGGAGTGCATGTGTGCCAAAATCCGCGAAATATTTGCTGATTGGATCAACTGAGACTTATAGCGGTAAATCTGCTACAGTTTTGGGTTTGTCTCATCAGCTAAAGCAAACAGGACTGGATATCTCCTACGGCAAACCTTTAGGTACAACTTTCAATGTATCTGTTGGTAACATCTTTGAGGAAGATGTCCAGTTCATTGCCCATAGCCTCAACCTGAGCGAAAATCGGGTTGCACCCACAATGTTGGCTTTGGATGAAGTAACTGTGCAAAAACGCTTGCTTGGCGAAGATAAAACTGATTATCAGCAGTCCCTAGTACAGCAATATTTGCCAATTTCCAGGGGAGATTTGGTGTTGCTAGAAGGGCCTGGTGATTTGTCAGAAGGTAAGTTATTTGACTTATCTTTGCCGCAAGTAGCTGAGGTCTTAAATGCCAGTGTGTTGTTAGTAGCACGCTACAAATCTCTACTTTCGGTTGAAGCGCTGTTATCTGCCAAGGAACGTATAGGCGATCGCTTGATTGGTGTTGTGATCAATGATATCCCTACCGAAAAATTAGAATCTGCCAAAAATATTTTGCGGCCGTTCTTAGAGCAGCAGGGAATTACGGTGTTAGGAATGCTACCAAAAAGTGAGTTACTACGCAGTGTTAGCGTGGGGGAACTGGTGAAACAGTTAAAAGCCGAAGTTCTCTGTGGTAGCGATCGCCTTGATTTAATGGTGGAAAGTTTAGCAATTGGCGCAATGAATGTGAACGCTGCTGTCAAATACTTCCGCAAACGGCAGAATATGGCAGTGGTAACCGGAGGTGATCGCGTCGAAATTCAGCAAGCGGCATTAGAAACTTCTACCCAATGCCTAATTCTCACAGGACAACTACCACCGCCTGCGTTTATCCTCAATCGTGCTGAAGAACTAGAAATTCCCATTTTGTCTGTTGATTTAGATACCCTCACCACAGTAGAAATTGTTGATCGCACTTTTGGACAAGTGCGTGTCCACGAACCAATTAAGGTAGAGTGCATTCGTCAGTTGATGAGCGAGCATTTTGACCTAGAACGCCTGTTATCCAAACTTGGACTCAGTCCAGCCGCCGCGTTACCTTAGGCAGGGGAGCAGGGGGGGACAAGGGGGACTATTGACTATTGACCAATGACCAATGACCAATGACCAATGACTATTAACAAGATCTAACTCAAGTAAGCTTCGCACTTACACTCTGTTTGGTAAAATATCTTGGTCGTTTAATCTCATTATGTTCATCTTTGAGCCAGTCAATAGACCTCATTAACCTCGATACATTAGCGCAAGAACTGGCGACAATCCAGCAAACAGGTTCTAAACGAATTGCCTTGCTGGGTTCCCGTCACGTCCCAATTACGCACCAGAATCTCATTGAAATGATGACCTATGCCTTGGTTTTATCAGGCAATCGGGTGATCACTTCTGGAGCTACAGGTACCAATTCTGCCGCCATTAAAGGCGCAATGCGGGCTGACCCTAATTTGTTGACGGTGATTCTACCCCAAAGCTTAGAACGCCAGCCCAATGAATCACGTCAGCAGCTAGAACTGGTAATGCACCTAGTCGAAAATCCTAGTAACGATAATCTGTCCCTTGCTGAAGCGAGTTACATTTGCAATAAGGAGATTATTTCCCGCTGTCAGCAACTCATTTGCTTTGCATTTCACGACAGTCGTACTCTGCTACAAACTTGTAAAGATGCAGAAGAACAGAGAAAAGTTGTCACACTTTTCTACTTTGACTAGCGTGAGGCTGGGTCGGCGTGAGTTTAGTTATTCAGAAGAAAAACTACAAATGGTTCATGGGTGATAGGTTCTGCTAATTGCCCATAACCGACAATTAATGCTATTTATGGATTTGGTTGATGACGTCATGACATCCACCTATTTTTGCTGCGCTTTAGGCTGCGATCGCAAAGGGGGGAATAGAGGATAGGCTAGTATAAAGACCGATTTATTCATACTTCATCCCTATTTCCGATCCAACATCCAAAATTCAACGATGCGCTATGGCTTCTAATTATTCCTTTGACATTGTGAGTGATTTTGACCGACAAGAATTGGTCAACGCCGTCGATCAAGTTGTGCGAGAAATCAAAGGCCGTTACGACCTCAAAGATACTGCAACTACTGTTGAGTTAGGTGAGGAAAGTATTGACGTTAATACAGACAGTGAGTTTACTTTAGATTCTGTGCAAAACATTCTTCGAGAAAAAGCTGCTAAACGCAATCTTTCTCAGAAAATTTTTGATTTTGGCAAAGTTGAATCAGCTAGTGGTAACCGTGTGCGTCAAGAAATCAAACTCAAAAAAGGTATCAGTCAAGATATTGCTAAACAAATTTCCAAATTGATTCGAGATGAATTTAAAAAGGTGCAAGCTTCAATTCAAGGTGATGCTGTGCGGGTAACAGCTAAATCTAAAGACGAACTGCAAGCTATTATTCAGCGTTTGAAACAAGAAGATTTACCTGTAGCTTTACAATTTACAAATTATCGTTAAATCTTCTGTAGCTTGTTGTTCAGATCCCTGACTTCTTGAAGGATACTGCTGGCGAATTAGGAGTAAGACCCCTCGCTTATCCCGAAATCCCGCCGTCACCTCCGGGTGCGGCTAATCGTACAAAGCCCCAGGCTTTCAGCCTGCGGGCGTTATTTCGGGTAAGCTAGAGAACAGTATTTGTTCAAAAATCAAATAGTAATCCGATATATATATGTAGTGTAGTTATGAAAAATTAAAAACTCTTCAAACCAAAGCTTTTGCGTAAAAATTCCCAACTTTTAATAGCTAACCTAACTACAAATATCTTAGAAAATTTTTCAAATTTGTAGTTAAAAAGTAAATCCATGATTTCATTAATATTCAAAAATTTTAGATAAGTGATTGACCTGTCCACTATCTTGTCACTATCAAGCAAATATTTCTTTAGTCCTAGTTTCTCGGAAATTATCCATTTTTTATAAAATATTTTGTACATTTCTTTTTGATATTTTTTAAAGTCTGAAGCTTCACCATTTAAATATTGTTCAATATATTTAACGGCTACTTCAGCACTACACATACCATGTCTAATGCCTTCTCCGCCTAAGAAATTCACTGTCGAGACGGCATCTCCAATAGCTATAATATTGTTGCTGTAATACTTATCCTGCAATCCCTGGCTATACTTAAGTGTTGCTCCATGAATATCGATAATTTTGTAATTTTTGGGTTGAATATAATCTTTGATAATCAGGTCAATATAATATTTTATCGGTTCTGCCTTTTGAATTGATTGATGCTGTGAATTTAATAATCCTGCACCAACTTTTAATTTATATTTTTCCATAGGAAATATCCAAGAATATCCTTTGGGCATCCATTTATGACCTAGGAAAAAAGTTAAGCGATCGCAGTGTTTTTCATAATCTTCTGGTTCTACTTCTAAGAGGTACTCAATTCCTGTCCCACTGTGGAATAATGGTTGAGCTTCTCCTTTGTTATATATGACTGCTCTAGATGGGCCAGTTGCATCAACTACAACTTTTGCTGCAACTTTTATCTCTCCTTCTTTTTTCGATTTAAAAACTAGAATAGTTTGCTCTGTTTCCTCTACTTTTCTCAGGTAAAAATACCCCAGCCAAACCTCTCCACCATTGGCTTTGACTTCATTGGCTAAGAATTCTCTTAATTTACTAAAATCTAAAACCGCACCCAGAGATTTTGGCGAATCCCAAGTTTCATTTAAATTGGTGGTGACAATTTTAATTCCTTGCCAATAACTACCGATAACTTCATCAGGTAAATCAAACTTAGCCAATGTTTCTATAGGAGTTCCAGCGCTAGAGAAGCTGTTTACAGAAAAGTTTGCATATCTTTCTACTAGCAAAACCTTGCGCCCAGCTTTTGCTAACAATCTAGCACAGTGTCCCCCAGCCGGGCCTGCACCGACAACTACCACATCAAAGTTCTTCATCCAAACCTCTACTAAATAATTAGTAATTGATAATACCCTAGCCTATGGGAACTCTAGGGTATTACGAATTACGAATTACGAATTACGAATTATTTAAAGAACTTTATGGGTGTGGGAGTGCTGTTTAACGTTATCTTCTTTGGTCACTACCCTAGCAGCATTTAGCACACGCTTGCGTTCAGTAGAGTAATTCAACTCTGTGTAGGTTGTACCCAAAGGAATGAGAGATTTGCTAACTTCACGCCGCTTATAGGTACGAGCGGCTGCAAATAGCCGTGTTACAAACTCATCTGCAAATTGAGCAGACTCTGGGAAGGTGCTTGGTGCTGAGAGTTGATCCCCATCCAGGATAGAGCCTAAAGTTGTCGCCCAAGCAAACTTATATGAAGTGGGAATCCCTTTCATTATTGCTTCTAAAGCCGCAGAGGGAATGGGTTCAATCACTTCTACTTGATGTACTTCTCCATCTTCCTTGACAAAGCAGGTTGCCAAGCCGATCACAATGTAATCATCAGCAGTTAAATCCGGGGACTCGGGGTAAGAAATTGCAATTGTCATAAGAAAATTTTCTCAAAACTTAAAAGTCAGATTAAGGAACTAGAACCTGGAACCGTTAGATGCGAATCTATAAAGAGACACGGCAACGGGGATCAACCTCATAGTTCAAGCTAGGAGATTCGCGCCGGAATTGTTGTTTTTCTTGACGGCTTCAGTCATTTGCTTCTTGAATAATTGCGCCTACAGGAAAACAGGGTTGCCCATTCTGAGCATTGCCGTGTTCCTGGGTGCTTTGCGTTATCTCTCATCAACGGCTTGTTGGCATTCTACCAAGTTGTCGCTCTCACTACCTGACTAGTCTTTGAGATTGATCTTTGGTTTTTCGGGAATTTAACCTGGGGATGAGGTATCTATGATGAGATTGGATCATGAATTGTTTGTATGAGATAAAGTTTTTCTATGGTTGTGGTTGTAATTATTTAGTAATTATAGACACCTGAAGAACTGACATATCAGACAAAATGGCAGCACAATAATAACTATATTTTGAATTCAAAAACCAAGTATATACGGCAGGACAATATGAGTAATAACTCCTATGTAGCTTTTGGAGATAAGCAAAATAACTTATGCGATTCAGTATCAAATCAAACTAAAAATTTCAAAGATGATTTAGACATAGAAGATGGTGATTTACGCTCTTGTGCCTTGAGATTGGCTCAGAGAGGAGATTATGGTGAGGCGATCGCACTTTTAAGCCAACTGATCCGCCGTCATCCGCAAAACGCGATTGATTACAACAACCGTGGGCTGATTTATTTTCAAAGCGGTGAAAGCCAAAAAGCGTTTTGTGACTATAACACAGCACTGCAAATAAATCCGAGTTTGGCTAGTGCTTATAATAACCGCGCCAACTACTATGCTGCTTGTGGCAAATTAGCCGCAGCGATCGCTGATTATGATCGGGCGATTGATTTGAATCCTAGCCATGTCCGGGCACGCATTAACAGAGGCATCACCTGGCGCGAATTAGGGCAATACGAAGAGGCAATTGAGAATTTTGATGTCGCACTGCTTTTCGGGCAGCTAGAAGGTCATATCTGGGCTGAGAGAGGCAGGACTTATCATCTTTGGGGTGACTGGAATTGTGCGATCGCTGATTATCGTCGTGCGTTGACTCAAATACCCGATAGAAAAGATGTTCCTGGTTGGCGCTTGCGTAGACAACTGGAAAATTGGTTAACTGAACTGCTATCTCCTGAACATCCTGATTCTGTAGATTAGTCCCTCAAAGGACTTGCAAATCTAATTTGTGAGTAGAGGATAGCGACCCTGTATAACTAATAGCTAATAAATATTAAGTAGTGCAGCTTGGCGACAATAACTATAACAGGCAATATCTCTTCTAGCTTCAAACGGTACTATACTCTAGTTTTTAGCCCCTAGTAGCTTTTGCTTAAGGTGATGACTCGGATTGGTTAGTTGCTTCTGCTTGATCCTGATTCATCAACACGATCTGACGCTGGGACGGGTCAAATCGGTAGCTTTGTTGTTGCATAATACTTTTGGCTTGCGAGGGATCGAAGTTGCGGCTGAATTGTCCTTGCAAAACATTCACACGCCCTTCCATCTGCTTGGTTTCAGTACGCATTTCTCGCAATTTGTCTTGCTGTAACCAGTGATAAGGCAAAAGTTGCATCAGGGCGGAAACTGCTGCTGCTGAAATTGCCAGATTAACTGCTATCTTGGCTGTTACTTCCACAGCCATTACTTGATGCGATCGCTGACGCAGATGGCGCTTTGGCCGAGGAACAACCCGGCGTTTTTGTATCGGTTGTAGCGGCTCTCTAGATGGTTGAATAGCGTTCATGATGGTAAAAAAGACCTCGTAAATTCAAGCAGAACAGCGCAAAAAGCCGATTAGTGAAGAATGGTAGATAGTGAGCCACTGCAGTGGACGGGTTCCCCTTTATCAAGCAAGTGGCGAAGCCGAAGGGCAGATCACAGAAGGAAATATTGTCAAATATTATACAGAATTAATTTCTTTATGCTCTGTCATATGGTAATCGCGTCCCTGGTTTTAAGTAGGTAGGAAAATAATAGAGCGTCAACTTTATCAAATTCCTGGCATTTGCGTGCAGGTATTCCTTCTGAAGAAAGTACTTCTGCCTTCTTAAGCCTTGATTTAGCTGCCATATTACTTCATTTTTCGGAAATTGCTACAAGTGTATTCACAGCCAAAAAAGAAACCTGGCATACGTAAGTAGCCAGAGTCGAACACTTACTTGCCTAAAGCTACAAGTGTCGATCAAAGTTACTCACTCATGCCAGGCTTCTTAGCCCAACAACTGTGTCACACAGTAGCTTATTTGTAAAGTTCTGTGGCTAAACGCCAAGCCAAAACACCTGGAATCAAGGCCACAACCAAAGCGATGTACACTTGAGTATCTGAGAGAGATGTGACAGCAAACATGAGAGTGTTAGATATAGGCATGGTTGGAAACCTCCTAAACTCAATACGTTTTAAATAGTTCGTTTACTACTTTTCCCTGTTTTGCCAGGTTTGTGGAATATCTTGTTACAAGATGCAACAAAAGCCGCGATCGCTCCGTAGTCATTCGTTATTCTTTTTAAAGAAAATATATCAATCTATGGACTAACGCTGGGTGTCTGGCGATTTGTCGTTGAGGCTGTCAATGGTCAATGGTCAATGGTCATTGGTCATTGGTCATTGGTCAATAAATTCTAGACTCTGGACTCTGGACTCTTGACTCTTGACTCTGGACTCTTGAGAACCCTAACCTGGATTTATTGTGCCAGTTGTGTAACTAAATCTATGGATTTATTTCTGGGGATCGACTTTGGGACATCTGGCGCTAGGGCGACGGTGATTGACGCTGAAGCTAGCATCCAGGCAGAAATGAGGTATCCTTGGGAAATTTCCGCTGATTGGATAGATGTATGGCACAAGGCTTTATGGACGCTGTTAGCCGCCATTCCAGAACCACTGCGGCGAGGAATTAAGGCGATCGCTATTAATGGGACTTCTTCCACTGTCTTGCTGATAGACGCAGCTGGAAACCCACAAGACGCACCTTTGCTTTATAACGATTCACGGGGATCGGTGATGCTAGAGCAGTTGAAAAGTATCGCCCCGGAGAATCATACAGTAGTCAGTGCTACTTCCAGCCTTGCCAAACTTCTGTGGATGTCACAGTTACCGACATTTACAGAAGCTAGATATTTCCTGCATCAAGCAGATTGGCTAGCATTTCTGCTGCATGGACGCTTAGGTATTAGCGACTACCACAACGCCTTAAAACTGGGTTACGACGTGGAAGAGTTGAAATACCCCCAATGGCTGGAAAATTTGCCAATCCCAATTCAGCTACCTGAAGTTTTACCGCCTGGAACACCGATTGGGGAATTACGCCCAGAAATTGCAGCTAAATTTGGTTTGCGCCAGGATTGTTTAGTTTGTGCGGGGACTACAGATAGTATTGCGGCTTTTCTGGCCAGTGGCGCAAAATCACCAGGGGAAGCGGTGACTTCCTTGGGTTCGACACTGGTATTAAAACTATTGAGTCGTACTCGCGTTGAAGATGCGCGATATGGAATTTACAGCCATCGCTTAGGTGATTTGTGGCTAACTGGCGGTGCTTCTAATACTGGGGGTGCAGTGTTGCGGCAATTTTTTACTGACGCTGAGTTAAAAAGCTTGAGTAGTGAGATTGATGCTACCACAGCCAGCGAGTTAGATTATTATCCCTTGTTGAAAGCAGGCGATCGCTTTCCGATTAACGATCCCAATTTACCCCCACGCTTAGAACCACGCCCAGATAATCCTAGGGAATTTTTACATGGGTTATTAGAAAGTATTGCCCGCATAGAAGCGCGGGGGTATGAATTATTACAGCAAATGGGCACAGATAACTTACATCGCGTTTATACGGCTGGTGGTGGTGCAGCTAATAATACTTGGACTGCTATACGTGGAAGGTATTTAAAAGTCCCCGTAGTTTCCTCAGAAAATACGGAAGCAGCCTATGGAACAGCGCTTCTGGCGATGCGGGGGGTGTTTGATAAGTAGGGCGGTGCAATTAAACATAACTGGCGAGGACTGTCATTTGTCATTCTTACAAAGTTCTGATCGGAGGAAACCTCCGCTCAGACTTTGCGCTTTGTCATTTGTCATTGGTAAGGGTTTCAAGCCAATTTACGTTTCGTAACATAGTTTGGTTTTTTTCCACCGACTTACTTAGTATGAACAAAAGGGACAAGGAAGATAAGGAAGACAAGGGAGACAAGGAAGATAGGTGTTTGTAACTCCTAAACGGATTGCTATATCTGTTTTCTTTTCTCTAGGACTTACGCACACTCTACGAACTCTTGGCGTTCTTGGCATCTTCTCTGCGAGACGCTGCGCGTTGGCGGAAGCCTCTCGCAGAGAAGGCGGTTCAATAAATTAAGGTTTTTGGTAATTTTTGCGTAAGTCCTATTCTCTTCTCTGTGCCTAATAAGGTTAAATCAATTATTATTGAACCGCAGAGGACGCAAAGAGCGCAGGGGAAAAAACAGATTTTATCACTCTCCTTGAAAGAAATGGAGAAATTAGCTTTGTTACCGCCTCACCGTGTCTGTTTGTCCCCGTGTCTAATTACTCGCCTTGATGAATTTGTTGATAAACCCAATCCCGCAGAATATTGGCTTTTTGATGAGAAATAGACGCATGAAGACTCCTAAGAGTCATCCGTACCAGCAGATTTTTTTGATGGGGATTAATACCTAAACGTTGAATCGCTTTTTGTGGAAGTTGCGGGTAAAGAGTTTCGCTTAATATTTCCACAGATTCTAATAGTTCAGCTTCATTGCCTAAAACTTTTAGTATTTGTTCACAAATATCTTCTAAATCAGTATCTATCCCAGTGACAATAGACATATCTCGGCTGATACTTGGTTTATTAGATACCTGATTATAGGTTTCCAGGTTCGTCATCTGGGCAGCTATTTGGGGATGGGTGTTTCGCAATAAGCGAATATCATCTATCCCTTTTACTAACATCACCAGACGATCTAATCCCCAACCAGAAGCTAAACCTGTATAGCCTCTTTTAAGTAAATTAGGGTGAATTTCTCCACATTCTCCTACCTCAATCCAGTTACCATTAACTAACACTTCAATTTCTAAACCATTGCAGGTATATGGATGTGATGTTTCATTTAGGCGATAGGAAACACCGGGAAGAATTGAGTTGAGAATAACAGTAATTAATTGAATTAAAGCAACTCTGGCTAATTGTTGATGTTGGCTAATTAACCATACATCCATTTGATGGGGTTCCCCGACGTGACGCTTATCCACCACATCCCGGCGATAACAAATACCGGGGTGGAGAATGAGTTGTTCCCCGTGTAAGTGAGGAAGTAACTCTGGCATAATCACAGTGGTATGAGTTCTGAGTAGCCTACCGTCACTGAGGTAACGGGTGTATTTGGCGGAACGGGATAAACTTTCGCTGGGAATATACAGCTTATCGTAGTTATTGGCGATCGTCGTGATGGGAGAAGAACGCCAAATTGTTGGTTCAGGATAACCGGATGCTTGCAGAACTTCGGCTATTTTGTAGACGATTAGATTAATGGCGTGAATACCATTCGCTGGGTTCGTCAAGTCCGGCTTCAAAAGTCCAGATGGTTCATTTTTTGCCTCTTTTGAAATTACTTGTATTATACTTGTAACATAATACCGTGAATTACTCCATCACCCACTTGAGTGATGATGATAACTCTTATATAGAAAATTAGATCCCCGACTTCTTTGAGAAGTCGGGGATCTGGACAGCGCGAATTTTCACAAATAATATAGGATTGCTATATGCAAAATTAGATTAGTTAGTATTGCTGGAGATTTCTGGAACTTTCTGATTGCCAGGATTTGAATAGAAAATATAAAATCTAACACAGGTTTAACTTGTTGCTCAAACAGGTTTAACTTGTTGCTGAATGGGAATCTGAATCAAAAATTCTGTTCCTTCCCCCAGGGTAGAAAAACATTTGAGCTTACCAGCATGTTTTTCGGTGATGATTTGATAACTGATAGACATACCCATACCTGTACCTTTTCCCACAGGCTTGGTTGTAAAGAACGGATCGAAGATGCGTTGCTGAATCTGTTCGGAAATACCAATTCCGTTGTCGGCGATCGCAATTTCAACCCATTGGGTATCGATAGCTGATGTGCGAATCGTAATCTGACTGGGTTTGGCTTTAATTTCTGCAACTGTTCGCTGAGTATTATTTTCTTCCATTGCATCGATGGCATTGGATAAAATATTCATAAAAACTTGATTGAGTTGCCCAGCAGAACACTCGACTTGGGGCAAGGTACCATAGTCCTTAATTACTTCAATTGCTGGATAATGTGATTGGGCTTTCAGGCGATGTTGCAAAATCAGCAATGTACTATTGATGCCTTCATGAATATCCACAGTTTTAAAATCGGCTTCATCCATACGCGAGAAATTACGTAGCGACAACACAATCTCACGAATGCGATCAGTTCCTATCTTCATGGAATCAACAACCTTAATCAAATCTTGCTGCAAAAACTCCAGGTCAATTTCATCCGCTTCAGCTTGAATTTCTGGTGGAGCCTTGGGGTAAAACTTCTGGTAAAGTCTGATAAAGGCTAAAAGACTATGTGCATAGTCTTGAAAATGAGTCAGGTTGCCGTGGATAAAATTAACTGGGTTATTAATTTCGTGAGCAACGCCAGCTACAAGCTCTCCCAAACTCGACATTTTCTCACTTTGCACCAATTGCAACTGAGCTTTCTGGAGGTTTTCTAAGGTAAGTTGTAAATGCTGGGTTTGCTCCTTTAAGCGAGCTTCTGCTTGCTGTAGTTCTGTAATTGACTGTTCCTTCTCTTGAGCATCGGATTTCATCTTTTGGGCTAGCTGATGCCCATAAAACGTCACACCACTAACCATGAGCACCATTGCGCCTGCGATCGCCAACTCATACTGTCGAAATACATTGGCGGCTATTTGTTGTTGCTCCAAGAGATGCTGCTGAATCTGGCTCACATTCCGGCGAAATCTCGCCAGCGCTTTATTGACTTGATGATATTTACGATCCATCGTTGCCATGCGTCTGCCAGCCATTTCCGGCTGATTCTGGCGAAAATATGAAAAAATTAGTTTGGCTTCAGCAACCATTTCTGTTGTTGCTGCTTCCACCCCAGCCAAATCTTTGAGTAAATGTGTTGCTTGTGCTGGATCGACCTGAGTTTGTAGCTCTTGTCTAACGACGTTAAATTTCTTCTCAAATATATCCTGGGCAGATTCTAATCTCTTTGACTCCAACCTGACATCCTGTGAATCGAAAACATCATTTCCCGGGGCATTGACATCTGCTAGAAGTTGACCTAGATCAGAATAGGTTTCCAGTCGCGCAGCCCACTCATGATTTACCACAAGAGACTGAGTATAAATGTTCATTATCTTGTGGTTGAGGTACAGACTGCTTGAGACGGTTAGTAGATCAAAGGCTGCTAGAGCGTAGTAAACATACTGCCACTTGGCTATTGATAACCATTGAACAAAAGTGGGAAACTTTTTTTGCAGAAATATTACTGATGTTTGCATGGGAATTCCACATCTGGCTAGTCAAGAGTAGTCATAAGTAATCCCACAGAATTATTTACACAGAAGTTTCTACCCAGAATCAAAGTTTAATGTCTTAATTTTCTGTAAACGTGTGTAATAAATTGTGTTTAAATACTTACAATTAATTCTTCCCCAACTATCCATAATATGAACAGGTACGCGATCGCACTCTTCACTCCTCTCTGTGTTCTCTGCGCCTTTGCGGTTCCTTAAAAATTCTTTCCTGCTAACTTCTGCAACGCCAATAAACCCGCACCATAAGCGGGTTCATGCTTAGGAAACATCACTTTTACTTGAGGAAACTTCTTAGCCAGAGATGCGGTAAACTTGTCATGCATCTTGGATTTACCTTGCCACACACTTCCTGTAGTCACTACTTCTAAAATTGGGCGATCGCAAAGTGAATTATTGCATCACTCAACTGGGTGAGTTTGAAGGGAAATGCGGTTTTTTGGTGAAGAGTTAGAAAAACTCACCGTAAAGGCGCAGAGAAGAGTTTGTTTAAGAATGTTTGACCAGCGCGATCGAGGTTATCATCTAGTGAAAAGGTAAGACTACGGACTTGAATATCGTTACTTTTAATATTTAGTGACTGTTTCAAATCAACTGGATATACCAAGAAAGCTTGTTTACAATTGGTTGTGTTAGCGTAGCTAATCATTTGATGAATATCGCTATTTGCCGCTTTTTCAGGAGATTTATATTTTGTATCTAAAACTGCTAATGGTTTGCCAGTAGCAGCATCACAAAGTAAGATATCTAAAATAAATTGCCGATTTTGACCAACTTCTATTTGATGCTGTTGTTTAAAACAATAGCCTTGTGGCGCATTTTTCTTCAACCATTCTGCAACAAAAAGCTCATATAAATGTGCCATGTCAATGAGAAAAGGTAAAGTTTTATGATTTCCCATGTCATGACTTGGGCTACTGTTATCTAAAAAGAATCGGCAGAGAATATGTAATATTTGATAGTCTTCATTCAGGCGATTATATTGTCTGTCGATACAATCTTCTGCACGATAAGGTTGTGGTGTTACTAATCCTTGGAGAGCGTGATAAGCTTTTCTTACTGTTGGTGATACTCTATCTGAACACAAACCACTGTGACCAATAATATAAAGTGTCCAAGCCAGAATTTGGTTTTCTGCAACATCAGCAGTATGTTCTTGGTAGTGACATTTGAGTTTAACATCCCAAGGCTTTTGAATTAGCTGTTGCATATCCAGTCGTCCTCTTACATAGGCAAGCTGCTGTGTTTTAGGCAAGTAAGTACGATATAATCCTTTACGGCATCGCGCAATAATTTTCTGGGCTAATAAATGAGCCAGATAATTATAAAATTCTTGCAAAGATTCGCAATCCATCAGCCCATCAAGAAAGCGAAAATCCTTCAAATTATAGGCATATTCCAGCATATCGAAGAGGTTTTTGATAGGAACTTTGGGATTGATTTTTAAACCAAAGTCAGGATTTACAGGAATATAACCAACCCATCCTTTAGATTTAAGCCGCCACTGATGTCTTGTTTTGTAGCTAGGAAATTCTATCTCTATTTGCGTTTTATATTTATCATATAATTCCTGTCCTACCGAGTCTGGTATATCTTGATATGTAAATAGCTTCTCTTGATATTCTGTTATTTCAATAATTCTGTGTTTTACTGGGTTTCTGTCCATAAATTTTGCTTAATTGTATCCCAGCGAAAATTTTCTACCTTCTCTATCTGGTTAAAAAAGTATTCTTCTAAATAAGGTTCAATTTCCATACGCCAGATGTCTTCAATATCTTCGCGTAGATTATCTGTTAAAAAGAAGGAAATACCAATTTCATAGTTTTTATCGGCAATAACTTGATTTAATTGCTGTAGAATATTAATTAATCCCTCTACTGCAACACCTGTTTTTTGGTGATAACGTCGCAATACATCATAATTTGGGCGAAGTTCAATAAATGCAAAGCGACGACGAAGCGCATGATCTATGAGGGCAATAGACCTATCTGCTGTATTCATTGTGCCAATAATACGGACATTTTTTGGGATGCGAAAGGTATTACCGCCAGCTAAAGGAATTTCTTTATCACGATACTCTAGCAAATACATCAATTCGCCAAAAACTTGAGCTAAATTTGCACGATTTATCTCATCTATGATGAGGACACAAGTGTCTTGACAAAATTCTGCTTTTTTGCAAAATTCTAAAAAGCGTCCAGGAACAAGTGGGTATGTTAATTTTCCATCTTCACTTTGGGGACGGATACCTTGAATAAAGTCTTCATAAGTGTATGATGGATGAAATTGCACAATTTCTAAAAAACCATCACCACCACCAATTAAATGTTTAGCAAGATGTTCAGCTATAAATGTTTTACCTGTTCCGGGTGAACCGTATAAAATTACTTGTCTTTTTCGATTTACCGCACGTATCCAGCGTTTTATCTCTATATCTTCAATACCTATGTTGTCAGAAAATTGATTCAGGGTATATCTGGGTTTTAAGTCATACATTGAAAAATATTTAACTAATGACCGAGCTGCGTGTTGAATTTTATATAATTGTTCTAATTGTTCAAATTCATCATTATTATTTTCATTGTATAGACATCTTATATCTAAAATTTTATCATATACGTGTGTTCCTAAAAGTGCAGTTTTATATATAGGGAATTGATAATCTTTGTTTTCGTAATCATGTACCTCAGCTAAATTAAGTAAATTATTAATAATTGTTTTTTCAATAATTTGTTCAGCTTCTATTTTTTGTAATGTATATTCATCTTCATATTTTTCAAGCTGTTGTTGTCTAAATTCTTGTATGGCTTGCAACATTATTGAATCATAACTTCTATCTAAGAGATCCAAAATTCCTTGCCCTAAATCCATCTCAACAAAATGCAGTAAATTATCTGAGTCAATTTCTGAATTTAAAATTGGTAGGATTTTATCTATATATTCAATTATATATTCGTCAAAATAAGCGCTATTTTTAATATTTTCTAACCAATCAAATAAGTAAACTTCAACATAATATTCCCAGCAATCACCACCAACTAATTCTAAAAATAAACTGACAATAGCACAAAAGCGCAGAAATACTTGCCAAAATTCTTGTTGATTTGAATATGTTGCAAGTCCAGCTTCAATTATTATTTCCCATGCTTCCCAAATTAGTTCTAAAAGTTCCCATTCTTGGTCACATCCTTCAGTAGTAATTCGGACTGCATAAGCTACATCAGCCCAAGTAATAGTATTTTTTTTTATCATATCGAAGATGATATAAAAAACTTAGCTCATATTTAAACAAGTTGAGACTTGCTTTCTATCTATGGTTCCCTTCATCAGCGCAACAATTACTACTCTCCCCTACTTAACTTCTGCAACGCCAATAAACCCGCACCATAAGCAGGTTCATGCTTAGGAAACATCACTTTTACTTGAGGAAACTTTTTAGCCAGAGATGCGGAAAACCTCTCATGCATCTTGGATTTACCTTGCCACACACTTCCTGTAGTCACTACTTCTAAAATTGGGCGATCGCTAAAAATTTGCTCAATCACTGTGGCGGTGGCTGTAACCAAATATTCTACAGCATCGTCAATAATTTTATTCGCTACTTCATCACCTAAAGCTGCTGCTAAATCTACAATTTCTGCTAAAGCAGCTATTTCGGTAACTCCCCACCCCCGCTGATATATTAATTCCACTAAAGTTTCTAAACTAGACAATTCTAGATAAACTTTGAAAATATCTATCAAACTCGTTTGTTTCCCACTGCCATCATAAGCTTTCAATGCTGCCTGTACACCCGCAATAGCAATTTTATAGGCGCTACCTTCATCTCCTAAAATATATCCCCAGCCACCAACGCGCTTGGTAACTCCTTGATGATTTCGCCCGAAAACTATCGAACCTGTACCTGCGGCTGTGACAATTCCCACATTATTAGCAATCCCACCAACTAAAGCAATTAAAGCATCATGACAAATGACAATATTAGCTGCTGGTAATGCCCAATTGATTGCCAAAAATTCACTATTTTGTAATTCTTTGACTACCCCTTTTACTACTTCAATATCTTCTGCACGTCCCACACCTGCTAAACCTAAACAAATCGCGGTAATTTTTATTGGCTTCGTGATATGTATAGCTTTATCTGTCGCCGCCATTATGGCAAATTCAATTGATTGTCGCGCTGCGTCAATACCTATACTTTGATAGTTAGATGCGCCTGCTTCCCCACGACTAATAACTTGGCGTGTTTCATCCATTAAGACACATACAGTCTTGCTACCGCCGCCATCAATTCCTAAAACATAATTCATGGATAAATTCAAAACTCGCTATTTTATTTACTTTCTAAAGGCAGAGGGTACACTTCGACTTCTCTGCGAGACGCTACGCGAACGCTCAGTGTCCCTTTTCCCTGTTAATTTTTAACTAGTGGGAGGCTTAACTGGTTCTTTTAATGGAATGAAAAATATAGTAATCATCCCTGGAATAGTCAGCAAACAAACCAAAACAAAAAATAATGGGTATCCCACTGCTTGTTGAATTGTACCGCTAATTGCCCCTGGCAACATCAGACCTAAAGCCATGAGTCCAGTAGATATGGCGTAATGAGAGGTTTTATATTCACCTTGACAAATATACATTAAATAGACGCTAAAGGCTGTAAAACCGAGTCCATAGCCAAATTGTTCTAAGGAAACTAGGGGATAAACTAATGTTAGTGATGGTTTAGCATAAGCCAGATATACATAAAATAAGTCAGGTAAATTCAAGGCTAAAGCCATAGGAAAAAGACATTTTTTTAAGCCATAGCGAGAAATTAACATTCCTCCTAAAATCCCGCCAATAATTAGAGAAAGTACGCCAAAGGTTCCGTAAATCAAGCCAAATTGTTCGGTTGAGACAGCTAAACCGCCTTTTTCTAGTTTGTCTAGGAGAAATAACGAAGCTATCTTCAACAGCATTGCTTCACCTAATCGATAAAGTAAGATAAATGCTAAAATAGCAACTATTTTCTCCTGGCGAAAATAGGTTTGAATAATATCTACAAAAGGTATCTTTTCCGCTTCGGCTTGTGTTTGGCGGGGAGTATCTGAGTCTGGTAAAGGTAAAATGAAGCGATGAAAAATAAACAAGATAGCAAAGATGACGGCGGAAAATCCTAACGATATAGTCCAACTTAAAGGAATATTATTGAGTGTGGTTTCTAATCGCCCAGCTAAAACCACTAACAATCCGCTACCAAATAATACGGCGATGCGATAAAACAGCGAACGAATACCAACAAAGAAAGCTTGTTGTTCGGGACTTAATGCCAACATATAATAGCCATCTGTAGCTATATCATAGGTTGCAGAAATAAATGCTCCGACTGTTAAGGCTGCTAAGGAGACGAAAAAGAAATTTGGGAGTTGTAAAGATAAAGCTACTAAACTTAAGCAACAAAACATGGCAAATTGGGTGACTAATATCCATGTTCTTTTTGTGGCGTAAATATCTACCACTGGCCCCCAAAACATTTTGATTACCCAGGGGAGGTAGAGAAAACTCGTCCAAGCTGTGATTTGGTCGTTGTCGATGCCGAGTTTTTTGTAGAAGATGACGGAAACGCTGCTGATGATGACGTTGGGGACACCTTCAGCGAAGTAGAGAGTGGGGATGTAAGTCCAAGGGGAGGTTTGAGGTTTCATAGAATTAAGGAACCGCCAAGTACGCCAAGAGCGCCAAGAGAAGATTAAGAAGATAGAATAATACGTTTGATGCCGTCTTTGAGGAGATGGACGTTAAAGTTTATCAGGAGGGCGAGGGGAGAGTTAGTAATTTTCAGATATGAGAGTACTTTTGCTTCATGGATTGGGGCTAGATTCTGGACAGCTTTTAATTCTAAAACTAGACAGTCCCCAATCAAAAAATCTAATCTACCTATACCTACTTCCTGTCCTTTGTAAGTGACTGTTACCGACTTCTCACATTCATAAGGTATACCACGGGTTAAAAATTCTATAATCAACGCCTGCTTATACACCTCCTCTAAAAACCCTGGCCCCAATATCCGATGTACCTCAATCGCCGCCCCAATCACAGCATAAGCGAGCCTGTCCACTTCCTGACTTGGCTCTCTTCTCTTGGCGTTCTCTGCGTCTTGGTGAAGCAGTCGCAGTCTTGGCGCTTTGCGTCGATTGCGAACTGCTGAACCCGAAGGGCGGTTCATTTCCATAAATCCCCCTTCATCCCTGTGGCAAAATTTATTAGAGTCCTTCCAAACTTAGTTTTCCCCGCATGACCGCAACTATACCTAATCTCCCTAGTCTCTACGAACCGTTCTCCACAGAAGCCAAATGGCAAAAATTCTGGGAAGAAAACCAAGTTTACAAAGCCGACCCCAATCACGGCGGCGAACCTTACTGTGTTGTCATTCCCCCACCCAATGTCACCGGTAGTTTGCACATGGGTCACGCCTTTGAAAGTTCCTTGATTGATGTACTGGTGCGCTACCACCGGATGCGGGGTCGTAATACTTTATGGCTACCGGGAACTGACCACGCCAGCATTGCTGTACACACTATGCTAGAAAAGCAACTCAAGAAAGAGGGTAAAACTCGCTATGAGTTGGGGCGTGAACAATTTTTAGACCGCGCTAAACAATGGAAGGCGGAATCGGGCGGGTTTATTGTGAATCAGCTACGCCGCTTAGGTGTTTCGGTGGACTGGTCGCGGGAAAGGTTTACCCTGGATGAGGGTTTATCGCAAGCTGTAATTGAAGCGTTTACTCGCCTGTATGCTGAAGGCTTAATTTATCGCGGAGAGTATTTAGTTAACTGGTGTCCCGCTTCCCAGTCGGCGGTGTCGGATGTGGAGGTGGAAAATCAAGAGGTTAATGGTAATCTTTGGCACTTCCGCTATCCCCTCAGTGATAATTCTGGTTATGTGGAAGTAGCGACAACTCGCCCAGAAACGATGCTGGGTGATACAGGAGTAGCAGTTAATCCCAGTGATGAGAGATACAAACATTTAATTGGGAAAACCGTAACTTTGCCAATTACACAACGGGAAATCCCGATTATTGGCGATGAATTTGTCGATCCAACTTTTGGTACTGGTTGCGTGAAGGTGACTCCAGCCCATGACCCCAATGATTTTGAAATGGGTAAGCGTCACAATCTACCGTTTATTAACATCCTGAATAAAAATGGTACTCTCAACGCTAATGCTCTTGAGTTTCAAGGACAAGACCGCTTTGTAGCCAGAAAGAATGTGGTTGCACGCCTTGAGGCAGATGGCTTTTTGGTGAAGATAGAAGATTATAAGCATACTGTTCCTTATAGCGATCGCGGTAAAGTTCCGATTGAACCTTTGCTTTCTACTCAGTGGTTTGTGAAAATTCGCCCCTTAGCAGACCGGGCGCTGGAATTCCTCGATCAGCAAAATTCCCCGGAGTTTGTCCCTCAACGCTGGACTAAGGTTTATCGTGATTGGTTAGTGAAGCTAAAAGATTGGTGTATCTCCCGTCAGTTGTGGTGGGGTCATCAAATCCCCGCTTGGTACGCTGTCAGTGAAACGGGCGGACAAATAACAGATACTACCCCCTTTGTCGTCGCTAAAAACGCTGAGGAAGCTTGGGAAAAAGCTAAAGCACAATTTGGCGAAAATGTCCAGCTTGAACAAGACCCAGATGTTTTAGATACCTGGTTTTCTTCGGGACTGTGGCCGTTTTCGACTTTGGGCTGGCCGCAAGAAACTCAGGATTTAGCAACTTACTACCCCACGACTACCTTAGTAACGGGCTTTGACATTATCTTTTTCTGGGTAGCCAGAATGACGATGATGGCGGGTCACTTTACGGGAAAAATGCCATTTCATGATGTTTACATCCACGGATTAGTGCTGGATGAAAAAGGTCAGAAAATGTCGAAGACTAAAGGTAATGGCATTGACCCGCTATTATTAATTGATAAATATGGCACTGATGCCCTACGTTATACCTTAGTTAAGGAAGTGGTAGGCGCTGGTCAAGATATCCGGCTGGAATATGACCGTAAAAAGGATGAGTCGCCATCGGTGGAAGCTTCCCGCAACTTTGCCAATAAGTTGTGGAACGCCGCCCGGTTTGTGATGATGAATCTGGATGGTCAAACGCCGCAACAATTAGGTCAACCACTCGCCACAGAATTAAGCGATCGCTGGATAATTTCGCGCTACCATCAAGTTATTAAACAGACGATTAATTACATCGATAATTATGGTTTAGGTGAAGCTGCAAAAGGATTGTATGAATTTATTTGGGGTGACTTCTGCGACTGGTATATTGAACTGGTGAAATCTCGTCTGCAAAAAGATGCTGACCCAGCATCGCGGCGAGTAGCACAACAAACCCTAGCTCACGTTCTGGAAGGAATTTTAAAACTGCTTCATCCTTTTATGCCCCATATCACTGAGGAGATTTGGCAAACTCTCACCCAACAACCAGCAGATTCCCCGCAAACTTTATCCTTACAAACCTATCCCCAAGTGGATAGTAACTTAATCAATCCAGAAATTGAAGCACAATTTGGGCTTTTGATTGACACTATCCGCACAATTCGCAATTTACGCGCCGAAGCGGAGATTAAGCCCGGAGCAAAAGTGACGGTGAATTTGCAAAGTGAAAACCCAAGAGAACGGGAAATTCTCACTGTCGGACAAGCCTATATTAAAGATTCGGCTAAGGTGGAGACTTTAACCATTGCTGATAAGTCTAATCAAGCAACAGTTACTCCCAAAAAACCTCTCAAGGGTTTGAAAACCATAGGCTTAATTATCGTGGCGATTGTCTTGACTCGGTTGGCTTACAGTGTTACCAATGCAATTGATGAAGTTCCCCTAGTTGGAACTTTCTTTGAAATCGTAGGTCTGGGTTACACAACTTGGGTTACTAGCCGCTACTTACTCACAGCGCAATCTAGACAACAGTTGTGGTCAAAGTTGTTCTCGCCAACAACAGACAAACCTCTACAACAAACACAATCACAGCCTGAGTCAGCAGAAAATTCCATTGCTGGTGTTGTGGGTACAGTCCAAGTCGTCATTCCCCTCAAGGGTGTGGTGGATATTGAAGCAGTACGCGCCAAGTTAGAGAAAAGCCTCAGCAAAGCCGAAGCGGAAGCCCAATCTCTAACTGCAAGGTTAAGCAACGCTAACTTTGTCGATAAAGCGCCAAAAGATGTAGTCCAAACTGCGCGAGATGCTTTAGCAGAGGCGCAAAAACAAGCAGAAATTTTACGCGATCGCCTCCAGGCGTTGCTGTAGACATCGCCTGCGTGGTTTAGTATAGCTGCAATGGATAATGGGTAATTAGGATTAATTTACCCATTACCAGTTAAACTAACCGAAAAATTAAAAATCAAACATCAAAACTAAATTTTGAGTTTTGAATGGGAGCAAAGTTACACTCATGCTATATCTAGCCCAAGTTAATAAAAACGAATTTTTAGAACAGTATCAGTTGCGCTTGTTGGCACGTCAAGAAGCCGACAATCTTTGGGCGCTGATTCCAGAAGAGACGGTAATTCTTTTAGGAAGAGGTAACACCATGAGCGAAAAATTACTGGTGTTAGTCGAACTTTCCTCGACAGGGGATATAGAAAGATTAGAAGAAGCCACCAATTGGGTATTACATTTAGTACAAGCCTACCTGTCTATTGGTATAACCCCAGATTTTTTACAACAGGAAGCCGAAAGAGCAGAACATTGGAGACAAGCCTTGACATTGCAAAATCAAGATTTAGCCCGTCGTTCTTTAGAGTTGGAAGCCCGTCGCGAACAAATTCAAGCCTTAAATTCTGATTAATTTACCCATGACAAGTTAAACTAACCGAAAAATTAAAAATCAAACATCAAAACTAAATTTTGAGTTTTGAATGGGAGCAAAGTTACACTCATGCGATATCTAGCCCAGGTAAATAAAAACGAATTTTTAGAACAGTATCAGTTGCGCTTGTTGGCACGTCAAGAAGCCGACAATCTTTGGGCGCTGATCCCAGAAGAGGCGGTAATTCTTTTAGGAAGAGGTAACACCATGAGCGAAAAATTACTGGTGTTAGTCGAACTTTCCCCAACAGGGGACATAGAAAGATTAGAAGAAGCCACCAATTGGGTATTACATTTAGTACAAGCCTACCTGTCTATTGGTATAACCCCAGATTTTTTACAACAGGAAGCCGAAAGAGCAGAACATTGGAGACAAGCTTTAACATTGCAAAATCAAGATTTAGCCCGTCGTTCTTTAGAATTGGAAGCCCGTCGCGAACAAATTCAAGCTTTAGAAGAAAGTCTGAAAAAAGAAAAGAATGGCTCCCATAAAAACGATCAGGAGCAATGCGATTTTGTTAACTGTCCCCAAAAAGAGAGCGATCGCTAATCTTAGTTTTTGCATGTATAGTCAATATACGCACATCAGATATGCGGTTTATAACTATAATCAACGCTCAAGGTAGCGATGAGATTGCGAAACCTTTTTATACAACAAGACTCATAATTAAGACCAATTTTTCCACTTTCAGCATTCTTTATTTTGACTTTTGCCTTTTTGTACTAGCTTTCAAACCTTGCTTATGTAGTTTACCAAATAGAAAAACTTTCATTCTATTTAGACTTATCTTCAAAGTCTGTTAATGCGCAAGCAAACTCTCTAAAAGATGTTTTAATTAAAACCTCTTTCATTCCTCTTTCTAAAGCAGAATCACGGATCAGGTCTGATAATTCCAGGAATAATAGAGAAATCATAAAACGATCTTGGCGTTCAATTTGTTTCAAGCAAGACGAGATAAACTCATACAACTCGGTTTTTCTCGGTTTGGTTTCTTCTTCCCACAATTGAAAAGCTAACCTAAAAGTTTTCAAGCGGATCTCGTTAGTATTATAGGACGCATCTTTGTAGCGAATTGATACGCGTTGGGGCATTTCCATAAATTTTAACAAGGAGACTCATTATAAAGTCTTCTTCAGTTTTATCTTGACTTATCCGGAGAAATGGAATTAGGGACTAGGGGCTAGGGATGAGGGAGACAAACAGACACAGGGACGCTCTGACGGGGAGAATAACAAAGTGCAAAGAACAAATGACTAATGACTAATGACTAATGACTAATTAGCTACAATCAAAATGTTTACTTATTGATGCTGAAGTTGTGCCTACTGTATCTTGTCCCCGCTGTCATCAAGCTATAGATAATCAGGCTATTAATTGTCCTTATTGTCGCATAACTCTTAAAGCTTACGGTCATCCTGGTATTCCATTGCACCGTGCTATTGGCGACGAGTATCTATGTGATAGTTGCACCTATCACGCTGACGACACTTGCAATTTTCCTCAACGTCCCTACGCCAAAGATTGCACCCTTTACCAAAATATTGCAGAGAGTAAATTACAGTCACAACCGCAGCTTGATAATCAAAGCTTTGGTGTAACTGTGACAAATTGGATTAAACGCAATCAGGCGTTGCTGTTGCTACTATTTTTATTATTCATCTGTTTACTTATTGCACTTTCAACATCTTAAGTCAGTTGTCAGTTGTCATTGGTCATTAGTCATTTGTCCTCCTTGTCCTCCTTATATCCCCCCCTTATTCAAGAGAGAAATTCAGGAAACTAATTTAATTTTACTGGCTGCTCTCGTGGCTTTTTCTCGTGCTTCTTGGACATTCGCACCTTTAGCCAAAGCTACCCCCATGCGCCGATAAGGATGGGAACTTGGTTTACCAAATAACCGGATATCTATATCTTTTTCTGATAAAGCATCTGCTACACCAGTAAAAGCAATTGAATCTGATTTTTCTGAAGCTAAAATTACCGCACTAGCTGATGGAGCGAATTGTTCTATATTAGGAATAGGTAAGCCTAAAACTGCTCTTAAATGTAGTTCAAATTCATTGAGATTTTGGGAGATTAAGGTCACCATCCCTGTATCATGTGGTCTGGGAGAAAGTTCGGAAAAAATTACTTCATTGTTGGTAATGAAAAACTCAACACCAAAAATTCCCGCACCTCCCAAAGCATCGGTGACTTTTTTGGCAATTTCTTGAGATTTTAAGATTTTGGCTTCAGAAATACCTGCTGGTTGCCAAGATTCTTGATAATCGCCTCTTTCTTGACGATGACCGATAGGAGGACAGAAAATTGTTGGTGCGTTCCACTGTTTAATTGTGAGTAAGGTAATCTCAATTTCAAAGTCAATAAATTCTTCAACAATTACCTTTTGGGTATCACCACGAGAATTAGCGATCGCATAATTCCAAGCCTGCTCAACTTCATCCTTATTCCGGATTACAGACTGACCTTTTCCAGAGGATGACATCACTGGTTTCAGTACATTAGGAAACCCAATTAAATCAGCAGCTACTATCAACTCCTCTAGAGAATTTGCATAACCATATCTAGCTGTTCTGATCGCTAATTCCTGATTGGCTAAGTCCCGAATTCTGTCACGATTCATTGTGTAGTTAGTAGCCGCCGCAGTAGGGATGACTGTTATTCCCCGTTGCTCAAATTCCAACAGTTTTTCGGTTCTGATCGCTTCAATTTCTGGTATAATTAAATCTGGCTGATGTCTGCTCACTATCCTTTCTAAATCATCAGCACTGAGCATAGAAATCACTTCCGAGCAATCAGCAACTTGCATCGCCGGCGCATTGGCATAACGATCAACGGCAATTACATAATTACCCAGGCGTTGAGCAGCAATGACAAACTCCTTGCCTAATTCTCCCGCACCCAAGAGCATTAATTTTTTAGGTAATTTAATCGAATTATTCATCAATCTCATATGATTTGGCGTTTAATTATCATCTGCTGAAGTGCTAAACATAGCACCACGCAGTTGTAAATCTTTACGTTGTTGATGAGATAAACCTATACAATTACCCAACTGACAATTATCTACGGAAGCACCTAACCAAATCGTCTCATTTAAAGTTGCACCGCTTAAATCTGCATTTTGCAAATCGGCTCTGGTAAAATTAGCAAATAACAGGTCTGCATTAACTAAACTGCTACCTTGTAAGTTTGCACCTGATAAATTACCGCGAATCAAATTTACTGCGTCTAAATTTAAACCAGATAAATCTGCACCGCTCAAATTAGGAAACTTTAGCTGACTGGGATTGTTGAAAAACCGGATTATACAGTGTATATTCGCTTCACTAAGACGGAGTTGAGTTAAAAAATTATACCGAGCTATACCTAATTGCTGGAGAATTTGCAGCCGTTGTCGTGGAGTTTGTTCTAAGAAATGAATAGCGCGATCGCGTAACTCTGGAGTTGGCAGATTGAGCATAATTTTATTAATTTTGATGAGTCCGCAGTCAAATATAGAGTAAAGTTAATAACTTTATATTAAAAACTAAAATGATGGTATGTAGTCCACCCTTTTTTTAGAGGATGGGGGGTGATAGTTACAGCTATAATTGAGCGATCGCAAGAAAGAGAAGCGCACAACTGTCAGGTGAGAAGCGGCTCTAATCTGGCGATAACTTCATCAATCAACTCAGTGGGCGCTTTTTCCACAAAAACAGCTTTTCTAGCTATACAGTCAACGGCTCTAATCTGATCTACTAATATTACGCCGTAAGTCTGCATTTCGGCTGGTAATTCTACTTCAAAAGGCCATCCCTTTTTGCGGCTAGTTATGGGACAAACTAGCACAATATTTGATATTTGATTATATGCTAATGGCGAAATAATCATAACGGGACGATAGCCTGCTTGCTCACTCTCTGTACGGGGATTGAGTTCCAATTGGATAATGTCACCACGGTCGGGGACGCGCCCATCGATTTTTACCAAGTCTCTTCTCCCACAGGTTCGCCCCAATCCACCTCATCATGCTGCATATCTGGGGTGATATCTTTGAGCAGTTCATCCAGAGTATACTTGGGTCTTGCCGGAGATAGAATAATCTTATTTCCCTCGGTGGAAATGGCAACTAAGTCTCCTGGTTTTAATCCAATCTGCTGAATAATAATTTGCGGGAGCCTGATTCCCAGAGAGTTACCCCATGTGCTGATTTTTTGGGTGACCATCATTGAAAATTACCATAAGCGTGTTTATACATTGAGTATACCGCCGATTGTTGGTACTTTGATGCTAACCTCGTGAGACAGAAAACAAGAAGCGATCGCCCTGCTAGTTTTCTCTTTCAAGCGATCGCAGTTTCAGGAGTTATTGAGTATCAAGCGATCACCGGATTTGCTCCCATTGAGGATGGCTTGAATAGACCAGGATCTACGGTGCCAAAATGACACCACGGAGTTATAATTAAGAGAACATGAGGTTTAATTCTCCATGTCTAATACACACGAAAATACAGTTCGGATCACAGCCAGGATTCCTGTGAGTATTCAAGAAACTCTCCAAAAAGCGGCAGAATTATCTGGTGCGACCTTGAATCAGTTTATGATTCAGGCAGCGTTAAAAGAAGCAAAAAAATTGATAGAAGATGAACGAGTGATTATTTTGACACAAACTGATGCTGATACAGTATTTAGCCTGATTGAGAATCCTCCTTTACCGAATGCAAAGTTAAAAGCAGCCTTGAAAAAGCACAAGGGATTTTTTAGTGAGAACCATTGAATTGCTGAGTAAGCAGCATGATCGAGATTGCTTTGACTGTGGTAATGAAGCACTAAATCAATTCCTTAAACAAACAGCAAGACAGCATATCCAAAAAGGTATTTCCCGTACTTTTGTCCTAGTTAATACAGAACAGCCAGAAATCATAATTGGTTTCTTCACATTGACATTGTGTGAAGTGCGTGTAGAAAAATTTCCAGCGAAATTCCTCAAGAAATACCCATCTAAAGTTCCTGGAGTAAAACTGGCAAGATTAGCAGTTGATCGAGCCTATCAGCGACAAGGAATTGGAGAAGTTTTGATGATTGAGGCAATGCAGCGTGCTTTAATTGTTGCAGACAATGCGGGAGGGATTGGTCTATTTGTTGATGCAAAAGATGAAAGTGCAAAGACTTTCTACTCTCGCTATGGTTTCGTAAGTCTGGAAGATGCGTCTTTGGAACTATTTTTGCCATTGTCAGTAATTCAGCAAATACTGTAATCACAACAAAATATGAGTACGATTGATCGCCCTGCTAGTTTTCTCTTTCTTGCGATCGCAGTTTCGGGAATTATTCAGCATCAAGCGTAGACACAAAGTGGCTTGTCGTACCCTACGGGAAGCAAGCTACGCGTAGCGTCTCGTAGAGAAGACATCGCACTTTACAAACGGGTCTGTTTGATTAGTATATTAACAACTCTAAGATTGATTTTTTAGTAATGATAACAGTAGATTTATTTGCTGGTTGTGGGGGATTATCACTGGGATTTCAAAATGCTGGATTTGAGATAGTTGCTGCTTTTGATTGCTGGTTACCTGCGGTTGCAGTTTATCGAAAAAATTTTTCACATCCTATATATGAACAAGACTTATCAGCCGATGAAGTATCTACATTCATTGGGAGTTTGCAACCAGAAATAATTATTGGCGGCCCTCCATGCCAAGATTTTTCCAGTGCTGGTAAAAGAGATGAAAGTCTTGGTAGGGCAGATTTAACTGTGAATTTTGCGAAGATCATTTCTGTTGTCAAGCCGAATTGGTTTGTGATGGAAAATGTTGCCAGAATCGCCAAAAGTCAAGCTTTAAAGTCTGTCTTAGAAATATTTAAAAAAAGTGGATATGGTTTAAGTTCCACAGTTTTGAATGCAAGTTATTGTGGAGTTCCCCAAGCCAGAAAGCGGTACTTTTTAATTGGTGAACTTTATGGAAAAGATGATGCTTTAACTAATTATTTGCATAAAAATCAGTCACCTAAACCAATGACAGTTTTTGATTATTTAGGTAATGATTTAGGTGTTGAGTATTTTTATCGCCATCCTAGAAGCTATAAAAGAAGGGCTATTTTCAGCATCTACGAACCTAGTCCCACAATTCGGGGTGTGAATCGTCCCATTCCCAAAACATATCAAAAGCACGAAGGGGATGTATGTGATATTAACGAATACTTGCGCCCTCTAACTACAATTGAGCGCAGTTACATTCAAACATTCCCAAAAACGTTTCATTTTCAAGGAAATAAATCAGAACTAGAACAAATGATTGGTAATGCTGTTCCTGTGAAACTGGCTGAATATGTTGCTTGTTGTATCCTAGAATATATTCAAGACCAGTCTAGAAACATTACAAATTACCTGCCTCACCTTCAGTTAAAACTATTTTAAGACTCCATCTCGGCTAATTCTAACCATCTTTCAGTCGCTGTATCAATCGCTTGCTTCAACGCTTCTACTTGGTCGTACAATTTTTGTACTTGGCTATAATTTCCCGACGGAACATTCAATAAAGCTTTCTCTGCTTCGGCTTTCTCTGCTTCTAACTGGGCAATTTTCCCTTCCAATTGCTCAAATTCTTTCTTTTCCCAATTTGAAAGTCTGCGCCGCTGTTTAGTTTCTGAATCTTTGGGTTGAGATGCAGGTTTTTCTACCTCTACCTTGTTGGACTTTTCTTTATTAACAGTTTCTTGCTGTGCTGCTTCTTCGGCTTTTTTATAGTCAAGATAAACTGAGTAATTACCGGGATATTGACGCAGCACTCCACCTGCTTCAAAGGAAAAAATGGTGTCTATAGTCCGGTCTAAAAAGTAGCGATCGTGGGACACTACAATTACACAGCCGGAAAAGTCTTCTAAATAATCTTCTAGTACGGCTAATGTCTGCACATCCAAATCGTTGGTCGGTTCATCTAAAATTAACACATTCGGTACGCTCATAAGTATGCGCAACAAAAATAACCGCCGTTTTTCACCACCGGATAGTTTATGAATTGGTGCATACTGCTGATTACCGGGAAATAAAAATCGCTCCAACATTTGCGAAGCTGTAATTTTCGTCCCATCTGCTATTTGGACAAATTCGCCTTCTTCTTTGATGTAGTCAATCACGCGCTGATTTTCGTTCAAAGCTGTGAGCAATTCTTCTGAATGTTGGTCAAAATAACCGATATGAATTGTCGTACCAATTTCTACATTACCGGCATCTGGCTGCTCTCGTCCGGTAATCATATCCATTAATGTGGATTTACCTGCACCGTTACCACCAATGATGCCAATGCGGTCTTCGGGACTAAATTCGTAGGTAAAATCTTTAATTAAGGTGCGATCATTATAGGCTTTAGAAATATTATTAATTTCAATAACTTTTTTGCCAATTCTGCGGCTAGCTGTAGAAATATCGACTTTACCGTTAGCTTGTTTAAATTGAGTTTCTCGCATGGCGTGAACGCGATCAATTCTGGCTTTTTGTTTGGTACTGCGGGCTTTGGGGCCGCGTTTAAGCCATTCTAATTCCCGCCGTAATACCCCTTGGTGTTTTCGTTGACTACTGATGGCAGATTCTTCAGCTAAGGCTTTCTTTTCCAGGTAATATGAATAGTTACCTGTATAGGTGTAAATGTCACCTCGGTCAATTTCAATAATTCGATTGGTGACACGATCCAAAAAGTAGCGATCGTGAGTAATCAAAAATAATGCACCTCGATAGCGGTTTAAATAACTTTGCAACCATTCCACAGAAAGCGCATCAAGATGGTTTGTTGGCTCATCCATGAGTAAAACATCTGGTTCTGATAGCAAAGCTGTTGCTAAGGCAATTCGCTTACGATAACCTCCAGATAATGTACCGATGATGGCATCAAAGTCAGAAATCCCTAATTTTGTCAGGATAATTTTGGCGTTGGTTTCTAATTCCCAAGCGCCTGTTGCATCCATTTTTTGCATTACCACTGAAAGCCGCGACATTAACTGACTATCTTCGGGATAGTGAGCTAATTTATCAGAAAGTTCTTCATATTCCCGCACCAAAGCCATGTGTTCGCCACTATCGGCAAAAATTTGCGCTAAAACTGTGCGATTTTCGTCTAAATCTGGCTGCTGGGGTAGGTAGATAACTTTGGAACCAGAGTTAACTAAAATTTGCCCGCTATCAACTGGTTCTAGACCAGCAATCATTTTTAAGAGAGTTGATTTACCAGAACCGTTAGTACCAATTAAACCAACTTTATCAGTAGCATCTAAGCTAAAGTTAGCATCTTTTAATATTTCTTTGATGCCAAAGTCTTTCTTGACTGATTGTAGGGTAATAATGCTCATAAAAGTTAGTAATTGGTTCTGCAAATTGATTTCCTAGGTAAGGCATTTGCCCTACCTAGCACCGCCAAATTTTAGACAAATAAATCCAGAGGTAAATGTCCATACATTTCGTTGATTCCCCCAGGATTGTGAGATTGACAAGAAACTAAAACACCACGATGATGTCCCGCATAGGAATCGATATAACACAAACCATTCTTGCCATTTAATTTGATATACACTGGCCCTTCAATGTGGGGTAAGTTGCTCGGTACTTCATAACCCAAAGCATGGGTATAAGTTTTCATCGCCAGTTTTCCGGCTTCTGCTGTATCAGCACAAATACCCAAAATTTGGTAATCGGAAAGACTGGCGATGAGAATTAACGCCCGCCTCACTGAAGCTTTTTCTGAGGGCTTGAGGATGGGAGCTATATCGAGACAGTTGAATTTATTGAGAATTTTTCTGGAATCTTCAGCTGTGAGATTGGGATGATTAGGAGTTGACATGAATCTAGTTGATTGAGTTTCTGGGTGATGATTTGGGATCTGAATTGGAAATTGCCTACTATCCTAAGATGATTTACTGCGCTTGGCGTGTCATTTGTTATTTGTCAGTTGTCAGTTGTCAGTTGTCATTTGTTGTTGTTCTGGTTTAATGCTCCGTACCTTTGTGCAGCAACTGCTTTGCTTTCGTTCCGAAAGTTGTAGCAAGTGGCGTGGTAGTCTCAATATATCTTTACAACTCCCTACTGACTACTGACTACTGACACAATTAGGGCTGATTTTGAGTATTACCTAGATTGAAAATAAACGGTACGCTGCTTTTGGCGTCATTACCCATAACTAAAACGTTTGGCATTTGCGCGCCGCCAGTTTTCCAAGCTTCGATTGCTTCTTTTTGCAGTACTAATTGCCCACCTTGGGCTTTGAGGGTTTCTGCCAAGAGCCTTTGAGCCTCTGCTTTACCTTTAGCACGATTAATTTCTGCTTGTGCTTCTTGTTCTGCTTCTCGCGCTACATACACTGCTCGTTGTGCCCGTTGTTCAGCAATTTGTTTTTCTTCCACTGCTCTGGCGAATTCTGGGGAAAAAGTCAAGTCAACTACACTAGTATCCAGCACGATTATGCCATATTTGTCTAAGCGATCGCCTAACGCATTGTCAAAGTCTTCCTTCAATTCGCTACGTTTGGTAATTGCTTCTTCTACAGTTCTTCTCGCCGCTGCAATTTTAAATGCTTCTTGGGTTTGGGGGGCAATAATTTTCGAGACAATATTTTCTAAAGTCCCTTGTTTTCGTCGCACCTGAACTACCTGGATAGGATCAAGGCGAAAGTTAATCGCAAATCGCGCTGATAAATTTTGCAAATCCTTGGTAGAACTTTCTGCTGGCACTTCAAATTTTTGCACAGTTAAATCATAGACATCAATCACGGAAATTAACGGCGGTTTTAGGTGGATACCTTCCAGTAAGGCTCCATCTCTGGCTTTACCCAAGATACTGATCACTCCTGCTTGTCCTGGGTTAATAATGATAAACGAATTTAGGCCGATACTCACCAGTATTGCTAACAAAACCCCTAAAACTATAGTTTGCCAATTGGCAAATTGCTGATTTTTCAAGTGTTCATCTCCACAAGCAACTCCTGTATTATCATGCCATTGGGCATTGGGCATTGGGCATGGGGCATTGGGCATTGGGCAAGCTTAAACTTTCAGCTTAAAAGTCTCGTTAATGGAGCTAAAAGCCTGGTTAATGGAGCTAAAAGCCTGGTTAATGGAGCTAAAAGCCTGGTTAATGAAGCTAAAAGCCTGATTAACGGAGCTAAAAGCCTGGTTAATGGAGCTAAAAGCCTGGTTAATGGAGCTAAAAGCCTGATTAACAGAGCTAAAAGCCTGGTTAATGGAGCTAAAAGCCTGATTAACGGAGCTAAAAGCCTGATTAATGGAGTTAAAAGCCTCAAAAGGCATTATTAATTCACAATACAGGTTGTCTCCCTCAACTCCCCACACCCCCCACACTCCCCACACTCCCCACACTTCCTCATCACCTCTCGTGGTAATATCAATTGCACGCGACTGAGACTAACTGTGGCTACAGTATCTAAATCTCATCAGGTATCAAGAAAGCGTAGACATGCGGTGCATCCCCTCCAGCGTCTGCTTGACTATGGACATCAGTATCGTCAACAAATTTGGCTAGCTACTGGTGCTTCGATTTTAAATAAACTTTTTGACTTAGCACCTCCAGCATTGGTAGGAATTGCTGTAGATGTGGTAGTTAAGCAGCAGGATTCACTCATTGCTCAATTCGGCATCAAGGATATCTTTAAGCAATTTTTGATTCTATCTTTAATCACTGTGATTACTTGGATACTCGAATCTACTTTTGAGTATCGCTACAAGTTGATTTGGCGTAACTTGGCGCAGAATATTCAGCATAACTTGCGTTTGGATGCATACAATCACCTCCAAGAGTTGGAATTAGCTTATTTTGAAGAACGTAGCACTGGCGGTTTAATGTCCATCCTCAGTGATGATGTTAACCAATTAGAGCGGTTTTTGGATGTGGGAGCTAACGATATCATCCAGGTAGTCACGACTATTGTAGTAGTTGGCGGTGGCTTCTTTATTTTGGCTCCCAATATAGCGTGGATGGCAATCATACCTATACCCTTTATTCTTTGGGGTTCGGTGGCTTTTCAGAAATTGCTAGCACCACGTTACGCTGATGTGCGGGAAAAAGTCGGGTTACTCAATGGACGGTTGTCTAATAATCTTAGCGGCATCACGACGATCAAAAGTTTCACGTCCGAAGATTATGAGTCGGCTCGGGTAGCGGAGGAAAGTAGTGCCTATCGCCAGAGTAACGTAAAAGCGATCGCACTTTCTGCGGCTTTTATCCCTTTAATTCGGATGCTGATTTTATTCGCTTTCACCGTATTGCTGCTATTTGGGGGGATGGAAGCTGTCGCCGGGAGAATCTCTGTTGGCGCTTACAGTTCCTTAGTATTTTTAGTCCAGCTGTTACTCTGGCCTTTAACTAGATTAGGGGATACCTTTGACTTATATCAACGGGCAATGGCTTCTACTAATCGTGTCATGGATTTATTAGATACTCCGATTGCTATACATACAGGAGATATCGCCTTACCTAGTGATGCCGTCAAAGGCGAAGTAGAATTTAAAAATGTGACTTTTGCCTATAAGGATAGATTACCAGTAATTAAGAATCTGTCTTTGCAAATAAAAGCAGGTGAGACAATCGCCATTGTTGGTTCCACTGGTTCCGGGAAAAGCACCTTAGTCAAACTTTTGTTGCGATTGTACGAATTGCACACCGGCAATATTACTTTGGATGGTATTGACCTGCAAAATTTAAACTTGCGGGATTTACGCCGCTGTCTTGGCTTAGTCAGTCAAGATGTCTTTTTATTTCATGGTACGGTGGCGGAAAATATTGCTTACGGCAGCTTCGATGCTACAGAACAACAAATTATCATGGCAGCGAAGATAGCTGAGGCACATGAATTTATTACTCATCTACCCCAAGGGTATGAGACAATCGTCGGGGAGCGAGGACAAAAGTTATCTGGTGGACAAAGACAAAGAATTGCGATCGCTCGTGCAGTCTTGAAAAATCCGCCCATTTTGATTTTAGATGAAGCTACCTCGGCGGTAGATAATGAAACAGAAGCCGCAATTCAGCGATCGCTCGAACGGATTACAGTCAATAGAACTACAATTGCGATCGCTCATCGTCTTTCCACCATCCGCAATGCTAATTGCATTTATGTGATGGAACATGGAAAACTAGTAGAATCCGGAACCCATGAACAACTGCTAGAGGAAGATGGTATTTATGCTAGTCTCTGGCGTGTACAATCAGGTTTGAGATAAAAGAACCTCACCCCTCAATACGGTTCGGTTAAGGGGGAAAGGGAAAAGGGAAAAGGGCCCATTCAAACCTTTCCCCCTTACCCCTTAACCTTTTCGCTTTCCCAAAAGGGAGGGGAGAATTACGAATTACGAATTACGAATTACGAATTATTTATGTTTTTTGGTAGTACTCAACCGGAATCAGCAGATAACAAGTGGCGTCGCCAGTTGGATAGATTTGTCAAAGAAAATCAGCCAGAATTAGCGGCGCTGTTTTGGGGATTGTGGTTAGAAAATGGTAAGAGTCAAGGTACTATTGGCATTGATTTGCAACCAGCACCCCATTTTGTCTACTGTCCTCAAGATGAGATTGAGAAATTAAATGATAAGGTTGAGAATCGCCTTCAGGAAATTTTGGGAATTGTCGCCAATCATCAACCGGAAAGAGAAGTGGTGATGATTGGTATTGGTAAAGGTGAAATTAAATTAATTCAGTTTGCACCCGAACCAACACCACCTGATTGTTTTGCACAAGTTGGGAAAGATGTTGATGGGTTATTGGAATTGTTGGAACAGCGGATGCAAGAACAGATTGTTATATAAATAGATCCGCGCTATTGTCGGGTTTAGCACTGCTAAACCCCTACGACAGATATGTTTTTTCCATGATTTATATTTATACCAATTCTGTCTGAAGATGCGCTTAATTATCTTAGGAAAAAAACGAACCGCCAAGTACGCCAAGTACGCCAAGAAATAAGAGATTAAGAGAATTTGGCAAAGCTAACAAAGAAACGGTATTAGCTATTTCCTATCAATTACCAATTTGCGCTGTAGGGGCGGGGTTTCCCCGCCCTCTGCGAGTATTAAGAAATATCCATGAAATCATATAACAAATGGATCGAATTCACTGCTAAACCAATTTTCGCCGACGCGCTCTGCTACTAGTGGTCTGATGGTAAATTTAGGTGGGTTACCCTCATGGACATCAATCCGCACGCAGGAATAAGCAAGCTGCTTTTGAAAACCGTAGCCTTGGCGCCCAACATATAATAGTGAATCTGCGACTTTGCGAGTGGGGCTACCAGGAATCTCAGTGAAAGTCTCTAGTAATTCAGTTCCTTCTGTTCGCTGACGGCGGGGACGACGACCACTCCCACCGGAGATAATATAATTGATGTGCGAGTCAGCGTAACCAGTGTCAACGGTGCGTAGGTGTTCTAGACAGTGGGCATGGCCGCTAAGAACTAAGTCTACTATGGGACGTTCTTGGATTTGGTTTCCCAGAGTTTGCGCTACTTCCTCAAACACCCATCGCAGACGGTGACGCACTGCTAAAGTTTGTGCTTGATGCCATTTCGTGGCTTCGGTAACATAGGGAGGATGGTGGAGATAAATAATCCGTCCCCGAACCTCAGAGTTATTCCAAGATGCAATCAGCCTGTTACGCAGCCAGTCTAGTTGTTCAAAGTCAATAGTTGCTGGTGTATGGGATGCGAGTTGTTTTTCAATGTCGATTTTCACCTCATTAATTTGGTCTAATTTGGCACTGAGGTCATCGAGTTGTTCCGCATCATCGGGGTTGTCTGGATTTAGGCGATCGCTCGTTTCTAAAATCTGTTCTTCTTCTCTATCTATTTCCTGGCGGCGCTTTTGCAATTCCCGCCGGGAAATATCACCCGCTTGGGTTGTCGGTAAAGGCGAAGGTTGGTTAAACGTATTGGAATCGAGCGCGAAAAAATCTATACCACCGTACCTAAAAGTGTAATAGCGGTTGGGTAAACGGGTAAAAATTCCCGGTTCGTAGGCTAAACAGCGCCCTGTATCAGTTTTGGCGGTGTAGTGACTGTCTAAATGCTCCTTTAATTCCTCAGGGGATGCGATCGCCGTGAGATAATCGAGAAATGCCCGTGAATATGCATCTCCTTGATTGGAACCGTGCCAACCAATTTCAAAATCCTTATAGCGTAACATCCGCCGTAGCCGCAGCGTACTGCCTGTCAATAGACGATACATCAAAGGGACATCATAATAATCATGATTGCCCAGCACCGGCAGAAACGGGAGATTAAACACCATGCGATCGTAGGCTATATTTTGGGGATTTTCCCCACCTACAAGAAATTCTCGGTAAGGTTCGATAAAATTTGTCGGGTAATATTCATGGGAACCCACCACATAAATTACATCCCCTGTGTGTAATACCAAACTGCATTCGTCTTTGTGCTGAAGCATCAATTGTGCAACTTGGCGTTGGGGGTGGTGTCCATAATGGGACTTGGTTCCACTATCACCGATTACCATAAAAGAGAATTCTTTTCTATCATTTTGGCGATCTTCAATTACCATACTCGTTTGGTCGATTCCCCGTTGCACAATATTGGGGTTCAGCCATCGCACCCTTTCCTGCATCTTGTGAATTTTCACAGGAATTGGTGGTTCGGATATCAATTTCATTAGTAATTACTCCATAATTTTGTCAGTTGTCAGTTGTCATTTGTCATTTGTCATTGGTCATTGGTCATTGGTCATTGGTCATTGGTCAAAAATTAGGCTTAAAGGTGCAACCTTCAGGCTTAAAACCGCAAATTCCGACATCAAAGCTGCAACGTTCGGGTTTAAAACCGCAAATTCCGACATCAAAGCTGCAACATTCTTGTTCCAAACCGCAACGTTTAACCTTAAAGCCGGAACATTCTTGTTCCAAATCGCAACGTTCAGACTTAAAGGTGCAACGTTCTTGTTCCAAACTGCAACGTTCAGGCTTAAAGGTGCAACCGACCTGTTCCACGGTGCAACTTTCACCTTCAAAAGCTCAAAAGACATCATAAATTCACAACGTATTATCAAATTATCTCTTCCTTCTGCCTTCTGCCCCCAGCATAGCTGCCTTCTATTGATAACCCGCAGCTTGTAACCAGAAAAGCTTGGCATACTGTCCCCCAGTCTGCAACAATTCTTCGTGAGTTCCCTGTTCCACAACCTTCCCGGCTTCAATCACCATGATGTTATCTGCCATGCGGACTGTGGAGAAGCGGTGAGAAATCAAAAATACCATTTGATTTTGGGTGACGGTACGAAAATGATTGAAAATGTCAAACTCAGCTTGCGCATCCATTGCTGATGTTGGTTCGTCTAATACTAAAATATCTGCCCTAGTTCGCATAAAGGCACGGGAGAGGGCGATTTTTTGCCACTGTCCCCCCGAAAGTTCTTGTCCTCCCTTGAACCAACGCCCAAGTTGAGTGCTAAAACTATCGGGTAATTGCTGAATAAATGGTTCCGCCATGCCTTTTTGGGCTGCATGTTGCCAGCGATCGCTATCATCTAAATATTCGACATCACCAACGCCGATATTCTCCCCAACTGTGAACTGGTAACGGACAAAGTTCTGAAAAATCACACCAATCCGCCGCCGCAATACTTCTATATCCCATTCTTGCAAATCTACACCGTCAAGAAAAATCCTCCCTGAGTCTGGGGTGTAAAGTCGGGTGAGTAATTTAATTAAAGTCGTCTTCCCAGAACCATTTTCACCGACGATTGCCAGTTTTGCTCCTGGTTGTAAATGTAGAGAAATATTGTTTAATGCAGGCTTTGTGCTTCCGGGATAGGTAAACGAGACATTTTCAAACCGAATTCCATCTTGGGGATTGACACCGATGGTAACTGTACCCCAAGGCTGTGGCGCTTCTGCTTCCAGGAACTCGTAAAGAGTAGAAAGATAAAGGTTATCTTCGTACATCCCGCCAATAGAAGTTAAAGCACCGGCAAAAGTAGACTGTCCTTGGCGGAAGACGGTGAGATACATCGTCATATCTCCTAAAGAAATCTTACCCAGGATAGTTTCGATGACAATCCAAGCGTATGCTAGGTAAAAAGCTGTGGTACTTACCAAACTGAGAAGATATCCCCACAGTCCCCGCCGCAGAGTTAAATCGCGGTCTTCACCATAAAGTTGATGGAAAATATGGCGATAACGGCGCAGCAGCATTCCCCCCAGTTGATAGAGTTTGATTTCGGTAACAAAGTCTTCTCGCGCCAAGAGATTTTCTAAATAATGCTGTTGACGAGTTTCTGGTGCGCGCCAACTAAAGAGGCGAAAAGCTTGGGTAGCAAATTTAGTTTCGGCAATAAATGCAGGCATCGCTGCTACAATCAACACAATCACTGCCCAGACAGAAAACTTCACCAACAAAATACCGTAAGTCACCAATGACAGGGCACTTTGGACTAAGCCAAAGGTGCGCGTTACCAAAGAAAGCGGACGTACTGAAGCTTCCCGCCGCGCATTTAGGAGTTTGTCATAAAATTCCGAGTCTTCAAAATACTTGAGATCTAATGTCTGCGCCTTTTCCAAGATAAGTACATTCACGCGCTGACCAAGTAGCGCCCTTAACAGTGATTGACAGATCGTCAATCCGCGCTGAGTACCCGCCAATAACATCACAGCGATCGCTTCTAATGCTACATACAATAAAGCATGAGAAATATTGCGATCTGCACCCGCTTGCGCCGACAACACCACCGCATCGACAATTAACTTGCCGATATAGGCGATCGCTGCTGGTAACAGACCAGCCACTAAAGTTAAAGTAGCAAGAATAATCGTCAAACTACGGCTAGTAGTCCACACCAAGCCAATAGCCCGTCCGCTGTAACGGAACACTGACAGTGATTGTCGCAGAGCCTTTCGTGTCTTTTTAGTCTTCATTATGACCGCTATAATCGCCAGCAATGGCTTTTAAGTCTCTCAGTAGCGTGTTTTGCTTATTTAAAGTCTAAACCTACTTAAAAGCTTTCCTAAGGAGTATACAGGCATAGCCGATTTACCTTTCTACAAGAAAACGTCTTTCTTACACCTTAAGCTGTCAGAAAAACTTTTTCTATTGCCTTTAACCTCAGACCTGCTAACTATCCGATTGCTTGCTTCTGTCCAGCTTCTCTTGTATTGCATCGCGGCAGAATTGTGCAGGGTCGTCTTCTGCTTTAACCACTTCCTTCATGTCCTTAGTGTTAACTAACATGAGTAGATGGTAGTTATGTTGACTAAAATCACAGTTTTGTAGTGATTTATATTACATAAATATTCAAGCAATAATAGTATTAATACATAAATAGAAATACTAAAAATAAAGGGTGTAAAGTACTAAAGTCTACTAATGACTGATTATATAAATGCTTTTTTTGAGGCTCAAATCAAGACATCCATTATTATTTATCGGACTTAACTCATTTTGTATATCATTACTAGTTGCATTAATTCATGCTGCATTTACAATAAATGTTTTTTTTGCTATTGGAGGGTTAACTTTATTTTCATCAGGTGTATTATTACATTTTAGAAGTAAAGATATAATTAAAGCCCAACAAGCTCTCTTAGTGGAAACAAACCAAATTGAAGTAATACCAAATAATCAAAGAGATATTTCCACTAATGGTGGCAATTATATTGAAAAAACAGGAAGAGATTATATTGAGGGAGATTCTATTGGACGAGATTCTGTCACTAAAAATATTAAAAATATTACTCTTGGAGATAAGAAAGTAAAAATTGATCCTAATTATATTGTTGAAACATTTGATGATTTTAGAGAGATTTTGACACAAAGTATCACTCAAAGTTCAAACGCATTGCAAGCAATATTTCATTTGTTCAAGTTGTTCTTGTAGCTTCCTAACCATCTCCATTAATTCTCTGTTCTGTGCTTCTAACGCCTCAATTCTTGACTGTTGGTTATCAATCTGAACTTCAGAGAACTGTTGCTGACTAAAAGGTATTTCAGGGTTAATACCCTTCATAAATATCGCCTCATCCTGATAATGCTTGTTACTTACATCTGGTTTGTGTCCACACATATAACAGACAATCTTTTCAGGTATTCCTAAGTCATGTATGGCGTGGTTAATAAATGTGTGGCGCGTATTATATGGACTGAGGTATTTAGTGAGTTTACCTTGACTGATTAACTCAGGGATGATGCCTTTGTATTTTTGTTTTTTATTCCCCATCCATGCTCTACGAAAGGCAGTATCATCTATAATTGTTCCTCTTTTACTTTTAAACACTACATCGCTAGGTTCACCTTGAGGTATTGATTTCAGTAAGTTCCACAATTCCCCATCTTTAGGCATAGGGAACTTTCTAACCTCATCACCTTTGTAAGTTCTGTCATTTTTCAATGGGTAGAATTTTTTGGTACGTCTATCATAGGTAAACCTAATATATACTTTCTCTTCATCCCACTTAACATCATTCCACCTTAATCCAACAACTTCACCAGTTCTGCAACCAGTTAGAAATTTGAATTTAATAAAATTGTACCAATGAGCTATGTTTTGCGTAGACTGAATGTACTCAAAGATTATCTGTACCTCATCCCATGTATAAGCTTTTGACTTATCTGTGGTATCGTTGTCTGTTTCAATTTCATTTTGTGCCTTACCTCTAGCACCTACTCTCCCTATTTCTTCAGCCATGCCATCATAGGGATTATGAGATAATAACTTGCTTTTCATTCCTAATTGATAGGCTTTTGAAAGATTAGAGAGTAAGTCTTTAACGGTTTTTTGATTCCTATTTTCTACCAACCAATTTCTGATTTTTAATGCGTCCTCAGACTTGGTAGCTTCAATTGCTGACTTGAGAAAGCTCTTGTATTGTCCTTGAAAAAAATTGTTATAAACACTTTCTCTCAGCTTTTTTTTCTTGTACTCACAGAACATATCCCAGACTTCTAGTAGGGATAACTCAGGCTTAGGTGGTAACTGGTCATTAGCAGTGGTAGCACCTTTTTTAATTTCTAGTTCGCTAACGATACCGTACTTAACCAGAGTCTCATCAAAACAACCATCCTCCAGATCCATTGTCATGCGTTCAGCTATCCGTTGTGCCTTAGCCATGTTGGCTTCATTAGCCTCCATACCCAAAGCTGGTCTAGGTTGCTTGCCTCCAAAGTACTGTCTTGGCAGTCTAGCTTTAATCCTGCCTTTCTCTATATAGATGGCTACCTTACCTTTAGAAGTCTTCCCGGTCGGTGTTTTAGCTGAACTAGTCATGATGTTCAGAAAATGCTCAAATGAGTAAAAATGATTTATCACATAACCGATATATGAGCATTATACATTACAGTCTTTATTATTTTTAATATCGCGCAAAGGAGGGCGATCGCTGGGCAATATCGATATCAATAGTTTTCGCGCCAACCCGATATACCGCCCGCACCCTAGAAGGGTGGGGCTAACGGTACAAAGCCCACCTTCGTGGGCTAATTTTCTTCAGCCCACGTACGAGGAAGTCGTTCCCGTTCCCCGAAGGGGTTCCCGCAGGGTAGGGTAGGTGGGCTTCGTTTATTTAGCTACAGGCTTGTAGCCTGTGGGCGTTATTTGGGCATAGAGGGAGGGAAATATATATTTGTTGATCAATATGGCAAATTAAGGGCAATGTCGAGGAATTTTACGCAATTATATTTGCATTGTGTGTGGGGAACTTGGGATAGATTACCGCTAGTAACTAAAGATATTCAAGAGATTATTTATGCGGCGATCGCTAAACAGTGCAGCGACTTAAAATGTACCCTTATAGCCATTGGTGGTGTTGCAGATCATGTACATCTTCTGACAAATTTTCCACCTAGCTTAACTGTGTCTGAACTCATAGGCAAAGTCAAAGGACGTTCTTCTCATCTGATTACCCATGAAATAAAAACCAATTCTCTGTTCAAATGGCAAGGTGGTTATGGTGCATTCACCGTCAGCAGCCAAAATATTCAGCAAGTAGAAAATTACATCAAAAATCAAGCCACACACCACAATCAAAAAACTCTTGTTAACGACTGGGAACTTTAACCATCTAGCCCACGCAGGTGGGGTAAGATCTCTCACTTATTCTGACATCCCGCCGTCACCCATACATGGATACGGGGCTAGAAATGCTTTTCAATTAAAATCTCTCACTTATTCCGACATCCCGCCGTCACCCATACATGAATATGGGGCTAGAAATGCTTTTCAATTAAAATCTCTCACTTATTCTGACATCCCGCCGTCACCCTGGAAGGGTGCGGCTAATCGAACAAAGCCTGCCAAGGCAGGCTAAGAAATTCAGCCTGCCTTGGCAGGCTTCGTATCGATAGCCCCAGGCTTCCAGCCTGCGGGCGGTATATCGGGTTAGCGCGAGAACTGTTGCAATCTGTATTCACCAACAGTATCCTACCCACGGTGCAAGCATTTTTCTTTTCGCGATAACATATAAGCGCAAAGCTTCTATCTGTGGGTGGATATGTAATGATGCCTATACGTCAAACCTTATCCAAGTCTGACATTCAACTGTCTTATTTAGAGTGGCACCAAGGACAAGAACCCTTATTACTATTACACGGCTTAGCTGACCATGCCCTAGTGTGGTCTAGCTTGGGGGATTATCTAGCCGCAGATTACCACATAGTTGCCCCAGATATGCGCGGTCATGGCGAAAGCAGTAAGCCGGAAGATGATTATAGTTTTACAAGTGCGATCGCGGATTTAGAAGCCCTCATGGATCGTTTAGGATGGTCTAGTGCCCATGTTGTCAGTCATTCATGGACAGGGAAATTAGCGGCGATTTGGGCCAGACAAAATCCCGAACGGTTGCGGAGTATGATTTTGGTAGATCCCATCTTTATTTGGAAAATGCCCAGCTACTTCAAACTGACTTTTCCCTTGTTGTACCGGGTTTTACCTTTTCTCAAAAGCATGGGGCCTTTTGCCAGTTATGAAGCCGCCGAACAACAAGCGCAACAGTTAAGCCAATATCAAGGATGGACTGACTTACACCAAAAAGTCTTTGCAGGGGGAATTGAACAAAAACCTGATGGTAGTTGGGGAAGTAAATTTACTATAGCCGCCCGCGATCGCATTTTTGCAGATGTCATGGACGTACCTGGGTTAACACAGCCAGTTTATCTCCCAACTCTCTTTGTACAACCCGAAAAAGGTGTAAATCGTCAAGATTGGCAACTAAAACCCTACAAAACTCATCTAAAAAACTTAAGCATCTGCCAAGTTCCCGGTAATCATTGGCCTTTCTTAACACAACCGGAAGCATTTAACCAGACTGTGGAAGCTTTCTTAAAAAGGCTGAAGGATGAAGTATGTTCGCGCAGCGTCCCGTAGGGAAGGATGAAGGATGAAGTATGAAGTATGAATAAAACTTTGTATCTTATTGACTTTTATTTCTAGACTTTCTAGTAAGACTAGCAATTTTTTTGTTTTTTCATATTTTATCCTTTATCCTACATCTTTAATCTTACCCATTAGCCGATCATGAGCCTTTGTATTAATCCCGTTTGTTCTCAACCCAATCAATCCGGACAGGGTGAACATCGCTTTTGCCAAAGTTGTGGTTCTCAGTTGCAACTGCTGGGACGCTATCGGGTGATGCGACTGTTATGTGACAAATCTGGCTTTAGTCAGGTTTATGAAGCATCCGAACAGGATACACCCAAAATCCTCAAGGTACTGAAGGAGGATATTTCTCATGAACCGAAGGTGGTAGAACTATTTCAGCAAGAGGTGACTGTGCTGAAACAGTTGAATCATCCGGGGATACCGAAAGTCGATGGCTACTTCCAATATCAAACCAGAAATGGTTTATTATTGCACTGTTTGGTAATGGAGAAAATCGACGGCATCAATTTAGACCAATGGCTAAAGCAACAGGAAAATTTCCCGATTTCCCAAACACAAGCGATCGCCTGGTTGAAACAGTTGCTAGAAATTTTAGTTGTATTACATGGTCAGCAATACCTGCATCGTGATATTAAACCATGTAATATTATGCTTCGCACTATACCAGATCCCCTTGGTAAGCAAGATGGGGGAGATTTGGTGTTAATTGATTTTGGCACAGCTAAAGAATTGGCTAAATCTTTCACTGGGGTGAACGCAATTTTATCATCTGGCTATAGCGCCCCAGAACAAATGCATGGCGAAGCTGTACCGCAGTCAGATTTTTTTGCTTTGGGACGTACCTTTGTATTTTTACTCACAGGATACCATCCCTTAGATATGTACGATATCCAACATAATGTTTTGCACTGGCGGAATCGTGCCAATCATGTCTCTACTTTATTATTAAATTTAATTGATTGGCTGATGTCCCCGGAAATCGCCAATCGTCCGGCTAATGCTCAAGAAATTTTACAGTCTTTAGCAGAAATAGAACAAATATTAACTACAAGTACAACTACAACTACAACGGTAAATTTACCGTCACATCACCAAACTGCACAGTTACCTGCGCCAGCTAGTGCAACTGTGTTATCCCCAGAAAAGTTGCCCGAAAAATTGCCCCTACTGGCATTAATAGCAGCATTACTAGCATCATTAGGATTACTGGGTTTAATCGCTTTATTTTTAGGAGGTATAAAATTTAATTCATTGCCTAATTATGGACAAGCACCAGAAAGGAAAGGCAAAGTAGATTACTTTCCTTATGAAGCAGGTAAGGATAGTCAAGGGAGAATTGCTGAATTTAACATTGCTGTTTTATCAATAGAATATAAATGGCTTTTAGGAAGTAATTTTCAAATTAAATATAACGATAAAATTATCAGTCTGGAAGCTTTAAAGTTAAATTTAGAACAAGAAGGTATCCAGACGATAATGGAAAATCCCAGTGAAATTGTCTCTGTAGGTACAGCTTCTTGTGAAGGTGATGTAGTAGTTGAACAACGCCGCGCTTTAGAACGTTCTCAGCAAATACAACTTTTAGTCAAAAAATTATTTAGTAATTCATCTAGTGTTAAGGGTTATCGTTTATTAAATTTGGGACAATTTCAACGCAGTGATTGTCAGGCAACTCAAGATTTAACTGCATATCAAAGAAGTATTATTATTATTGGTGTGAAGAAGCAATCAGAAGGTGTGATTCTGGATGAAGCGCTGAGGAATCGGTTAGAGAAGAAACCTTTTGCTGATTTTAAGTTAGAGGATTATTCTTTGGGTTCGCCACAGAAGTTTAAGACAATACCGAGTAATTTGTAGGAAATTTGTGTTGGGAGTAAGCAGCAGGGAGGGGAGATTCATAGGTGTCAACTTAAGTCAAAACGCTTATTCCACAGGCATTTTACCCCACCCCTCAATCCCCTCCCCGTAAACGGGGAGGGGAGGTTTTGCGTCAGCAAAGCCGGGGTGGGGTGACGCGGATCATGATGTTAAGTGAGAGAATTTTTAATTTTTAATTGTTTAAGCTCCCATGCCAGAATAATGCTTTAAACCCATGCGCCAAAGCCAGCGATTCAGACAAAAAAAGATGAATATCCAAGCTATAAGGGATAAAAATCCTCGCCCTAAATCTACAGGTTGCCCAATCAAAATATTGGCGGGAAAATCAACTAAATAAGGAAAAGGTGTCCACAGAAGTACGGCTCTGACACTTTCAGGAAATACTTCTAAGGGCGCAATCATCCCAGATAAAAATAAATAAAATAATAACCAAAGACTGTCTAAAGCAGTAGCTCTTTCTGTCCAAAAGGCGAACATTGCAAAGGTGTATTGAATAATAAACCTCAAAGTAAATGCTAGGATTACTGATAAGATAAATAATAACAAGTTACCCCAGCTTGGTAACCAAAATGCTTGGGGATAAAGGAGAAAAAATAATATTATTAATAAAAATGTAAACTGGAGGCGTGCAAATCTATCAGCAACATGGAAAGCAACATGATGCCATCCAGGGTCTAGAGGTTGTATTAACTTGGGCGAAAGTTTACCTTCAACTACTTCTTTTTGAAAGTCCCAAATTACCCAAACAGCAGTAAATTGTCTAATAATAAAAACTGCGAGAAAGTAACGGGCAAAATCTACAGGTGTGAAATTTAAGCGTCCACTCTGTGCAGCCTGTATCCAAATACCCATGAAAATAATAGGTAAAGAACCAGACAATACCCATAAAATCATTTCTGCTCGGTACTCAAGCAGATAGGCATAGTACACTGAAAGCAAAGTTAGAGCTTTTCTGATTATTTGTTTCATGGTTTGTCATTTGTCATTTGTCATTGGTCATTTGTCATTTGTCATTTGTCATTTGTCATTTGTCATTTGTCTTCCTTGTCTCCCTGATTCCAAATATGACATTTTCCAGCTTAACTGAAGTTTGGGTGCAAAATATCGCCAAAATTTTCAGTGTTGTTGTTACTACTAAGCCAAAATTAAAATAATCTGCTTATTTAACAGATATATGTCAAACTCGCTTAGGGCATCAACAGCAGGACTGGTAATTGTAGACAAAGCGCGATCGCGTCTGGGGTGGACGAAAACCAGTACAGCGCGTTGGTGGCAAGATGCGCATACTTCTAGGGCTACTTTACGGCGATTTTGGCAGGGCGATCGCATTCAACGAGAAATTTTTATTGCTATCTGTGACGCTGTGGGTATCGCTAACTGGGAAGCGATCGCCGATGCTTCACATGTAGAATCAGAAATGATTGCAGATATCTCTACGCCTTTCCTAGACTGGAATGAAGCGCCTGATGTGGAAAGTTTTTATGGGCGCGATCGCGAGTTAACTCAATTAGAACAATGGATTTTTGGCGGTTGTAAGTTGGTGATGATTGTTGGTATTGCTGGGATTGGGAAATCTGCTTTGACGCTGGCTTTAATTGATCGGATTCAATCACACTTTAATTGCTTGATTTGGAAATCGCTGCATTCTGCACCATCTCTCGATTCTCTCATAGATAGCTTGCTGACTAACTTTGAGTCAAGCACCGATCTCATTCACCATCTACAAAAACAGCGCTGTCTACTGATACTTGATGGGCTAGATGCAGATGTGAGCGCTTATAATCAATTTATCCAAAAAATTAGCCGCGATCGCCATCAAAGTTGTATTATCATCACCAGCCGCGAATCACCACAGATAGAAGTTGACAGCAAAACAGTCCGCTGTTTAAACCTGAAGGGTTTAGCGAAAGCAGAAGCTGTAGAATTATGGCGATCGCGTGGATTTACAGGAAAAGAAATCGGACTATCAGCTTTAATTCAACTTTATCGCGGTAATCCCTTGGCTCTGAAACTGGTAACCCCGTTGATTCAGTTGGTGTTTGGGGGAAATGTGGCGGCATTTTTGACTCAAAATACTCTGGTGATTGGCGATCGCTTACGAGATATTTTAAAACAACAGTTTGCGCAACTGAGCGATTTAGAGCAAGATATTCTCTATTGGTTAGCAATTTGGCGAGAACCTGTTGCTTTTGCGCGATTGCAGACTCATCTGTTAATCTCCATCGATCCGGCTATGGTGTTGGAAGCAATTATGGCTTTAGAAAGGCGATCGCTTTTGGAAAAATGGATTGGTACAGGGGAAATCTCCTTTAGTTTGCAGCCTTTGGTGATGAAAGTAGTTAACGATGAGTTAGTGGAACACGCTGCGCAAGAAATTCAACAGGTAGTGCAGAGTCAAGATTTACGCCATTTTAAAATCCTGCGGACTCATTGGTTACTGCGACCTGGTACTGATGATATTGCAGGCGATCGCATTTTGCATCAACTCCGGGAAAATCTCTGGCGGGTGTATGGTGTCACTCTCCCCCAAACCCTGGAGCAAATTCTCTTGCTGTTAAAGGATCAATCGACCTTAGCAATTGGTTACATTGCTTGTAATTTAGCAGCAATCCTGAAGCAGTTGAGCATACTTTCATGAAAAAATTCTCAACAGTCAACAGTCAATAGTCTGTAGGGGCGGGTTCTGTGACATACGTGTCAACTTAACGTGAAACCCTTATCAAGACGTGATGCGTGAATTAAATCACCTACCATCAAGATCCACGTTACCCCACCCCGGCTTTGCTCAAGCAAAACCTCCCCTCCCCTTGCCAAGGGGAGGGGATTGAGGGGTGGGGTAAAGTGCCTGTGGAATAAGCCTTTTAACTTAAGTTGACACCAATGGTTATGTGATATCTTTACACAGAAAACAGATATGTCGGTTAAACCCGCCCCTACAACACTCAACAGTCAACAGTCAAAACTCTTTTCAACCTAGGTGATTGCTGCCCTTTGACTTATTGCAGAGCATTAATTAGGTAGTCAAAGTAAGCGCCAACTTCACCGACATCTTCAGCAGACAACATCGAGGTAGCGATGTTCTTCATGGCACGGACACTTTCGGCAACGGACTCAATGGGAGTGCCGAGGGATCTGTACATTTGGTGAACACCAACGACTCCAATCTCTTGAATTGGCATAGTATCTCCAGCTGCAACACAGTAAGTGATCAACCGCAGGTAGTAATCCATATCCCGCAGGCAGGTGGCAGTCATATTTTCGCCGTAGGCATTACCACCTGGAGAAACCAGGTTGGGACGCTTTTGGAACAGTTGCTTTCCAGCTTCCTTAATAATGCGATCGCGGCTTTGAGTTAAACTTTGTACCAGGCGTAGACGGCGCTCACTGCTCTTGACAAATATCTTGATTTGCTCTAGTTCTCCAGGCGTGAAATAGCGAACCTCAGCATCTGCATTGACAATTATCTTCGTAATAATACTCATGAGTTAACTCCTGAAAGATTTAAATTAGGTCTATCGGCAACGGTTAATTTTTTTGCACTTTGAACCTGGGAGAGTAAACTGTGCAGTTTTTCACCCTCGATTACTTCTGTCTCTAAAAGTTGAGTGGCGATCGCTTCTAGCAAGTCTCGGTTGAGCTTGAGTGTATCCAAAGCTTGCTGATGAGCCGTTTCCACAATTTCCTTCACCTCACGATCAATTGCCCTTGCTGTTTCCTCACTCATCATCCGGCGGGGATTGGGCATCCCATCGCCTAGGAACATTGGTTGTTGTCCCTGTTGGTATGCTTGCGGCCCTAAAATTTTACTCATTCCGTAGGTAGTTACCATCCGCTCTGCCAGATCCGTCGCCCGCTGCAAATCATTGGCTGCACCAGTAGTAATACTGTTAAACACAATCTCTTCAGCTGAGCGTCCACCGAGCAATGTAGCAATTTGACCCCGAAGTTCGGCTTCGTCCATGAGGAACCGATCTTCTGTTGGCAATTGCAGCGTGTAACCCAGTGCTGCCATACCCCGTGGTACAATAGAAATCTTCTCAATTCGACCACTGTCGGTCATCAGAGAACCGACCAAGGCATGACCAACTTCGTGGTAAGCGACAATCTTCTTTTCCTTGTCGTTGAGGACACGGCTTTTCTTTTCCAGACCTGCCACTACCCGCTCGATCGCTTCAGCAAAGTCTGACTGTGCCACCATTTGACGTTGATTGCGGGCTGCTAACAGTGCGGCTTCATTCACTAGGTTTGCCAAGTCTGCCCCAGCAAAACCAGGAGTACGAGTGGCGATCGCTTTCAAATTTACATCCTCACCCAGCTTTACTTTCCGCGCATGGATTTTGAGAATTGCTTCTCGCCCCGATAACTCTGGGCGATCGACCAACACCTGACGGTCAAATCGACCAGGACGCAACAAAGCCGGGTCTAATACTTCCGGGCGATTTGTGGCTGCCAGCACAATCACTGTGGCATTTTCCACTGAAAACCCGTCCATTTCTGCTAGCAACTGGTTAAGTGTCTGTTCCCGCTCATCATTGCCGCCGTAGAACCCACCACTGCTGCGAGACTTGCCGATCGCATCCAGTTCATCAATGAACACGATGCAGGGAGCCTGTTTCTTTGCCTGCTCAAACAGATCGCGGACTCGGGAAGAACCCACACCAACAAAAAGTTCTACAAACTCAGAGCCAGAGATACTGAAGAACGGCACGCCTGCTTCCCCAGCCACTGCTTTAGCCAGCAGTGTTTTACCAGTCCCCGGTGGCCCTACCAGCAACACTCCTTTGGGAATCCGCGCCCCAATCTGGGTGTAACGCCCTGGAGTCTTGAGGAAATCCACAACTTCAACCAACTCAGTCTTAGCTTCCTCTACCCCAGCTACATCGGCAAAGGTTATTTTGGCAGATTCTCCCTCGACATAAACTTTGGCTTTGCTCTTACCAATCGAGAGAACACCTTGGGGGCCACCACCACCCCGTCTGATAAAAAACTGCCAGATTGCTACAAATATTAATGGTGGAATCACCCAGCCCAGAAGACTGGTAAACCAGGCATTCTTGGGCGGAGGAGCAGCGGCAAATTCAACACTCTTTTCTTCTAACAACTTGGGCAATCCCAAATCAAAGATGGGTGTAGTAGAGAACACTTGCCCAGCCTGGTTATCAACCGTTTTCAATTGAAACTGAATCTGGTTTTGACCAACTTGCACCCGCTCAACTTCCCCCGCCTGCACCTGATGGATGAACAGGCTATAGGGAACACCAGGAATCTGAGGGCCGAAGACAAAAGGTAAGATAAAATTTGCGATCAGGAAAAAAGCTGCCAGCGCCAGAAGAATGTTACCGATCAGGCGGGAAGGAGTGGGAGTTGGTTGTTCTTTTATTGGCATCGCTATTACTTATCATTTAAAAAGCTTTATTTAACTGTTGCCGATGTGATAACCTCGGAGAATTTTTGCTCGTTTCTACCGCGATTGGCATCAGCAACAGCTTGAGAGCATTACCGAAATACTAGGTATTACTGGCAGAGAACCCTTCGGTTGGATAGTCGATTGCTTTCCAGGCGGCTAGACCATCCAACAGTTCAGCAACATTTTTATACCCCGCCGCACGCAGATTCAATGCGGCTTCGGCAGTTTGCTCATTCGTCTCACCGTAAACATAAATGTCGCGGATTAGTTCAAAATTAGCGATCGCACGGGTAACTAGTTCGTTGATGGGAATCGAAACGGCTCCCATAATGTGGGTGGCGTTGAAGGCTTTGCGATCTCTGACATCAACAATTGTCAAGGCTGGTTCGCCCCAATCAAGACGCTCTTTGAGACTGGTAACGCTGGACTTATCCGCGATCGGTTTAGGAATGCGAATGAATTTAGAAATGATGTTCATATTTCACCTTTGGTATATTACCAACAGCAGTTAATTTGAGGCAGTGTAAAATAGGTCAGTATCACAACAGGACAACTGCTGACCTACAAAATATTCCAGAAGTGAAGCAAACCTTGACCAGAAAACACTTCAATCAAAACGGCAGATATGAAGCCAATCATTGCTAAACGACCGTTCCAGAGTTCAGTCTGAGGTGTAAATCCCCAAAGCCAAGTGTTGCGCTTATTGCTCATTGAGGAAGTGATATTTGCGTTAGCTGACATGGTTAATGCTCCCAGTTTTTTGACTGTAATAAATTACTAATTTGTGCAAAATAAGGATTGCTTCGATGGTTTTACACAGAGACGAAATCTTGATCTAATTTCCACTCTTGTTTGAGAATTTCCTTATACATTGTTTCCCGAATCATCATGTGCTTATGCTGTAATATCAAGAATTCTTGAGCCTGTTCACGGGACATTTGCTTTACTTGATCGGTAAAGCTTCTGAGGCTAAATTGTTGCTCTAAAGTTAGTTCGATATCCTGATCCATAGTTGCCTTCTGTAACTCAATTAGGGGAAAAACTGTGAGTTCGATGTTTCACTAGCTAAGTCTTAGACTTCAATATTTCATTTTTCATTTGAATTTTTTGTTATACGTGTTATCGGCCCATCATGTCTGTTGGGGTCTTTCTTTTCCTTTTTAGTACCATCAGATTGCTTTTTGGGCTTTTTCGATTCTCTGTTGCCTTTTTTCTCTTTTGACATAATGATTTTCCTATCGAGGTTACGTTAATCTGCTTTTTGATTTCTAAGTCCTTAACGTTAGCAGCATGGTCGGATTTCTTACTAAGCCAAACATACCAATCACGCCTGATCAGATTTGCTAGAGCCGCTTTTTAAAACGTCTTTGCTCGTTTTTCTGGATACTGATAACAATTTGAAAAAAGAAGGCGACAAATGGTTAGTAGCACTACAATGTTGTGCCCTTATGAATAATTTATGTGTCGCAAAAATTATTTGAATTGGTATGAGTAAAGCTAAACCGAGGCTCATCCATCATCTACTTTCAAAGATTCGATGGCGTAGTTGTTCAGCCTACCGAATTCTTCAATCACTAAACCGCTTTTTATCAGTTTTGCTTTTTGGTTTTGTGATGTTTCATAAATTAAATTTAACACTTTTGTTACAAAATTGCAATGTTTATTGCCAAATAAAATAAATAATGATATTAAATTTTCGGTTAAGTGCCCCTATAAAATACAGCCAAAAATCTTCACTCCCCCGGCTTTGCTTGCCGCAACAAATAACTTTCTCAGCCGAACCGGATTGCATATCTGTTGAGTTATGGATAGCAAAATTACTCATTCTCATAGTTGCGTCAAAATCTTCCCCCCTAGGATATATGCCAAAGGGAATAGGTAAATAAAATTAGGAAATATTTACTTGAAAAAATCGCCGTGAAGCAGCTATCCTCTAGACGATGCAAAGGCTATCATTGGCTAAGTGAGGCTCCAACAAGTGTGGTAAAACTCTTGTTTCATGGATAGAGGTATGGGCGTTAAGTTAGCCCCATCCTAGATCGTGCCAATTATGAAGTTAACAGTATTCCCCAAGCCAAAATGGGGAGAAAAAAATATATATAAAATAAATTCCTAAAGGATAGGATAATGACCACTGAACAGTTAATTAGAGAAAGCGACAACCTAGACCTAAAACAGCTATTGAAAACGTTAAATGCTGTAAAAAAAGGCGATTTTTCTGCTCGGATGCCCATTGAGCAAACAGGGATAGCGGGGAAAATTGCGGATACACTTAATGATATTATTGAGCAGAATGAGCGCATGGCAGCGGAGCTACAGCGCATCGGTAATGTTGTCGGTAAAGATGGTCATGTTTCCGAACGTGCTTCTTTAGGAAATGTTCGCGGTTCTTGGTTAAGTTGCGTTACTTCTGTCAACACCTTAATTACAGATTTAGTCCAACCAACCGCAGAAACTACAAGAGTAATTAGGGCGGTAGCTAATGGCGATTTATCCCAAACCATTGCCCCAGAAATTGAAGGTAGACCCCTGAAGGGAGAATTTCTGCAAACTGCCAATATTGTCAACACAATGGTAGATAGGCTTGGTTCCTTTGCATCGGAAGTTACCAGAGTAGCGCGGGAAGTGGGAACCGAAGGTAAATTAGGCGTACAAGCAGAAGTTCGGGGTGTGGCGGGGACTTGGAAGGATTTGACTGATAATGTCAATTTGATGGCGGGTAATCTGACTGGACAAGTGCGGAACATTGCAGAAGTTGCAACTGCGATCGCCAACGGTGACTTATCGAAGAAAATTACAGTTAATGTCAAAGGCGAAATTCTCGAGTTGAAAAACACCGTCAACACGATGGTGGATCAATTAAATTCCTTTGCGTCTGAGGTTACCAGAGTGGCGCGGGAAGTGGGAACGGAAGGTAAATTGGGCGTACAAGCTGAAGTTAGAGGTGTGGCGGGTACATGGAAAGATTTGACCGATAACGTCAACTTGATGGCTGGGAATTTGACAGCCCAAGTCCGGAATATTGCGGAAGTAACAACGGCTGTAGCCAATGGCGATTTATCCAAGAAAATTACTGTAAACGTTAAAGGCGAGATTTTAGAGTTGAAAAACACCGTCAACATCATGGTTGATCAACTCAACTCCTTTGCATCAGAAGTAACCAGGGTAGCGCGGGAAGTAGGCGCGGAAGGAAAATTAGGCGGTCAAGCAGAAGTGCGCGGTGTGGCGGGGACTTGGAAAGACTTAACCGACAGCGTGAATTTCATGGCGGGGAGTTTGACGGCGCAGGTGCGGAATATTGCCGAAGTGACGACGGCGGTGGCGAATGGCGATTTATCCAAGAAAATCACTGTCGATGTGAAGGGCGAAATTTTGGAGTTGAAAAATACCATCAACACGATGGTGGATCAATTAAACTCCTTTGCGTCGGAAGTAACCAGAGTGGCGCGAGAGGTGGGAACGGAAGGGAAACTCGGCGTACAAGCAGAAGTGCGGGGTGTGGCGGGTACGTGGAAAGACCTCACGGATAACGTCAACTTAATGGCTGGGAATTTGACGGCACAGGTGCGGAATATTGCGGAAGTGACAACGGCTGTGGCGAATGGCGACTTATCCAAGAAAATCACCGTAGATGTGAAAGGCGAAATTTTGGAGTTGAAAAACACCGTCAACATCATGGTGGATCAACTTAATTCCTTTGCATCAGAAGTTACCAGGGTGGCGCGGGAAGTAGGCGCGGAAGGAAAATTAGGCGGTCAAGCGGAAGTTCGCGGTGTGGCGGGTACGTGGAAGGATTTAACCGACAGCGTGAATTTCATGGCGGGTAGTTTGACGGCGCAGGTGCGGAATATTGCAGAAGTGACAACGGCGGTGGCGACGGGTGACTTATCCAAGAAAATCACCGTGGATGTGAAGGGCGAAATTTTGGAGTTGAAAAACACCATCAATACAATGGTGGATCAATTAAACTCCTTCGCGTCTGAGGTAACCAGGGTAGCGCGAGAGGTGGGAAGTGAAGGGAAACTGGGCGTACAAGCTGATGTGCGTGGTGTGGCGGGGACATGGAAAGACCTCACCGACAGCGTGAATTTCATGGCGGGAAGTTTAACAGCCCAGGTGCGGAATATTGCAGAAGTGACAACGGCGGTGGCGACGGGTGATTTATCTAAGAAAATTACTGTGGATGTGAAAGGCGAAATTTTGGAGTTGAAAAACACCATCAATACAATGGTGGATCAACTGAGTTCCTTTGCATCGGAAGTCACCAGGGTAGCGCGAGAGGTGGGAACTGAAGGAAAACTCGGCGTACAAGCCGAAGTGCGCGGTGTGGCGGGAACCTGGAAAGACTTAACAGGTGCGGTGAATATGATGGCGGGGAACCTCACCGACCAAGTAAGGAATATAGCAGAAGTTGCGACTGCGATCGCAAATGGTGACTTATCCAAAAAAATCACTGTCCAAGTTAAAGGCGAAATTTTGGAATTGAAAAACACCATCAATATAATGGTGGATCAATTAAATTCCTTCGCTTCTGAGGTAACTAGGGTAGCGCGAGAGGTGGGAAGCGAAGGTAAATTGGGTGTACAAGCCGATGTACGCGGTGTGGCGGGAACCTGGAAAGACTTAACCGACAGCGTGAATTTCATGGCGGGAAGTTTAACCGCCCAAGTGCGGAACATCGCCGCAGTTACCACCGCCGTGGCGAATGGCGACTTATCCAAGAAAATTTCTGTGGATGTCAAAGGGGAAATTTTGGAGTTGAAAAACACCGTCAACACGATGGTGGATCAATTAAACTCCTTCGCATCGGAGGTAACCAGGGTAGCGCGAGAGGTGGGAACCGAAGGAAAATTGGGCGTACAAGCTGAGGTGAAAGGAGTCGCGGGAACTTGGAAAGACCTCACCGACAGCGTAAACTTCATGGCGGGTAGTTTAACAGCCCAAGTGCGGAATATCGCGGAAGTAACTACAGCTGTCGCGAATGGTGATTTATCCAAGAAAATCACCGTCGATGTGAAGGGCGAAATTTTGGAGTTGAAAAACACCATCAATACAATGGTGGATCAATTAAATTCCTTTGCCTCGGAAGTAACGCGGGTAGCAAGGGAGGTGGGAACGGAAGGTAAATTAGGCGTACAAGCTTATGTCCGGGGTGTGGCGGGAACGTGGAAAGACCTCACCGACAATGTAAACTCAATGGCGGGTAACTTAACAGCCCAAGTGCGGAACATTGCGGAAGTTACCAAGGCGGTGGCGAATGGCGACTTATCGAAGAAAATCACCGTAGATGTGCGCGGGGAAATTTTGGAGTTGAAAGACACCATCAATACAATGGTCGATCAACTCAGTTCCTTTGCTTCCGAAGTAACGCGAGTGGCGCGGGAAGTGGGAACGGAAGGAAAATTAGGCGGACAAGCCCAAGTTCAAGGTGTGGCGGGAACTTGGAAGGATTTAACTGATAATGTCAACTCGATGGCGGGTAACTTAACAGCCCAAGTGCGGGGTATCGCCAGAGTTGTAACGGCGGTGGCGAATGGGGACTTGAAACGCAAATTAATGCTGGATGCGAAGGGAGAAATTGAAACCCTCGCCGAAACAATCAACGAAATGATTGATACCCTAGCAACTTTTGCCAATCAGGTAACTACAGTAGCGCGGGAAGTGGGAATTGAAGGAAAATTAGGCGGACAAGCCAGAGTACCTGGGGCGGCGGGTACTTGGAAAGATTTGACAGATAACGTCAACGAACTGGCTGCAACATTAACTACACAGCTAAGAGCGATCGCAGAAGTTGCAACTGCGGTAACTAAGGGCGATTTAACTCGGTCGATTGCGGTGGAAGCTTTAGGGGAAGTGGCTATCCTCAAAGACAACATCAACCAAATGATCGCTAACCTGCGGGAGACTACCCAGAAAAATACTGAACAGGATTGGTTAAAAACAAACCTCGCTAAGTTTACGCGCATGTTGCAAGGTCAGCGTGATTTAGAAACTGTATCTAAACTCATCCTCTCAGAATTAGCGCCGTTAGTAGGTGCGCAACATGGCGTATTCTACATGATGGAAGCCGCAGATCATCAGGCTTTCCTCAAATTATTGAGTAGCTATGCTTACCGGGAACGGAGACATTTAGCTAACCGCTTCTACCTGGGTGAAGGTTTGGTAGGACAATGCGCTTTGGAAAAAGAAAGAATTCTGTTAACAGATATACCAAGTGATTATGTGAAAATTAGCTCAGGTTTAGGAGAAGCTTCACCCCTGAATGCCGTTGTCTTACCTGTGTTATTTGAAGGACAAGTGACAGCAGTCATTGAATTAGCTTCCTTCCGCCGCTTTAGCGAGATACATTTAACCTTCTTTGATCAGCTTACCGAAAGTATTGCGATCGTCTTAAATACGATCGCAGCTTCCATGCGCACCGAAGAATTACTCAAACAATCCCAATCGTTAGCCGAAGAACTGCAAACCCAGCAAAACGAACTCCGGGAAACCAACAAGCGGCTAGAACAGCAAGCTCAATCACTCAAAGCTTCCGAAGATTTACTCAAAGGACAGCAAGAAGAACTCCAACAAACCAACGCTGAATTAGAAGAAAAAGCCGAATTGTTGGCGTTGCAAAAAAAAGAAGTTGAGCGAAAGAATTTAGAGATTGAACAAGCTAGGCGTTCTTTGGAAGAGAAAGCCGAACAACTAGCCCTCTCATCTAAATATAAATCCGAATTTCTGGCGAATATGTCCCACGAATTGCGGACACCGCTAAACAGCTTGTTAATTTTGGCGCGACTGTTAGCAGATAACACCGAAGGTAACCTAACAGGTAAGCAAATTGAATATAGTCAAACAATTTACTCTGCTGGTACTGACTTATTGACTTTAATTAATGACATTTTGGATTTGGCGAAAATTGAATCTGGAACCATGTCAATTGACATGCACCAGATGTTATTTTCTGAGTTAGGCGATCAACTAGAACGTACCTTTGGGCAAATCGCTCAAAACAAAGGACTGAGCTTTAAAATTGAACTTGCTCCCAACTTACCCAAAACCCTTTACACCGATAGCAAACGCTTACAGCAAGTCTTAAAGAATTTACTTTCCAACGCCTTTAAATTTACTGAACGTGGCGAAGTCTGCTTGCGGGTTGAGGTAGCGAAACAGGGTTGGAGTGTTACCCAAGAAACCTTGAATCGCGCCCACAGTGTTATTGCTTTCTCTGTCAGGGATACAGGTATAGGAATTGCGCCAGATAAACAGAAAGTAATTTTTGAAGCCTTCCAACAAGCCGATGGGAGTACTAGTAGAAAATACGGTGGTACAGGATTAGGCTTGTCAATTAGCCGCGAAATCGCCCGCTTATTTGGTGGGGAAATTAAACTTGTCAGTGAACTCAATCAAGGTAGTACCTTTACTTTCTACCTCCCGCAAACTAGTCCAGAGTTACGGGGATTAAGTTCTGAGACTTTAACACCAAGAACAAATTCCAGCCCCCAGTTCCTCACCCCTAGTCACAATTCCGCCGCTTTGAATGACGATCGCGCTATCCTGGCAGAAGACGATCGCATCTTATTAATAGTGGAAGATGACATTAATTTTGCCCGTATCCTCTTAGATATGGCACGAGAGCAAGGATTTAAGGTAATTACCGCCCAAAATGGCAATATTGGACTCTCCCTAGCCCAGCAATATCATCCTTCAGCAATTTTATTAGATATCCGCTTACCAGAAATGGACGGTTGGACAGTGCTAGACAGGCTAAAACATAACCCTAACACCCGTCACATACCCGTACATATCATCACCGTCGAAGAAGGAAGACAACGGGGTTTACAACTCGGTGCGATCGCATATTTACAAAAGCCCTTAACCAGCGAGGTGATTTCCGAAGCCTTAACTAAAATTAAAGGCTTTATTGAACGACGGGTAAAAAACCTGCTAGTAGTAGAAGACGACGACACCCAACGCCACAGCATTGTCGAATTGATTGGAAATAACGACGTAACTACCACGGCTGTGGATACAGGTGCAACCGCCTTAGAAGCCATTCGCAATCAGCATTTTGATTGTCTGGTGCTGGATTTAGGCTTACCAGATATGACTGGTTTTGAATTAATCGAGCAGATCAAACTGCTACCCAATGGGAAAACTTTACCGATAATCGTTTATACAGGTCAAGAACTGAGTAGAACCCAAGAAACAGAACTGCGACGGTTAGCGGATACAATCATTGTCAAAGATGTGCGATCGCCAGAACGCCTGTTAGATGAAACTGCATTATTTTTACACCGAGTCCAAGCAAATTTACCAGCACCAAAACGCGAAATACTCGAACAGCTACACTCTAGAGACTATTTACTCACAAACAAGAAAGTCTTAATTGTCGATGACGATGTCCGTAACATCTTCGCCTTAACAAGTATGCTAGAGCGTTATCAAATGCAGGTAGTATATGCAGAGAATGGTAGAGAAGGAATTGCCCTGTTAGAAAATACACCAGACATTGATATTGTGTTGATGGACGTAATGATGCCAGAAATGGACGGTTATGAAACAACCAGGCTAATCCGCCAAAACAATAAATTGCGCACCCTACCGATTATTGCCCTCACCGCCAAAGCCATGCAAGGCGATCGCGAAAAATGTATCGCCGCCGGCGCATCTGATTACATCACTAAGCCTGTAGATACAGAACAGTTGCTTTCTTTATTGCGCGTTTGGTTATATAGGTAAGTGTTGCCCCATACCCAATGCCATTAGAAGAAATCGAAATTCACCTTTTGCTAGAGGGCATATACCGTTACTATGGTTTAGATTTTCGGAATTATGCCCTAGCTTCTCTTAAACGTCGCATTTGGAAGACCATTCATGCGGAAAATTTAACCACCATATCTGGCTTACAAGAAAAAGTCCTGCACGATCAAGAATGTATGGAAAGATTTTTACTGAATCTTTCCGTCCATGTAACTTCGATGTTTCGTGATGCTAGTTTTTATTTGGCTTTTAGAAAGACAGTTATCCCCCTATTAAAAACTTACCCTTTTATTCGGATTTGGCACGCAGGTTGTTCTACTGGCGAAGAAGTCTACTCTATGGCAATTTTGCTGCAAGAAGAAGGACTTTACCATCGTTCTCGCCTTTATGCCACAGACATGAATGAAATGGTATTACGCAAAGCTAAAGATGGCATTTTTCCTTTAGAATTAATGCAGAAGTATACCCATAATTACTTGCAAGCAGGAGGTACAACTTATTTTTCCGAATATTACACAGCCGCCTACGACAGCGCTATCTTTCGCTCATCCCTAAAAGAAAATATTGTTTTTTCACCGCATAACTTGGTAACAGACAGTTCTTTTAATGAATTTAATGTTATCTTGTGTCGCAACGTCTTAATCTACTTTGATAAAACCCTGCAACAGAGGGTACATCATTTACTTTACGAAAGCCTAATTAGGTTTGGCATTTTAGGTTTAGGACGACAAGAAACGCTGAAGTTCACACCTTATGAAAAACAGTATGAACCCTTAGATGCCCGCGAGAAGCTTTACAGGAGGATTAGTTAGGATAAAAAATATGCGGTATCAATTGAACAAATCTGTCTACTATTCGTCCACAATCTCTAAAGTCAATATTCCTCTAGGTTTATTGACAACCAAAAGCATAATATCCAGCCATTATGAACCCATAATGGTATCGGGAATTTCATCACCAACGTGAACAGGTATAGTAATTTCGGTTTCGTCGATGATGATTTTGCCTTCATGGATGTCAAACCGTGCATTACCTCGTGCTGTTGTCATTTCAACCTGTGCGCTAAGCAATGGCCACCTCAAAGCATCTAAGTCTTGAGTATTGATAGCTAACCACCCATCTGTAAACCCAGTATCTAACAAGGCTGCAAGCGAAAATTTCTCGCCATCAACGGCAACAAGCTGAATTTCAAAGAATAGCTCACCGTTATCACCAAATGAGCCTATAGCCATAACCTACCACAGGTTCCCGTATCATTGAGTCGAAAGATAGTAAGTTTGACTTCGTTAGTTTTACCGTAAGCATCACGAATTTTTTGTGTTATCCCGTTTAATGTTGGGTCAAGGAGGTACTTTTCTGTGTCGGGGTCGATTGCAATATGCCAATTGTCATAGGTTGCGATCAGTTGCGGACGTAACCGCTCAAAAATCACACGGCATTTTGCAGCAATAGCATCGCGTTGTTCTTGGCGGCGACTTTTATCTGCTGCTGCTATGGGAGATGGCGGTAAGATGCGGGTGCGTCGTGGCTGGGAAACCTGAGTCATATTCAAAAATTTCATCTCAAGATGTAGGCGCTGCTGTGATTCAATTATCTATCTTTACCTATCACCTAAACCACACAACGAAGATCTGAAAATATCTTTTAAGAGTCAACAGTCAACAGTCAACAGTTAACAGTCAACAGTCAAGGAAGTCTTTGACAGCAAGCGTTGAACTTTCTACAATTAGGCTTTGGAAACGAAAAGCAAGTCTTTGAGCATAAATAAGTAGTATATCTTTATTCCTTTTCCTCAAAGCTGTAACCTGAGATAGTTGAAAAACTCCTCCAGAAAGTCGAAAGTCTATAAAAAAGCATAGAAACTAATTTTTTAGTCTAGCTAGGAGTCTATACCCATAATGCCGTCTGAACTACCAGTCAATATTCTCCTGGTTGATGACCATGCAGAAAACTTGTTGGCGTTAGAAGCCATATTACACAGCCTAGGTCAGAATCTGGTAAGGGCGACATCGGGGGCCCAAGCTTTGAGATGTTTGCTTAATCAAGACTTTGCTGTAATTTTGCTCGATGTGCAAATGCCGGAGATGGATGGATTTGATACAGCAACTCTCATCCGCCAACGGGAGCGATCGCGGCATACACCGATCATTTTTTTGACGGCATTTAGTACCAACGAATCAATGGTATTTAAGGGCTATTCTCTAGGCGCAGTAGACTATCTCTTTAAGCCAATTGAGCCGGAAATCTTGAAATCAAAGGTGTCGGCGTTTGTTGATTTGTTTCAAAAAACGGCAGAGGTAGAACGACAAGCAGCCCAACTAGCAGCCTTGAATGCCAATTTGCGCAAGAGTGAAGAACAGTTTCGTTCTTTATGTGCTAACTCACCAATAGGCATTTTTTTAACAGACATTCAAGGTAATTGTACTTATACCAATCCCCGCTACCAAACTATATTAGGGATCTCTGGTGAAGAGTGTTTGGGCAAAGGTTGGTTGCGATCGCTAGCATCCCAAGATAGAGAAAACATATTTGCCGAGTGGTCAACCTGCGCTCAAGACGGCAAAGAATGCTATGACGAGTTTAGTATTATCACACCAGAGGGGGATGTCAGGTGGTTAACTTTGCGTTCTTCACCGATGCTTTCCGCTAAAAGCGAAGTTATCGGTTATGTAGGGACAGTAGAAGATATTAGCGATCGCAAACGAGCTGAAGAAGAACGCGCCAAATTGATCCGCGAACAAGCAGCACTCAAAGAAGCGGAAGCCGCCAACCGCATGAAAGATGAGTTTTTAGCCACCTTATCTCATGAACTGCGCACACCTCTAAACTCGATTCTTGGTTGGTCTAAACTCCTGCGCAATCGTAAACTAGACGAGAAAGCTACAGCCCGTGCTTTGGAAACCATTGAACGCAATGCACTGTTGCAGGAACAGCTAATTGAAGATATTTTAGATGTCTCACGGATTATTCGTGGCAAACTATTTTTAAATATTTGCCCAGTCAATTTAGTAACGGTGATTGACGCAGCAGTAGATACTGTACGTTTACAAGCCGAAGCCAAAAATCTTCTATTTGAGTTTGTGATTGCACCCAATGAAGCGGGTAACATTGACGAAGCTAGGAAAAAAGCCAAAAATAACAGAGAAAATAACGGCTATGTCTCTGTATCTAACCATTTAGCCTCACCATTTATGGTTTCTGGCGATCCTGATCGCTTACAACAAGTTGTGTGGAATTTACTCACCAATGCGATTAAATTCACGCCCCAAAACGGGCGAGTAGAAATCAGATTATCAGCGATTAGGGGTAAAGAAATCCAAGACAGCTATGCGCAAATTCAGGTGAATGATACAGGGATAGGCATAAACTCCGACTTTTTGCAATATGTATTTGATCGCTTTCGTCAGGCCGATGGCAGTACCACGAGAAGTCACACCGGATTAGGATTAGGATTAGCGATCGCTCGTCACTTAGTAGAATTACACGGCGGAACTATCCACGCTGACAGCCCTGGTGAAGGAAAAGGTGCAACCTTTACTGTAAAATTACCCTTTTTAGAAGCTAAACCCCACGAAAGCCCAGAAACCTCAGAGGAAGCTGCTGCTGCATCCATACCCAAATTACCCCTGAAAAATTTACGGCTATTAGTAGTGGATGACGATACTGATACTCGTCATTTTCTTACCGTCGCCCTCCAGCAAGCTGGCGCTGAAGTCACAGCCGTTAATTCAGTCAAAGAAGCACTTTCAGCAATTCAACAATACCCATTAGATATTTTAATTAGCGATATTGGAATGCCAGAAGAAGACGGCTATACACTCATCCGCAAAGTTAGAGGGCTTCCAGCAGAAAAAGGCGGCAGAATTCCCGCGATCGCCTTAACAGCCTATGCTAGAGAAGAAGACGCAAAAGACGCGCTAGAAGCTGGTTTTCACATGTATGCTTCTAAACCAGTTGAACCAATTAAATTGATTGATGCGATCGTCAAATTAGCCGAACTCAATTACCCAAATTAAAATAATTCGTGATTATACCAATTTGAAAAAAATGCAACAGATTGTAGGGGCACGGCACTGCCCATACGTGTCAACTTAACATGAAACCCTTGCCAAAGCTTGATTTTGAATTAAATCGCTTAACATCAAGATCCGCGTTACCCCACCCCAGTTTTGTCTAAAGCCAAAACGTCCCCTCAGAGTTTACGGGGAGGGGATTAAGGGGTGGGGTGAAAGACTTGTGGGATAAGCGTTTTAACTTAAGTTGATACCAATGGGCACTGCCGTGCCCTCTAGAATATCTAAATTTTGCTAATATCTGATTTGCGAAAAAATTCTTTCCTATTGCCCTGGAGAAGCTTTTAGACTAGGAATTTTGTTGCCTTCCTGACAACCAATTAGTTAAATCAGTCATCGAGGTAAAATCAAGCAAATCCTCGGCTAATGCTTCCAACTCATCAATAGTTAAAGAGCGCACCTGCTCAACTAATGCCTCATCAACAGTACCTAGACGACGATTGAGTTGTCGTGTCACTAATGATAATGCTTCTTCCAGCTTGGCAATACGTTCAAAGGAAGTTACATATTTCATCCGTCGTCTAGCCTCCAGTTGTTGTATTTCTAGTTTAAACTCTGCTGCCAAATTGGGTGGCAAAGTCAACATCCAATCCACAAACGCAATTAAATTAATAACGTCCTGCTCCTCAAACCCTTTTTCATACAACCTTTGTACCAATGCCAGTTTTTGCTCTTTACGGTTGTTACGGTTATTACGGGTATTCAGTGCCGCCAAGTGTGCCATTACTACCGTTGCGAATGGGTTACTGTCATTATCTAGTTCTGATAACCGTTGTTGATAATCGATCAACTTAATAATGGGAAATTGAAAATTCAACGTACACCCAAACAGACTATAACCAAATTGTTCAGGTCGCCAATTTGCTCTATCATCTCCCAGAATTGCCAAAGAAGCCACCGATTTTTTATATCTATCATAGATACGATAATTATAGGTATACATCCTTGCCGCAAAATCTGCTTCTTCTTGAGACTGCACTTCTACATGAATTAATACCCACTTTTCTTGACCATTCTTGAGATAAACTTTTACCAATTTATCAGCAAAACGTCTGCCAATCTCTGCATCTGCTACTACTTCTTGTAGTTCTTTATCTAAAAATTCTGGCTGTTGTCTCCAATCAATTTCGTTATATGCATCGAGAAAAAAGAACTGCATAAATTCAGAAAAATATGTTTGTAAAATATCTTTCCAAGGCGAATCATATTCGGTTGCTGGATTCTGATATAGGTTGTCATTATTATCAGTCATTGGCGTGAATTATCTATTATTTCTAGGGAATATATCCTGTTGTGAGCGATCGCTTTACTTTGACATTGAGCCGATATATCACCAAAAACCTGCAATAAGCTGGGAAAAAGCTTAATTTGCTACATTATGCCAGAAATTATACCTATCTCTGTCTCATCACAGGTTAAATTGAGCAATAAAATCGGATTATAGAAGTACAAATATTTACACGCTCTACTATTAAACAAATTCTCATATTGCCAGAATTTGTTAACGAGACGGGCTAAGGAATTCTGAAAAGGCAATTCTCGATCAAGATTGTGGGATATTGTTAAATAGGTTAGAGATTAAGCGAATAAATAATTAAGAATGAAGCTGGCAGCACGAGTAAGTCAGGTAACACCCTCTTTAACCTTAGCGATCGCAGCTAAAGCTAAGGCAATGAAGGCAGAGGGTGTGGACGTTTGTAGTTTTAGCGCTGGAGAACCAGATTTTGATACCCCAGCCCATATCAAAGCAGCAGCAGCAAAAGCTTTGGATGAAGGCAAAACCAAATATGGCCCAGCCGCCGGAGAACCGAAGTTAAGGGAAGCGATCGCCCAGAAGCTGAAAACTGATAATGGTCTAGATTATAAAGCCGAAAATGTCATCGTCACCAACGGCGGGAAACATTCTCTCTACAACTTGATCGTCGCCCTCATCGATCCAGGAGATGAAGTCATTATCCCGGCTCCCTACTGGCTCAGTTATCCCGAAATGGTAACTTTAGTCAGCGGAGTGCCAGTAATTGTACCCACAGATGCTTCCACGGGCTATAAAATTACTCCCGAACAACTGCGCAAAGCAATTACCCCAAAAACCAAGCTATTTATCCTCAACTCACCATCTAACCCAACGGGAATGGTGTACACCCCAGAGGAAATTAAAGCACTGGCAAAGGTAGTAGTTGATGCAGATATCTTTGTTGTCTCTGACGAAATTTACGAGAAAATTCTCTATGATGGAGCAGAGCATATCAGCATCGGTTCTCTGGGTAAGGAAATTTTCGCCCGGACTTTAATTAGCAACGGCTTTGCTAAAGCTTATTCCATGACAGGCTGGCGACTTGGCTATTTAGCAGGGCCAGTAGAAATCATCAAAGCCACAAGTACCATCCAAGGGCATAGTACATCTAACGTGTGTACCTTTGCCCAATATGGCGCGATCGCTGCTTTAGAAAGTGAGCAAGACTGCGTTGAAGAAATGCGCCAAGCCTTTGCTAAACGGCGACAGGTAATGCTAGACAGACTCAACGCCATACCCGGATTGAGTTGTCCCAAACCAGATGGTGCTTTTTATCTGTTCCCCGACATCAGCAAAACAGGTTTAAAATCCTTGGAATTCTGTGATGCGCTGATTGAAGAACATCAAGTAGCAGTAATTCCCGGAATCGCCTTTGGTGCTGATAAAAACATCCGCCTTTCCTACGCCACAGATATGGCAACAATTGAAAAGGGAATGGATAGATTGGAGAAATTTGTGCGATCGCGCATTTAGTCAAATGTCAACACTCAACACTCAACAGTCAACCCTCAACAGTTAACCGTCAACAATCCTCTCACATCAACCCCATTTCGTGCAAACCCTGACGCAGCCTTTGCGCTTCTTCGGGGTTTTGCTCTTGATGTAAGGCGATCGCATTTTTAAAGGCAATTAAACTCGCTTGCTGATTGCCAACTTTTAGCTGCACTACTCCCAAATTTTGATAAGCTTCTGCATAGGAGGGGTTTAACTTGATGGCTTTTTGATAACAGGCGATCGCATCTGTAAATAAACCCAAAGCCTTCAATGTCATCCCTAAATTGTAATGTCCCGCAGCAAAATTCGGGTCAATTTTCAAAGCTGCTTCATAAGCTTTTTTGGCAGTTTTCAAGTCTCCGGCTGCTTTGAGTAGGTTACCGATATTGTTATATGCTCCCAATTTTAAAATCGGGTAAATTGGTAATTTAATAGCAGCTTGATAATGAAGGCTAGCTTGTTTATGATTTTGTAACCGACTATAAGCTATACCTAAATGATAATGAAGTTCATATAAAATTTCGTAGTTTTCTTCACTAGTTCTCACTCCTCTTTTTAGGAGTTCTATACCTTCATTAATTTTGCCAGTTGTGACATACAAGGCTCCCAATTTACTACAAACATAAGGATCGTAAGGATGGGCAGCCAGAAACTGTTCCATTGCTGCTTGAGCTTTCGCGTATTTATTACCTTGAGCGATCGCATCTTTTTGATATCCTTTATGGAGAATCGCCACCCCTTGTAAATAGCCAATTTGCCATTGGGGTTCTTTCGCTAAAATCGCGGCTACGCTGTCATCCACCAAAGCATGGTAAGGACGAGAAAAGCTAATTCCTCGGTGATGGCGAAACAGCCTGGAAACCAAAGAATAAGGAGATTGTTCTGCACCTACTTCTTGGCGCACCAGGTTGATTAAGAGATATTCTTCACTTTGAATTGCGGCGTGAATCTGTGGTACGATTTCCGGTGTTAGCGTCTCATCTGCATCTAACACTAAAATCCAGTCACCTGTGACATATTTGAGAGCTTCATTGCGAGCAGTACTAAAGTTATTGTTCCATTTAAAGTGATGTACTTTTGCACCGTAGGCTGTAGCGATTTCTGGAGTGCGATCGCTAGAACCTGTATCTAAAACAACAATTTCATCTACGACATTGTTCACACTGCTGAGACATTTAGGTAGTGTAGCTTCTTCATTTTTCACAATCATACACAGGCTGAGTTTCATATTGTCGTGATGTATAATAATGCGATTTTTTATTGAACAATTCTCAGTAAATGTAGGCAATGCCCAGCAAAACCCTGAGCTAGTGGGCATTGCCTACTACATATCTTTCAAAAATTAAGTATGAATTTTATAGTAGTTCAAAAATTAAATCAATTGTATTTAATAAATAATGTGCCAAATATTTATTGCCTATTGCCTACAGTTTTATTTTGATTACTATTTAATTTCCCATTTAGCATTTTTAGATCATTTGTGTCTGAAGCCATTAAGCTTGCTGCTTCTTGCAAGAGATTCTGCTGTTCTTTGTGAATTGCTTCGAGTCTATGAGAAATTTCTGCTAATCTTTGCTGTTTATCTTGATACTCTATCTGAGAATTTATCGGTAGCGCAGTTGTATCTATTGTTTGAGCGCCTGTCATTTTTTGAACAGTAAAAGTCGCAAATTTACTCAAAGAGAGAAAGCTCACTTTTATCAAAGCCTGAAGTAATTTGATGGGAACTCGCAGAATTGTCCAACTAGTTACTTCAATTAAGCGCCCGATCGCTTTGATTAAGCTCCAGAGAAGCGCTAAGATAAATACCAGTATTATACAACTGATAATGGGGTGATTAGCTGCCCAACCGAGTATTTGGACTAGCTGGAAAAATATCGGGTGTTGTGCTATCCAATCATTCATCGAAGAAGCGATCGCTGTTTGTACTGCTTGCGATGTTGTACTCTTAATTTGTTCAGCTGTTTGCAAACTTTGTGCTACAGAACCTTTAGCCTGTTCCCAAGTTGTCGTAACTGTATTAATAGCTCTTTCTGTAGCTTGGTTTGTAGTTTCTTTGACAGACTGGCTTGCTTGCTGTGCTGAGTTGCTGACAAAATCTTTCGTTTGTTGAAAGCGTTGCCACATTTCTGCTGATAAATTGATGCCTATTTGAGAAGCCATAGAACATTTTACCGAAGCTAAAATCGAAACCGCAACCCATCTTTGGGGTGTTTCATGAAAATTCGCACTTTAGCTCAACTATAGCTGTGTGAAATGTGGGCAGCAACAATCTTAATTTCTCTACAAAAATCGCAATAAAAAACTCCACCCGGCGAGTGGAGTTTTTGCCGATGATAAGGTTTAGGGACTGTTTTCAAAACTTAAATTAGACTTAAATGTAGGTTGGGGAGCCACTCACGTGGGCGGATTTACCGACTTGAGTGAAGTGGCGTTTGAGGAACGAAACCCAACATTTTCGTGGCTTTGTTGGGTTCACTTCGCTTAACTCAACCTACTTTTTGAGTTTGAAAACACGTCCTAGGACTACCCCTTTCAAGGTGAGCATACGTACTATCTAAGCTTTTACCGCATTTCAGGCATCGGCTGGAATTGAAGAAAAAATTTTTGGATATAAATTAAGCGATCGCCTGCGCTAAAATCCCAAAAAAGAGTGAAAAACATTATTTATTCAATAGTACAAACGTTCACCTTGAAAGGGCTAGTCCTATGACTTACGCATTGACAAATTAGACAAAAAATGCAGTAAAAAAATAAGGGAAAACTAAATGCGTAAGTCCTAAAATTAGAAGTGAGCGCTCGCACTCTAGCTGTAGTTGTCGCTTTGCAGAAACGCTGAATTAAAGCGAGTTCTACGGCAGATATAACTGACGAGCAAGGATGGATTCTCCAGTCTCTTATGTTCTGTTTTTGTAAACAATTTATGATTTTGGACGACAACCTTTTAGTTGTTTAATAGACCCCGATATTGAATAAGTGCATAGTTCGTTTTGTTCTTCACATTCTATTATTGATGAACCTTTTCCTGCATTTGCTATAGTTCTGCACTTTTGAATAGGACTATTGGTTGGAGTCGGAGAAGATATTGTTGTTAGGGATTTTATTAAAATTTGATTAAAAAATCCACCTATAATAAATAAGATAAAGAAGATAGTACAGAAAAATTTAAATCGAGGATTAATTAGAGGTGGAGTGAGCGGCTTAACAATGTCTCGACCTGAAGTATTTGGTTTTTGATTCTCCCTATTATTTACTGATTCATAAAACTTTTTGAGTTTTTCATTACCGGAATTGCCTTCATAAGCAGCTTGTAATAGATTATTAAATTGTCCTTGGGAAATTGCCCATTCAGTCAATAGTTGATGAACTTGCGATGAGTAAGTACTTGTATCGTTTATGATCGTATTCAGATTTACACCGAATTTAGGCTCAAACATCATCTTTAAGGAGTTCAAAGATGGATAAGCACTAATGATAGCATCTCTAAACTTCCCTATTAATTCTCTCTGTTCATTTTCAGATAAATCTTTCATTGGCTATTATTTAGTTATTAATTAGGACTTACGCAAAAATGACGTAAAAGCCTTGATTTACCGTAGGGGCAATTCATGAATTGCCCCTACATTCCGTACTTGCTGGGTAAATTTTATTAAGTTTTATTTTAACATTCAATATGATTAAATAAAGGGATAGTTAAGTTATATAAAATCAATAATATTGAGCCATAGATAGGTTGATAAAAACTAAAAGTGTTAAAAGGTTCTCTGTAACGGTTCAGGTCTAATATTTAGGAAGTAGGGACGGGCGAGATTTGTAATTAAGAGAGTCAGCCAATAGAGCTTGGGCAAAAAAACAATCACAGAGATGCTTTGACGGCGTAGATGAGCCAAACATTTTTGCTCTTGCACAGCTTGATAGCCATTGTAAACACTAAAATCCTCGCTACTGAGTACCCCTGTATACTCAGTCCCTAAAATTGTTTCCAATAAAGAATAGTCACAATAAATCTTCTAAGTTACCTAACTTTATTCTTTGAGTAAAAGTAAAATCTGTTTGGAAATTTGTGTTGACAAAATTCCACCCTTTATGTAAAATCATATTTATATTTTAGGAATTGAATCGTTAGTTTACAACTATTTTTATAAGGCTATATATTGTGCATAAGAATGTTTAACTTAACAATAAAGAAAACTCTTGTTTTGGTATTAATTACAAGTTTAGCAACATTGCTCAATAGTTGTAGTATTGAGCCAGGACATAATGATAATTCTAAGAGTAAACAATATAATGGTAATGGTAATCAAGTTATAGATGTAGAGGGTAATGGTAACACTACCTCGGTTAACAGACCCAATGACAGTTCTAATACTAATAGTGAAAGCTGTAAGAAGTCGAAAGGAGCTAGAGTAAACAAAAATTTATCAAGCGAAAAATGTTTATAATATAAACAAAATAGATAAATTGCACCTATTATTTATAATTTATTTGAATAGTCAGGATATGGTAAAAAAATATCTTTCAATATACGCCGAAAGTAAAGTATGAAGTTAATATGCGGAAAGTGTCCAATGGAATTTTCTTACCTATCAATGGTTATTGGAATATTTTCATTTTAATCGCTAACTTTAGCTTAATAAACTCTTTGAAAGATTTTTTAACTTTGATCTAAGAATTATTTTTGATGTTCTTTCCGGTCTTTTGTCAGTAGTGTATTAACATTATCGCCATCGCCAAATATTTCTAAACGTATGATATCAGGGTTTTCTTTTGGTCGCCATGCGACTTTATATTGATAACCTTGATTATGCCAAAAATATAAATGACGCATCTTATTGGAATTATCAATACTATGTTGTATCTTTATTAATTGGAAACTATGATTATGTTTAGTATTTTTAGGATGTTTTATAATCAGCTTTTGTGTGTTCTCATCAAATGAGACAAAAAAACCATCTTTGCTGATAAAAATGCCCGAAGGATATTTTGTAGGTTGATTTTGATAAGTTACAGGTTGCTTACAAGTTGATAGTGGAAGGCAAATTTGTATATTACAGCTTGAGATAAATAGACTTACAGTAGCTAATAATCTAATAAATAAGATTTTTTCCTTTCTAAGTCCCATTTCTTTGATTTTAAATACTAGCTGTATAAAGATATTCTTTTAAAAAAGGAGCTTTGCATAAATGCAGGATGAATTGTCTCACGCAGATGTGTAGAGGCGCTGAGAGAATAATAAGGTTTCAGGCTGCATATCTAAATTACTCTCGATCGGGGGTAAAAGTAGCCAAAGGGCATTTTGCCGCCATGTTGAGCCTGGAAATATTACTCAGACAAGGTTTCAGAAAAAAAACTAACTTTTAGCCGTACCATTTGAACCCCTGTAATTTTTAGAGCCTGAAAACCTTGTAGCTACGCTCTCAAAAGTTGCGCCAAATAACTTAGACTTTTACTGGTGCAGTCAAAACAAGCTTTTTTGAACCTTTGCTGTGTTTTCCTTGCCCTGTATAGCTTTGAGGCTTGTTTTTACCCCCAAAATGTTTAAGTCCTGTTAAAACAGATTTGATCTGAAAACATGGGGATTTAGGGACGTTTGAGGCTCATTGCGGAGGGTTAGGCGTTTTGGGTTGATTATTGTTCTGCTCAAAATAAATCGGCGGAGAGTTATATACAGGATTTATCTCGCAGTTTTGGACACAGTATTGCACATTACAGCCACTAATACAGATGCTTCCAAGAACTAAAAATTTTACTCTCAAAATTTTGCGAAGGTGGATGTTCATTGGATTTCTCTTTTTAAATCGTTGAATAAAATAAGTAGGTAGGCATGAATAAACCTAACTATGTAACATAATGTAAATCCCTCAAAACCCTTGCGATTGCTTTACTCCGCTTCTCTCCGTTCGCAATGACGTAGTTATGAATTTTCGCGCTTACCTACTGAACATTACGGCTAGCAATAATACTGATCCGGATAGTTTTGTATAATTTGGTTTGTCCGTCCATTTTCAAGATATTAATTATAATAATATATCGTAACAGTATTTATACAACCTAAATTCAGCACCCTAAACTGTCACATAGGGAGGGAAACGTAGATAAAAAGCATAGTATAGAAACATACTGCATTTTTTGTCTAATTGGTCAATGCGTAAGTTCTAAGGGTAACCCTTTCAAGGTGATGAAATTTGGAACGAAGATTGGTTGTTTCAACCTTTAAAAAGCCCAAAATCTTAGGGTATAGCTCAGGGTGTTAGCACTGAAACAACGCCTTTCCGTTAGTCACCTTGAAAGGGCTAGTTCTAAGGGTAAAGCGCAATGCTAAACCCCTACCTATAACTAGTCAGTATCTTTCGATGGGTATTAAACCAGATTCAAAAAACAACTGACCACTGACCACTGACACTATGCAATTACAGTAATATCGCTACTGGTAAGTGCTACATTGTTCGTTAACTGGGCTATTTGGATTTGTGCTGTGCTACCAGTTCCATCTACATCAAAGAACAGGTTACCTGTATTTTTGTTGTAAATAAAGCGATCGCTCGATGTTGTAGCTTTTGTACCTAATCTGAATAAGCTGGTGTCTAGTATACCTAGGGCTTGGCTCAAACCAAATTCTGATTTGGAGATGAGGATCGTATCAACTTTGGGCTTAAAGTCGGTGATTTTATCATATTCACCAATACTATTACCAGTTAAGTAGAAGCGATCGCTTCCACTACCACCAGTCAAGGTATCCTTTCCTTTACCGCCTACTAGCAAATCATTGCCATTACCACCGAGTAAGGTATCATTGCCGTCATCGCCGTAGAGATTGTCGTTATCATCTGTGCCTTGAAGCTCATCATTGCCGCTACCACCATATAAGGTATCGTTACCAAGTCCCCCAACTAAGGTATCATTGTCTTCATCTCCGTAGAGAGTGTCGTTATCATTTCCTCCCTGAAGATTATCCTTGCCCTGACCACCATAAAGGGTATCATTGCCGTTACCACCTGTTAGGGAATCGTTACCAGCTAGACCCCGGATAATATCGTCTCTGTTAGTGCCTTTGAGGTTATCCTTACCTGAAGTGCCAGTAATTGTATTACTAGCCAGATTAACACTCAGGTTTACTGTTGCTGATGCAGTACCACCTTTACCATCGCTAGCAGTGTAGACAAAGCTATCAGCACCAGAGGAACCGCTAATGGGAGTATAGGTGAGAGTATTATCGGCATTCTTAACTACTGTGCCTTTAGTCGCATTAGTGAAACTACTGATAGATAATGTGTCATTATCTGGGTCGCTATCATTTGCCAAAACATTAATTGTGATGGACTGAATATCAGTAGTAGTGGCGCTGTCGTTATTAGCAATGGGTGCTTCATTAATGTTAGTCACACTCAAAGTAAAGCCAGTAGAAGCATCGGGAGTGTTACCGACTGTGGAATCATCAACTGCAACTGTGATGTTGTAGCTGGATTTAGTTTCATAATCTAGGTTGGTTCCAGCTTTGAGGTACAGTACAGAATTGTCGATTTCAAAGGAACCCGCATCTGTACCAGTTAGACTCAGGTTATTTGTACCCAGAGTATCATCGGCGATCGCAATATCTGCTACCTTCACCCGAATACTAGTATTACTATTTTCGGCTAGGCTAGTAGTTTGATTTTTGAATGTAACAGATGTGGGGGCTTCATTGACATCATTGACAGTCAAGGTAAAACTGGCAGTAGCATCGGGAGTGTTACCGACTGTGGAATCATCAACTGCAACTGTGACGTTGTAGCTAGATTTGCTTTCGTAATCCAGGTTAGTTCCCGCTTTGAGGTACAGCACAGAATTGTCGATTTCAAAGGAACCCGCATCTGTACCAGTTAGACTCAGGTTATTTGTACCCAGATTATCATCGGCGATCGCAATCTCTGCTATCTTGACTCGAATACTAGTATCACTATTTTCATTGATACTGTTGAGCGGATTATTGAGGTTGACCGCCGTTGGGGCTTGATTACCTAACAGATTAAACCTAGCAACGCTGGGGTCGTGGTCGCTATCTTGGTCGGAAAACTCGGAGTTGATATGTACTACATCATACCCATCGAGTTTACTTAACAAGTTGCTACTTACTAGGATATGGTCGAGAGTTTGAGCATTACCTTCAAAGTTGTAGGTATAACGTTCATTTGCAGGTAGAGTTTCAATTAAAGCGCTCAATCCTGCACTTTTGAGTGTATTCAGGGGATTGGAAAACTCAAAATCATTCAAGTCACCTGCTACAACCACATTAGCATTGGGGTTAATAGCCAGAATACTCTCGACAAAGTTTTTCACTATTGTGGCTTGCTGCTGGCGCTGCACTTCACTGCTGAGTGTTGGTGGTTGATTCGGCCCATATAAAGGTTGGTCGCCACCTTTAGAGTTAAAGTGATTGCCAAGGACATACACAGTCTGACCGTTGAAAGTAAATTCACCAACTAATGGCTTACGACTGCTGTTGAAGGCGGAGTTTGTCGGGTCAACTAAACCAGGACTAGCTGAAAGCGTGGGAGTTCCCCCGACATTGCTGACTGTAGTATTAGAGGTGGAAGTACCGCCCGAACGGTCTACAAAGTTGACACGATTGGGGTTAAACAAGAAACCAACGCGGATATTACCACCAGGTTCACCGCCATTAGTGTCGTCTACTGGGTTAATTTGCCGATATTGATATGTGGGACCACCAGCTGCTGTAATTGCATTAATTAATGTTTGGTAAGTAACGCTGGCATCAACTACACTATCATTCGTTGCCCCGTTGTTGTCTTGAATTTCTTCCAGAGAAATGATATCTGGAGATTTCAAGTTATTCACAATTCTGTCAGCCAAATTATTAAACTTAGTCGCACCATCGCCTGGATCAAGATTTTCGACGTTGAAGGTAGCAACCGTTAGTTGATTATTGGTGGGAGTAAGGTTTGTTACTTCTTTAGTTAGGGTACTGAGAGTAACTACAGTAGGAGCAGTAGTTGGCAGGATTTCGTAGTTGTTGAAGTTGTAGTCTACTACACCCACAATTGTTCCCAACTTAGCACCCACGCTAACCTTGGGTGTTCCCCCAGTGAACAGGTTGTCATCAATTTGAATCCGTTCGGGGTTGAAATCAGTTTGGTTAATTAAGCTACCGCCCCGTGCAGTTTTGCTAGTAGCATTATTTCCGTTATCTGCTAACACCCAAACTTCGCCAAAGCTGTTGGTGGGGCTGGTAGCAACTGGGTTGTTGATTTGCACCCGCATCCCTTCTAGGCTTTCATAGAAGTCAATACCATCGCTAGCCGGATCGAATGTGCCATTATTTTCTACATTAGTGGCATCATTTTCAATCACTGTTGTGGGAATAGTGCGACCACCGTTACCCAGAATTGTAGCCGTAGGCAGAGCATTACCTGACGATAGCTTATTAATTGTGGGATTAATAATTTCCGTGGTTGTCAGGTTGTTAGCATTGTTACCAGGACGGAACTCAGAAACCTTACCGCTAACCTGGATGTAATCGCCTACTGCAACTGTAGGAGAGGAATTAGTAAAGACAAAGATTCCTTCCGAAGTGCGATCGTCGGTATCAGGGTTGGGGTCTTGTAAGTAAAATCCGTTGCTAGCTATGGCAGTGACAATACCTGGTACGTTAATTACATTTTGCCCTTCCAAGGCAGAGCGATGAGCTGTACCTTGGATGTCATGGATACGGGCGCTGGGTGCAATATCATCATTGACAATTGTCAATACAGCATTGGGCTGTTTGCTACCAATTACTGTGCCAGCACTAGGATTAGCTAAACTGAGGTTGACGGTTTCATTTGCTTCCGGGGTGAAATCTCCAGCAATCGGAATCTGTATATCTTTGTAGGTCTCACCTGGATTGAACGTCAGTGCGATCGCACTGTTGTTATAATCGACAGCAGATTTGTAGGTATCGGGGTTGAAGAACGACAGCAGTTGACCGCCTTCGACCACTTCGCCACTAATGCCGTAATGTGCTTGTACATCTAGCAGGAACCAGCCCGGGCCGAGAATATCCTGAGCGTCAATTATGCCAGATGACTCCTCATCCTGAGTGAGGAAATTAGCTCCGCCTGAAAGAAAACGAGCGGGATCGTGTTGAGCAACTTGGGTGAGTGTATCAGTAGCAATGTCGTACTGCCAAATTTTGCCGATGTGGGCATTATTTCCGACATCTTCTTGGAGCAGAATATGTCCATAGCGATCAATCGCCATGTTGTCGAACATTTTCTGTCCTTCAGTTCCATCGAGAACTGCTTCAATCGTACCGCCAGACTCAGGATTAGTTGGGTCATCAAAGCGGAGTCGCCAGAGACGGCTAGGATTGTTGAAGCCGTTGGTGGTGTTGAAGTAAAAATCTCTGGGGTTTGAGGGGTCCCAAGCTCCATCTTCCGGGCGCAAGAAACCTGTAATCCCCGCAGCAACACTAGCGGTTTGCAGACTAGCCCCGGTTGTATTTTGGACGTTGCCTAAATCTCCCAGCGTAAACCGAGTTCCAGAAGCTAACTTGGTTGAGTCGGTCTCATTTGCCAGCCCAGTAACTTTAACACCGAACAGTTTGCCATTGTTTAGTCCGGCCTTATCTATTTCCGTGCCAGTATTAGTTTTATTTCCAATGTAGAAGTAAACTTGACCCCCAGTAGCATCATCTAAACCAGCAACTACGGTTTTGTTACTAGCTGTGGGACTAGCTACAGCATTTTCCCAACTAAACTTACCCAAGGAAGGTAACTGGTAAGTTGTGCCAGCGTTTGCTCCGGTGGCGATGTGGGCAAAAGCACGCCCCTCATTGCCATTTTCTTCGCCGTTGAGGTAAATGCGATCGCTTGTACCTAATCCTGTAGCACTGTTATAGAACGCAGAAACAGCAGCCAGATCAGCAGAACAGAAGCGGCTAAAGACGTTAGTGCTTGGGGTGAAGCTAGAACCGTTCCAAAGATTTACAGTCTGAATCAGATCGCTACCACTGACAACCGATAAATCAGACTTATTGATAATCCATTTAGAGACAAAAGCACCAGCAGAACCGTGAGCGCGTGTAACACCAGAAGTACCGCCAATTTCATGGTTCATCAGTACAGTGAAAGTGCCATCGCCGTTATCAAAAGCACCAAGACCATCGGGAGTACCCACCATACGGTAAGGTGTTGTACCATCAGGCTTGAGGTTTACCGAATCGCCCGCCGTGAAAATTGAGGTGAAGGTAGCGCCAGAGACAACTGGCAGCAAATAGGGAGTTTGAGAACTATTCGGCCCCTTGCTCGAAGCCGCAGGAGTTGCACCACCGCCAATTGCTGTACCATTACTCAGTTGCAATTGCACAGTATCAGTGCTGGATAAATCTCCGCGACGAGTCACCCGCACCGTGGCACTATTAGAGAAGCCAGGTGTATTGCCTTCAGTGACGCTGTAGTTGGCGGCGCTAAAGTCAAACACAGGCGTAATATCCAACGCTCCAGCTTGGGTTTTGAAAGAGTAAATGTAGCTAGGAATCAGGGTTGCACCGGAACTTGGTGGAGCCGAGTCAATCGCCTGTTGTGTGCCATCTGTGTACACATCAAACTGAGTGCCAGTACCGTTCTGTGTGACGCTGAAGTCGTTATCTGTGGCTACCAGTAGAGAGAAAGAACCATCTGCTAGTTGAGGGCCAATCGCCAATCCTTCTATTTTCTCTGGTACTGTTTGACCAGCACCTTGAATCGCTCCAGCAATATCCAAGAATAGGGACTTGCTTACAGGGGTTACATTCGCCGGAAGCGTGTTGGTTCCCGCCAAAGAAATACCACTAACATCTGTAGCTCCAGTTAAGTCAATTTGATAAACCCGCTTTGACCCAATGGGAAGATTACTTGCTGGATCTACACCCACACCCCGGTTATCTCGCTCTAATACCAGCAGTTGGGTGTTGTTAAGGGACACGATGGAACTAATACCAATGTTGCGACCTTGAGCCGTTGAGCCAAAATCGTTGGTAGTTCCAGGAATGCGAGCGTTGATATCGCTGAGGCTCTCCAACTGATAAATATACTGAGCATCACTCTGACCAGTGGCAACATCATATCTGACGATGCGCACATTGCGGCTAGAGCGTCCATTTGGTGTGCCTTCTTCTTGCAGGGGATCTTGGAATACTGCAAATAGCTTTGTACCATCAGGGCTGATTGCTAATCCTTCATAACCCCGGTTATCCTGGCGACCTGTGGTAGCGGTGACATCCCCTGCATAGTAGGGACTACCATTTAATTTAGGAATGACATTACTGGGTGGTGTGAAGGCGCGGACAAACTTTCCAGTTGGATCAAATTCGTAGATGGAAGGCCCGTACTCATCGGAAACAAAGAAGTTGCCATTAGCACCAACGACAAACCCCTCTGGGTCGTGGCTTTGAGCTAGAAGGCTACCATTACTACCATCTGGCAGTAGTTTAGAGTTCAGTCCATTAAACGGTGTATCGGTTGTATAAGTTACACCATTTAAGGTTGTACCTGCTGGGATGTAGAAGGGAATGGTTTGTGCCACCTGGAAGCCAGATGCAGCACCAGTATTCGGGTCAACATTCAAGGCAATCTTTTCTACCCTTGTTGGGTAAGGGATTGTACCGCCACCAGGGCCTCGATCTACTAGTCCATAGTAAGAACCGGTTCGGTAGTCGTAGAAGAAATCAGAACCAAAACCACCTAAACGATTGACGTTTGCTCCCCCAGTACCGCCATTGGTAGGATACAAGTCAGTGGCATTTCCAGCTACTGTGATGCTGTTGACCAAGTTAGCTGTGACATCGTTATCGACGATGGAAATGCTTTGGCTGGTGTTATTGCCGAGTGTAATTCCAGAGGAAGGATTATTCAGGGTCAGGGTGGCAATTTCCGTTCCTTCAACTAAGGTATCGTCTGCAACTGTAAAGTTTACAGAGCCACTGGTTGCCCCATTCGCAATTGTAATAGTGCTAGAACTCAGGTTGTAGTCTTCTGCTGTAATTCCTGTTCCAGCTATACCCAAGTTCACCGTTTGGTCGCCAGTAACAGCGTTGGTAGCCGTGGCGGTAATTGTAATGACTGTGGTTCCGGCTTCCGAACCAGAGGTACTGCTAACGGAAAGGTTGACGCTGGGAATTGGGGCAGGATCATTATCTGCGATCGCAATATTCTGAGCAATTGTGTTGCCTAAAGCAATGCCTGATGAGGGGTTGCTAATTGTCAGTGCTGCGGTTTCAGCACCTTCAAATAGGTTATCATCTACAACTTTAAAGGTGACAGAACCGCTGGTTGCTCCATTGGCAATTGTAATGACGCTATTGCTGAGGGTATAGTCTCCTGTTGTAATTCCCGTTCCAGCAACATTCAAGTTCACTGTTTGATCGCCAGTAACAGCACTGGAAGCTGTAGCGGTTACAGTAATTTCTGTTGTGCCTGCTTCAGTTCCTGAGTTAGTGCTAACTGAGAGGTTAACGCTTGGGTTAACAGTTGAAGTAATCGTAAAAGATGATTGCCAATCAGACAAATTAGTTGCTGTTGTACTAGGTGTAGTTGTCCAATTTGCTGGGTTTGAGATAGCAGATAGTAATTGTGCTTTAGTTCCAGAATTTATCGAACCATTATAGTAACCATTACTGTTGGGTACGGCTACCGAGGAAGTTCCTGTTACCAAGGTTCCTCCATTCGTCAAAGTTGGCTCAGATGATGTACTGGCACTAGTCGCGTTACTACTCCATGCACCAGAACTAAGTGCATAAATTAGTGCTGGATTTGCCAATGTTCCTGTAAAAATTATCAGCGAATCACCAGTGGTATTCAGCGCAAAATTACTAGGAATATTGGAGTTAAACCCAGGTGAGTTATTACTACTTGAGTTGACCCAAGTCAGAACTGTACCAGCAGAGATTGTTGTGGGAGCGGTGTAGGTAAGAATTCCTTCACCAGTTCTAAAGCCACTACTAGAGAGCCAACCGTTATCTGTAATGTTAAAAGTTGTGCCTGCTTCAATATCTGCAAGCACCAAAAAACGCAGGCTATCTGGATTAGTAGTGTTAAAACCAATGATCGCAATATCACCAGGATTCAAGTTTGTAGGTGCCATAATTTAGTAAGCAAATCGATGTGTGAAAATACTTTGCTCAGAATGAGATTCGTGCAAGTATCAATTAGGTTGCACAAAATGCCGACCTATTTTTAAACAGGTCGTACCGCGTTTAGTATTCTTGTGTTCAGCGCAGAAATTTAGCGTTCAGCAGTTTTGCTCGTGTAAATAATCACCAAGAATTTACTGAATTAAGATTAAGAAAAGGCTATGAATTGGTAAATTCACTAAAGCTTTACAAATAGCTGATTTAATTAAAAATACTAGTAATAATTATTTAAAAAATAAAAATTAAAAAGGAAGCAGCCCGCCTCCGCTTCTGAGTTTAGCCGGAAACATTCTGCCTCCAAATTAAAAGCTTATTAGCAATTAATTAAACAAATCCAAATCCGTAACTGCACCGAGACTGCTAGAAGCTACCAATTTGGCATATTTAGCTAGTACGCCTTTAGTATACCGGGGTGCGGGAGGTTGCCAATTAGCACGCCGACGGGCTAATTCTTCATCGGAGATGTTCAACTGTAATTGACGTGCAGGGGCATCAATTGTGATGCTATCACCTTCTTCCACAAGCGCGATCGCACCCCCAACAGCTGCCTCCGGTGCAACGTGACCGACTACCATACCGTAAGTACCACCGGAGAACCGCCCATCGGTAATTAATCCCACAGAATCGCCTAAACCAGCGCCAATAATGGCTGAGGTGGGGGCTAACATTTCCCGCATCCCGGGGCCTCCTTTGGGACCTTCATAGCGGATGACGAGGATATCACCAGCTTTGATTTTACCTGCCAAAATTGCATCTAAACAGGATTCTTCCGATTCAAATACTCGTGCTGGGCCAGTAATGATTGGCTTTTTCACACCTGTAATTTTAGCTACAGCCCCTTCTGTTGCCAGATTGCCTTTCAGAACCGCTAAGTGACCTTGGGCATACATGGGGTTATTCCAAGGACGAATCACATCTTGATTTGCAGACGGTTCATCTGGTACATCTGCCAATACCTCTGCAATGGTTTGACCACTGATAGTAATGCAATCAGGATGTAACAAATCATGCGCCAACAGCATTTTCATCACTTGGGGAATACCGCCAGCTTTGTGTAAGTCAGTAGCCACATACTTACCACTGGGCTTCAAATCACACAATACTGGAACCTTGGCACGAATAACTTCAAAGTCATCTAAAGTTAGTTCTACACCAGCAGCGCGCGCGATCGCCAAAAAATGTAATACTGCATTTGTGGAACCACCTACTGCCATAATGACAGCGATCGCATTTTCGATCGATTTGCGGGTGATAATCTGGCGGGGTAACAGTTGTTTGCGAATCGCCTCTACTAAGACGAATGCAGATTTTTCTGTACTGTCAGCTTTTTCCGCATCTTCCGCCGCCATTGTCGAAGAATAAGGTAAACTCATCCCCATTGCTTCAAAAGCCGAAGACATGGTATTAGCTGTAAACATCCCACCGCAAGAACCAGCACCAGGACAAGCATTGCGTTCGACTTGTGTTAGTTCATTCTCGTCAATTTTACCAGCGCTGTATTGACCGACAGCTTCAAAAGAACTGACAACAGTTAAATCACGCCCGTTGTAGTGTCCCGGTTTAATCGTGCCACCATAAACAAAAATAGCAGGGATATTCATCCGCGCGATCGCCAGCATCGCCCCTGGCATATTTTTATCACAACCGCCAATCGCCAACACACCATCCATACTCTGTCCTGTACAGGCGGTTTCAATCGAATCTGCAATTACTTCTCGCGACACCAGGGAATATTTCATCCCTTCCGTTCCCATCGAAATCCCATCACTAATAGTAATTGTGCCAAACACCTGCGGCATTGCACCCGCAGTTTTTACAGCAACTTCCGCCCTTTGCGCCAGTTTATTTATCCCCATATTACAGGGGGTGATTGTACTGTAACCATTGGCAATCCCAACAATTGCCTTATTAAAATCCTCATCCTGAAAACCTACTGCACGCAGCATAGCGCGATTAGGCGATCGCTGCACCCCTTGTGTGACAACTTTACTTTTGAAATTCTCTGACATTGTTTTTTCACCTGCGGCATCGAGGAAATCTCTGTAGAGTATCATAGGTATACTTTATTTAAGATGTCCAATATATATTTATTTAAAATTGAGACTTATAAAATATCAAAAATATGGAACTACGACATCTGCGCTACTTTATTGCTGTAGCTGAGGAACTACATTTCAGTAAAGCCGCCGAAAGACTGCATATAGCGCAACCACCGCTGAGTCAACAAATTCAGCAGCTAGAAGCAGAACTAGGAGTAGAACTTTTTCATCGCAAAACTAAGCGACAAGTACAGCTAACAGAAGCTGGTAAAGTCTTTTTAAATGAGGCTTATCAACTACTGCTGCAACTAGAAACAGCAGTGACACTGACTCAAAGGATTGGAAGAGGTGAAACAGGTCAACTGAAAATAGGATTTACTAGTTTGGTAATTTACGACTTATTACCCTTGATTTTGCGACAATTTCGCGAGCAATTTCTAGAAGTAGAACTAGTCCTACTGGAGTTAACGACAAGTCAACAAGAGCAAGCACTGAGAGATTCCCTAATTCATGTGGGTTTTGGTCATCCGCCTTTGGAAGATGACACATTATCTTATCAGTGTATTCACCAAGAAACCTTAGTTGTGGCTTTGTCTTCAACTCATTCATTGGCGCAAAAAGAATACATCTGTGTGCGATCGCTCCTAAGTGAACCTTTGATCGTGTTTCCCCGTTATCTAGCACCAGGACTTTACGATCGCATCATGAGCCTTTTTCAACAGGAAAATTTTAAACCTCACATTACTCAAGAAGCGATTCAAATGCAAACAATTATTGGACTAGTATCAGCTGGAATGGGTGTGGCGATTACACCCTCTTCTCTTCAGAATCTTCAAAGATCTGGTGTAGTTTATCGTCCTCTACTAGCAGAAATACCTGTAATAGAAACTGCTGTAATTTGGCAGCAAAGCCGTTTAACGCCTATTGTAGAGAATTTTTTACAATTAACTCAAAAGTTTATCTAATCCTTAATAAAATACTCATAATTGGCACAATTCAAATATCTGGAGAATTTATTAGAGTAAATAATATGTCATACAGTGACTTTACTTTAGACAGAGTCAGAAAAACCTTTGACTTAACTATTGCCGACAAAATTAATATTTTCGCCTCAATACCAGAAATAACTTGTCCGCCATTACTCGCACAAACATTACAAGAAAATCTCCCTTTAGCTCTTGCCAGCAATACTGAAAAATCACGCTCAGAAATGATTATTGCACCTATTTTAATTGCTGTTAGAAAATATTTAAATAATCAAATAAGTTTATTCTCAGGAATTGATTTTACTGTTGATTCAGCACAAGGGTTAAATGGAAATTGCGATTTTATTATTAGCCTATCTCCAGAACTACTAATTCTTAATGCGCCAGTAATAACAATTGTCGAAGCCAAAAAAGAAAATCTCAATGCTGGGTTAGGTCAATGTGTAGCAGAGATGCTAGCCGCGAAATTATTTAATGAACGCGAAGGAAACAACATCCAGACAATTTATGGAACTGTTACCAGTGGAACTAACTGGAAGTTTCTCAAGTTGCTGGGAAAGGTAGTTGAGATTGATTTGAATGAATATTATATTAATGATATAGGTAAAATTTTAGGAATCTTATCTACTATTCTGACGGAAGAGTTATTGTAATATGCTGATCAAGTCACCTCATGCCGAACAAAGAACAGTGCTATATAACGTTAGCTGGGAAACCTTTGAAGCCTTATTGCGAGATACAGGTGAAGACAGAGGTTCTAGATTTGCTTATGACTGCGGCACTTTAGAAATTATGACACCACTGTTTGAACATGAAAACCCCAAAATTCAATTTGATCGCTTGATTTTGGTTTTAGTAGAAGAATTGGGAAGAGAAATTAAAAGTGCTGGTTCTACAACATTGAAACGTCGTTTAGCAAATCGAGGTATAGAACCAGACAATTGCTACTATATACAAACTGAATTGAGAGTCAGGGGAAGGGAAACACTAAATTTAGAAACCGATCCACCACCTGACTTAGCAATTGAAATTGATATTACCAGTAGTTCAGTCAACAAATTTGGCATTTATTCAGCACTGGGTATACCTGAACTCTGGAGATATGACGGGCAAGATTTAAAATTTTATCAATTGTTAAATAGACAATATGTTGAGCATGAATTTAGCATTGCTTTTCCCCTAGTATCTGTCAGCGATATCAGCAGATTTATCCAGCAAAGTAAAACTATGGGCGAAATTGCTTTGTTAAAATCTTTTCGCGCTTGGGTTAGAGAAAAGATAGAATAGTTAGAAGCAATTTTTCTTGCAAACATCACACTCAAAAATAAAAAAGCTATTTAGTTGTTATACTTAAGTAACTCTATAAGAAAAATTTAATATATGTGAAGCAATATAAATTTGAAGTAGGGTGTGTTATGCCGTAGGCTAACGCACCTTTAATTGTTGATAGTGCGTAAATTCTACTATAAATTATCTAAACATTATTATTTATAAATTAAATAGCAACTTTCTCCATTAATTTTAACAGTGCGTCTGTTGTTTTCAAAATCTTCGATTCTGACATCAGCATAATGTAGCATCCGATGATGATTTGGGCATAAAATGACAATATTATCCACTGCCTGTGAACCTTCTTTAGATAAAGGAAGTAAATGATGTGCCTCCGAGTATAAACTGCCATCATGCTTTTTGAAAGTGAAGCCACAATTTTCAAATTGACAGCAATTATTGTATTTATTTTTTGTTTGCACTACAATATCTTGAAACCTTTTGATTCTTTGGATGACAATTTCCTGCTTCTCATTCTTTAATTCAGGAAAATCTTCTAAAAAATCATCTTTTATTTTGGGAGATTGTACGGTATTAATTGCAGCTACAATATTTGGCTTGAACTTCTTCAATTCACAAATTGTCTGCTGACAGCGAAATTCTTGTATTTCTTGATTGAAATATTTCAACTCTAGAGGCTCACCTACAAGATTATCACAACTCCATTTCCCTATAACAGCACGCTCTTTTGTTGTGTCATCAGTTCGTTGAGTGACTTCCTTTTTTGCAAAACACCACCATAATTTTTGCATAAAAAAAGTTATCCATAAAGTGTCTTCACCACATTGGTAGAACTTCTGGATTTGATTTTTATCACTTGTAATAACTCTTTTATTCCCATTTCGGAAAATTTTTAACTGTTCTTCAACTTCAGTCCATTTAGCTGCAAGACAAAGTTGATGATCTACTTCTACATAGCTTAGGCGGATAGTATTATCATTGTAAATACAATTATGACGCCATTTATTATGTGTACCTAGATTAATATATAAAACTTGGTTTACATCTTGACCGTTAATATGCATGATTTTCATCTTTTATTATTTATTAATATCCAATAAATTGAAATAATGTAATTATTTACATGACTTTTTCTATAATTATTAATAACTAGTATTATTTCTTTCACAAGAAGTTAATTTAATCTGTGATAACACAGAAAATTAATTCTGCCAAGATGGTCTGTGAGGATTATGAAATAACTTTTTATTATTAAAAATAGAATAATAGAACAGCCTCAAAGATATGACTAAGAGAATCTATTAGCTACCCATAGAGCTAAGTTATTGGTAGATAGGTAAAATTTATTTAGATAAATTGAGTAAAATAAAATTTTTTCACAAAACTTATTAATGCGTAAAAGTTTAATAATACCCATTGGCAAAAAAATACGATAGATAAATATGTAGGGGCGCGGTTTCTTATCCTTGAGCAATATTCATGACTGTAATTATTTAAACAACTTCAACCAATCAAAAAAGGGCTTCAATAGAATAAAGCCCTAAAACCCTTAATATATAGATAATAATAAAAACGGAGAGGGGGGGATTCGAACCCCCGTTGGGTTTCCCCAAAACGCATTTCGAGTGCGTCACCATCAACCACTCGGACACCTCTCCAGCTATTGATTGACAGATTAGAGCATCTTTACTCTATCTACAACCTGTGAATTATGGGAAATGCAAAGGCATATCCTCAGCAATTATAACATCATAATCAACAAAGCGATCGCTCTTAGCAAGGTGCATTTTGCTAATTTCTTCTCAATTGCGCAAGTATTCTTTTAAATTCTTAATACTTGGTAATTTATTTGTAGCATTTATTCACTTCGCTCTTGCCAACTATGTAGTTAGTATGCGTAATATTGAGCAGAGAAAAAAATTGGTGATATTTACTCAAGTCAATTTTTACGCGCTGAGATACCATAGCAGCTTATGAGTTAACGCAAAACAATGATTTATCTTTTGCTTGCTCTTGCGTCAAGTTTAGCTTGGTGGCTAATTTCACTGATTATTCCCATACCAATAGCTTTACTAGTTATACCAATGTTACTTTTTTTACTTACATTAACCAGCAGTGCCGTAGATCCAGAAGAGCAAAATAGTATTCAAGGGAATCCAAAGGTGCAATCGAAAGTTGATGAGCGCGATCGCACTTCGGCATATAAGTAAAAAAACGTAGCTATGCTGGTACTAATACTTTAGAAGTATACCTCTAGCCAGATAGATTATCAATGAAAATCGCCGAAACTGCAACTAATCACTAACTGTAAAATTTGCTTTGCGCCCCTACAAGTAACATCATACAAGTAGGGTTTTTTCTTATTTACAGAAATGTGTAATGCGATCGCCTCAAGCCAACATCAATGGCTTTACAAAACCGAAGATTTACTTTCTGTGGCTTGGATAAAGGCTTCAAAATCCGTATTCGGAGTCCATTGGATCGCGCCATCCCGTCCTGTAAAGAACAGTTTTGTCTGACTTTGGCTAAGTTCAGACAAAACTTTTGGTTCCAGATCAGCAGAAGATGCGATCGCAATTTGTGGTTGTAATGCTAAAACCAAATCTTTCAAAGACTCAGGCACACACCATAGCACTTGTGGGCGTGTCAAACCGGACGCTTTGACTAGCTGTTGTATCTCCTTAGATTTCAGATTACCTACTAGTAACCAATTTTGCCCTTGAACTTGCAATTGTAAAATTGGCAATTGGTCATTGATTAACTGCGCCACCACCGGGCCAGCAGTGATTGCTTGACCAACATTCAAAGGTTGAAAAATCCCTTGACGCTTTTGGATTTCCTGTTGAATTACCTGAGTTTCAATCACATCTTCTGGCTTGGGTGGATAAGTAAAAAAGCTTTTGATGGGTAATCGTTGCAATACTTCCAACCAACCACTACTTTCATGATCTTGGAAATCAGTAGCGATCGCCCAATCAATTTGATTGACACCTTGCTGTTGTAAAAACGGTAAAATTGTAAAGCGTCCTGTACCTTCATCTCCACTATTAATCACAGTGACAGTTCCTCGGTCTTGAATTACCACAACCGGTTCTCCACCTGCTGCAAGTACAGTGATCCTAAATAAACTGTTAGCAGAATGCCAAACTGGGATAAGTACCAAACCTAAGGCAATAAAACTCGCAAACCACCAGCGTTGCCGCCACCAACGCACCCATACAACTAATAAAATAATCGTATAAAGAGCTAGCATCTGCCAAGGCGAAATACTGCCAACAGCTAACGAGTTTCCAGGTAACTTGCTAAAAAATTCTACTAACTTGATTAGCCAATCACTGGGGTAGTGCAAAAATCCAGCCAAAAAACTGCCGCCTGCTGGCCAAGCTAATGCAGCTAGGGCACTGATAATTCCACCTATACTCAGAACAGAAATTAAGGGAGTGCTAACAATATTTAGTAATAAACTGTAAGATGGCACCACCCCAAACACAAACAGTTGCAAAGGTAAAGTCCAAATCGTCGCCGCTAAGGGAACAGCAATCAAAGAAGCGATCGCCGGTGGTAACCACCCCAAGCGTTGCACGATTGGTGGTACAGTCACAATTAATCCCAGCGTCGCTAAAAAACTCAGTTGAAAACCTAAATCCCATATCCATAAAGGATTAAATAACAATAATAAAGTCGCCGCCAGTACCAGTGAGCCTAATTGTTTGACCTTCCTTTTTAAAGCCAGTCCCACCAATGCAGCAAAACCCATAATTACCGCTCTTAACACCGCAGGCTGAAAACCAGTTAAACTCAGGAAAATAATTAACCCCAAAAAACCGAGAATAAATTGGGTTCCTTTGTTTGCACGCCTTGTCAGTTGTAATATCACTCCCAAAATCAGCGAAGTCTGAAATCCCGAAGCCGCTAAAGCATGAGCCAATCCTGCCTGGACAAATAGATCGCGGATATCGTAAGGTAAATCAACAGCTTTGCTGCCTAAAACCATCGCACTCACAAGTGGCCCTTCAGGGATACCTAAACCACGAACTTGCGATCGCACAATTCGCTCCCTAACTTGCCACCACCCCCATTTACGCTGCTCCTCATCTAAAATATTTATCTGTCTCCCTGTCAAACCCGCAAATGTCCCCTCTTGTTTCAAAAACTTCTGAAAATCAAAAGCACCAGGGTTTGATGCTGCTTTTGGCTTATACAAAACCCCCGTTACCGCAATTTGTTGACCAGGGTATAAACCAGTAGCCCGCAGTATCGGGACTGTTACATATAATTTACCCGTTACTCCCTTACTTACTCCTGCTGGCCCATCATCCTTTTTGACTTCATCTAGCTGAGTCGCTTCTAACCAAAATTGTCCTCGCTGACTGCGAGTCAAACGGGGTGTACTTGCGACTGCACCACGAACAATTACCAGTTGTTCTTGATTACTATTATTTCCAGGTGGAACAAACTTACTAATGTCTTTTGCTGCTGGTTCTGGTACTCGCCATTGAAAATAGAAAGTAGCAAGCAAGCCCACCAAACCAGCAGCTAGCCATATTCTAGGATGGGGAGTATTCAGCCCAGCACTGGATGTGAGCTTGGTTTTCATCCCAGCATTTTCTGATTTTGGAGTAACTTTCAGTGAGTTGGGGTAACGTCTTCTTAACAGAACTGCACCCAATATTCCTAAAATCAAAATCCACACACCACCCCAAGGCACAGCTGTAAATAGCAGCCCTAGAATATATCCAACACAGATAATTACACCGCCAGCCTGAATCATAAGACTTTTTATACAAATATTTTCTGACTATAAAATGAAACCCGCATCTGCGGGCTTTGTTTGTAGAAGCAGTGACTTCAAGTCTCAGGAGTCACTGGCTTTATTTTTAGAACTTTTTGCCATAACTGTATCAAAAAGATGTGGCCAATTTAAACCCCAGTAAAGCATGGAGAAACAAAATAGAAATGGCTGTACTACCTAAATAAGCATGAATAGTACGTAATATCGCTTTATTACCAGCAAATCCACTCAAAGAAATCGCACCATTAACAACTAACAGTAACAGCACAATAGAACCTGTCAAAAAATGGGGACTTTCTAAAATTGGTTGACGCTGCATCACCAAAGACAGCACCCCACCTGTATAACCTGCCGCCAGAAAGAAAAATAACCAAGGTGCTAGTTTACGATGGTCACTGCGACTTTTAATAGCAGCATCTTTATCCTCAACAAGTCTTCCCCGCCAACCAGCCAGTGCTACAAAACTACCCATCACAAATACAACAATCGCCATCATCAACGGATGTCCCCAATGGGTAATTGCTTCCGGGAGTCCAAGAGAACGGAACCAAGCAGCGATTGGTTCTAACAACTCACGCCAATTCACCATTTCTCACACACCATCACTATTTGCTCTATAAAATAATACCGAACCTCCCTCAAAAAAAGGAGGTTAGAGAAATCTCATCAAGTTATACCAATTTAAAAAATGCGACAGATGCATTTGTAGGGCCGGGGAAACCCCGGCCTTTACAACCATCCATGACGCACAATCATTGATTGAATTGGTATTATATTTATCCTAATCTGTCAGTCTCTATTGTTAGGATTGACGCGGACTCTATGGATTCTTAGCGTTCTTCTCTTCTCTTCGAGAGGCTTCGCCAACGAGACGCTAACGCGAAGGCATCTTGGCAGTTCAATAAATTCAGCATAAAAGCAATGTTTGCATCAGCTCTAACCCTTTAACCAACAGCATTTTTCAGCAACGGAAAACCCAACTTCTCCCTTTGCTCAACATATAAAGTAGCCACCTTCCTTGCCAAATGACGAATTCTGGCAATGTAGCGAGTCCGCTCAGTGACTGAAATTACGCCCCTTGCATCCAGCAAATTAAAAGTATGCGAACACTTAATTACATAGTCTAAGCCAGGTAAAACCAATCCTCGCTCTGTCAATTGCGTAGCTTCCTGCTCATACAAATTAAACAGTGTCAACAACATTTCTGGATTCGACGCTTCAAAGTTATAAGTACACTGTTCAATTTCTGCTTGGAGAAACACATCACCATAAGTAATATTGTCTGTCCACTGGATCTTCGTGATGGCTTCCACCTGCTGGAGGTACATTGCCAATCGCTCCAATCCATAGGTAATCTCAATCGATACAGGACGGCAGTCAATTCCCCCACACTGTTGGAAGTAGGTAAATTGAGTAATTTCCATTCCATCTAACCACACTTCCCAACCAGTACCCCAGGCTCCGACAGTCGCATCTTCCCAGTTATCTTCCACAAACCGAATATCGTGGTCTTCCGGGCGAATACCTAACGCCCTCAAAGAATCTAGATAAATCTCTTGGATATTATCTGGTGAAGGTTTAATCAGAACTTGGTACTGATAATAGTATTGAAAGCGATTGGGATTTTCCCCATAGCGTCCATCTGTAGGACGACGGCAAGGTTCCACATAAGCAACCGCCCAAGGTTCCGGCCCCAATGCTCTTAAAAAAGTATGGGGGTTCTTAGTACCTGCTCCTTTTTCAATGTCATAGGGTTGAGCAATCAAGCAACCGCGATCGCCCCAAAATTCATGCAATGAAGCTATTACCGACTGAAAATTCACGCTCTACCTTTCCTTCGTCAGCACAGTGCATCAACCATTGTGACCTAAACCCAGCACTGTGAGGAGTTTTGGGACGCCAAAACAAAGCCGAAAATTTTTTTTGCCAAACTAGTTGACAAACGAAGATGGGCTCGATATATTGGATAAGTGCCTGAGAGCGAAGCGAAAAAGCGACGCCGACAGGGACACCGAACCTTGAAAATATTATAGTTTGAAAGCCAGTATACAACAAGTTTCTTGCGTCAGTAAAGAAAATCACCGGACTGAGGTGTAAAAACAGTCAAAAGAGCTAAAACAAACTTCAACAAAATGGAGAGTTTGATCCTGGCTCAGGATGAACGCTGGCGGTATGCTTAACACATGCAAGTCGAACGGTCTCTTCGGAGATAGTGGCGGACGGGTGAGTAACGCGTGAGAATCTAGCTTCAGGTCGGGGACAACCACTGGAAACGGTGGCTAATACCGGATGTGCCGAAAGGTAAAAGGCTTGCTGCCTGAAGATGAGCTCGCGTCTGATTAGCTAGTAGGTGTGGTAAGAGCGCACCTAGGCGACGATCAGTAGCTGGTCTGAGAGGATGATCAGCCACACTGGGACTGAGACACGGCCCAGACTCCTACGGGAGGCAGCAGTGGGGAATTTTCCGCAATGGGCGAAAGCCTGACGGAGCAATACCGCGTGAGGGAGGAAGGCTCTTGGGTTGTAAACCTCTTTTCTCAAGGAAGAAAAAAATGACGGTACTTGAGGAATCAGCATCGGCTAACTCCGTGCCAGCAGCCGCGGTAATACGGAGGATGCAAGCGTTATCCGGAATGATTGGGCGTAAAGCGTCCGCAGGTGGCTATGTAAGTCTGCTGTTAAAGAGCAAGGCTCAACCTTGTAAAAGCAGTGGAAACTACATGGCTAGAGTGCGTTCGGGGCAGAGGGAATTCCTGGTGTAGCGGTGAAATGCGTAGAGATCAGGAAGAACACCGGTGGCGAAAGCGCTCTGCTAGGCCGCAACTGACACTGAGGGACGAAAGCTAGGGGAGCGAATGGGATTAGATACCCCAGTAGTCCTAGCCGTAAACGATGGATACTAGGCGTGGCTTGTATCGACCCGAGCCGTGCCGGAGCTAACGCGTTAAGTATCCCGCCTGGGGAGTACGCCGGCAACGGTGAAACTCAAAGGAATTGACGGGGGCCCGCACAAGCGGTGGAGTATGTGGTTTAATTCGATGCAACGCGAAGAACCTTACCAAGACTTGACATGTCGCGAATCCTCTTGAAAGGGAGGAGTGCCTTCGGGAGCGCGAACACAGGTGGTGCATGGCTGTCGTCAGCTCGTGTCGTGAGATGTTGGGTTAAGTCCCGCAACGAGCGCAACCCTCGTTTTTAGTTGCCAGCATTAAGTTGGGCACTCTAGAGAGACTGCCGGTGACAAACCGGAGGAAGGTGGGGATGACGTCAAGTCAGCATGCCCCTTACGTCTTGGGCTACACACGTACTACAATGCTACGGACAAAGGGCAGCAAGCTAGCGATAGCAAGCAAATCTCACAAACCGTAGCTCAGTTCAGATCGGAGCTTGCAACTCAGCTCCGTGAAGTCGGAATCGCTAGTAATTGCAGGTCAGCATACTGCAGTGAATTCGTTCCCGGGCCTTGTACACACCGCCCGTCACACCATGGAAGCTGGCAACGCCCGAAGTCATTACTCCAACCATTCGTGGGGGAGGATGCCTAAGGCAGTGCTGGTGACTGGGGTGAAGTCGTAACAAGGTAGCCGTACCGGAAGGTGTGGCTGGATCACCTCCTTTTAGGGAGACCTACCCAACTCAAATATTGAAAGCAAACAGCAAATAGATAATGAGATGGTCTACTCTAGGTCGGTCGCAGGAATTGTTGAGGCTTTCAAACTATGATGAGGTTCAATTATGGGCTATTAGCTCAGGTGGTTAGAGCGCACCCCTGATAAGGGTGAGGTCCCTGGTTCGAGTCCAGGATGGCCCACCTGAAGCAAGTCAAAAGTTAAAAGTCAAAAGTCAAAAGTAAGAAATAAATTATTTTTGAATTTTGAATTTTGAATTTTGAATTGTGTTAGGGGGTTTAGCTCAGTTGGTAGAGCGCCTGCTTTGCAAGCAGGATGTCAGCGGTTCGAGTCCGCTAACCTCCACATCAAGTACTTCCTTGTGAAAATCGCCAAAGTTATATCGATGGCAGTCAAAAGCTGAAAACGGTATAATGGTTGTGATGACAAAGACAGTATGATACAATCAAAGATTGTGGTTAAATTCAGCAATTGACAAATCTCAAAGTCAAACTGCTGGGTGAAAACCAGCCAGAACCTTGAAAACTGCATAGTAACGCGAAAAAAGCAGGCAGACACAGACATTTAATGAATGAAATGTGTTTGCAGTGGTGAAGACCAAATGAATTGTGGTCAAGCTAATAAGGGCTGATGGTGGATACCTAGGCACACAGAGGCGAAGAAGGACGTGGTTACCGACGAAATGCTCCGGGGAGTTGGAAGCAGACATTGATCCGGAGATGTCCGAATGGGGCAACCCTAAATACTACCTGCTGAATATATAGGCAGGAAAGAGCCAACCCAGCGAATTGAAACATCTTAGTAGCTGGAGGAAGAGAAATCAAAAGAGATTCCCTGTGTAGTGGTGAGCGAAAGGGGAAAAGCCTAAACCAAAGGGTTTACCTTTTGGGGTTGTGGGAAAGCAATAACGAATCTAGCGGTTAGACGAAGCAGCTAAATACTGCACCAAAGAAGGTGAAAGTCCTGTAGTCGAAAACTTAAGGATAGTAGCTTCATCCCGAGTAGCATGGGGCACGAGGAATCCCATGTGAATCAGCGAGGACCATCTCGTAAGGCTAAATACTACTGTGTGACCGATAGTGAACAAGTACCGCGAGGGAAAGGTGAAAAGAACCCCGGAAGGGGAGTGAAATAGAACATGAAACCGTCAGCCTACAAGCAGTGGGAGTCCGATTAAACGGATGACCGCGTGCCTGTTGAAGAATGAGCCGGCGACTTATAGGCACTGGTAGGTTAAAGCGAGAATGCTGGAGCCAAAGGGAAACCGAGTCTGAAGAGGGCGAAAAATCAGTGTTTATAGACCCGAACCCTGGTGATCTAACCATGTCCAGGATGAAGCTTGGGTAACACCAAGTGGAGGTCCGAACCGACCGATGTTGAAAAATCGGCGGATGAGGTGTGGTTAGGGGTGAAATGCCAATCGAACCAGGAGCTAGCTGGTTCTCCCCGAAATGTGTTTAGGCGCAGCGGTAATGATTACATCTGGGGGGTAAAGCACTGTTTCGGTGCGGGCTGGGAGACCGGTACCAAATCGAGACAAACTCAGAATACCCAGAGCACACATTGCCAGTGAGACAGTGGGGGATAAGCTTCATTGTCAAGAGGGAAACAGCCCAGACCACCAGCTAAGGTCCCCAAATCATCGCTAAGTGATAAAGGAGGTGAGAGTGCACAGACAACTAGGAGGTTTGCCTAGAAGCAGCCACCCTTGAAAGAGTGCGTAATAGCTCACTAGTCAAGCGCTCTCGCGCCGAAAATGAACGGGGCTAAGCGATGTACCGAAGCTGTGGGATTTGTCTAACGATAAATCGGTAGGGGAGCGTTCCGTCGTAGGTAGAAGCAGTAGCGGCAAGCAGCTGTGGACGAAACGGAAGTGAGAATGTCGGCTTGAGTAGCGCAAATGTATGTGAGAATCATACACCCCGAAACCCTAAGGGTTCCAGAGCCAGGTTCGTCCACTCTGGGTTAGTCGGGACCTAAGGCGAGGCTGAAAAGCGTAGTCGATGGACACCGGGTTACTAATCCCGGACTAAGATATGGGAGCATAGCCAGGGACGCATGAAAGATAACTACACCCTGATTGGTTTGGGAGGGGTTTACGAACTCCGCGTAGTCAATGATAGTGCCAAGAAAAGCTGGAGATGTGATGAACATATGTTACCCGTACCCGAAACCGACACAGGTAGGGAGGTTGAGAATACCAAGGGGCGCGAGATAACTCTCTCTAAGGAACTCGGCAAAATGGCCCCGTAACTTCGGAAGAAGGGGTGCCCACTGATGAAGTGGGTCGCAGTGAAGAGATCCAGGCGACTGTTTACCAAAAACACAGGTCTCCGCGAACTCGTAAGAGGAGGTATGGGGGCTGACGCCTGCCCAGTGCCGGAAGGTTAAGGAAGTTGGTCAGTGGCAACATGAAGCTGACGACCGAAGCCCCGGTGAACGGCGGCCGTAACTATAACGGTCCTAAGGTAGCGAAATTCCTTGTCGGGTAAGTTCCGACCCGCACGAAAGGCGTAACGATCTGGATGGTGTCTCAGAGAGAGACTCGGCGAAATAGGAATGTCTGTGAAGATACGGACTGCCTGCACCTGGACAGAAAGACCCTATGAAGCTTTACTGTAGCCTGGAATTGTGTTCGGGCTTCGCTTGCGCAGGATAGGTGGGAGGCGTTGAACTTCTCCTTGTGGGGAGAAGGGAGCCAACGGTGAGATACCACTCTGGCGAAGCTAGAATTCTAACCTACTACCGTTACCCGGTAGAGGAACAGTTTCAGGTGGGCAGTTTGACTGGGGCGGTCGCCTCCTAAAAGGTAACGGAGGCGCGCAAAGGTTCCCTCAGCACGCTTGGAAACCGTGCGGCGAGTGTAAAGGCATAAAGGGAGCTTGACTGCGACACCTACAAGTGGAGCAGGTACGAAAGTAGGCCTTAGTGATCCGACGGCGCAGAGTGGAATGGCCGTCGCTCAACGGATAAAAGTTACTCTAGGGATAACAGGCTGATCTCCCCCAAGAGTCCACATCGACGGGGAGGTTTGGCACCTCGATGTCGGCTCATCGCAACCTGGGGCGGAAGTACGTCCCAAGGGTTGGGCTGTTCGCCCATTAAAGCGGTACGTGAGCTGGGTTCAGAACGTCGTGAGACAGTTCGGTCCATATCCGGTGCAGGCGTAAGAGCATTGAGAGGAGTCCTCCTTAGTACGAGAGGACCGGGAGGAACGCACCGCTGGTGTACCAGTTATTGTACCCGCAGTAAACGCTGGGTAGCCAAGTGCGGAGCGGATAACCGCTGAAAGCATCTAAGTGGGAAGCCCACCTCAAGATGAGTGCTCTCACTACGAATGTAGGTAAGGTCACCTGTAGATTACAGGTTGATAGGCTCTATGTGGAAGTGCAGCAATGTATGAAGCAAAGGAGTACTAACAGACCGAGGGCTTGACCTCAACAATCTTTGGCAATCGCGTTACTTGCAGTCTTCAGGGTTTTGTGAATTTTAGATTTTAAATTTTAGATTTTGGATTGATATATCCAATCTAAAATCTCAAATCCAAAATCCAAAATCGACAGGTTTTCCTGGTGTCTATTGCGCGGTGGAACCACACTGACCCCATCCCGAACTCAGAGGTGAAACGCTGCTGCGGCGACGATAGTTTGAGGGTAGCCTCCTGCCACAATAGCTCGATGCCAGGTTTAATATTTTCATAAACACAAGAATCCTGTTTCATTGATGAGGTGAAACAGGATTTTTGTTGATATCTATGATATCTAGTCCTACTCTTTGTATAAGATGAGTTTGAGCTTTTATACCCAGGCGATCGCAATGAATCGCAATCAAAGGATGTGAACTAAGCTATAAGATAATAGCGGCGAATGTCCGGTGCAGTCGCCACTAAACCTTCTAATTTCACCGCTGCTTCTTGGAGATGGGGTGAGTCTAGATGAATATTCAAAGCTTCATTAGATGTCCATTCTTCGACAAAAGTAAAATCAGTCGGATCGTGCTGATTTTGCAAAAGTTCATAGGTGATAGCACCTGTTTCCTGTCGGGTTGGCTCAATTAATTCCAACAGAACTGCTTTGAGTGCTTCTACTTTGTCAGGTAAAGCAATAACACGGGCAACAACGCGAATAGTTTGGTTAGTCATTTGTCATTTGTCATTTGTCATTTGTCCCCCTTCCAAATCCCTATATTACGGGCAGCAACCATATAGCGGAATATATATTGTACTATCTCAATATAATTACGGGCTGCTGTGGTGCAAGATGCCCAAACTGTGACACCATGATCGCGGATGAGGAGGGCTGGTATTTGTGGCGGAGTAGTTGTCAAGCGCTGTTGAATTTCAGCTGCTATGCGGGAAACTTGTAAATGATTAGCAAAGATGGGAATTACACAACTAGGTTTCTCTTCATAAACCCCTAAGCCTTTGAGCATTTCTAAAGGTGGTAAGGGGAGATGATCTTCTGGTACAAACTGTGAAACTAAATTGGACTCAATTGTGTGTATGTGGTAACAGGCTTGTGCTTCTGGGAAGAGGGTATAAAGTATCTGGTGAATAGCAGTTTCAGCGGAAGGTTTTAAGTCAGTTGATGATTCTTGTACTTTGCCATTTGGATCAATGCGCACACAATCACTAAGTAATAATTCTCCTTTAGAGCAACCACTAGCTGTAATCCAAAAGCTACCATCTTCTCGACGGATGGAAAGATTTCCTGCTGTTCCCACCATCCAACCCTTTTGGTAAAAGCTGCGGGCGGTGTTGATGAGTTCAAAGCGAAGGCGATAATCGGTGAGAATTGGGTTTGTCATAGAATATGATTCATTTCCACAAATTCGCTAGATAGTCGCGGATTTGCGAGAAGTTATCCCAGCGAATGTAGGGTTTTTTCTGCTCATCTAAATACTCGGCTAAACGATCGCGCGCAAAGATAACAGAAGCTTGAAGTGCCATATTTAAATCAGTCAGGGAGTCACCGATCGCAATTTTCTGATACGCCGGATATTGGGACATTACTTCTACTTTCGCAATTAATTCTGTACCTCCCTCATATTGGGAGAGGACTTTTAAGTGAGAACCATTAGTCTCTACATCTACAGCATGGATCGCATGAACCCGTTCCACTAACCTATCGAGAACAGTTTCCACCATTCCTTGCAACCCGCCAGAAACCACCACTAATGGTACTCCCTGAAACTCTAGAAAATCTAGCAGTTCTACAAATCCTGGGCGGATTGGTTGGGTTTGAGTAAATTCCAAAATTTCGGTGTAGCGTGAAGAAGGAATTGATTCAAGAATTTGTCTGACTCCCTGTCGCAGTGTCAGCCTTCGTGCATACATTTCGGGAAGTAATTTTGCTGATAGTTCTGGTGCAAACTTTTTTAGCACCGCTACAAAGGTTTCTTCAACTGTGATCGTACCGTCAAAGTCGCAAAAGACAATTCGCCTCAAGTCTCATCCTCCCAGTCTAGATTGTTTCAACTGTTTTAGCCTACAGCTTGCGGAATGCGAATTTCCCTAGCTGTATACTGAGGAACCCAGCCTTCCGTACTAATAAAATAGCGCACTGCTTTAACTCGCTTGGCTGGAGTGAGATGAAACCAATGTTCAGTGTTGGCTGGAACGTTGATGTACTCTTGTGGTTGCACTGTGAGTTCTACTTGGCTACCATCGGGACGTACAAAGCCAAAAACTGCTTCTCCATCGATGATGTAGCGAACTTCATCATCAGCATGGGTGTGGATCTGTGCAAACTTTGCTAGCAACTCATCTAGGTTGGGAATTCCTGGATGGAGTACGATCAGATCCCGTGACTGATAGCCTGCTGTTTGTTGCAATTGCTCAAAATAGCCATCTAAAGCTTGCAATACTTGTTCTTTTTCATCTTCGTTGAGGCTTTCTTGTGCTAATAACGGGTACAATTGGCGATCGCTTCCCACATTCCACTGATTGAGTTGAATATTCAAAGATGCCAATTCTCGCGTAATCTCTGGTAAATCCTGGTATAGAGTGCCATTTTCTAGTTTTAGAATTGCCATACATGCTCCTCAAACGCGATCGCGCCTAATTCTCATCAAAATCCCCCATCTCTAGTCTCAGCGTTGCTATTTTTCAGCTAGCTCCCCATGTAATTGTTTTTTAGCACGTTTCTATTGTTTCCAGAGTACGTGAATTTGTTTGTCAGCGGCTTCTGGACAAATTTTATCACCTGTTTGCAGATCGCAAATATAACTTACTCGCTCTTGAAATTCTTGGAGATTAGCATGAAAAACTACATACTCTGGCTGAAACTGTCCATAATAAGAATTAGGGGGATATAAAAAATCGCATAATTCGGATAGAAACTCAAATTCCTGTTTCATAGTATTCGCCTTTACACGACAAAAATAGAAATTATTTTAGTTAGCTAATACAACTATTTCCTAAAATCATTAATGATTTGTCATTTTTTCAAGAAAAGTAGTAGATAGTCAAACATACTCATCTACTACAGGCAGAGGTTAGGAGAATTTTTCCTGATTTATCAAAAAAATCTTAATATCATAGTTTTTTTCAGTTTAAATCTAGTTTAGCCTTGAATAGCTGACTAAATTCATGATAGCTACGTTCAATTTTTGAGAAAGGTAGTAGATGGATATAATTACCCATCTGCTACACACAAACGGAGGTATAAACTTCATTACTAATTGTTATCTAATCAAGTCAATATATAGTCTTTCTGTGGACAAAGTTTGCGATCGCCAGAATATGAGTCATTCAGTTAGACTTCCTACTTCTACAATTGATTCAGTTTGTTGTGTGTCTTTCCATTTCCTCAGATGTATTCACTTTTTGGCTCAAACGTTCATAGGGACGGCGCAAACTCATACTTTCTACTTGCCAGATATAGCCATTAATCACCACATCTTCAGGAATCAAGGGAGAATTACGCAACAATTCTACTTGCTTGACACAGATTGCATCTACATCGGTAAAGGTTTTAATCCACTTAGAAAAAAAGCCTTTTGGTAGCTGCAACTCTGGTAGGGACGGATCAATATTTACTCGATCCACATCAATTCCTTTTTGGTGTAATACTTCGCTCAAAAAGTCGCCTGAGGCAGTCATCATCCCACACTCAGTATGATTAAGAACGATAATTTCTTTGGTGCCAAAAAACTGGGTAGTTAACATTGCTGAACGAATTGCATCATCTGTCACCAAACCTCCTGCATTCCGGAAAATATGAGCATCCCCTTCATTAATTCCTAAGGCTTTTTCCACAGGTAACCGTTCATCCATGCAAGCTAATACCCACAAACGTTTATTATTGGGTATACCTAACTGCCGTCGCAATGCCCATGCTTTTTTTTCTGATAATTTTTGGTCAATTTGTTGGTGCAACATTGCTGATAATCTCCCAGGTTTTTCTAGGATATAGACGCAGTTCTTCCCTGTTAACTTTTGCTTTGTTCAATGAATGCTATTACCGTCTGTGCAACACTGTTCCTCTGCCATAGCTTTGCCAAAATAGCATCCATCGTTGTGGGAAGGAATGAACGATAATAACTGCATAAGTCTTATAGTTAAATAAACTACGGCAAGACGATAAATATAGTGTATTTTAGTTTAGATTACAGATATCGCATATTCTTATGAGTCTAGCAAGGGGGTTTTCTGATACAAACAGAAAATTTCTGTCGGGAAGAGGACGAGCCTCATGGCGATTTTGTGTATACTAATTTACTTATTGATAACCTTTTGTTAAATTAGCTTTAACTTGTTATACTTCTACATTTGTATCGAAACTGTAAGTAGCCTCCAGCCTACTGAGAATAGGGGCAAAATTCAGTTCTATCGCTAGGAGCAATATGGCAATGGGGCCGATGTTAATTAATGCTAATGATTGGCTACAAATAGCATTCAGACTGACTCTGGCCTTGATAGTAGGCTGCACGATTGGATTGAATCGTCAGCAAGGAGGTAGACCAGCAGGGATGAGAACATTCATGTTGGTGAGTATGGGAGCGTCTTTATTTGTGATGATACCTTTGCAAGCTGAGGGTGATAGTCCTTATGCGGCGACGAATGCGTTGAGTCGCACAATTCAGGGTGTAGCTACTGGTGTAGGATTTCTGGGTGCGGGATTGATTCTCCAAGAGTCGCCGAGGAAATCTGCTGTTCCGAAAGTACGTGGCTTAACTACAGCCGCCTGTGTTTGGACTGCGGCGGGATTGGGAGCTGCGATCGGTTGTGGTTTGTGGCAAATGGGATTATTAGGAGGAGTACTAACGCTGATCACCCTGAGTGGGGTGAAACGGCTGAATCGCTCATTTTTCAGCCACAAAGGTCACAATAAAAAAGCAAATACTGAGGAATTAATTAACTCTACGGATGATGATGATGATGATTAATATCAAATCGTCATTAACAAATAACGGAACGAGCTAGATCTACTCATACTGAGGTAGTATATCTACTTGTTGGACAGGAAAGTTACTTATGCTATATCACATAGATTTTCATGTAGAGTACCCTGACGATCTATCTCAGACAGAACTTTTTGCTATTTGGTCAGAAGAAGCTGAAGCTGCTGCCAAAGCAAAAGCAGCAGGGATAGTTGTAGACTTATGGAAATGTGTTGGTGTCAGACGGGTAATTGCTATTGTTGATGTTCCAACTCCTGATTTGCTGGATCAAATTATGTTGGATTTACCCATTATGCAGAAAAATGGCCAGCGTATTCAAGTGGAGGTAACTCCCCTCAGAAGATATGAAGACTTTGCAGCTGATCTGAAAGCGCGTTTGGATCGGAAATAGGGACTTCCAACTAAAAAAATATCCTATCGCTAGGGGTAGCAGAGTGAGAGAAAGAGCAGGGGAGCAGAGGGAGAGAAAGAATTTGCTCAATATCTTCGCCCTTGCTAATTGAATAATTTAATTTCTGGAAACATTCATTAGATCAATTTACAAAACGGTACATTTCCAGAGCGAGAAATTTTTTTAATAATTAATTGTATATCTTTATACTATTTTAACTAGTGCGTATAATGAATTTTTGTCATCGCTAGAGAAACCCTAGGTTGAAAAATGCATCTGCTGCCTATTTTTTGAAAATTACTATTAGCTGCACAACCTGCACATAAAATTTATCCTCACAAGTTCTTCAAAATTTTTTATTAAATTTAAATCAAATCAAATTTGAGGATTAAATAGAAATATTACATTCTATTTCCTAGGGATGATTTTTATTACAAAAACACTTGATCAATATCACAAGGAACTGAAATAAAGCGAATTTATTCTTGTCTGCGGACTTTGTTAACAAAGAACGCATTGAATAGTGCGATCGCCCAAATCTGTGCAAAATTGAATATCTTGCTGATTTTCAGCTTGTTTGTCCTAATTCAATCAGCGGTTGATTGGAACACAGCTAACAAAAGCTGTATATCTTTACCATGTTTGCCATCGGGGAGGGAGAAGCGAAGACTACTGAAATTTATCACTATATTCTTGGAGGAGCTATGACTGAAATAGCACTGATTTTGCTCATTGATGAATCTTGGGAAGAGCGAGAAACCTATCGTCGCTATTTGCTGCGAGATCAGCAACATTCCTATAAAATTTTAGAAGCCCAGACTGGTAAACAAGCTCTGTTAATATGTCAGCAGCAATTACCGGACGTAATTGTCATAGATTATCTCCTTCCAGATATGGATGGACTGGAGTTTATCAGTGACTTGAAGATTGAATTAGATTTAACAAACTTACCTGTGATCGTGCTGACAGATCACGGAAATGAACAGATAGCATTACAGGCGATGAAAAGCGGTGCTGCTGAGTATCTGATTAAAAAAAATACAACAGCAGTCGGGTTTCGCCTTGCTATTCAAAAAGTGTTAGAAAAAACGCGCCTGATTAAACAGCTAGAGAAAAGCGAGAAACTTTACCGTAATTTACTTGAGAGCCAAACCGATCTGATTGTCCGCATCGATATGAATGGTAGGTTGACTTTCGCCAATGCAGTTGCGGCTGAAACATTCGGCTTTAAACCGGATGAGTTTCTCGGACACCCACTATTTCAGTTTGTCCATCCGGATGATTTAGCTGATGTGATGGCAAATATGCAAGCTTTAACTTTGCCACCTTATCGCTTGACTACAAAAGAGCAACGTGCATTCACAGTCAACGGTATCCGCTGGTTTCAATGGGAAGTGGCGGCGATCCGCAATCAGGAAAATCAAGTTATTGAACTACAAGCTGTTGGCAGAGATGTCACTGAACGCAAACAAGCAGAACAGAAAATTCACCAACAAGCTGCTTTAATTGATATTTCACCAGATGCAATTTTTGTCCGCAATTTGAATTACCAAATCTTGTTTTGGAGTCAAGGTGCTGAACGTTTGTACGGCTGGACAGCAGCAGAGATTCTTGGTAAAGAATGTCATGAATTTTTGTATGAGCAAATATCACCGCAAATAGAAGAAGCTTTCAGAACTGTTCTTGAGCAAGGAGAATGGTGCGGGGATCTCCAGAAAATCACGAAATCCAGGCAAGAATTAATCGTTTCTAGTCGCTGGACTCTCATGTATTCGGAAGCGGGACAACCAGAATCAATTCTCACTGTTGATACTGATATTACTGAGAGAAAACGACTGGAGCAACAATTTTATCGCACACAACGCCTAGAAAGTCTTGGGATTTTAGCAAGCGGCATTGCCCACGACTTAAATAATATCCTGTCGCCCGTTTTAACGGTTTCGCAACTGCTACTATATAAACTTCCCAATTTGGATGATAAAAATCGCCAATTACTGAATATTTTGGCAGATAACTCGAAACGCGGCGGGGAATTGGTGAAGCAAATTACATCGTTTGCACGCGGATCGGAAGGTAAGCAAGTTCTATTACAAATTAAACACCTGCTTCAGGAAATTGAGCAGATTATCTGTAGTACATTTCCCAAATCCATTGAAGTCTGTATTGATATATCAACGCCAAATCTTTTCACAGTCTTGGCAGATCCCAATCAAATACATCAGGTGTTGATGAATCTGTGTGTCAATGCTTATGATGCCATGCCTAATGGTGGTATCCTCAGCATTTCTGCCGCCAATTTTTTTGTTGATGAAAACTATGCCAGGATGAATTTGGAGGCAAAAGTAGGCCCCTATGTTGCGATCGCTGTTTCTGATACAGGCTGCGGTATACCAGAAAATCTTTTAGAGCGCATTTTTGAACCTTTTTTCACTACTAAAGAACTAAGTAAAGGTACGGGATTAGGACTTTCCACTGTGATGGGGATTGTTAAAAATCACGGTGGTTTTATGCAAGTAAATAGTGAGGTGGAAAAAGGTAGTAAATTTTGTGTTTACCTACCAGCTATTAAGCAATGTTCAACACAGGAAGCTGATGATTGCAATTTACCTAGAGGTAACGGCGAATTAGTAATGATTGTAGATGACGAAGCATCTATTCAAGAGGTTACCAAAACATTACTCGCAGAATACAATTACAAAACTATCACCGCTATTAATGGGGTAGAAGCAATATCTCTCTACACTAAGCACAAAAATGAAATCAGCCTAGTGTTGATGGATGTACAGATGCCGTCGATAGATGGTTTAATGGCGACTCGCATAATACAACATATAAATCCATCTGTCAAAATTATTGCTATCAGCGGATTCACATCCAATCGCAAACTTTTAGAAGTTCATGGTATTGGTGTGCAAGCTTTTTTAGTCAAGCCCTATACTCTTAACCAATTACTACAGACAATTCCAACTGTCTTAAGAAAGCCTGGATAAATCTAACTTCACTACAATCAAATTAAGCAAGCGATCGCTCTATCCCAAATCCAGCCTCAAGGATGAAGAGTAAAGTATAAAATTCTCATTAACTCTTAATACCTTACTCTTCATCCTTCAGTCAATACTCAGTAAACTATTACACGCTTATCCAAATATTTCCTTCTTCCACACGGGTGGGAAAAACAGCTATATCCTTTTCTTTAGAGAACATACCCATCACTTTGCTCACACCAGGGGGAAAGGTAATCCAAGCCGTACATTTACCAGTAGACATCTCAAAGGCGCTACGGTGAAATGGACAGACAATCGTCCCCTCATCTGTAATTTTGCCCTTTTCCAAGGATACTTTCATGTGCGGGCAAGAATTCTCTAATGCGTAAATTTGGTTGTTTTGGTTAACTAGTAAAATAGAACGGTTTTCTACTTTTACCACTTTGCGCTGATTGGGTGGTAGTTCATTTTCAGCAATAACCTTGATCCAGTTCATAAATACCTCACTTAACATCATTTACAGGGTGGCTGGGTAATTCGTAATACTTCGACTTCTCTGCGAGACGCTACGCGAACGCTCAGTACGAGTGACGCTCCTTGTCCCAAGGGGAGACGCTGACGCGTAGCTTGCTTCTCCGAAGGAGTACGTCGCTAACGTAATTCGTAATTGAAATACAAGCCCAAGCTGCTATGCTTCACTTGGGCAAAACCCAAGACTGCACTAGCTCCTGAATTTATTCAAAAAACAAACATTCTTTATTATGTCAGAGCAAGCGACTTCAGTCGTCAAGTATCAATTACGAATTATCGTTGCGGCTTGTTGAGATGTAGTACAATCTGTTGACTTGTACCAAGAAGTGTGAATGTTGACAGTAGATGTATTCGCGGTAAGTACTACCTCCCCTTTAGGATTGATTGCCCATCCTGTAGCTTCTACGATGTTTGCAGTATTAGATTTTAGGGAATCTAAGTTAGCGGTGGGTTGAGAAGATGGGTGTCGAACTCGATCAAGAGCAATCCAATCTGCAATCACAGCATCACCACTGAGGGTTGCTGTGGGATCTGAAGGTATACCCCCACGTCCAGTAACCGTAAAGCTGCTTTTATTGTTAGCTGCGATCGCTCGACAAGTTTGGTTTACTTTGAGTTCTACTGGTTGGGTGGGTAAGTTCACTAAGCCGTTATTCGGGTCAACATCTGGTGTATTTATATTGACTACACCGCTTAAAGTCGGGTTTGTCTGAGAAATTGCTGTAATATCGTTAGTCGGTAGCAGTTGGGGGTTGAGTTTAGTTGGATCGTTGCTGTTGAGCAATCTTACCAAGTCTTCGCGGCTGCGTTGTTCGATGCCAAAAATACCAAAGGCGTTGATTTGAACTCTACCACCAGAGCCTGTGAAAGCATTAGCGGTGATATCGCTATTTTCTTCAGGGACGGTAACAATAAAGCCATTAGGGGTATTGATAGTAATATTGCCACCATTACCACCACCACCAGCAGTGCCTGCGGTAGTAGAGATTTGACTGCGATCGCGTAACAGCAGTAAATTTTCTATTTGTAATGTCAAATCACCACCATTACCTGATACAGTTTCCGCAACTACTTTACTTTGTCTATCCAAACGAATTTCACGGGCATTAACTGCCAGTGTACCTGCATTTCCTGACTTTAAAGCTTCTACAGTCAGTCGCGCCCCATCCCGTGCAATTAACTTTTCTGTAGTCACGAACAAGGAACCCGCATCTCCACTACCGCGACTGCGAGCAAATAAGCCGCTGGGATCTTTATCGCGGGGTGATGTTCCGCTTAAATCTATAAATTCAGAAGCCCGTATAGTCAGGTTATTTCCTTTACCCTGGCTAAACCTACCTGTACCTGCGGTGACCGATGCTCCATCCTGAGCAATGAACTGCTTGGTATCAATTATCAAAGGCCCCGCATTTCCTAAATCTAGAGTTTGAGAAAACAAGCCGCTGGGAAAATCTTGAAAAGAAGCGCCCCTGATTATAATCGAGTCCGAGGCTGTTACTTTCAACATTCCCCCATTACCTCTACCCCGCCAAGCGGTAGTGCTGATATTTCCCCCACCTTCAATAATTATTTTTCTGGTTTCTACAGTCAACGCCCCAACTGTACCGTCTCCAAAGGTTCTAGTGTTCAACGCACTGGGGAAACCCTCAACAACAGGCGTACCTTGGGGAATAGTTCCGCTCACTTGCACAAAGTCAGTGGCTTTTACCGTTAAACTTCCCCCAGCACCTGTTCCTGTGGAACTAACACCAGCTGTGATTTGGGAACCGTCTTGCAGAATTAACTGTTGTGCTTGGACAACAACATCTCTACCATTTTCACTACCTTGGGTATCCGATTGGACTATAGAACCATCGGTGAGTTTAATTTGTCTACCTTGTAGTTGAATAGAACCACCGCCCTCTCCATCAGCTAAAATGACAGCTAGATTTTTCAGTGATATATCTGCTGGTGTGACGTTATCTGGAAAGCTTAAAGGTTGGTTTTGGCTATCAAGGTTAATGTTGATTGTCCCTAATCCTGATATTCCACCGATAGCTATTTGTCCGCTTGTGGCTTTCAGAGTTCTACGATTGGCGTCTAACTTACCGTTGCCGATCGCGTTAATATTACCACCAACTAAGGCTAAAGTCTTACCTGTGGGTACTTCTAGCGCTCCGTAATGATTGATTTCTCCCCCTGGTTTGTCAAATTGCAAGCCCACAGGTGTACTGATTGTTAATAAAGGTGCTGTTTGGGGAGTAGTAGCGCTAAAAACTGTGTCATCAGCAAATTTAATCCCGCTGGCTGTACTAGCTACAAATGATCCACCAATATTAAGTCTGGCATTGGCTCCAAAAAATATGCCGTTGGGGTTAATTAAAAATAAGTTGGCATTAGAACCCAGTGTACCAAGGTTGCCAAGAATCAGAGAACGGTTATTACCACTAACCCGCACCAGAATATTTTGAATATTATTGTTAGGACTGAGGAAAACTGCTGAACGTCCTTCACTAACGTTAAATTCTAGTAAACTGTGGAACAAATTGCGATCGCGAATTGCCCCGCCTGCGATCGCTTCAGTAGCATCAAGGTAATTTGGGATAACTTGAGATTTTTCATTGCCGAGGTTATTATCGGGAATAATGGCACTCTGGGCAAATACACAATTAGCGATCGACAAGCTTAGGCCGAAGGTCAATCCCCCAACATTTGTTAAGCGCAGTTGCCAAGCATAATTTTTGCTAATTTGACCCATCTCCAGAATTTGCCTCTGATCAAAAATTCACCCATAAAAAAAACGCTATTAATAGCGTCTGGTAAGGCATTAGCAATCTATTTTACCTGGTAGCTGACCCCTAATTTGGGGACTTACAAAAAATAAATTACCCATATTCCCTAGAGCGAGCATCTTGCTCGCTGATGTTCATTCATCGAGCGAGACACTCCCACTACAAATTTATTGGCTATTTAAAAAATTGGATGTCCCTTGAGTCAGATAAATTTTTATTCGGGCTGTGGAGGTTCTTCAGTCTCACTCGGAGGGGATGGTTCAGTGTCACTTGGCGATGGTTCAGTCTCCTTGGGTGGAGTTGGTGGTTCTAGATCGGGTAATAAAGGTTTGGGATTAGGCGGAGTGTAGGTACTCTTGACTGCTGTACTTGGTAGCTCTAATGTTTGAACCATAGTAAATTTACCTCGGAAAAAAAGATGAAATTATCAGGTTTGAGACACTGTTAATGTAAATCTCAGTGTCTTTGCTTAGATATCGCCTTCTTATCTAGCTTTTATGCAGTTAGCTATTTTTTTTACAAAACTTTAACCTCTTCCACAAAATTCCCTATCCGACGGGAGTGGTGGGGATAGTAAAGGAGGAAAAATTAAGGGTTCGATACTTCATCCGTGAGAAGTTAAGACAAAGTAAATTTTATCACTCAGTGAAAAAACTTAAAACTAGTTGAATAAAATCAAGACTTAGGTGTGCTTAAATATCTGCGAAAGCCAGTCTCCAAGCTGGATTGTCACCCTTCCCTGCGCCCTCTTGACAAAAGTGTAATTACCTTAAGCTTTCACGGATTTATCGACTCAGACATTTTCTGCGAAAACTGTTTGCCATATTTAATGAATGGCTTTTCTATCCAGTAGTACATTGCAAAAGATGTAATGATAACAGTTATGACTCCCACAGAACTAAGCATGGTTAACACTGTACTCTGGTTAACATTAGGAATAAATTTCAACAACGACCACATTAAGAGCCAAAAAATTAGTATATGACCCAAGTAGGTAGAGTAAGAAACTTTGCCCAATTGTTGTAAAGGAGTGCTATTCAATATATTTGATACTAAATTGAGGGGTAGAAACTTAATACTAATGGAGTTTGCAATAGCAGAAGCTAATGGTATCAACCAAATAGTCAGTGGAATAGCTTTGACAGCGATAGGCTTATAAGGAATAAAAATAGTTAAGAAGGAGATAATAATTAAACCTGTTGAGACAGCAGAGAAGTATTTAGAAATGGCTTTGGAGTTGGCTTCACAATATTTGTAGGCATAATAAGAGCAAATACCGATGACAAAAAATTCAAATTTTATTGGTAAAAATGCTCCATATCCAAATTTGAGAACACGAGAAATAAGTTGACCGAAAATAATAGTTATCAAACATGTAGCAAAAGATGCAACTAAGGAACGCCTGCTCAACAAAATCAAGAAAGGAGCTATCAGGTAGAATTGCCATTCCAAAGAAATACTCCATGCCGGGGCTAAGAACGCAATACTACTGTTTGGTATCCAATTGTCGGGAATGATACCATGCATTATTGTTAAATGAGAGATTATGTGAACAGCAAAATAATTATATCCATTCTGTGCTTCCTGGAGCATTTTCGCAGCAAATTTAATATTATGCCATTGACCATTCGTAAAAACAAAAACTTTTAGTGGCATCAAAATTATTGCAGCTACAAATACAACTAGGAATAACGGAAAAATCCTAAAAAATCTTTCTGTTATAAACTGCATATAACTTTTTTTAGGTAAACTATCTAATAAGAGAAAAATTACGAATCCGCTCAATATTATAAAAACATCAACGGCGTAGCCAGCTTTGAATAACCAGGCAGCGAAGATAGGTAAATTAATGATTTGAATACCACTGTAGGGTAACAGGTGTGACCAGACCACCCACCATGCGAGAATAGCTCTTAAACCTTCAAATTCAGTAATACGTCGCATACTAGCTCTTTTCCTTTTTCTTGTTAGTATCAGACGCAGAAAAATACTTGCATTTCTGCATTATTATAACATTTACGAATTCAATTCATAAGCTGGATAATCAAATCACATTAATCAATTTAATTTGAGAAAGATCAATCATAATATTCTTAAATAATAAATATTTTTTTAGATGGTGCTAGCGGCTTCAAATCATAAGTTAAATGAGTAATTATCATCATCTTCGATATTGCTTAGTGTGAGTTAAGCGAGTAAATGGCACTATACTTCTATTGATTCAGTTGGTGATTCAAGAATGCTTAGTTAATTATTTTTTTAGTATTTAATTTTAGACCTTAAGGGTTGAGGCAGTAATTTCTATAATCTTTGTTTAAAGGTGGTTTATTATGTTGTGTAAAAAACAACAAATAGCAAAAACTGTCCTTTGAATTTTATCACCACTTAACAGCTTGAAGCATAAATTTTTAAGTAAAAAATTTAGCCGGAGATACCAAAAGTTATTGATTCATACACAAGATTTTGCCTTACATCTGCCAACGGGTAGTGGTAAGACAGTAGTGGCGTTTGCGATTGGAGATTGGTATGAGTAAAAAGTTACTCAGTAGTACACACCCAGTCTGTGACCGAAGATTTATCTAGTGTGAAACAAGCATATTCCCTCAAACCCTGATTTTTACGTTGCAGGTAGCACCCATTTGACGGTTAAGCTGTTATACCTTTAAATTATACAATCACTTATGCGGTTCGTGGACTGCTGAGTGTTAACAGTCACCAGTCAACAGTCAACAGGCAAAAATGTGCGGTGTTAGATGCGCGACAGCCGCTCAGCAATGAGCTACATATTAATCATAGAGTTTGTGGATTAATGTCGCCAAAATTACTCTAACGTAACTATATATATATGCAAAGACGACCTATTCCTCTGCCTGTCTTCTTTTCTATTGGCTGTTCCCTGTGTTTATGAGTAAGTTCATGTATTAAATTTAACTACGCGATTTGATGAATTGTTGGTTGAGATTTTCCCAATGTATCAGTAGGATCTCTTTACAGTCAGCCTGAATTGGGGTATTTCTTGATTGTTGTTAGATTTGGGAGTCTGAAGGTGGCTGGCAATATAGATGCAAATTTTTATCATCACCGATCCTTTGGCTGATCGGCAGGGGCGTGAACACAGCGAAATAACTTGACCCAGTTTTCCACAGGATGACGCTAGCTCAACAACAGATTAAACTGTGGATAATGTCCGGAAATTGTTGCCATCTGCAACAATTAAATCACAGTTCTAAAATATAACCATTATATACATAAAGCTAATTATGTCATCGCATCAACCTAGTTTTGATGAGACTGCCGATTTAATTATTGGGGTTCGCAATCCAGAAAATGGCTATTTACAAGAAAATACTGTTCCAGTAGGTGCGCTGGCAAAAAGACAAGGTACTATTTCTTCTTTTTTGGCTCCCCTGACTCAGGAAACTTTTAAACAGGTTGTTAAAGAAGTCGAACAGAAATTACAGATTGTCCATCAAACTTTGACAAGATTAGATTCTCATGGGTTTGATACAATCCTGGAAGAGATGTTGCATTCGATTACTTTCAAAACTGGAGAATTGCTAGGAGCAGACCGCACCACAATCTTTTTACTCGATGAAGAAAAGCAACAACTATGGTCAATTTTAGCTGAGGGAGATGGCGATCGCTCTTTAGAAATTCGCATTCCCGCAGATAAAGGAATTGCTGGAGAAGTCGCAACTTTCAAAAAAGTTATCAATATTCCCTATGATTTTTATCAAGATCCCCGGTCAGTATTTGCGCGGGAACAAGAAAAAATCACTGGTTACCGTACATATACAATGTTGGCTTTGCCATTATTGAATGAACAAGGACAATTAGTTGCAGTAGTACAATTACTGAATAAATTAAAACCTGTACATAATCCCGAAGCACCAATTGCCGAACGTATTGATACTAAAGGCTTTACAAAAGCGGATGAAACCTTATTTCAGGAATTCGCTCCTTCAATTAGATTGATTTTAGAATCATCGCGCTCCTTTTATGTAGCCACCCAAAAACAAAGAGCAGCCGCAGCACTAATGAAAGCGATTAAATCGCTTTCTCAAAGCAATCTTGACTTAGAAGATACCCTCAAAAGGGTAATGGACGAAGCCAAAGAATTAATGAATGCCGATCGCAGTACATTATGGTTGATAGACCGCGATCGCCAAGAATTGTGGACAAAAATTACTCAAGATGATGGTTGCACAAAGGAATTACGAGTTCCCGTAGGTAAAGGTTTTGCTGGGATAGTAGCTGCATCAGGTAAAAAATTGAATATTCCCTTTGATTTATATGACCATCCAGATTCTGATACTGCCAAAAAAATTGACCAACAAACTAACTTTCGTACCTGTAGCTTACTTTGTATGCCAGTTTTTAACGCCGATCAACAATTGATTGGTGTTACCCAGTTAATAAATAAACGAAAATCTGGAGATTTTCCAGCTTACGATCATTCTCATTGGCCAAAGGCTCCGGAATGCTTCCAAGCAAGTTTCGATCATAATGATGAAGAGTTCATGGAAGCTTTTAATATTCAAGCAGGAGTAGCGCTGCAAAATGCTCAGTTATTTGCCACAGTTAAACAACAAGAACAAATGCAGCGAGATATTTTGCGCAGTCTTTCTAACGGAGTAATTTCAACTGATAAATCTGGGTTGATTATTGCTGCAAATGAAAGTGCTAAACGTTTGTTAGATCTAAAAGAACAAGACCGATTAGAAGGTCTCTCCATTCAAGAGGCGATCAGAATTAAAGAAGGTAACTTTAGTCAATGGTGTCATAAAGCTTTAAATGCAGCCGACCGCAAACATAGACAGCAGTATTACCCCGATCGCACTCTCATAACTACTGGCACAGAAGGGCATAGTATAAATTTATCGATTAATACAATTGCTGATGCTAGCGATCACAAACAAATCCGGGGCGCGCTAGTTGTGATGGAAGATATTAGCGATGAAAAGCGCCTCAAAAGTACGATGTATCGCTACATGACCCAGGAATTAGCAGAAGAATTACTGAAATTAGATGATGCTAAATTAGGAGGCGATCGCAAAGAAGTTTCCATTCTATTTTCTGATATCCGTGGCTATACAACTTTAACGGAAAATCTCGAAGCCGAAGAAGTTGTAAGTATGCTCAACGAATATTTTGAATCAATGGTAGAAGCCGTTTTTAAACATAAAGGCACCCTGGATAAATATATTGGCGATGCGATCATGGCTGTGTTTGGTTCTCCTTTACCATTGGCAGAACACGCTTGGATGGCAGTACAAACAGCTTTAGAAATGCGCCATCGCTTACAAGAATTTAATCACCGTCGCTATCTAGCAAATAAACCGAGAATTAACATCGGTATTGGCATTAATTCTGATACTGTAATTAGCGGTAATATTGGCTCTAGTAAAAGAATGGAATTTACTGCCATAGGTGATGGTGTGAATCTCGGCTCCCGACTAGAAAGTGTCAGCAAACAATACGGTTGTGACATCATTATTAGCGATAATACTTATAAACCATGCCGCGACAATATTTGGGCGAGAGAATTAGATTATATTCGCGTCAAAGGCAGAAATGAGCCAGTAGCTATCTACGAACTATTAAGTTTGCGTTCCGATCCTATTTCTAGCAAAAAATTAGAAGTAATTGAACGCTATCACAAAGGGCGTGAGTATTACCTTAATCGACAATTCGACCAGGCACAAGCCGAGTTTACCCAAGTTTTAGCGATTGACGGTAATGATAAAGCTGCTATGTTGCACCAGCGTCGTTGTCAGCACTGGATACAATCACCCCCATCAGATGCAGATTGGGATGAAGGTGTTTGGACTTTTAAGGAAAAGTAAGAGTCCAGAGTCAATAGTCAAAAGTCCACAGTCAAGAGTCCACAATTTCTTGACCAATGACCATTGACAACTACCACCCAAACGGTGAAAAAATAGAGTGGCCGTGATTATAGAACTGTAGTCGGCCATAGCCGAGAAATTGCCCGTGAGATTTTTCACCAGCAGGAAAAGCTGTGACTCCAAACAAATAAACACCTGAAACTGTGGGATTTTGTTGAGGTTGGAGAGCTATTGTAATGGTTTTTCCCGGAGATATTGGTGGATCAAATGTTAGTGATATTGTCTGACTTTTACGTTCGCTATTTGCATCTTTGAATCCTAGCTTCTGTCCTTCATGGGAACTCGTTCCTTCAAAGGCAAAACTGTCTTTGAGATTGAAGCGAATATAATCTACTCCTTCGTGCTGGTTAATTGTGACTTTTTGCAGTGCTTCTCCGGCATTTTCTGGGAGGCTGAGGGTAAAGTAATAGGTTGCACCCCAGACATAAACTTCGTTATAAGTAGTAGCTGCCCCAACTAAGCGCGGTGGTGAGGCAAAATATACTGTGCCATCTTGCAACTGAATTGCTGGACTCGGTTTTAGAGTATATCCTGCAAATCCAACTAAGGTTGCGATCGCCATACCCAATATCGCTGCAACACGCATGGCTCTAAGTAGATCGGTAACTCCTACAGCCTAACCTATGGCACATGAGATCAAGTTAATACATTAACGAAGTGTAACGCACCCTTATAACTAAGTAGGTGCAATTAAACTGAACTATGTATAATTTTATAGGGGAAAGGGGAAAGGTTAAAGGTTTTTCCCTTTGCCATTTTCCCCTCTTAATATAGTTATTATCGGTCACTTATGTTGATTTTTGATTTATTTAATTGCAAATAAGGCTTGCACATCAGTTAAAGGTAAGTGCCAAAGTAATTCTGGTTGCCATTTATCTGGGTCTAATTGGGAATGATATCCTTTTTGGTATGCTTGCCACAGTCTATCCCAACTTAGATGCTGGCGATAATTTTGATTTTTGTGGATGATGCGCAACAATCCTAAACCCAGCATGAAATTAATCAGTGTAAATTTACTTCCTAATAAAAAAGCTTGTACTTCTGCTTCCCCAATCAAATCTGTACCATAACCTGTGACAAGGTGAATACCATCGTGGAGTTGTTTGCGGCGAGGCCCTGTGGTAAAGGGTTTGAGGTTGTTTTGCTCTAATAAGTCAGCCCAAGCTTTACCAAAAGTTCCTTGAGGAAGCGATCGCAATTTCTCAATGTAAACAATCTGGGGAACAGCTAATCCATGTGCTTCTGCTTGGCGATCGAGTATATCTAAAAGTTGTTGCAGGCGAGGAACAGGATTAGATGAAGCGCTGCTGGGTTGCATCATATTTTTATATTTCTAAATGGTTAGCTGCGATCAGATCCCCGACTTCTTTAAGAAGTCGGGGATCTGACAACACATCAATTAGGAATTATTTTAAGGTTGTGTACCTTGGTTAGGATTGCGTTGTTGTCTTTGTTGCCAACGTGCGCGTGCATTCTGGCGAAGTTGTTGAAGTTTTTGCTGTTGTTCGGGAGTTAGTATTGCTTGAATTTGTTGTTGGGATGACTGCATGATTTGCTTAACTTCCGCAGACTGCATTGCTTGCTTAAGTTGGGTTTTTTGCTCTTCGGTTAGATTCAGTGCAGCAAAACCTCCTTTCTTACCGCGCTGACCTCGCTGTTCACCTGCTTGACGCTGACCTCTTTGTGCCTTTAATTCGTTTAACTTATCTTTTTGTTCTTGGGTTAAGTTGACTTTTGAAAGAATAATTTGTTCAATTTTGTTGCGGCTATCGCGCTGAATTGCTTGGATTTGGCTTTTTTGTGTATCTGTTAGCCCCAATTCTGCCCAAGGCCCTTTACGTGGAGTTTGTCCATTTGTGGCTTGTGCAACGTTGAAGTGTGAACCTACCCCGCGTTGGGCTTGAGCAGCAAAAGGAATAGCAGTTAAAGTTAAAGCGATCGCACCAGCTAATAGTGATAATTTTTTGGCTTTCATGGATGACCTCGTGTGTGTGTTCCTTTTCGGATGTCACCATCATAAGAACTTATCGCTAGCAACCACATGAGCAGAAAGTCATGGATGTATCCATGACTTTAGTCATTATTTATTTGTGAACAATAATACTAGTCAATCAATGTAATTTAAACTAGGGTTATAAAATTACTGACCAAGTAGATGATTTTTATATTTCTCTTTAAATAGACTGAAATTGACTAAGTAGATATGCGTAAATAAATCTCATGGGTTTACTCAATCTTAAGCATCATTACCTTAATATTAATAGTTTACATTCATCATCAAAACCAATTTAATCAAATTACATTAACTTGATTTCATCCAAATTAAAATACAATGAAACTCCCAATTCAATTTCACAATCATCCTTTTCGATTTCTCCTATATTTAGAGTGGATCTTACTAGCGATCGCCACCATAACTGCTGTCATGCCAAATCCATCACCGCGATTTGCTAAGTTTCCTGAACCAACACCTGAAAGTTTAATTATTTCAACTAGTAGTTTGATTATTTTTGGTTTAATGGGTTTGAGATTGCCGACTGGTAATCAAATAACTAAAATAATTTACACTGTTACCGAAATAATTTTAATTTTAATCACTGGTTTTATCGGTGGTAGAATTTCTCGACTTTTCCCTTTTATCTACATAATTTTAGTAACTCGTAGTTGCTTAATATTTAATTTACCAGGGCGGTTGGTAGTCACAGTGATTTCATTTGTGTTATTTTTGCTTACACTACAGCGGCGGTTGCACAACTTTCCCCTATCGCCGCAAGCACAAGAACGCTTTCAATTTTTCACTCTCAGCCTATCCCTATTATTTGGTTTAAGCTTAATTTTTGTCTTACTCTTGATGAATACAGTATTATCTGAACGTCAAAGCCGTGAAGAACTAGCTATTGCTAACGAGAAGCTGCGTCAATATGCTCTCAGGATTGAAAATCAAGCAACTCTCGAAGAACGTAATCGCATTGCTCGGGAAATACATGATTCTTTAGGACATTCACTGACTGCGTTAAATTTACAATTAGAAACTGCTTTAAAACTTTCCCAATCTAACCCCAATAAAGCACAAAGTTTCTTAGTAAGAGCTAAGGAATTAGGTTCTAAAGCTTTACAAGATGTCCGACATTCTGTGTCTGCTATGCGTTCTCATCCTTTGCAAGAGCAATCTTTAGAAAAAGCGATTCAGGGATTATTAGAAGATTTCCATCATGCAAATGGCTTTTCACCAATTTGTATAATTAATTTAGAAAATTCTCTACCTAATGAACTTAAAACTACCATCTATCGCATTCTTCAAGAGTCCTTGACAAATATTTCCAAATATGCAAAAGCAACCGAAGTGAGGATAGAAATAGAGGAAACTCCGAGAAATTTACGTTTAAGTATTCAGGATAATGGGATAGGCTTTGATTTTCAGCAAAATACGACTGGTTTTGGATTGCAGAGTATGCGCGATCGCACTTTAGCCGTTGGCGGTGTATTTAATATTATCAGCACCCCTGGACATAGTTGTAAAATTATAGTTGATATGCCGCTTTCTTAGGTTGAATAGATGATTAAAGTGTTGCTGGTAGATGACCAAAATTTAATTCGTCAAGGATTGAGAGCATTATTAGAACTAGAAGCAGATTTGGAAATAGTCGGAGAAGCGGAAAATGGGGAAATGGCAATTAAATTGATTGAGCAATTACAGCCAAATGTAGTCCTAATGGATATTAGAATGCCGATTATGGATGGAGTTGCAGCTACCCGAGAAATTCAAAAGCGGTTTAGCGATATCAAGGTTTTAGTATTAACAACTTTTGATGATGATGAATATGTGAAAGCAGCGCTACAAAATGGCGCGATGGGTTATTTATTGAAAGATACCCCCTCGGAAGAATTAGCTGTAGCAATTCGTGCTGTTGACAAAGGTTATACTCAACTAGGGCCAGGAATAGTGAAAAAATTGTTGACTCAGTTTCCGAGTTTAGAAGCAAACCAATCGCCAGCAATACCGCCGAGTTTAGCAGAACTTACTCCTAGAGAAAAAGAGGTTTTACGGTTAATTGCTCAAGGTGCTAGTAACCGAGAAATTGCCAAACAACTTTACATTTCTGAGGGGACGGTGAAGAATCATGTTACTAATATGTTAAATCGCCTAAATTTGCGCGATCGCACCCAAGCAGCAATTTTTGCTAATACATATTTATCCTATTTAAATGTGGATGATTAATTATGAATTATGAATTCAAATAGTCAGCAATAAAACATAACTTATTCAAGAGTTTTTCTGCAAGAGGTAAATATGGATGAAACCGTAACTTTATATCGCCCTACTGGCCCAAAAGAATTAGAACTAGTTAAACAAAGCGGTTACACTAAATGGCCGCCGAGATTACCCGAACAGCCGATTTTTTACCCAGTTACAAACGAGCAATATGCTCAGGAAATTGCTACTAAATGGAATGTCAGGGACAGCGGGTTAGGTTATGTTACACGCTTTGAAGTCAAAAAAGTATTCATGGATAAATACGAAATTCATCAAGTCGGTGCATCATATCATACAGAATGGTGGATTCCAGCCGAGGAGTTAGAAGAGTTGAACAATAACATTGTGGGTGACATCAAAGTTATTGGAGAATTTCATAACTCGTAATTCCTAATTAAGATAAACTGCGTAGCTTGGATTGGCGAATGTAGACGCAAGGGACGGTTATTTAAATAATGACAAACATTCGCTTCTTAAAATACCTTTAGTTACTTTGATATCTCTAAATGACTTAGCAATCACCTCTTCACAAGAGATATCGATTTGTGATTGTTTGACAGAAATCAAATCTTGAATTGAAGCACCATAGACAATTTCTGATATCCCAGTCCAAACACAAGCGGTGGCGCACATTGGACAAGGTTCGCCAGTTGTATAGATAGTATAACCTTCTAAAGAAGGATTTTTAATTTTAGCTGTTAAACTACGAATAACATTGATTTCTGCATGAGCAGATGGATCGTTATCTCGTCTTACAGTATTATGACCTACGGCAACTACTTCGTTATCTTTCACAATCACTGCACCATAAGGTGCATCACCTTTTTTGGCCTCTGCTAGTGCTAGATTCATAAAATCTTCAGGTTGCATATGAACTTAGGGGGTAAAAAAGATACTAGTTAAGAATATCGCATTTTAAATGTTCTGCTGCACAATTCTGAAAAATAGCTAACCGTTAAATATGTTACTTAGTAGAGAAAAAGCCGAATTTTACTTAACAGATATAGATACACCAGTAGGGCAAGTAATTAATTTAACTATTGCCGGACTGGTGCTTTTGTCTTCAGGCATTTTTGTGGCAGAAACTTATAATATTCCGGATTCTATCCGGTGTCAGTTAAATATTGTAGACACTGCTATTTTTGTAATTTTCGCAGTTGAATATGTATTGCGTCTGTGGAGTGCGGAAAATAAAATTAAGTATTTTTTTAGTTTATATTCGATTATTGATTTAATAGCTATTTTACCATTTTTTCTGGGAGCGGTGGATCTGAGCTTTATTCGTTTACTGAGATGGTTCCGGATTTTAAGATTAATCAGATTTATTGATAAAAGATTTTTCTTTGGCAGTATTAGCACTGAAGATGGTGTCATATTCGCCAGAATATTATTTACTTTATTTGCCATTATATTTGTTTACTCTGGTTTAATTTATCAAGTTGAACATCCTGTAAATCCTAAGGATTTTGCTACGTTTTTAGATGCCTTGTATTTCTCGATTGTGACAATGACAACTGTCGGCTTTGGTGATGTGACACCAGCTTCAGAATTAGGCCGTTGGCTCACAGTTTTGATGATTTTGACAGGTATTGCCCTAATTCCTTGGCAAGTAGGTGATTTAATTAAGCGATTAGTAAAAACTGCTAACCAGGTAGAAACAATTTGTACGAATTGTGGTTTGGCTTTCCACGATGCAGATGCTCGGTTTTGTAAAAGCTGTGGGGCTAAATTACCTAGATAGTTTGTCAGTTGTCATTTGTCATTTGTCATTTGTCAGTAGGGGCGGGTTTATTTGGATCTTTGTTAATGAATGAGGATATCTGTGAACCCGCCCGTACAGTTGTTAGTTGTCAACAGTCAACAGTCAACAGTCCCCTATAGGCAGCAGATTTACATAATTGTGTTACGTGTAGTATAATTGTAATGTAAATGTTTTCCGTAAACGTTGTGACTCACAGTGTAGAGACATATAAGCGTGAATAAATATAGCGCTCTTGTTGCCAGCCTGGTAATTGATTGATGGGAATTCTAAATTATGAATTCCCAAAACAGTAAGTGGTGTGCCAATCAGGAGTAAAGTTTATGGATGCCTTGCTACATAATCCAATTGCAGATATGTACGGGCCGCATTTTCTACTGTTGTATAGCAGCGTCATTATCTTGATAATGATAGTCTGTGGATGGCTCGTAAAAGATCCCACAAAAAATCAATCTTTGCCTTTAATTCCGAGCGAACCAGATCCCTACGAAATTGCTTACTTGCGTTCGGGAGCATTAGAAGTTGTCAAGGTAGCGATTTTAAATTTAATTCAGAGAAGTTATTTAGGAGTTGCTGAACAATTAATTAGCAAAACAGCAAATCCTACAAATTTATCTGATCTACAGCCTATAGAACGTGAGGTTCTTGCTAGTTTTTCCTCTACTCCAGCAATCAAATCTATAGAGTCAATAGCCGCAAAAGTGCAATCATCCTGCCAGATTTACGAAGAGCAGCTACATAATGAGCAATTGCTATACAATCAAACATGGCAAGCAGCGAATATTAAAGTTGGCTTGATTGCAGCGACAATTATTTTTATCCTAGGCGGTTATAAGCTCTTAATTGCTTTAGGAAAGGGACGGCATAATGTAAGTTTTCTGATTTTTATAGGTGTCGTATCAATTATCTTTATTCTCTGGTTTGTGAGTAGGCGATCGCGCTTAAGTAGTCGAGGACAAGCTTATCTCCAGCAACTGCAACAAACCTTTGCTGAGTCGAAAACCAAGGTAAAATTTAGCATCCCTTCTGCATTTGACTATAACTTGGTCGTAGCATTATTTGGTGTTGAGGCTCTAGCTGGTACTTTCTACGACTCATACTACAAAATATTCTTTCCCCCACAACCAACTAGAACAAGTAGCAGACAAAGCAACTCTGACGGTGGTTCCTGTAGTAGTAGTAGCGGTTGTAGTAGCGGTAGTTCCTGTAGTAGCGGTAGTTCCTGTGGTGGTGGTAGTTCCTGCGGTGGTGGTTGCGGTGGCTGTGGTGGCGGTTGTGGAGGTTAGCAAGATTTAAAGTCTAAAAATATGTCATTCAATTTGGGAAAAAGCCATAGCGACTATTAATATCAGTCCTTAGGTGGATGCCAACCGCTAATAACCCAACGTCCCCGAGCAACAATGATAACTGGATTATTCATTCGTAAACGTGCAACTGTGGCTCTACCAACAGCAGTTAAACCTTCAACTCTTGTGCCGTCAAGGCTCCATGCAAAATGTTCAGACCATTTTTGTGTGCGAGGATTAAAAAGAGCCGTAGTTTCTCCTAATAATGGATCGATAGCTTCGGTTACATCCCCTTTAAATTCGTTACATGTACGGCAAGCTAAACAAAGATTATCATAACTTGTTTCTCCATTTTTAGAAACAGGTAGAATATGGTCATACGTCATTGGTATACCACTGTTAGCTTCAGTTGTTAAGCAATAACAACACCGTGCAAAATCTGCGAAAACAATTCGATTTTTTAAACTTTCAGGAAGATACGTAGACACTATTTATTACCGATTTTGTATATTATGCCCCCGCCAGCGAAGTAACACCGTTGCCTGGGCTTTGCATAACATAAAAAGATCCATCTCGTGCCGGAGTGTCATTAACTCTAAACGTTCTTCCTCACTCAGAGTACCGTTAGAATTACCCTCAAGCAACATGTTGTATCGCTCCATGTCGTTCGTTGTTTTGTTTGCACAGGCTATTTGCCACAAGCTGTCATCATCTAATTTATCCAATGCCGCAACTTCTGCTTGAAACTCTGATGGTATGTCATCCCATGCAGGGGGACTACCTATTTGTAAGACGCGAAGTATTACATCTTCTAGGGAACGATGGGTTGCACGGGCTGTATTTAACAAACGCTGATAAATAATCTCTGGTATTTGAAGGGTAACAGTTTCTGCTGGCATAGTTAATATATGAAGGCAACTAATAAATACAATGATAAGTCTTCCACCGGACATGATATTATCTCATCTCCCGACTTTAGGTGTGGGGTTAGGTTTTCGCCAACCATTTAAAAGCGATTTATTTCTCAACCGTCAGCAAGTAGACTTTCTGGAAATTGTTGCGGAACATTATTTAGATGCACCTTGGTATAAACAGCAGGAATTAGAATTGCTGGCGGCGCATTTCCCGATAATTCCCCATGCTATTAATTTGTCATTAGGCAGTGCGGAAGGTTTGGATGAAGATTATTTACGTAAACTAGCAGCACTAGTTAAGCAGCTTAACCCGCCTTGGTGGAGTGAACATATCTGTTTTACCAAAGCAGGTGGTGTTGATATCGGACATTTATCACCACTACCTTATACCCAAGAAGCTGTGGAAGTTGTTTGTCGCAATATAGCCGAGGTGCGTCGCTTTCTTGATGTGCCATTAATTTTGGAAAATATCACTTACATGGTGACGCTTCCCGGTGCTGAAATGACAGAAGCCCAGTTTTTAGCGGAAGTAGTAGAACGTGCTGATTGTGGGTTGCTGTTGGATGTGACGAACCTGCATACTAACGCTGTTAACCACGGCTATGATGTGCATGAGTTTCTCAGCCAATTACCTACAGAACGGATAGTACAGTTGCATTTCGTCGGTGGACATTGGCATGATGGTGTATTGATTGACAGCCATTCCCAGTCAACCCCAGTGGAAGTTTGGGAACTTATGGATGAAGTGGTAGCCAAGATTCCAGTTAAAGGGATTGTTCTCGAACGGGATGAAAACTTGCCATTGTTTGCAGAATTAGTCGGAGAACTGGAACAAGCAAGAGAAATCGGTAGGAGTCATCATCGATGGGGTTAGCACAAACACAGCAAGTTTTAGCCCAACTTTATACCAATTCTGAATTGAGACAGCGTTTCTTTGCTAACCCGCAAACCGTTGGCGCAGAGTTGGGTTTTAGTGATGAGGAGACACAGCAGTTAGCACAAATTTCTGCCCAGCAGGTAAATATTTTTGCCAATTCTCTTAAGTGGAAGCGGTTAGGAGAAGTGCGCGAACTACTACCACGTACTGCAAGGGTGCTAGGTAAAAATTTCAATGATTTATTTTGGCGATATGCCCAAACCCATTTACCACAGGGTATCAAAAAACATCGGTCAGATGCGATCGCCTTTGCTAACTTCATCCAAGCCCAGGAGATAGAACCAGCTTGGTTAAGTGATTTAGTCCGCTACGAAAAAATCTGGCTATTAGCTTATGATTCTCCTCGCTGCTTGCGGGTGTGCTGGTTTCGTTATCCCGTTGACAAACTAGGAAGTGCTGAAAAAATTTCTCGTCAATTAACTTTAGCAATTTGGTGGCGGTTCACAGAGCGATCGCCCCTACATCATAGTTTGCGCTGGTGGTAGGGGCTAGGGGAGACAAGGGAGATGAGGAAGATGAGGGAGTGTGGGGAGTTTTCTTCCCCATCTCTTCCCCGTGCCCAGTGTCCCGCCACAAGCCCAATGCCCAAAATTAAGTATCAACTGTGAACATCTTGCTGACAAAGAGCGACAATTATCTTGCCTTTGTAGATGACTCATGAATAAATAACATGAAATTCAGCGAAATTGTCAGCCAACTTGGTGACATTGTTACAGACCACAGCCTCAACGCTAATCAAAACCACGACCCAGATATTACAGCATTAGCAGCCATTGATGAAGCTACCGCAGGTAATCTCAGCTATGTAGAAGGGCCTAAATTTGGTTCTTGGGTGGGTAAAACCAATGCGAGTGCGTTGATTTTACCTCAGGACAAAACATTACAGACGCAAGCACAAGAACGGAATATTGTCTGGATAGCCACAAAAGAACCGCGTTTGTTGTTTGCGAAAGCGATCGCCCTTTATTATCAACCATACCGTCCCAGTCCGGAAATTCATCCTACTGCTGTGATTCACCCCACGGCAGAAATTGGTAGCGATGTTTACATTGGCCCCCATGTGGTGATTCAGCCCAGGGTGAAAGTTGGTAATGGTGCAATTATTCATCCGAATGTGGTGATTTATCCAGATGTGACCATTGGCGATCGCACTACCTTACACGCTAACTGTACCATCCACGAACGCAGCCAAATTGGTGCAGACTGTGTGATTCATAGTGGTGTTGTCATTGGTGCAGAAGGTTTTGGCTATGTGCCTACCCGTACTGGTTGGGTAAAAATGGAACAATCCGGTTACACTGTTTTAGAAGACCGGGTAGAAGTTGGCTCCAACAGCGCCATTGACCGCCCTGCTGTGGGAGAAACACGCATAGGTCGAGATACAATTATTGACAACTTAGTCCAAATAGGTCACGGTTGCAAAATTGGCTTTGGTTGTGCGATCGCTGGTCAATCTGGGATGGCTGGAGGCGTAAAAATTGGCAACCGCGTCATCCTGGCTGGACAAACCGGAATTGTCAATCAAGTAAAAATTGGTGACGGTGCGATCGCATCGGCGCAAGCAGGAATTCACAACGATGTTGCACCCGGAGAAATTGTCTCTGGTACTCCCGCCATTCCCCACAAACTATATCTCAAGGTATGTGCGATTTATAACCGGCTACCAGAAATATATAAATTGGTGAAACAATTCCAACGCCAAGAACAAAAGTGAGGAATTAACTCTTTTGGGGGAAGCACTACTACCACTAGTAGGGTTTCCCCCAATAACTAAATTTTCGTTTTCATCCAATATATAAACATAGGCGATAACAAAGCGCCAGAAACAAATCACAGGTTACTTTTTTAAATTACCAATTACCTCAAGCCCAACTTTAGTTAATAGCATTGATTTTCAGGAGGTTAATCAACTTATGGCATTAGTACGTTGGCAACCCTTCTCAGAAATGGAAAATCTCCGCCGTCAAATGGATAGAATGTTTGATGAATTAGGGGGAGTTAACTCGCAAATCACACAAGCTTGGACACCAGCGATTGAATTGCAGGATACCAACGAAAGCATCATTTTACGAGCCGAAATTCCTGGTATTGAAGGCAAAGACTTAGATGTGAATGTCACACGAGAAGCAGTTTCAATTGCTGGTGAAACTCGCCAAGAAAGCAAGAAAGAAGAAGGCCGTTACTTCCGTTCCGAATTCCGCTATGGCAAGTTCCAACGGATTATTAATCTACCTGTGCCCATCCAAAACGATCGCGTACAAGCCGAGTTTAAGAATGGCATTTTGACATTAACACTGCCGAAGGTAGAAGAAGTCAAAAAGAAGGTAGTCAAAATTAATTTGGGAGATAGCCAAGGTGCGATCGTCGGAGACGTTGGCGCAGCCATCGCACCTTCTGAGTCGCCAGCAACGGGTGATGTCTGGTCTGATCGTAATTCGTAATTCGTAATTCGTAATTCGTAATTCGTAATTAAGAATTAATGGTGCTGAAAACCCCGGCTTCTTGTAGAAGTCGGGGTTCTTGCAGTCAATCAAAATTAATCACATAGACCATTAGGATTATTAATTAAAAGACTTCCAAACCTTTTGGAAGTGTCTCAAGCAAGCCTCTACACGCTAGGGTAATTTAGACCAGAACAACAAGAGTGTTTTTCCCTATAGATTTTGAATGTGTCAGTTTTGTTATGGGTATTTGTTCGGTTGTTAGCCACTTGTCGAAGCAGCGATAGTTGAGTAGCTGTATTGTTACCAAGCTCTTTAAGTAGGTTAAAAGCTATGACCCAATCAAACATCCAACCCCAAGAATATGAGTTATATCACACCTTTGTACCTTATAAAACAGCAAAACAAGGTGGTACTACAACCATAACCTTGAGATCAGGTAAAAGCTTGAATATTAATATCCCTACTAATACTAGTGAAGGTGATGAATTATCTTTTACAAGACCCAGCTTAGAGAAAAAGCATAATTTATTCTCAAAAATTAGAGAGCAAATCAATCGGCAGGTATTATCTCAATCATCAGATTATCAAAAAGATATTAAAATTGTTTTGCATACATTATTCGATAAACAAAAGAATATAGAAAGTATTTTATTTAATTTAATAGACAAGACAGATATTAAATCTGATAGTAAAATAAGATGTAAAAAAGTATATGAAAAAATTAAAGATGGAATATATTTAGATGATTTTGCTGCTTTAGGATTATTAGACTTTATTGTTTCTTCGTCTCAATTGGATTCGCTATTACGCCAACAATACAACATTGCTAGTCATAATTCCCGATTGCGTAAACTGGATAAGTGCATTGAAGATACTCTAGCTTTATCAGACCTAAAAGAAAATCAACAGCAACTTATTAAAGGAACTTATCAGTACATTAAAGCAGGAGATTATAATACTAATTTTTCTGTAATTAAGCAACTTGATTCTATTATTGATCATTCATTTTTACCTGAAGAAATAAAATAATTTTATTTTCATTTTAGTTTATCATCTCAAGCAAAAGCTACAGATTTATTTATCATCAATTTGATTGATAGTACTTCTGCAAATAAAGATGCTTTCAACAAATTAAACCTACTTAATGTATATCAACAAATAAGAGATGGAAAACCAGTTGATGATACAGAAACATTACAAATTTTAGAATCTTTAATTTTGGCTTCGCCTATTCCAGAAGAGTGTAAAATTATTTATAAATTAATGCGCGAGCCAATAAATAGTTCAAGCCAAAATCTTAATGAAAATAAATCTGGCACTGATGTAGTCAAAATAGCAAAAGAGTCAGTTCAGAAAGCATCCCGTATTGTTCCAACAGCTACTAAAATTGCATCTGTAACTGGGATGAAAGCAGGAACAGGAGTAGCTATAAGTACTTTATCTGGAGGCGCAGCAACTAATGCCACCTTAGCTTTGTTAGGAGGAGGTTCTGTTGCTGCTGGTGGATTAGGAATGTTGGGAGGATTGACAGTAGCAACAGGTGGAGCTGCTTTGATTGGTGCTGCTGCACTACTTTCTATTGCTAATTTTACTCAAATGAAACCGGAGGAACAACAGAAATTAGGAATTGCAGCAGGAGTAGGAGTTGCAACCAGCACTGCTGCCGTTGGTACTGCTTGGGCTGCTGTCACTACCTTTGGTGTAGCTAGCACAGGTACGGCAATTAGCACTTTATCAGGAGCAGCAGCGTATAGTGCGGCTATTGCAGCACTTGGTGGGGTTGGTGCCATGACTGGAGGGGCTGCACTTGTAGCATTAGGTGCGGGTTTTTTAGCTTGGAATCTATTTCAAGGTGATAAAAATGCAGATAAAAATGATCCTACTAAAAAGATATTGAAACAGCTGGAAGCTAAACTATATCAGTGAAGTAAACAATTAACTTAAAATGAGCTTCCAACGAACAGCATTCGTTGGAAGCTCACTTTAATTACTTTCTTGGAAATCCCTAAAATCCTAATTTTTCTAATACTGGTTTTGTCGAAACAATGTGACGATCTAATCCCAATTTTTCTGGGCTAACTCCTAACGCCAAAGCAATTAATTGGGGTAAATGTAACACTGGTAAACCCAGTTTCTTTTCAATTACCTTTTCTACTTCTGGCTGACGAGAATCTAAATTAAGATGACACAAAGGACAAGGGGTAACTAAACAATCAGCACCAGCAGCCAAAGCATCTTGAATATGTGTCCCCGCCATTTTAAAAGATTCGGTAGTAGCGTAACTAGCTAGGGGCCAACCGCAACATTGAGTCCGACCTCGATAATAAATTGGCTCTGCACCTACTGCCCGAAAAACATTTTCCATCGCTTCCGGACGGTAGGGGTCGTCATAGGGCATGGATTTTTGAGCGCGGAGAAGATAACAACCATAAAACGCCGCACATTTTAATCCAGATAACTTGCGGGTAACTCGTTTGGTAATTTCTTCTAAACCGTAATCTGTTACCAAAGCATAGAGAAGATGTTTAACTTCTGTACTCCCGCGATAAGGTAAACAACCTTCTTTAGCCAGCAGATTATTCACTTGCTGAATATATTCTGGTTTTTTAGTCTGACATTCTTTGAGACGTTCATCGACATGACCTATCACACCTTGACAAGTGCTGCAATGGGTGAGTAGAGGTAAATTTAACTCTTCTGCTAAAGCAATATTCCGGGCATTTACTGTATCTTCTAAAAGTTGGGAATCTTCTTTAAAAGTGCCAGAACCGCAGCAAGCGGCTTTTTTCAGTTCAATGAGTTGAATGCCTAGTGCTTGGGTTAAAGCTTGAGTTGATTGGTAAAGTTCCCGACAAGCACCCTGAGCAACACAACCAGGAAAGTAAGCGTATTTTAGCGTTTGAGATACCATAGAAGTATATTTGCCACAGAGCAATAGCTCTCAACAATAAATTTTTTGTTGTTACCTTGCCAGTGTAGCTTGCAAGGCTATGTATCCGGATTTGGACATTGTAAAAAAAATCAGTAAGAATTGCAAAACAGACACATGTTGACAGCGTATGCGCACCCGATCGCCCAATTGTCAGAAAATTCTTCGGCAGTATACGGGCGATCGCGCTTTCCGATAAGATGTATATGCTCAAAACAATGTCGCCCATAAAGAGCAGATCATAGCAACTGGTTAAGGATTTTTATCTATGACCCAAGAAACGGACGTTTTTGAAAAAGTTAAGAAAGTCGTCGCTGAACAACTGACTGTTGAGGCTGATGAAATCAAGCCACAATCGTCGTTTATTGACGATTTAGGCGCTGATTCCCTAGATATTGTGGAACTGGTAATGGCTTTTGAAGAAGAATTTGAGATTGAAATTCCTGATGATGCCGCTGAAAAGATTTTAACGGTTGAAGATGCCGTCAAGTATATCAAAGACAAAGCTGCTGCCTGAAAAGCGATTGGGGATCGGGTATTGGGTATTGGGGATCAGGAAAAACTCCATACCCTAGTCCGGGTTCCTCTTGCTTTTCCCTAGTCCCTAGTCACCTTTTTGCTGCTTTCTCGCCACCTTTAACTTAGTCATGACAGATTATAAACGTAAACGCGTTGTGGTAACTGGTGTTGGCGCGATTACACCAATTGGCAACACACCAGTTGAATATTGGGAAGGATTGTTGAGTGGTCGTAATGGCATTGACTACATCAGAGCTTTTGATGCATCTCGCCATGATTGCCGCATTGCTGGTGAAGTAAAAAACTTCGATCCACATGATTACTTGGAGCGCAAAGAAGCCAAGCGCATGGATCGGTTTTCCCAATTTGGGGTTTCGGCGGCAAAACAAGCGTTATCTGACGCAGGTTTAGAGATTAATGAACTGAATGCAGAACAAGTGGGTGTGATTATTGGTTCTGGCATTGGTGGACTGAAGGTTTTAGAAGACCAGCAAACAGTGTACCTGAACCGTGGCCCCGATCGCTGTAGTCCGTTCATGATCCCGATGATGATCGCGAATATGGCGGCGGGATTAACAGCCATTCATACCGGAGCTAAAGGCCCCAATTCCTGCTCTGTAACCGCTTGTGCAGCTGGTTCCAATGCCATCGGAGATGCTTTTCGCCAAATTCAATGGGGGTATGCTAAAGCCATGATTTGCGGCGGATGTGAAGCGGCGATTACACCTTTAGGTGTAGCTGGATTTGCCGCCGCACGGGCACTTTCGACTCGCAATGACCCGGCTAATTCCTGCCGTCCATTTGACCGCGATCGCGATGGATTTGTCATGGGTGAAGGTGCGGGAATTTTGCTGCTAGAGGAACTAGAACACGCATTGAGTCGAGGCGCTCGCATTTATGCAGAAATGGTCGGTTATGGGATGACCTGTGATGCTTATCATATGACCTCCCCAGTCCCTGGTGGGTTGGGAGCAGCCAGAGCCATAGAACTAGCGCTCAAAGATGGGGGACTAACCCCAGAAATGGTGAACTATATCAATGCTCATGGCACCAGCACCCCAGCTAATGACTGCACTGAAACCTCCGCGATGAAAAAAGCCTTGGGCGACCATGCTTATAAAATAGCTATCAGCTCTACCAAATCGATGACAGGTCATCTTTTGGGCGGTTCTGGAGGTATTGAAGCCGTAGCCACAGTACTGGCGGTTGCTAACGATCAAGTTCCACCAACAATCAATCTAGAAAATCCCGATCCAGAGTGTGACCTAGATTATATTGCTCACACTAGCCGCGCTCAAAAAGTCAACGTGGCATTATCTAATTCCTTTGGGTTTGGTGGTCACAATGTCACGCTAGCCTTTAAGAAGTACATCTAAAAAATTCCCCATTTGTCAGCTGATTGCTCTGCTGAAAGTTAGTAGCAAAAGTATCCTAGATGTCATTTGCTACTTAACCAAGGGTTCAAAACAACCCAATTATTAGCTGGATTTATCACCACCAAATCAACATATCCCGCTTGTCCATCAACAATTGGCAGTGGGATGATGAGGATAGGGGGAATGTGAAAACAATCAGGCAATCAAGGGGAAAAATCCACAACCTTGTTTGTCTCCCCGGTAAGTGTGTGTGAGCTACCAAGAGTGCTAACCCGTCGTTAAAAACAATCTGATTATGGCTGTTGCAACCCAATCCCTCGAAACACTTTCTATTAACTCGATTCGCTTTTTGGCTATTGATGCCGTAGAAAAAGCAAAATCGGGACACCCAGGGCTGCCGATGGGCGCTGCTCCGATGGCTTTTGTACTATGGGATCGCTTTTTACGGTTTAACCCCAAAAATCCTAAGTGGTTTAACCGCGATCGCTTTATCCTGTCTGCTGGGCACGGTTCAATGTTGCAGTATGCCCTGCTATACCTTTATGGTTACGACAGCGTCAGCATTGAGGACATCAAGCAATTCCGTCAGTGGGAATCCAAAACCCCCGGACACCCGGAAAACTTCATGACCGCTGGTGTCGAAGTTACCACAGGCCCACTAGGTCAAGGAATTGCCAATGGCGTGGGTTTGGCAATAGCAGAAGCCCACCTCGCAGCTAAATATAACAAACCCGATGCCAAAATTGTTGACCATTACACCTACGTGATTTTGGGTGATGGCTGCAACATGGAAGGTATTTCTGGTGAAGCGGCTTCCTTCGCTGGGCACTTGGGATTAGGCAAACTTATCGCTCTGTACGACGATAACCACATCTCCATCGACGGTTCCACAGATGTAGCCTTCACTGAAGATGTTTCTAAGCGTTTTGAAGCTTACGGTTGGCACGTTCTGCATGTCAAAGATGGTAACACTGACCTAGAAGCGATAGCCATTGCCATCGAAGAGGCAAAATCTGTCACAGACAAGCCTTCGATGATTAAAGTCACCACCACCATCGGTTACGGTTCCCCCAACAAAGCAAACACCGCTGGTGTTCATGGTGCTGCTTTGGGTGCAGACGAAATCGCCTTGACTCGGAAAAATTTGGGTTGGGAATACGAACCTTTTGTAGTTCCCCAAGATGTCCTCAACCACACTCACAAAGCTGTTGAACGTGGCGCAGGTTACGAAGGCGACTGGAACAAAACCTTTGCTGACTACAAAGCTAAGTATCCCCAAGAAGCAGCTGAATTTGAGCGTTACATAAGCGGCAAACTGCCTGATGGTTGGGATAAGGTACTACCCACCTACACCCCCGAAGACAAAGGACTCCCCACCCGCAAACACTCAGAAACTTGCTTGAACAAACTGGCAGCAGTTTTACCAGAATTGATTGGTGGTTCCGCTGACTTAACCCACTCCAACCTCACTGAAATCAAGGGCAAAGGCGACTTCCAAAAAGGAAATTACCAAAACCCCAACATCCACTTTGGTGTGCGGGAACATGGCATGGGCGCAATCTGTAACGGTATCGCGCTGCATACTTCGGGATTAATTCCCTACGGTGCAACCTTCTTAATCTTCACAGATTATATGCGGGCTGCCATCCGCCTATCAGCTTTGTCCCAAGCTGGGGTAATTTGGGTAATGACCCACGACTCAATTGGACAAGGTGAAGACGGCCCCACCCACCAACCAATAGAAACACTGGCTTCCCTGCGTGCTATTCCTAACCTCACAGTAATTCGCCCCGCAGATGGAACAGAATCTTCTGGTGCATACAAAGTAGCGATTGAAAGAGCAAAGGCAAATGCTCCTACTCTGTTAGCGTTCACCCGTCAAAATGTCCCCAACTTAGCAGGTACATCAATTGAAGGTGTAACCAAGGGTGGATACACAGTAGTGGATAGCCAAGGTACACCAGATATTATCCTCATTGGTACCGGTTCAGAATTGAGCCTCGCTGTTACCGCAGCTGAAAAACTCACAGCCGAAGGTAAGAAAGTTCGTGTTGTCTCCTTACCTGCTTGGGATTTATTTGAAGCACAAGATGCAGCTTACAAAGAATCTGTTCTACCAAAAGCTGTCACCAAGCGCTTGGCTGTAGAAGCTGCTTCTAGTTTTGGCTGGCACAAGTATGTCGGCACCGAAGGCGATGTTGTCAGCATTGATCGCTTTGGTGCTTCTGCTCCCGGCGGCGTTTGTTTAGAGAAGTTTGGCTTTAGTGTTGATAATGTATTAGCTAAAGCGAAAGCATTGTTGGGTTAATTAGTAACAGAATATTCTCTTGATTTTGTGGGGTGGGCCGGAAAGCCCGCCCTTTTTTTTATAGATTCAAGCTGATCATACTAATTTGAAACAAGAATGCGACGTATGGGTAGGGTCTCGCTTAGCGCAACGCACCAACGCACTTAATAATTAGTTTATGAGAGTATTATTTAAAGGTGAAAGACGCAATTCGGAAGACAGTAGTCCTGTCAGCATTTGGACATTTATCGACACAGGTTTAGAAATCACACAAGACATAAATGGGATGAATATGTCATTCACTCCTTATAGTAAGATTGCAGGTTTTAGTATATTCACTAATAGTTATATCTTGTCTAGAGACATCCATACTTACTATACTATCCGCATTGGCTTTGTAAACGAAGGTTTTGCTGATATATATTTTAGTGATTCTGAGTATGCTAAATCTGTCATTACAAAAATAAAAGAAATTCTTCAGACAAAGCTGAGTTAAACTTCTTCTAGCTCCTCTACTTCTGCGAAGTAGAGGAGCTGTCGCAGCTCATCAAAATTAATGGGACAGACCACTAGAGTTTTTGCCCTGTAAGGAAAAGCAAGTTCTTAATTTTGGATAAAGTCGAGCTTAGATGATATTTGAATTCTCGAAAAAACCTGCGAAATTCATACAGATTTAACAAGGAAAGGTACGCCAATACAAGAGGCAGATATTTTGATTGCAGCAACAGCTTTAGGAATTAACTCTTATAGTAATGTTTATAGCCTTTAAATTTAGTCTTATCCCCATTAGCCACAATGCCTAAGAGATTGACTGGAGAGATTTTAAGACTTTCCTGAGCTTGCATCAACCCTGTTTTGTCTGTTTTGTCTATCCTTACAACTAACACTACCCCATCAGTGTAGGGTGCTAGCATTCTGGCATCAACTAATCCAACTATGGGGGGAACATCATAAATCACTAAGTCAAAGGTTCTTTGGAAATATCCCATCAGTTGCTTCATCTTTTCTGATGAAAGTAACCTTGCTGGGTCTGGTGGTACTGGCCCTGAAGTCACCACAGATAAGTTGTTCATCTCTGGCATTTGCCTGATTACCTGCCCTGCTGGTATATTTGTCGAAATTAAACTACTCAATCCCCATAAGTTATTTAAATCAGTTAATAGGTGAACTTGAGGCCGCCGTAAATCCGCATCCACAAGTAGTACTCGTTTACCCATAGCAGCTGCTATTTGGGCTAATTGGAATGAAACAGTAGACTTACCATCTCCTGGTAATGCTGAACTAATAATTAAGGATTTAATTGGTTGATCGGAATTGAGTAGTTGAATATTTGAATACAGTACCTGTAAAGATTCCCAAAATCTACCTTGACCGTAGTAGCGATCGCTTCCTGGGCTACGATGTAAACTCTTAGAAAATTTAGAAATTTTTCTAAAAAATCTAAATGGTGTTTTTTCTGAAGGAGAGCTGCGTTCTATCTTGTAATATAAGTGATTTTGAATTTTCTTGTCAAAAGGTAAAACTCCTAACAAAGGTAGTTTCATCTTTTCTTTTAAACTATCAACATTATGATAAGTATTGTCTACTTTTTCCATGAGTAAGCTAATACCCATACCTAAAAGTAAACTAGCTACCAAACCGAGAGTCAAACTGCGGGGAATATTAGGTGATATCGGTGCTTCAGGTTGAAGTGCTTCTTGAATCAATTCCCAGGGAAGTTCTGTTTGAGCAACCTGAATTTGTAGGGTTTCGCGAGTAGTTAAAAACCGATTTAAGCTATCAGTTGCAATTTGGAGTTCTCGTTGGAGTTCAGCATATTTTCTGGCTAAAACTGGTAATAGTTTAACTTCCTGCTCGAGTTGGCGTTCTGCTTTACTCAGTTCTTGACTCTGTACTTCTAAAATTTGAATTTGAGTTGTGATCTCAGCAAATTTTACTCCCATGCTACGCCGTGCTTCTTCTTGGAGCAAAGTTAATAGATTTTTTTTCTTCTCCTGCAAACTTCTGAGTGGTGGGCTGTCTTGTTGGAAGCGTACTGATTCTCCAGAAATATCAGCTTCTAATTGACGTAATTTCCCAAATATTTCCTGATATCCAGGTGCATTATTTAGCGCTGCTGTTTCTCCTTGTGCTAGTTTCAAATTTGCAAAAATAGCTTGATATTCTGCCAATTTTTGATCAATTTCCAGTCTTTGATTACTCAATGTAGTGACTCGTTCTGCAACTTGCGCAGCCTGAGCATCTGGACTAATAAAGTCGTATTTTTGGCGAAAAAGCTGTAGCTCTTTTTGCAGATTATCTACTCGGTGTTTGATAGTAGGTAACTGTTGATCAACAAATTGCACTCCTTGCCTTAACTTAGTTTGCCGCTTTTCTAAACTGTAGTTTAAGTAAGATTTAGCAATTATATCTAGTACTATTTTAATCTGGTTACTATCGCTACTTCGATAGCTGACTTCTATCAGCTTAGTTGTGCCTAAACGACGAATAACTAAAAATTTAAGTAGAGAATCATAGTTAATATCTGGATAGTAAAATTGGATCTGCTTGACGATATCTGCCATCAATTCAGGACTTCTGAGAACCTGAATTTGACTTTCGTAATCTAGATTTCCTGACTTGTCTGAGTTGCCTGTATCTATGGTAAGTTGCAGCAATGACTTTTCGTCAGTGAGCGGTTCTACTAAGAGTCGAAAATTGCTTTCATAGACTGGCTTCTGATTCAATGTTGAGTAAGTAACACCACTCATCACCACAGTGCCTATTCCTACAATAATCAACGCTCTTCGCTGTAAAATGCCTAGTAATTGCCGGAAATTCCAATCATTACTTTCTTGTTCAAACCCTAATGGAATTTGAGGTGGAAATACTGGATGGGCAGAATTTCCATTCCGTTCGTAACTTGAGGTTTTAGTAAAATGGTTCTCCATTATTAATTCGGATTGTGTAATTAGTTAGGTAAGGCTTTTCATGAGAGCTTTCAGCCAGGTAAAGCACGCTGTTGTAATTCTAATTAAGTGGTGCAATTGGAAATGTCAATACTCAAATAGATAAATTTAATATTTTTATTACGACAGAAATTTATTTGCTTTTCTCCATAGATTTCCCAAAGATTGAGATTTTTTTACATAGCTGTTTTAGAATCTCATCAATTGCAGTATTTATACTCTGACTAATGTCAACTGAAGCATGAAATTACCTTACCCATCAAGGGATGGGGCATGAATAGAGTATTGTGCATTTTACTTAGCCTAAGAATGTGTGCTGTCGCAATGTTAACGCTATTATACTTGCGCAAGTATATTCTGGCTTGTCTTGAGTAAGCCTGAGTATTGTTAATAATTTTTAGTATAAAATTTACTTAAGTGAGAATTATGAACCTTGATTACACGCAAAGTCAGTTTTCATGGAGATAAGAGGGCAGGGGAGCAGCGCCTCTCTTCTCCCAAGGGGAGACGCGCAAGGGACGAGACGCTCCGCGAACGGCTTTGCTCAAAGACCGGGGCAGAGGAAGCAGAGGAGACTAATGACAAATGACTAATGACCATTACCCAATTGCTAAGTTGATTTTCATTGGGTTGCTAGATAGCCTACAGCATTTTTGCTAATTATGATATTACGTATATATTAAGTTTTGCATAGACATAATTTGGCAGACATGCTCTAGAATAGAAGCTTTTGAGGCGAGATCATGGGAAACCGCCACGGTGACCCAGTACTAGATTATAGTGGCTAAGAATCAGAAAGTTCTGATTAGCTATAATTCAGAGCTAATGAAGTGGTTAATTTTTGGATGGGATTGACAGTTTAGCGATTCTAACGGCGAATATACATCAACATTACCCATAGAAAAAATACCTATTCTGAGAATACAAGCTGTAAATTCTCTTGACTTAGGCTATAACAGATTAATTTCATTAAATCCCCATAGCTTGACACATGTTAGTTGCAGCTATTTTGTCATCTGCAATATGTCTGGTTTAGACATGAGATACCTGAGGCAATCAGAAACCCAGGCAAAAACTATTTATTTTTTATTAATTTATTGACTATTGGAATAAATATGGTATTGTATGTTGCTCAGTTAATTAAGTAGCACCAGAGTCGCTCACCGAAGCTTTGGCACTAGCTAAAAGCTAATTTGAGGGTATTATAGGACTTATCTCTGTAATTAGTTTAAAATTATACTTAAATATTTTTTTGTACTTAAAGCATCATTTGCGACGATGCTAAAAAGTATTCAAAATATTTGCTATGGAGGAGATTCACAATTCATTACCTCATAACCGCGAACTTTTGAAGCTCTTGCTAATACAAAGTTTTAGATTTTTATTTTTCAAAGTAATAATTGTAAAATAAAATTCACTCAAAGTAAAATAGCCTTATTTTTTTACAAGTAGGGGATGTACAGTATAAAATTTTATCTCAATTAATAAAAAGCAACAACATTTTTACAAAAGTTTTGGCGCTTTCACTAATTTAGATAAACATCGATTATAAAGGAATTTAACAGCAACACTTAACCCAAAAAAGCAGATTTATGCTTCAATTGCTGTCAAGGTGACTTGAAGTTATTAAAACATTTTGAAAGGACTATGTAGCCAATGACATTCAGTGAATGGCTGAAAAAATCGTTGCTAACCAAATCCACACACAAAGATTCTCAAAATCAGAAATTTGTTGAAACTGATAGAGACTTGTTGTCAAGTGAGAAAGTTAACTTCGAGGATGGAAGACAACATAATGGCAAAAATTTTTCCACATTTGTATTTCCTTCTATAGTTCCGCAGGAGTCTCTAGGAGTAAAGGAAGCTTGGTATGGTCAATCGCTGAACTTATCTGTGATCACTGAGTTTTTTCCCCCAGACTACGCTGCTACGGGACAGTTAATTGAAGAACTAGTAAGCCAGTTAAGCAAACAGGGAGTCAACATTGAGGTGTTTACAGGTCAACCTGGGTATGCGTTTGGGACTGCTAGTGCGCCCGCAGTAGAACAAGTGGGTCCTGTCAGAATTCAACGATCGCGCTCTGCTCAGTTGTGGTCGCGGCGGGTTCGTGGTAAAGCTATCAATGGTATCCTATTTACCTTGCGCGCTGTGCTGCATCTCATCAGATGTGTCCGTCGCCGAAATCTATTGTTGCTGACTTCAGCTCCGCCATTTTTACCAATTGTGGGATATATCGCCCACCTGTGTTTTGGGCTTTCTTATGTGTGTTTAATTTATGATATTTATCCAGACATTGCGATCGCTCTCGGAGTAATCCCTCAAAATCACTGGCTGGCAAAATTCTGGCAAGCACTCAACAGAAAAATTTGGCAAAAATCCAAAGGAATAGTCGTGCTAAGTCCGGCGATGAAACAGCGGGTAGTAGCAACTTGTCCAGAAGTAGCGGATAAAGTGAGTGTGATTCACAGTTGGGGAGATCCTGACTTGATTGTGCCGATTGTAAAAAAAGATAACTGGTTTGCTAAGAAATATAACTTAGTTAACAAATTTACAGTTCTTTACTCCGGTAACATGGGGCGGTGTCATGATTTGGACACCATTTTAGCAGCAGCCAAACAACTCCAAAACGAGCCAATTCAGTTTGTTTGTATTGGTGGTGGGCCAAAACATGACAGTTTTATCCAAGAAGTCCATAACTTAGGACTCAGCAATTTCCTGTTTTTACCGTATCAAGAAAAACAGGTACTGCCCTATTCTTTGACAGCTTGCGATCTCTCTCTCGTCAGCGTAGAAGCTGGGATGGAAAGTTTAGTTGCGCCCAGCAAGCTTTACCCAGCTTTAGCAACAGGCCGTCCAGTAGCCGTGATTTGTTCAGAGTATTCTTACTTAAGACAACTGATTACAGAAGCCCAATGTGGCGCTAGTTTCGAGAATGGTGACAGTTATGGACTAGCGGAATTTATTCGCCGACTCAATAATGACCGAAAACTAGCAGAACACATGGGTGTTGCCTCGCGTAAGTATTTGCAGTCGCATTTTACGCCGGAAATCATTGCTAAACAATACTTAAAAGTCCTGCAAAAGGCTGTTTCATAAAGTGTTTGGGTGTTATTACCAATAATAATTACCAAACTCGTATTAATTTAACTTCATTGCTAGCTTGACAATTGAAATTGGCGGCTATATAAACAAAGTGCGTCTACCTTTTTGGAAGGCTAACTCCGAAAGTAATGTTTTGCAAGCAGGTAAATGCAGACTCTCTCTCAGCAGAATTACTTATACCTGCTGCCAAAGAAAATGCTCGTGAAGCATGTTCCCTAGAACTTGCGCTGATTCACAAATTTTTCTTCTTAAACCGAATAACTCACTGTTGATATAGGAGTGGGCTTTGATGGTCTTTTTGATCTCAGTCCCTTCAACGCAACCTTCTTGTGGATTTGTTTAATGTCTACTGATGCGGAGGGCCGAAGTGCAGAGAAGGTGTGACCGAAATCGAAAACGTTCTAAACGACGAGCTATATATTGTCTGGTGCATAGCTGCTACATGAATAGTATGAGTCAAAAATACGGGTTGTTTGCTGAACAAGCAGGACAGCTACAACAACGGGGAATCAGGCGCCGAGAGGCCTTGATGTTAGTAGCAGCCAAGACAGCGGTTCCCTTGGAAGGTGAATGGTTAGAAGCCTTTTGGTGTGATGAATGCCAACAAACCAAGTGGTATCACGTTTGTAAGCGCGACTCTACTTATGAGTTGTCACTAGCACCGCCAGAACTTTGGCAACAAGCAACGGGGGTAAATAATCCACACCAGAATCCTTCTGTAGGAGAGTTTACAACTCGGCACTCCCGGATGATGAGTCACAGAAGCATTCTCGATTTTCGGTTTGTCAACTAGGAACAACAAAACGAGTCAGCTAGACAATTTGTCGTTTTGAGCGAAGCAAAAGCTTCAAGCTCCATTCGTTTCGGTCAAAATGACACCTTAGAACGCAACTTGTTATCAGGCAATCATCTACTGGCAGTAGCTATCGCTGCTAATCCTATCGTGTTCTATGATTAACGTCTTTATAAGTTTGATGAACGTCAAACTTAGTTTGCTATACGCATTAGTTGCAATAAACAAGACATTCATAACTTTAATTAAAGTCAAACTTAGTTAGCTATAACGCTTGCTGAACTATCAGAGCTAATGCTCAAGGGCGTAGCTTGTAAGTATGGTATGAGTAGCAATGAATATGAGATGGCTGGAGGTTCCAAGAAACAAAAACGCAAGTGCAGTACTCCCAAAGCAACTACTCCGACGGATCAAGAAACCACAGATAAGGCATAATACCGCAGATCAGGAACTGGTTAGCTAACTTAGCCTCTGTTGCCAACTCCTGATGGCGATCATCTTCAGCAAAGATTATCGGGACACAACAATTTGTGTCCCTTATTTTGTAGAAAACCTGACAAATGACAAATGATCAATGACAAATGACCAATGACAGTTGTGGCAGAATCAACTACTTCTAGCTGGCTTATTTAACACACATGAAAAAAGCCCTTATTTGTGGAATCTCAGGTCAAGATGGAGCTTACCTGGCGCAATTGCTTCTCAATCAAGGCTATTCAGTCTGTGGTACTTCCCGTGATGCTCAGATTTCCTCCTTCTCAAATTTGGTTTACTTAGGGATTCGAGAGCTAATAAAATTAGAGTCAATGGCTTTAACTGACTTTCGCAGTGTGTTGCAGGTACTCACAAAAATCCAGCCAGATGAAATCTACAACTTAGCAGGGCAAAGTTCAGTTGGTTTATCCTTTGGACAACCAGTAGAAACTTTAGAAAGTATAGCTACTGGTACTCTCAATTTACTAGAAGCCGTTCGCTTTTTATGTGCGCCCATCAAACTCTACAATGCTGGTTCTAGTGAAAGTTTTGGCGATACTGGCTCTACAGAAGCCGATGAAACTACACCATTTCGTCCCCGCAGTCCCTATGCTGTAGCGAAAGCCACCGCATTTTGGGAAGTTGCTAACTACCGCGAAGCTTACGGTTTATTTGCTTGTTCAGGAATTTTATTTAATCATGAATCTCCCCTCAGGCCAGAAAGATTTGTGACTCAAAAGATTGTTGCTGCTGCTTGTCGAATTGCTCAAGGTAGTGCTGAACATCTTTATTTAGGAAATATGCAAATTCAGCGTGACTGGGGTTGGGCGCCAGAATATGTTGAAGCAATGTATTTAATGCTGCAACAAGAACAGCCCGATGATTATGTAATTGCGACAGGAGAGAGTAGTTCACTAGAAGATTTTGTTGACGCAGCCTTTACATCAGTAAATTTAGATTGGCGTGAGCATCTGGTGATAGATAATAGCTTGCTACGTCCTACAGATTTAGAGGTAGGTAGAGGTAATCCAGCTAAAGCTAAGAAGGAGCTGGGATGGCAGGCAAAATACAAAATGAATGATGTAGTGCAGATGATGGTGAAAGCAAGGTTAGCTAATTCAGTAAAATGAAAGATTCAATTTCTCAGCCAGATTTAGTAATTGAAGCTGGTCGCACAGAAAGGCAATATTGGAAAGACTTGTGGCGCTATCGAGAGCTGTTTTACTTTCTAGCATGGCGAGATATATTAGTGCGGTACAAGCAAACGACAATTGGTATTGCTTGGGCACTAATTCGTCCGTTTCTCACAATGCTAGTGTTTACAGTTGTGTTTGGGAAATTGGCAAAGTTACCCTCTCTGGGTGCGCCTTATCCAATCCTCATATTTTCTGGAATGTTGCCTTGGCAGTTCTTTGCTAATTCTCTCTCAGAGTGCAGCAATAGTTTGATTAGCAATGCCAACTTAATCTCGAAAGTTTATTTTCCTCGCTTAGTAGTGCCTATAAGTGCAGTAGTAGTGAGTTTTGTAGACTTTTTGATTTCGGGGATAATTTTGTTAGGGTTAATGGCTTGGTATAATTTTGTGCCCAGTTGGCGAATTTTAACACTACCTTTATTTGTTTGTATAGCCTTTGCTGCCTCAATGGGCACAGGATTATGGTTAGCTTCTTTAAATGTTAAATATCGAGACTTTCGTTACATTGTGCCGTTTATTGTGCAATTTGGTCTTTATATTTCACCAGTAGGATTTAGCAGCAGCATTGTGCCAGAGCAATGGCGATTTATCTATTCTTTGAATCCAATGGTAGGGGTAATTGATGGTTTCCGTTGGGCGATTTTGGGCGGTGATGCAAAGTTATATTTACCAGGTTTTCTCCTGTCTTTAGGATTGGTAATTTTACTTTTTGTGAGTGGTATTTGTTATTTTCGCAAAATGGAACGCACTTTTGCAGACGTGATTTAATCTGAAGTTTAGTAACAGCATTTCAATGTAGATGTTTGGCTAATTTGTAAGTTTCAATATTTAATTGTTGGGTAGAGTAGATATTTGATGTCTGATACTGTTATTCGTGTTGAAAACCTCGGGAAAAAATATATTATTAGTCACCAGCAACAGGAACGCTACACAGCACTGCGGGATGTCGTTACTAATAAAGCTAAATCTCTGGGTAATTTAATTAATCCTAAAACTAAAGTTGAAAATTATGCTTTTGAAGAATTTTGGGCTTTAAAGGATGTATCATTTGAAATCAAACAAGGTGACAAAGTTGGTATTATTGGGCGTAATGGTGCAGGTAAATCAACTCTTTTAAAAATTTTAAGTCGAATTGCTGAACCCACAACAGGAAGCATCAGAATTAAGGGCAGAGTTGCCAGTTTATTAGAAGTGGGAACGGGGTTTCATCCAGAATTAACAGGGAGAGAAAATATATTTCTCAACGGTGCGATTTTGGGAATGAGTAAAGCTGAAATTCAGAAAAAGTTTGATGAAATTGTTGAATTTGCAGAGGTAGAAAAGTTTTTAGATACCCCAGTAAAAAGATATTCATCGGGGATGTATGTAAGGTTAGCATTTGCAGTCGCAGCACATTTAGAACCGGAGATTTTAATTGTTGATGAAGTTTTAGCGGTGGGGGATGCGGCGTTTCAGAAAAAGTGTTTGGGGAAGATGGAGGATGTAGGAAAAGAAGGACGGACGGTGTTGTTTGTGAGTCACAATATGCCAGCTGTATCTAACTTGTGTTCACAGGGCATTGTTTTAGTGGAAGGCAAAAACCAACTATATTCTTCTATAGATAAGGCGGTTATGTTTTACACAAACAACACTCTTAATAAGTTAACATTAATACCTCTTGAGAGCAGAACTGATAGAAAGGGAAATGGAAAAGCTAGATTTATAAGTTTCTCTCTTTGCAATGATCAACAACAGATTATTAACAGGGGAGTGTCTGGGCAAAAGCTCATCTTTAAAATCCAAATAGATTCAAAGAGTGAAGTTAGAAACGAAATGATGATTGCTCTTGGTATAAAAGATAGACAAGGGCAGTATTTATTTCATTGTTCTACAATTGCTATTGCATGGGAACCAAGCATAGTAATTGGAACTAACGTTATTTATTGTAGCATCCCAAAACTGCCATTGACTCCAGGTATCTACTGGGTAGATGTATATTGTGAAATACGTAGGGAAGTGGCTGACTGGATTGTAGATGCATTTTCTTTCGAGGTCGATGAAGGAGATTTTTTTGGTACTGGAAAAATTTCTCCACCCAGCAAAAAATCTTCTATTTATATCAACCATAATTGGAGTTTAGAACAATAACATTAAGATAAATATACTTCTTAGGAAGTAGGCTATTACATAGATACAGCTATATAAATTAAGACAGGTTCTAAAAAGAAAAATTTAACTCTTGGATATGTCTAACACCCTTATTTTGTCTTTAGCCATTGGTGGTTACCAACATTTATTTCGTTCATGCCTTGATTCTCAGTATGCTTATTCGCTGAAGAATTCTTACGATTATGCCGTAGTTACAACATCTCCGTGGTTACTTACTGCACATGATGCAGCATGGCTCAAGGTTCCCTTATTGATTGCAGCCAGCCAATTGAAATATGAATTTATTATGTTCATTGATGCAGATTGCGAAGTTCGCTTATTTGCTCAATCTATACAGAGTATCTTTCAAGAGGGAAAATCTTTATATCTTGCACCAGGCATCTCTGGAAGAATAAATTCAGGCGTGATTATTGCTAAAAATCGAGATGAACAAGTGCGATACACTTTTCAAAAAATTCTTGATAATGCTGATTCATATATATTACCTGAAAACGAAGCTCCTTATGAAAATGGACACTTTATACAATATATTAAAGATTGTGATTTTGTCGGAACTATAGAACATCAAAAATGGAACAATAATTCAAAATTAAACCCCAATAGTTTTATCCAACATTACAGTGGCAAAGCTCTACGAGAACATTACAATAATTCTTATGTAAATAATTATCAAAAACTCAAATTTAAAGTTGATAAGTATATTGGCAAATTCAGCAAACATGTGCCTCAATACTTTTTAAATGAAACCAGCAAAAAGAAGCGTATTGAGATTTTAATAGATGCCTATAGTATGCCTTTAGAATCTGTAATAATTCAATCTATAAGGTAATTTATATGAAAGTTTGTGCTTACTCCACATGCAATGAATCTTATATACAGAACTCTGTTGTAAGTTTACTTTCCATCCGCAAATGGAATTGCGATATCGATCTATTTATAATCTCTCGAAAACTCTCTGAGAAAGCTAAAGCGTTTGCATCTAGATATAACATTTCAGTTATTGAGTTAAATCTTGATTATCAATTTCCGAAAAGTTTTTCTTATCCTGTGGAGTGTTACTATCTATTTGCTGGACCTGAATGCTTTCTAGAACGTGGTTATGAATATAGTATTTATATTGACGGTGACATTTATTGTAACGCATCAGTTTCAATTGATTGGAATAAACTTAACTATTTTGCAGGTGTCAGCATTGGCAAAATTGAAGATTTACTTAAAAATGATCTAGAAACAATTTTTCGGATTTGGAAATACAAATCGATTCCAGAATACAGGGTACAAACCGGTGTTATTTACTTTAAAAATGAAACTATGGTTGCCACAGATTTTCTAGAAAAGATAACCAATCTTTACTCTGAAAGTATTGTTAATTCAATTCCTCGATCTGGTGATGATAGTCTTTTTTCTCTTTTTCAACTTATATATCCAGAAATAAAACCATTATTAATACATGAAGATTTTAATTATATTTTATCGCCACCTAAAGTTTATCGTAACAGCCCAGATTATTTAACATTTGCAGAAGAAAAAATTAACAACTGTGTTTTCTTTCATTTTACTAATAAAGTTAGTAAACCTTGGATAAAATGTTCATATTTTTCCTGTTATACAGAAAAATACTTTCATAAAAAATGGCAAAATTGCTTAATTGATGTTTTATCTACAGATGATATCTCTACTTACTTTCCTCAGTTTAATAAATTTCTCGATTTAGAAAAAGTCAAGTTCTACTGGTGGGGAAGTACCAATGTAGGGGATCTTGTCACACCATATTATCTCCAGCGTGTTTGTAAAGTTGAGAATGTCGATGCTATGCGTGCTGAAGAGTCATCGCTTTCAAAAAAGCCTAGCTTACTTGATAGTAATTTTTCTTTCTTTAAGAAAAAATTAGCAAAATTTTTGCGGTTATCAAATATCAAGCCAAAGATGATTATTTCAACCGGCAGCATCATGAGACTTTGTTCTTATAGTGTTACAGTCTATGGTAGCGGAATTAGAAGTGCGAATCAAAAGCTGAATCCAGGTATTATAGAATTTGTTAGAGGTCCATTAACTAGAAAAGCACTTTTAAAAATAAAATGTGAATGTCCTCCGATTTATGGAGATCCAGGACTTATTATTAGTAAATATTATCAACCCAAATCAAATACTAAAAAATATTCATTAGGCATTATTCCACATTTTACTGAATATCAGGAAGTGGCGCATCTATATCAAAACGATCAAAATGTTAGAGTAATTAATATGGCCAGTGGTGATATCGAGAAAGTTATAGATGAAATTGTTCTTTGTTCGGCAATTATTTCAAGTTCGCTTCATGGGATAGTCTTTTCTAACAGTTATTCCATACCTGTCAGGTGGATAAAGTTTTCTAATAGAGTTTTTGGTGATGATACAAAATTTAAAGACTATTTCTTATCAATAGGACGTCCCTTAGAAGATTATATTAATGCTATCGAATTTAAATATGTAAGTGTAGATAAACTACTGCAATTAATTACGCCATATCATATTAATATTGACATTAATAGGCTCGAAGATGCTTTATTTTTTGATAAATTTGGGTTTAAAAAATCAACATTTTGGTTAGCAGATGAAAAACTCTAATAAATATTATTCATATTTCACTTATTTATATAGCTAGAGGTTATAAAAATCCGTGAGAAAAATTAGTTATGTACTGCGTCCAGTGGCACATTTCTTCAAATATGAACTGCGTAATTCACTTTTTTGGGCTAATTCTATACAAAGAAACTGGGGCGATGACTTGAATCCTTGGCTTTATTATAAGCTTACAGGAAAGAAAGCAGTTTATTGTCCCCATAAGTCATGTCACCGTCTTTTAATGGCAGGGAGCATTTTAAGTCAAGCTGGGAAATACGATACCTGCTGGGGAACAGGATTAATATCTGACAACCTGAGTACTCCACTAAAGTTATTTAAGGCTTTAGCTGTGAGAGGTCCTTTGAGCGCTCAGAAGTTACAAGAAAATGGCATTGCGGCTCCAGCAATATATGGAGATCCAGGTCTAATAGCTTCTAGGCTTATTACCCTACCCAAGAACAAAAAATATAAGTGTTCAGTAATACCACATTATGTTGACAGAGTTAATGGTGAAAAATTTGCTAGAGAAATGGGTTTTAATCTGATAAATGTGGATTTACCGATTGAAAAATTTATAGAAGAAGTAGCTAGTTCTGAGGAAGTATGGTCATCTTCATTACATGGTATTATTTGTGCAGAATCTATGCAAATACCAACGACTTGGATAAAATTTTCCAATCACATAATTGGTGGACTTTTTAAATACCATGATTATCTTTTAGGAACAAACCGTGATTTGTCTAATCCATTAGATTTTTCTCAACCTTTCAAAAATAAAATAATTGCGCAACCTCTTGAATCTTTTAATGTTAATTTTGTGATAAAAAATTTGTTGTCGGTTTTTCCTGGAAAATTAAAAGTTAAAAGCTAACAAGTGTGTTATTTTAATTAATTGTTATGACTCATTTGAGTTAATAAATCATAGTTGCTCATTTTAATACCTCTGCTGAAGGGTGAGCCTCGTCTACGTTCTTTGAACGCCACTTGCTTCAAACCGGGAAACCCGTCCAACGCAGTGTCTCCACAACTTGTGCATTTTAAGGTTTTTGCCGCTAACTGAACATTATTAATTTATATCCATTGGAGTTAATCAAAAAAAATTTAAATTGATGAAAATCTGGCATATTACACAAACAATTTATGGAGGATCTGGTCAATATGCGATCCGTTTGAGCAATTCTTTAAATACTTTAGGGCATCAAAGTATTGTGTTAGTTAAGCATGGTGATTCTCTAGCAGGAAGTTTACAGTTATCAAACAACACGAATTTTTTACAGTCAATTGTTAACCGTGCAACGCGATCGGTTTTAAATCGTGTAGCAACAGAACCTTATCACACTGGTTTTCGTTTAGATCGGTGGGCAATAGATGAATTAGATCCACCAGATATAATTCACTTACACGGTCTCACAGGATGGATTGGCTTTAAAGGTCTCCGTAATCTCATCCAACCTCACACTCCTGTTTTTTGGACAGCCCATGATCTATGGATGCTATCTGGCGGATGTGTCGTATATAAGGAATGCGATCTCTATCAAATGGGATGTCCCTCCTGCTCTAGTTTAAAGCAACCCTTCTCTAGATGGAGTCGATTAGAGTGGTTACACAAGTTTAAATTTATTCAAGACTACAACGTCATTCCTATTGCTAATAGTAATTGGATGGCTCATTGCATTCGCCAATCTCCATTATTCTCTGAAACTACCGATATTGCAATTATTCCACCAATCATCTCACCTGAGTTTTTTGAAAAAAGCTATACAACTCCTTTGCGAGAAGAATTTGGTATACCATCTAATCGTATAGTAATAGGCTTAGGCGCGCGAACTGTAACAGATGCATATAAGGGCATTGCAGAATTCATACAATACTTTTCGCAGTCTTCATATCTTTGCGATCACTCTACCCTACTCATATTCGGGGATGGCGAATTAGAAACACCCTCAAACCTTCATTGTCGCTTTTTAGGACGTTTATCGAATACTGAACAGGTAAAACGTTTTTTTCAAGCATGTAATGTCTTTGTATCTTCCTCGCGTATGGAAACCTTTGGAATGACTCTTCTTGAAGCCCAAGCATCAGCAACACCAGTTGTCACCTTTCGTGTTGGTGGTACATCCGAAGCAGTATGTCACCTTAAACATGGATGGTTAGCTGAAGTTGGAGATTTTGATTCTTTAATTTTCGGCTTGCACTGGATTCTAGAAAATCTTGAAAAAGCAAATACCTTAGGTAAAAATGCCTCATTTTGGGCTAAAGAAAATTTTTCATCTTCATTAGTAGGAAAAAAACAAATAAATGTTTATTCTCGTTCATTTACTAATTTCTAAATATAACTAACTGCAAAACTTACTTTTCAAAATCATAATTAAAACTTTTGCTAATTATATAAATATGAAAAATACAATTTTTAACATACATTCTATTGTTAAAATTCTCTTAAAAATTAACAACAAAATTGAACAATACATTGAAAAATACTTTTTCAAATCATCATATTATTGGAGACAAAGATATAAATTTGGAGGAAATTCAGGTTCGGGATCATACAATAAACTTGCTATGTTTAAAGCTAATATAATTAACTCTTTTGTTGAAGATAATTCTATTAAAACAGTCATAGAATTTGGATGTGGCGATGGCAATCAATTACGTTATGCCAAATATGACCATTATATTGGCTTTGATATTAGTCCTCATGCAATTGAAATATGCCGTAAGGTTTTTTCTGCCGATCCGTGTAAATCTTTTTTAGAACTAAAAGTCCATGAAGACATACAAAAATTTAAATATAAAGCTGAATTGACCCTTTCCTTAGATGTTATTTTTCATCTAGTTGAAGATGTTGTTTTTGATAAATATATGTCTCTTCTATTTGAATCGTCAAAAAAGTTTGTATGTATTTATTCTTCTAATAGTAATAATAACGAACCAGATCAAGCCCCTCACGTAAGACACAGAGTTTTTTCCTTATGGGTTGAAAAAAACCAACCTAATTGGCAACTCATTAAAATGATCCCAAACATATATCCATATAATGGTGATGACGGAACGACTTCATTCTCAGATTTCTATTTTTACAAGAATACTGTCAATGAAAATTAAGTATGGAAAAAAACTTATTTTACTATCTTTGCACTTCTTCCGAGGGCTACATTCTTTCTAAATCTCTAAAAAATAGAGGAACATTTAGAAGAGGTTTATCACTAATCTTAACTAAGTTTATGCGAAAAAGGCTCAAAGAAGCCAAAAAAGGTTGCTTAAGCTTACCAATTTATGGAAGCAGTAAATTACCTCCCATATCATTAACTTCTTACCCTCTGAGATACGATAGCTTGCCTTTAGTGCTACTTAATCTTTTAGACCAAAGTAAGCTGCCAGAAAAAATTTATGTTTGGCTTTCTTATAAAGATTACAAACTTTTAGATCCTGAAATAATTGAACTCTTTCAAGCGAGTATTGTCGAATTTCACCAAACCCAAAATTATGGTTGTCATAAAAAATGGCTACCTCTAGCTACTGTAAGCAATCAACCATTTGTAATCTGTGATGATGATATTTTTTATCCAAAACATTGGTATGAATCTTTAATCAATTCAGATGACGGTCAATCATGTACTGCACATCGTTGCCATCTTATGAGAATTTCCCCCGATGTGAAAATTTTACCCTATGCATCTTGGGATAAAGATATCCAGAGTTTTGGCCAATCTTCTTATGGTTTGTTTCCAGTTGGCTGTGGAGGAGTTTTAATTTTTCCAGAACGAATATCTTCTCGCTTTCGAGATTGGCATTTAATATCTAACGCTTGTCCAAAAGCAGATGATGTCTGGCTAAAATTAGCTCATCTAGAAAGTGGAGTTTATTGTAAAAAATCTTTATATTCTTTTCCTTGTATTGAATATGCAAACAGTCAAGCGGTTTCGCTAATGCACACTAATGTCGATTTAGGTTATAACGACATACAAATAAAACATTGTCTTTCAGAATTACAACTAGATTTAAGAAAATATTTTAAATAATTAGTATGGATTTGACAGGAAGTAATCTCGAAAAAAACCCTACAATAGATAATTATGAATATTTAGATTCCATTCATATACTTCGTGGGATAGCAGCTTTTTTAGTTGTTTGTGAACATATTATCGGTCGTCCACCTTATGCAATATTCAATCAATATTTTAGTTGGCTTAACAATCTTGGTATTTATGGTGTCATAGCCTTTTTCGTGATTTCTGGTTTTATCTTACCTTACTCACTCAGTGAAAACTATAAGTTAAAGGGTTATAGAAAATTTCTCTTCAGAAGATTAGTCCGTATTGAACCAGTATACTTTGCTTCTATCATCTTTAGCTGTTTATTGTTCGCCACTTTAACAAGATTAGCACCCAATGGTAACCCCTCATTTGTAACATTCAAAACACTGCTTTATCATTTTCTCTATTTAATACCTTTTACTCACGAGCAGTGGATTCTTGGTGCCTATTGGACTCTTGCTGTTGAATTTCAATTTTACATTATTATAGGTCTGTTTTATCCTTGGTTTCGTTACCTTGGCTCGAAAAAGTCTATATATGTGAGCCTAATCCCTATAGTATTGTCTTTATTTGTTTTTATTTATCCATTTTGTCAGCCATTACAAGTTATTAAATATATACCTTACTTTGCATTAGGTATTTTTTGCGCAATGCAATACCGTCAACATTTATCAAACTTAACTATCATTACTGTCTTAACTATACTAAGCAATATTGTAGTATTATCTGGTACAAACCTGTATCAGTGGTTAGTTGGAATTGCTACTTTTTTTACGGTTTTAGTATGGCATCCTAATTCTTTATCAAAGAATATAATAGGAAGAATATTTTTATTTTTTGGCACTATATCTTATTCTTGGTATGCAACTCATCAAGCCCTCGCGAGTGCAGGTGAATCTTTTGCAAGATTTATCCTGAAGCTCGATTTTTTACCTTTGCAAATTTTATTGGTTAATTTGGTGCCAATTTTAACTTTCTTATCAAGTATTATTGTTGCCTATGGGTTTTACGTTTTTCTTGAATATCCTGCCCAAAAATTAGCTCGTAAAATCAAATATAAATCAATTTAAAGAAATTAATTAGTGTTTAATTTTATTTAATGAAATTATCGATTATTATTCCAACCTTTAATCGTGCGAGGTTATTGGCTGAAGCAGTTGAGTCAATTTTGATTCAATTTCCACCTGTATATGAAATCGTCATAGCCGATGATGCCTCAAATGATGAGACTCAATTTCTCTGCGCTAAGTGGCAACAGATTGAATCACCTACTCGTCTTATCGTAGCTAGGAATGAAAAAAATCTTGGCGCGCAAGTTTCTAGAAATCGTGGGATTGTTAGATCAACTGGAGATTACATCTTTTTTATGGACTCCGATGATGTACTCGCGGAAAATGCTATTTTTCCTTTGTTGAGTAAACTTGAAGAAGATATAAACCTAGACTATGTTTATGGACAAGTTGTTATAGTAGACTCCAAGCTTCAACCTATTAATAATCTCAACCCAATTGGGTCAAATTTTTCTGGAATTCCTAAAGATATTGCTGGTTACCATTGGCATACAATGGGAGCTATTTATCGTCGTAGTTATCTGCAAAAAGTTGGTTTCTGGAATGAGGAGCTAACGGGTTCTCAAGACTGGGAGTTTCAAGCTCGTGTCAAAATAGCAGGAGGAAAAGGTCAATTTATAAAACATCTAGTTGGGCTATGGCGCGAGCATTCAGCAGAACGAGTAGGCACAAAAACATTTCGATATGATTATATACAAAGCGTTATTCATTCCTGTATTGCAATTAGAGATAAGGCACATGAGATGAATCTTCTTGATTCAGCACTGGAGCTTAGGTTAGTTGGAAAAATTCTAATACATTCAATGGAATTTTCTGAAAAAGGTTATTACTCAGAACGTAATAGAGGTTTTGAGTATGCTTTACAAACACTAGATAAAAATATATTTTTGAAATGGATGATTTATGTGTGGAGCATACTTCCATATTGCTGCGATCGTTTTGCCTTCAGAATTCTTCAGTCTTTAAGATCGCTATGATTTAGATTTTTTTCTAAATTCGTTAAAATAAATCTGAAATAGCAATCAAAGCTATTTTAGCTGAAAAAAGCCAATAGTGATTTAGTACAGATTTATTCAATTAAATTTATCGTAAAATTAGCATCACAGCTATGAATAAAATTTCCAAAACTTGGATTTGCTGTCAAATTGGTGCTAGAGAAAACTACGCTATTCCTAGAACTTTACATGAAAATGGACAGTTAGCACACCTAATCACTGATACTTGGGTTGAGCCTCAATCTCCATTTGGAACCTTAAGTTTTCCATCTATCACAGCACTAAAAGAACGCTTCCATCCTGGATTATCTCAAGCATCAGTCTATGCATTTAATTTATCTATAATTATTTTTGAAATTGCCCAAAAAGCACAAAATAAATCAGGATGGAATAAAATAATTGCTCGTAATTATTGGTTTCAAAAGCAAGCAATTAATTTACTGAAAAAGTCAGATACACAGTTTAAATATCCTCCAGTTCTATTCTCTTATAGTTACGCGGCAAGAGAATTATTTCGCTTTGCTAAACAACAGGGATGGTTTACTATTTTAGGACAAATAGATCCAGGACCTTTAGAGGAAGAAATTCTTATTCAAGAATATAAAAAATATCCACAATATAAATCAGACTGTGAACTTGTTCCTGCTTCTTACTGGCAAAGATGGCAAGAAGAATGTGCATTGGCTGATTGTATTATTGTCAATTCCCATTGGTCACGTCAGCTAATAGAAAAGGTAGGTATTAATTCTGATAAAATCCATGTAATTCCTTTAGCCTATACTCCGCCGAAAGTCGTAAAACACTCTAGCCGCACCTATCCAGAATCATTTTCTCAAGAGCGCCCGTTAAGGGTCTTGTTTTTAGGACAAGTAATTTTACGAAAAGGGATTGCAGCCATCTTGGAAGCAGTAGAACATCTGCAAGGATATCCCATTGAATTCTGGATTGTGGGTTCTCAGCAGATTAACATTCCACCTCACCTTAAAACTCATCCTCAAATTCGTTGGGTAGGTCATGTTAATCGTAGTGAAATAGATCAATATTATCAACAAGCTGATGTGTTTTTATTCCCAACGCTATCTGATGGATTTGGGCTAACTCAGTTAGAAGCGCAAGCTTGGAAACTCCCGATAATTGCTTCTGCTTACTGTGGTGATGTGGTATTGGATGATATCAACGGTTGGCTCTTAGATAACGTGAGTTGTGAAGCAATTGCCAATGCCTTACAACGCTGTCTTGAGTTTCCACAAAAGCTGACAGCCTTAGCGCAAAAATCTCAACTTAATCAACAATTTACACTCGACTCTCTTGCTGAACACCTGCTGAGATTCTAACTATGCCCATAACTCTTGAAATCCCTTTTATTTATTACATTGACGCAGTCCTATTACTCTTCTTATTTGTGGAGGCACTCAGTAAAATATATCAGAGTTGGGCTATCCCTGCCTTGGTGACCTACTTAACTACTGGGATGTGGTACTTCACTGAAGTCTTCTATACTCCTGAACGTTTGACCATTTTTGAGAACTTCATTATAGAGCAAGGCTATTATCAAATCTGCCTTTTTCTGATCGTCTTCCGTTTGCTACTACCCAACTTTAGCCATAGCTTACAAAAATATCAATCTAAGGTAACTGAATTCAACTGGTTCACCCTAAATCCCAATCGGCTAATGCAAATATTGCTTTTTATTTGGCTGCTTTTGCTAATTTATGGTATCAGCCGATTAAACTGGGATTTTTTCCAAGCCTTATTTCCGCATGGTGGGCGCTGGTCACCCAAACTGTGGAGTAGGGGTGCAGTGGGAGTTGAAACTGACTTTATAGTATCAGCTGCTGGATACATTTACGCCCTGATCTGTGCAATGTTTGGCGTGCTATTTTTCTTTCAACGTCAACCTCAAGCGAAAGTCATCAATTTAATAGCGATCGCCATTAGTTGGCCGTCTTTCTATCTTTCTGGCACAAGAAACGCCTTTCTTGCTGTAGTCATGCCAGCATATCTGACATATTTGTTGACTTCCCGCCAACAATGGTGGCTAAAAGCAGTAATCTCAGCAGGACTATTTTTTGTTATTAATTATTTGATGTTAATCGTAATTAGCTTTCGCAATACAGGCATTGATGCTTACTTCCAAGGTACTACTACTCTCAATCCCAGCACTAAGCATCTGGGCTTGAATATGGCTGAGGAATTATTTTATATCAATCATTTTTACGAACAAGGGCAGTTAACTTTACAGTATGGTATGGACTACTTAGCTGAATTCCTAAACATTATACCTCGATTTTTATGGACAGATAAACCCCTCTTAGGGCATGAATACAATCTTCTGCGTAATCCCAGTAGCGGTATTCAGGCAACAATTTCAGCCGGATTTATTGGACGTGGTGTCATAAATTTTGGTTTTTGGTTTGGACCGATTGCACCTGCTATTTTAATGGCGTTATGGGCTGCTTTTTTAGGATACCTGTGGAGTCAGCGAGCATCAATATTACGACTGGCTCTTTTCTTAATAGGTTTGGGTGTTACACCTAACTTAGGACGAGATATTACCCTGCTCGTTCTTTGGCCTATGATTTTTGGCTATATTATTGTCCGCTGTCTCGAACACTTTGAGCATCGCCGAGTACAGAGAATTGCTGCTTATTATTACTACTATAATGATGAATCACGCTCATAAACATCTGAAAATAGCAATTTTGTTTACTAATTACGGTCCTTATCATCTTGCTCGGGTTCAAGCGGCCCATCATGCTTGTTCCTCTCGAGAGTGGACTCTTTTTGGTATTGAATTAGCTCGTTTAGAAAAAGAATATCCCTGGATAACACAACCTGATGAATTTCCTTGCCAAATTATATCAGTGATTGATGATCGTGCTTTGGAATGTGCAAAATTCAGTCTATTGTTCTCCAAGTTAATATCCATTTTCAATGAGACTAGTCCAGATGTTTTAGCAATTGCTGGTTATGCTCGTCCTTCCATGCTATCTGCATGGTTATGGTGTTTCTGGCATCGTAAACCAGCTATTCTTTTATCGGAAACGACAGAACATGATGAGCCTCGTTCTTGGTGGAAAGAAAAAATAAAAAGTTGGCTAGTTAAAAGATACCATGCCGCTTTAGTAGGAGGACAATCACAAAAACATTATTTGCTCAAGTTAGGAATGCCTGCTGAAGCTATTTTTCTAGGTTATGACGTAGTTGGTAATCATGTGTTTCATCCTGATCGTATCAAATCCTTACCATCCCCGTTAGATAAGCCTTTCTTTTTAGCTATTAATAGATTTGTTTCTAAAAAAAACTTACCATTTCTGATTTCAGCTTATGCCGCTTATCGTCAAGCAGCAGGTGCTAAAGTTTGGGATTTAGTTCTTTGTGGTGATGGGGAATTACGTTTACAACTAGAAGAACAAATTGTTACTGAGAAACTCAAAGATTACATTCATCTGCCTGGATTTCTTCAACAGGATCAACTTTTACCTTATTTTGCCCATGCTAGCTGTTTTATTCATGCCAGCGTTCAAGAACAATGGGGATTAGTAGTAAATGAAGCAATGGCAGCAGGTTTACCTATATTAGTATCCAATCGCTGTGGCTGTTATGAAGATTTAATCATTGAGGGAGTCAACGGTTATGGTTTTGATCCTGGAGATTCTCAACAGCTAACTGATTTGATGGTGAAAATGAGCTCAGGGCAAATTGGCTTGCAGAAAATGGGTCAGGCGGCTTTAGAGCATATTCAAAAGTATTCTCCTGACTACTTCGCTCAACAATTAACTCAAGCAGTTAAATATTCTTTATCACACCATTAAATATAAACAAATATGAAAGTTTTGATGGTTATCCCTGCCTTGGGAAATATCTATGGTGGTCCTACAAAAATTGTTCTTGAATTAGCAGAATCGGTCGCTAAATTAGGTAAGAGTGTTGATATCATCGCTACTAATGCCAATGGTTCGACAAACCTAGATGTGCCTCTAAATCAATGGATAAAAAAAGATTCTTATCGTGTACAGTATTTTCCCTATGTAAATTTATTAGATTACAAGTTTACTTGGTCAATGACTAATTGGTTATTTAAAAATGTATCTAATTATGATATAGTACATACTAATGCTATATTTTCCTATCCAGTTTTAGCTGCTCATTGGGCTTGTAAATTTCGCAAAGTTCCATATATTGCAACTCCTCACGGCATGATGGAGCCTTGGGCATTAGCTTATAAAGCTTGGAAGAAAAAACTTTACTTTACTTTTTTGGAAAAGCCATTACTACAAAAAGCCAATGCTCTGCAAATGACAGCTTCTACCGAAGCTAGACATATAAACCTTCTTGACTTAAAAATTCCCTTAGTTTTTGTACCTAATGGCATTAATAGCACAGATTTTGACTCTCTTCCCAACCCAGATATTTTTTATCAAGAGTTTCCTGAAACTCGTAATAAAAATTTAATTATATTTTTAGGTCGTATTGATCCCAAAAAAGGATTGGATTTATTAGCACCTGCTTTTGCTAAAGTAAATCAAAAATTTCCGGAGACTCACCTGATTATTGCAGGGCAAGATAATATAGGATTTTTACCCACTGCTGAAAGATACTTTGTTGACGCACAATGTAGAAATGCTGTCACCTTTACTGGAATGCTAACAGGTACTATAAAATATGCGGCTTTAGCAGCGGCTAACATCTACGTTTCTCCTTCCTATTCTGAGGGTTTTAGTATGTCAGTGCTGGAGGGTATGGCAGCTGGTTTACCCTGTGTTATCACTACTGGTTGTAATTTTCCGGAAGCTGGTGAAGCTAAAGTTGCTAGTGTTATTGATATTAATGCTGATGAAATAGCTAATGTGTTAATTCAACTTTTACAAGAACCCATACAAGCAGAAAAAATGGGAGATCGCGCTCGTCAATTTATCTTGGAAAATTATACATGGGAGCGTGTAGGTTCAAAATTGATTTCATCTTATCAAACAATCCTCAACAATTAGCCTGTTCCTGCTTGCTATCACCATCAAATATAAACAATAATTGATTACACCTATGATTGCTAATAAATATGAATATTTATATACTGATGCTGAACTTGGACATCATCATACTTATCTCACTAAACCTCTGTTGGATCTGATATCTCAATCGGCTTCCGTTCTGGAAAAGCAACGTCCCCTCCGTGTTTTAGATATTGGCTGTGGTAATGGCAGTTTGAGCAACTTCATTGCAAAGAATGGTTATGAAGTTGTTGGCATTGAAGAATCTGAGTCTGGTGTAAAATTTGCGAGCCATACTTTTCCCGAGTGTCGATTTATTCAAGGAAGCATTTACAATCTTCCTTATTCAGAACTAGGAGAGAAATTTGATATTGTAATTGCCTCTGAGGTAATTGAGCATTTATTTTATCCTAGAGAAATACTTAGAACTGCCAAAAAATGCCTAAAGCCAAATGGTAGTTTAATTCTAACAACACCTTATCATGGCTATTTTAAGAATCTGGTGCTTGCTGTTTCCGGCAAGATGGATAAACACTTCACTACTCTCTGGGATGGGGGTCATATCAAGTTCTTTTCTGTAGCATCTATGACTGCTCTACTAGAAACAGAAGAATATACAAATATCAAATTTAACTTTGCTGGTAGACTTCCTTATCTCTGGAAAACTATGTTGTGTTCTAGCACGCCTCTTTTGTCCAAATAATCTCCGTGAATAAAGCCCTAATGCTAGAAGCAATTACCCCGCTCATTTTGACATACAATGAAGCCCTCAATATTGAGAGAAATATCAAACAACTCACCTGGGCAAAAAAAATAGTGATCATTGATAGTTATAGTAATGATAAAACTTTAAAGTTTCTCCAAAAATATCCTCAAATTCAGCTATTTCAACGGCAATTTGATACTCATACTTTACAATGGAACTACGGTTTAGAAAAAGTTGAATCTGAATGGGTTCTTGCCCTTGATGCAGATTACATTGTTACGGATGAACTGATTGCAGAGATTCAAAACCTGTCTCTATATTCTCCTGTTAATGGTTACTTTGTACAGTTTAAATACTGCGTATTTGGTAAAGCCCTGCACGGTACTTTACTACCTCCTCGCCAGGTATTATTCCGAAAATCTCAAGCTATTTATATTGATGATGGTCATACTCAACTGCTAGAAGTTAAGGGTCAATCAAGTAAATTATCAGCCTACATGTACCATGACGATCGCAAACCCTTGAGTCGTTGGCTATGGGCACAGGATCGCTATATGGTGATTGAAGCTAAGAAATTGCTAGAAACTCCCACACATGAACTCAGTTTAGGCGATCGCATCCGTAAACAAAAAATCCTTGCGCCCATCATTATCTTGTTCTATTGCCTAATTATTAAAGGAGGTATTCTCGACGGCTGGCATGGTTTTTACTATGCATTCCAGCGCGTATTAGCAGAAGTGCTGCTGGCAATTCATCTGATTGAAGCAGAAAAATTAAAACATCATTCTGATGAACCAACTGAAAAATCAGTGATATATCAGTGACATTGTGCCATTGCTCAGTATCAATCCCTTGCTAATAGCATTCGTCTGTCCTCAACTATTTGTTCAGGCGATCGCTAACTCAAAATATTTGCAAATGGGAGTCTGGATAATAGATGAAATTGACCCTGCTAGTGATCGCCTAAATCAGACCAAGTGGTACTTTTATGAACAGATTTTAAGGATTCCCGTCTACGTAATTTTTCATCCTCAAATCGGGGTATTAGAAGTCTATTTATTAGAGCAGAGTAAGTATCAACAACAATCCCCAGATGAAACTGGAAGCTTTTGGATAGAAGCCTTGGGCTTATTTTTGGGCGTTTGGATGAAGAGAGAAGCAGAATTGGAAGGCTATTGGCTACGCTGGTGGAATAAATCAGGAAATTTATTGCCTTGGGGAAGTGAGTTAGTAGAACAAGAACGCCAACGTGCCCAACAGGCAGAACAAAAAGCTGCTAAATTAGCACAAAGACTGCGAGAAATGGGAATTAATCCCGAATAAATTTAGCAAAAATTTTTTAAATCTCATCCATAGACGCAAGGAAAGAAATAAAGAAATTAGCTTGTGGTTTAAATATATGCAACCTGGTGTAAAAGTGCTGAAAACACATGAAACAGTTGCATAGACAACTCAAAAAATATGGCAAATTGAGCCTAGTCAGTATTATATTAGTGTCGCTCAGTGTTATCCCCATCCGAATAGCGATCGCATCCTACCAAGCCCCCTACCCTCAAGCTATTCTTACCCTTGGTGGCGATTCAGATCGAGAAAAATTCACTGCCCAATTTGCCCGAATACATCCCACTCTAGACATCTGGGTTTCTAGTGGTATGCGCCCTAAACAAGCTCGTTGCATTTTCCAGAACGCAGATATCCCCAACAGCCGTCTTCATCTGGACTACCGTGCTGTTGACACTGTTACTAACTTTACTTCTCTGGTTTTTGAGTTTAAAAAACGTCATATTCAGCATATTTATTTAATTACCTCCGAATTTCACATGCCTAGGGCAAAATCTATAGCCATTCTAGTTCTGGGTAGCCAAGGCATTACCTTTACCTCTGTCTCCATCCCCTCAAAGGAGCCTAAAGAATCTATTACCCACATTCTGAGAGATATTGGTCGTTCTTTGCTCTGGATTTTCTCAAGACGTACTGGAGCTAGCCTTAATCCTAATATTAAATAACCGATTTTATGCATTTAGATAAATATACCTTAGATAGTTATACTCCCGGCGCAGCCTACTGGAAGCAACTTTTGTGGCATTTTGTTGGTTCGCCTATAGTTGAGAGTAATTTGCTACCGGTTTCATCTCTCAAGGTTTGGGTACTTCGCAGTTTTGGCGCTACCATTGGTCAACAAGTCCGCGTTAAACCAGGTGTGCGGGTAAAGTTTCCTTGGCGTTTGACTGTTGGTGATTTTGTTTGGATTGGGGAAAATACTTGGATTGATAACCTTGCGCCTGTGATCCTTGAAAGTCATGTGTGTCTATCGCAAGGAGTCTATCTCTGCACCGGTAACCATGACTGGTATCATCCAGATTTTAAACTGATTCCTGCACCAATTCACATCCATGAGAGTAGTTGGATTGCAGCTAAGTCGGTAATTGGCCCTGGAGTTACAGTTGGGCGCGGCGCAGTATTGGCTTTAGGTGGGGTGACTGGGCGTTCATTAAAACCAATGATAATTTATGCAGGTAACCCTGCTCAACCTATTAAGAGCAGAGTCCGGGAAAAAGTAGAAGATGTACTTCAGATATCCGCAGCAGATGAATTTATTCATGTCCGCCGCATTCTTGAACAAGATTTAACTGGGGAACCAGAATAAGGAGGATAAGAAAGCACCTATGGGGTGATATGTGAGCTAAATTTTGTTACTAGTGCGGTGAGTTAGCAGTGACCTTAAAGTACAGGTTCTGCTTGATGTGCGGTGTTCTTATAAAAAAACACATATAATGGCTAAAAACTAGATTTAGCAATGATTTTGAGCGAATATTCCATTTAAATACTGAGTATATTGTTAGATGTGCTTTCCCCGCAACCACACTTGAAAAAACTTTGATGTGCAGTGAGTGCGATTGTATTTAAATCCCAATCTTAAGATAGCTAATCAAATTTGATTAATTTTGAATGGCAAACCAAAAAATTACTTATATCCATGCCCTAGACGGACTTAGAGGGATTGCTTCATTAATGGTAATGTTTTTCCATTTCCACTGGCAACCTTTCAGTTCTTTTCTAAGTAAAGTTGCTGTATTTGGTCAAACAGGTGTAGATCTATTTTTCGTACTCTCTGGTTTTTTGATTACTAGAATTTTAATATTTACAAAAACCGAAAAAAAATATTTTACTAATTTTTATATCAGACGCGCATTGAGAATTTTTCCTTTATATTATGGATTTTTGATATTAGCTTACTTTATTTTACCCTTGTTTAAAATAGGTCATACACCACCGTTAAGTCATCAAATATGGTATTACTTATATATGCAAAATATTCCAAGTACATTTACGACTTTGCCAAGTAGCGGACCTCTTCATTTTTGGTCGCTAGCTGTTGAAGAACACTTTTATCTTTTTTGGCCATTGTTGGTATATTTCTTACCAAGAATGCATTTAATATGGGCATCTCTGGGAATTATTTTGTTATCAGTAGTCATTCGTATCATCCTAGTTAATTTTGATATAGGCGTGTTTTACTTTACTCTATGCAGATTTGATGCCCTTGCTATTGGTTCATTACTTGCCTATCTAGAATATAGGAATAAGCTTTTTGTATACAGAAAATATTTCTTAAATATTGGAATTTTTTCTTTTATTTTAATGTTGATTAGCTGGCTATTTATCGGTGGTCAACATATGGATTTAGTACAAATTATGAAATTTACAGTTATAGCTGTTTTTTATTTTTGTGTTGTCGGCTATCTATCAATCCAAAAGCCTCAAAATTTTATTTCTCAAATTATAGAAAATCGTTTTTTAGTATTTACGGGAAAAATAAGTTATGGTCTGTACGTTTTTCATCCTCTAGTTTATACCTGCATAGGTCATCAGAATTACAACTTTTATGTTGCACTTGTTCTTTCTGTTTCTTTAACATACTTAACTGCATATGTGAGCTATGAAGTGTATGAAAAATATTTCTTATCATTAAAACGATACTTTGGATACGGTTAAAAACTTTGTGTACTTGAAGCTGCTTTAGCTATTCTTCGAAGATTCTCTGGCATTATTTCAATCGTCAACTGATCGTTTGAGTTCTTGCAGCTTATGCTGCAATTCAGCAAAGAGGCAGAGGGAGGGGCCAAAAGATCCGCGCTTAAACGGAAATATAGCGGTTCTCAATTGCATAGAATACAGATCATTCGTAGGGGCACAGCAGTGCTCATTGGTGTCAACTTAAGCAAAAAGGAACCATAAGATGTAATCTAAGAACATCGGAATTGATGTTCTTAGTGATACATCATGAGTAGAAAACGTCTAGCGCGAACAGGAAACCCCCTCTTGTTTATTGCATCCAAACGAGAACCGCTATAGTGCCTCAAAATCCTTGCTAAATCTAGGCTTTAGTAATTGTATGTGATTTTTTATATGCGCAACCGTGCATCGGGCAGAACCTGTACTTTAACGTTTAAACATTCTTAAATAAACTTAATTATTGCAGTAAGTAATTAATAAAACTCAATAATCATTCTATTTTTTCTCGCAAGTTGCAATTGGTTTGTAAAGGATAATTGATAAGTGTTGTCAAAGTCATGCCTAGAGGTTGAAACTAGAAATACAACACAGCAATTATTCTTATGCTTACTATTTCTAACGTTCAATTCAAGCAGTCTTTTTGGCAACCTGCTGTTCTATTAACTTTAGGCTTTTGGCTCAGCGCTAGTGTAATTTTAGATTGGGTAATTATGCCTAGTCTATACCTTTCTGGCATGATGACCCAAGCTAGTTTTTCGACAGTTGGCTATGTGATTTTTTGGAATTTTAATCGTGTGGAATTATTGTCTGCTGCTGTAGTCTTAACTGGCGTACTAGCTTTAAGCAAAACCCAAGTTAGCTGGCGGCGCAACGGAATTGTTTTGTCTGTGCTGCTGCTAGTTATAGCTTTGCTGGATACTTATTTTTTAACGCCGCAGATGAGTGCGATCGGATTGCATCTCAATGCATTTGATGCAGAGACTACTATTCCGGCGACGATGAATTTGCTGCACGGTGGTTATTGGGTATTGGAAGCGCTCAAGCTGATAGCTGGTGGTGCGCTTTTAAATTGTTGTTGGAAACAGGAAGCTTAAGATTAAAATCTTAGGTAAAATTACACAAAGTAGGGGGCACAACAATGTTGTGCCCCCTATTAATATATGGTAATAACGATGCCGCTTTATTCAGGTGTTGATTCGGAATCGTTGAAAAATAGCAAGCGTGCGGCGAGTATGGCAAATCCTACAGCCGCGATCGCTTTTAACAACCTTGTGGGTAAAACCTCTGCAACTGCTCCCCCTGCTAATGCTCCCAATAAGCTGGTTAACAATAGAGCAGCCGCAGTACCAAAAAATACAGCCCGCCGTGATTGACTGCGACCAGAAAGGGCGATCGCCGCTAACTGGCTCTTGTCACCTAATTCTGATAAAAAAACTGTAATAAAGCTTAGTCCTAAAAGATGCCAATCCATATTATTTACGTGGGATGAAGGGGATGAAGGGGATCAGGGGGACAAGGAGGACAAGGAAGACAAGGAAGACAAATGACCAATGACCAATGACAAATGACTATTGACCAACGAATACATCCCAAAACAGCATGACGGAAATTAGCAACAACATCACACCTGCTGATTTCTCTACGGTTTTGGGGCTGAGTCGGTTGGCTATCCAACTTCCTAACAATACACCTAATAAGCTTGTAGTGATTAATGCAGCCGCAGAACCTAGAAAAACTACCCAAGGTGCATGAGATTCTGCACTCATTAATAAGGTAGATAGCTGAGTTTTATCGCCAATTTCTGCTAGAAAAATGGTGACGAAGGTTGTAATAAAAGTAACTGCTACTGTTTCTGGCTTTTTTGGAGTACCGGCTACTACAGCCTCAAGCGGCTCAATGATTGCAGTCGTTAAATTAATATCAGTACTGTCTTTTAGTTCTGGCTGGTTTTCCGTCTGAGATATGCTAGAAAGGCTCAAGGGTGTAGAGTCAAGTTTCACAGGCAGTAATCTTGTTACTAGGTTGTTTTCATATTCTTCTCATTTTCTCAGATTTTTGTAATAAATTGCAACTAGTGTTAGGCATTTTGGGAATTAGTTAAGATGTGCGATCGCTCTTTTGTGTGGAGATACTAGAGAAAGTCCTCAAGATTCCTCGCCCCAAGTGCGCAACTGCAAATACACAAACACTAGGGTGACTGCTAGTAATACCGTTGCGGCTGCGGCTGCATAACCAAAATCAAATTGACCAAAAGCTTCTTGGTAAATGTAATAAACCAGCAAGTTGGTCGAATTTAGTGGCCCACCACCTGTAATCACATAAACTTGCTCAAAACTCCGCAAGGTAAAAATAGCAGTGGTAACAATCGCAAAAATTAAAGTCGGTCGCAATCCGGGGAGGGTAATATGCCAAAATTGTTGCCAGCCGTTTGCACCATCGAGTTCGGCTGCTTCGTAACGACTGGGGGGTATTGCTTGCAATCCTGCTAAAAACACGACCATATTAAAGCCGAGTTGTTTCCAAATACTCATTAAAATGATTACTGGCATAGCCCAAAATGTGTCACCTAACCAAGGGATAGAGGGAAGGCCAAATATATTTAAAAATCCGTTCACGGGGCCAGTGGTTTGAAATAGCCAGCGAAATCCTAAACCAGCGGCGACTAGGGAAATAATTGAAGGCAAAAAGTAGGCACTGCGGATGATGCCGCGCCCAGCTAAAGAACGGTTTAATAATACTGCTAACCCTAAGGGAATCACTAAACTGGGAATGATTGTGGCGCCAGTAAAGTAAGCGGTGTTAGTTAAAACTTGCCAAAAATCGGCATTTAACAGCAAGCGCCAGTAATTTTTTAAGCCTACCAGATAAGTGCCAGAGGAGGTAAAACTACCAGCGGTGAAACTGAGGTAAAACAAATAGGCGATCGGCCAAATGATAAATAGACCTAGTAAAATCAGTGCTGGTGTGAGAAAAATCCAGGCGGCGACTGTATCATTATCTAGCAGTTGCATTTGCGAGGAACGGGATTTGGTCATAGCTATTTTCGCTTTTGAATGCGATAGGGTGTGATTCTAGAAAGAGGTGCTGCTAAGATCCGGTAAATCTATTGGCTCAACGAAATGCTGAAAATCTTACCCTACTTTGGCAAATTTGCGATCGCCAGCACAATGCTGACTCAAAGCTTACTTATAGCATTATCAATGAATCTCGACACAGCTGTGCTGGCTCAACCCACACCAGCGCCAATCCCAACTACACCGCCAATAAATCAGCCAACAAATGCGATCGCGCAGCAACTAATAGGACAATGGCAAAGTAAAGACCCTTCATCAGAGTTGGTACTCACCTTTGTGTTCTCACCAGATGGTAAATTATATATTCTTTCCCCTAATTCGCAAAAGCCGATGGCTGTGGAATTTAGGTACAGCATTGACCCAACACCAAAACCAATGCATCTTGATGTCATCATCTCTAAAGATCAAAAAAAGGCACTGACAATTTTTGAATTGACTGCTGATGGTCAGTTGCGGCTGCAATTAGATAACACTGACCCCGGTCAACCTAGACCTACGGCTTTCTCTGGAACAGCAACTTTGTTCACCAAGGTGTCTGATAATCCGAAAGTACCGGAGAATGTCAAAATTATTGACCTTGACTTATGAGTGATAATTCCATTACAGATAGTGCTACTACTAGTTTAATTTCTCCCAATATTTCTAGTAATCAATTTACATCTACCACTCCTTTAAAATTAGGTATTCTCGCTTCTGGTAATGGTAGCAATTTTGAAGCTATTGCCCAAGCTATTGAAATAGGACAGCTAAACGCCCAAATTCAGGTTTTAATTTACAACAATCCTGATGCTAAGGCTGCTATCCGGGCGGCGAATCGGGGTGTAGAAGCGGTATTGTTGAATCACCGCGATTACAAAAACCGGGAAAAGTTCGATGGGCAACTTGTACAAAGTTTACAGCAGTACGATGTGGAATGGGTAATTTTAGCTGGCTGGATGCGACTGTTAACACCAGTATTAATTGATGCCTTTCCTGAGCGAATTATTAATATCCATCCCAGCTTGTTACCGAGTTTTAAAGGTATCCATGCAGTTGAACAAGCTTTAGCAGCTGGGGTAAAAATTACTGGTTGTACGGTGCATCTAGTTTGTTTAGAAGTAGACAGTGGCCCCATCATTATGCAAGCAGCAGTACCAATCCTCGCAGATGACACCGCAGACACTCTCCATGCGCGGATTCAACTTGAGGAACATCGAATTTTACCACAGGCGATCGCCCTAGCCGCACAAAGGCGATAATTAGATCCCCGATTTCGTAAAAGGATGCTGCTGGCGAATTGTGAGTCTGACCCCTCAATACTGATATATACTCTTCTCTCGCTTACCCAACAGACCGCCCGCAGGCTGGAAGCCTGGGGCTTTGTTGGATTAGCCGCACCCTTCTAGGGTGACGGCGGTCTGTTGGGTAAGCGAGGGGTCTTACCAGCAGCATCCGTAAAAGTTGTCGGAGATCTGGAAGGATTATAAGCCATTACCAATGAGAATAAACGGTGCCCAATAATAGGGATGGCTGAGGTTATTGCTAGCTGTTCTAGGTTGGCTATTCGGGACTGTTGGCTCTACTACTATCCCTCGCTGTTGATCCACAGCCTGATTATTCCCAGTAATTAAGGCTATTTGTGCAGCTTGCAACGCTTCAGCTTTCGTCGTATTCGGCTTTTTCAATGCAGTATAGAAAGCATTCATTAAAGTTTGCGTGCCACCGTCATCAACAGACCATAAACTAGCAATAGCTGCTCTTGCTCCAGTTCTTTGAATTTGGTAACCAAAGCCCAAAATCTCTTTCCCATCGCCTAACTTATCACCCAAGCCAGTCTCGCAAGCACTCAGCACAACTAAGTCTACATGAGGTAAATTCCAGTTTTGCACATCTCGCAGAGTCGCATATTTACCATTACCAAACAGAATAAAAGAATCTTCTGCTTGACCAGCAACAAAAGCTGCATGAGTGGCGAGATGCACAACATTGTAATCATTCATTGAGTAAACAATATCTGGGTTGAATTGCTCATCCACTACTTTTTTAGTATCCCGAATTGTCGCTGCTATTCCTTCCACTTCACGACCTGCAAATTCTAGTCCTTGAAATTGGAAATCTTTGTTGCCAACTTTGATATCAACATTACGTTGGGAATTAGCAAATGCAGCAGCTAAAACTTGGATTTGCGGCTGTGGTTTTGTGGTGAAATTTGTCAAGCTCAGAGCAGTAATATTATTGATGCGGAAGCGTTGCACTAACCATTGTTTACCATCATATAAAGCCGCTAACGGAATATAACGCAGTTTGCCATCGGGAGCGTAAATAATGGTTTTGGTTTTGGCTTGGGCTAAGTCTTTTTCGATAGGTTTAATCAGCCAGTCATAGAGTTGACCAGCAGAAACTTTAGGATTACTAGTCCGAGTTTGCAAGTCGCTGCGATATTTCTTAATGGTACTATTCAGTTGTTCTTCAGTTACGGCAACTGTGCGGTGAATAGGAGGCCCGTAGGGAGTTGCTAACACCAATTCCAGACGGTCTTTAAGAACTAAAGGATAGAGAATTACTGCATCTTGCTTGAGTCGCTGAAGATTATCTTGGATAGTTTTTACTTGCGTCTCTAAATTAATATTGTCTCCCCCAGTGCTTTGTTGTAACTCTGCTACTAGTTTTTCCACTTCTGGGTCTTTGAGAAATTCACCAAACTTTTGGCGAATATCTGTTTGAAATTTTCGCAATTCTACAATTCGCTGTTGTTGGCTACTCGTTCTTTTACTTGCTGGTTGAATCTTTTCTAGTTCATCTAGTTCTTTACCCAAAGCTACTGCTTTATCAAGGATGGCGTTTGTATTAGGGTCAGTAGGTCGTTCCAGTGACCTCGTTCTCTGGCTAATCTTCAGAAAATCTTTCACCTCTTGCAGTTTCAGCAAATCTAATACCTGCTGTGCTTCGGCTATCTTACCTTGAGCAAGTAACAAATCACCCAACTCGCGATAAGTATCTGCTTTGGTTTCTCCTTTGGGACCAGCTTGTAGGAAGGATGTTTGCAACTGTGGCGGTAAACCTTGAATTTTTTGCCGCACTTCCTCTAACCCACGAACAGCTTTTTGATAATATTCAATAGCCTTCTGTGGCTTATTTAAACTGCGATAGGCGCGAGCTAAACCTGTATAAGCACCACTACCACTTCCTGGAATATTGGGAGTGGGATTTGTTTTTAATGCTTCTTCATATAAGGATATCGCCTGTTGAATTTGTCCCGATTTGCGGTAAAAATAACCTAAGTTTTCTAAGGCATTATACTCTAGCGATCGGTCTTTTAGCTTCCTCGCAATAGTCAATGCTTCTTGGCCTGTAGCAATAGCTTTTGGATAGTCTTTTAAGCTTTCATAAATACCGCTCAAACTCATTAGCGCCGTAGCTTTCAATACAGGACTTTTACTTTCCTCAAATGCTGTTGCTGCTTGTTGCACCAATTCAAGTGCTTTTTGAGAATTTCCTTGGTTATCATAAATGCTAGCTAATAATAGCAGTGTACCACCTTCAAATAAATGATTTTGAGTTTTGCGAGCAATAGTGAGAGTTTGCTGGTAAAAAGAAATTGCCTGTGGATAGTCTCCCAAATTCCCGTAAATAATACCTAGTGAAGGTAGGGCTAGTAGTTCGACGAATGGATCTTTGATTTCTTGGGCAATAGCTAAACCTTGTTTGGCAAAATCAATTGCTTTGGGATACTCCTTGAGACTGATATAAGTAAGACTTAAGTAACTCAAAGCAGTTGATTCTAAAAAACGGTTTTTACTTTCCCGCGCAATAGTCAAGCCTTGTTGTAACAACTCAATGGCTTTTTGATGATCATTTTGCCCACGAGAGGAAGCAGCACCTAAAATAATTAATGCTAGCCCTTCTGTATTATGGTTTTTAATGTGCTGACCATTTTTTGAGGGATTTTCGCCTCTGGCAATTGCTAGGGCTTGTTGACTAAAGTCAATGGCTTTGAGATGATCTCCCTGTGCCATATAAATAGCAGCAATATTTACCAAAACATCACTTTCAAATTCAGTTCCTTTGGTGATGGATAATGCTTGTTGAAGTAGCTCAAATGCCTTGGGTAAGTTGCCCCTGTAGCTGTAAGTACTGCCTAAAAGCATTAAAATCTTACCCTCGTCATCACGATTTTTAGTTTCCCTTACTATTACTAAGGCTTGCTGATAGTATTCAATACTTTGGGGTAAATTTTCCAGTTCTGAATAAGCCAATCCCACTTGCGTTAGGGTACGTTGTTCTAAATCCCGGTCTTTGCTTTCCCTCGCAACTTTGATAGCTTGTTGATAGTAGGTAATTGCTTTAGGTTCGTTTTTCATATCACTAAAAGCATTACCTAAATTTATCAGCACCTTTGTTTCTTTTTCCCAGTCTTTAATTTCTTCAGCAATAGCTAGTGCTTGCTGATAGTATTCAATAGCTTTTTGGTATTTCTGTAAATTATAATTAGCAAGACCAAGACCTCTGACAGCCGTGAGTTGATATGAACGATTTTTGATTTCTTGAGCAATAACTAATGCTTGCTGGAAATATTCAATTGCCTTGGGGTAATCTTTAAGTGAATCGTGGTAAATGCTACCTATATCATTCAACAAATCAGATTCTTGCTCGCGCTTCTTTAAATCCCGCACAACCGCGAGACTTTGTTGATAATATTCAATTGCTTTTGCATATTCCTGTAGTGAATTATATGCCTTACCAAAACCGTAAGCTAAAATTTTAAATTCGCTTTCCCGGTCTTTAATTTCTCTAGAAATTATCAAAGCTTGTTGAGAGGTGCTAATTATTTTTTGATAATCTTTTAGAGAACTATAAGTATCAACTAGAGATTTTAGAATATCTAACTCACAATCACGCTTGTTAGTTTTTCGCTCAATCACTAAAGCTTGATTATAATAGTCAATTGCTTTGGTGTATTCTTGCAACTCTCCATAAGCTGCACCAAAAGCATAAATATCTCGTGATTCACAATTGAGTTTTTTAATTTCTAAGTTAATTTTAGTACTCTGCTGGAAGTAATCTAGAGCTTTTGGCTGATCTTTTAAAGACTGGTAGGCTTTGCCGATGTTATATAAAAGATTTAATTCCCGATTCTTATCTTTAATTTCTCGTGTAGGTGCTAATGCTTCCTGGTAATAATTAATGGCTTGTTGGTAATTTTTGAGTTTATAGTTGTAAACAGTACCAAGATTTTGCAGGCTGACAGATTGATATTCACTGTTTTTTATTTCTTTAGCGATCGCTAGAGTTTGCTGATAGTAATCAATGGCTTTTTGGTAATCATTTAGAGAATCAGAGTAAATATTACCTATAGATATTAAAGTCGATAATACTCTTTGGCGATCGCCGATTTCTTTCGCAATTGCTAGGTTTTGTTGATAGTACTCAATTGCTTTCTGGTAATCTTTCAGCGAGTTATAGCTATCCGCCAAACTAGTTAGCGCAGCAATAGCTAACTTCCGGTTATTAATCTGCCGTGCTACTACCAAGCTTTGTTGATAGTAATCACTTGCCTTTTGATAATTCTCTTGGGCATAGTAAAGATGACCAAAACGCCGTAAACTATCTGCCTCAAGTTCACGATTTTTAATTTCTCTGGCAATTACCAGTGCTTGCTGTTGGTAATCTAGGGATTTGGTATAGTCTTTTAAGGATTTATACGCTACACCCAGTATAGTTAAAGACTTTCCTTCTAATGTACGATCTTTTATTTCCCGTGCAACTGCTAAACTTTGCTGAGAATATTCAATCCCTTTCTCATTCTTATCTGAGAAAACATAGGCATTACCTAAACCTTGCAACGCCTTACCTTCTCCCTGACGGTCTTTAATTTCCTTATAAATAGCTAGTGCTTGTTGGAAAGACTCCAAAGCTGCTTCATTTTGATTTTCATCAAGCTGCTTAGTTCCTGTTTCCACAAGTTTATCTGCTTCCGCCTTCCGGTTTTGCGGTGGGGTGACTTTACCCGTATTAGGTGTTTGTGCTACAGCGCTGTATATTTTTGGTTGTCCATACACAGCCGCAACTATCAAAATTATCACAGTTGCGGTGATTGTAGAGAAGCGATATATGCTATTTTTGCCAGCTTGTAGAGGTAGATTCATAGGGAAGGCTTCCAGAAATTTTTTGAGAGCATTTGTTATCTTCTCTACATATATATTTCTCAGCCTTCCTAAACTTAAGCAAGCAGTAGACAGAAATGTGATATTTGTTAATAATTATTGGTTGCTATAGCGGTTCTCAATCAAAAAATCAGAAGTGGTAGGCGATGTCTGGCGACAACAAGCGTCGCTCTCTACAGATTTTAGGTGAGCATGGATTCGGCGATCGCACATCAATTGAATTTTTCTTGCCAACTTATCTGTCAACCGTCAACCGTCAACCGTCAACCGTCAACCGTCAACCGTCAAAGACTTTAACGGAATAATTTATTTTTTGCAGTTCCCTTCTGTAATTTTTTCTCTATACTTTTCGCAACTTCCACATATAACTAGAAATCAAGTTCGTCATCATATGAGCAATAATCGGTACTAATAAGTTACCGGTAAAAAGGGCGCTGTATCCTAATATTAAGCCGACGATGGTTGCCCACAGTACATAAGGCCATTGCTGAGAACCACTCAGATGCAATACGCCAAAGCAAAGACTTGATACAATTACAGCAACATGATCTGCGCCTAAGGCGGGTATCATCACACCGCGAAATAATAATTCTTCACTTAACCCCGGTAGCAATCCCAGCCAAATGATATCTGGTAAAACTAAAGGCTTGAGTACCAAATCCAGGTAATAATCTGCACTTTTACGGTAGGCTGGGACAAAGCGATAAGTTAAGCCACTCAAAGTGGTGATGATTAATCCCAACCCCACCCCCAAGAGTAAATCTCTTTCGTTCCAGCGCCAAGGAAATATAGATACTTCACCAAAGCGTAACCATAGTTTGGCGACTATCCACAAAATGATAGCAGTCGCTCCCATCGCTCCCAGTACTTGGATGCGTGTTAGGTAGGGAATTTCTGGTTCTTGTTTTTGTTGTTCAACCACGGGTGTTTAGGGGGATGAGGGGCAGGGGGACAAGGGGACGCGGGGACGCGGAGAAATAATTAATGATTATTCACAAATGACAAATGACTAATGACAAATGACTAATAAATAAGTTGCTGTAATGAAGTTATTTGCGGACTCAGAGCAGAGGGATTAACGCCTGCTTTGTGTGCTGCTAAAACGCCGACTGCTTCTAAATATGAGTTTACCTGTATGGATTTTATCCCTAGAGGTTGGGGAGGAACTTGGATTTGAGTTTGATTTTCCGCAACTGTGATAATTTGGCATCGGCTTTGATTTAAGCTGAGAATTGCACTACTACCACAAGCGGTTGCTGGTACGATCGCCGCATCAATTTGATCTGCCCAAATATCTTCTCTTCGAGATTGGACTGTTCCTTTATCTATGATAAATTGTGGTGCGCGACTTAAACCCACAAGAACGCACGGTAAAAAAGTATAGCCTATTTCTTCGGCGGCGGAACGGGGAGATAAATTTGCATCTGGTGGTGCGGCAGCTAATGCGGGAGAATGGGCGCAGGGAATTTGAAAGCTACGCACGATTAAATGGCTGATAACGGCTTCTGCACCTGCTAAGGGATCTACGCCTTTACCTTGGCGATAGTTTTCGACTGCTTCCTCTTCCATATCATCAGGGAAACGGGCTACTACTGCGATCGCTTCTGCTCCCGCTTGTTTAATTAGTACCTCTGCTGCTCTTAATAAACTATCTGGGTTACCAATTGTCCCCCAACTAATACCAGATGGCGATGTTCGTAATTCTATATTTAATGGCGTATCTGTAATTACATAATCTGTCAGGGTTAAGCCTAGTGTCGCTCTGGCTGCATCTGCTGCTTGCAAGTGTCGCAGCTTTAATTCTGGCTCTATCCCCTGGTCTAAAAGCAAACCTATTTTGTTTCTATGTACAGGACGCAATCCCCAGCATCCAGCAGCAAATTTGTCAAGTCCGTAACCTTCAACATAGAAAGTATTGGGTAAGTTCCAGTACAAACTTGCACCGTTGAGGACATTCGGATGGGTGATGAGGCGATCGCACACCTGTGATATAACTCTGGCTACTGGTAAAGCATCCCCAGCATAACCGCCGATCGCAGCTCCAACGCCAGTTGGTACAATTAAAATAGCAGTATATGGACGTTGCATAACAATTCCTGAGTGCTGAGTAGTCAGATTAGTCATCAGTAACTTAACTTTTGCTTCATTTTCCACTACTCAGAACTAGTTACTAATTATTCAGCTGTTGTTGTGGTGACAACAGCTTCCACAGTCGCCTTTTGCTGTTCTGTATCCACAGAGGTAATTGCCCAACGTAAAGGTTCACCCTGTTTTTGCAATTCGGCGGCAATTACTTGCTCTAACTCTGTTGCAGTTTCTTGGAGGTCAATTTCTGCGGTAATAAAATGGGTAGTCATTCTGCTTTAGCCTCGTGATTAGCGCTTTCTAGAAAGGATGAAGTATTATAGCAATCCTATCCCAGTTGTGAAAATATTTTTTAACTAACCGCCAAGTACGCCAAGTACGCCAAGGGTAAGAGAAATAATCGAGAGTTGGAAAGTTTCACACATGATTTAGGACTGCTATAAGATAGAAATTTCCGTCAATTTTTCATTCTTTAGCCTTCATCCTTGATCCTTTAATTAGTCTCTGCCAAATTGCAACTGATAAAGTGTATCTTCTTTTTCTGTTTCAAGTTTTAAATCAGAAAGAGGTTTGGCGACACAAAGCAACACATAGCCTTGTTTTTGTAATTCTGGACTAACGCCCATACCATCAGCTTGATCCACAGTTCCCTCGCTAAGTTTACCAGCGCAAGTTGTGCAAACACCTGCACCGCAAGAAGTCGGCAAGTCCAAACCAGAAGATTGAGCAACTGATAAAATAGTTGCGTTTTCGGGCACTTGCAAAGTATAAATTTTGTCTTGGTGGTGAATCTCAACGCTGTAAGTTTTGGGCATATACAAAAAGAGTGTAACTTAACTAACAAAGGAAATATTTTATCTGATGAATAGACACATAACCAAGTGGAGAAAAGTCAATTCAGGAATTATTTTCAAATAGATTTATTGGCAAAAGTCGCTATACAGTGATAATTATAAGTCCTGGCCAGACCAAAAAACTTCAAGTAGGGAGACTGATTACCTGTTGATACTGTGGATGAAGACTTGTAAGCTTGAATTCTCCTGAAATATAGGCAGTGATTATAAACACTAAAACCATCTGTGGCTAATATTTGGAGCGTAAAATGTTGGAATCATATCGTCAACACGTTGTAGAAAGAGCAGAATTAGGAATTCCCCCTTTACCGTTAGATGCAAAGCAAACTTCAGATTTGTGCGAATTACTGAAGAATCCGCCCAAAGGGGAAGAAGATACATTATTGCATTTATTGCGCGATCGCGTACCCCCTGGAGTAGATGCGGCGGCTTATGTCAAAGCTGGGTTTTTGACTGCTATTGCCAAAGGTGAAACTAAAAGCCCTTTAATTTCGCGTATCCAAGCGGTAGAATTACTAGGGACAATGGTAGGCGGCTACAATGTCCAATCTTTAATTGAATTGCTGCAAACTCCCACCGTCTCGGTTTCCGACTCTTCCGAAACCCCCTTGGTGATGGGGGGACAAGGAAAGGAACCCATCGCCGCCTATGCCGCCAACGCCCTCAGCAAAATTCTGTTGGTGTATGATGCTTTCCATGATGTTTTGGAGTTATCTAAAACTAATCCCTTTGCCAAGCGCGTAATTGATTCTTGGGCGGAAGCTGAGTGGTTTACGATTCGTCCCCAACTCCCAGAAACAATTACCGTTACAGTTTTCAAAGTCCCTGGTGAAACGAATACCGACGACTTATCCCCCGCCCAAAGTGCTACCACTCGCCCGGATATTCCCTTACACGCCTTAGTGATGCTAGAGTCACGGCAACCAGGAAGCTTAAAAACCATTGCCGAATTAAAGAAAAAAGGGCATCCTGTCGCCTACGTAGGTGATGTAGTTGGTACAGGTTCCTCCCGTAAATCTGCGATCAACTCTGTATTGTGGCACATGGGAAATGATATTCCCTTTGTTCCCAACAAGCGCGCTGGGGGATATATTTTAGGAAGTGCGATCGCGCCTATTTTCTTTAATACAGCTGAAGATGCCGGTGCTTTGCCGATTCAGTGTGATGTCACCCAGTTAGAAACCGGTGACGTGATTACCATCCATCCCTACAAAGGCGAAATCACCAATGAAGCCGGCGAAGTTATTACCACCTTCACCCTCAAACCCGATACCATTCTCGATGAAGTTCGTGCAGGTGGACGCATTCCGCTGTTAATTGGGCGTACCCTCACCGACAAAACCCGCCAAGCACTCGGTTTAGCACCCAGCACTCTGTTTATCCGTCCCCAAGCACCAGAAGATACAGGTAAAGGCTACACCCTCGCCCAGAAAATGGTAGGGAAAGCTTGCGGATTACCCGGTGTGCGCCCCGGTACATCTTGCGAACCCATCATGACTACCGTTGGTTCCCAAGATACCACAGGCCCCATGACCCGCGACGAGTTAAAAGAACTAGCTTGTCTTGGTTTCAGTGCTGATTTAGTGATGCAGAGTTTCTGTCACACCGCAGCTTATCCCAAACCAGTGGATATCAAAACCCATCACGACTTACCAGACTTTTTCGCCCAACGCGGCGGCGTTGCCCTACGTCCTGGTGATGGTATCATCCACTCATGGTTAAACCGGATGCTACTACCCGACACCGTCGGAACTGGCGGCGACTCTCACACCCGCTTTCCCCTAGGTATTTCCTTCCCCGCAGGTTCCGGGTTAGTCGCCTTTGCTGCGGCTTTGGGTGTCATGCCTTTGGATATGCCAGAGTCAGTTTTGGTAAGATTCAAAGGAGAATTACAGCCAGGAATTACCCTCAGAGATATTGTTAACGCCATACCCTACGTCGCCATTCAAAAAGGATTGCTAACAGTAGAGAAAGAGAACAAGAAAAATATCTTCTCTGGACGGATTTTAGAACTCGAAGGCTTACCCGATTTAAAAGTTGAACAAGCCTTTGAATTAACAGATGCATCAGCAGAACGTTCCTGTGCAGGTTGCACAATTAAACTGAGTCCAGAAACAATTGCTGAATATCTGCGTTCTAACATCTCGCTGTTAAAGAATATGATAGCCAGAGGTTATCATGATGAGCGTACGATCATGCGTCGTGTCGCCAAAATGGAAGAATGGTTAGCCCATCCCGTATTACTGGAAGCTGATGCAGATGCAGAGTATGCCGAAATAATTGAAATTGATTTGAACGAAATCAAAGAACCAATTGTTGCCGCTCCCAATGACCCCGATAATGTGAAATTATTATCGGAAGTTGCTAACGATCCAGTGCAAGAAGTATTTGTTGGGTCTTGTATGACAAATATCGGTCATTATCGGGCAACAGCGAAAGTATTGGAAGGCGCAGGTGAAGTAAAAACACGCCTGTGGATAGCACCCCCAACCCGCATGGACGAATACCAACTTAAAGAAGAAGGTGTGTATAGCATTTTTGGTGCTGCGGGTGCGAGGACAGAAATGCCAGGATGCAGTTTATGCATGGGTAATCAAGCGCGAGTTGCTGATGGCACAACTGTATTTTCCACTTCTACCCGCAACTTTAATAATCGCATGGGTAAAGGTGCAAGAGTGTATTTAGGTTCCGCCGAATTAGCCGCAGTTTGTGCATTGTTAGGACGCATTCCCACAGTGCAAGAATACTTGGATATTGTGGCGAAGAAGATTAATCCTTTCGCTGAGAATTTGTATCGATATTTGAACTTCGATCAAATCGCCGGTTTTGAGGATGAAGGGCGAGTGATTAGTAAGGAGCAGCAGGCTTTGTTGGTATAGTTTTATCAGGTGGGTGTAATGCCCACCTATCTGTTATTGCAGGGTAACAATGCCAGCAAAAGATATCTACCATGATGCGGTAAAAAATGCCTTAATTAAAGATGGCTGGACGATTACGGCTGATCCTTATACCATTAAATATGAAAAAATTCAGTTATTTGCTGATTTACTTGCTGATAGAACTTTAGAAGTTGAACGTAATGGACAACAAATTATTGTAGAAATCAAAAGTTTTATTAGTCGTTCACCGATACGTGAATTTGAAACAGCTTTAGGTCAATATATTATTTATCGTACTTTATTAAAAGCTGTTTTGCCCGAAACTAAAATTTATTTAGGGATTAGTAGGGCTATTTATCAATCATTTTTTCAGCAAAAAGCAATTTTATTAGTAATTGAAGAGACTAATTTACTTCTAATAATTGTTGATTTGAAAACAGAGGAGATTGTTAAATGGATAAACTAGCAAATTATCGGAATTTAATCAAAAAAATTCTCACAGAATATGAACAATTAGCATCACAAACTCCTAATCCTTCTGGAGTTGATAGTGTCTTAGCTTTGGATGAACAAAGAGATCAATATATTTGGTTTCAAGTTGGTTGGCATGACGAGAAAAAAATTACTGCAATTACTGTTTATGTTCGCATTAAAAATGAGAAGATTTACATTGAAGAAGATTGGACAGAAGAAGGAATCGCTACTGAGTTATTAAGGGAAGGTGTACCGAAAGAAGATATTGTTTTAGCTTTTCACTCTCCAGAAACTCGTAAATTGACTGAGTTTGCGATCGCCTAATCAACCAAAAAAAATATAATTTATCAAAGTCAAAAACCTTAAGCTGTGTAGGTTGGGTGTGACTACGTTCAACCCAACCTTGTATCTTAAGAGAAGTAGTAGACCGTCCCAACCTTAGTTATTAATTTACAAGTAGGGAATATTGTCAATTGGCAATGCTTGAAAAGCTGTGTTAAATTCAATACAGCATATTTTCAATATTTCATATTTAACAATAATCATGTCGTTAGAACTTATATTAGCAATTGTCTCAACGATAACAGGTGTGATTTCAGCTTTTATCGCATATAAAGAGTATAAGAGAAAACATCATAAAAATGAAAAAACATTTTTCTCTCGTCAACCACCTCAAATAAATAATCAATCCATCTCACCTATTCATAATTATTCATTATATCAAGGAATATCGAATGATTCTGTAGTTAATAATCAAAGACAATTAAATGATTTAGAAATTACCAAAGCTGAAATTGTTAAGTTGACAGGTATAAATATAGATCAAACATTTAAAGATTTTCGTTACTACATGAGGAAAAATAGTTATGGAAATACAACGTATAATAGAATATACTCTATGTTTCACCCGTTGTTTTCTGTAATAGCTGGTATTTTTTTCCTTTATTACGTTTATTTATATACAGTAAATATCAGCAAGATTAATTTTTCTCATATTAATTTAAAGGAGGAATTCGGTACTGCACTAGCGTTTTATGTTCAGTGGAGTTCACTTTTAGGAGTTGGTATTTCACGAATAAGGGAATGGAAAGAGTTTAATAAATTCATTCAAAGACAATTAAGTCAAAAAGAATCTATTGTATTAGGCATCATTGCTGAACTTGTATGTGTTATTGCATTTATAATATATTTTGTTAAACGAAATCTCACTATTACAGATGCTGTAAAGCTGGTTGTATTCTTTAATCCTTTTGTAATGTTTGTTATTCCATTCTTTTTAACGATGTTAATAATGTATATACCCGATATACTACTGGACTATATATATATGCCAATAATATTTAATAAAAGAAAAAGAAAATATAAACTAATCAAATTGATACTTCAGGAAATAAAACAATACAATAAATTAATTGAAGATATAAAAGTGATAGATAAGTTGAGAGCGGTTGGGAATGAAGTTAATTTAAATAACAGAGAACAAGTTATTGAAGCTCTATCTATTACTCGTTCAGACTTAATTCGTGCTTTAAAAACTGAAAGAATATTAAGAGAACATCCGAATTTTAAAGCTGAAAACTTTCAAGTAAATTTGAACGCACTAAACGCCTTAAAAGTAAGCCAAAAAGCAACAGAATATGCAAATATTCTAGATGAGACATTACAAATAGCAGTTAGCGTACAACAAGAGATGAATAAATTACAATTTCTTCCTTAGAGGTATGGAGTTGTGAAGTGTGTGCGTTTTAGTATTATGAGTGACTAACATTAAATCATGATACATAAGAATCGCACTCTTCATTCCCAAATGCGATCGCTCCGATTTTCAGCAATAATCCATTCAATTACAATTCTTGCTTTTCAAAATCTTCCCAGAACAGCCTGACAAACTCCTCAGCCGCAGCAGGCTCAATTTCTTGAAGCGCCTTGCGAATTTTTACCACCGTATCCCCTGGTGGATCTGCAATTTCATTTACCCAGCCAAAAACACTAGAACGATTGACTCCCATCACTACAGCCAATCGATTTTGAGTAATGCCATAAATTTCTAGTACCCGTTTGAGGGCTTTTCCTGCTTTTCCCATACCTCCGATTTTGTCAGAGGCTTATAAGCAAGTAAATGTTTGTAACTACGAACAAGATGCTAAACTAATTATGTTCGGATATACGAACATAAACTTTTAGGTCAACTGTAATGAACAAAAGCACTCTACCTTCTATGCAACCAGATTCAGACAGAGAATCTGTTAGTGTTCTTGTCATCGGTTCGCGCCAAACAGTCACAAATACCGTTCACACTCTTTATAGACTGGGTTTTGCGGAGATTAGTGAATGGAGTCCGCTTTTAGCGGCTTCTGAACCAGGTAAAGTGATGAAAATTTTAACTCGCAGCGTTTCAACAAGCGGATTATTGTATTGCTAATTAAGCAGCGATCGCACTCTTCAATTCCCAAGTGCGATCGCTTTCAACTATATACTGATTTTGCGATCGCCTAGAATAGTAAATAACAAAAAGTACTTTGAAAACTAATGAACTTTTACACTGTAGTACTTAGGCAAAGCGCTGGCTATTGGATTGCTTTGTGTTTAGAAAATGGAATTGTAGGACAGGGAAAGACTCAAGATGATGCCATTAGCAAGTTAAAAGAAGCAATTGAGTCTTTTGAAGTAATTTATGAAACTGAAACTAATATCTATAAATCTCCAATTTCTATAGAAGAACTACATGAATTTTTACTATTAGAGGACAAACAACAAAATTCAGAGATATATGAATTAAGGAAAGTATATGCCTAAAAATATACCTTCCCTAAAACCAAAAGAGCTAATTAAGCTTTTAGAAAAAGGAGGCTGCACATTTTATCGAGAAGGAAAAGGCGATCATTGCTTATATACTCGTGAAGTTGATGGACAACGTAGAGTAGTTCCTATAGATATGGGTGCAGGAGAAATGTCTCCTGCTTATGTGTTGCGGATTTTTCGGCAGTTTGGTTTTAGTGATGAGGAAATTGAGTACTTGTTAAAGTAGACAAGATAATTATCTGATGAGCGCTCGCCCCTTCAATTCCCAAATGCGATCGCTTTCAACTATATTATTCAATTTCCCAATCTTCTATTTTTAATCCTTCAACTCTGACAAATTCTTTAGTATTATGAGTCACTAAAATTAAATCATGAGACAGTGCAATAGAAGCAATTAATAAATCATTATAACCAATATGTGTACCAGCATTAGCTAATTGAGCGCGAATCTTACCTGCATTTAAAGCTGAAATATCATCTAAATGTAAAGAAATAAATACTTCTAAAAATCGCTTTACTTTTGCCCAAACTTGATCTGGATTATCACTCCTCATCGCTCCATAAAACAACTCTAGTTTCACAACTGAACAAACCGCAATAGCTTCTAAATCAATATTTTCAACAAGTTTCTGGCGAATCATCGAGTCTTCATTCAAATATTTAATACATACATTTGTATCTAGTAAATATTTCATAACAATTTAAACTCTTCTAAATCATCAAACACACCTTCGGAATCTATAACTAAAGGAGTATCTTTCAAAGAGCCTGAAGTTTCTTCAAAAAAGTTAGCAGGCCAACCTTTTCCTTTAGGTTGATTTTCTGGCTGAGAATCAGTAATAGGTTGTAGTATAACAGTAATAGTTAAATCGGCATTAGTAACATCTACCGGAATATCTAAATGTAATATTCCATCTTGTCCAACATGAGAGTTTAAAGTTATTTTTTGCATAGGATTTAATTAGATTAAATAGACGGGTTTCTACTACCAGATAGCTGATTATATTTTATATATAAATAATGCTAGTTAGGAAAAAGTATGAGGAAAATCAATGCTTCTTGCTCAAGACAGGTAGCTTTAACACACCTTCTACTTATGTTGCGATCGCCCCTTCAATTTCCCAAGTGCGATCGCAATTCCTCTAAATCACTACTTCCTCACGCTGACAATCAAAAACCACCATAAAGCTAGCGTCAGGTATGAGTTGACGTAACCGTTGCAAATGACCTTCTGCATCAGATCGAGTGCGAAATCTAGCGATAGTTACCCGTTGCATATCTGGAAGTAAACGAGTAATAGCCCAAGGATTCAAACGTTCTTTGTATGCGTTCGCTTTAATCTCTAACGAGAAATCGTTGTATTCGTTGTTTTGTGGCATGATTAATTTATCCATAAGCAGTTTAGTGAAGGGCGTTAGCAAGTCTCTTGCCGGGGATGCACTAACGCCTCTTCAATGATGATTAAAGTGCAAACTAATATATTTTGTCAATACTTAACGTTAAATATTAACGGTTTAAAATCAGATCAAAGGTCTAGTCAGCTATGGATTTAAGAGCCTTGAGAGATCGTGCAGGGCTTACAGTCTTAGATGTAGCGAAAGAACTAGACTGCGCGGAATCTTCCATTCGTAACTGGGAAAAAGGGAGAACAACGCCGAAAATGGAAGTATGGCAAGTATTTCGCCTGCGAGATTTGTATCAATGTACAGAAGAAGAGTTAGTGCAAGCAGTTAAAGAATCAATGCTGGCTGAAGACACATAGCTTTAACTAACTCCCTGCTTTTGGTTGAAGCAGGTTTAGTAAAGAGCAATTCAGGCGATGCTTGCGGCTGGCTACGCCAACGCACTCCTCAATTCTCCAGGTGCGATCGCTTTCAAATATATACAGCCTAAAATTAAGGTGACAAATGCTTTTACTGCATCTTAGACATTTATAGTTTTATTATAAGTAGAGTAATAGCTAATTAAAGCTAGAAGTTACCAAAATGCTTGAATTTCATAAAAATTATGTACTTGATGAGAATCAGCAACCTATAGCAGTCCAAATTCCCATTGCTGAGTTTGAAAAGATTGAAGAAATTCTTGAAGATTACGGTTTAGCAAAACTGATGGAGGAAGTAGAGGATGAAGAACGCCTCTCTAAAAATGATGCCAAAAAATATTATAAATCACTAATGGGTGAAAATGTGGAAGGTTGAATACACTAAGCGATTCTTGAAAGAACTTGCTGCTTTGCCAGTAGAGATTCAAAGCCGCGTAGAACCCGTTGTGTTTCAAGAACTTGAATCAGAAAATCCTTTTGAATTAGGATATCTTGAAAAGCTCAAAGGCTATACTGATAAATATAAGATTCGAGTCGGGGATTATCGGATTGGCATTACTGTGGATCAAGAAACAAAAACATTAATCTGCCAACGGGTTGCTCACCGCAAAGACATCTACAGAATTTTTCCTTGAATCAGACATTGTAATGTAAAGTTGTAGGCCACACCCTTCATTCATTGCCAAGTGCGATCGCTTTCAACTATATACATTAGTTAATAAAAAATCTGTGCTACTCAGAAGAAAGGCAACTGAGTAGCACAGATTAATTAATTTAGTGAGTTATCAATTACCGAGCAATTAAACATGCAGGTAATTGGTTAAACTGCACCACTATTTTTATGAAATAGAATCCCTATAGTCTTGAAAATTAACTTAAGATCATACAGTAAACTCCAATTTTTTTGATACTGCAAATCCAAGCGAATTACATCTTCAAAGCTACGTACTTTTGACCTGCCATTTACTTGCCATTCGCCCGTCATTCCTGGTTTAACATCTAAACGTTGCCACTCAGGTACTTCATAACGTTCTACTTCATCAGGTGTCGGTGGTCGAGTCCCAACTAAACTCATATCTCCTTTGAGAACGTTCCAAAATTGTGGCAATTCATCGAGACTAGTTCGCCGTAAAAAGCGCCCTACCTTTGTCACTCTGGGATCGCTCTCATTCTTGAAAAAAGCACCTTGCACTTGGTTTTGCACTTGAGATTTTTTGGCTTCTGCATCCACACACATGGAGCGAAATTTCCAAATCTCAAAACGTTTCCCCATCCAACCACAACGGGTTTGACTAAAGAAAATGGGGCCGGGATCATCAATTGTAATAGCAACCGCAATGGGAATCAGCAAAACGCCTGTAATTACTAAACCAAAGAGCGCTCCCACAATATCGATCAACCGTTTCATCCAAGATGCTACAGAAGGATGAGTAGTAGGTAGCTGCTCAACCTTACGACCAGAAGATACTTGAGCAGCTAAGGGATCATGTTGTTCTTTTTGCGCTACAATACCTGATGATTCAATTGGAAAAACTTGATCCAATCCTGTGAGGTTGAGGACTGCCATTACCGAAGGAGTTACATTACGGAGTATAAATAGTACTTGTTTTTCCTTGGCGGTTTTGAAATTACTGACCAGGGCGCCTAAACCACTACTATCCATAAAAGTAGTTTGGTGAAAGTCAATAGTGATTTGTTTGAGTTGTGCATTTTCAAAGATTAACTCTTGGCAAGTGTGCTTAAAGTCTACAGCCTCAAGCACACTCAAGCGGGCAGGTATATGCACTACTGCTATTTCATTTAAATAAGTAACCAGAAAATCGACCTCTTTAGGTTGGCTAGTCATGAAGCTCTGCACTGTAGTTGCCGTGTAAATGTAAGCTGCCAAACATTAATTGTGTCCTAATGTAATTACCTATCCTCATCTAGAATTAGTAGGAATCAGGACTAATTGCTAGTGAATTAGGAGAGATTCTAGATGAATAGCGTTGATTCACAATAAAACAAGAGGCTCAAAAAACTTACTTGCTGTTGTGAAGACGCGGCGCGATCGCATTGCTATTATCCCATGACTTCTAAAACTACGGTTAATCCTACTGCACGCCTGATAGAGGTCTTTTCTGCTATTCAAGGGGAAGGACTCAATGTCGGGACAAGACAAATTTTTATTCGCTTTGCTTTATGTGACTTACGCTGTCACTTTTGCGATAGCGCCCATACTTGGAATGCACCCGCAACTTGTAAGATAGAGCGAACCCCAGGCTTACGTGACTTTGAAGTACATTCCAATCCTGTACCCCTACCCATTTTATTAGAATGGGTTGAACGGCAAAATCTACCTTGTCTACACGATAGCATTAGCTTAACTGGGGGCGAACCCTTGCTTCATACCCCTTTTTTGGCCTTATTTCTACCGCAAGTGCGATCGCTCACCAATCTACCCATCTATCTGGAGACTGGAGGTCATCGCCCAGAACAATTGGCGATGATTCTGCCCTACTTAGATTCCATAGGCATGGATTTCAAGTTACCTAGTGTTAGCGGTGAAAGCTATTGGCAAGAACACGCTCAATGCCTTAAATTAGGTTATGACTCACATTTAGATGTTTTTGTCAAGATAATTATTTCACAAAACACAGAGCCAACTGAATTAGAGCGTTCAGCTTTATTAGTGGCAGATGTGAGTCCTGATATCCCAGTTTTTTTACAACCTGTCACACCTTTAGCTGACTTTGAACAATTGGCAGAAAAACCTATACTTGCCCCTTCTCCAGAACAGGTTTTGAAGTGGCAAGCCTTAATGAAAAAGTTTGTGCAGCACGTCCGTGTTGTACCGCAAACTCATAAAATGTTAAATCAGTTGTAAGAGGGCATGGGGCATGGGGCATGGGGCATTGGGCATTGCTCAATTATCCTCCTTGTCTCCCTTGTCTCCCTTGTCTCCCTTGTCCCCCCTGCTCACTGAGCGGAGTCGAAGTGCTGCTCCCCTGCTCCCTAGTCCCGAATGGTAACCAAGGAGCGGATGGAACAGCTGATTAAAATCCACCTTCATCGACAGGCCTAGATTTAGATTTTGCCTTATTAGCACTGCGTTTGAGGGCAGAGAGCCTAGCTTCATATCTAGACCGCTGGCGCTTGCTAGCAGTGGTGTCAATCAAAGTTTTTAAGGCGCTACCCAAACTTTTATAAGCATTGGGTAAGCTGTAACCAAAGCGAGTTGCAAGTGCGATCGCTTTATCATCAGCATCAACTAATTCTTTTAGTTGTTTTTCCCCGTTATTTTTTTGGTATAACCGCCAGCCGGAAACGCCGCAAAGTGCCAATGCTAAAACCAGTAACAATCCATCCTGTACCCACAACTCACCTACAGCACCACCTAAACCGATAGCCAATGCTGCCATTTCCCAACCATCTTTGGGAATTGTGTCATTTTGAATGCGGGCGACTTCGTGCCAAAACAGCAGATTACGCTGATCCATTGCGAGGCTATCCCATTTCACCAAGTCAATTTGAATTTCTACTTGGTCTTTGCCAATTTCTTCGCTACGGATCAGGGGTGGATTGACCTCAGTTGTGCCTTCAACAGTGACCCAGCTCTGCAATTCTGGCGGTAGTAAGCCTTTCAATCGCCGAAGTTCACTCATTTCCGCTTTGGCAGAGGAGGTTGCATAGGATGTCATAAAATCCAGCCCTAGAAAATTCAGTATATAGTGAGGGTATCACTTTGGAGTATAGCTATTTAAGTGATAATCCGCCTCACTCGTTGGGAAAACTTCCCCGCCTTTTTCTGGCTTCCATTGCTTTTTCTAGGATTTCTAGTAATCCCGGAGCTTCTTCTTGAATACTCAGTAACAGTCTTTCGCCAAGTTCTATATTCCCAGGATCGTGACCTGTTTCCATCACTTCTTTCAGGCGAGGCATTGCAATACTATCAACAATTTGAATTAACCCGCTTAAACAACGGTTAAATTGTTTCTCTGTGAGGATTGAGTCTTCTAGGGGAAACTCGATAATGGCACGGATTTCACCATCAGATGGATCGTACTCCCATTGCAGCATTTTGGTTTCCCAAGAAATCGCCAGCATTGTCTGTAGGATAGCTCCCTTATAAGGATGCTCTTGCACTCCAGCCAGAACTTGAGGCGCAAATACCCGAAAAAATTTCCCCTCCTCATCCAATTGCACAACTATCAGGAAGTCATCTAGGTGATCAGCTTCCACACCTGTGATAATCCGGTCTTCTTCATCATCAAAACGGTAGTCCCAACCAAGGTTGTCCAAGTATTTAGCAATCTGTTTCAGATTAGCTCCCATAATAGCCTCATAAGGAATGGTGGAGCAGCTGTTACCACACCTAGTTTAACCTGCTAGTGGCAGATGCCTAAGTTAGTACAGTTACTTCCGCTTTTTTAGAAGTATGCAATCCAGCTTTTGTTGATTAACAAAACCATACTACGCCCAATCCTCACCTTCTTAAACTGAGGAACCCGTTGTCAGGGTATCTTAAAAAACTATTTTTCTCAGCTTTTGAATTTTTTTAGCCCTACACAATCACCTAAAAATTATTCTATACAAAGCCCAAAAAATACTACTTTATAATATAAAACTTTTAGTTATTATCTTCTATAAGAATGCTCTTGTATATTGCCATAATTAACAAATAATTTCGCAAATAAAAGAGAATTTATCTGTATCAATGAAGCAGGTTTAAAAATCACTAAACCCGATAAATCTTATTTTTAGACACACAAATTCTAAACAGTTTTTCCGATAAAAATTCTTCTTCCCTAGCCCTTAGTCCCTAGACCCTACTGCTGGTTCCCCTAGTCCTGGTTCCCCTAGTCCCCATTTTTCAGCTAGCGTCCCAAAAAGTTTTATATTACAAACATCTACTTGCTTTCACAGAGAGATTGTAGTTGAAAACACATTTTTGCTTGGTAAATGGTCATCATAAATTATGCGTAAATCAGCTTTAATTTTAGCGATCGCACCCCTGATCTTTGCCATCAGTGCTTGTGGTGGCGACTCAGGAAATGCAAATAACAGTACAACTAACACAACTAGTACCCAAACAGCACCAGCAATTAAAAATCGCTGGGATACGGTAAAAAACCGTGGTCAGCTAATTTGCGGCGTCAGTGGTGAAGTTCCAGGATTCAGCTTTGTCGGAACTGATGGTAAATACAGCGGAATTGATGTAGATGTCTGTCGCGCCGTCGCAGCGGCTTTATTTGACAACCCAGATGCAGTAGAGTATCGCAATCTCAGCGCCAAAGAACGGTTTACAGCTTTACAAACCGGGGAAGTAGATATTCTCAGCCGCAACACCACATGGACACTCAGTCGCACCACCTCCGTTGGTTTGGAATTTGCACCTGTTGTTTTTTATGATGGTCAAGCGCTCATGGTTCGCAAAACTAGCGGGATTAAATCCTTAGCAGACCTCAAAGACAAGGCCATCTGCGTTCAAACTGGGACGACTACCGAGCAGAACTTAGCAGACCAAATGCGCAAACGGGGTATTACTTACAAACCTGTTGTTTTTGAGGATGTCAACGTTACCTTTGCAACCTATGCAGAGGGGCGTTGCGACGGAATTACAGCTGACCGTTCTGCGTTAGTGGCGCGGCGATCGCTTCTACCCAAACCAGAAGATAACCTAATTCTCGATGAAGTCATTTCTTCCGAACCACTAGCACCAGCAGTCGCCAAAGGTGACACTAAATGGGCGGATACTGTGAAGTGGGTAGTTTATTCCCTAGTCAAAGCCGAAGAATTAGGGATTAATTCTCAAAATCTGGGACAATTTGCCACTAGTAATGACCCAGATATCAAGCGATTTTTAGGAACAGAAGGGAACCTTGGTGAGAGCCTTGGCTTAACCAACGACTTTACAGCCAGAATTATCAAGCATGTTGGCAACTATAGCGAAGTTTATGATCGCAATCTCGGCCCAAAAACAAAACTCAATCTAGCCCGTGGTCAAAATCAACTTTGGTCAAAAAACGGATTACTCTATTCTCCACCTTTCCGGTGATGTGGGGGGATGGGGGAGACAAGGAGAGAAGTCTGAGCGCCGGCTTCCGGCGATCAGAACTTCGGGGAGACAAGGAGGACAAAATTTATGGTGAAGTGAGGATGTAGTTTGAGCCTTTTTACCTGGAAGTTGAGCCTTTGAGCCTGGAAGTTGCACCTTTAAGCCTGGAAGTTGCACCTTTAAGCCTGGAAGTTGCACCTTTAAGCTTGGAAGTTGAGCCTTTGAGCCTGGAAGTTGCACCTTTAAGCCTGGAAGTTGAGCCTTTGAGCTTGGAAGTTGAGCCTTTGAGCCTGGAAGTTGCACCTTTAAGCTTGGAAGTTGAGCCTTTGAGCCTGGAAGTTGCACCTTTAAGCTTGGAAGCAGCACCTTTAAAACTAAAATTGCGAGCTTAACCCTTGACTGTTGACTCATAACCCATGACAACTGACCATTGACCATTAACCATTGACTCTTGACCAATGACAAATGACTCTTGACAAATGACAAACCTAAAATTATTGTGGCGCGATCGCCGTTTTTGGCGCATCGCCGGACAATTTATCGCTGTATTTTTAGCAGCAGTTGTAGTCACAATACTCTGGAGTAACCTGAACCGCAATTTACAGCAACTAGGTATTCAGTTTGGCTTTGATTTTCTCAAACAGCAAGCATCTTTTGATATTGGTGAAACTCTGATTACCTACAAACCAACTGATACCTATAGTCGCGCCTTGTGGGTAGGACTGATTAACTCATTGCGAGTTGCAATTGCTGGAGTTTTTCTGACGACAATTGTGGGAGTAAGTGCAGGAATTGCGCGACTCTCGGATAACTGGCTAGTACGGAATATTAGCTTAGTTTACGTAGAAATTTTCCGGAATACACCTTTACTGCTGCAATTACTGTTTTGGTATTTTGCGGTTTTCCTTGGTTTTCCCAAGGCGGAAAATAAAATTTCTCTCTGGGGATGGATTTACCTGAGTCAAAATGGTGCAGAATTGCCTTGGTTTACTTTGTCTCCAGAGTTTTCAGTTTTACTACTGGGTTTAACTTTTTATACAGGTGCATTTATTGCCGAAATTGTCCGTGCGGGAATTCAATCAGTACCAAAAGGACAATGGGAAGCTGCGCGATCGCTAGGTTTAAAACCAGCGTTGGTGATGCGATTGGTGGTTTTTCCCCAAGCCTTGCGGGTAATTATCCCACCTTTGACCAGCCAATATCTCAATTTGACCAAAAATTCCAGTTTAGCGATCGCCATTGGTTACCCGGATATTTATTTTGTCGCCTCTACCACCTTTAACCAAACCGGGCGGGCGGTAGAAGCTATCTTACTCATTATGCTTACCTATCTCACCCTCAGTTTGACAATCTCTCTAGTCATGAATTTTTTCAACCGCATGGTGCGGATTCAGGAGAGATGAGGAGGATGAGGAGGACAAGGGAGACAAGGAGAGAAGTCTGAGCGCCGGCGTCCGGCGATCAGAACTTCTCCCAAGGGGAGACGCTGCGCGAACGGAGGGACAAGGGGGACAACTGAAAACTGACAACTGACAACTGACAACTGACAACTGACAAATGACAAATGACAAATCCTCAATTACTGTGGCTGCGGAAAAATCTTTTCAGCACTTGGTACAACAGCTTGCTGACTGTTGTCTGTCTAGCATTTCTAATTTGGTTAGTCAGGGGAATTCTTATTTGGACAACTACCCAAGCACAATGGGCGGTCATTCAAGTTAATTTACGTTTATTCTTAGTAGGAAGATTTCCCCCATCCTTATATTGGCGAGTTTGGATTGTGCTGGCGATCGCTGCAACTTTAACTGCTGTAACTTGGGGTGTATTTTCTAATCAACAACCTTTAACAAAGCGGAGAATTACACTTTCTACTTTAATGGTTGCTGTTTTTTTAGGGGTTGTGCCTTTGGATTTTACATCCCGCCTCTGGTTGCTGTTAATTGCTGTTTTATTATCTGTCGGATTGGGGATTGGGAGAAAATTCCCGAAAGTAATAGCTCCTTGGCTTTCCCTAGTATGGTTATTATCTTTTAGTGTAATTCTCTGGTTAATTGGTGGTGGATTGGGCTTACAATCTGTATCGACAAATTTGTGGAACGGTTTGCTACTCACCTTATTAATGGCAGCAGTTAGTATTGTACTTTCTTTCCCCATTGGAGTTTTACTAGCTTTAGGACGCACTAGCAATTTACCTGTCTTGCGTTGGTTTTCTATCCTGTACATTGAAATTATCAGAGGATTACCGTTGATTGGGATTTTGTTTTTTGCACAGATTATGGTGCCATTATTTCTCCCAGTCGATTTACGTTTAGATCGGGTAGTGCGAGCAATTACAGGACTGGTTTTATTTAGTGCTGCTTACATGGCAGAAAATGTGCGCGGCGGACTTCAGGCTATCTCCCGGGGACAAATTGAAGCTGCAAAAGCACTAGGATTTAATTCTCTATTTGTCGTTATATTGATTGTACTACCACAAGCTTTACGTGCGGTTATTCCGGCAATTGTAGGTCAATTTATTGGCTTATTTAAAGATACTTCGCTTTTATCTTTGGTGGGATTGGTAGAGCTTACCGGAATGTCCCGTTCAATTGTGGCGCAGCCGCAATTTCTCGGACGTTATAGAGAGGTTTATTTATTTATTGGATTGATTTACTGGATATTTTGTTACTCCATGTCCCTGGCTTCTCGACGCTTAGAAAAGCAGCTTAGTCAATAGTCATTAGTCATTAGTTATTAAAGGAAAATTTTATGTCAGAATTAACTCCGATAATTGTTGCGGAAAATGTTCATAAATGGTATGGAAAATTTCACGTTCTTCAAGGTGTAAGCTTGACAGTAAGCCGTGGTGAAGTAGTCGTATTGATGGGTCCATCAGGTTCAGGAAAATCTACCTTTATCCGCACATTTAATGCCTTAGAAGAATATCAACAAGGCAAAATTGTGATAGATGGTATTACTCTGAGCAATGATTTGCGAAATATTGATGCAATTCGCAAAGAAGTGGGAATGGTATTTCAACAATTTAATTTATTTCCCCATTTAACAGTACTGCAAAATATTACTTTGGCACCAGTTTGGGTACGTCGGTGGACGAAGGCTAAAGCACAAGAATCGGCGATGCAATTGCTAGAAAGAGTCGGAATTTTAGAACAAGCACATAAATATCCGGGACAATTATCTGGGGGACAGCAGCAACGGGTAGCGATCGCCCGTGCTTTAGCTATGCAACCTAAAATCATGCTGTTTGATGAACCAACCTCAGCTTTAGATCCGGAAATGGTTAGAGAAGTTTTGGATGTGATGCGCAGTCTTGCCCGTGACGGCATGACTATGGTAGTAGTGACTCATGAGGTGGGATTTGCTCGTGAAGTTGCTGATAGAGTAATCCTCATGGATAGTGGTTCCCTCATCGAATCAGCGACACCAGACTCGTTTTTCAACAAACCCCAACAAGAGCGAACTCGTAAGTTTTTATCCCAAATTCTCTAACTTTCGCCATTTAATATTAAAACTTTGCTATCTTTTCATCTTCATCAAGATAAAATACAAAAATTCTACGTAAGTAATATCACTCCTCTTAATGACCATAATGGATTCAATTAGTTACAGTTTAGTTGACTGTTACCTAAGTATGGTATGTCAAAGTTTACTTAATCTTCAACGAAAAATCAATGACAGAGGAAGAGACTAAAGGGACAATGAATTAGGGTGTGTCAGAAGTTCAAAAAATCTTGGGAATAAATATTGTTTTTCAATAAAAAACCAGATAATTCTGACTAATTTTTTATGCGGATTTTGATTTACTCCTACAACTACTATCCAGAACCGATTGGTATTGCCCCGCTGATGACGGAATTAGCAGAGGGACTGGTAAAGCGGGGACATCAAGTGCGTGTAGTTACTGCTATGCCCAACTACCCTGAACGTCAAATCTACTCTAGCTATCGGGGTAAGTTGTATCTTACAGAATACAAAAATGGAGTTGAAATTCAAAGGAGTTATGTTTGGATTCGTCCAGAACCAAACCTGCTTGATCGGATATTGTTAGATGCTAGTTTTTTAGTAACCAGTTTTTTGCCTGCATTGCTGGGCTGGCGACCAGATGTGATTATTTCCACGTCACCATCACTACCTGTTTGCTTACCGGCTTCTCTTTTAGGGTTGTTACATAACTGCCCTGTGATTTTAAATCTTCAAGATATTTTACCAGAAGCAGCTATTGATTTAGGTTTACTGAAAAATAAATTACTCATCAAGCTGTTTACGCACTTAGAGAAGTTTGCTTATCACAGCGCTACTAAAATTAGCGTTATTGCTGATGGATTTGTAGATAATTTGCTCAAGAAGGGTGTACCATCTGACAAAATTGTCCAAATTCCTAACTGGGTTGATGTGAGTTTTATTCGTCCTTTGTCTCAAGAAAATAATCAATTTCGCGCCACACACAATCTTCAGGACAAATTTGTAGTTTTATATTCTGGAAACATTGCTCTTACCCAAGGCTTAGAAACAGTGATTAAAGCTGCTGCTATGTTAAGGGATATCCCTGATATTGTTTTTGCGATCGCTGGCGAGGCTAAAGGATTACAGAGACTGCAACAGGACTGTCTCAATTATGGTGCGGATAACGTTTTGTTACTGCCATTTCAACCGCGAGAACATTTGCCACAGATGTTAGCAGCTGCGGATGTTGGTTTAGTTGTGCAAAAGAAAAATGTTGTATCTTTCAACATGCCTTCAAAAATACAACTCCTACTTGCCAGTGGGCGGGCATTAATTGCCTCTGTACCAGAAAATGGTACAGCAGCCAGAGCCATCAGACAAAGTGGTGGTGGTTTTGTTGTTCCTCCAGAAGATCCCCAGGCTTTAGCAAATGCGATTCTGCACTTGTACGAAAATCCGGAGAAAGTTAAGACTTTAGGTTATAAAAGTCGCCAGTATGCTGTGGAACATTATGCCTTTGAGCAAGCTTTAAATAACTATGAGTTATTATGTGAATCTCTGGTGGTAGATGATCCAGTAATTCACTCTCCGAAAATATCGAACCAAGAAGTTTAATCTTGCACCGAGAAGCTTCTGTCTGGTCATTAGCAGGTAGCGGTAGTCACAGACCAACCGCTTTTTTGTGCTTTTAAATACCCAGCCGCAGTCAAAAAATGCCATGTCTGGTAATCGGCAATCCTAATTTTACCAATGTAGGGGTTTAGTACATTACTAAACCCCTACGTTCGCTTATATACCCATACACCTCAAGTATAAAGTATAAAATTCAACTCACCAATGACCAATGACCAATGACCAATGACTCTTGACCAATGACCATACAGCCCTTTTTTTTGTTAGTATGCAAAAAAACAGTTTAAACAGCAAGATTAGTTGTTAAAAATTGTAAGAAAATGTAACGAAAGGCATAAAGCACCTGAGGTTTAATGTCTGATTATTTCCAAGGAGATTTCCCAATACAATCTTTATCTTTGAAAAAGAGTGCGATCGCTAGCGCACCAAACCAAACTGACGATGATAGTAGAAAATTAGCGATAACTGTGGCCGAAGCCGCCTCAGACCGCAAAGCTGGGGAAATTTTGCTGCTAAGAGTAGCAGATGTCTCTTACCTGGCAGATTATTTTGTGGTAATGACAGGCTATTCTCGAGTACAAGTAAGGGCGATCGCCGAAGCCATTGAAGACAAAGTAGGAACTGAACTGCAACGCCATCCCCTGCGGACAGCGGGTAAAGCAGAAGGGAGTTGGGTGTTGCAAGACTACGGCGACGTGATTATTCACATCATGATGCCCAGGGAGCGGGAGTTTTATAATTTAGAAGCATTCTGGTCTCATGCTGAACGTCTAGAACTTCCAACAGCCGATGACGGTGGGGGTAAGCCAACATGATCAAATCCTCGGTTTCTAATTGCCCAGTTCCGACTGAACAACAACCACTCAATGAGTACGAACAATTAAGAACATCTTGGCTATTTCGTGATTGTGCCTTAAATTGGCGCGAACATATCACGAAAATGCTCATGCTTTGGAGTTTATCCTGGGTGATAGCAGGGCCTGTAGCCGCAGCCAGTTTTCCACCACATAAGCAGATTGTCCAATTTATTCTTTCTGGTGCAGCAGGCGCGAGTATCGGAGTAATCCTGCTACTAGTACGATTGTACTTAGGCTGGTATTATGTGAGCGATCGCCTGTTTAGCCCCACAGTATTTTATGAAGAGTCTGGTTGGTATGACGGTCAAACTTGGACAAAACCAGAGGAAGTACTAAACCGCGATCGCTTAATTGCCACATACGAAATCAAACCTATTCTCGGCCGCCTGCAACTAACCTTTGCTGGCTTGGCAGGAATGTTTCTTGCTGGTAGTATAGTTTGGCATTTGTTATAAATAGTCACTGGTCATTGGTCATTGGTCATTGGTCACGAGTCATGGGACAAACGACAAATGACTCTTGGACAAATGACAACTGACATGTAACAAACAAATCATAAAAAATAACAAAATAGAGATAAATTTTAACCCATGACAATGGGAAAACGAACTCAAGCCGCAGCCTTGGAAGTCAGGTTGCTCCGGGAAGGAATTATTGAATCGAGGCATATAGTCCAAGCTGTTGTCTGCGACGAACGGGGACGGGTTTTATCCGTTGCTGGGAATGCGGAAACTGCGGCATTTGTCCGTTCAGCACTCAAACCATTTCAAGCCCTTGCAGTCACATCCACAGGTACACTAGAACGTTACGACCTCAGCGATCGGGATTTGGCAATCATCACTAGTTCCCACAAAGGTAGCATAGAGCAAGTAAGACAAGTATTTAATATCTTGTGGCGGGCCGATCTTGACCCCAGCACACTCCAATGTCCGATTCCAGAAGGTAAGAAAAGTCCCCTAGAATACAATTGCTCTGGTAAACATGCGGGAATGTTAGCCGTATGTCAGCAACGCCACTGGCCTTTGACTAACTACTTAGAACGCAAACACCCAGTCCAACAGTTAATTCTGAGCAAAGTAGCAGAATTGCTGCGAATGCCATCAGAAGAATTTATTAGTGTTCATGATGACTGTGGCGCACCAACTTACCTGATGCAACTTGGGCAGATGGGTTCGCTGTATGCCTTGCTAGCCTCTGGTAAGACTTTGGATATGGAGCGGATTGTCCGGGCTATGACTCATCACCCGACAATGGTAGCCGGAGATGGAGAATTTGATACGGAACTGATGCGCTTAACTCCTGGGGAATTAGTCAGTAAAGCTGGTGCAGAAGGAGTGCAGTGCATAGGCAGGCTTGGGGAAGGCATGGGATTGGCGATTAAAGTTGTAGATGGGGCAAAGCGAGCAAAATATGCTGTGGCGATTCACTTGCTTCAGCAGATGGGCTGGATTACTCCCAGCGTCGCCGAAAGCCTAGCTGAGAAGTTTATGATTTTAGGAAAATACAAGCGTTTAGAAGTAATTGGAGAATTATCGCTTTTGTAGTTGCCAAACTTTTGACTTTGGGTTATATTAAAGAAGTCGAGAGAGCGACGCGGGATAGAGCAGCCTGGTAGCTCGTCGGGCTCATAACCCGAAGGTCAGTGGTTCAAATCCACTTCCCGCCACCAAATCAAAATAAAAATAAATCCCCACAAACATTCAAGGTTGTGGGGATTTGTTTTATTCTGGAGTAGAAGCCATCAATTAATTTGGGATTTTGGATTGCCGATTTTGGATTAACCCCGACCAAAGTTTGACAAACTCATTGAGCACAAGAGTACCTGGCTCAAGTATTTTAAATTTTTGATTTTGGATCTGTTCGACCTAGTAGAAGGAGACACTGCGGTAGCAGGGTTTCCCGCCATAAAGCAAGTGGTGTCGGGGCATCAACTGGAATAATTTTTAATCTAAAATCTAAAATCTAAAATCTACAATTGGCATAGTCAAAAAAGCGCGGAGAGTCATGGTTGTGAAATTGCAACGACCAATTTTAGTGGGAGGATTGGGACTGTCCTTTTCTCTGTGGATGTTAGATAGTTGGCACGATTCTATAGTGCAAGTCAGTGAGTTTGGTTTATTGAGTGCTTTAGCAATTGGTGGGGGATTGTGGTTATTCCAGAAAAATCGCCCGCAAGCTAGTAGTGTAGAGCAGCTAGATATTAAGCTTGTAGAACGAGCAGATGTAGAAAGTGCGATCGCTAAAGTTGAAGCCGTAATTAACCAACTGGTACAAGAATCCGAAAATCATCCAGCCATAGGGAACCTACGAGAACAAGTTAACCAATTACTCTTAGATTTAGATCGGCAAGAACTTAAACTAGCTGTTACTGGTGGTAAATCGGTGGGTAAAACCACCTTGATGGAAATTTTAAAATCTAGCTGGCAAGCAGATATCAAGCAGAAAGTCAGCTTCTACGAAACAGCACCTTTATTTATAAAAGCTGGTGACAACTCAGACACAGATGTTTTAGCAGAAGTAGAAACATCGGATTTTGTCCTGTTCCTCACCAACGGGGATTTAACAGATTCAGAATTTCAGACTTTACAGCAGCTAAAAGCCGCAAATCTGCCTGTGATGCTGGTTTTCAACAAACAAGACCAGTATTTACCAGACGAACGTGCTAGTATCTTGCTGTCATTGAAACAACGGACACAGGGGAATTTAGTTGCAACAGCAGCCTCTCCCATTCCCATCAAAGTCCGGAAACATGAAGCTGACGGTTCTGTACAAGAGTGGTTAGAACAACCAGCAGCAGATATCCAGCAGTTGACACAGCAACTGGGTGAAGTTTTAGCCCAGCAAGCACAAAAATTAGTCTGGGTAACAACCTGGAGAAAAGCTAAGTTGCTGAAAGCTGAGGCGAAAAATTGGCTAAATGGAGTCAGACGCGATCGCGCTACCCCAGCTATAGAACAATATCAATGGATAGCTGCGGCTGCTGCTTTTGCAAACCCAGTCCCCGCACTTGATGTTTTAGCAACTGCGGCGATTAATGCCCAAATGGTAATGGATTTAGGTAATATCTATCAGCAGAAATTCTCCTTGGAACAGGCGCAAACCGTAGCTGGAACAATGGGAAGTTTAATGCTGAAACTGGGTTTAGTTGAACTTTCGACAAAAGCTGTGAGTACTGTTCTCAAAAGTAACGCCGTCACCTTTGTAGCTGGTGGCGTGGTACAGGGAGTAAGTGCAGCTTATCTCACCAGAGTAGCTGGGTTAAGTCTAGTAGAGTATTTCCAACAACAGGAAATCGCTTTAGATTCTGGTAATAACTTGAATTTGGAGAAGTTGCGGCAAACTTTACAAAATGTCTTCCAGCAAAATCAGCAGATAACTTTTCTGCAAAGTTTTGTTAAGCAAGGTGTAAAGCGCTTGTTACCAGAAGTTGCTGTTGAGAAGGCTGTCGGATAATTTCACGCATTCGGCGGAGTCCTTCCCGCAAAGTAGGCGCAAAGACGCGAAGTTTTTTTCGTGTCTTTGCGTGCAACTAATTTTAATATCACTAAATATTGTTCAACCAAACACGATCTGACTGATTACTTAAAAAGCATCTAAATCATTCTCAGAGTAAGCAGCACCAACAAATGCAGGAGTAGTCGCAACTTGCTTCTCAATGAGTTCTAGCAAGGCATTATTACACCTTTCTGCAATTTCTGGATATTTATTGGCGTACCATTCTAGTGATGTGACAGCACAAGGATCGCTAATATCAAAGCCGAGTTTCATCAATTCTTCGGTTTCTTTCACAGCAAGATTAAAAATTGCGTCAAGATCAACGAAAGGTTCAGGCATATTTTCAACCCTTAAGTTTCAATCCCTAATAGGGATTTTAATTATTTGGAACAAGAATAGGTTTGAAATAATTTCATTCCCATTCTTGTTTCAATCCCTAATAGGGATTTTAATTATTTGTAACCTGTTGATAGCAATACCACAGCGACGGCTTCGCTGTTTCAATCCCTAATAGGGATTTTAATTATTTGTAACCAGCCGCCCAACTGCAAAACATTGGACTTTGGTGGAATTTCAATCCCTGTGAGGGATTTTAATTAACTCGAACCGCCCACAGTTGAAAGTATTGATATATTTGGTTTTCAAGGTACAGTTGCGCCAACTTGAATAAAATATAGCATTTTCAGGCTGTTCAGGCTGAATGTGTTTGGGCAAGGCAATAGATTATGGCTTAAATCAATTTATATCAAAGCTTACAGAGTTTGTGTCAACCTTGACCTCTAGCATTTACACTTATTTTTAATGCCACATTATATCTAAATTATTGCTGGGCTAACTGTTGAATATAGGCAATAATTTCTTCTTTGCTGATGATTGACTCTGGCGGTACAAGCCAGCTTGGGTAAAGATACACCTTATGATTTAACTGATTTGTTTTGCGCTTGTCTATAACCTTTCCCCAACGCTCAGGGAAAATAAACCATCTAGTACTCAGCCTATTTGGAGGAGTCGGAGGAATAGCACCCCATGCAAGCCGAGTTGCTGAACAATACCAAATAATGGCAGATGGGGGGTTAAACCATTGCTTGCTTTCAACTTCGCCACACATCCAGCCTCGATAACCCACAGGTAGAACACGAGGATCTTCAACCCGACTGGGTACACTTTTGACTGATATCCAAAATAACTTACGCTGATTATCGGTACTGTACACAGGAATGTCTTCATCTGTACCAAATTCGGTAATTATAGACTCGCCAACATTAATACCTCGATTGCGTAAACCTATACGAACTATTTCAACTGCATGTTTTCCTTCAGATAATAATTTTTCCCAATCAGATAAGGACATAATCAAAGTAAAATTATTCTGATAAATAAAGATACCATTAATTAGTAACCCATAGTTATTGCCTGTGATTTAATTGTTGATTATAGCTTTATTTAGCTATACAGTATTCAGATGATGGTTTGCTAAATATTTTATACAAATGCTTTAGGGTTATGTCATATGTGTAGGTTTTTTTATTAAAAAAATATATAATTCATTAAATTAGATAAAAATTTATTGCTGAAATATATATTTTAAAAATGAGTCTTCGCTCTTGTATATTCTCCTTCTTCGCTGGTTCTGGTTTCCTCGATTTAGGTTTTGAAACTAGCGGTTTTAATATTGTTTATGTCAATGAAATATTTGCCCCATTCATCTCAGCATACCGCTATTCACGGGAAATTCTCAACCTACCATTGCCTGAATACGGATATCATCAGGGCGAAGCAGCAGACGTAACTAAACTTCTAGAAGGATTACCAGCAAAACGTCTGGGGGAATTAGTCCAAGACTGTCGTAAATATCATAATATTGTTGGCTTTATTGGCGGGCCTCCTTGTCCAGATTTTTCAATTGGAGGGAAAAATAAAGGGCATTTGGGAGACAATGGTAAACTTTCTGCGTCTTATATCGAATTAATTTGTCGTAATCAACCTGATTTCTTTTTATTTGAGAATGTTAAAGGTTTGTGGCGTACAAAAAAACATCGTTTATTTTTTGAATCTTTAAAGCGACAATTACAAATTGCAGGCTATATATTAACAGAACGCTTAATTAATGCCATTGAATACGGTGTTCCCCAGGATAGAGAAAGAATTATTCTGATTGGCTTACGAAATAGCTTAATTAAGGAAATGGGTAGTGATAAATTACTAACTGCCAATATATTACATTGGGAAAATTACATTTTATATCCTCAAGAAAAAGTCTTTGCTTACCCTTGGCGTAAATGCGAACGATTTCAAGAAGATTCTGTAATTCCTTGTCCTGAAGATATTCCTTTAGAACTCACAGTGGAATACTGGTTTAGAAAAAATAATGTGTTGCAACATCCCAATGCTAGACATTATTTTCAACCTAGAGCCGGTATCACAAAATTCGCTTCAGTTGATGAGGGAGATGATTCTAAAAAGTCCTTCAAACGCCTGCACAGATGGCGCTACTCACCAACTGCTTGTTATGGCAATAATGAAGTACATTTACATCCCTACAAAGTTAGAAGAATTTCTGTCGCCGAAGCTTTAGCGATTCAATCTTTACCTGCAAATTTCGCACTTCCAGAGGATATGTCACTCACCAATATGTTTAAAACTATTGGTAATGGTGTGCCATATTTGGCATCAAAGGCATTAGCTGAAACTATTCTCAACTTCTTAGCAGCTAGTGGTTCATCGTCAAAGTTTTGATGAGTTCGGAGTCAGCACGCTTTGTGCTTTAGAAAACAGGACTAAAGTCCTGATTACGATTTATAGCTCTCTGTTCCTGATTCCCCTAGCCCCTAGCCCTGCTTCCCCTAGTCCCTAGCTAAAACACTATAACTACGTAGGTGATTTCAGGCTAGCTGTAAAGCCCTTATCTAAAACCTATTCAGCAGCCTGGTTTTCAGGATAAACTCGTAATAAATGTGGTTTAATATATATATAAGAAATGTTTTAATTTTTTATAAAGATTAATAATCAATAATTGGCAAAAGGCACGATGGCAGCAGACTATCCAGACATTGATATTGCGCCATTTATCGATCACGCCCTGTTATCCCCAACGGCTACTCCAGAGCAGGTTGAGCAATGGTGTGAAGAAGCAGACAGATTTCATTTTGCGGCGGTTTGCTTGCACCCTACCTATGTGAGGCAAGCCACACAACTCCTTCACGGTAAAAACCCAAAAGTCTGTGCAGTAATTGGCTTTCCTACCGGGGCGACGACTTCAGCAGTTAAGCTGTACGAGGCTCAAGAAGCAGTGGAAAATGGAGCCACTGAACTTGATGTAGTCATCAACTTGGGCTGGTTAAAAGCTGGTAAAACGGAAGAAGTCCACCGGGAAATTGCCGAAATTTGTGAAGCAACTGGGCAAACTGTCAAGGTAATTTTAGAAACTAACCTGTTGACAGATCCGCAAAAGAAACTGGCAGCAGAATTATCTATGGAAGCAGGGGCCGCATTCTTAAAAACCAGTACCGGTTGGAATGGGGGTGTGACGGTGGCAGATGTGCGACTTTTGAAGGAGATAGTAAAAGAAAGGGTAGGAATTAAGGCCTCAGGCGGTATTCGTAACATTCATCAAGCCCTAGAATTAATCTTGGCGGGTGCTACTAGATTAGGCACGTCTCGCGGTATTGATTTAATCCGCCAGCGCAATAACCCGGAAAAGGTGGAATAGTCATTTGTGTTTTGTACTCAGCTCATCACTTATGACTAATGTACGGGCGGTTTAAACGAAATATTGCGTCTGCCCTTAGATATGCCCCTACGGACTCTTGGCTAATGAGTAAAACTTATCAAGTAACGGGAATTAATCTTAAAGCCCAGGCACTGGGAGAATCGGATAAAATAGTCACAATTTTGACAAAAGAGTTCGGTTTAATCCGAGCAGTTGCCCCAGGGGCACGTAAGCACAATTCTAGCCTGGGTGGTAGGAGTGGAATGTTTGTAGTCAATGAGCTACTGATTTCTAAAGGGCGATCGCTCGATAAAATTACACAAGCACAAACAGTAAAAACCTATCCAGGTTTGACTAAAGATTTAGGTAAATTAGCTGCCAGCCAATATCTAGCAGAAATCGTCCTATGTCAAGCTTTGAGCGAACAACCCCAAGAAGAACTTTATGAGTTGCTCAACGAACATCTCAATCGCTTGGAAGCTAGGTCTAATACTGAAGCTGGTATTGTAGCACATCTGGCTCATGGAGTGTTTCACCTTTTAGCTTTGGCAGGGCTGACACCTCAGGTGCAAGTTTGTTGTCTGACGCAACGTCCCCTGATACCAAATTTTACAGACCCCCACTGGCAGGTAGGATTTAGTATCGCTGCTGGTGGAACAGTTTGCTTGGAGACTTGGGAAGACTTGCGAAAACAAAAACAGCGGGAGAGACAAATCAATTCTTCAAAACCGCGATCGCCCGATTCCCCCACAAACCCAACCTCCCCCTTTGCTAGCTACCAAACAGTTGTGCATGAACAAGAAATACCTGTAATTTCTGGGCGGTTAAATGCTAGAGAACTTGATATGCTCCAGCATCTGTCACAACCAGAGATAATGCATATTAATGCCGCCAAAGATGACTATTGGTTATCAGTAGAGCAAGTCCTGCGCCAGTATGCTCAGTATCACTTGGGTCGTCAAATTCGCTCCGCCACTTTAATCGATTCTTATTTTGCTGCCAACCATGATGCAACCGTCTGATTTGGATCACAAAATCCTACCTTTGTCACCGAGCTACGCCAAAAAACAGAATAGAGCATCAGATTCTACCGCACCCAGCCACTTGAGTGCTGTTCCTAAGTCTCGGCCGAGTCAAATCAATAACCAGGAAATTTCCCCTAAGGAGATTTCGCCAAACAATAACAATTGGACATCAGAAAAATCAAAACCTGATGTCATCGAGGGAGAAGATCAATCAACAAAGACTGAGGCTAATGGCCAAGCAGCTATTACCTCCGCAAAAGAGCCGCCTGGTGTCAATGGGACTGATTCAGGTAAAGATGAAGAATCAAATGATATTCCCCAAAAGGGATTTTTACCAGTATTAAAAAACCCTAATTTCCTCGCATTGTGGGGTGGTCAAGTTTTCTGCCAACTAGCAGATAAAGTTTATCTGGTGTTGATGATTGCCTTGATCAATACTCAGTTTCAAGCGAGCCATCAAAGCATTAGTGGTTGGGTATCAGCTTTAATGATGGCGTTTACCATTCCCGCCGTGCTATTTGGTTCTGTGGCTGGTGTGTTTGTGGATCGCTGGTCAAAAAAGACAGTGCTAGTAGCCACCAATATTTGGCGGGGGATTTTGGTGTTAGTCATTCCCTTACTTTTATGGTTTACCCATGATTGGCAACCAGTGGGAGTGTTACCTGTAGGTTTTTTGATCATCTTAGGCGTGACTTTTTTAGTCTCCACCCTCACACAGTTTTTTGCCCCAGCAGAACAAACAGCAATTCCTTTGGTGGTGGAAGAACAGCATTTACTCTCAGCTAACTCCCTGTACACCACAACAATGATGGCCTCAGTGATTGTTGGCTTTGCTGTCGGGGAACCACTGTTAGCGATCGCGGATCAACTTTGGCGAAATCTGGGTGGTAATGGCGGATTAGGTAAGGAAATTTTAGTAGGTGGGAGTTATGCGATCGCGGGGCTAATTTTGAGTTTCCTCGTCACCAAAGAAAAACCTCACGACGCAGCCACAGAATTTCCCCATGTTTTCTCTGACTTGCGCGATGGATTGCGTTATCTCAAAGATAATCATCGTGTTCGTAGCGCTTTAGTGCAACTGATCATCCTGTTTTCCATCTTTGCCGCCTTAACTGTTTTAGCTGTGCGCATGGCAGAAATAATTCCCAACATGAAAGCCTCTCAATTTGGCTTTTTACTAGCAGCTGGTGGTGTAGGGATTGCAGGTGGAGCAACAATTCTCGGTCAGTTTGGTCAACGCTTCTCCTATACTGCCCTAAGTCTTTGTGGTTGTCTGGGTATGGCAGCGGCGCTGATTGGGTTATCCATCTTTACAACACAGCTATGGATAGTGCTTTTGTTAGTAGCACTGTTGGGTGTTTTTGGGGCACTAGTCGGCATTCCCATGCAAACCACAATCCAAACAGAAACCCCACCAGAAATGCGGGGTAAAGTCTTTGGTCTGCAAAATAATGTCATTAATATCGCCCTTTCTTTACCGTTAGCATTAGCTGGTGTAGCAGAAACCTTTATTGGATTACAAGCTGTCTTTTTGGCATTAGCTGTAATCGTCTTTTTTGGAGGTATCTTTACCTGGTATAACGCTCATCGGTAGTTGTTAATTATCACTTTGAGATAATTAATCGTTTACTGAAAGCTGAAGTTTTCGTGATAGACTGAACTCAGCCATAAATTACCATAGGCATAACTAGGGAGCATTGTGAATCCTAGCTAAAGGGGTTTTTATTAACTCATATCTATTAACAAATTCTCAAGCTAGATAACTAAAGCTATAAATAAACTAGTGCTGCTTGTTGGAAGTTCAAACATCAAAGTTGAGGATGTAGTCCTTGATTAAGTTTGAATGTGATCTTTATTCCAGTTATTTTTTACTAGTTAAAGAAAGCTGAAAATTTGCCTAATTTCTGAGGATAAAAAGATGGTGTTTGATGATTACTAAAAAGCCAGTGATGACAACAAGATAAAAGCGAAAGCATAAAGGAAAGATAACTAAATACTAAACCCGCTCTTGTTATAACTAAATAAAGAATGCGTATAGCTTGGATTGGAAAAAAATCACCATTTTGCGGCAATGTCACCTATAGTCGAGAAATTACAAATGCCTTGCTAGACCGAGGGCATGAAGTTAGCTTTCTCCACTTTGCCCAAGAAGAACCTGAACCTGATAATTGGCCAAAATTTCAAGAAGTTCCCTTACCCTTCCTTTACAAGTCTCAGGTTTACACAATTCCCACCTTTAAAGCAACCAAAGTATTAAGTGATTCGTTGCGGGAAATTAAACCAGATATCGTCCACGCTTCTTTGACTTTATCTCCCCTGGACTTTATTCTTCCAGAAATTTGTGAGCAACTGAATTTGCCCCTAATTGCGACATTCCACACACCATTTGCAGGTAAAGGGGCAAAACTCATCTCTGGAACACAACTTTTGGCATATCAGCTATACGCACCCTTTTTAGATAACTACGATCGCGTGATTGTATTTTCCCAAATTCAGCGAGAGTTATTGGCGCGGATGGGTGTACGGGAAGAAAATGTGGCTGTGATTCCCAACGGAGTTGATACAACTAAATATGCTCCCGGAACTTCTCAAATCAAAGCAGAATTTCAAGCCAAACGCTTATTTGTCTATCAAGGTCGGATAGCGCCGGAAAAGAATGTCGAATCTCTGCTACGTGCTTGGAAGCAGTCCGACATGGAGCCTGATAGCAAGTTGCTGATTGTGGGCGATGGGCCTTTGAAGCCTTCTTTACAGCCGTTTTATGGTGCAGAGGAAGGGATTACTTGGTTAGGATTTATTGCTGATGAAAACCGACGCATCGAAATATTACGGGGAGCAGATGTATTTCTTTTACCTTCGTTGGTAGAGGGCCTATCTTTATCTCTCTTAGAAGCAATGGCCTGTGGGCTGGCTTGTTTAGCCACCGATGTGGGTGCAGATGGAGAAGTATTGGAAAAAGGAGCAGGGGTAGTTTTAAATACCAAGACAGTGCGATCGCAATTAAAAACCCTCTTGCCACTATTCCAAGATCATCCTGAGTTAACAACCGTGTTGGGGCAGAAAGCGAGAAAGCGTGTATTAGAACGCTATACCCTCACTGATAATATTACTCAGTTGGAACAATTGTATCGCGAAGTTTTACTACAGCGACCTTTACCGTTAAGTCATAGATTGTAAGTAAGGGTTCTGCTTTAAATTTTGATTAGCTGTACCGAATCTGAAACCAGAGAACGGTGCAGCTAATTGCTGCTTTGGTCTTATAGGCTACAGAATCTCTCAACAGCAAATATTTAGCCGATACTTGAGAAATTATAAGTATAATTATTTACACTCTTTGAAAAGATTGAATGTAGTTATTGTTACTATGTTTCTTAATAAAAGCCTCTATCTAAGGATTGATAAAATATTATATCTATTGGTATATATTTTATTTATATAAATATTAAAAAGTTCTATGATCGATACGCAAATTAATGAACTTAAGTTACGTATAAATGTCTTACACCAAAGATTAGATAATTTAGAATTAGTTACTAACATTATTATAAAAAACCAACTTGCTATATATAAAATCTTAGATAAAACTGGAGAGAGTCAAATATTAAATGAAGATTTAGCAGAAATATTAAAGATATTGAAAGATAGAAATGGTGGAAGTGGATTATAACTTTGCTATTCGTTATTATTAAATAATAGTCCAATTTATATGTTTTCAATCACTAATTTTTGATTCTCTTATTTAATATTTAAACCCTACTTTGCAATCAAAGCGTAAGTGATTACAAGGATGACAAAGAATCCTCACATCGGTTCATCTGTTGATGCACTTTTTGAAGACGAGGGGACACTTGAAGAAATTAACCTGATTGCTACAAAACGTGTTATTGCATGGCAAATTAGCGAAGCTATGAACAAAAGAAATTTGAACAAGACGGAAATGGCGCAAAAAAAAATGGAAGCAGATAATCTTTCGATCGGTGATTAGACCCAAATGACACATCTGTAACCAATGACCTTTACTTTTAATTCAGATAAATATAGAGATTTATTAGCGCAGTATCAGTCAAAACTGATTAGAAATGCAGAAGAGAATGAAAAAGCTTTAGCTATTGTAGAAGAATTAATGCACCGCCCTAACCGCAGCCCTGAAGAAGATGAACTTTATGAGTTGCTGATTATTTTAATTGAGAAGTTTGTACAAAAATACTATTCGCCTGGGAAAGTATCTCAGCCTGATTCTATATTAAGTTTTTTGATGGATCAAAGGGATATCAAAGAATCAGATTTGGTTGGTATTATTGGTTCTCTAGCTGTGGTTTCGGAAGTGATTAATGGACAGCTAGAAATCAGTAAAGCTCAAGCTAAGGCTTTGGGTGAGTTCTTTCGGGTTGACTCTGGTTTGTTTATTTGATGTATAACGGCAAAAGTGCGATCGCATTAGAGAGATTGCACCAATGCCTACATAGATAGAATTTTAAGCTAAAATAAGTTTTTCGATACATTGCAACGATTATCCTTAACTAAATTAATATTTTTTTGGAGTATTTGTGGAAATATTCACTCTAGATACATCTTGTCTCCTAAATCTGCTTAATATCCATGAACTGGTAGACCAAGAACTTGTTCTGCTTTTGCGATTTGGCTTTATTGATTCTGTAAAGTTAGTAGTAACAGAGCAACTGTCAGCAGAGGTTATAGGAAATGCAGACAAGCAAAGACCAGAAATAGCTCAGCGTATAGGCATTCTTCCTGTTCATAGTGTTTCTCCACAACGATGCGCTGAACGTGATTCGCTAGCTCAAGACTTGTTTCAAAAATTTTGGTCAAACGCAAAGCTTGGTTCTCGTAATGCAGAACATGGCTATCGCGATTGTTTGCATCTAGCTTCTCATAAATTATGCGGTGGGAATGTCTTTGTCACCCGTGATGAAACACTGCTTAAAAAAGTGACAATTTATGGTGCTAGTTTTGGAATCATAGCATTATCTCCCACAGAAGCTGTTGCACGAATCCAAAATGACTTACCACTTTTAACGGAAATAGAGGTTTTATCGCCAGTTATTAGACTTTCTCAACCCGACGATAAAGATGCCCTCAAAAATTTATTAGAGCCGCTAAAAGATTCTTACTTAGACTTTGATAAGTGGTTGAGTAAAACATTAAATGATGCAAATGCTCGTATTAATATAGCATCAATCGAAAATAATCCTATCAGTGCAATAGTTATTTGGAAGAAAAAAGATAAAGTAACAGCTAAGCTTTCTTTGTTTTACATAGCCCCTGAGAGCAGAAGAACAGGTTTAGGTCAGCATTTACTGTTTTATTGTATAAGAGAGTGGATTAGCAATCGGTTTGAAAAAATTATTGTAACCACATCAGAGCAAAATGCAGAACTTTTAACATTTTTTACACGGTATGGTTTTCGCATAGAGGGAATTTCTCAACGTAGATATCAGCGTGCTGATGGAAACAGTTCAGCAGAACTTGTTCTTGCTAAACATTGCTTCTATCGCCGTATCACCGAAGAAGATATTGATTCTTTCACAAGTGAGTTAGTTAATACAGTTTTCTCTATTTCTAAAAACGAGCATATTAAAAATAATAATAATTGGTTTATTCCTCCAAAAAGTTCACAAATTAAAACTAAACTACCTAATAGCTTAAATGAAAGACTGATATTATGCGATCATAATAATGAGGAAATTAATAATTTTTCTATTACCGATTTAGAAGAGTTATTTTATCCAGTTAGGTTTGCTTTTAATAATCGGCAAGCTTACATTGTTCCCATTCAGCCGAGATGGGCTAGAAAAATGATCCAAGTAAATAAAAGTCAAACAGAATTAACATCATTAGTTAATTCTAGACTTTTTCTACGTACAGATAATGTTTATTACTGTCATCCTTGGTACGCTGATAAAGATGTTGTTGGTGCACCAATATTGTTTTATATTTCAAGTCCAGATAGCATGATTGGGGGAATGGGTTATATTCTAGAACGCCGTATTGCTCTGCCGGAAGATCTTTTTTTAACATTTGGAGGTATTGGCGTATATCAGATACCTGACATTCAGAATCATATCAAACAACAAGGCTTTAATGCAGGGTGTGCAATGGCATTAAAATTTGGTTGGTGGGTACCATTTACAAACCCAATTCCTCGTTCTAGACTCAGCGAATTTGGTATTAATGGTGTGCCTCAACATATGCAAAGTATTAGTTATCACCAATATGAAAAGATTATGAGAGCAGGTGGACTAGAATGGTGAATTATTCACGTCATTTTAAGAAAAAACTAGTTACAATACTCACGAGTAACTGGTAAAGGTTTTTAACATATGAATAAGTTTAATTGCTTACTTAGCCTTCCTTCCTGCATTAACTCATTTCTACAATTGGTTAGGGCATTAATCCATTCAGTATTAATATACCAATCTTCACGCCAATTGATTGTAGCTTGTGGGGGTGTAAAACCAGAACATAGCTTATATATTTCTGTAAGAGGCAATTCGGGAAAAGTAAAATATCTATAAATCAAAGTACCATATGCAAATTCACAATTACCAAAATAGCTATCATAAAACTCTTTTTCTACCCCCATAACAGAATGATACCTTTCCCACATTGTATTAACAGGTAAAGATATAGTTTTATCTGCTACAAATCCTCCCCTTATAACAGAATCAGGAGCCGTTTCGTATAAAAGAATAAGATCACCTAGCTCCATACCAATTGGACGCTTTCGCAATTCAATAGTTTTTATACCAGTAGTAATACGAGCAGCATAGATTCGCTTGATGCTTAGAGCTTTGATATATTTAGCCTGCATAAATACCTCTTAACTTGAGCAGTAAATATTATAGTAATGTCTACCACATAACATACAGGATTGCTCGCTAGCTATAACAAGATTTTATTTAAATGTCATTTTGCAGATCTTTACAAATATCTGTTGTTTTTATTAAGTCTCAAAAACCAAGATTACAAAAGAAATTCGCTTGGTGATGTTTAGCTAAAAGCTTTATAAATTAAGGTTTAAAAAAGTTTGTAAAATTTGACATTTTATGCTATTTCTTTGTGAGGCTGCGCCAAATTTTGTTGACTTCTTATTTATTTCTTTGTGTCCTTTGCGCCCTTTGAGGTTCGTTCCTCATATAGTTTGAATCTTTATGCAGAATTGGTATGACTTTTTTAGTACCTGCTAAAACTCCAGCGACAATCAAGACCACCCCAAACTGGTCGGTTGTTCATAAACCCGTTTCAAGGTATTCACATCTCTAGGAGAAATCGGTGGCGGTTGGCGAACTTGAGAAAAGTATAGAGCATCAGTTTGTAGTGGGCTATGTCCCCAAATTCCCAAGGCGTGGCCGAGTTCGTGACGAGCTGCGGCTATGACATAATTACCAGTCTGGCTGGGACTCAACAATATGGTGAAGCGGTGCAATAAAACTTTGTTGTTGGTATATAACTCGTAGGTAGTTAGGGCGGAACGCGCACGGGGAATTTTATCGGTGGGGGAAATTTGCAAAGGTGGCGCTTTTCGCAAAATTTTAATATCTGCAACCTCTGGTTTTTCTACTATCAATAAAGGTAAATAAACATTCCACTCTTGCACAGCCTGTAAGACGCTGTTAACCCAGGCTTGTGCTTGCTGGCTGTTAATTGCTGTTGGTGTTTCTACGTAAACTCGAATGGGAAACTGTGACCAAACCAGATAACCTACTTGGGTGGGCGTAATTTGCGCAAAGTAATCGCCACTGTTGGTGTTATCTTGCCACTGGGCTAGTTTTGGCGGTAGAGGATGGGGTTTGGCAGAGGAGGGTGTGGTTCGACTTCGCTCACCAACCGGGGATGAGGGAGGTGGGGAGGTGGGGAGGGAAATTATTAATTCTTTACTATATGATGTTACTTTTGTCAAGTAAGCATTTGATGGGAGATTAGTAAAAATAACTAGCAGTCCTGTGCCAATAGCTAAGGTGAGAACTGCTAGTAACTGTCGTGTAAATAAATTTTTTAGGGGGTTGGGTGTTGGGTATTGGATTTTTTGCCCCATATCCCTATTCCCTTTGCTTACTTAGGTAGCCAACCAGCACTCAAAACTACTGTTAAACCGAGAAAAATTACTGTTAATGCCCAAGTAATTCGGTTTAAGGTGTTTTCTGCACTTTTGGCGCTGCTAAACAGTTGAGCTTGTCCACCAATGGCTCCAATACCATCTCCTTTAGGACTATGCAGCAGCACTAAGACGATTAAACCAACGGCGGAAAGTGCCCAAATGCCTTGAACAATATTAGAAACTGTCATGGTAGGAATCTAAATAGATAGTCAATTTCAAAACAGAAGTGCCAGGGTTAAGGTAACAGTTAACTGTTATCTATTTTACAAACCTACTTGCGCGGGAGTACGACTGCGTTGCACATCATATCCGGCTGCTACAACTAGCGATCGCCCTGTCATTTCTGATGGCTGAGGTAGTTGTAAAATCTCTAGAATTGTCGGCGCAATGTCAGCTAGCTTGCCATCGGTTCGCAGTTCGACATTTGTACCATGTCCAGGGATTTTGACTTTCTCGCCTTCCAACAAAATTAAGGGGACTGGGTTGGTGGTGTGGGCTGTCCAAGGATTACCCGCATCATCAAGCATGTGTTCAGCATTACCGTGGTCAGCAGTAATAATTGTTGTCCCACCGACTTTAGTAATGCTAGCAAGTAGGCGACCCAAACAGCGATCAACTTTTTCAATTGCTTCTATCGTAGCTTCTATCTGACCCGTATGCCCTACCATGTCTGGGTTGGCATAGTTGATCACAACTAACGAGTAGATACATTTTTCAATGGCCGCGATCGCCACCTCTGTGACTGCATCTGCTGACATCGCTGGGGCTTTGTCGTAAGTTGCTACCATTGGACTACTTACTAGTTCCCGGTCTTCGCCCGCAAAAGGGTCTTCGAGACCGCCATTAAAGAAGTAAGTAACGTGGGCGTATTTTTCCGTTTCCGCCGTGCGAAACTGCTTGAGGTCGTGATTAGCAATTACCTCTCCCAAAATATTGGTGAGATTCTGCGGCTCAAAGGCTACAGCTACTTTTAATTCTGGATCGTACTGAGTAAAAGTAGCAAAGGCCAGCGGTTGAATTAGCTGTCTTTCAAAGCCTGTAAATTGTGGGCTGACAAAAGCTTGAGTTAGTTGTCTAGCGCGATCGGGGCGGAAGTTGAAAAATATGACTCCATCCCCTGGTTCTATTGCACCGGGAGCAATGCGTGTGGGGTTGATGAATTCGTCTGTGACCCCGGCGGCGTAAGATGCTTGTAAGATTTCTACAGCCGAACGAGTGTCAGTCACTTCATCTTGGGTCATTACGTCATAGGCACGTTTAACCCGATCCCAGCGATGATCGCGATCCATCGCGTAGTAGCGACCGCTGAGGGTGACAATGCGCCCAACACCTACACGGTCTATGTATTCTTGCAGCGAACCAATTGCTTTGACACCTTCTGAGGGTGCAGTGTCACGACCATCGGTAATGGCGTGGATACAAACTTGGGAAATTCGCTCTTGCTTAGCTAAGTCCAGTAGTCCGAATAGATGGGTGAGATGGGAATGTACACCACCCTCTGAACACAGACCTACTACGTGAAGCTTGCCATTGCGATCGCGCACTTCCTGGCAAATTTTGACAAGTGCTGGGTTGAGCTTGATAGAACCGTCTTCGACCGCATCGGAGATGCGTACTAATTCTTGCGGTACTACTCGCCCAGCGCCAATGTTCAAATGACCAACTTCCGAGTTGCCCATTTGTCCATCTGGCAACCCTACGGCTTTTCCTGAGGTGCGGATGAGGGTGTGCGGGTAAGCTGCCCATAAACTGTCCATTACTGGAGTCTGAGCGTTAACAATAGCGTTTCCTCGCTTCTGGTCGCAGTAGCCCCATCCGTCTAAAATGACTAGCACCACAGGAGCAACAGGTGCTTTGGTCATAGTAAAATTGCCCTTTACTTTTTGTAATACCCGAATGATACCATTGCTATTCACCACTGCAAGTGAATTTCTGCTTATTAACTTCTTTTATGAATCATGTCAGTTTTTTTTAGATTTTTTTTAAATTTACTAACTTTTGCGTATTTTCTGTGATAATTGTGTGGGACTAATTATCAATAAAAAAGCTTTTAATCAACCTCTGTGGTCAGTAATTCCGCTTCAGGCTTACTGATGATTTTTCATCTTCACTCTCTGAAATCAATACTTTTATTTGATTGATAGCTAACAACTTATTGCGAAATAATCTGAGTTATCAGCGCTTCAAGATTATGGATTTATTAACCTAAAATTCAGACTTACTGAAGCAAAAATTGCTGTTTAGAACCCCGACTTCTTGAAGAAATCGGGGTTCTAAATCCAAGCTACACCATCATTATTTGCGTTTGGCTGACGCTTTAGAGGCTTTAGCAGCTTTTTTAGCAGCCTTTTCAGCTGCGATCGCCGCTAACTTGGCTTGTTCTTTTTCTTCAGCAATTTTATCAAGGTAGTAATGATAATCGCCTAAATAAACGCGGAATTCACCATCGCGAATTTCTACGATTTTATTGGCTACCTGGGAGATAAAATAACGGTCATGGGAAACAACAATCGCTGTACCATCGTAGTTTTGCAGTGCTTCTTCCAACATTTCTTTAGCTGGAATATCTAGATGGTTTGTCGGCTCATCTAAAATCAGTAAGTTGGCTGGACGTAAGAGCATTTTAGCTAAAGCTAGACGCGCTTTTTCTCCGCCACTTAATGCGCCAACTTGTTTAAATACGGTGTCTCCAGTAAATAAGAACCGTCCTAACAGCGTGCGAACTTCTTCATTTTTCCAGTCAGGAACTTCATCGTGAATAGTTTCCATGACTGTCTTTTTCAAATCCAAAGCTTCCGCCTGATTTTGCTCGAAGTAACCAGGAATAACGTTGTGTTCGCCTAATTTCACGCTTCCTTCTGTGGGTGGTTCCATCCCCATAATTACCCGCAATAGGGTAGATTTACCTGCACCGTTGGGGCCTAAGAAAGCAATGCGATCGCCTCTTTCAATGAAGAGATTTGCTGCCAAAAATAAGATTTTATCATCATAGATATGAGTTAAATCTTTAATATTGACAACTTCTCGTCCGCTACGGGGTGCAGGCGGGAAGCGGAAATGCAGGGTTCTGACTCCAGATGTAGGTGCTTCAATCCGCTCAATTTTTTCTAGTTGTTTTTCGCGGCTTTTTGCTTGGGTACTACGGGTAGCACTAGCGCGAAATCTATCAACAAAGGTTTGCTGTTTCTCTAGTTCTTTTTGCTGGCGTTCGTAAGCAGAAAGCTGTGCTGATTCATTTTCGGCTTTTTGTAGCAGGTATGCGGAATAATTACCAAGGTATGTAGTAGAAACACCACGTTCAGTTTCCACAATTTGGGTACAGAGGCGGTCAAGAAACTCCCGGTCATGGGAGACTATCACCATTGGAGTCGTCAGACTTCTGAGGTAATTTTCTAACCACTCAATTGTTTCTAAGTCTAAATGGTTAGTCGGTTCGTCCAGTAGCAATAAGTCAGGTTTTTGCAACAGGATTTTACCCAAACTCATGCGCATTTGCCAACCACCAGAGAAGGCGCTAACGAGGCGATCGCCATCTTCTGGTTCAAACCCCATCTCTGGTAAAATTTTGCCGATGCGTGCTTCTAAGCCGTAGCCATCCAGTCCTTCAAATTGCCGTTGTAAGCGATCCAATTTGTTGATTAATTTATCTAGTTCCTCCGGAGTCGCAGTTTCCATGTCTCTTGTCACCTGTGCTAGAGACAACTGCACTTGATTCGCTTGTTGGAAGACAGTCCAAAATTCTTCTCTGACAGTGCGGCTGGGGTCTACTTCAAACTCTTGGTTGAGGTAAGCTATATGTAAGCTCGCAGGACGAATAATTTCGCCTGCTGTGGGTTCAATTTCTCCAGAAATGATTTTCAGTTGGGTAGATTTACCTGCACCATTGACACCGACTAAGCCGATGCGATCGCCTGGTTTGACTTCCCAGTTGATGTCTTTGAGAACTTCACCTGTAGGATAAATTTTACTGATATGTTCTAGTCGCAGCATCAAGTTTCTCTTAGGTAGGGGATGGGTAGTTGGGGGATGAAGTGCTAACGCCGTGTCAATCTTAACAAAATTTAATTAATATTTCTTCAGGGAAAATTTCTGAATGATAAAAAAAGAGTCTGAGATTTTCACGCGCAAAGCTAATTAAGTTATATATACCTAATGAAAGCCACCCATTTCGACATTGGCTAACCTTAGCACTGAAATTTTACTGTTATTCTCTGGAGCTATCTGAATTAGAAGACTGCTGTTGTACTGCGTGCCTAACTTCCTCTACACTCAATTCCAAAGCGGCGGCTATTTGCTCTACAGTCAACCCGGCGGACAACATTGGTAGTACTGCTTTTAACTTACCACTGCGCTCACCTTGTTCTCTACCTTCCTGAAAAGCTTCCTGATAAAATCTTGTTTGCTTTAACTCGCTTAAGCCAAACATTGCCTCGATTTCCTCCCGACTCATGTTAGGAAATTTGTAAACCAAAATAGTCTCTATTAATTGTAATAATTGCTGCTGCAATTGTGAGTTTATCTCTTGTTTAGTTCTCTCTATCAACTCCCTTGCTTGAATGATTGCTGTATCTGATTCTTCAACTACTAATTTAAGGGTTGCTATCCCAATTGGTAGCGTTGCAGTCTCACCTAATTCATTGAGATAAATCCGTCTAACTCTGTGACTGAAAAAGAATTCACGATAGTGTTTGATATCTCCTGTATCGACAATCCGGTTTGGGTATAAAACTACAGCGTTCCAATCGTTCTGTGGTTTATTATGACGCAGGTATAAACATATTTCTGCGAACAATCGTGAGTAAATTTCGTCATCTTGTTGAAATTGCACTTCCACGAAGTAAATTGGTCTATCATTTGTTTGTATGGGCAGAAATACCCCATCAATTCTGAATGAGGTTTGTTTGATTTCAACCGATGAAAATCGATAATCGTTTGCCTCTTCACCAGGATTGCCAATGAGTTCAAAGAAGATGCTGGGTAATTCTTGAAATAGGCGATAAAATAAACTATCAGTTTTCACGAAATTCTACTTTGTTACATAGCTAATTTTTGGTGGCTTTATTCTTCACCACCATCTCTCACTTCTAGAACTTGCTCTTTTGATATTCCTAAAATTCGTGCAAGTGGCGCTAACAAACTATCATCTATTGGTTCTCCAGCATAAATATCATATAATTCTGAAGGAGAAAGTTTAAACGTATCGCAGAATTTGGTAAACTCCTGACTACTCAAATCAAGAGCTTTTTGTCTTTCACTTAATAAAACGGCGATCGCTCTAGTGCCGTACTTTGGACGCTCACTGATTTTGATATATTTTTTCATTAAATTATTGACTTGAGTGGTGTCACCACCAGTTTTTTTAATTAAATCAGTGCAAGCTAATTTAAGAGCTTTAGCTAAAACTTCTTGGTCATTTAAAAATTTAATCATTTGAGCGGTATATTCTTTGTTTAAGAAACCGGCTAAATTACCTTGATGGTGAATTGGCACAAAAGTATTGCTGGATTCTACTTGCCAAGGTGAAGATTCATCGTCTAGCGGCATAGATACACCTCTAAAAAATTGCAGATATTATGATTATCTCAATTAATACACGAGGTTTCCATAATAACTCAGTAAACTCAGTTTGATCCTGAATGCTGAATTTTTCAATGGCCTGCTTGTGATTCTTGCTCGTCACCAGTGTTATCTCATACACAAAAGCTAGAAAGCATTTCAATATTCACTGCTTGTGTAGCTATAGCAACAAGATACCCGACAACTTCTGCGAAGTCGGGTATCTGAGAGATGAGTGATGATGGGCAACTGTATTTACAAGTTTAGTTGTTACCAGATGAGCGATCGCCAACCCCTCACAAATATTCAACTGGCTTTTGCTTCATCTACCGACGCTTCAGCGGCCGCTGCTAATCTATCCATCACTGCTCTACCAATGATCGCTACTTCACTCAATGGCATAGACTTGATGTACTTGACAATCTGGTTCACATCGGAAGATTCTGAAATTGGCTTAACACCTAGGTAGTTAAGCAGTTCCTCCATCGTATAGCCTGCTCTCGCTGCAATGTTAGCTAAATTCTCTGTATCTGGAATAGATTCGCCTTTTTCCCACAATTGCACCGCAGTAGCAGAAACGCCCAGAAGCTTACCAAAAGCTCGTTGACTCATCGAGCCACGAGCCATTTTCACGACTTCAATCAGTTTCTTTCTAGCTTCTAAATCCACTGCTGTACTATTTTTTTCACTAAATAAATAATTTAATTTAGGCATTTACAAGTTTGCTTGCCAATGATAAATTAAATTTAGAGTTTAAAATTACAAGTTTAAATGTCAGCCTATCTAGATTTAAAGATAGTGATACTCATTCATTTTATCGCGGAAATTCGCGACAGACCGCTTGCTGTCAAATCATGGAAAGAAGGTGCATCATGTTTTGTAAGCCAAGCAAAATAAACTCCTATCGCCACTAACGCCTTGTGGGTTAGTTCAACTAGCTTTAGCTTCATCCCCAGACGCTTCAGCCACAGCAGCCAGTCTATCAGCCGCAGCCTGAACAATTTGCGCCACTTGGCTAAGAGGCATATGCTTGATTTGTCTCAAAATTAAACTTAAATCTGAAGTTTCTGCTACAGGCTTGCCATCTAAGCAGCTGAGTAGCTCTTCTAATGTATAGCCTGCTCTAGCTGCTATTTTCGCTAAATACTCGGTGTCTGGCACGTTTACACCCTTTTCCCACAATTGAACAGCAGTAGCTGAAACTCCCAAAAGCTTGCCAAAGGCTCGCTGACTCATGGAACCACGAGCTAGTTTGATAATTTCAATAAGTTTTTCTCTGCTTTCAATGTTCACTGCTTATGTAGCTATTCAACTGTATTTACAAGTTTAATGAGCAAAGCCTACAATTTTAATTTTTAATTGACATTAAAAGTTGTCAATATTTTGCTACAATGAAAATTGTAATTGCACAATGTTAATTGTAATTGTTAGATAACGCCACCACTAAATTTTTGGTGTGACTGTTACTTGCATAAAAGGTGCATCATGTTGTACAAGGCGCGCAAAATTAACTCCTATCGCCCCAAAGGTCAAAGCCTGATTGCTGCTAATAAAATTAAACCAGAACAGTGGTATATTTCTCACGCTGAGGCAAAAGAAGCTTTAACAGCCAAAGGCTACAAGGTTAAGCAAATCAAGAAAATTCATTGTCTGAAGCATCAGGTATGTATTTCCTTTTGGGATGAAAAAGGTAACATTTGCAGCAGCTTTTTCAGCTACCGGATTTTTGCGCGTTGGCAAAAGGAAGTAGAAAAGTTAATTGATACCTGTCCAACCCTGAATGACTGGAAGAAGTTAAATCATATTATGCAGTATGAATTTGTCCATTACCATTATTTTCAGGAAATGGAAGACGCACTGTATACTGCATTAAAAAACCGCTTATCGGTGTTAAAAGTAACATCACAACAAGCGGTTTTCCACTACGCATCACTAGAACAATTAGCTTGTAGTACCAGAGGCCGCTAACTCTGCTAAACGTTCCTGCTGGTCTTGAGAGATACAAGATTGGATAACAGACTCTAAATCACCTTCCAATACAGGGTTAAGGGAATAGTTTTGACCTAGACGGTGGTCAGTAACGCGGTTGTCTTTATAATTGTAGGTGCGAATTTTTTCCGATCGCGATCCTGTACCCACTTGCGATCGCCGCATGGAAGTTACAACTTCTTGTTGTTCGCGCAACTTCATTTCGTACAGTTTCGCCCGCAAAATTTGCATCGCCCGTTCTTTGTTTTGCAACTGGCTGCGTTCTTCGGTACAGAAAATCCGAATTCCGGTGGGTTTGTGCATCAAGTCAACAGCAGTTTCCACCTTGTTGACGTTTTGTCCACCAGCGCCACCAGAACGAGCTGTGGTCATTTCAATATCCTTGGGATCAATGTGGATTTCCACATCATCCACTTCTGGCATGATGGCGACTGTAGCTGTGGAAGTATGAACCCTTCCCCCAGCTTCCGTTGCAGGTACACGCTGAACGCGATGTACTCCCGCTTCAAACTTCAGCTTGCTGTAAACACTCTCACCCTGAATTTCCAGGATCACTTCTTTAAAACCGCCCATTTCCCCTAGTGACTCGCTCACTAGTTTCACTCTCCAACCCTGTCCGTCAGCGTAGCGAGAGTACATCCGCAGCAAATCACCTGCCCAAATACTCGCTTCATCGCCGCCCGTACCAGCCCGAATTTCCAACATGATGTTTTTATCATCGTTGGGATCGCGGGGTAGCAACAAGATTTTTAAGCGGTTTTCTAAATATTCCAGCTTTTGCTCTAGTTCGTCTACTTCCAAAGCCGCCATTTCTTGCAGCTCTGGGTCACTCGCCGATTCTTTGTAAACCTGACGCGCTCCGATCAAGTCTTCTTGGGTTGCTTTCCAAGTTTCATAGGTATCAACTACCTCTTCCAAAGAAGAACGAGACTTAGCAATTTGTTGATACTCATCAGGATTGCTAGCGGTATCGGGATCGCCAAGACGGCGCGTTAATTCATTAAAGGTTTGTTCAACGGATTTTAGTTTATCCAGCAGGTATGATTCAGCCATGATGAGTGCGATCGCTCCTTAAAATAACAAATTGGCTCAAGCATTAAATGACAATCGACCCAGCTCAATTGCAGGGTCGTCGTTAACAGCAGAGCCAACCCGCTACTTTTTGTCTGTGTCGCCTGAGGTTTGAGTACTGCTCATACCGTACTTGCGCAGGAAGCGCTCTACTCGACCCTCAGTATCGATAATCTTCTGAGTGCCGGTGTAAAAGGGATGGTTTCCAGACCAAACATCTACGTGCAGTTCTGGCTTAGTAGAGCCAACGGTCATGACAACTTGACCGTTGCAGTAGACTTTCGCATCTGGATACCACTTGGGATGAATCTCAGGTTTAGCCATTGTTCCTTTTGTGGTGAATCTATATAAATTATAACTTTCAGATGATGTCAGGGAATAGGGACGCTTAGGCTAGGGGGATAATGCCGAATGCCCAATGCCCAATGCCCAATGCCTATCGTTTTGAGTACTGAGGTGCTTTGCGGGCTTTGTGTAAACCGTATTTTTTCCGCTCTTTGGCTCTGGGATCGCGAGTCAAGTAACCTTCGGTTTTTAAAGGTGAACGGTTATCTGGATCTAGTTGACACAAAGCGCGAGCCACTCCCAAGCGGATAGAATCAGCTTGTCCGGTCAAGCCACCACCTTCAGCTTTCACCAAAATGTCATATTCGTTCTCTAGTCCCAGTGTTTCTAGAGGCCCTTTGATCACACCTAGGTAGTTGGCGTTGAATTGGAAGTACAAGTTTCCATCTTTACCATTTACAGTCAGTTGACCGCTACCAGGAATCAGGCGGACTCTTGCTACTGCTGACTTACGACGGCCTGTACCCCAGTATACGGCACGACCGCTAGTAGTTTCTGCTACTGCTACCATTAATTTTCTGCTCCAGGAATTGTATTAACTTTAAGTTCTTTGGGTTGTTGCGCTGCATGGGGGTGAGTTGGGCCTGCGTACACTTTCAGCTTGGTGAACAACTGCTTACCTAAGCTATTTTTAGGTAACATCCCTTTTACAGCGTGTTCTACAATTCTTTCTGGTAGACGCTGTTGCAGCTTGGCGAAGGTTTCTGTCTTCATCCCGCCAGGACGACCGGAATGGCGACGATAGAGCTTTTGGGTACGTTTTTTACCTGTGACTGCTATTTTCTCCGCATTGATGACAATCACAAAATCCCCTGTATCTAGGTGGGGAGTATACTCGGCTTTCTTTTTGCCTCTGAGGATCATGGCGATTTCAGTAGCAAGGCGACCGAGGCGTTGGTCTGTAGCATCTACTATGTACCACTCACGCTCAAGAGTATCTTGAGAAGGAAGGTATGTTTTAGTCATTTGTCATTTGTCCTTTGTCAGTTGTCAGTTGTCAGTTGTCAGTTGTCAGTTGTCAGTTGTCATTAGACTATTGCCTATTGACTTTTGACTTTTGACCATTGACTCTTGACTAAAAACTAATTTTGGCAGATTGTCATACCAAACATCTGGGGAAAAAGGGAAATCTGGATAGCCGACTCGCAACAAGCACAAGCCTTGAGGGGGTGCGGCATATTTCACTTCTTCCCGTCGTTCAGCTTTCCACAGTTGTGTAAAGTTAGCTAGGGTAAGTTTTCCAGTGCCTACTTGTACTAGCATCCCTACTAACAGCCGTACCATGCCATACAAAAAGCCATCTGCCTGGATTTCAATATGGAGTAATGGCCCACTGCGATGACACTCTGCTGCTTGTACTTCTACCCAAGAATGCGATCGCTTTGAACCTGCACGGTGAAAAGCAGCGAGATGATGCTTTCCCAGCAGGGGTTTCAGGGCAGCTTTAATTAAGGATTCATCTAGGGGTGCATAATAATAATGCCAACTGAAGGGTCTCACAAACAAGTTCGGTTGATCTTCAGTGTATATCGTGTAGCGATACCGTCGATAGGCTGCACTAAAGCGAGCGTGCCAACGGTTACCTACACCTGCTGAAGCCCTGATTAATATATCATTGGGCAAATAGCTGTTAAGGATGGCTGCCCACTTGTGAGGTGGAATCAAACCTGTAGCTTCAAAATGGGCTACTTGGGCTGCGGCGTGAACCCCCGCATCGGTTCTGCCTGCACCATGTAGTGTCACATGATACCCAAGAATTTTGGCGATCGCTGTTTCTATTTCTTCTTGAACTGTGCGCTGTTGCTTTTGCCGTTGCCAGCCATGAAAATGAGTGCCCAGGTATTGAATTACCAGGGCTACTCTATGAGTTCCTGTTGGCTGGTGGCTTTCTAACATACAGATTGTGTTCTTTGTCAGTTGTCAGTTGTGAGGCAGTGCGTTGGGCGGGTTAAGAGACTTGAAGCAACTGCCGAACCCGTCAGGGTCAGTTGTCAGTTGTCAGTTGTTTTTTGCAAATGACTAATGACCAATGACTAATGACTAATGACTAATGACTTAAACTAGTTCAATAATGGCCATTTCAGCATTATCGCCCCGACGAGGCACTGTATGCAGGATGCGGGTATAACCGCCTTGACGATTGGCATACCGCGTGGGAGCTTGCTCAAACAAAGCATGAACTAGTGTTTTATCGTAGATATAGCCTAAAGCTTGCCGACGTGCTGCTAAGGAGCCGTCTTTGGCTAAGGTAATCATTTTATCTACTTCAGAGCGTAGTACTTTAGCTCGGATTAAAGTAGTAGTAATCCGTCCATGACGAACTAGCTCAGTGGTTAGCGCCCGTAACAAAGCACGACGCTGGTCTGCTGGTTTACCTAGTTTTTTGACTCGACAACGGTGACGCATAATAATGCACTATCAATTACTAACGGTTTTGATTTAGCTGTGTTTAGAGCTTCTTTCTTGGGGCAGGGTAATGCCTAAGCGTCGCTGTAAAGCTTCAACTACTTCTTCCGCTGACTTCTGACCAAAGTTTTTAATTTCTAACAGGTCTTCTTGGGTATAATCCAACAAGTCGGCTACAGAGTTAACTTGTGCTCGCTTGAGACAGTTATATGCCCTGACAGAAAGCTGCAACTCTTCGATCGGAATTTGCGCGGTAGGATCGTCTGGAATATCTGATCCTGTATCTGTGGGTTCTAGTGAAATATCTTTCAGTGGGTTGAATAGATCTACCAGAATGCCCGCAGCTGATGATAGTGCTTCTTGGGGAGAGATACTACCATTAGTCCAAACTTCCAATAGCAATCGGTCTTTGGCGATTGAGCCGTCCCCACGGGCATCTTCGACACTATAGTTGACTTTTCGCACTGGCATAAACACCGAGTCGATTTGCAAAAAGTCCAAAGATGTGGCTTCTTCGCGTCCTCGTTCTACGGTGCGATAACCTTTACCTCTTTCGATCCGAAATTCCATTTCCAGTTTGCCGCCTTCAGCTAAGGTGGCGACATACTGGGTCGGATCGATGATTTCTACTTCACTTGGCAAATCAAAATGCGCCGCAGTAACTGTGACTGGACCGTTAACGAGTAACCGCCCAATTTGGGGTTGAGAAGAATAGCTTTTGAGAATGACTTCTTTCATTCTCATTAAAATTTCCAGCACATCTTCCCGCACGCCCGGAACTGTGGCGAACTCGTGTGAAACACCTGCAATCCTTACTGCTGTAACTGCTGTCCCCTCTAGATTGGACAGTAAAACTCGCCTTAGAGCATTGCCAACTGTCGTTCCTTGACCGCGTTCTAGAGGTTCCAAGACAAATTTACTGTAATGGCTTCGACTTTCCTCAGTTGTAGACTCTACACATTCAATTTGAAACTGCGCCACGGAGTTGCCTCCCTCTGTTTAAGGTGCTGCTAGTAGGCAAATCGCTTGCCTCCCGAATTTAGTTCTTGCCCTGAAGCTTACTCTAGGTATCTCAATCCGCCAACTGCAAATGTTGCTATTTGATTTCCTACTTCAGCTTGTGGGCGATAGTATTTAATTTTGGGTTTTCCGAAAGTTCTCAAACTTCTTTTTAGAAGGATTTGATCGTCTTTTGGTTACCCAAGCCGTCTGAAGTTCCAAAGCCACAATCTTGCCACAGCAGGTTGCTTTTCTTCGGTTCAAGCAGGCATTACAGGTGACTTTTCCTTGCTCGAACTTCTTGCTTTCATCGCCCCACCACTTCTAAACTCGGCGGCGCTTAGGTGGACGGCAACCATTATGAGGAATGGGAGTAATATCCCGAATCAGTGTAATTTCCAATCCTGCGCCTTGAAGTGCCCGGATGGCAGTTTCTCTACCTGCACCAGGGCCACTTACCATGACCTCAATTTGACGCATTCCTTGGTCGATGGCTCGACGTGCCGCACTTTCAGCAGCGGTTTGTGCAGCAAAGGGAGTTCCCTTTTTTGCTCCTTTAAAACCGCTAGAACCAGCACTTGCCCAAGAAATCACATCTCCGTTTTGATCGGTAATGGTGACAATGCTATTGTTGAAAGTAGACTGGATGTAAGCCATACCGTTTGGTACGTTGCGTTTCTGCTTCTTGCTTCCGGATTTTTTGGTTGGTTGTCGCGCCATAGTTGTGTCGTGAATTTAAGGTAAATCTTGCTCGGATGAGCAAGTATGAACATATTATTTTTATTTGCCCGGAGCTTTCTTCTTCCCAGCCACAGTCTGCCTTCTACCCCGACGAGTTCTGGCATTTGTGCGAGTTCTTTGTCCTCTGACTGGTAAGCCCATGCGATGACGACGGCCTCTGTAAGTACCAATGTCAATTAGGCGCTTGATGTTCATCGCTTCCCAGCGGCGCAAGTCACCTTCGACTTGATAGTTGCTTTCGATTTCGCCTCTTAAGGCGGCAACATCAGCATCACTGAGTTCTTTAACGCGGGTGTCTGGGTTAACACCTGTAGTCGCTAAAATTTCTTGCGACCGAGATAAACCAATTCCGTAGATGTATGTTAGACCAATCTCGACACGCTTATCGCGTGGCAGGTCTACTCCGGCAATACGTGCCACAATGAATTTCTCCCTCTTGTTCTGGCAATTGCTATCAAAAAAATGCGCTTAACCGCATTTTGGATTTTGTCTGGTGTGGTTGTGTCCCACTTGTCGCTAGCCTTGACGTTGCTTATGCTTGGGGTTAACACAAATCACCATGACGCGACCACGACGTTTGATCACGTTACACTTTTCACAAATCTTTTTGACTGAGGCTCGGACTTTCATGCCTTTCTAATTAACTCCAAATAGTGAATTATAGCATTTTTTAGGAAATTAGTCAGTTAAATGACTAGGGAACACCCAAAAAGGTCATTATATGGTAATATTCTCTACATAAACTTACTTCTTCCGCAGTCGATAGGTGATTCTGCCCTTTGTCAAGTCGTAGGGAGTTAACTCCACTTTGACGCGATCGCCAGGTAAAATCTTGATGTAATTGCGGCGGATTTTTCCCGAAATGTGTGCCAGGACATTAAAGCCATTATCCAAGTCAACGCGAAACATCGCGTTGGGCAATGACTCGGTAACCGTGCCTTCCATTTCAATCAAATCTTGTTTAGACAACTTGTTTTTTCCTCAACTCAACAATCTCCTGTTCTTTTGCTGTACCTTCACCTGCAAGAGAACATACTTTACGAAATATATCAACAGTTTCTTAATATATCTTAGCTAAAGTTGCTATCTGCCCTACATAGAGAGGTAGCACTTAATTTTATCTGGTGGCTCAATTTGGGATATGGGAGAAATTTAAAAGTTGGGATTTCTCCCGTCTACCCCTTATATACCTTGCTTAAGACGCTATTACCTTTTGCAGTTCGGTGGTGACTTCTTCTGGGGACTGATTACCATTGACCGTGAGCAGTTTTTGGCGATCGCCGTAATAATTAATCAAGGGTGCAGTTTCCGAGCGGTAAACTTCTAGACGACGACGAATAACTTCTTCGCTGTCATCCTTTCTACCCCTGGCGAGTAACCTTGCAACTACAACATTATCTGGAACTTCTAGGTTAACTACCTTTTCTCCACCTTGATGTGTTGTTTCCAGCAATTGAGCCAAAAAAGCTGCTTGTGTTACTTTACGGGGAAAGCCATCTAGAATCCAACCAGATTTTGTATCGGGTTGCTCTAGCCGCTCCTGTACCAAGTCCTGTACTAGCTGGTCGGGAACTAACTCGCCGCTATCAACATAGCTTTGAGCTTTTACCCCCAAAGGCGTTTGGTCTTTCATCGCTTGCCGTAAGATATCACCAGTAGAAATATGGGGAATCTGCAAGTGTTGGGCCAATTTTTGAGATTGTGTTCCTTTACCAGCTCCAGGTGGTCCCAAGAAGATTAATCGCGTCACTATTGTTTCACCATTCCTTCGTAGCGCTGAGATATAACGTAAGTTTGGACTTGCTTCGCTGTGTCAATCGCTACACCCACCAGAATTAACAGAGATGTAGCACCCAGTCCCTTAAAGGTTGGTACTCCTAAAGCACTTTCCACAGCTGTGGGGATAATTGCAACAAAGCCCAAAAATATTGCACCCAAGAAAGTCAGTCTATTGATTACTCGCTCAATGTACTCGCTAGTCGCCTTACCAGGACGAATTCCCGGAATACTCGAACCCATCTTCTTCAAGTTCTGCGCTACATCTACTGGGTTAACAATCAACGAAGAATAGAAATAGCTGAAGAAAACAATAGAAATTAAGTAAACCAAGGCATAAGCCCAAGGCTGAGAACCACCGGGACTCAGATAAGTGTTAACGATATTTGCCAAGTCCGGATTTTTGGTGAAATTCGCAATGAGTAGTGGCAAACTCAGGATGGCTGCGGCAAAAATGATCGGCATTACGCCACCAGAATTGAGTCGTAGGGGTAGGTAGCTACGTTGTTCAGCTAAAACTCGCCGCCCTACTTGACGACGTGCGGAAATAATGGGGATGCGCCGAATTCCTTCCTGCACAAACACAATACCAACAATTGTCGCCAAGAAAACTACTACCAGCACAATCACGCGACCGACGATTTCCCGACCGCCGACTTGTACCAAGTCGATGGTATCACCCAAAGATTTTGGTAGGGATGCCACAATATTGACAAAAATCAACAATGATGCTCCATTACCAATACCCCTTTCGGTAATCAGTTCGGATGCCCACATCACGAACATTGAACCAGCAGTAAGTGCGATCGCAGTTTCAGCTACAAATAACGGACCTGGTTGTAAGGCAAATTGCTGGAGGAAGAGAGCCGAAAAAGCCGTACTTTGAATAATTGCCCAACCGACAGTGACATAGCGTGTAATTTGCGAAATTTTTCGCCGCCCTGCTTCACCTTCGTCTTTCTGTAACTTTTCTAAAGATGGTATAGCCGCAGTGAGTAATTGGATAATAATGGACGCATTAATGAATGGCAAAATACCCAAGGCAAAGACTCCCAAAGTCGAAAGTCCCCGCCCGGAAAATATATCCAATAAGCCAAAGATGGAATTATTGCCCGATATCGCCTCATGAAACCTAGCTCTATCAATACCAGGTACAGGCAGAAAGATACCCAGGCGAACCAAAATTAAAATACCGACAGTGACAAGCAGCCTACCTCTCAGTCCAGCTGCTTGAGCCATCTGCATAAAAGTTTCTTGAGCCGTTGGGGCTTTGTCTCGACTGATCATAGAGTGCTACCTTTATCGTGAACCAGGCGCTGGAAGCGAGTTGGCTAGCATGTTAAGTGCGCTATTCTGGCTCACTCTGGGACTTCACAACTTCCTCCAGCTGCCTCAATTTTGCTACGAGCTTGACCCGTGAAAGCCGCAGCTTTAACTGTCAGCGGAACGTTCAATTCCCCGTTACCCAAAATTTTCAATGGCCCTTTGACAGTAGTCAGAATACCTGCTGCTTTTAAGGATTCCAAAGTTACTTCTGTATTGGCAGGGAGAGAAGCGAGCTTCTCTACATTAATCGTAGTGTAAATTTTCCGATTAACTACCGGAAACCCTTTCAACTTAGGTAAGCGGCGGTACAATGGCTGTTGACCACCTTCAAAACCTGGGCGGGTGCCACTACCAGAGCGAGATTTTTGACCCCGCATACCTAGACCAGCACTGGCACCTTGTCCGGCAGAAATACCTCTACCTACACGCTTACGGCGTTTTTTTGAGCCTTTTTGAGGCTTAGCATCGTTGAGTCTCATGATGTAAATAGTAATTTTTTACACAAAGGAGGAGGCAAAATTTGCTCTACTAAACGGTGTAGAGATTTTCAATAGGAACACCCCGGTCTTCAGCGACTTCAGTCAAGGTACGCAGTGTAGATAAGGCGTTGACTGCGGCTCTAGCATTGTTGAGTGGATTGTTGGAGCCTAGTTGCTTGGCTAGAACGTTTCGCACTCCGGCTAATTCCAGTACCGTCCGCACAGCACCACCGGCAATTACGCCTGTACCGGGTGCGGCTGGGCGCATAATTACCTTAGCTCCACCACCAACACCATCAATGGGATGGGGGATGGAATTAGATTTGGTAATGGGGATGTCAATGAGATGTTTTTTACCGTCGGCTACGCCTTTTTTCACCGCACCAATTACATCTGAGGCTTTACCTACTCCAACACCAACTTGACCGCGTTCGTTACCGACGACGACGATCGCCCGGAAGCTGAGTTTTTTACCACCTTTGACGACCTTGCTCACCCGGCGGATCTGAATTACCCGCTCTTGCCAGTTGGTTTCTTCTTTCTTTGCGCGGTTCGCTTTACGACGACCAGTTGCCATAATTAAATGCTCTCTGTTAGTCAATTGTCAGTTGTCAGTTGTCAGTTGTCAGTTGTCAGTTGTTTTTGAACAAAAGACTAATGACTGATGACAAATGACTTTAGAAATCTAAACCAGCCTCACGAGCTGCATCAGCTAGTGCCTGGATACGACCGTGGTATAGGTTACCACCGCGATCGAAGACGACTTGGGTGATGCCTTTTTCTAGCGATCGCGCTGCTATCAATTTACCTACTTGCACTGATGCGTCGCGGTTAGCACCTGACGCTAAACTCGACTTCAACTCTGGTTCTAGAGTTGAGGCTGAAACCAAAGTATGATGTTGAGTATCATCAATTACTTGAGCATAAATATGCTCATTCGAGCGAAATACGGCTAAACGCGGGCGTTCTTGAGAGCCTTGAACTTTACCACGGATACGTCGATGGCGACGTGTTTTTGATTCTCTACGAGTAAGTTTCATTTTTACTTCTTACCACCCTTACCAGTCTTACCAGCTTTCCGTCTGACCACTTCACCTGCGTAGCGAATACCCTTGCCTTTATACGGTTCTGGTTTACGAACGGCACGAATTTTCGCTGCTGTGTTACCTACTATTTCTTTGTCATAGCCACTGACTATGACGTTAGTTGTACCTTCGACAGCAAACTGAATTCCATCGGGAGGTTCAATTTGTACCTGATGGCTGTAACCCATATTTAAAACGAGGTTACGACCTTGGACTTGTGCCCGGTAACCAACACCTTGGATTTCTAAACGGCGCTGAAAACCTTGGGACACGCCCTCGACCATGTTGGCCACTAAAGTACGGCTCAAACCGTGCATTTGCCTGGAGGTGCGGGTTTCATCCCTACGAGTTACTAGTAATGTTTCGCCTTCTTGGGAGACTGACACATGATTAGGTAACACACGAGAAAGTTCTCCTTTAGGCCCTTTGACGACAACTTTGCTGCCATCAATCGCCACTTGCACTTTGGCGGGAATAGTAATTGGACGTTTACCAATACGAGACATGACTTTTTGTCCTTTGTTATTTGTCCTTTGTCCTTTGTCCTTTGTCTTTTACTAATGACAAATGACTAATGACTAATGACTACCAGACATAGCACAGTACTTCCCCACCCAAGTTCTGACGCCGCGCTTCGCGGTCGGTCATAATCCCACTGGATGTAGAAATAATGGCAATGCCGATACCACCGAGTACTCTGGGTAAATCTTTGCGATTAGAGTAAACCCGCAAACCAGGTTTACTTACGCGCTTGAGGGCGGTAATTAGTGGCTGGCGATTTTTACCCTTATATTTCAGGGCAATCACCAGGTTACGTTTTACGCCTTCTCCTGATTCTTCAAATTCAGAAATAAAGCCTTCTTCTCGTAGTACTTTTGCAATACTACGGGTGAGTTTTGTTGCAGGCACTAGTGTAGTTTGATGCCTCGCCAAGTTGGCATTGCGGATGCGCGTCAGCATATCTGCAATTGTGTCGTTAGCCGCCATCGTTCCCTCTTTAGATGAACTTATTGATCGCGAAAAGGCATACCCATTTCTTTCAGTAGGGCGCGGCCTTCTTCGTCGTTTTTCGCTGTGGTAATGATGGAAATATCTAGACCACGGATTTGATCGATGCTGTCATACTCGATTTCTGGAAAAATTAGCTGTTCTCGGACACCTAGAGTGTAGTTACCGCGACCATCAAAGCTTTTAGGACTAACGCCGCGAAAATCTCTGATTCTGGGTAGGGACAAGCTAATAAGTCTGTCGAGGAAGGCATACATCCTCTCGCCTCTTAAGGTCACCATGATCCCAACAGGCATACCTTGACGAATTTTGAAGCCGGCGATCGCCTTTTTCGCTCTTGTTACTACTGGTTTTTGACCAGTAATCGTGGCAATTTCGTTGAGAGACGCGTCTAGTGCTTTAGCATTTTGAGCCGCCTCTCCCAAACCTCGGTTAACAGTAACTTTGACCAACTTCGGCACTTGATGAACGTTGGTGTATTGAAACTGACTGGTCAGTTTGGGGACGATTGTCTCTAGATATAAGGTTTTGAGTCTTGTTGTCGCCATAATTTTTTGTCCTGTTTCTCCCTGGGCTTGGTCAGGGAACCTTGAATTTTAGATTTTAGATTTGGGATTTTAGATTGAATTTAAAATCTCATCTAAAATCGTCCCTTGCTCGCTGACTATTTATCCAGGATTTCGCCGGTTTTCTTGAGCTTGCGCACTTTTTTACCTTCAGCGGTGAAGGTGTAGCATACGCGACTGGCGACGTTTTGCTTGGTGGAGTAAAGCATAACGTTGGAGCTATGAATCGGGAATTCCTGGGTGACTATTCTTCCTGATTCCCCTTCTTGCTGGGGCTTTACGTGCTTAGTTTTAATATTGACGCCTTTGACAATAACTTTACTAAGTTGTGGCAGTGCTTGAATCACTTCACCCACTTTTCCTTTGTCCTTACCAGCAATCACTTGCACAGTGTCGCCAGTTTTGACATGCATTTTATGAAATACCTTGGGTTGTGGCTGTTTTGCCATTACAGCACCTCCGGAGCCAAAGAAACAATTTTGGTGAAGTTTTTATCACGCAGTTCCCGGGCAACTGGGCCAAATACCCGTGTGCCTCTGGGGTTACCATCTTTGTTGATGATCACTGCGGCGTTATCGTCAAACCGAATGCTCATACCGCTATCTCGATTTATACTTTTACGAGTGCGGACAATTACTGCCTCTACCACATCTGACTTTTTTACAGCCATGTTGGGTTGGGCATCTTTGACAACGGCAATAATTTTATCACCCACGCCACCGTAACGGCGGTTGCCTGCGCCTAATACGCGGATGCACATTAGCTTCCGGGCACCACTATTATCTGCGACATTCAGGTAAGTCTGGGGTTGAATCACAATTTGTCTCCCTTGTTAAGTTGTTAGTTTGATAACAACTATTACGTTGTAGCTTTGGCGTTGAGAATTTCTGTGACTTGCCAGCGCTTGGTTTTACTCAGGGGTCTAGTTTCCTGAATGCGAACGCGATCGCCCACTTTGCACTGATTGTCTTCATCATGAGCTTTATAGCGCCGGGTTTGAACTACAATTTTGCCGTACTTGGGGTGAGGAGCGCGGTTTTCTACGGCTACTACTACCGTTTTTTGCATTTTATCGCTCACTACCAAGCCAACTCGTTCTTTGACTGCCATAATCTCCTACTTTTGTTCTTGAGACTGTTGACTTGCTGCCCGTTTCCGTTCTCCTTCGACTGTTAGCAATTGTGCTAGGCGATGTCGGGCGTGTTTAAACTGGTGGGGCTTGTCCAATTGTCTGGTCGCTTTTTGCAAGCGCAATTGAAATAGTTGTCTTTTAACAGCAACAATTTCCTGGGACAGTTTCTCGTCAGTTAATTCTCTAGCTTCTGAAACCTTGGGAAGAGGCATAACCTACTCCTGCTCCTGTATTTGGGGGCGCACAATAAATTTGGTTTTAATTGGCAGCTTATATGCAGCTAGGCGCATGGCTTCACGGGCGATTTCTTCAGAAACACCAGCGATTTCAAACAAAATCCGCCCTGGCTTGACTACAGCTACCCAAAACTCTGGGTTACCTTTACCGGAACCCATCCGGGTTTCAGCCGGACGCATGGTTACAGGTTTATCAGGGAAAATCCGAATCCAGATTTGTCCACCCCGGCGAATGTAACGGGTCATGGCTCGACGAGAAGCCTCGATTTGTCGGGAGGTAATCCAAGCAGGTTCTTGAGCTTGGAGTGCAAAATCGCCAAAGTTCAGGGTGCTACCACGGTGGGCTAGACCCTCCATCCGTCCGCGTTGTTGTTTGCGGAATTTAGTTCTTCTTGGACTTAACATGGTTTGTTAGTTGTCATTTGTCATTTGTCATTTGTCATTTGTCATTTGTCATTACCAAGGACTAAGGACTAATGACTAATGACGATTTACCCTTCATTTGAGCGGTCTTCAAATTGTTGGCGACGGCGTTGTTGTTGACGGCGAGAGGGAGCGCGATCGCGATCGCGTTCACGGGTTGTGGGTGCAGGAGCAGTTTCTTCTTGTCCAGGGATGATTTCTCCCTTAAATACCCACACTTTAATGCCGAGAATCCCATAAACCGTTTTGGCTGTACAGTAAGAGTAATCAATGTCAGCCCTTAAGGTATGTAAGGGTACTCTACCTTCACGAGTCCATTCTGTACGGGCGATTTCTGCACCGTTTAGCCGACCGCTAACTTGGACTTTAATGCCTTGAACACCAGCACGTTGGGCACGTTGAATAGCTTGACGTACCACCCGACGGAAAGATACGCGGCGTTCCAATTGTTGAGCGATATATTCGGCAATCAAGTAGGCATCAGCATCAACTCGTTGTACTTCTACTACGTTGATGCGAATTTGGCGATTGCTACCCAACAGTTCTTGGAGTCCGGTACGTAAGGATTCGATCCCTTGACCACCACGACCTACGACTACGCCAGGTCTAGCTGTGCGTACTTCTAAGTCGATTTGGTCTGCTTTGCGCTCAATCCGCACTTCTGAGATCCCAGCGTTGTTTTGCGCTAGTCTACCCAGCTTTTGTTCTATATATTGACGGAGTTTGTGGTCTTCTTGGAGCAGTTCTGGATATTTGTCAGGAACGGCAAACCACCGAGATTGATGTTCTTGTGTAATACCCAGTCGAAAACCAACTGGATGAATTTTTTGTCCCACAAATGCTTCCTCTAAAATTTCTTACTTTACGCAATTTTTTCGTGTCTAGTAATTATTCAGCAGCAGCGCCAGCGGCTACTGCTACGGTGATATGACACGTCGGTTTGCGAATTTGGTAAGCTCGACCCTGCGCTCTGGGTTGGAATCTTTTGAGTACTGGGCCTTGATCGGCGTATGCCTGAGTAATCACTAGCTGGGCACGGTCTAAACCAGCATTATGCTCCGCATTGGCGGCGGCGCTTCTGAGAACCTTTAAAACTGGATCGCAGGCGCGATAAGGCATAAATTCCAGAATAATCAACGCTTCTCGGTACGACCTGCCCCGAATTTGATCGAGTACACGACGTACTTTAAAGGGAGAAATGCGGATAAAACGAGCGATCGCTTTGACTTCAGTAGTATCAGTAGCCATATTTTTTCCTTTTTTGTCATTTGTCATTTATCATTTGTCATTTGTCTTTAGCTAATGACTAATGACTGATGACTAATGACTACCTACCTGATTTTTTGTCACTTTTTCCATGACCCCTGTATGTACGTGTAGGGGCAAATTCTCCCAACTTGTGTCCCACCATTTGCTCACTGACAAAAACGGGAACGTGTTGGCGTCCGTTGTGAACGGCTATGGTGTGACCTACCATCAGGGGTAAAATTGTCGATGCTCTCGACCAAGTTTTAATCACTTGTTTTTCGTTTTTGGCGTTCAGCTTTTCAATTTTGCTGAGCAAGTGATCGGCTACGAAAGGACCTTTTTTTAGAGAACGACCCATAGTGCTATTTTGGATTTTGGATGCAAGGATTTTGGATTGAGAATTTCGGATTTTGGATGACTAGGTATCTTCATAAAGCTTTAAAATTTCTGGATGCTAATAAGTAAACCCAATCGAAAATCCAAAATCTCTCTTGAAAAGTTTGCTCAAGTCGGGAAACCCGCCCACGCAACTTTTCGCAAAATCTAAAATTCTATGATTCACGACCACCGCGACCGCGTTTAGAAGATTTACGGCGACGGCGAACAATGAATTTACTGCTAGCTTTCTTGGGTTTGCGTGTTTTTGCACCTAAAGTAGGTTTACCCCAAGGAGTAACAGGCCCAGATCTCCCAATTGGCGCTCTACCTTCACCACCACCGTGGGGATGATCCACTGGGTTCATGACGCTACCTCTAACTTTGGGACGGCGTCCTTTCCAGCGATTGCGGCCAGCTTTACCTGCACTTAAGTTTCTCGCGTCGGTGTTACCTACTTGTCCAATGGTGGCGTAACATTCACGGCGAATTAAGCGAACTTCACCGGAAGGTAGCTTGAGGGTAACGTAATTGCCTTCTTTCGCCACAACTTGCGCTGTAGCACCAGCAGCACGCACAATTTGACCACCTTTGCCAGGTTTCATTTCCACATTATGAACACCCGTACCCAAGGGAATATTCGCTAGGGGTAAAGCATTCCCATTTTCGATCGGAGATTCGGGACCAGCAATAATTTTTGTCCCAACTTTTAAGCCATTGGGATGGAGAATGTACCGTTTTTCACCATCTTCATACATCACCAGGGCAATCCGCGCATTGCGGTTGGGATCGTATTCAATTGCTGTAACTGTACCCGCAATGTTCCGCTTATCTCTCTTAAAGTCGATAATCCGGTAAAGCTGTTTATGTCCGCCACCCCGACGACGGCTAGTAATCCGGCCTAGATTGTTCCGTCCTTTGGCACGATGTACGTACTTAGTCAGGGATTTTTCTGGCTCAGTTTTAGTGATTTCCGCAAAGTCAGAGATTGTAACTTGGCGAGTACTAGGGGTATAAGGGCGATAAGAACGAGTACCCATCTTTGTTTTACACCTCTGGGAATAGAAGTTGTCTAACCTTTTCTACATCCCCAGGTGCGATCGTCACAATCGCTTTTTTATATTGGGGCTTGTAACCAATAAATTTGCCCACGCGCCGTTTTTTCCGAGGTGGGTTGGAAGTATTGACTTTGACGACCTTTACCTGAAATAAGTCTTCGATCGCGGCTCTAATTTCTGGTTTGGTGGCCTTGGGAGTTACTTCAAAAGTATATTTGTTTAACTCCATGAGGATGGTCGCCTTTTCGGTCACAATTGGGCGACGGATTAAGTCAGCTAGGTTACGGGGGTCGAAGTTAGGCACTGTAGACCTCCTGAATTTTTGCTATGGCTGATGCTGTCACTACAATTTTGTCAGCGTGCAGCAAATCGAAAACATTTAACTGATTTGCAGCAATTACTTTTAAATTTTCTACATTGCGGGCTGACAAATGAACGTTCTGTGCAATCTCAGACAAAATTAACAGTGTCTTCTCTTCTGGTGCAGCTCCCCAACGCGCTAGTGCTGCTACTAAGTCTTTCGTTTTGGGGCGGGATAGCTGTTCGCTAAATTCTTCTACTACAATCAAATCGTCAACACGACCCACAAAAGCTGTGCGCAATGCTAAGCGCCGCTCTTTGCGGTTCATCTTTAATTCATAATCTCTGGGTTTTGGGCCAAAGATTACACCACCACCACGCCACAGGGGTGAACGAATTGACCCTGCACGCGCGCGACCTGTACCTTTTTGCCGCCAAGGTTTGCGTCCACCACCTCTAACTTCAGAGCGGGTTTTTGTGCTAGCAGTTCCTTGGCGAGCATTGGTCTGCTGTCTAACCAAAGCTCTATGTACAACATGAGCCGCTGTTTCTTCTTTGGCAACCCGCAACTCAAACGAAGTCTGTCCGACTTGTTCTCCTTGCCAATTTTTAACTATAGTCTCAACCATCTTTGTCATTTGTCCTTTGTCATTTGTCCTTTGTCATTTGTCTTTTGTCACTTGTCCTTAGCCAATGACTAATGACTAATGACTAACAACTAATGACTCTTGACTACCTACCAACTTTCTTGGCAGGTACGATACTCACCAGCGCACCTGGTTTACCGGGAATAGCTCCCTTGATTAGCAGTAAATTGCGCTCTGCATCGACTCGTATTACAGTCAATTTGCGGATTGTGATGCGTTTACCGCCTAAACGTCCTGCCATCCGTTTTCCGGGATAAACACGACCTGGGGTGGTACCAGCACCAATGGAACCGGGTGCTCTATGGTTTTTGGAACCATGTGACATGGGCCCGCGACCAAAGTTGTTACGCTTTTGGTTACCCGCAAAACCACGACCGATACTTGTACCGATTACATCTACAATTTGACCTGCACTAAAAATATCTGCTTTAATTTCTTGACCTAAAGCATAGTCACTGGAAGTATCTGTGTGATACTCGTTCAAATGACGTAACGCTGGGGCAGATGATTTTGCTAGGTGACCTAATAGCGGCTTGTTCAAAGCCTTAGGTTTAACTGAGCCAAAACCAACTTGAATGGCAGCGTAACCGTCAGTTTGTTTTGTTTTAACTTGGGTAACGGTGCATGGACCCGCTTGGATAACGGTGACAGGAATGGCTACTCCTGCATCGTCAAATATTTGGGTCATGCCCAGCTTGGTGCCGAGAATACCTACAGACACAGTAACTGGTTCTCCTTATCTACTTGCTAACCTTGGCATCGGACTCTCAAAGACAGGCTTTTTGTACACCGATAAATTTAGAGCCGTTTTGAAGACTCCAAGTTTTCCGGGACACAAAAAACTATGTCCTTACTGTTTGGTGAATCCGTTTACTTTCACTCACCAGTTCACCAGAACAGCCATAAGCACCTTCTTTTTGGGAAGGGTTAACTTCTGGAATCAAGGCAAGGCTTGAGGGCTTTGCACTTTGTGCAGCAATGCTTTCATCCAAGCAATTGCTTAGGCACTTTCTGGAGGCAGCGCCTTGAAGGGATTTCCCTACGGTCAGCGACAGCCGTGCTGTAGTGGGACTTAAGCAGCATCTTGCCACTCAGTATCCTTTAGCTAAGACTAATGTAATGCGATCAAACCAACATTACCGCTTAGTTTCTACTCCGACTAAAACACCTTAAACTATTGTTCAAGGTTTTGCCTACTTTTTCAGGACTACAGGAGTGAATGTAGTCTGGAACTTAAGGTTGGCTTGAATATTCCAGCCATAAGTTCTATATTTGACCCGAAAGCTTTTTCAGTGTACCAGTCTCTGATCGCTCTACGCTAGCTTTCTCCAAATTTGGAATCAAGTCATTAACTCTTGATGCTCACACTAGCTAAGAATGCCAATAAGAGGGCAACTTAATTTGCGTAATTGGTCACAATCTAACAATATAAATGATTTATTTAGATTTGTCTATAAATTTATTTAGTCAATAGTCATTTGTCATTGGTCATTTGTCAAGAAGGCAATAGGCATTTGTCCCCCTTGTCCCCCTCATCCTCCTCATTCCCTTTCCCTGTCGAGATGTATCAAAGTTAAGGTAAAGCGATGTGAATGGATTGACAGGAGGTAAACCTAATCTAGATCATAAATTAATTGTTGAACCGAATTTAGGGTTCGCAGTAAATAATAGAGATATCTAAGAGAGATAGAACGAATATCTATGGCACTACTTACCACTGGCAACGCTTTTATTCGCGAACTAGAAAAAGTCGGATCTCTTGGTGTTTATGTACCTCCCGAAGGGGGTTATGAAGGTCGGTATCGTCGCCGACTGCGTGCAACTGGCTACGAAACTCTCCACATTACTGCTAAGGGGCTAGGGGATTTGGCTGCCTATCTCACAGGAGTTCATGGAGTCAGACCACCTCATTTGGGTAAAAAAAGTACTGGTAGTGGTGCGGCAGTAGGTGCTGTATACTATTTGCCACCTCTGATCACTTCTCACCTAGAACAGTTACCGCCAAAGTCCAAAGGACTAGTATTGTGGATTATCGAGGGGCATATTCTTTCCAATCAGGAAATTGACTTCTTAACCGCTTTACCCCGTTTAGAACCAAAAGTAAAAGTAGTAATCGAGAGGGGTGGCGATCGCGCTTTCCGTTGGACTCCTCTAGAAAAAACACTTTTAGCTGGTTAGTCATTGGTCAATAGTCATTGGTCATTGGTCATTGGTCAAGGTTAATGACTCTGGACTTTGGACTTCTTAACAACTGACAACTGACAATTGACAACTGACTATTGACTATTGACTCAATTCCATCAGCATTTCTATAGTGCTGATGCGAAAACCACAAGATGCAAATAACTTTCGCGCGGCTTCGTTAATGGCTGCGGTGTCTAACCTGATTTGCTTAACCCCAATTTGCTCAAAGCGTTCAACAGCTTGCATCACCATTTGTTTTGCTACTCCTTTTTGGCGATATTCTGGATCAACCCAAATATCATGAATAAAGGCATATTCTTGTAACCGATAAATTGGTATTTCGCGTTCAACTGTCGCTACTAAAAACGCTACCAAATTCTCTTCATCTTCAGTTACTAGAAAGACACTGGTATCACTATTTGCTAAACGCCCCAACCAGTTTTGATAACGCTGTTCTGGATTGGGCAGAAATCCATATTTGGCAGAGTCCCAAGCATCATGCAAAGCACAAATCTTTGCAACCATTGGTAGAACTTTGGGTACATCGGCTGGTGTTGCACTGCGGATTTGCATAAGCTCAAGGGTTGGTAAGCAAGATGATGTTTGAATTGTAGCGAATGGATACGCAATATTAATTTGTATAAAGGTCTAACCCTGTTCTTTGCCTTCAGAAATTGAGTTTGTAACAAAAACTGTAACAAGGGCATTATTTGCACATTTATCCGTCTAGATTGATGAAAAATCTGCGAGTAATCCCGGAGTAGACGGGTAATGTTGTTGAATGATGTCCGAGATTATCAAATTCTGTTTCTGTCCTTGTTCCTAGTTTTGGGAATTGGGACAAGGGACTGGACGTTGCGACCGGAGTTGATTGGGGTAGCGATCGCAACTTGTCTATTAACCCAATGGATTTTGTCATCGGTGTTTAGCCAAGAACAAAAGCTGAATATTCGTAGTGCGCTGATTACCTCATTGGGACTCAGCTTACTGTTGCGGGCGGATCATTGGACGACAATGGCTTTGGCCGCAGCCAGTGCGATCGCTAGCAAATTTCTCTTTCAAGTCGGGAATAAACATTTCTTCAATCCGGCGAATTTTGGCATTATTACTGCCTTATTACTCACCTCTGATGCTTGGGTTTCTCCCGGACAGTGGGGAGAAGACTGGTGGTATGGGCTGTTATTTGTCGGGACTGGTGGGATGATTGTGCAGCGCGTTGGTCGCTGGGACACTACCGCCGCCTTTTTGGGTTCCTACTCACTGCTAGAGGCGATTCGTAATCTTTGGCTGGGGTGGACTTGGGATGTTTACTTGCATCGTTTGATGAGTGGATCTTTGTTGTTATTTGCCCTATTTATGGTCACCGATCCGCGATCAATTCCCAACGCCAGAATCGGGCGGATAGTTTGGGCAGTCTGCATTGCCATATTCACTTTTATACTGCGGAATTATTTCTTTATTTCCAGCGCAGTTTTCTGGGCACTGTTTATCCTAGCGCCATTGACTATTCTATTTGATGCTTTTTTGTCAGCCCCAGAATATTCCTGGCTTAGTAAAGATGGGAACACTACTGTTACTGATAATTCTCCAGTCCCTAGCCCCTAACCCCTTTAACACAATCGAGAAATCAAATGAAACCTTTAAGATTCTTCATCTCCATAGTGATGGCATTAATAGCTGTGCTGTGCTTTGCCCCAACAGCATGGGCATTTTGTGGATTTTATGTCTCTAAAGCTGATACCAAACTGTATAACAAAGCTTCTCAGGTGGTGATTGCAAGGGATGGCGATCGCACTGTGCTGACAATGGCTAATGATTTTCAGGGCGAAGTCAAAGATTTTGCGATCGTTGTACCTGTACCAACTGTATTGCAAAAAGAGCAAGTTCATGTTGCCCAACCCAAGATTATTGAACGTCTTGATGCTTTTAGCGCCCCGCGATTGGTAGAATATTTCGACTCAGATCCCTGCGCTCAACTTTACGAAGGTAATTTACCAGCCCCCGCAGCTAGAGCTACAGCTAGAGATGAGTTTAAGGGAGAGAGGGGTGGTAATAGTTTGGGTGTCACTGTTGAGGCGCGTTTCAATGTTGGTGAATACGACATTGTGATTCTCAGTGCTAAAGAATCTGGCGGATTGGAAACCTGGCTGCGTCAAAATGGTTACAAAATCCCTAAAGGAGCCAAAGATTTACTGAAGCCTTATATCCGTTCGGCTATGAAATTCTTTGTTGCTAAAGTCAACCTAGAGAAATTTGAGGAATCTAGCTACCAGTTACTCCGCCCGCTACAAATTGCCTACAAATCACCAAAGTTCATGCTGCCCATTCGCTTAGGTATGGTCAACGCTGCCAGTGAGCAAGATGTAATTGTCTATATCCTATCGCCAAAAGGACAGGCAGAAACTACCAACTACCGGACGGTAAAAATTCCTTCTGATGCCTATATTCCGCTGTTTGTCAAAGAGGAATTTGGCGAATTCTATAAATCCATGTTCCAAACTGCCTACAATAAAGAAGACCGGAAAGTTGCTTTCTTAGAATATGCCTGGGATATGAGCAGTTGCGATCCTTGTTCTGCCGAACCTTTATCACCAGAAGAACTGAAGCAAGCAGGTGTATTTTGGCTAGATGGCGATTCTGGTAGTGGAGTTCCAGCACCTCGCCGTAGTGTCCGTCCTCCTGTATCTAACAGCAGTGTTTTCATCAGTCGGTTGCATATTCGTTATACCCGCAACAAGTTTCCCGAAGATCCGATGTTCCAAGAAACTTCCAATCGCGAATCTTTTCAGGGACGTTACATTTTACAACATCCGTTTTTGGGTGAAGTCAAGTGTCCAGCAGGGCGAGAATATAAACAGTCCTTGCCTAAGCGCTTTGAACAAGAGGCGCAAACTTTAGCCAAGCTAACCAACTGGAATATTCAAGACATCCGCCGCAAATTGAAGTTAACTGTTGGCGATATCACAACTTCTTGGTGGGAACGTTTCTTTTCTTGGATGGGTTTATAGCTATATAACACTAAAATAATCTGCCTAAAAGTTGTCTAATCCTCCGCTTCAAGCAGACGTTTGGTAGTCGATTCTACTAATATCTAGCACCATTCTCAACAACCTACAAAAATATGAGGGAACTCCAAAAAATAAATTATTCCGTTAAACGTTGACTGTTGACTGTTAACTGTGAACCGTCAACAGTCAACAGTGAACAATAGCAATGGAATATTTTTTACTTGAAAGTCCCTTAACTGATTTGGCTCCAGTTAGGGATGAGGATAATTTTGCTACCTCATCCCCCTCATCTCCCCCTGCTCCCTCATGTCCCCTATAAAACGGGAGAATTAATATCACGACAAAGGGTAATTTTTTCCGACAGTGTTATACGCAATACTATGATATTCTTGCTTTTTAAACCCAGATTGGTATGGTTGAATTGGATGAACAGCTACGCGTCTTAGTTGCACAAGCTTGTGAATACCCACGCGGAAGTCAAGAACGTCAGAAGTTACTGACACAAATCATTCGCTTGACTACAAATAGACTCTGGAAGGAAAGTACTTCCTATTATCAAGACGCACTCCAACAAACTTGGTTATATTTTTGTCGCAACATTTGTGAAGCTAGCACAGGTCAAGCTTACGATCCCAGTTATGGCAGCGTTGTAACTTGGTTGAATGCATACCTAAAACACCGACTTCAAGACTTTTATCTCTACCAGCAACGAGAACAAGTTATTAAAGTGCCTTTAAAAGTACTGCAGTCTGGTTCGGGTGACAATAGTGAGACTATTGACCCTGTAGAAAACCTAGCTGCTACCCCAGAAGCTCCGCCGATTTTGGAAAACGTGAGGACGTGGGTAGAAGTTGATACTAATGGAGAACTACGTAGTACTTGTGTTAAAGGCCGTCCAGATGTAAATTGTCAGATATTAATTTTGAAACGTCTTCCTCCGGAAGCTAGTTGGAAGGAATTATCTGCGCAATTCGGTTTACCAATTCCAACTTTAAGTAGTTTTTATCAACGTCAGTGTGTACCGCGCTTGCGTAAATTTGCGGAATTTGAAGGGTATTTAGAAGTTTAGCCAAGGGTGGCGATCGCATGATAACAATTAAACATTATTGCCAATATCTGAGCCGATAATTAACAATTTCTAATTACGTTATGGGTGGCACTTTATACACTACCCATAATAAGAAGATTTGTAGATATCAGGCAAAATAGAGCCGTAGATGAATTATAAATTACGAATTAGATAGGCAGTGCCCTAACTAAAACATTGCTGTTGGATGAATATATTTACCTCTAACGACTTCTATATTTTGAGTTGAGTTTTGTTAGCGTAGTGATATAGGGTTTATCGTTCTCAGCAATTAGCTAGGCAAAAAAAGGTTTATTTAATATGGCTAATTTAAAACTGCGTCGCCCTGAAAATGTTAACGGCGATTTATATGTAGATACTACCTGTATAGATTGTGATACTTGTCGCTGGATGGTTCCGGAAGTATTTCATCGTGTTCATGAACAGTCAGCAGTTTATCACCAACCTATAAATGCCACAGAAAGATTAGCAGCACTGCAAGCACTTTTAGCTTGTCCGACTAATTCTATTGGCACAGTTGCAAAGCCAGAAGATATCAGAATTGCTCAAGAAACTTTGCCGATATTAGTGACAGAAAATGTTTACCACTGCGGCTATCACTCGGAAAAATCTTACGCTGCTGCTAGCTATTTTATTCAACATCCAGAAGGTAATATTTTAGTAGATTCTCCTAGGTTTACACCGCCTTTAGTCAAGCGTTTAGAGGAGATGGGCGGAATTGCTTATATGTACCTGACTCACAGAGATGATGTCGCAGATCATCAAAAGTTTGCTGAACATTTTCAGTGTCAACGCATTCTTCATGCTGATGATATTACTGGGGATACTCGCAATGTGGAAATAAAACTTACTGGTTTTGAACCATTTGCATTGACTGGGGATGTATTAATTATCCCAGTTCCAGGTCATTCCAAAGGACACACTGTTCTACTTTATAAAAACAAGTTTCTTTTTACTGGTGACCATCTCGCTTGGTCAGAAAACTTACACCAATTGGTTGCGTTCCGCGATTTCTGCTGGTATTCCTGGTCAGAACAGATTAAATCAATGACTAAATTAGCTAATTTCTCATTTGAGTGGGTATTACCAGGACATGGGCGGCGATTTCATGCTCATCTTGATCTAATGCATCAGCAGATGCATAAGTGTATCGAGTGGATGAAAGGTGTTTAGGGTTCACAGTTAACAGTCAACCGTAAACAATAGCAATGAAATATTTTTTACTTAAAAGTCTCTAAGTACTGACTAAAATCTTTTCATCCCTGCCCAAAAATGGAAAAAGGAGAGCCACTTGGGCAGCTCTCCAGATCATCAGGGTGCATCTATATATCAGATTATAACACATTTGGTGTGAGGGGCAAGACCCCCAATCAAAAAAATATCAAAAAATAATTAAGTCGTTAATCAAGTTTCCACACAATCGAAAAAGAGAGCTACTTGGGCAGCTCTCCAGATCATCAGGGTGCATCTAATTAGCAGATCATAGCATTTTATGCATGAGGGTCAATACCCATCATTGAGCCTGATTTTTGCAAAGTTATGATGAAGTGTTATGGAAGCTTTACAAAAAAAAAGAGAGAGCTACTTGGGCAGCTCTCCAGATCATCAGGGTGCATCTATATAGCATATTATAACACGTATGAGATGAAGGGCAAGACCCCCTAACAAAAATTTTTGGCTAATTTTTTGACTATTTTTTTGGCTAATTTCTTCACTTTGGTTAAGCAAAGTAAAACAAGAGCCACTGAGAGCGCTCTCTAGAGCATCATGGTGGATTCAATCAACAGAGTATAGCACTTTGAGATTGAGGGGTATAACCCATCATCATAATTTCTCTTTGGAAAAATTTTGCCCAGCAAGTAGCACTCGAAGGGGTGAGATCCCCAACTTCTTCAAGAAGTCGGGGATCTAGGAAGCGATGGAGATGAATCGGGATTAAGAATTGAGTTTCTTTTCTACCAATTCATTAGTCAGCTTCGGATCGGCGCGTTTTTCCGTTTTTTTCAGCACTTGTCCGACAAAGAAGCCTTTGAGATTAATGTTACCGTTGCGATATTTTTCTAGTTCTTTGGGATTGGCGGCGATCGCTTCATCTACAATTGGTTCTAACACAGCCGGATCGGTGATCAGTTCTTGACCGGCAAAAGCTTTTTCCGGAGACACACCACCAAGTAAGTCTGGTAACTTTTGTTTGGCTTGGGCGTTACTGATTTTGCCTTTTTCAATCCGCAGGATGACATCAGCTAAATTTTGGGGAGTCAAACCAATTTCGCTGATGCTGAGTTTTTGCTTATTGAGATAGGCTGCAATATCTTGAGTAATCCAGTTAGCGGCTGCTTTCGGACTTGCACCGGCGGCGATCGCTGTTTCAAAATAGTCAGCAACAGGCTGATCTTCTGTTAAAACTCGCGTATCGTAGGCAGAAAGCCCCAATTCAGTTTCATAACGATGGCGTTTTTGCGCAGGTAATTCTGGAAGTTCACTGCGCCAAGTTTCTAATTGTTCACTTGAAACTTCAATTGGTGCTAAATCTGGTTCGGGGAAATAGCGGTAATCGCTAGAACCTTCTTTTGTCCGCATACTAATTGTCCGTTGCGAACCTTCTTCCCACAGACGAGTTTCTTGGATAATGCGATCGCCTGCTTGTGTGGCGGCAATTTGTCGTTCAATCTCATATTCAATCGCCTTTTGGATGGCGCTGAATGAGTTCATATTTTTAATTTCTACTTTTGTGCCAAACTCTTTTTGTCCCACTGGACGAATTGAGATGTTGACATCGCAACGTAAAGATCCTTCTTGCATGTTGCCGTCACTAACGCCAAGATAGCGTACAATCCGCCGCAATTCTTGAGCATATTCAGCAGCTTCTTGCCCTGAACGCAGATCTGGTTCGGAAACAATTTCTACTAATGGCACACCTGCCCGATTGTAATCTACCAGAGAATAAGTAGAGCCAGAAAGACGCTCACTACCTGCGTGTACCAATTTCCCTGCATCTTCTTCCATGTGCAAACGGGTAATTCCAATGCGTTTGCGAGACGGATTCCCATCAGCATCTACTAATTCAATTTCTAACCAACCATGTTCGGCGATTGGCAGGTCATATTGAGAAATTTGGTAATTTTTTGGTAAATCGGGATAAAAATACTGTTTACGGTCAAATTTGCTATATTTAGCGATTTGACAATTTAGTGCCAAACCTGCTTTTACGGCATATTCGAGTACTTTTTGGTTGAGAACTGGTAAGACTCCAGGTAAACCCATACATACTGGGTCGATGTTAGTATTGGGGTCACCACCGAATGCCGTAGAACTGGTAGAAAAAATCTTGGTATTTGTACTCAGCTGACAATGGGTTTCTAGACCAATAATCGCTTCGTACTCAGTTTTTACAGTTGTAGCAGAAGTCATAAAATCAAAAATCGGGCTTAATCCTTCTTTAGGGTACTATTGTAGCTGCCTTATAAGTTGGGTTGAATTCTTAAATAGTGTTGATTGCTGAGTCTGATAGATAGGGATTGCCGATTAGATGCTTAGGCGATCGCGATCGTGATCTGCATCAAAATCAATCAACGGGCCTTTTGGTACAATCCTTGTAGGGTTAACCTTGGGATGACTGCGGTAATAATGCCGTTTGATGTGGTCTAAATTACAAGTTTCTTTGACTCCCGGCAGTTGGTAGAGTTCTTTGAGATAATTCCACAGATTAGGATACTCAACAATTCGGCGGATGTTGCATTTGAAATGCACATAATAAACTGCATCAAAGCGAAACAAGGTAGTAAACATACACCAATCCGCTTCAGTAATTTTATTACCGCAGAGATAGCGTTGTTTGTCTAACACTTGTTCCCAATAATCAAGAGCATTAAATAATTCTGTTACTGCCTCATCATAAGCCGATTGAGTAGTAGCGAATCCCGCCCGATAAACACCATTATTAATTGGTTTGTAAATCGCGTCAATTGTTTCATCAACTACTTTCTGCAATTCTTGAGGATAGAAGTTGACATCTGCTTTCGCAAAATCATTGAATTCTGTATCCAACATCCGCATGATTTCGCGAGATTCATTATTAACAATTGTCTGTTGTTGAATATCCCACAAAACTGGGACTGTCACCCGCCCACTGTAGTTAGGTTCAGCCTTGAGGTAAAGTTGCCAAAGATATTGACTCCCGTTGGGCGTATCAGGAACTGCGCCTGGTTCATCGCTAAATTCCCAACTATTTTGGTCAATTTCTGCCCCAACTACTGATAACCCAATAACATCTGTTAAACCTTTTAACTGACGCATAATTGCAGTCCGACAAGCCCAAGGACAAGCCCAGGAAATATACAGATGATAACGCCCTTTTTCAGCTTTAAATCCACTAGAGCCATCGGCTGTAATTTTATGGCGGAAAGTGGTGGAGGGACGAATAAATCTGCCTTGGGTATCTTCTTGATCCCGTTCAGATACCCACTTTCCATTTTTGAGGATTCCCAAACCCATAATTACCTCCTTGGTCAGTTGTCAGTTGTCATTGGTCATTGGTCAATGGTCATTTGTCATTTGTAAAAGTTAATTACTCTGGACTTTGGACTATTGACTTTTGACTATTGACTCTGGACTATTAACTATTCAGCATTGAGAATTTTGGGTACTTTGAAAAATTCTCCTTCCTGTTCAGGCGCACCTTGGAGGATGGCTTCGCGGTCAGGATAGGGCTGTAATTCATCCTCGCGCGTAACATTGCTGACATCTATAGCCCTTGTTGTTGGCAGTACATCACTCACATCTAGTTCATTTAACTGCTCGATGTAATCAAGAATACTTCCCAGTTGGGTTGTGAATTGCTCTTCCTCTTCTGGTGTTAATTCTAACCTAGCGAGAAGGGCTACTTTATGGACTAGTTCACGATCTATCATTGTTTATTAGTAGTCAATTGTCATTGGTCATTGGTCAAGAGTCATTAGTCATTGGTCATTAGTCATTGGTCATTAGTCATTGGTCAAGAGTCATTAGTTAATGGTCATTGGTCATCAGACAAATGACAAAGTACAAATGACAAATGACAAATGACTATTGACTAAAAGAATACGTCAATTTGCATTCTGCCAGTGGTTTTCAACCAGTTTTGGGCTTCAATATAGTTATTGGGAGCCATGCGAATTGCTCTCACCCAATAATCGGCTGCTTGGTCAAACATGGCTTCACCACCTTCATGATCCCCAGTTTCTTTGAGCTTTTCGCCTTGGTAATGATAAATCACGGCGATGTTGTTTAAGGCTTGGGGTAAACGGGGGTTTAACTCAATTGCCTGATGGTACAGTTCTAAAGCCTTCTCATGGTCGCCGTTGCTGGCATAGATTAGTCCCATATTGTAGAGGATATAGCCGCGATCGTTAGGATCTTCCTCTAATGTGAGGGCTTCTTCGTAGTATTCTAAGGCTTCAGCGTATTCGCCTTCTGCCTGAGCCGACATGCCATCTCGGTAATAAACAAAAGCTTCTTTAGCTTTTTTGTTGGTTGGCAGTATCTTGAGAATGATATCCGCCATCACTGTAAAGGATTTGTCAACAAAGTTATCGTTTTTCTGGGTTCTTGGCATATTTGCTTCTGTGGGGTTGCAGCTATTGGCTCAAAAGATGTCGTTGTTGAGACGCGATTGTATTGTTTCTACATCGTGTGGGCGGCGGAACCTCCTTATTTTCCCTCTTTAGTCAACCGATTGAAAGGGGAGAGCCACAAATTGTATCCACTTGCTAATTGTGCGATCGCTATACTTAATACTTAATTTTACTGATTTATCAGGGATTGTTCTCATCGATTGGCAGAATGCACTCTGGAGTATTATGCTGAGGTTTGTTTACCAAAGTGCTAACTGGATAGCTAGTCATGGCTCCGGCTGGATAAGGACGCAATAGCGGCTGTAAGACTTCCGGCTTTTGCTGTTGGGGGTCTAACCACAAATTGTAATCGTTAGCAGCCAAAATCACTGGCATCCGATCATGAATTGGTTGCAGTACTTCGTTGGCTGTTGTTGTCAAAATTGTACAAGAGGTTATTTCTTCTCCCGAAGGAGATTGCCATTTCTCCCACAAACCAGCAAAAGCAAATGGCTGACCATTTTGAACCCGAAAATAAAAAGGTTGTTTTTTGTGCTGTTGTTTTTCCCATTCATAAAAGCCATCAGCTAACACTAAACAGCGTCGGTGTTTAAAAGCTGAACGGAAAGAGGGTTTTTCGGCTACAGTTTCAGCTCTAGCATTGATCAGTTTTGCCCCTATTCCTGGGTCTTTCGCCCATGAGGGGATTAACCCCCAACGTAACTGCTGAAATTGACACTTGTCACTTTCTGGTTTATGTACTACTGTCGCCACCATTTGCGTAGGTGCAATGTTATATTGCGCTGCTAATTCGGGAACTGCTTCTAGATCAAAAGCTTGAGCTAAGGCTGCTGCTGTCTGGTTTAAAGTGAATCTTCCACACATATTTTTATTTTTCCCCATAGATTAAAATCAAACATCTAAAATTATGATAAATAATTAATATTTTTTTATTTCTTCAGATAATTCTATTCTCCAGTCAGATACTAAATATAAATCAGAAAATATCCGGTTTTGGGAAAATCATTTGGTAAGATATTGTATTTTGAACCCTACCTTCTCAACATATTCCCTATTATACTTTTGGCATGGAAATATTACGGCTGTACGATTTTTTACCTTCAGGTAATGGCTACAAGATACGTCTTCTATTGACACAAATTGGGATGCCATTTGAGAGAATAGAAGTTGATATAACCAAAGGCGAGACTCGAACACCCGAATTTTTGAGTAAAAATCCTCACGGTAAAATTCCCCTTTTGGAGATTGAACCTGGGAAATACTTAGCAGAATCAAATGCAATATTGGTGTATTTAAGTGAAGGCACAGAATTTCTACCTTATGACAGATTTCTGCGTGCCCAAGTGCTGCAATGGCTATTTTTTGAACAATCTAGCCATGAACCTTTCATCGCCACATCGAGATTTTTAATCTCTATTTTAGGTAAGCCCGAAGAGTATCAAGAAGCTATAAAACAAAGACGTGAACCTGGTTACGCTGCATTAAGAGTGATGGAAAAGCATTTAAGCTCTCACAGGTTTTTTGTCGGAGAGCGCTATACTATTGCTGATATTGCTTTGTTTGCTTACACTCATGTAGCTGATGAAGGTGGATTTGATTTGGCAGAATTTTCGGCTATTCAAGCTTGGATAGCACGGGTCAAATCTCAATCAGGATATATAAGTATTAAACAAGATTGACAGTATGATGATGATCAAAAGTTATTAGTTAACAGTTATCAGCTTTACCCTGATAGCTGTTAACTAATTGCTATCTACGGATTTAATCTTAAACCTCAGTATCAATTTCTACCAATTTTTGTCGGGAAGTCGCACCTAATTTAATCTGAATATGAGATAATGGTACATTAAATTTTTCTGCTAGTAGTTTAATTAACTCTTCATTAGCTTTACCATCTACTGGCGGTGATTTTAAATGTACATTCAGACTACCGTCGGTTTGCTCTTCAATCTTTTGCTGTTTGGAATTAGGTTTAACTTTAACTTTAACTTTTTTTTGCATTGTTGATTCCTGAATTTTGATGAGATGAACCTAGACAACCCCCGATCATTTATGTGGTGAGGGATGAATAAATTCGTAGTCATCCCCAATGTAAGCTTACAAAAATAGGATGGGCAATGCCCACCCTACTGCTACATATGTGTTCACAAATCAATTAGGAATCCTAGATATTTAAGGATATCTTTTACTACCAGCGCCGACTACACCGATTTTATGACGATAGGAGAGTTCCGCACCGAACCAGCCAGAAATGCTAGTTAAAGTTCCCACTATCAGTGATAGTATCAGTCCCCAAGGTAAAATACTTGACTCAACATTATTTAGACGGATCAGGAAGTTGACGAGTGTTAAGACGAGGAGAGAAACGTTAAGAATCAAATGCGCCCAACCGGCTTGACGCTTGCGGACTCGTTCAATTTTCGTAAAGTCGCTGAGTCCAATGATTGCAGCAATAACACCTCCAGCCAATCCCAGTCCGATTAACCAAAGCGAAGCCCTAGCCCAGAAGAAATCCTTTGTTAACCAATAGCCAAAGTCGCTTCCTAAAGCTGCGGCTAAAAAGGCTATGGGAAAGATCACACTCAAGGGGTGTAGGGGATGTCCAGCGATCGCAACTGTACTGGGTACACCGCTATCATGATATTCTTTATCGTCACTTTCAATAATTGGTGGAATATTGGGAAATGGTGTCGAGGTTGTTTCTGTAGTTTCCATTATTTTAGTACCTTAATTTTCAGTGTTAGGGATTTGCTCAACATAAGCTTGAGCTTTGAGGATTAATTTGCCTGGTTCTACCTTTAAACTGTTAACTTGTAGGGTCATTCCCTCCAAGTCAAAGTTGCTCAAATTCAAAAGTTCACTGGTTTGATCTACTAAAGCTTTTGTGAGTTCCGGCGAGATTTCCTCACCTTGTCCATATTCAACATTTTCCAGAGAAACACTTTTTCCGTTTGCACTCACGCGGGGTACTGCTTCAAAAGCAACTTGGTGAGTTTCACCAGTTTCTACTAAGAGAATTTTGGCATTAACTGCTACTTTTCCCTCACCTTGTAGGCGAAAATCTACATTTTGAGGGTTAATTGTTGAGGTTTGTCCATTGACCTGTATTTTCTGATTTTGCAGTTGAGAACGAACATAATCAGAGTTAAAGGCGCGGTTAATATCTGCTTGGGTTAAAACGACTCGCGCACTGCCGACCGTAGGCTTTGTCAGTTCAATTTTGCCAAATGCAACACTCAGAGGATTGATAGCGACGCTTTGGAATTGCATATCCATTTCCTCGACGCGGAGGTCTTTTTGCATCACCATACCTTCTCCCTCAATGGAGACGGCATCTACCTGTCCCTGAACCAATTTGAGCGGATCGGTTTTAATATTGACATCTAGATTTTCTACTTCATCTAATTGGCTAGATAAACCAACTTCTGCGGCTTTATTAAGCGCTTGCTCTCCTAGTCCAGGACTTTGGTCCATTATGAATTAATCTCCTATTTGACCTTGGCAATTTTAGATTTTTGATTTAGGATTTTGGATTTGTTTTTCAGTTTAAGCAATACCGCTTGTTAGTAGCACAAATCTCAAATCTCCAAGCTGCAACCCAAGAGGGGATTCAGTCAATCTCAAATCGCTGGCGCTAAAATCCAAAATTGTTTGACTATCTTTGAGTCAATCTAAAAAATCTGCAATAAAAATTTATCTATCTAACGAGTGAGTAAAGATTAACTCCTTCTCCATCTAAAAGTAGAAGTATTAATTTGGTTGAGTAATTTTTTGCTTATCTACCTGAAGTCACCAAGGTAATCACTCAAAAGAAAGAGGGAAGGATTCTCAGCAATATGCAAACTTGATATTAGTGACAAATAATCATGCTTTTCCGAGGAGAACTGAAAAATGGTAGTTAGTTTAGATGATACTAAACGGAATGCGATCGCCGTTAAATTGGCATCTCTAAAAGTCCTGCAACAGTTGGTGCTAGAAAATGAAAAACAACTTTTGCAGCAAGGTCTGGATTCCGAAATTTCTGACCGCATCCGGGATTTCATCAAAGATGACGAAAAAAACCTGGGCATTTTAGAAACTGTTATCGGTCAGTATGGTATCCAAGCTGAACCCAAACAAACAGTTCGCGAATTTGTTGACAAGGCTCGGAAGATGTTCCAAGGTTCCGAACTTAGCTTGTATGAGAAAGTATCTCAGCATGAATTGCTGAAGCATCAAGTAGTCATGAGTGGCTTGATTGTGCACAAGGCTGCGCAAAAAGTTGGTGCTGACGTGATGTTAGCGATCGGACCTTTGAACGCCATTAACTTTGAAAACCGCGCTCACCAAGAGCAACTCAAAGGTATTCTCGAAATTTTGGGTGTTCGTGAACTCACTGGACAAGAAGCCGATCAAGGTATTTGGGCGCGGGTTCAAGATGCTTTAGCCGCAGTCAGTGGTGTAGTAGGTAGCGCAGTTACCCAAAACAGTGACAAAAAGGATATGAATATCCAGGATGTCATCCGTGCGGATCACAGCAAGGTAAATACTCTGTTCACCGAACTGCTACAAAGCAACGATCCCCAAAAAATCCAAGAGTACTTCGGCCAAATTTACAAGGATTTAACAGCTCACGCTGAAGCTGAAGAGGAAGTTGTTTACCCAAGAGTACGCGCTTTCTACGGTGCGGCTGACACCCAAGAACTTTACGACGAACAAGCTCAAGCAAAACGAGAGTTAGAAGAAATTAAGGCTCTTAGCCCCTCTTCACCTCAATTCAAAGAAAAAGTCAAACAGTTGATGGATGCAATTGGCGACCATATCCGTCAAGAAGAAAGCACAATGTTTGCAGCTATTCGCAACAACTTAAGCAGCGAGCAAACTGAACAATTAGCTACTGAATTCAAAGCTGCTAAGAAGAAAATTCAAGAAAAACTAGGCGTTGTCAGCGAAGCTAAGTCCTAGGATATTTTCCGCTTTCTCTGGAGGTTAGTAAAGGTTAGTTAGAGTTGTACACTCCCAGCACTTAGGTGTTGGGAGTTTTTATATAGAATTAAGTAGTTAAACACAATTAATTACACAATGTCATTGCGAATGGAGCGTTAGCGACGTTCGCGTTAGCGTCTCCCCTTGGGAGAAGGAGCGTCAGCGGAATGAAGCAATCGCAAGGGACGGGATTGCTTCGCTTCTCTTCTCTGCGAGACGCTACGCGAACGAGACGCTAACGCGAACGCTCGCAATGACTGTAATTAATTTTGCGTGGTTACTTACTACTTGATTTTTGAACAAATACGTAGAGGAGGCACTTCCATCGAAAACTAAAAGGCGCTCCACAGCAAAAAAAACCCCGGCGATCAACCGAGGTGATGGGGAAGAGGTAAATGACGATGCGATATCCTGATACCGAAATCAAAAAATCTTAGCTAACACTCAAGCCAAGCAAAACGAGGGTGGTGACAAGTAATGTCGCGAATCCAGCTTGTAAAAGATATTTGCGTTGTTCCCAAATTGCAGGGTATTCGGCGTAGTACATCTGGGGTTCAGTTGCGTAGTTGTTGAGAACGCCGTCTTCATTAACAGTTGTATACATAATTTTTTTTCTCTTGACTTTGTTAACTTATGTAAATAAGTTTAACAATTTTGTTACAAATAGTCAACACAACTTGACAAATAATTATGGATAGTATCCATAAACAAGGCTTATCAATCACAGGGACGGGGGGACGCAGGGACGCGGGGAAAATTCCTTGTCTCCCTTGTCTCCCCTATCTTTACTAACTTGAGTGTGGAGTTTACTTTACTTCGTCTGGTGCAAACTTAGTTACTTTGCCTTTCTTGACCGCCACAACCACATCGTAGGTAGTACAGTAGGCGATCGTGACATCATTGGTTTTGTTGTAAAGATTAACCACCATACCTGCACCACCGGGCTGTACAGCAATTGGCTCTAGATCGCCAAAGAAGTAACGACGTAAAGCGTCACCACTGCCAAATTCACCTTTATGCTTGGCGAGAAATTCAATTTTTTGTTGAGGAGTTAAGCCTGTAGCATCTTTGGCTTCGGCGGCTGAAGCTTGAGCAAGTATTGGATTGATTGCTTTAATGGGAGCATCCCAAATTGTAAAACAACCAACTAAAGCAACACTTGTGAGCATGGCGGCGAGTTTCATTTGTTACTCCTAATCTGGGAAATCTTGGGAACAACCACACTATGGCTGTTGAGACTGAAGCTCATCTGAAACTCAACCATGATTTTGATGAATTTATCCCTTGAGAAAATTAATTTGCTTCTCAGCATTTCCTCATAGAGGAATGGCATTTTAAACTAACAGGTAATTTCAGTATTTTTTTAGCCAAGCCTCATTGTGAATGGATGAGGACAACTTAGTAAGCAGTGGTGTATTGTGACTAGAGTAAAAAGACGACACAGCCTCACGCCTCAAATTCCCGGGCACATATATCTCTGGCTAGCAATCCTCATCTTTGGAGCATCTAGTGCAGTCACCCGCAAGCTAACAGAAATTGGTGCTAATCACTTAATCGGCGATCGCAATCCCATTTCCTTATGTAATGTCTTATTTGTCGGTAATCTTTGCGCCTTGATCGTCATGATCCCAATCTACTGGCGACAGTGGAAGCCAGGGAATTTACGCCAGCTATCAAAAACCGATTGGATCAGTCTCACCGCCGTAGCCATTTTATCGGGAGCGCTGGCTCCTGGTTTATTTTTCCAAGCACTAGCGATCGCACCAGTCAACAACATAGTTCTGATTGGACGCTTAGAACCCCCGTTAACATTAGCTTTCTCGGTGTGGTTATTGCGAGAACGGGTAACTAAGTGGGAAATTGGCGGTGCGATCGCCGCATTTATTGGTGTTAGCCTCACAATTCTCCTTCAGCCTCCTAGCGAAGTCATAATGAACATGGGGAGTCTAAAATTAGGTTTAGGAGAAATCTTGACAGCAATAGGAGCTTTGGTTGCATCCGTTTCCACAATTATTGGTAAAAAATATTTATCGCAGATTCCTTTAGGAATTTACAATATATTTCGTACTGCCCTAGGAACCGTGATTTTTTTCTGCATTGCTTTAAAAATCTATGGTAGAGAGCATTTTATGGATGTATCCTCACCTTTTCTTTGGCAATGGATGTTAGTTTATGGTGCTGTGATTGTAGTGCTAGGCCAGTCATTTTGGATTAAAGGCTTAAGAACTGCTACAGTATCTACTGCTTCCTTAATTGGCTCATTTACACCCATAGTAAGTATCATTGGTGCTTTTTTGGTACTAAATGAAGTCCCTACTATGCCTCAATATATTGGTGGTAGCTTAATTTTAGTAGGCATATTCCTCAGCCAGCTTGGCATTGGGCGTCAAACTCAAAGCGCGATCGCATCTGGTAAATCGAGTTCTACCCAGATGCAACAGCAAATAGAAGCCGATATGGGATTTAAAGGAATTTGACACTCAACACTCAACAGTCCACAGTCTAAAATTTCTTAACCAATGCCCACTTGCCCTGAGCGTTCGCGCAGCGTCTCGCAGAGAAGCCGTTCGCGTAGCGTCTCGCAGAGAAGGGATGCCCAATGAGAAACCTATGATACACAGATGGAGTCTTATGTATTAGAAACTGGGTACAGTAGTACCAGCAGATTTGAATATTATGAAACGTAAATTCTGGATAAGTTATCTGTTTGCTGTTTTAGTATGCTTACCTTTTGTTGTTGTCAGCACAACCAAACTTTTAGCAGCATATCCAATTTTCCAAGTGGCACAGGCGGATTCTGCTTATGACCAATATATGCGTCAAGGTTACACAGCAACTAGGCAGAGAAACTACCGCAAAGCTTTGAATTTTTTTCAGCAAGCAGCGCAAGTACGCCCTGGAGATATTTATGCCAAGGCGGCAATTAGAAATGTTACAACTTATATTCAAGGTCGCAAGAGTTTGATTGTCTTTGTTGCCGGGAAACCTGGTAGAGTCAGAGCAGCAGCATCACGGGGAGCTTGCTTCCAGAATGCACAGGTTTTCATCCCCCTAATTCCCACAAGCAAAGAAGCTCAACATACCACAAAAGACCATCCAACATTCTTGTTCTACATTCCTCAAACTTCTAAAACATTAGCAGGACTAGAATTTGCATTGCGGGAAGATGAGAATAGCGATCCGTTATATAAAGAAACTTTCCCACCAGTTGAGCAAGCTGGAATTGTTAGTGTAACCTTACCTGCTAACCAACCAGCTTTAACAGCAGGTAAAGAGTATACTTGGACTTTTGCAATGATTTGCGATCCGAATAACCGCGATCAAGATATCTATCAAGAAGGGAAAATACAACTCTTGCAGGACGAAAACATTGCTGCTCAGATAGAGGAGACACCAAAGCCTTTAGATCGTGCAGTTCTTTATGCAACCGCTGGCTTTTGGGAAAACGCAATCAGCATTTTAGCTGATTTACGCCGTCAAAATCCTAGCAATCCGGAAATCCAACAATATTGGGCAGATTTATTGAAATCAGTGAACCTTGAGGAGGTTACAGATAAGCCTCTATTACCTTGTTGTACTGCTCCCAAACCAACGAATTAAAAGGGATTTGTCAATAGTGATTTGTCATTTGTCATTTGTCATTTGTCAGTAGGGGCGGGTTTATTTAGATCATCGTTGATCAGTTTTGATATCTGTGAACCCGCCCCTACATTTGTCATTTGTCCCCCTTGTCTCCCTTGTCTCCCTTGTCCCCCTTGTCCCCTTGTCCCCTTGTCCCCTTCTCCCCCCTACCCCCCGCCCAATCTTGGGATGGGGTTTTTTGTTGCATAAATAAAATCATCAGCCTCGCCAATTCCTGAGGAGATGAGTAGAATATTGGATGATTTTCATCCAAAAATATACTTAATTTTTATCTGGCATCGCGTATAAACGACACCTGAATATTCTCCACAGGCAATACTCTCATGCTTCCATTTTTTCGCCAACAGTTAGGGAAATTGGGGTTGGTAATTCTACTCGCTACTAGTAGTGTAATCACCACATCGACGAATTCTGCACAAGCTCAAATTGTCCCAGATTCTACATTAGGTGCAGAAACTACAAAACTGACACCAAATGTTAATGTTAAAGACTTACCTGCAACGGTGATTGAAGGTGGAGCTACTAGAGGGATAAACTTATTCCACAGTTTCTTACAATTTAATGTCGGCGAGGGGCAGCGAGTCTACTTTGCTAATCCCGCAGGTATTGAAAATATCTTAACTCGCGTCACCGGTAACGACCCCTCGAAGATTTTCGGGACTTTGGGTGTGGATGGTCGGGCTAATCTATTTTTCCTCAATCCTAATGGTATTATTTTTGGGGCGAATGCACGTTTAGATGTAGCGGGTTCGTTTTTGGCGACGACAGCTAATAGCTTTGTGTTTGACAATGGCTTGAAGTTTAGTGCTACCAATCCCGGAACCGCACCATTACTGACAGTCAGTTTGCGCCCGGGGTTACAGTTTGCTGCTAATCAATCTCGAAGTATTAGCAATAGCGGGAATTTAAGTGTTGGACAAGATTTGACGCTAGTGGGTGGTAATCTCGATTTACAGGGTAGCTTACAAGCAGGGAGAAATTTAACGCTGCAAGCTCAAGATACGGTCAAATTGCGAGATACAGCTACTAATCCTTTGCTAATTGACGCAGGTGAGCAGTTAATTCTACAAGGTAATCAAAATATAGATATTTTTGCCCTGAATCACCCTGATAGCGGCTTGTTATCTGGTGCAGATATGGTTTTACGCAGTAACAATACCGTAGCGGGAGATGCTCAATATTGGGCAGGTGGTAATTTTCGCATTGAGAAATTAGACGGAAATTTAGGGAATCTATTTAGCCCTAATGACCCCATTATCAGGGCGAGTGGGGATGTCCGTTTTAGTAACTATGAAGGAGCTTCTTTGCATATCTTAGCAGGGGGTGCTGTGAATATTGAAAATATTACAATCACAGGTGCAGATATAATTAACCCTGGCAATGCGATCGCAGAAAATGTACCGCTATCCATTAGTTTGTCCAATGGTACGAATTCTGTTGCTATCAACGGTCGAGGGGAACCTACATTAGATATTCGCGCCGGAACGACTGCTTTTGGAACTCCAGGATTAACACCAAATCCTATTCCGGGTATGACTGAGCCAGTGAATCCAAATGCACCGAGGACAAATGCAGATATCAAAATAGGTAGCATTTTCAACTTAAATAAGTCTCCTACAGATGAACCGATAAAAGGCAACATTATTTTAACTAATCAGTACGCACCTAATGGACTTCCTGGTAACATCAAAACAGGAGCAATCTTTACCTTTGGTAATGTCACTATTGATTCGCGAGGTGACATTGAAACTAATGGAGCAATTGATATTTCTTTAGGTCTTGATAGTAATAATAATATTCAATTAATTGCCAATAACAATATCTTCATTGGCGGTGATTTACTCTCCGATTTAGGTGGGATTGGTAGTGGTAATGGAGGTAATATTACTCTCATAAGTAAAAATGGGGGAATTAATACAAGGTTGGGAGAAATAATCTCTACAACGCCCAATGGTTTAGCTGGAGATGTATTTATTGCGGCTCCTGGTGATATATATGTTGGTCAGATCAAAGCCTCTAGTCATTTTGATGAGGTAGATGAAAATTATCCTGGTAAATTATTTAGCAGCATCAATATAAAATCTACAGGTGGTTCTGTATACTTAAATAATTCTCAAATTGATACTACAAACACTGGTGTAGGCTATGCTGGAGATGTAAATATTAGTGCTATTCAAGAAGTGAGAGTTGAGAATGAAAGTAAGATTTCTAGTCTAGGAAATGCTGGGCGAATCTTTATTGGCAAATCAGAAGATGCAAATTTTTCTCCCAGTATAGTGAATATTGTTGATTCTTCCCTGATTACTGATAACCCTGGTTTAAATGGTAGTGCTGGTGATATCAACATTGCAGGTGTTAATGGTATATCAATTACCAATAGCAAAATATTTAGTAATGTGACTGCTGCTCAGAGTATAGCCAACGCTGGAGGTATTTATCTTAAATCTATAGGCTCACTTTCTCTTACCGATAGCGCAATTGTTAGTGATGTAGCAGGTGGGACAGGTAATGCAGGTAATCTGAGTTTTAATGCTGGTTCAATATCTTTGGAAAGAACTGAGTTAAAAACCAATAATAACGGCTTGGGAGCAGCGGGAAATATATCTATTAATGCCAATAAAAAAGATATTTCTATTAATGATAGCCAAGCTATGAGTGAAAGTAAGCGCTTGGCTGTTAATGATAATTATGCCAATACTGCGCAATTATTTGGTTCTATTCAAATTACTGCCAACCAAGGCTCGGTAATCTTAAATCGCTCCAGAGTGAGTACAACTAATAGTGGTGGTGGTTTTGCAGGAAATATAATTATTAATGCCTTAAATGATATTTCCTTAATCGAAAATTCTGCTGGTGATGGCAGCCTGACTAACGGAATTTTTAGTAATGGCAATTCCGGAAATATCTTTATTGGTTACGATTCTGATAATACATCGCTCATCCCTAAAAAGGTAACGCTTGCTCAAACTTTTTTGACTACTAGCAACCAAGTGCAACTTAAGGATATAGAAACTATCCTGGAGCAAAACGCGGGAAATATCATTGTTAAATCTCTTGGGGACTTATCTCTAATTAGCAGTAATCTAGAAAGTGCTACTTATAGTTCAGGTTCTGGAGGATATATTAGTGTTGAGGCTAATTCAGTATCTCTGAGCAACAGCAGTTCTCTATTAGCTGATACTCTCGGAACTGGAAAAGCAGGAAGCGTCACTGTTAACACAAATGGTGGTGTAGTTTCACTTTCTCATAGTAGTATCAACACTGGTAGCGATGAAATTAAATTAGATCCCAACAAACCAATTTCAGAAGGTAAGGGTGGTGGCGGTGATATTAATATCACTACTGGTTCTTTATTATTAACAAATTTCTCTCGGTTAAATGCTAGCACCTTTGGGTCAGGAGCTAGCGGGAAGATTAAGATTACAGCAGATACAACCGTATCTTTTACAGACTATTCTCTTTTAAATGCTAGCACTTATGTGGAGGGAGATGCTGGCGATATTAATATCAAAGCCCAGTCTGTTGATTTCAGTAATGAATCGCTGATTCAAGCTCAAACTTTCGGCAGTGGAAAGGCAGGTAATATTGATATAATTACTCCGTCATTTTCTTTGAGTAGCTCATCAAGAATCGATGCTCAAACTTTTGCTAGTGGTGATGCAGGTAATATTAATATTGCAACACAGTTACTTTCATTAACAGAAGGTTCGAGACTCAATGCTGATACTCTAGGTAGTGGCAAAGGTGGGAATATTACTATTAGTCCGCTTAACAATGAAAACCAAGCTGCTGCTATTGTTAGCATATTTGGAACAGCACCGTTAAATGGTTTTTCTAGTGGCTTATTTGTCAATACTGAAAGTGCAGAACCAAATGCTGGTTCTGGTGGCAATATCATGATTAATACTGGTAATTTAAACATTAAAGACGGTGCTGTTTTGAGCGCTTCCTCTAACAGTAGCGGTATTGGTGGAGATATCGAAATTAATGTCAAGAATCTGGAAATTACAGGGGGTGGACAAATTCTCACCAATACCTTTAAAAGCGGAGAAGCCGGGAGTATCAAAATTACTGCAACTGATAATATTACGATCGCAGGTCAGGACTTGCAATACGAACAACGACTTGCACAATTCAAAGCACAAGTGGGTTCACCAGAAAGCGATCGCGAAGCCAGACGCCTCCTCGGTTCAATGGATCAATATAGTGGACTGTTCGCCAATACGGAAGTCAACTCTACTGGCAATGGCGGTACAATCAACATTGACCCAGTCCAAGTCACCATTAAAGATGAAGCGAAAATCTCTGTAGATAGTCAGGGTACGGGTGTAGCTGGTGATATTAGCATTACAGGCGATCGCCTGAGTTTGGATAATCATGCAAAGATTACAGCAGATACCAACAGTGGCGCAGGTGGTAGGATTACACTCAACCTGAAAGATTTACTGCTATTTCGCCGCCAAAGTGTGATTTCCACTACCGCAGGAAAAGAAGGTGCGGGTGGTGATGGCGGTGCGATCGCCATTAATCTCAATCCAAATCAAGGCTTTATCGTCTCTGCTGCCTTAGAAAACAATGATATCGCGGCTAATGCCTTCTCTGGTAGCGGTGGAATCATCGAAATTAGCGCCAAGGGAGTGATTGGACTAGCAACCCTGACTAGAGAAGAACTCGAAGCGAAATTAGGTACAACCAACCCCCAAAAACTTGACCCCCAATTCTTGGATACCAATGATATTACCGCCATTTCCCAAACTGACCCACAATTAAACGGTATAGTCAGCATCAGTTCGCCGGATATTGACCCCAGTAAAGGTATTGTATCTTTACCCACAAATGCTAGTGACCCTTCCCAACAAATTGCCCAAAGTTGTGGCGCTGTCGATGAGAAAATAGCTAGTGCATTTACTGATACTGGACGTGGTGGTTTACCTCCCAAACCTGATGAATTTGTCAGTAGTAATCCAGTTTGGCAAGATGTTCGTCTCAGGGCTAGTAATACATCGCAGCCCGGTGACACTCCAACAACCGCAGCCCCCAGCAAACAAAAAGCAGTATTAATTATGCCGGCGACAGGTTGGGTATTTAACAACAAAGGCGAAGTCACCCTGATTTCTCAGACTCCTCATGCTTCCTGGGTAAATTCCTCTAGTTGTGCTGTTAAAAATTAACAATAATTCGTAAGTTCGTAGTCAGGACTTTAGTCCGGAATTTTTCAGCACTGTCAATGCGTACTGCGAACCTATCAAAACATATAAATTAATTCGCCATAGGTAATACTTACATGTTGCCATTTTTTCGCCAACAATTAGGGAAATTGGGATTGATAATTGTATTAATTACTAATACGAATTCTGCACAAGCGCAAATTGTCCCAGATTCTACATTAGGTGCAGAAACTACAAAATTGACACCAAATGTTAATGTTAACGACTTACCTGCAATTCTGATTGAAGGCGGAGCTACTAGAGGGGTAAACTTATTCCACAGTTTCTTACAATTTAATGTCGCTGAGGGACAGCGAGTCTACTTTGCTAATCCCACAGGAATTGAAAATATCTTAACTCGCGTTACAGGTAACGATGCTTCCAAAATTTATGGTACTTTGGGTGTAGATGGCATAGCAAATGTATTTTTACTCAATCCCAATGGTATTATTTTTGGAGCGAATGGGCGTTTAGATGTAGCGGGTTCATTTTTGGCGACGACAGCTAATAGCTTTGTGTTTGAAAATGGCTTGAAGTTTAGTGCTACCAATCCCGAAACCGCACCACTATTGACAGTAAATTTGCGTCCGGGGTTACAGTTTGCGGCTGATCAATCGGGAATTATTAGCAATCATGGAAATTTAAGTGTTGGGCAAGATTTGACGCTAGTAGGTGGTAATCTCGATTTACAGGGGAAGTTACAAGCTAGCAGAAATTTAACCCTACAAGCTCAAGATACGATTAGTCAGAATGGCGATATAATCTCTGAAACTGGTGGAGATATAACTATTGCAGCTACAAAAGTAACGATAGAAAACTCGCTAGTAAATAATAGTAATTTTGGGGATGGGAATGATGTAAGCAATATCATAGTTAAATCTCTGGGAGATTTATTGATAACTAACAGTAATTTGGAAACTGTAACTTATAGTTCCGGGAAGGGAGGAGACATTAATATTGCCGCCAACTCAGTATCCTTGGTAAATAAAAGTTCGCTATTTGCTAATACTCTAGGAACTGGAAAAGCCGGAAGCATAACTGTTAACGCAAATAATGGTGCAGTCTCCCTTGCGGACAGTAGTATCAATACTGGTAGCAATAAAATTTTAGTAGATCTCGAAACTTTATCTAATCAAGAAGGTGGGGGTGGTGGTGATATCAATATCACTGCTGCTGCTTTATTTTTAACAAATAACTCTATCTTAAATGCTAGTACTTTGGGGTCAGGAGATAGTGGTAGTGTTTCTATTAGGGCTGAAAAAACAGTATCTTTTACAGACAATTCTATTTTAAATGCTAGAACTTATCTGCGGGGAAATGCAGGTAATATTAATATAATTACTCAATCATTTTCTTTGGGTAAAACATCAAGAATAGATGCCCAAACTTTTGGCAGTGGGAATGCAGGTAATGTCAATATAAAAACACAGTATCTTTCCCTAACTGAGGGATCGAGAATCAATGCGGAAACTTTTGCTAGTGGCAATGGTGGCAATATTACTATTAATCCTCTCCCCGATCAAGACCAAGCTGCGGCTGCTGTTAATATATCCGGATCAGCACCTTTGATTATATTTTACAGTGGATTATCTGTGAATACTGAAAGTCAAAAACCAAATGCTGGTTCTGGGGGAAATATCACTATTAATACGGGAAGTTTAAATATTAGTGATGGAGGTGTTTTGAACGCTTCTTCTAAAAGTAGTGGTAGCGGTGGTAATATCAATATTAATGTGAATAATCTTCAGCTGGCAGGTGGCGGGCAAATTATCACTAATGCCTATAGAAGTGGGTCAGCAGGTAGTATCAAAGTTAGTGCAACTGATAATATTATACTTGCTGGAAAAAATTATGCATATGAACAACAACTTAATCAACTAAAGCAACGAATTGAGGTTATAAAAGCTATTTACAATCTTTTTCTAGTTGAAAATGACAAAAAAAATGGTCTAATATTCAACCCGATTAATAGCTTGATTAATAACTTGAATGCATTGCTTGCAGATCCTAGTTCGGCTCAATTACTTAATGAACTGAAAAACCGACTAGATCAATTTACAAATAGCTATGATTTTCTGCTAGTGGCAAAGAATCCAGAAATTAGCAGTCTACTCGAACCTATTAAAAACTTGATTAATAACTTTAATGGAATCGATCAGATTATAGTTCTTCTGTCAGACCCTACTTACATTCAAAAACTCAATGAACTGAAACACCAACTCGATTTACTTCAAAATACTTACAATTTCGTTTTACCGGAAAATGATAGCGAAGTCAAACGCATCCTCGGCCCAATTAATCAATATAGTGGACTGTTCGCCAATACGGAAGTCAACTCTACTGGCAATGGCGGTACAATCAACATTGACCCAATCCAAGTCACCATTAAAGATGAAGCGAAAATCTCTGTAGATAGTCAGGGTACGGGTGTAGCTGGTGATATTAGCATTACAAGCGATCGCCTGAGTTTGGATAATCATGCAAAGATTACAGCAGATACCAACAGTGGCGCAGGTGGTAGGATTACACTCAACTTGCAAGATTTACTGCTATTTCGCCGCCAAAGTGTGATTTCCACTACCGCAGGAAAAGAAGGTGCGGGTGGTGATGGCGGTGCGATCGCCATTAATCTCAATCCAAATCAAGGCTTTATCGTCTCTGCTGCCTTAGAAAACAATGATATCGCGGCTAATGCCTTCTCTGGTAGCGGTGGAATCATCGAAATTAGCGCCAAGGGAGTGATTGGACTAGCAACCCTGACTAGAGAAGAACTCGAAGCGAAATTAGGTACAACCAACCCCCAAAAACTTGACCCCCAATTCTTGGATACCAATGATATTACCGCCATTTCCCAAACTGACCCACAATTAAACGGTATAGTCAGCATCAGTTCGCCGGATATTGACCCCAGTAAAGGTATTGTATCTTTACCCACAAATGCTAGTGACCCATCCCAACAAATTGCCCAAAGTTGTGGCGCTGTCGATGAGAAAATAGCTAGTGCATTTACTGATACTGGACGTGGTGGTTTACCTCCCAAACCTGATGAATTTGTCAGTAGTAATCCAGTCTGGCAAGATGTTCGCCTCACGGCTACTAATACACAACAAGCAGTTTCTAGTCATCCGACAAACCCAACCCCCAGCAAACAAAAAGCAGTATTAATTATGCCGGCGACAGGTTGGGTATTTAACAACAAAGGCGAAGTCACCCTGATTTCTCAGACTCCGCAATCTTCTGCTACTTGGTTTAATTCCTCTAGTTGTGCTGCTAAGAGTCAATAGTACATAAAGTTTCGTAGTCAGCACACTCTACGAATTCTTCTCCCGGGTGAGACGCTGCGCGTTGGCAAAAGCCGACGCACCAGAAAACGTTTTTGGTATCTTGGCGGTTTTATAAATTAAGGTTTTTGATCATTTTTGGGTAAGTCCTGTGACTAAAAAGTGATAAAAAAATCACAATTTTTACCATTTGCCCTAGATGAGTAAAATTAAGTTTTGTACAGAAAAATACTTATTTGTTATGTTTAAAATGTATAAATAATGGCAGATAATATACCAGGACAATACTTATATGGTTCCATCTAATCGCCAAAAGTTATGGCAATTATTAGCGATCGCTAGTTTGATGACTGCATTGACGAATTCTGCACAAGCTCAAATTCTCCCAGATTCTACATTAGGTGCAGAAACCACAAAACTGACACCAAATGCTAACGTTCAGGGATTACCGACAACCTTAATTGAAGGCGGAGCTACTAGAGGTGTAAACTTATTCCATAGTTTCTTACAATTTAATGTCGGCGAGGGACAGCGAGTCTACTTTGCTAATCCCGCAGGCATTGAAAATATCTTAACTCGCGTCACCGGGAACGACCCCTCGAAAATTTTCGGGACTTTGGGTGTGGATGGCACAGCAAATCTATTTTTCCTCAATCCTAATGGTATTATTTTTGGGGCGAATGCACGTTTAGATGTTGCGGGTTCGTTTTTGGCGACGACAGCTAATAGCTTTGTGTTTGACAATGGCTTGAAGTTTAGTGCTACCAATCCCGAAGCTGCGCCACTACTAATAGTCAGCTTGCATCCGGGGTTGCAGTTTGCTGCAAATCAATCTCGAAGTATTAGCAATAGCGGGAATTTAATTGTTGGGCAAGATTTGACTCTGGTAGGTGGTAATCTGGATTTACAGGGTAAGTTACAAGCAGGTAGAAATTTAACGCTGCAAGCTACTGATACAGTCAAACTGCGCGATACGGCTGTTAATCCTTTAATTGTTAAAGCAGGTGAGAAGTTAATTCTACAAGGTAATCATAATATAGATATATTTGCTTTGAATCACCCTCAAAGTGGCTTGTTCTCTGGTGCAGATATGGTGTTGCGTAGTAACAACACTGTAGCCGGAGATGCTCAATATTGGGCGGGTGGTAATTTTCGCATTGAAAAACTAGACGGAAATTTAGGCAATCTCTTCAGCCCTAATGACCCCATTATCAGGGCAAGTGGGGATGTTAATTTTAACAGTTACGAAGGCGCTTCTTTGCACATTTTTGCAGGAGGAAGTGTAGAAATTACAGGTGATGTGACAATTACAAGCACTGATACACAGGATAATTCGATTCAAGAAACAGTTAACAATCTATTTGATACTAATATAGTTAACACAGTTAATATTGATGGTAGTAATCAAGCCACATTAGATATTCGCGCTGGAACCCAAGCAATTGGCATTCCTCTGGGATTAACAGGTCAAGCAACTCCCACTGAACTTGCTTTAGGTAATACACCAACAAGTGCAAATATTACCGTTGATGGTAATGTCAGCATTCAACCAGTAAACGGACTTGTTTTTTTAACTAATCAGTATCAAGCCAATAGTTTACCAGGTCAAATAACATTAAATGGACAAATTACCGGAGCCAGCAACTCTACAATTATCAATTCTCGTGGCGATATTACTGTTAACAAATATATTAACTCCGGGTCTTATAAAGGTTTCACAGGTAATGCAGGTGATATTACACTAATAGCGGACAATTCCTTATTAGTGAAAGATGGTGAATTATCCAGTGCTAGCTTTGGCGATGGCGATGCAGGAAGTGTAAATATTTATGCGGGTAAATCTGTAACTTTCCATAATAGTTCTGTTTTCAGCACTGTAGAAAATGGAAGTAGAGGCAATGGTAAAGATATTAATATCACTACCGGTAATTTATCAGTTATAGCTGAAGGAGATGGCTATTCTTCTCTGCAAACTCTCATCCGTCAAGGTGGAAATGGTGATGCTGGTAGTGTGAATATTAATGCTGCGGAGAATGTTCTATTTATTAGCAACAGCAACAGTCAATTTGCTACTGGTGTCTTTAGTATTGTAGAAAATGGAGCGCCAGGGAATGCAGGTAATATCAACATTAATACAGGAACACTCACAATAGATCGTGCCAACTTACAAAGCAAGAATCAAAATACAGGGTTGGCAGGAGAAATTTCTATTTATGCTCGTGAACAGGTTTTAATTCAAAACAAAAGCTTTATTATTAGCACAAGTAATAACAATGCAAATGAAGGCTTCGGTTTGATTCAGATTGGTGGCTTTAAAGACTCATCTGATAAGTTGTTTCTGCCGCAAAAAGTTATTATTGACAATTCTATCTTAAGTACCACAAACACAGGTACTCAACAAGCTGGAGATATTGTGATTAATGCCCACGATTTAGTTGAAATAAAAAACCAGAGTCAAATTTCTAGTCAAGGTAATTTTGGACGTATATTGTTTGGTAAATCAGAAGAATATAGTCCAACTTACTCACCCAAAGAAATCAGAATTAGTGATAATTCTCATTTAAGCACCAACAATTCTGGTATTGTTGATGGTAATAATCAACCAATTGATGCTGGTGGTATCTTTATTGATACTGGTATTCTTACTGTTAGCAATAGCTTTTTAGAAAGTAGGACAACAAGACTTGGGAATGCAGGAGATATTGAGATTACAGCAGCATCTTTATTTTTAACCAATGGTGCTTACATAGATAATAGTACTTCGGGAGACGGCAATGCTGGCAATATCAACATTAATGTTATCGGTAAAGTGAGCCTTGATGGTGTTTATGTTTTCCAGGATTTTCTACAACCAAGTGCAATTTATAGCAATGTAGAATCTGGAGGTAATGGTAATGCAGGAAATATTAATATTACAGCAGCATCCTTATCTCTGACCAATGGTGCCACTATAGATAATAGTACTTTCGGAACCGGCAATGCTGGCAATATCAAAATTAATGTTACTGAGCAAGTCAGCCTGGATGGTTTTAAGATTATCGATGATAAAATCACACCAAGTGCAATTTATAGCAATGTAGAATCTGGAGGTGAGGGTAATGCAGGAAATATTGAGATTAAAGCTGCATCTTTATTTTTGACCAATGGTGCTGAAATAAATAATAGTACTTTGGCAGTCGGCAATGCTGGCAATATCAACATTAATGTTACTGAGCAAGTCCGCCTTGATGGCTTTCATGCTTTAAAGGATAATTTTAATGTTTTAACTGATTATATACAGCCAAGTGCAATCCATAGCAATGTAGAATCTGGAGGTGAAGGTAATGCTGGAAATATTGACATCAAAGCAGCATCTTTATTTTTGACCAATGGTGGGCAGATAGATAATAGTACTTTGGGAACCGGCAATGCTGGCAATATCAGCATTGATGTTACCGATATAGTTTCGCTTGATAGTTTGGGAACTCTTGGTCGCCAGATGTTACCAAGTACAATTGCCAGCACCGTAGGTGCTACTAACTATAATGAAAAGCCTCAAGGCAATGGTGGTAATATTTATATTACTGCTGGTTCACTGTCTCTAAAAAATGGTTCTCATATAAATAACAGCATTGAAAATAGCAAACCCATTGGCAATATCAAAGCTGGAGACGTAATTCTTAATGTTCAGGGGCCAATTACACTTGACGGTTTCATAGATTTAAATGGCGAGATATTCTTATCAAGTGCTATTTACAGTCGTGTAGAAAGTCAAGGACATGGCGATAGCGGTAATATTTTGATTGAAAATGCTAACTCTCTATCCTTATCCAATGGTGCTTCACTAGATGTGAGTATTCGCGGAAAAGGAAATGCGGGAACTATTTCGGTGAATGTTAATGACTTAATTTCTGTTGACAACTTCAGCACTATTAGCACTTCTGTGAACCAAGGGATAGGAAAAGGTGGAGAAATTACGATTAATGCTAATAAATTTATCGCCCTAAATGGTGGGCAAGTGTTAACTAATACTACTAATGGGGATGCAGGAAAAATAAAATTTAATATCACAGATAGTCTCAAGCTATCTGGAAGCTATCCTGTGCTTCAGGTTCCTGAAAAATTGCAGGATGTTCTCAGCCTAATTGCTGTTGGTGAGAATAACAACAAAATTTATCCTAGTGGCTTGTTTGCTAATACCGAAATTGGTTCTATAGGCAAGGGTGGCAGTATCGATATTGACCCTAACCTAGTCATGGTTACAGACGGTGCGAGAATTAGTGTAGACAGTAACGGGAATGGTGATGCTGGTAATATTTTACTGCAAAGCGATCGCCTGATTCTCCAAAATGCAGCTGCAATTACCGCTGACACCAGCACCGGCAAAGGTGGCGGTATTGAACTCAATGTACAAGATTTACTACTATTACGTAATCAAAGTCATATTTCCACTTCCGCAGGTCAACAAGGTGCAGGTGGAGATGGCGGTCAAATTACGATTAATGCTCAAAATGGTTTCCTAGTTTCTCCTGTATTGGAAAATAGCGACATTACCGCTAATGCATTTGGGGGTCGTGGGGGAAGAATCGAAATTAATGCTAAAGGAGTCATTGGCTTAGCAACCCTGACTAGACAAGAAATTGAGCAGAAATTAGGCACAATCGACCCGGAAACACTCAAACCCCAATTTCTAGAAACCAATGATATTACAGCCATTTCCCAAACTGACCCCCAGTTAAATGGCATAGTCAGTATCAGTTCCCCAGATATTGACCCCAGCAAAGGTATTATTTCTCTACCCACGAATACCACTGACCCTAGCAAACAAATTGCCCAAAACTGCGATGCTGTCAATGAAAAAGAGAATAGTGCATTTACTGATACCGGACGTGGTGGATTACCGCATAATCCTGATGAATTTGTCCGTAGTGAGCCAGTGTGGGAAGATATTCGTCTTCGGGCAAATACCCCACAACAGAGCAATTCAGCACCTACTACCAACCTCACCTCCAGCAAACAAAAGACTGTATTAATTATGCCTGCTACAGGTTGGGTATTCAACAACAAAGGCGAAGTCACCCTGATTTCTCAGACACCGCAATCTTCTGCTACTTGGTTTAACTCCTCTAGCTGTGCTGCTAGGTAGAAACCAAGGCGATCGCTACGTTTTGGTAAACATTTATGAATTGGTAACTTGCTATTTGTAGCGGTTTTAACTTTCATCGAATACAACTTTGGTAGAGTCACCAACTTATACCCTGGTAGTTGGGACAGTTGAAATACCGATAAAACACGAAAAACCTTAATCTTATTAATCGAGAATCACTATATATATATGTATGCATCACAAAAAACACAAATTAAAAATTGGATAAAGGGATTAATATTTACATTTTTGCTATTTAACTTTCTCACTCCTAAGTCTTTAGCACAAACACCAGCCAACCCACCTGTACAAGATATAGACCGACAAATTGAACAACCAACTACACCAACTCCCACATTACCAAAACTGCCGAATTTAGAAGAGTTATTTCCGTCATCACCTGTTACTAATCCCACATCTCCAACTGGCGAAACAATTCCTAAAGATTTACCAGGAACAATTCAGGTGACTGGTTTTGAGGTAGTGGGTAGCACTGTTTTTACTAAACAAGAATTAGATGCAACGCTGAAAGATTTTATTAATAAACCTCTGACTTTTTCTCAACTATTAGAAGCAGCAGATAAAGTTACTGAACTGTATACTAAAGGTTGTCAAGCAGAAAATAAAAATACAGATTTACCTTGTTATGTTAATTCCGGGGCTTACATTCCTTCAGACCAAACTTTCAAAATCGAAGGTGGTGTAGTCAAAATTCAAGTTTTGGAAGGTAGTTTAGAAAGTATTGAAATTCGGGGTACAAGCAGGCTGAATCCTGACTATGTGAGAAGTCGCCTAGCTTTAGCTACAGATAAACCTTTAAATTTAAAGAAATTACTGCAAGCTTTGCAATTATTACAATTAGATCCATTAATTAAAAATATCTCTGCGGAACTAGGAAATGGTGTGAATCCGGGTGTTAGTGTCTTATCTGTGCAAGTTGCTGAAGCAAAAACATTTACCGCCCAAATTAGCTTAGATAATAATCGTACACCAGGTATAGGTAGCTTTGAGCGACAAATCCAACTTAATCAGGCGAATTTGTTAGGTTTGGGAGATGGATTAAGCGTTGGTTATGCCAACACCGATGGTAGTAATAGTGTAGATGTCAGTTATAAATTACCAATAAATCCCCGCAATGGGACTTTGCAGTTTAACTATAGCTATGCATCCAGCAATGTGATTGAAGAACCGTTCAATATTTTAGATATTCAAGGGACTTCCCAAGAGTATGGAATTAGCTTTCGCCAACCCCTGGTACAAACTCCGACAACAGAATTTGCAGTGGGAGTTAGTGCTAGTCATAGAGATAGTGATGTCGGCTTTTTGCAAGCGCAGGTGGGAGAACGGCTTCCCTTTCCTTCTCCTGGTGCGAGTGCAGATGGTAAAACGAAAGTAACTGTGTTGCGGTTGTTTCAAGACTGGACTAGACGTAGTAGCCAACAAGTATTGGCGGCGCGATCGCAATTTAGTTTAGGTATAGATGCCTTTGATGCCACAATTAATCAAGATGCGCCAGATGGTCAATTTTTCGCATGGCGGGGACAAGCGCAGTGGGTGCGACTGCTAGCACCAGAAACTTTATTTTTAGTCCGTGCAGATGTGCAATTAGCTGATAGACCCCTCTTAGCCTCCGAACAGATTGGCTTAGGAGGACAGTCCACAGTTCGGGGTTATCGTCAAGACCAAATATTAGCAGATAATGGCTTTTTAGCAACTGCGGAATTGCGCTATCCAATATTACGTGTCCCCGAAGTTAATGGGTTGCTACAAATTACCCCATTTATCGATTTTGGGACAGCTTGGAATATTTCTCAACCAGGGAGAACTACACTTAATCCCGATACGATCGCCTCCACTGGAATCGGGTTTTTATGGCAACAAAATAATTTAACAGCACGTTTTGACTGGGGTATTCCTCTCGGTATTGATATTCCTAATAAAAACACCTGGCAAGAAAACGGACTCTATTTTTCTCTCATTTATACACAGCCATTTTAGTCAATGGTCATTGGTCATTTGTCATTGGTCATTTGTCATTGGTCTTCCTTGTCCCCCTTGTCCCCCTTACCTCTTACCCCTACTTATCTATGTCTATACTCTTATTTCTAACTACCTTATTTCTCAATTCATCTGCCAATATAATTAATCCCATTTCTCCCCTTGTCGCAGTTATTAATCCACAAATCTCAGAGAATCAAGCTGGAAACGGCAAGGTTTTATTAGATAAAGGTTTAGTATCATATCAACAAGAACAATATGCGCCGGCGCTGAATATTTTTCAGCAGGCTGATGCGGCATTTCAAACTACAGGCGATAAACTCAACCAAGCGCTGGTATTAAATTATCTCTCGTTAACTTATCAACAATTAGGACAGTTAGCTGATGCTCAACAAGCTACTGACAAAAGTTTACAGCTATTAAAAAATCAAAATGATAGCAAAGATTATTTATCAATTCTTGCGCAAGCACTGAATACTCAAGGTCAGTTACAACTGGCACGGGGAGAAACCGAAAAAGCTTTAAGTAGTTGGCAAGAGGCAACAATTACTTATAGTAAAATTGGCGATGAAATCGGAAAAATTGGCAGTAAAATTAACCAAGCTCAAGCACTACAAACATTAGGACTTTACCGTCGGGCTACTAACACTTTAGCCGAAATTAAGCTGAGTTTAGATAAACAACCAGACTCTTCCTTGAAAGCAACTGGATTGCTGAGTCTTGGTAATACTTTACTTGTATTGGGAGATGTGAAGAAAGCTCAAGAAGTATTAACAGCAAGTTGTCAGATTCAAGCCCAAAAAATGCAAGCTGAGGAACTTTGTAATTTCCAAAATAAATCAAGTTTAGATAATACTACCCCAGTCAAACAAAACCCTGAACAAGAAAGGCTGGCAGAAATTTTATTAAGTTTGGGGAATACGGCGCAAGCACAGCAAAATATTGCAGCAGCAGTACAGTTTTATGAACGATCTGCCAGTATTTCTCAGAAGCGATCGCATTTACAAGCACACTTGAATCTACTCCGGCTGTTATTAACAACTCTGCCAGAAAAATTTTCCCCAACTCAAGGTTTGTCCCAGGATATTCTCTCGAAAATCGCCAGTTTGTCAGCTAAGGTGGAGAATTTACCAGCAAGTCGTAGTAATATTTATGCCCGGATTAACTTTGCGCAAATGATGCTGAAACTAGCAAAAACCGGAGTGTTATCTCAAGGAGAAATTGCTGATAAAACTTGCAAATCTGCGGATTCTCTGTGTAATGCTGCCAAAATTGTGGCTACAGGATTACAGCAGGCTAAAACTTTAGAGGATGTGCGATCGCAAGCCTATGCTTTAGGTACATTGGGAAGTTTATACGAACAAACTCAGCAATGGCCTCAAGCGCAAACTTTGACTCAGCAAGCGCTAAAATTAGCTGAAGGAATTCAAGCACGGGATATCGCTTATCGTTGGCAATGGCAGTTAGGACGTATTCTCAGCGCTGCTGGTAATTCGCAAGCAGATGAAGAAAGTGCGATCGCCGCTTACGATCAAGCAGTCAAAAACCTCAAATCTATCCGCCGCGATTTAGTTACCGTCAATCGTGATGCCCAATTTTCTTTTCGCGATGAAGTAGAACCAGTCTACCGCGAATATGTGAGTTTGCTTTTACCGAAAACTGGCGAACCTAGTGCCAAAAATTTAGATAAAGCCAGAAAAGTGATTGAATCATTGCAGTTGGCGGAACTAGATAACTTTTTCCGTACCGCCTGTTTAGACGCTAAACCCGTAGAAATTGATGAAATCGATCAACAGAAACAAACCGCTGTCATTTATCCTGTAGTTTTGAGCGATCGCTTATCAATTATCCTCTCATTACCACACCAGCAAAAAAATAAATCTCTGAAATTACATACAGTGATTGTGCCGAAACAGGAATTCCAAAAAACCATTAAGGAACTACATAAAAAAATATTTCAGAGAAGTTCTCGCGATTTTGTACAAACTTCAAAGCAAGTCTATGAATGGTTGATTCGCCCGATTGAATCCGATTTACAAAATAGTGGGGTGAAAAATATCGTCTTTGTCTTGGATGGTACATTGCAAAGTATCCCAATTTCTGCACTTTATGACCAAGAAAAAAAACAATATTTGATTGAGAAACAATATAACATTGCCATTACACCAGGTTTAGAATTATTACCCCCTCAATCTGTTAGCAACAACCGATTACAAGCATTGATTGGCGGATTAAGTGAAGCCAGGGATAATTTTCCCGCAATCCCTGGTGTGAAATATGAACTGGCGCAAATCAAAGATGTATTAGCGACTAGGGGAAATTTTATTGATGAAAATTTTACTGAGGAGAAAATAGAAGCAGCTGTTAAGTCATTTCCTGGGGGAATATTACACCTAGCAACTCACGGTAAATTTAGTTCTAAAGCAGAAGATACCTTCATTTTGACTTGGAATCAACGCCTAAGTGTCAATGATTTTAGTTCTGTACTCAAAACTCGCCAAACAAATCAACAGGGGGCTATAGATTTACTTGTTCTCAGCGCTTGCGAAACAGCAGCCGGTGATAGCCGCGCCGCCTTAGGAATAGCTGGTATTGCCGTCCAATCTGGCGCACGCAGTACATTGGCGACGCTTTGGACTGTCAATGATGAAGCAACTGCGGCGCTAATGATTGAGTTTTATAAACAGATATCTCAAAACCAAAAAAAAGCTGAAGCTTTGCGTAATGCCCAACTATTTCTGCTATCTGGAAAGTTAAATTCTGTGTTTAAACATCCATACTACTGGGCACCTTTTGTATTAGTTGGTAACTGGCAATAATACCTGGAAATTAACCAGATTTTTGCTACCTTTAAAGATGCCTGTCCTTGCAGTGATAAGAGTAGGCCATTGCACACAACTATGTACTTTACATAAACAGCCTTGAAACCCCTACCAATGACAAATGACAAATTTTCAGATATTCAAAACCATTGGGCAAAAGCATCTATTCTCGCTGCTGCTGGGCGAAATATATTAAGAGGTTATCCAGACGGTACTTTTCGCCCGACTGCACCTGTAACTCGTGCGGAATTTGCGGCAATTATTGCTACAGGTTTACCAAAACAACCAGCATCTCGCCCTCCCATTACCTTTACAGATGTACCGGCTAATCATTGGGCGGCTAAGGCGATCGCCCAAGCATATCAGACAAATTATCTCTCTGGCTATCCCAATGGGGTATTTAAACCTAATGAAATTATCCTGCGGGTGCAAGCTTTAGTGGCGTTAGCTTCCGGCTTGAAATACCCAGCCTCAACTGATCCAGTCAGTATTTTGAAGAAAAATTACGACGATTTCGCCCAAATTCCCAGTTATGCGACAAGTGCGATCGCAGCTGCAACTGAAAAGTCAATTGTTGTCAACTATCCCGACATCAGACGCTTACAGCCCAATCAAAACATTACTAGAGGCGAAATCGCAGCTTTAATTTGTCGAGTTCTCGGAATTCCGACTGTACCTCACAAGTACATCCCTGGTATAGAATTATTCGTGATTCCCCCGAAATTTGATGCAGCCGATGCTTTTACGCAAGGATTGGCACGAGTGCAAATCAATAATCAGTGGGGTTATATCGACAAAACGGGAAAATTTGTTATTCCCCCAGAATTTGATGAAGCTCATCCTTTTTTAGATGGATTGGCATTAGTTAGAGCAAATATCAATAAATCAAGCATAACCTGATTCATGGAAATTCGCGGTATTTGGATTCCGACAACATCTAGCCAAGTCTTAAATTCTCAACGAAATATTGCAGAGGCGATGGATTTTCTCGCCGACACTGGATTTAATGTCGTATTTCCTGTTGTTTGGAATAATGGGGAAACCATTTATCCCAGTAAAGTGATGCGAGAAAATTTTGGGGTAGAAATTAATCAACGATTTCAAGGTAGAGACCCCTTAGCCGAATTAATAATTGAAGCCAAACGAGTTAATATTGCCGTTATCCCTTGGTTTGAATATGGCTTTGCTAGTTCTTATCAAAAACAAAATGATACAATCCTCACCAAAAAACCAGAATGGGCGGCGACTGATGCGACTAAGAAATTAGTTGTTAAAAATGGCTTTGCTTGGCTTAATGCTTTTGATATTGAAGTGCAAAACTTCTTATTAAGTTTATTTTTAGAAGTCGTTAAGAACTATAAAATAGCAGGAATTCAAGGAGACGATCGCTTTCCCGCTTTACCCAGTGAAGCGGGTTACGATGACAAAACTGTTGCTCGTTATAATCAGGAATTTAATCGCCTCCCACCAGAAAATATCAAAGATCCACAATGGTTACAGTGGCGCGCTGATATCCTTTCCAATTTTTTAACCCGCTTCTACCGGGAAATAATTAGTATCAATCCTGAATTAATTATTTCAATGGCTCCCAGTGTTTATCCTTGGGGTTATGAAAATTACCTGCAAGATGCCCAAACTTGGGTTGATTTAGGATTAGTTGATTTAATTCATCCGCAGTTATATTGGCGAGATTTTGAAACTTATAAGCGAGATATCGATAGGCTCTTAGCTAAGAATTTTACCAAACAACAATTACCCCAATTCATCCCTGGGTTGCTGTTAAAACAAGGTAACTATCGGATTTCTCCAGAATATTTAGTCCAGGCGTTAAACTATAATCGTTCTGTTGGTCTGCAAGGAGAAGTTCTCTTTTCCTATGAAGGTTTACGCGAAGATAATAACGCTTTAGCTCAGTTGCTAAAATCGGAATTTTATGCTAAGTCACCTGCTAAATTCGACCCCAAAGAAATCAAAAACAATAGCTTTACCCATAGGCGCATCAATAGTCATTATATCTCGCAAAATCCAGCACAGGAAATTATCCTAAAGGCGCAATTTGACTGGGTTGAACCATTTTCTGAAGGTATAGCAGCCGTCAAAATGGGATATAAATACGCGCATATTGATAAAACAGGTAAATTGCTCAACCGCTTTGAATACGATCAAGCTGAACCTTGTTCAGAAGGACTAGCATTAGTAAAACTGAACAATCAATACGGCTATATTGACAAAGTCGGTAACCTGAAAATTAAGCAACAATTTGATGATGCTAAATCATTCTCTCAAGGTTTAGCAGCCGTTAAAAAAGCTGAAAAATGGGGATATATTGGGCAAGGATATATTGGTAACAATATTCCCCTAGTTATTCCCGCCAACTTTGACGATGCAAAATCCTTTAGAGAAGGTTTAGCCGCCGTCAAAATAGCTGAAAAGTGGGGATATATTGATAAACAGGGCAATGGAATCATTAAATTTTATTTTGATGATGCTAGAGATTTTTCCGCAGGTTTAGCATTAGTTAAATTCCAGGATAAATTAGGATATATAGATATAAACGGCAATTACATTATTCAACCCCAATTTGATGATGCTGATATTTTTTCTGAAGGTTTAGCTCCTGCTAAATTAGGAGATAAATGGGGATATATTAATCAGTATGCCGAATTTATTATTACCCCAAATTTCGATTCTGCTAAACCTTTTTTTGACGGGATAGCCTTAGTTAATATTGAGGGTAAATGGGGATATATTCGCAAACCTTAAACATAGATTGGCGGGGAGATGAGGAAGTGTGGGGAGTGTGGGGAGTGTGGGGAGAAATGGGAAAAGGGAGACAAGGGAGACAAGGGAGAAATCTCTAATGACAAATGACAAATGACAAATGACAAATGACAAATGACAAATGACAAATGACAAATGACAAATGACAAATGACAAATGACAAATGACAACTGACAACTGACAACTGACAAATGACAACTGACAACTGACAAATGACAACTGACAAATGACAACTGACAACTGACTATTGACTATAAATCTGATGCTGATTTACCCTCAGCTTCCAAATACTCAAAATTAGGATAATCAAAAATCGGAGACTGAGTAGAAGTAATACCCTTAGCAGCTAAGTCATCTTTGAGTTGACCCGTAAAAGCTGCGATTAAAATATTATGCTGGTGCAGAATTTCGGCGAGTTTTTCTATACTCCTGTGTTCCCAATAACCCGTTTCATCGGTAATATCGCAAGTAATCCCTAACTCGCAAGCAAAATCCAGCATTTTCACAATCAGCAAATGACACTTGAGAAAATTCTCTAAACCGCCATATTCAAGATTACTAGCATATTGAGTTTTACAAAAACCAGTCCAAGACCAATCATTAACATCTTTCATGGCTGAGTAGATAGCCAATCCAAATACAGAATTTTCAGCACCTTCTCCCACTAGAGAATTAAAACCAATAATATAGGTAGGATTTTGCCAAGAAAAGGTATCCATAGCGATTTCTATGGGTTTTCCAGCCCTTATTTTAATCAACGCATAGGGGTCATCACAATTATCTGGCTCGAAATCACAAGCATCCCCGGCGATTTCCACTAATTCATCAACTCTCTGAAATGGCAGTTGCAATGCTAAATTATGTAAAGCGATCGCTTTTTCCCTGGCTTGAGTAACAGTTGCATTATTTAAACTAAATTGATAATGAATAGTTAATCCCATTGTTTTAATTAAATCTCTCCAAGTGAGGATTTTAACAACTATTAATTATGTTATGCAAATCCACCAGCCAGAATATTTAATCCGCTTGAATAGTGATCATTCAGACGAAAGCAGCGATAGAGATACACAAGAATATGGCGATTTTTTTGATCAGCAATTAGACAGACATTATATAGCGAGACGAACTTTAGAGTTCATAAGAAATCTACAGATAAATTACGAATTATGAATTAAGAATTAGCTGCGGTGATGTTATCTACTCTCGGAAATTTTTAGTCCTTATTGCTGATATTCTAAACCATCCTCATAGATGTAAAATATTAATATTACAGTCTTGAAATCAAGACAGGGCAGGGATTATGGTAACATTAAATGTTTCTGAGTTAGATCAGGTTGATCCGTTTCGGAGTCTGCAATCAACTTTGCGCGATCGCTGGAAAACTATCGAACTGTTTGACAACAGTGAGGCGGATATTGTAATTATTCCTTCTTTGAGTATTGACCAGCGTGAACTGCAAAAAATCGAAGGCTGCGAACATTATGAAGAACGATTATTATTTTCTTTGATGCGGTTGCGTAATCCCCGCACAAGGTTAATTTATGTAACATCAATGCCCCTGCATCCGAGCATTATTGATTACTATCTCCAACTGTTACCAGGAATTCCTTTTTCCCACGCCCGCAATCGGTTACTGTTACTTTCTACTTATGATTCTTCTCTTAAACCCCTGACTCAAAAGATTTTAGAACGTCCACGTTTGCTAGAGAGGATTCGTCAAGCTGTCAGGCACGAACAAGCATTCATGGTGTGCTATAATTCCACATCTTTGGAAGCAGAATTATCGTTAAAATTAGGTGTCCCACTGTATGCAGCTGCGCCAGATTTGCAGATTTGGGGGTCAAAAAGTGGTAGCCGTCAAATATTTGCCGAAAGTGGTGTACCCCATCCAGATGGTAGCGAAAGGGTATGGAATCCACAAGATTTAGCACAAGCCGCTAGCGATTTGTGGGAACGTCAGCCAACATTACAACGGATAGTAGTCAAACTTAACGAAGGGATTTCGGGCGAGGGAAATGCCCTCTTAGATTTAAGACCGATAATGAATGTAGCTCCAGGAGAAGCTACTAGTGCTAAACGAGTAGCAGCAATTAGCGATCGCTTTGCAATCATGAGCTTTCAATCTTCCCAAGAAACTTGGGCAAATTTTTCTGGGCGGATCTCGGAATTAGGGGCGATTGTAGAGGCTTTTGTGGAAGGGGAAAATAAGCGATCGCCCAGTGTCCAAGGACGCATTACACCCACAGGCGAAATCGAAATTCTTTCCACCCATGACCAAATTTTAGGCGGTCCCGACGGTCAGATTTATCTAGGTTGTCGATTTCCCGCAGACGAAAGCTATCGGTTGCAATTGCAGCAGTTAGGCTTAAAGGTAGGCAGAAAACTCGCCGAAAAAGGTGCTTTAGAACGATTTGGTGTAGATTTTATCGCCGTTGACCAGGGAAATGGCCAGTGGGATATGCAGGCGATCGAAATTAACCTACGTAAAGGCGGCACTACTCACCCGTTCATGACCCTAAAATTATTAACTAATGGGCGCTATGACCTTTCTACAGGCTTATTTTACAGTCAACAAGGTCGTCCTAAATATTACATCGCCACCGACAACCTGCAAAAAGACCGTTATCAAGGATTATTACCCAACGATTTAATGGATATTATTGCCCACCACAGATTGCATTTTGATAGTTGCACTGAGACAGGGACAGTGTTTCATCTGATGGGTTGTCTTTCCCAGTTTGGCAAATTGGGATTAACCAGCATCGGTGATTCTTTGCAACAAGCAGAAGATATCTATAACAAGGTTGTCAAAGTTTTGGATCAAGAAAGTCGCAGCGATAATCTTGATGTTCCCTCATTTTCCGATTCTGCTTTCCCCTTAATTTGGGATGGACATAACGACTAGTACCAGCCTGCACAAAATTTCATTTTGACGCGCGATCGCACATCACTAACTGCGATCGCATTTTTTTACCCATTGTGGTCAGATAAATTCCAATAGCAAAACCGCTTGTAAAAATCTGGACAAGACTACCCAACGATAGATAAGGCTAGACATTTACATTTGTAATCCTAGTCCAAAGTCCTAAAACTACAGGGATAAACGGCAATCCCTCTATCCCATCCATAAAATTTGGGATTACTTTACGAGCTATGTTTAGACTTCCATTGGTATCAGCATTAATGAACTTACCAGTGGAAGTTTTGTATAAACCTCGTTGAATACGCTGACCACTAAACACAGGTTTATTATTGGTTTTGCGGTTATATACTGGCAATTCATCACCATCTAATGCACTAGCTTTACTGGTATAGCTTTCTTCAGTGAGGACAATTGTCATCCCTGTTAACTTGGCTTTGTAAGTCAGTAAACTGATTAATTTAGCGTGAGGAATTTTGGTGAATTCTTGATTATTCTTTTTGCCAATATTGATATATTGCTTCCATCCTGAGTTCTTGCCGATAATCAATTGACCGATATCATTTAACTGACACCAATCAATTACCCGGCGGGTACTAGTATGGAGATAATTATCAATCCTTCTATCACGCTTATCCCAAAGTTCTTTGACTTGCGCCATAGCGTTTATAGATTGTGCTTTTGCCACTCGTTTATTGAAGAATTGGTTAATACTTTTTAATGGACTACCATTAATCAAGAGCGGCTTGATACCGGGATGATTGGATGTTATAGCCATTAAATTGTTTAAACCCAAGTCTACACCTGCTGAGTATTTGCCTGTAGATTTAACTCTTTCATCAACTGTATAAACAACTTCAATAACATAATGGTTTAGCTTGGGTACAATCCTGACTTGGTCTATGTTTTTAGCTTGTGTTGGTATCTGAATATGAGACTGAGAAAGCTTAACAACACCTTTGATTAACGCTGGTTTTGATATGGCATCGAGCGGATAGATTACGACATTTCTCCCAAGTTCTTTATGCTTGTATCTTGGCATTTTTGGTTGCCCAAGATATTTATCAGGATGCTTTGACCAGTCTGTTAATGCTGCTAACCACCCTTTCCAAGTTTCGGAAATCCTCCGGACAATTTGCTTACTAACTTTAGTTGGCAAATAACGATAAGCTGCTAAATTCTTGGTTCGATTATAAATATCAATTGAGTTGTAATACTTCTTAGTTTCAAAGAAATATTGACGCTGAACGTAGTTAGCAGCATTGTAAAGATGTTTAGACTGTAAAGCTAAATAATCACATTCTTGCCAAAACTTGTGTTGTTTGTTAATTATGTGTTTCTCAACTAATTGCATTGCATCGAAGAGACAACGTTGTTATACTCATATAATATATTGTCAAGAGAAATATGGCTATATCATTGAACTGCTGAAAAATAAAAAACTCACCGTTGAGCAAGTGCGTCAACTGATGAAATCGCTCAATAAAGCCAACAAAACACCCAAACCACCACAAAAAGTGATGCAGTGACACAGAGCGAAGACTGGAGAGCGCTCTTTAATCTTGCGTTTAGATGCGGAGGTGGGGACAGAATTTGCCGCCAGATACGAAGAATTTGCCGTACCCTTGCCATTATTTGTGCGTTCCCTTTTACGAGGGGAGTCTGCCAATCATGTTTGGCAACAAGCGCAGCAGGAGTTGGAGTTATATATGGAAGAGCAAGCCAACCAAGTAGACGAACTAGTAGAGCTGCAAACCAAAATTGCGCAATGCGATCGCATCATTTCCCAATTTGCTAACTCCACAAATCCCTCAGAAATCATGGTGGTGGAGGTGGCGCAGGCGGATAAAATTCAGCTGCAATCCCAGTGGGAAAATTTGCACAGATTAGCAGCTTGAAACTCCGCTACAGGGTGCGATCGCATCGAAGGCAATAACTGATAGACTCACGGTGAGCGATGCATTCTTCTCATACAGAAACCTAAAGAAACGCTAAAATCGAGTCAGCCTTTGTATTTTAGCGGTTGTGTCCCACAACACTCAGACTGCGGTTCACTGCATAAATCCCGATTGTCAACGTCCCTATCCTCAACCTTGGGGAAACAAATTTTGCAATAGCTGTGGCGCACCGTTACAGCTGTTAGACCTCTATGTGCCAATCCAGCCTTTGGGTGCGGGAGGATTTGCCCAGATTTACACGGTTTGGGATCAAAAAACTCATACAGAAAAGGTGCTGAAAGTCTTGGTGGAAAGTTCAGCCAAGGCACTGGACTTGTTTAGACAAGAAGCTGCTGTTTTAAGAAGTTTACGCCATCCGGGTGTGCCTAGAGTCGAGGCTGATGGCTATTTTTTACTAAATTTATCTAATCCCAAACCACGCCAACTGCATTGTTTGGTGATGGAAAAAATTAATGGTCAGACTTTAGAGGAAGTACTGAAAAACTATCCTCAAGGCTGTCCGGAAGAGATGGTGTTAAACTGGCTGACCCAAGCTGTGCAAATTTTACAGGAATTGCACAAACGCCAGATTATTCACAGGGATATCAAACCTTCTAATTTAATGCTACGTACCCCCACTGCAAATACATCAATGATTTTGCCAGGAATGGGGGGAAATCAGCTAGTATTGATTGATTTTGGCGGAGCAAAACAATTTAGCGACGCTAAAGTGCGATCGCAATCCAGTTCTACGCGGTTATTTTCTTCAGGTTACAGCCCACCAGAACAAGTTATCGGCGGTCATGTGGGGCCAAGTGCAGATTTTTATGCTCTTGGGCGAACGATGATTGAATTACTTACAGGTAAATATCCGCCAGAATTGGAAGATCCCCAATCTGGGTTATTGCAATGGCGCAATCGGGTAAATGTTAACCCCAGATTGGCAGATTTATTAGATGACATGGTGCAGGATGATGAGCGATCGCGTCCTTTAAATGCCAAAATTATTCAAAGACGCTTAGCTAAAATCACTCAAGTCTCCTCGCCACAAGCTTTATCTGTTTTCATTAAAAATAGTCTTCAGCAAGCATCAGCCCGGTTGACACTGTTCATGCAAGCAGTGAAACAAGCCTTAAGGGAATTTACCCAGGCTGTAAGTAAAATTACCCTATTGATTTTGAAGGCGATCGCCCAATTTATACTGGCCTGTTTAATCACTATTTGGGCAATGATACTTACCGGGAGTGGGGCTATACTCGGTACAATCGCTGGGTTCTTTTTGGCTTATCGGACAATTTTCGGCGATCGAGTTGCAGAACAGATATTGTATCAGCTACCAGGCTTGTTTACCGAAGAGCAAACAGTATCGATAGCATCCGTTTTAGTATTTGCGATCGCTGGCTTAGGAACCGCATGGGGACTAACAGTAGCGGGAGGTTTTGCCCAGCGACGGCGGTTTTTCGTCGTCTCACTCATGGGTACAATCAGTTACAGTTTAGCTTGGTTAATTTTGCAATTAACCATACCCAGAAACAGTAATGAAGGATTAGTCATCTCAATTGTGTTTGCAGTTTTCCTACTCACCTTGAGTTTAGGACTGCGCAGCCATCGTATAGTCTACGCTGTAATTGCTTCTTTAGGAACTGCACTGTTATTTGCTGGTGCAATTCGCTTAGAAATTCTACCAACTATCTTCCAATTTTCTAGCCCGATCCAATGGCATCAAGTATTAATACCCATTGCTTTTTTTGCTGTTGAAGGCATTTTGATGAGCTTCTGGTTAGGAGTAAGTTATTACTTAATCGTACCTGGGTTGCGCTTATTAGGATGGCGTTAGGCATTGGGCATGGGGCATTGGGCATTGGGTATTTATCTCCCTTGTCCTCCTTGTCCTCCTTGTCCCCGTCTCCCCCGATCGTCAAATAAATGCCCAAAATTTAAGATCCCCCTAGCTGCTCTTGATCGTTGAGCTAGGGGGATCTCATATATGGTAGTCTATAGAAGGTTCAGTATAGTTCGTTACGACACGATTCTAATCCCTAAATTTTATTTTGGGTAGTACAATCACCATAATTTATAAGAATTTTATAACTTCTTCATTGTCGCTTCATTAGCTGTGATTTGTCGAAAAATTCGGATATGTTTAAGTATGACAGTCAATATAGTTTTTATACCTTGTCCGTGACCGTTGAATTAGCTGTAATCCAGTCACTGTGCCTTTCTAGTGGTGTTAGCCACAGGATAACCTCTCGGTATCGAGGGAAAGACTCAGGATAGTCTCAGTATTATAGGTGTTCAATGGGACTTGCTATTAAATCTGATTTTTGTGAATATCCCTAAAAAATATGAAACTCCAGATTGCCACTACCCTCACCCTGTTAGCTTGTTTTGGGTTCGCAGGACAAGCGATCGCCTTCAATCAGCAAGACTTAGACCAATTGAAAGCAACGAAAAATTGTCCCAGGTGCGATTTAAGTGGTGCTGACCTGACTCAAGTTCCATTAACTGGAGCCAACTTACGCGGGGCTAACTTGAGAGCAGCCAATTTATCGCAAGTGAACTTGACATATGGAGATCTCACTGGGGCGGACTTAGAAACTGCAATTCTCACTTCTGCCAATCTGACTGGTGTCTCCTTCACTGGTGCAAATTTAAAATCAGCATCATTAGAAAACGCTAATCTCTCCTATGCTGGGTTTATTAGCGCCAATTTAGAAGCAGCTAACCTCAAAGGTGCGACATTACTGTTCACTAATTTCCGGGCGGCAAATTTCCGACTGACAACTCTGGCTAATGGTGTGGTCACTTCAGACAAGCCCTATGGCTGGTCGTTACAAGAAGGTACTGAAGCACAACCTAATCAGAAGAAATAGCGGAGCATCCCAAATGTGTAAATTTATTTTGTTGTAGTGATGGCTCTCTAGCCCGCTTTTGACCTGAGGGAGCAAGATGCTCCCACTACAATTAAGGGCGGGGTCTAGCGGGCTTTGAGGTTTTTAGGCTGCTCTTAGCAGGCTTTGGATCGATAGCGTCCAAGCTATCGATTTGGCGGGCGTTTCCGAAAATTAGCGAAGCTATTGGGATAGTACAGTAGTTAACGATTTGTTAACGCTTCTTTATCATGGAAACTAACCTGTCAACTGCGATCAATTCATGCTTAACCAGATCAAAGACTTAGCCACAAAGCTAGCACCTCGTCTGATTGAAATCCGTCGCCACATCCACGCGCACCCAGAACTCAGCGGTCAGGAATACCAAACAGCTGCTTTTGTTGCAGGTGTGTTGTCTTCTAGCGGTCTTCAGGTGCAGGAAGGTGTTGGCAAAACAGGTGTGATTGGCGAACTGCGCGTTAATAGTAGCGATCAGCGTTTATTGGCAATTCGCACCGATATGGACGCTTTACCAATTCAAGAACGCACTGGCTTAGAATACACATCTCGCGCCGACAATGTGATGCACGCTTGCGGTCATGATGTCCACACCACAGTCGGGTTAGGAACAGCAATGGTACTATCCCAAATGGCAGAAGAGTTAGGTGGTAAAGTCCGGTTTTTATTTCAGCCAGCAGAGGAAATTGCCCAAGGCGCAAGTTGGATGGTAGCAGACGGGGCGATGAAAGATGTCTCGGCTATATTGGGCGTGCATGTTTTTCCTTCCATCCCCGCCGGTTCGATTGGCGTGCGTTATGGCGCATTGACAGCAGCAGCCGATGATTTAGAGATTTTGATTATTGGCGAATCTGGACATGGCGCACGTCCCCATGAAGCAATTGATGCTATTTGGATTGCGTCGCAAGTAATTTCTGCTCTACAGCAAGCAATTAGCCGGACACAAAATCCCCTACGTCCTGTAGTATTAACCATAGGGCAAATTAACGGTGGCAGAGCGCCGAATGTGATTGCCGATAAAGTGCGGTTGTTGGGAACAGTGCGATCGCTCCATCCCGAAACCCGCGCCCAACTCCCCAACTGGATTGAAAAAATTGTCGCTAGTGTTTGCCATTCCTATGGTGCTAGTTATCAAGTCAATTATCACCAAGGTGTACCTAGCGTCCAAAATGATTATGCCCTGACACAATTGTTACAATCAACCGCAGAAGAAGCTTGGAATAGCGATCGCGTCCAAGTCTTACCCGAACCCTCCCTGGGCGCAGAAGATTTTTCTGTTTATTTAGATCACGCCCCTGGTTCTATGTTTCGCTTGGGTGTAGGCTACAAAGAAAGAATTATTAATCACCCATTACACCACCCCGAATTTGAAGTTGATGAAACTGCCATTATCACTGGTGTTATAACTATGGGTTATGCTGCGTATAAGTACTGGCAAACTTCTCCAGCCCAGTAAAATCAAGACTTTGCTACTGCCAAAGCGTAGTAGCAATTTAGTAGCGTAACAGGATGAGTATTTATTCTCATCCTTCTAAAGTATTGAGGATTCACTCTAATAAGTTGTGGGGGATTATGAAATATACCTTCTGCTTTCTGAAGTCCTGTAAGGTGTAGCACCAACCACACTGTACTGATTCAGGAAAGTAAGATTCATCTTCCCGGCAATATTTTCCACAGGTACAGCAAAATCTGTCTTTTGCGGCGTTGCTGTTGTTTAGATCCATTGGTTGATTTTCGTAGGAAGTCACAGACAAGTTAGAGACAACTTGGAGACATTTCAAAACCCCTGCACCCAGGTATAGGAGTTTTAGATCGTTATTGAAGATCCCAGAACTCTTGACTTTGATAGTTTTTAGCTTCTGCGTAAGCGATGCACTCTTCGTAACTCCCGGAAAACTCTACATTATCTTTTTCCGTGGGATTTTTTATCACGTCGTAAATCACGGTAGAAGCCTCTACCGAGTACCACCAAGCAACATAGTACATACTTACCTTACTCCGATCGCTCTTGATAACTCTCTAATAGGGCAGTTTTACTGCGGCTATATCGGGATTAACTAATGACAATTTCATCTGTTTTAAAAATCAAGCTCTTTCACTGGATAATAACCGACCGATTTACCACACCAACAGCAAATTTTTCTTTTCATAATCTGGGGTTTGTTTTATCAACCTAAAAAGTCCGGAAAGGGGGTAAGCTGTGATTTCCATAACTAATGTCAGATTTCACTCTCGCGCGTAAACTTTTTAAATCACGTTTGTTGAACGCCTACTACTGCTCAAACCAGTTTAAGTTAGGACTTGCCCCGTGTTTTCGTCGGTCAGCCTCAGAACAAGCTTTGCTATAAACCTCATCCCAACCACGAAGAAAATCTTTTTCATGAGATTCTAAATCCCCATACGGTACAGCCATTTCTCGTTCTAAAGCTTGTAATAATTCTTCAAAAGTCTGAAAATATCGAGGTTCGATTGAGATTGCTTCAAAGAAACTCAACCAATTATTTTTAAATTCTTGACGCAATAGTTGCAATGCTTCAACATTCATCTTCAAAGATGGAGTCAGTGACAATTTCGCCATTTTTAACTCTTCAATAAATGCCTCAATATGTTGTTGTGCTTTTTTGTATTCAGGTGCTTGCTCCTCTAGCTGCAACGATGCCAAGTAGCGAGCGCAAACTTGTTGATAATCCTCAGCGTAGCTGGATGCTTGAGCGAATTTCATATGTTTTTAAAAATCAGGACATTCAGAATCGACAATATCGGGGTGGCAGTAAAATTTTAAGACCGTCGTCACCTCATCCCCAATCCACAGAGCTACACGATCCGGGGTGATACCACTGGTGATCGCCCAAGTGGCGAAAGTGTGGCGACAAGCATAGGGCTTGAGATATGGGCATTTACCCTCAGCCGCGAGCGATCGCACTACACCTGGGTAAAATTTCGCTTCCCGCCCGCTGTAACCATTCCAGAAATTCTGAAGGATATCAGTAGAGAGTGGGCGGCCAGTTGATGAGCGAAAAATTAGTTCACTCGGTCGGTAAAACTCCGGCGGGGGTTTTATATCGAGTAGAAGTTGCTGAACTTTTGACCCCTCAGTTGTGGGAAATGTCCGGCGCTTACCGTTTTTGGTTCCTTTCTTCACTCCGTAAAGGTTGCAGGATTTGTTAATTTCTATCCGGGTGCAATTTTCGCGAATATCTCCCCAGGTCAAAGCGAAAGTTTCACCCAGTCTTGCCCCCGTCCAAAATAGAAATTTAACTAGGGGTGCGTAGTGAGCATAAAGCCTGTGACTTTCAAAAGTTTCAATAATTAAATCGCGTTGCTCTAGGGTGAATGCTCTATGGTCTTCAGTTGTAGAGCGTTTTTTCGGCTTTTTAATTTTGAGTTTTTCAAAAGGGTTATCGGCTATCAGCCCGCTAGCAATTCCCCAGTCGCAACACTCGCTAAATCTCACGAGTAAAGTCCAAGTCATGTAGTGAGTAGTATTTTTTAAAAACCAGTCCCTAATTTGTGGGGCATTTTCTAGCTTCGTCGTTGGCAGTTTGCTTATATAGCGCTGGGTAGCCCGGTAATTGGCTCTAATTGTCGTTTGTTCGAGAATAGCTTTTTTATACTCTGTAAAACGCTCCCAAAGTTCGGCTAAATCGTATTGGTATCGATTTTTGACATCAATTGAGCGTGGGGCTGTTATGTGGGTAGTAAATTGATATTTCGCAAGAGTGCCATCAAAAATACCAAGTTTGATATCGCTGGCGATTAAATCACGCCTGCTTATAACTAGTTCGCGACTGGCCGCAGTATCAGTTAAACCGGTGGCAATAAAAAATTGCTTGGGATGATTTTTGATTTTAAATCGAAGAATGAGTTTGCCCGTTCGCTTATCCGTTGCTATCCACTTGTCGCCCATTAGCTTAAGTAGGAATAATTGCAGTTTAGACAGGTAGAATTGCTCATAAATCTAGTAAAATCTTCTCCATTGGATTTTGTAAAACTCAGTTCTTACGCGGGTTTTCTCTAATTGTCCAGAGAAAACCCGCTTTTTGATGCGGTTAGAATTGTCACAATCCTTATAGTGTTAAGACAACGGCGATCGCTTTTTAGGTAGATGAGGCGATCGCTTTTTTTGGCGAAATTTCATGTTTTTATCCCCCCCCCCTAAAAAGTGTCTACAGATTCTAAAACGCTTGCGTAGCAACGGTTTAAGCCGTCTACAGGCGCATTTTTCCGGGCGAAAAATTGTAGACGCTGTAGACGGACTATTGACCGTTGAGAGTTGACCGTTACTCAGCTACTGCAAAATGAAAATATTTTAGAGTAGCTGAGTAACTGAGCTAAAAAGCAGTGCTGATAAGGTGTAGACGTGCTGTAGGCAAGCTGTAGACAATATTGTGAGTTATTGTGTCCACTTCCAGCCCAAGCGATCGCCGGTTCCCTCAACTGCTCCAAGCGAGCGATCTGCTAGGGAAGCAAAGATAATTCTGATGTCATCTGGTGTCATCCTGTCGAATAGTCGGCTTGCTTGCAGCAGTATGCGGGCTTTTAAAATCTCCCCCGGATGAGATTTTCCCCAATCAACAATGAATTGCTCATATTCGTTAAGGTCGATTTTTGGGGGTGTTTCTTCATCAGTAGCTGGAAGTAATGCATCGGGAGTTATGCCCCAGTTACTTAGATCCAATTCGCAAGGAAAATCATCAACCATGAACCGCTTTTTACCTCCAGCTTTTAACCACTGCTCAAGCTTGGGGTCTTTGAGCCTACGGGCTTGCTCATAGGCGAATTGACCTAACCGCACTAAGCAGAAGCAGCTGTAAAGAGTATCTTTATCACCTGCTAGACCGAAGTTTTCAGCCGTGTCATTTTGGGCGATCGCTAAGATGAATTGCTTATATCGCCGCCCGCGCTTGGCGTGTTTCTTCAGCCAAACTGGGGCGTTATCGCACTCATCCACCAGTATGGGGAATTCTTCGGCGATCAGAAAACGCTCACGACCGACTAGTACTTTATCCCCCTTGTCTCCCCGAAGCTCTACTAATTCCGCAAGTTGCTGGAGGTCATTCCCCATGCCCTCATGGATGGCAGCGAAATTACCTTTACGCCCGATGACGTTCTCCTGGGGAATCCATGACCAGTCATCTGGTTTAGCGTCACTGTCATACACTACAACCTGTCCACCAATTTTAGATGAAAGGTATTGTGTGAAAGTACTTTTACCATCCCCAGTCCCCCCAATCAAAGCAACGTGTTTTTGCTTTTGTTGAATATAGTTAACCGGATCGGTAATTAAATTTTCAGGTTGCCAATTGACATCGATACTGCCAACAGTGACAGCTAACTGTGCTGTGGGTAAAGTTTTCGCCTTTACCCAAACAGCGAAGTTATGCTTTGATGCTATTTCGATATCTCCTAGAGAGTCCCCCAGTTGTTTGGCAGATTTTCTCAGATTTATTCCGCCAATTAATGCAGCTGTAGCACCAGTTAAAAGCCAGGGCTTTACAGCTTTCTGGTTTAAATCAACTGCGGCCGCTAACGCAAAAATTGCACTGCCAAGACATAAATAAGATGCTATTTTGGCACGATCTCGCATTAGTAAGTACAAATGTACCTGGGACGGGTGTAACTCACTCATTTTCACCCCCTACCACGTATTCTTTTGCCTTCCGAACTAGAGAAATCTGCTCTTCTGTTGCCTTAAGAAGTGATGCATCTGGGTAGTGTCGGCTGAGAATGGTAGCCGCTTCTGCTGCTAGCTGTTCAGGACACCAGTGATCGGTCAGCACATCGTAAATGGCTTGTTTAATTTGTTCCCGACTCATGACCCTATCCCAATACCAATAGCGACTAAGGACAATCTAAAAAACATGATTGACCTGATTTCCGGGATATAACGTAATATCTGTACTAAAAACAGCGCATGTATAAGGATGAAGATCCAGCCAATTACCCGAATAAAGTTAGGCAATGGGGTAAACAAAGCAAAACTGGTTATCAATGCGGTAATGGTGATCGTCCCCAAACTGTCAAAAGCCAAATCAGCCGGATTATCAGGTGGCGATAAAATCTCTAGCCAGTGTTGCCGAAATTTTTCCAGTCCTGAAGCTTGAGGGGCATGGGGAATAGGGGTGAAGTTACCCGAACTATGTGGAACTTCAACAACTATTTTTTGTGAATCATCTGTTGTCATTGTTAATTTTACAGGTTGAGGAGTTCATGATTTCAATTGAAGCTTTGAGAGAAAGGGATGCTAGGGGAAGGATGAGGAATAGAAAGAGAATTGCGGCCATTGCTTCCCCTAGTCCGGTGGTGAATTTGTCCTGAGACATTATGTTGACGGCTGAGAATTGGCGGGCTGATCGCTCCAGTCCATGAGCCTGGCAAAGTCGTAAATCGTGACTTGGGGTTCTGGCTGAGTTTCCGTTACTTCCGGCTCAAGTTGGTTTGAGGTTAAGCCGATCGCGTCTTGAGTCTCAGCTTCTAGATTCATAACTACTCGTCATCCCCCAGATCGAGTAAAGTTGGTTGTCCATCTGGTAAAATCCTTGTGTACTCTGATGTACTAGGCGATCTGCGTTCCGTGCAGAAACACGATCGCCTTTAAAAATCTGTTTTACTAGCTGTAATCGAGTTAAAACTGGTAACTAGCCAAACTTGCCAAGAGTTACGCATAGTCGGTTTAATTTCGATCGGTCTTCCGGTATCTAAATTGATGGCCCTTCCGTCGTTGAGCTTTACATGTAAGTTTTTCCCGGTCTTTGAGCGAGAAAATAACTGACCGGGTTCGACAACTGACCAACTTAATGGAGATTTACCGACAATATAGTCAGCGCTATGACTATCAAAACCCTCAGCAAGTGGATCTTGAGATAGATCCTTCCATTGCCTAGGTCTACCTTTTCTTGGACTAGTGTGAGGTTTACTTCCATTAGAAGTTGAAGTATTCGTCACTTGTTGTTCATTCATAAATAAGCGATAGTTGACTTTTACTGAACAAATGACAAGCAGAAGAATAAGGCTGAAGTCCTTAATAGGGTAGGACTTTAGCCTTTTTTGTGCCCGTCATATCAGGCGATCGCTCCTGGCGCGGTAAATTCCTTTGAGTAGGGAATTCTTTGTTTCCCATCCCGACAAATTGATAATGCTTGACGTACACCTTGTAAGGAATCACCAAGCGTAATATCTGGGCTGTAGCAGTCAGCTTCCAGTAGTTTCAGGTATTCTGGTGAGTCGGTCACATTCTCTAGTAGCGTCTCAATAGCTTGCAGTTGGTCAATTAGTTCTTGCATAAATCCCCAAGTTTTTTGATGGTCAGTTGACTGTTACCCCTAGCAGGTCGTTGCTATTTGGCTCAATGCCTTGCAGGCTGCTATCTCTGCATGGTTTAGGGAGTTGAGAATTAGGTATATCTACTACTCAGCACTAGCAGATCGTTGATTGCCTCAATGGCGACAGGCTGCTATTTCTGTCTGTTTTGTGTGAGTATTTATTTATTGCCCATGTGATAACGAAATGTTAGCATTGCATGGGGAATAATTGCAATCTTCACACGGGTAAAATAGGGGTAGTTTACATGGGCAAACAATTACATGGGACGCAAAACCAAGACGGCAGCTCACGGCATGAAGAAAAAAGACGTAACAGTAACACTCACTCCGGAAGGGGTGGAACTATTGGATTCAAAAGCGAGTATTCTGGGCATCAGTCGGAGCGAGCTGATCGAACGAATAGCACGGGGACAAGTCACTTCAATTTCCGAAGTGGAACGGATGGGGGAGTTGTTGATCAACTGATCGACGAGTACCGCGAGCAGGTTGAACTAAAGAAATGTGCTATTAAGAATCTCCAAGTTGAGATAAAACAGCTTGAAGACCGTATTCAAGACTTTGAACAAGTTCGAGAACAATTAACTGAAGCTTCAAACAAGTAAGCAGTCCTTCATCTGATGGGCTGCTTTTTCATGGGTGCATTCTACCCAATGCCCAATGCCCAATGCCCAATGACCAATGACCAAACCAATACCTATGAGAACCTACAGCCATTCACCACAAGATCCTGATTACTTGCTACCGCAAATCGATCATTGCCTTGATACCTTCGGCGAACATTTAAGCGCCCTAGACTTTGCCATTGAATGTCTGGAGGATTTAAAAAAAGAAATTGCCGAAGGCACTAATGACGCACAGACAACTGATGCTTATTTGTATGGTGCTTTGTCTCGGCTCAAAGACGCAAAAAAATATTTATCTCAAGACATTTCAACCATCAAGCGTAAATTATCTGATTTCCTTGATCAGCGATGCGATCGCCCAATGCCCAATAACCAATAACCTATGACTCATAACCCACTCAAAGATCCATGCCCAAAATGCGGTTCCTTTAACACCATGAGCAAGCCGCTGACATTATTTAGCTTGATATGCCGCACATGTGGTCACGACTGGTTGCCTGAGCAAAGATGGGAACCAAAAAGCGATCGCACTAATAAGTAAATCCCCAATGCCCAATCACCAATAAACAATGACTAAACCACTTACCTCCATAGAAAAAGCCACTAACTACGCTGAAATTCAGATGGCTTATTTCGTTGAATACCTGACGTTATAAAAAATAAATGCTTAAAGAAATTGAAAAATGCTGGTTATGGGCTGCAATACATCACAAAGATTTTTCTAAATGCAGCCTCAAAATGTACAAACCACCTATCAGTATTCGTAGCAGTTTCTTATCTCCATACAGTCAAACCCTAGCGACTGTATGCATAGATTTGATATTCCCTGAACTGATGCTAGACATACCCTATAACATCATTGAAGCTTACGAGAATGAGATGAAGAGGATAGGGGTAACGGTAAATATCCGGTGCATTATTGATGACATACCTTTTTAACTACCTGTAGCCATGAATACGTTTAACCAAGCACAAAAAAATAGACAGCAAGGGCCGTCCACTAACATAAAAAGGATTAATTCAAAATGATAAATACGATTCAACCTAATAACAATTATACCGCAAACATTCCCGAAGATATCAGCCTAAAGCACTGGAACGAATGGAAATCTAGCGCGGTTGCTGACCACATAATAACCAGCAATTGCAAGACGATTAATGATGCAAGAGAAATAGATAAAATCTTGAATCGTAATGTTAAACGTCGCCGAAAACATTCAGATCATCTGGTTCCAGCGTGGTGTGTTTCCGGCATTGACCCATTAACAGGTGAGAACACTTTAGAAGGCGTACAAGTAAAGCCAGATACAGCCCAATTTGATAAAAACGGCAAAATTCAAAAGTATCTGGGTGCTACTGGCGGTAGTGCAGCCCCACTATTTTTAAATACGGGCACAGAGGGCTACTGGCAAAACATATTAAAAGATAAATCTATCCCCATAATTATCACTGAGGGGGCTAAGAAAGCAGGTGCAGGTTTGAGTTTGAGCATTCCTACAATTAGCATTCCTGGGGTTAGTACCTGTAGGAAATACGGTAGATTGCATTACTGGCTAGACTCTTTTGCAGGTTTTGGTCGTACTTTCTATCTCTGTTTTGATGCGGATGTTATTGAAAAAAGACCTGTCCAAAACGCTTTAATATCGTTGGCGCGTGACTTGTCTGCGACTGGTTCTAAGGTCATGATCATCGTTCTCCCATCCCTGGATTTAAAGGGGATGGATGATTTTATCTCTGCCAAAGGGGCTGAAGAATTTAAAAAATTAATTGACGATGCACTCACGATTGAGGAATGGCGAAAAGATTTAGAAGAAAAGCGCAAATCCCAAGAGTTTGAATTTGAGGACGAAAATAAAAAATCTAAAATCTATCGTGCTTATAAAATTATCAAGCAAGGCTGGGGGGAATCTATCCGGCTTAATCGGCTAAAAAAATACATTGAATTGGAAGATTCCCGATTAGATTTAGACCTCTTGAAGCTCTATATAGCACTGGAATTTGACATAGATATTTCCAAAGAAGACGCTCACTCTATCGTTATGGCGATAGCCAAAGCTAATGCTTACTCCCCAGTAGTCGAGTACCTTGACTCCTTGTCCTCCAGGTTCCCCAATCCAGATTTATCAATTTTAGATAATTTGGCTTTTAAATATTTTGGGACTCCAGATCCACTACATAATACTTACCTGAAAAAAGCACTCATAGCATCTGTCGCTCGAGCCAGACAGCCAGGATGTAAAGTTGATGATTCCTGTATTCTTGTTGGCGCTCAAGGATTAATGAAAAGTACCTTCTGGAAGGAGCTATTTGGTTCTGACTGGTTTACCGATGAACTCAGCGACAGCAACGAAAAAGACGAGTTGATGAAGCTGCACCAGTTCTGGGGGCTAGAGATTCCCGAAGTAGAGCATATATATAAGAGAAAAGACGTTGGCTCAATGAAAAAATTCATGAGCAGTAGTGTTGACGCTTTTCGTACACCTTACGACCGGGAAATAAAAGAACACCCCCGCAGCTGTGTACTAGTCGGGACTTCTAACGAAACAGAATTACTACACGACCCCACAGGAAATAGAAGATTTTGGATTGTTCCCGTTTCTCAAGCTATCCCCATAGACGAATTGATTCGCGATCGCGATCTGATTTGGGCGGCCGCTAATCATCTTTACCAAGCCGGGCATCAGTGGTGGTTAACTCATGCTGAAGCTGCCCAGCAATCAGAAGCGAATAAGAATTACCAATCATCAGATCCTTGGGAAGAAATAATCATTCCATTTATACAGGGCAAGGAAGAAGGCGTGACAACTCATGAGATTTTGTTTACAGCTTTGGGCGTTGAAACTGGTCGCCAAGACAAGCTAGCGGAAAGGCGCGTATCTTCCGTCATGCGTCAGGAAGGATGGGAACAAAGGCGAAAGTGGGTTAACGGTCGTGCGCTACGTCAATGGTTCAGAAAATTTTCAAATTTCAATGGATCATCTGGATCATCTGGATCAACCCAGTCACAGCAAGTCTTTGAAGGTGATCCAGATATTTTTCCACATCTGGATCATCTGGATCAGTATCCGCAAAATTACGACAGTAGCACAAGCAACAACCCGATCCCTGATCCAGATACATCAAAATATCTGGATCATCTAGAACCCAGTCACAGCAAGCGTGATCCAGATGATCCAGATATTCCGGATATTTTCCAAACTTTTCTAGAAAATAAAAATAGCAATAGCGATCGCGAGACTGAACCCACCCGAAAAGAAATAAATTGCCCCCGAACCGGATTACCCCTACCTAATCCTTTTTGGGGTGGAAGAAATAAATCAGTCGTTTTCACTCCGCTCCGTTATCAAGCTGACAATAAAACTAGGTGGCAGATATCTGTTGGCGGGAAAAATATGGAAGTAGCGATCGCGGCACGAGGAAAAGATGATGCTATCGCCCAGTTAGAAAAACACGCTGAGGCGTTTATCACCAAACTTTGCGAGCAGTGGCGGCCGGAAGTGAATAAGTCAGCACTCCTCGACGGGGACTTGGTGCAAGTTGTCGGCTTTACATCAAACCCGCGAAAATTCCAGGTAGAACATCCCACAGGCAGGTTTGAATATGTCAAACCCGATAAACTCAAAGACCCCAATGGACAAAAGTAATTTGACTTGTCCCTACTGCCAAAGTCTAAAAATTATGCGGCACGGGTTTAGTGTGCGCAAGTCTGGTGAGAAGTTACAGCGGTATTGGTGTAATGAGTGCGATCGCACTTTTACTCTTAAAAATGCATAATAGTAAAAACTTTATGCATTTTTATCATGGCAGAACCGACTTTAGTCCAAATTTTTGGCGCGAGCGCTACTCAAGATAGTACGACGTTAACTATTACTAAATCTTCTCTCACCGGGCTGACAGCAAGCGGTTCAAACTCGGCTGAGAGTTTATTGGTGGCGATTCTTTTGAAAGCTCAGGCTTATTTAACTCAAACTAATTTTGATGCTAATACTGACCAGAGTATTTATATAAGTAGTGGTTTTAGTAGCTTTACTACTCGTGGCACAAACAATGATCCTTACCGGGTAGATCAACTGACAATCAACCTAGCCAAACCTGACACCGGCTCAACTCTTGATCCGGATGATTACTAATGTCAGATCCACATCCCCAATACGGTTGTCCTGGTAGCTGGACAATCATTAGTAGCTACCAGGGAAATAATTATTCATATACATTTTCAGGATATGAACTGGACTATCCCGCTTTGCAGTGCCAGAGCGGGAAAGATTATTTAGTATCACAAGTCCGGGGAAATCTTGAACTGTGGACAAGTTCAGGCTGCAATGTTCAGCCGATTGTCTCTACTTCATTCGTCAAGGATGATCCAAATTGCGGTGTAGCAACAAAGTATGACTGTATTAATGGGGCTTGCATTCCCAGCACGACTTACAGCACCCCAGGAATTTATGCCAATTTAGAAGCTTGTGAAGTCGCTTGTGGTACTGGATGCAGCGGGGTGTGTATTTCAAATAGTGACTGGGCAAAAATCGAAGGGTTATCTAGTCAGTTAAAGAATAAAAATTGTAGTTAACAAATGAGTGCTTCTCTAACAATTAACAATCTTCAGCAAGCTCTTACTTGTGCTGGTAAGTGTGACTGCTGTGATAAACTTCAGCAACAAATTAATGATATTTATTCTAAGATAGCTGGTTTAAAACCTGTAGATGAAGAGGCTTTAATTAACAAGTCTGTTGACAAAGCAAAGATAGTTTTAATCCCAATACTAGGATTCATAATTGCTAAAGAAGTTACAACCGTAATTACACCAATTAAGGCACTTCTTAGTAAACTAGCACCACTAGCACCAGTAGTTAGTTTACTCGTACAACTTGCAGGCGTAGCGACTGGATTACTAGCCTTGTTGGCTAGCAACACAAATTTTGATGCATTATCACATCGAATCGATGTATTAGAAAGAGAAGATAGTAAAATTTATCGATTAATTCAACTCAATAAATACGCAATTGAAAGAGCAGATGCTAAGGCTGAAAAAGCTAATGAAGGAGTTAAAGAAAATACAGCATCTATTCTCAGGCAATCAGTCCAAATCCAAGAAGCGCTAAGTGTTGCCAGGAATGCTCAAACAACTGCTAATGAAGGTGTAAGGCTAGCTAATAGAGCGAAAGACTTTGCAGATAGAGCAGCAGAAATTGCAAATATAGGCATTAAAGATGCTGCTAGAGCTAACACCAGAATTGATAATTACACTGAACGATTAGAAACAGTTGAAAGTCAACTAGAAGATGCTCGTGGTGAAATAAATGCTTTAGAAAATGGTCAACTGCGAATAGATTATGAAATCGGGGAAATTAATAGAAGAGTCGCTACGGTTGAATCTACTATTCCTATTCTTAATACCAAGCTTTCAAATGCACTGGGTGAGATTTCTGGCGTTAGAACCATTGCAGATAATGCCAATGCTAGAGCCAAAAATGCTGAAGATATCGCCACTGTCGCTGATGTCAAAGCACAAGCCGCCCAGATTGATATTATTAGATTACGTGGGCGGGTGGGAACTGTTGAGCAACAAAATAGTAGGCAGGATAGCGAAATTCAGCAAGCTAATCAAGCCGCGCAAGCAGCTTTACAGTTAGGGGGAATCGCATTAAGTACAGCCGCTAACACTGCGCAAGGGTTATCAACTCTACGAGGGCAAGTTGGCAGCATTGATAACACTGCAAATAATGCTGATAACAAGGCTGATAACGCTCTAAATAGAATTAGCCAAATTAAAAATGGGGTAGTAACTAGCCCAGAAATTCAGAATGCGATTACAATTCCCATTGGCACTTTTAAAGCCGAGATAGGGCAACAGATAGGGCAACTCAAGCAACAAATCAGCACGATCAAGGATGGGGTAGTAACATCACCTGAAATTATCAACGCTACACCAGTAGAGATTGATAGGCTTAAACAGAGACAAGGAAATACAGATAGAGAAATCGGTCAAATCAAGGAGCAGATTCAACAGACTGGAGGAATTAATACCAAACAGGTTACAAGGCAAGAATTTGAGGAGATTAAACGCAAATTAGGAGAAGCCGACAAAGTGAACCAAGAAGGACTTAAAAAGACGGATGAAATCTTGAGTAAATTACCTTTCATCCCTGCATTAACAGCTAGTGCAATCAAGCCAAGTATCCCTACACTTCCTCAGATTGAAAATGCTACAGGGACGGCAATGTGTAGAAGCATGAACGGGGGGTGTAGTGGTAGAAAAATTGATGATGCAACTAATAGTATTAACCAGAATTTCAACGATAAAATCAATGGTTTGGATGTCGCTAACGCTGGCGCGAATGCTGCTCAACTAGGTTTATTAAATACCATCAACACAAAGCTAGGGGCTGAGGTTATTGGGGGTATTTCTGGTAGCTTAGGTAAATTTTATGAATGGGCCCACCTCGACCGAATTCTAAATATTCTCACTTTCGCGGCTACGGTTCATAATGCTGCAATGCTATCAAATGATATTGCCCAAACTTTGATAGGTGCAATCAATAATGTACTGTCTTTGATACTTCCAAAAGACAAAGATAATAACCCGCTTAATGTAGATGAGATTATTGGTAATACTATTGAAAATGCAATTAAGGGGATGATTGGTGAAAACAATTACACAACGCTATCCGAGGGATGGGCTAAAGCTAATAGAATTTATCAGGCTACTACCAATATTTTGAATAGTTTTTTAAATCTGTCACAAATAATATTGCAAGCATCAGAGGTAATCGCTTCTTATACTGGCAAAATTGGTAACGCTCTTAAAAAAGGTGGTGTGATTTTAGAAAGTGCATATGGTTGGATGAATCCTCAGCCTAAATTTAATCGGGTAACTGGATTTTTACAAAATCTGCAAGAAGGTGCAAATACCATCCAAATGGTGACACAAATACCCGTTGATGTGGTTACGGCCACCACTGCTTTAACTGACTCCTCTACCGAATTTATTAAAGCGATTAAAGAGGATGACAAGGCAGGAAATAAAGCACCGGCTACACCTGAACCTGATGTATTAAAAGCAGTAGAGGCGACTGGTAAAACTAATTCACAGCCAGTTTCTTTTGATTTTTCAGACTTGTTTGACGGAGAAGATTAATTGTGACTTTACCTGACGACTTTAACCCGTTCGAGCATTTACAGCAAACTTATAAAACTGAATTTAATAGACGAGTAGATAGATATTTTAATGACGTACAGGGGACTGGTGACTTATCATCCACTAGGTCATCTTTAAAATTAGCTTGCAGAATTACTGATGATGACAATGACGCAATAATGAATATGCGTCATAACTTATTCTTTAATGTAATTGGATATGGGCGAAAAAATCTAGCGGTTATGTATGGTAGTACATTTAGTAACGCTCCTCCACTAGCAGGTCACCCTCAATTATTTTTTGTGTTCTCTCAGGATGCCTCAGCAACGCCTACTGAAGAATCTCCAGTGCAACATGAAAAAACTGTAAGATTAATGAAATTCGCCTGCACTAGTGGGCATAGTAAGCCAGCAATTACTAAAGCAGATATGACAGAAATAGCTAATGAAATTAAAACGACTTTTCTGTCTGGGGGCAGGGGTATAACCTATACTTGTGGTAATAAAGCTGCTAGTTATACCGATCCAGAAAATGGATTTGCAAAGGGCAATTACATATTAGTTAATGCTAAGTCAGATGGTGTAGAAATTTACGAGAAAATTTGTAATGTTATTGACGTACCATTCCGTTCTGATAAGGTTTTAATCAATGATCCAGAAAAGCCTAGTACAACAACCGCAACAGCAGGTAAAATAACTATTCTTGGCAAGCAAGTACAAAAACGCAGATTTAGACCAGTTGCAGTACTCCGTTTTAGAAGTGCGTATATTTCTTTGGGCGCTCTTGTCCCCCCAGTGTTTTTACTAGATACAACTATGCGAAATATAGGTTTGGTTAAATATCCTTAATTATTTGCGGTTATTACTTACTTAAACCTAAAAATTATGGAGCTAAAAACCTCTAGAGGTCTCTATAAAAAATCTTAAGCATTTTTGAGGGTAAGATTATGTATAAATTTTGAACAAAGTGATTAACCTTTATGGGATTTAGGGACTTACAACGCTATCCGCTACAAAAGGCTAGATATGATAAATACATTTTATGGCTAGAATCCACACCAGCAGAAAGACAGACTAAATATGCGGAAATTACCGATGAAACTAAGCGAGCAAAGATAGCACGAGAAGCTGGATATATTTCTCCCTTTGGCACGGCCGGAACTACAAAAGTTTACTTACCGGCGCGGTTAATTGCTGATGGTCAAACCGGGCAAGGTGCTGGGGTCGCTAATGTTCTCCGAACGCTTCTTGCTAGCTATACCACAACTGAAACAGAATTTGGCGCTCTGACAAATCCATTGTTGATCGATGCTAAAAAATACAAATTTGCAAAGCTAACACTAAAGGCAATTGTGCCTGGTACGGAAAAAAAACCTAGTCGTATAACTGGAGCAAAATATCTCAAGCCTGATGTAGATTCAGTTACTGCTGCATTTGGTCAAAATACTGGGGGGCAAGAGTATGATGCAGCCGTAGCGGATATCAAGGGTTCATCTGGCTTTACCACTTTTGTGAATGGCAACAACGGTAAGAATACTTATAAATTTACTCCAGAGGGTTAATGAGCGAGATAGCAGCAAGAACGGGAATTATTTGGACTCCAAATGATGCGATTGATTTGCTATCCGTCTCTGTTGATGGTACAGCAACTGAATCTGAATTTCAGGCTATGCTTGCCATCAACCAAGCCGCTAGAGACTGGCTAGCAGGGAAGATAGATATTATTGACTATCTTGATAAACTTGAGTATTACGGCATCCCAAACCCATTTGAGATGTTAGACGAGTTCGCAGATCATGTTGATTTTGTAATCTCTCGCAGCTAGAAAAAGTGAGAGTATGAGAGTAGTAGAATTAAACAACAAAGATAACTGGGAAGACTTATATTATACAGACATCGCTGCTATACAAGTTCCTTTACAAAATGGGCGCTATTTACTTAACCCCATTTCTGAAATAGTTATCCCTTTTAGCCTTGATAAATTTATTCTTGCGGTCAATATAGAAACAGATATTCCGGAAGGCTCAATTTGGAACTTTGCAGGATATATTAACCAAAAAATTAGTACTGGTTTAGTCGTCGGTGGTAGTCAGGATGCAACTTTAGTTAAAGGGAAAGTACTATTTTTAGACAGAATTAATCTAATTCTTTTTGACAAGATTTCAACGTTATACGCTACTAGTATTAAAGTACCTCGATGGTTTCCTAGAGCCAAAGTTACAGTATGGCAATACATCGGAGTAGACGATACATCAGAAGAAATTCTCTCGACCCAGGAATTTGCAAATATCAATTTTAAGCTTGACCAATTACTTTCAAGATAAATAAATCAATAAAGAGAAAAACACTTGATTGCATTAATCAAGTGTTTTCCTCATTCCCAATCACCCGTTAGAAAATATAAAATAAATATAAAGAATAATGAGCCAATAAAATACACCTGATAATGGCTCATTAAATAAATGTTATCAAAGGAATTATACTATGAAATTCATAGATACGATAATCAGTTTAATTCCCCTTGTCGGGGGAATTTGGGTAATAGCTAATTTGCATAATCGCCTATACCGCGATTTTGATACTAGAAGCGATTTAATTGAAAAAAGAATATCTATGCTCGAAGCGCAGTTTTTAGCATTTCAGAGAGAGATGCTGACTTCACAAAAATATATTGAACAAACACTAGATCGGTTGGAATCTCTAAGAACTTAAAATATGATGTAACCGATAGATGCACCCTGAAATTAAATTTGACGCGATTGACCACCATATCAACTCGCGTCATTTTCGTTTGGGGGCTTAACATTTGGGGGCTTAACAAGTTCCGATAACCGATCAAAGTTGTCTTGTAGTTCACTCAACTGCAAAGAATCCGCAAATAGAGCAGTGCTAGCAGTGGTAAGTTGGTTTTGAAGGAAAATGATCCGCTCCTCCTTCTGCTGCAACTGAAGATCCTTGTCGCTTAGCCTGTCTTCAAGGGTCTTTTTTATCTGAGCTTCCCGCTCGATGTATTGAATCGTCGCCTCAACTAAATTGAGCCAATCGTAAAAATTCATTTGAAAGCCATACCTTGTTAAGGATTTGATGAAGTTCATTGACCCTACGTAAAATGGGAAGTCACAATTGATTCTAGGGTATGGCTTACCCTCACATAAATTACACCAAATAAAAGCGATCGCCATTCTTGGAGGCAATCGCTTTTTTCTTTTAACCAGTTTATCTAACCCACAAAAAAGCCCTAATTTTAGTAGCAACTTAGTAGCGTTTTCAGGATGCTACCATTTGATCCAGCCAAAAACCAAGCTACACAAACAATTGACAAGTTTATCGCCACAACAGCGTATAAATACTGGCAGACTCCGCAAACCTGATAAAATCAGGAGTTGATGTTTTGCTTCAACTTGATTACCTCAGTTGAAGCAACTTTTGCCTTGTGCAAATTCTTGCAGTTGAGCGATCGCATCCTGTATATGCTGATTTATCATATTTATCTCACCGTATTATCTCGTAGTCGAGACAGAAAAAGGCGGACAAGCCGCCTCCTGAGAGAGAAAATTTTGAGCTAAAGGTAGAGTCTCAACTACTCTGCTGGCTACACATTATTATCTGTGTTTCATGCAGCCAGATTAAAGCGAACTGAAACTACCATTTGTGTTTGATCCAATCGTAAATCTCTACATATTCCCCACCAGGAACATTCCATGAGTAGTCATACTCCATACCTTGAATAGCTAATTCGCGGAACTCTTCAGGAGAGTAATTCCACAAATCAATTGCCCGTCCCATTGCGGATTCAAGCGCCTGATTATCACTCTCATAAAACACATATCCATTGCGTTTTTCTGGTGGTAAATTCTGGTCGTAGTTGCGGTCAAATACTGTATTTACCAAACCACCAACACCGCGCACAATCGGTACAGTGCCGTATTTCAAGCCAATCATTTGAGTTAACCCACAGGGTTCATAATTGCTGGGGACAACAATCATATCTGCCCCGGCATAAATCAGGTGGGATAATTCTTCGTTAAAGCCCAGTTCTAAATGGACATCTGGGTTATTATTTAAAAATTGTTTTTCATGCTGGAATTTCGCATTGATTGCTGGTTCAGTTGCGGAACCTAGTAATACAAATTGCGCTCCTTTATTCAGGGCGTAATAAATAGCGTGATGCACAAGATGCACGCCTTTTTGATTATCTAACCGACCAATGTAAGCAACAATTGGTTTATCATCTTGGCGGAGCATGAGCCGCTCTCGCAAAGCTTTTTTGTTATCAAATTTTTGTTCAAAATTGTCTTGCGTATAGTTAGAAGGAATGTAGCGGTCAACTTCTGGATTCCAAAAATCGTAATCAATCCCGTTGAGTATCCCACGGAATTTATCTTGATGCAAATGCAAAGTATGACCTAAACCACAACCAACTTCACTAGTACGCGCTTCCCAAGCGTGGTTTGGTGAAACTGTGGTGAAAGCATTGGCGTAAACAATCCCCGCTTTCATAAAGTTCAAAGCAAAGGGGTTGAAGTTATCACGCAACTTATCGTATTGGAAGTAATATTCTGGGCGATTTAAACCTGTAGCTTGGAGAGTTTCGATACCGCCCATTCCTTGATGCTTAAAGTTGTGGATGGTGTAGCAAACTCGTTGATACTCCATGCCATAATACTTGTACATTTCATGGAGCATAACTGGAACTAAGCCTGTTTGCCAGTCATGACAATGAATTACATCAGGTCGCTTGTTGCTTTGCAGTAAAAATTCTAAAGCAGCTTTGCTAAAGAAGGCAAAGCGCATATTGTCGTCATCGCAGCCGTAATAGCAACCGCGATTAAAGAAATTATCTTGAGAATGGGGTTCAATGAAGAAACACACCCTTCCATGTACCCAACCGCATTCAACAGAACAATTAATTGCTCCACCATACCAGGGTACAGATAAATTGCGATAGGCTTCGTGTAGTCCCCAAATATGGTCGTAGCGCATACAATCATATTTGGGCAGGATTAGCTCGACACAATGCCCGCGAATCTCTAATTCCCGACTCAGTCCGTAGACAACATCCCCTAAACCGCCTGCTTTAATTACAGGAGCGCACTCCGAGGCAATCTGTACAATGTACATTCCTAGTCCTCGCTTCACAAAACTTTATTTTAACTATATTATTATCAGTACATGAAAAATGTACTCATTGACACCGGAGTGCATGAATGATAAGAAAAATAAGTTAAACTCGTCTCTAACGATAATCAAATCTATTAGGATTGGGCATTGGGCATTGGGCATTGGGCATTGGGCATTGGTTATTTCTCCTCTGCTTCCTCTGCTTCCTTGTCCCCCTTTCCCCCTTCCCCCTTCCCCCTTCCCCCTTCCCCCTCACTCTTCCTGCTTCAACGCCCGACGGGCTAATTTGACGTAGGTTTTCACGGTGGTATAGGGCATTTCTAAATCCTGGGCTATTACTTGTAATGATTCGCCCATTTCCCGGCGGGCGAGAATTGTTGCCCATGTTGAGGCTATTTTATCAGTGCGATCGCCTCCGGTGCGTTTGCGTTGGGCTGTAAATATCGCTGTTAATTCCGCAATCCGTTCTCCCAGCAAATTTGTGAGTAACTGGGTGGGTGTATGTGGTTCTGGTTCCACCCATTCCAAGCGCGTTTGTCCTAGTCCAAAAGTGGTTTTGTGTCCTGTACCGCAGTAAGGTGCAAGTTTGACTAAGGCATAAAACAATTGGGTAAATTCTGGATTTGCTAAAGCTGCTTTACTCAAACCACAGGACATTGCGCCGGTGAACCCAGTTACCGAACCCCGTTTACCAGCCGCCACTTTTACTGACTCTAAGCGGTGCTGGTGGATGATTACTCCTTCGTCTATCCAGTCGAGAAAAGCTTCTGGTTCTACAGCCATTCCCGAAAAGTCATTCCAGCGCCGCAGGTAACTGTGGAAGAGATTCATGGGAACCGGGAGGGGGAAATGATGACCTTTGCGGCGAAAGCTGGTAGGTGAGACAAAGCTCAGACTAACATTAGTTTGTTTCTCTAAAGCTGACTGCAACAATTGAGCGTAGGTGGTGGGTGGATGGGCGATACTCACCTGTTTGATTTGCAAAGGTGCATCTCTTAAAGCTAAAGTTTGTGGCAATTGGGTTAACCATTGACCGAGAAACTGCGCCACCCTTGGGGAAAGAGCGTTAACATGCCAATGGTAAATTTGCTTGGCTTCTAGATGCAGTTGTCTACCACTAGGGAGGAGTTGACCTTCCAGCGCCGAAATATTGAAGGGCTTTTCTGACTCCCCATCATGGAGATAAGCCGAAAGTTCGGGGTTGAATTGCCTTACTTGGTCAAGAAACCAAGCATGAAGTCCAATTGTGTACTGGGAATAGAGGGAAGTTGAACTAGTCGCCTCAAGGTCAAACACCAATCCCACCAATTCTGTGTCATCCGTCCACTTAGGAAGTGCGGGAGACACAGTTTTAGACTTGGCTTTGCGACTGGTAGATGTAGCTGCTCTTGCCATCGCTGCTTGCTATGCAAATAATGTGGAATATTTTACTGCGGTTTCATCCCCAAAGGGGGATAAATTTTCCGGCTAGGGGCGATGTCTTTTGACTCGCCGCTTGGTGTCTACACACTTTGAAGAAACACAGGGAACAGAAACAGGGGATGATATGGATCATGAGCGATCGCATTTTCATTAACTTTAGACAACTGAGATCACATAGATTGAATTAAAAATAAATAGGGATCAATTTCAACATAATTCGTAATTACCAATTAACTCTACAATTGTTGACTTTTGTAAAGTAAAAATTGGATTTTTAACCAGGTTGTAATTGCTGAACTTGTTGTTTTAGAGGGCGTTCGGCAATATATTACAAATTGTAAATAACTTAATTAATGTCGCTGTAAATATTTTTTTGTATCGAGAGAAATAATTTATTGTTAGGAGATAATTTAGTTTTTTGACCTTTTATCGGAATATTTGGCGTATAAATTCGCTTTATGGTCTCTTCGCTCAATACTGACACAAATAGTTTTCTCGCATACCCGATATACCGCCCGCAGGCTAGAAGCCTGGGGCTATAGTTACAAAGCCCACCTTCGTGGGCTAAGAAATTGAGCCTGCGAATGCAGGCTTTGTACAATTAGCCGCACCCTTCTAGGGTGACGGCGGTATTTTGGGATAGCGAGGTGACAAATAAAAAATATCCCAATCATCAATTTGCTTATTTTATAACTCGTCGGTCTGGGCTGGGAGACCCCGCCCCTACGATTTGGGTTAATTTATTTTTTGCTATTCCCTTATTCAAGATAATTAGCCATCAATCGAATTGAGCAAGAATAATTTCTTTCTCCTCATTAGGAAAATTAGCTACTAGTTTTAAACTTCCACCAAGAGCCTGAATATAACGTGAGAGAGTTACAACTTGAATATCCTCTTGGTTTTCTAAATTAGAAAGAATAGATTCAACACTACCGAGGTCTTTTTCCAAATCATCCTCTGTCAAAACCAACGACTCTTGGAGTTCCATCAAATTAATATGAAGTAGTGCGAGTTTAGCACGAGTTTTGCTTTTCGCCCTGCGTTCGGGTGTCATTCTCTTGCGCAACTCACTAAAAGGTTTTGTTTTCATCTTCACCTTTCATGTTTATTAAAATACGCATTTAATATCAATTTCAAAAAAGAATGCAACAGATGAATTTGTAGGGGTGGGGTCTCCCCGCCCTTGACGACAATTCATAACACAAAATCATGAATTAAATTGGCATCACATTTTTCATCCGCCTATTTTCCTTCAAATTTTCATATTTTATCGATCAATTAGAAAACTGCAAGGAAAAGCGATCGCTCTTTTTAAGCCTAAGTGTATGGGTGAACAACCTAAATAAATATAATACCTGCTTTTTAGTCCCCTTGCGGGGAAGTTGAAAAAACTGAATCAACAGTAATATCAACGTCTAGGAGCGTGTTTCAATCCCCTTGCGGGGTAAGATATAAGTCCTTTTTAGGTATTTGAAACACATATTTCCCCTAGTAATTAAGACAGTATCGTTACAAGCTAAGAAAGTCAAGTTAGTCTCAAGATAAGAAAAAGTTGGCTGACTGTTTTAACTAATTTTTGGTAAATACTTACAAATAGTGGAGGAAAAGCCTTGCAAAAGCAAGGCTTTCGTATTTTTAGTCAGTTTCTCTAGAATCTAGCTGGACTTGCTCAACGCTAGATAACTGATCAGAAAGAGAGCTAATATTTACGTTGTTACGTAAATTCTGCCAGACCTGTACACCATTATTAGCGGCAACAAGAAATGCAGATAATATTCCTACCAGTTGAGGAAGTTTTTTATAATTATGGTGAGATTTGATGAGTTTTTTACCCACTTCGTCACTTTGTAGAGCAGAGGGGTGACGATCCATTGATTGGGTTTGAGATATACCAGAACAGACTGTGACTTGTACTGACACAGATATATTGAGCATGACTACCTTCTTTGTATTAAATACGCTAACTAGAGGTTGTGGATACGGTTGAATCAGTTTGTTGTGATTATTTCGGGTTAATGACACATTTTTTTTCTCCTTGAGTTCAGATATCTAAAGTTTAAGCACCCAAAATATTAAACTTTGAATACTATCTTAATGTTACTTTGGCAACATAAAAATAACAAGCAATTATTTTTGTATTATTCAATACATTTAACTTTCTTGATGCTCCCATCTTCTTTCAGGTCTAAAATTTCAACCTTAACTGTTTGCCCTTCACTAAGTAATTGTGCTTTTTTTGGTTCTTTTTCAGTTAGTTTTATAGCTCCCAGGATTTCGTAAGTTACCTTATTCCCTTTAATAGCAGTAACTCTAGCTTCTACAATTTGACCAACTGTAAACTTCTGAGTATTAGTAGCTTTAGCAATTTCCACTTGACGCGCTGACTCAAAAACAGGCGTTGTCGGAGTCGCAATTTCCCCAATTGGAACGCCAGCATCTTTGTAATAACGCATCAGGCGCGATACCCAGCCTAAAATTTGCAGCATGGTATAAGCATCGGTCACGCTTTTGAGATAATCACTACAAGCTCTCTCAATACTGCGGTAATAATCGGTAGTTTTACTACTGTGTCCAATTTGTCTACCATTACTGACGAGGGTTTTCAGGTATTGGAAAAACCTGGAAGTGGCATTTGGCTGATTTACAGAAGCGCGGAGATAAGCAACAGCTTTACCCAATTCGTTGACATCTGTATTATCTTTGACCAGTGTTTGGGCGATCGCATGAGCAATTTCCCACTGTGCATCTGTGAGAGATTCCGAAGATAACTCAGCTATTGTCATAATTTAGTACACTCCAGATGGGGGTTCACGGTCGGTTGGATAGCGCAAAATCGCAGCGAGTTCTTCTAGTTGCTGTTTTTGAATCAGCTGTGAATGTGCTGCTTGAATTTTTTCCTTGATAAATTGTTGTAATTTTTCCCCAATCAACTCATCAGATTGATTGAGATTATAGGATGAATAACGCTGTTTGAGATTTTGCGGCTGGTGGATTTTGTCGATTTTGACAGTCATTGTTCCCATACCTATCGGTTTACCACCGCCAACTTTTAAAGCCATCGGATATTTAGCATCTTGTCCTAAGACAATTAATAAAGTTCCTAATTCTTCCGCTGTCAAATTTTTAAAGTGTAATTGAGTGTTAAAAATATATTCTCTGCCAGCTTGTTGTACAGGAATTCCAGAATTTTGACCTTTATCAATTGCCTTGATAGTATTATAATAAAACTTGCGTCCCGCAACTCGACCGCGAATAAAGTATGCCCCACGTTCATCAGGACGGGGACGATACAAGGAAGGCATAAACCCTGTATAAAAGCTGATATTTTCACATTTCGCATCGTTGAAATCTAGCAAACCTTGCCAATCCATTGCACCGAAAACTCTACTAGCTGGACAAAGTTGTTCTTTGTGACGACAAGGTAAGCGTTCTGGGGGAATTTTATCTTTATATCTATTAGTAATAACTGCTAAAGTACTATTAGTAATCGCCTCATATACAGACCGGATGCAACCTTTAAGAGAACTCCCTTGAATCGAGAGCTTTTGGTCAACACCCTGTACCATTGTTTTAATTAAGGGAATGCGGTTATTGCCAATATCGCTACCCATAACCACCACCCCAGTAGAGACATGGAGAGCAGTCTGCACTTTCAGGGTAAGATATAAAGTACCATGCAGGCGATCGCTAAAATATTTATGATGTCCAGCCGGATGCTGTAAATTAGGGCGTTCTTGGGGAAACGAAACGAATTCATAAGGTTTTGACGGAAGTTCTGACGATGAACCCCCACCACTAGAACGGTTAGGTGGTTGAGGTCGTTGTGGACGATTTACTGTCATAATTATTGTTTAATTGTCAAAGCGACAAAATGAACTGTAGAAGTTTGTTTATCGATAAAATAACGTTGAGCAATATCTGATTTTTTGTCAGGAAATCCTTTAGGAAAACGGGTTTCTGTAGGTGAATGTAAATGAGCATCTCTGTCTTGAGTATGCCAATGTTCACCAACTGGTGCAAAGTCAGGATAATCTTTGGCGATGCTTGAAATCAAGACTTCATCACTATCTTTACTTAAAAGTAAAACTTCATACACATCTTGACGCTTGTACTTCCACCTTAATTCATAATAATGATTGAACATTTGACCTTCAATCATGGGAAAGCATTCTTCTATTGGTGCTTTTTTCCAATCTCTACTAACTTTGTGAGTCCAGCGCAAGAAATAGTAACTTGGTTCACATGTCAGTTTTTCAACTGCCAATTTTTCCAAACTTGTGATTAATTTTAATAAGTCTTGTACTGATAAAGGTTTTTTCTTATATACAACAAAAGGCTTCATCATGATACCCCTAATAAACCACTCCAAGACCGAACAGCCCGTTCAAATAAATCTGTAACCGTACCATCCCGCCAAGTAAGTTGGACACCAAAACCTAAATCCATCTCTTGTGCTGCTACAGGAGTATCTTGATAATCTGGTTGAGAGAAACCATATAATTTTGCATCTTCATCTGTTAAAAACTCTCCCGCACCTAAAAGAAAAGTATTAGCCCATTGTTTTTGACTACCAATAGCCTGAATTTGGCGTTTATCTTCCGACAAAACACAACCAGGATATTGCACAGTCGCCTGATTCAATTTCACTTTTACAGTACCCAACCCGCGAGATTTTGCGAAACCCAAACCAAACCAACCATCATTTAAATCGCGCAATACTAAACCAATTAAACCCAACTGAGAGAGAGTGAAATTTTTCAAATGAATTTTAGTTTTAAATTCCCCAGCCGTGCAAACTTGATAATTAAAAGGCCCCACCGCTACCGAACCAAAAACCCTATCAATTGCTACGCCATTTCGTTCTTCAATTTTCAGAGGCTGAGATTTATCTGGATAAGCATCTTCAATTCTCAATCTGCTAGCAATCGAAGTATTACCAAATATTTGATCTGTAAAACTAGAGAGTTTGTAAATATCTGGTGCAGGTAAATCTTTACCATCTCTAGTTTTGAGATAATCGTACTTATCACTTAACGGATCATTAGCCCAAGGTAATTTTTTGGAGTTGGGTTTATCATCGCCTACAGTCCTGACAATTCTTTCCGCATGGGCGCGGATTGCACCTTTTAAACTACTTCCAGGTAAATATATAGAACGCCCCCCTGCATGATATGTTTCCACAAATTCCATATCAGGCTTAGTCGGATCAGCCCCTTCCTTCCCCGATTTAATGAGAATCGCCCCGTCAGGAATTAGGGTTACATCAATAGTGCAATGGTTAACAAATCTTTTATGCATAGCTATATTTAATTGAAGAAATATTGCAGATTAGACAGCAACTAAATTATTTAGCTGCAATTCACATTGTTGAAAGATAAAATTCACAACAGCAAATAATTTATCTAGCTCATAAATGTTGTAGAATATTATATTTTTAGTAAATTTATCTGCTTTTAATTTGCCAAATTGCCATGCATCTCCATTAGAAACAATACCAAAGAGAACGATGTCATCTTCTCCATGTAGTCTTTGGGATGCAATCATTTCTGCTAAACATTGCGCCCAACCTGTTGAAAAATCATCTTGCTTGGCTTCTACTAAAATGAAGTACGGCTTGTCAAAGACAACTTTACCTAATGGTGAACGGTTAGCCAAAATATATTCAGGGAAACCTGATAAATTTTCATCATAATTCAATGATTTATGACCCCATAAAATAAATTTACTGCGATAAGTCTTCCAAACTTCTTTGAGTACGGGATAAATCAGATTTTCGCATATAGCAAACTCTGAGTTATTAACAACAGCATCCCGCATCATCAGTTCTAAATCTTCACGGAAGTAATCAGAAACAGTAAAAGCAAGTTCACTGATAAAATTCGCATCCGTGTAAGTAACTTGGAACGCCTTGAGAACCTCACCGATAGTTTTGAAACTGCTGAAAGCCATAATTACCCTCCTGAAGCAATTGAGTTGGTAGAATTTTGAGCTAACTTGTCAGTTAAATGATTGATCAAAGACTGTGTCCAAGTATTTTTAAACTGCTTACCATCTTCATAGATTGATGTATCGCTGGTATCTTCATTTACCAATGTTTGCAAGTATTGCAACAATTTTTCCGGGTTGTTATCGACATCAATCCACAGCATCTTGTCAATATCTAGTTTAACGACACCCAAGCCACGCGATCGCCCTCCACCCAGAGGTATTTGTTCAGTTTCAAACTGGTGTAAGCCAATCATCAATAAACCCAATTCCCAAGGTTCTGCATTCTCGACTACAGCCTTAAACTCAAACTGTGTCGCTGCTGGAACTACTTGAAAATCATAGAGTTTCCCGTCTGCGGCTGTTTCGGTGTCTCTATCAATGGCTACACCGTCTCTTTCCTGGTATTGTCCAAACCAAGTATCAGATACTACAGTTAAATCTCGGACTTGGAATTTGCTAGCAATCCAGGGTGAACCAAACAGGTAAGATGGTAAATCAGTATGCTTGAGAATTTCATCAGTCAAAGCTTGGTCATCATCGTAAGCATCTTTTAACTGCTTCATTTCCTGGGAAGTAATTGACCATTCATCCTCAATGGCTGGATTTGCCACGAGTTTGCGATTATTTCCTACAATACCTCTAAGGAAACTTTCGAGGCGCGATCGCATTGCACCTTTCAAGCTAGAACCTGGTATTAATGGATTACCTAAAGCATCTTTAACTACAGGTAAATCCGATCCTCTGACATCGCTAGAACCACCTGCGCTGATGCGTAGTGCTGTGATTGTGGTGAGTGTACCTGTGATTTCTAGACGATTTTTAAATGTGTCGAACATAAGATAATTAGGGGTTGTCGTTGACATCATCATGCTTTCCATAATGGCGGAGATATAAATTGCCATTTTTGGCAATACAACTTACACGCCAGCCTGTGTTTTTAATATAAAAATGATCAATTTCATTCTTTCTTACTCCTCCTTCACATTTTTGTCCACCTTCATATCTAGTAAAATGTAGTCTAGGGTCAAAACGAGTAGTGTTTCCATTAAACTTAATCATGGAAGCTGAAACTTCAGCTAATACTTCATGCAAATCAAATTTATTTTGTTTACTAACATTATCTCTTTGATAATCCTTCATAAAAGAAGAATTATCATCATAAATTAAACGTGGGAAAGCAACTGGTTTATTACCTGTTAAAAAGTCTCTTTTACATCTATTCCAAAGCAACCTTCCCCAGTTATTCAGTTTTGCTTCATTTCCAACTCTAAATATTAAACTATCTGGCACATTTTCAAGTTCTGATAATTTAACCCAAATATCTACAGATGAAGCCATGATAGCAAATTGGGCAGGCTTTATGACAGAATAATCAATCTGGAGTGGCAATTTAGGTATCGTAATAAAATCTAAATTACCCTCAAATATATAGATAATTTCAGCACCGTATAGCATCCCGATGGTGTTTGCATAACCTTGTAGTGCTTTAAAACCACCTACAAGATTAAAATAAATCTGATGACTGTCTTTATATGCCAAGAAAATTGTATCCCACCATTCTAAAAACTCATCAATACCATCAGCAAACCTTTCAGTATTGAATGTTGAAAGTTGTTTAGGTACTTGTATTTGAGCGTTAATTCCTTTATCTTTTAAGAATTCTTTAACAATTTGTGCTGTAATTCTACCTTGATAGGTATCTGTGGAAATCAGCCAATGTATATCTAATTTTCCTTGTTCTAGATTACCCCCGTATAAGCCATAAATACCATTGAGTTCGGCACTAGTGTCTCTAATTTCTTTAGTGTTCTTAGCATTATCAAGTTTATCCTCAGCCCTATATTTCAAGTCGAGAATAGTTTTTTTAGCTTTATCACTTATTTCTTCTTCTTGATCATTTGCTGATCTTTGTATATGTGTAAAATACTCTTCAGGATCAGTGTATACATCAATCTGATTTGTTAATAAACTTGTTCCTACAGTAGAAACTACAATCTTTGGCATAGCTACCCTCTTCATAATTTAAACTTCACCTTTATTTTTGTAAACCAAATAGCGAGCGCCATAGCCTAAATAACGGCGAATTAACTCTATCCAAATAGGGTTTAACTCATCCGCATCAGACTTTGTTCTAATATCTTTAGCTATGGTCTTAATTTTGTCGTCTATATCATTAATAATTTTGTGAGCCAGAGAATTTTCACCTCTACCCCACTTTTTATCCCTTCCAACTTGATAGAGTAAAAAGTTTTTAATCACTTCTACGCTTTCAGTAGTATCTGCAACACGAACTAAATTACGAAATTGAGACTCTTCTAATTTATCGTAAGAGGTCGTATCGTTTAATGCAGTTTGAATAGCCTTGACTAATTCATCTTCAGATTGACGAATTACTTGCTGAATTTTAAGTTGCTTTTGTTGCGCTGAAAAATTTGTCATGCAGCCTCCTCTCTAAATACAAGATGAAAATCATTACAAACTTCTACTTGTCCAAAACCTTCACAAGTACGTTCCCCTATACCTTGTAACTCTAAATCAGCTAAAGCGTTATACCAAATTTCTGGTTTTATAGTGCTAAATAAATAAACTGCACCCTTATTTGTGATTAGTTCTACATCTTTCATTAATCCCCATGCAGCATTCCAACCGGAACGATAATCGTAACTACTATAAGCAACTTCAAGTTTTAACGAATCATCTTCAATATTTGCAAATTGCTTTAACATCGGTTCAGAAATCACAGTAGTGCGTTGCCATTTATCCGTTAAAATCGCGTCTGATTGTAAATCTAAAGTAAAGTAAGTGCGTTTAGGTAATTCCGCAATTGGATTACCAAAAACTGACCATTTTTGCCAACGCTTCCAGAATGTAGCATTAAATAATTCTATTTTTTCTGGGATATTTTGGATAATTTCTCCTAATTTAGCCTTAATTTCTACCTTTCCTAAGCCTCGTGAAGTTGAACCCCCAAAGCGAAAATTTTTATAATTATCGTTGATAAACTTATGCAAGTTTTCTGGTAACTCTTCTACACTCTCTGGCACTAAAATAGATGACCTAAAAACTAAAGAGTTATTATTTTTAGTTTCCGATTCATTTATAACTTCAATACTGTATAATATTTCTTCTTCAGATGTTGCTCTTCTGCGATTAATCCCGACTCTTGTTAAGAGGCGTTTACTAACCGAAGAATTGTAATACATCCCACCTACTTTGCTATAAAAATTGCTATATGGTTCAACTCTCCCTCCATCTTGTGGACAATTAGGATCATAAGGTAAACCATAATATTCAGCACAAAATCTGTCTATTAAACTATCAAAAGCTCCTTTGTACTCAGTTGAACATTTTCCATTTCTCTTTCTGCAAAATCCTGGTTTAGTTTTGGAACTCAAAGCAGTAACAGGTAATAACTTTATTTCTTTTATCCTATCTTGGGGAAAAATTCTACCTTTCTCAGCTTTTACATTTGCCGGATAAACATTTTGAAAAATCGCAGGTTCATCACTCAAAAATAAAGCTTGAAAATCACCACCATTTTTGCTCAGATTATTAAATTGCTGACCTGATTGTTTTAAAATTTCACTGGCAACCGCCCCACGAATCACACTACCAGGAATATAATTTTCACATTCACTAACTGAACCGCCTGGTTTTTGTCGAGAAATGGCTAAGGGAGATAACGCCTTAATCTCTAATTGAATACGTTTCATTTAATCTCACATCTTGCTAAAAATTGCCAAACTTCAGCACATACATCAATATTTGGTAACTCCCAATGTAACCATCCTAAACCTGCTGACTTACTTCCCCCCAATGCATGAATTTGTCTTATACCTGCCCAAATTAATGCTTTTGCATAATCTGGTTGTTCAGGTGTTAAGCTGGGTTGGATATGAATTTCTCCTTGAAATCGAAGTTTTGCATTTGCAGGTGATGTTTCGATAAAATATAGTTTTTTCTCCTCGGCGCTACGACGACGGCGATTTATTGTCACACCAGTCCGCAAGAATTCAGGTAAATTTTCTGGTTCTTCTGTACATACTAAATCGTCAAAAATTATTCGTGAAGGTAAAACTGGATCGCCAAAAATTTGGCTGATTAAACAGTGATATGTATTTTCATATCCCGGAATTTTGTATTCATCGCGATTAAATGTAGAAGGCGCATTATCTCTACGAATAACCATTTTTCCAGCATTAGGAGATTCAGAAATTTCCCACCCTAAACCACGCAGTAGTTTTTCACATTCATGACGTACACGGCCTTTTATCTGTGAACCAGGAATTAGTAAATTACGTTGTGAATTTCTGATAATCGGTTTATCTGCTAAGGAACCAGAAGAACCTCCTGCGCCTACACATAAAGCTGAGTCAATTATGGCAGTAATTGTGTAAGTTTCAACTGTGTTAGTGCTGGATAATTCACTAAGTCTTATCATGGTGCAATCTCCTTATGTGATGGTTGTGGAGATTCAATTTCTGAAAAAGTAATTAAATCAAATAAATCTACCATTTCTCGCCAAATAGTTTCATATATTTTGAATTCGAGATTGTACATCCAAGGTGCGATGTTACCTTCATTAGTTTTTGCTTGACACCAGATATTTTCAAAATCGGCTTTCAGTGCGTCTTGTCCTTTTTTCAGTCGATGACGAAAATAGTAATAATTTAAACTAGCAGTTCGCTTACCTCGTTCTAGAAAACTACGAATTTGATAAAGTTGTGATTTAGGAAATTCAGCTTTTTGCAGTGCGCGAATAGATTTCAAAAGTTTATCTAATTCTGGTAGTGTATAAGGTGCAGAGTAAAGCTTAAGTTTTGCACCTCGGTTATCAATAGTTAATGCTTGTTTGCGAAAATCTTCGATATTTGATGAAATCATGGTGACTGATTTCATAGTAAAGAAATCTATCGTTCCACCAGAATAGCCATTTTCTTTGAGAGTTTTAGCATATTTTTTCGCAGATTTCATCAACTGGTTTGTCAAATCTTCTGCATAGTAAATTGGTGTATTGTAAGCAGTAATTAATACACCTGTTGACATACTAAGTTTACATTGTTCCTCTTCTGATATGGTTTCAGCAAAGCGATGGTGCTTATTAGAAACTAGCAAATTCTTATCTATCTTATATTTGCCTTTTATTTTTACTCCGGATATTTTGACTTTCTCTAAAAGTATGTTTTCAAATTGCTCACCTATCATCTTAGCAATTTGTAAAGCTCTATCTGCTGGTACTATCAAGAAAATGTCATCACCACCAATCGTAATAATTTCAAATGGATGAATTAAATCTCCATTTTGAACTTTTGATTCTGCTTCACTAATACCTTTAATTTCACGAGGATGCAGATTGTATGCTAAAGCTTGATAAACAGCATATTTTGTGGCATTTTCCACATCTTGGCTAAATTCTTGATATTCTTCCGGTTTGCGGATGTTTTGAATAAAACCACCCATGTTATTACCATCGGCATATATATATGCTACATAGTTATTACTTACTTTGCCCAATTGAGTTAAAGATTGGGCAATTTTAATTTCTTTATTACCATCGTTTTTAGTGCCATAATATTTCTGACGTTGTTCGGAATTATTTTGCAAAAAATCCACAAATTTATCTAGCCAACTTTCAATTATTCCAGGTTCCCATTCTAGCCCAGTATGTTGATACCATTTGGGTGTTTCAGAAATGCTAGTTTTTGCTCTATCGCCTATTCTGCGTTTATAAATTACACTTTCAGAAAGATAAGGTTTACCAGTTAGTTGATTTATCTGAGCAATAGCAGAACGTTTCTCACCTTCATCTCTTCTTAGGTAAGGATGAGTTTCAAACATTGGCGGATAGCGACGAGTCGGACGTTTTTCGCTATCATTTCCACTACGGCGTTGATTAAAACGAATTGCTAACTTTGTGGTTAATTCGTTAAAACTTTTATGCTTTCTAAATGTTTCTTCAAGTTTTGATACGTCATCAATTTTTCCGAAATACGCTTCAACAATGCTATTTTGATACTCTTTCTGATATTTTTCCAGCCAAAATGTTTCTGCAATATTATCTCTAAGCAACCCTAAGCTAGTTTCTAAAATTCTAAAAGTTTCTCCAACTGCACAAGAATTAGCAGTGAGGGTTCTTTGGGTATAACGTTTTTCTATAGCATTAGCTAAATTATCTACAAAACCTGCTGGACAAAAAGCAAGGATATTACCACCAGTTGAATAAATAATTAGTTCAGGAATTAAAGCATCTGATAAATTAGGTTTACAAGCAAAATTTTTATTCAGCCATCTTTTAATTTCTGGAAATTCGGCATTGTAGTTGTCAATAGTTGACTCTGGAATTACATTAAAGAAAGCAGGTAACTCAACCAAGTTAATTTTATCTAAAAGTCCAGAAGCGCCACGAATATCTGGGAGTTTAGATTCTTCAAACACATATTGCTTAATCTTAGTAGCACCACCATAAACTAAACCAATTTTAGAATTCCATAGCAGAGGATATTTCTCTGGTAATTGCTTTAATTTTTCTAGAGTATCTGGAAACTCTAAATTGTGTAATTCCTGCGCTTGCTTCACTAAAGCCTGAACTTCCTCCGGTACTTCTTTCCCATCATTCAAAGCCTCGCGCATTTGCCGCAACACTTCCAGGCTATGCTTAGGTTGTCGTTCATCGCCCCAAGCCAAACACCAAGCGATCGCAGTTGTGATCGAATTTGTATTTTCCATCTGTGTTGTCATCTGTACATACTCCAGCAATTTTGATTCGCACTCCAGCAACGAACGCAAGGATACAAATGCGATCGCTCATCGCTCTCTCTGTTATCATCACTGTAAATCACCAAATTTACGCAACTGTGGAGAGTCAAATCAGCCACTCAATCAACTAAGTCTCCTAATTTATACGTGGGATTGTGTGTGATAGAAATCACATATTTACCTATTTTAGGATCAAAAAAACCAACAGCACCGTAAATATGAGCAAGTTTATGTGCTAACACAAACGCCACAGGTATAGAGATCGGCCCGTTAATCTTCAATAGAGGGCCTCCTGCAAGTTCTCCCGACTGTGCCATTTCCTCTAGTCGCGCGGCTGCATCCTTGACAATTTGGTCATTTTGGGCAGGTTCACCAAAATTAACTCGCAAAATCCCGTCTTTTAATTCGATTTTGTAAGTAGTCATGTTACTTTCCTCGCTATGAATTGTTTTAATCATACAGGTAGCCTGGAAACAGGGTCTTCCAGTTTTGGTTTAAAACGGTAAAATTTGGGTGTTTACTAGTTGCATCCCCTTTTGGGGAATAAAACCAGAACGGCGTGTGATGTCTACGACAAGCTGCTGCGCGTCTACGCATTCTCCATTCCACTCACAATTTAAATAGCTCTGAATTTATTTGTTGCTAAATAATCCTATTGCAAGATATATTATTGCTCTACAGGTTGCTATAAATTGTAAAAGCCTTAATTAATATATATCTGGCGGACTCAAATCCTATCATCACCAACATTTGAGAGATTTCACCTTAGGAATAATCAACATACATTGCTGATTAATTGCAGCAAATTAATTGAGAGCAACTACTCCAATTCAAGAATTTTGTACTGAAAATCACAAATTAATAATATGAAAATGTCACCTATTTAACAAAAATAACGGCTGCTACATTTAAGTTTTATCAAGCTGCTAACTTCGATACATATAACAAAACAGTTTTTTGATAAAACAACTACTCCTAAATTTTTTATTTAGACTCTTTTGACAACTACTAAAAAAATCCTTAAGCTAATAGATAGGTTTAATTAATCAAAGAGAAAACGGCGATTTTCTTTGGTCAACAGCAAAAGTCGTTATCTCAAAAAATCCCCATGAACCAATGAATCGAGACTAAAACCCTTCACTGACGATTGAACTCTATCACTCAACTCCTCTACCACGAACCTAATATTAAAACAACCGGATATCGCCCCAAATATATGTATTTCTATATTCCGGTAATGGTAGAGAAGTTGTAGCGAAATCTCTAGGGTATCAATCGCAGAAGTTTGTTTGAGGTAAAACAGATATGCCTAGGAGAATACCGTGTTTGAGTATCTAACAAATTTGAATGACCACAATTTACCGTATCCAGATACGCTCCATCCCATCGTTGTCCACTTTGTAATTGCGATGGTGTTGTTTGCCTTCTGTTGCGATGTAATTGGCTATTTCACCCGTAACTTTCGGCTATTTGAGGTGAGTTGGTGGAATATGTTAATCGCGACAATTTCCATCTTTGTCGCCATCATTTTTGGTCAATTTGAAGCAGGTTTAGCACATCCTTACGAAGCTGCTAAATCAGTGCTAAATGTACATACACTCATTGGCTGGTCACTATCAGGAATTATTGCCGCAGTTACAGCTTGGCGCTATGTAATTCGTGCCCGCGACCCACAGAGAATATCAATTTATTATCTCGGTGCAGGGCTAATTTTAACAGCAATAGTTGGCTTGCAAGTGTACTTGGGAGATGAATTGGTTTGGGTATATGGACTGCATACAGTACCCGTTGTTGAAGCACTCAGAGACGGTATTTTGCCATGAACTCAGAACTCATTAATCAATTAAGCGGGCAATTAGGCCCAAACGGCTTACCTTACAGTATTCCGGTTCATCCGAACTTAGTCCATTTGACTCTAGGTCTATTCATCATTGGTATTACCTTTGATATTGTTGGGGCAGTATTTCCCTTCCAGAAATGGGTCTTTAAATTTTTTGCAATTTCTGTTGAACGTGACAACTTATTTGATGTTGGCTGGTACAACATGGTAGCAGCATCTGCCATTACCTTTTTCACAGTGGCGGCTGGCTTTTACGAAATGTTGCTAGCACAACCGCCAACTGACATCAAAAGTGCTTGGGGATTGCAGGCGATGGATACAATGCTTTGGCATGGTATCGGTGGTGTGTTGTTATTAGCGATCATTATCGGTATGACTGTCTGGAGAGCTTACCAGCGCTTTGTTACCCGCCGGTATGAAGAGAAACAAGTGCGATCGCGCTATCTCCTCACAGGTGTATTCGTGATGTTTCTCTTGTACCTCCACGGCACTTTAGGGGCACAACTAGCCGCCGAATTTGGTGTTCACAATACAGCAGATAGTTTGTTGCGATTAGGCCAAGACCTGAACACAGTGTTTAAGTAGTTAATTGTCATTTGTCAGTTGTCATTTGTCATTTGTGACTAACAATAACCAATGACCAATGACTAATGACCAATGACTAACGCCCAATGACCCATGACCAATAGACCATGAAACTTCAGAAGACTTTAAATATTTTTACACTGATAACAGGCGCGATCGCTATTACTGTTATGAGTATCTGGATTGGTAAGCAGGCTTATACCTGGCTTCCTCCACAAGCGGCGGCTGAATCTGTCCTGATTGATGATTTAATCAGCTTCTTGGTCACCCTAGGTGCTTTTATCTTTTTGGGTGTGACTAGCACTCTCATGTATTCGATCATTTTCCATCGCGCAGCTAAGGGTGATTTGAGCGACGGCCCAGCAATTGAGGGTAATTTAACCCTAGAAGTTGTCTGGACAGCTATCCCCATCCTGCTAGTATTTTGGATTGCAGCTTACAGTTACCAAGTCTATGAAAAGATGGGCATTCAAGGCCCAATGGAATTGGTTCACCTGCATAATCCAATGGGAATGGAATCAGCTTATGCAGCACCAATGGAAGACAAGGAGACGCGGGGACAAAGGGACACGGGGACTTCTTCTGTCGCCGCGTCACCAAGTCTCCCCCTCACCGCGTCCAACCTGGTACCAGTGGAAAACATTGACGTAGTTGCCAAACAATGGGCATGGGTTTTCCACTATCCAGAAAGAAATGTTACCAGTACTGAACTTCATCTGCCAAGCGATCGCCGCATCCGTTTGGCACTGAAATCAGAAGATGTCCTCCACGGCTTCTATATCCCCGCATTCCGCCTGAAGCAAGACATCATTCCCAACCATAATATTGACTTTGAATTCACTCCCATTCGCCCAGGTAAATACCAACTAACCGATTCTCAATATAGCGGCACATACTTTGCAACCATGCACGCAGATGTGGTAGTTGAATCTCCAGAAGATTACCACCAATGGCTAGCCCAAGCAGCAACCAACAAACTTGCGCCCGCAGAAAATCAAGCAGCTTCCGAGTACGCCCAAGCCGCTAGTCAGTCAGTCAAAACTGGTTGGGCTACTGTAGCACCTGGGTCAGCGCCACTAGTCAACTATCCTGGTTGAAAGGAACTTAACCGATGACAAATATCCCTATTGAAGGCATCAGTCTCCCTAGTGGAAAGCCGCAACACGAATCCCCAGGTAACTGGAAGCAATACTTTAGCTTTAGTACTGACCACAAGGTTATTGGTATCCAGTACCTCGTCACATCATTTATCTTCTTTCTCGTTGGCGGTATCTTTGCAATGGTCATTCGGGGAGAACTCATCACCCCCGAATCAGACCTCATTGACCGCACCGTGTACAACGGTATGTTCACCATGCATGGCACAGTGATGCTGTTTTTGTGGACATTTCCCTCACTAGTTGGTTTTGCTAACTATTTAGTGCCCTTGATGATTGGGGCGCGAGATATGGCTTTTCCCCGCCTCAACGCCGTCGCCTTCTGGATGGTGCCAGTAGTCGGGATTCTCTTGATGGGTAGCTTTTTAGTCCCAGGAGGCCCAGCCCAAGCCGGTTGGTGGGCTTACCCACCAGTCAGTTTGCAAAACCCCACAGGTAACTTGATTAACGGTCAAGTCATCTGGTTATTGGCAGTTGCCATCTCAGGTGTTTCCTCGATTATGGGGGCAGTTAACTTTGTCACCACAATCGTGAAGATGCGGGCGCCAGGCATGACCTTCTTCCGGATGCCCCTGTTCGTTTGGGCAGTATTTAGCGCCCAAATTATCCAACTTTTCGGTCTACCTGCCTTGACTGCTGGTGCAGTCATGCTGCTACTCGACCTCACCGCTGGTACTGCCTTTTTCGATCCCAGTAAGGGCGGGAATCCAGTGATGTTCCAGCACTATTTCTGGTTCTACTCCCACCCTGCTGTTTATGTGATTATCCTGCCTATCTTTGGCATATTCTCCGAAATCTTCCCTGTTTATAGCCGTAAACCTCTATTTGGTTACAAAGTAGTTGCTATTTCATCAATCTTGATTGCCGCAGTTAGTGCCATTGTTTGGGTACACCATTTGTATGTCAGCGGTACACCTGCTTGGATGCGGATGCTGTTCATGTTCACAACGATGTTGGTATCTGTACCCACAGGCATCAAGGTATTTGCTTGGGTAGCAACCATTTGGGGTGGTAAGTTACGACTAACTACACCCATGCTATTTGCCCTAGGTGGATTGATTTTGTTCGTCTTCGCCGGTATCGTCGGCATTATGCTTTCCTCCGTACCTGTTGATGTGCATGTGAACAACACCTATTTTGTAGTTGGTCACTTCCACTATGTACTCTTCGGTACGGTGACAATGGGCTTGTATGCAGCCTTTTACCACTGGTTCCCCAAAATGACCGGTCGGATGTACTACGAAGGCTGGGGTAAATTGCACTTCTGGTTGACATTCATCGGTGTAAACCTCAACTTTTTACCCATGCACCCCTTAGGATTGCAAGGGATGCTACGTCGTGTTTCTTCCTACGCCCCAGAATATGAATTCTGGAATATCATCGCTAGCCTTGGTTCCTTCCTCTTGGGAATGTCTACCTTACCTTTCATTTTCAACATGGTAGTTTCCTGGATGCATGGTGAGAAAGCACCTGATAACCCTTGGCGGGCAATTGGCTTGGAATGGTTGGTTTCTTCACCACCCCCAGTAGAAAACTTTGAAGAAATTCCCATCGTCATTAGCGAACCCTACGGCTACGGTAAGTCTGAACCATTGATTGCTGAAGCTCATAGCAAGTCGCATTCCTAAAGAGAGATGAAGGAAGTAACTTTTTCAACGCCCTAGGAATGCAGAGTTAGCACAGAGTCTTTTGTGAAATTCTCTACTTATATCTCTGTGCCACGCCAGTTGCTACAACGCGGGAAACCCGCGCAACGCACTGGCTCCTCTGCGTTCTCTGCGGGTTGTTAATTCTTCCCTTCCCATCAAACTTGAAAATAAGGCAGAGGGGACACTTCTCTTCTCACTCGGGGAGACGCGCAAGGGACGAGACGCTCCGCGTAGCTTGCTTCCCGTAGGGTACGACTTCGCTCAGTGTCCTGGAGGCAGATGGCAGAAAAGGTAATATTTTCATGTTTGGTTGTAATATTTTCACCCTACTGCCTGGAAATGAACATAATTCACAAAAAAAACCGAAAAATCATCTTCCCTAGCCCCTACTCCCTAGTCCCTAGCCCCTTATTACCCATCACTAAAGCTGCCGCAGTCTGCAAGGTCAAGGAGAATTTAAGCAATGGATAGTTATGTTGCATCCGGGGAGTTACATCACACAGGTGGTGAACATACCCACGACGAAGAAGGCAATAAGATGTTTGGCTTCATGGTCTTCTTAGTCTCAGAAAGCGTCATTTTCCTGAGTTTTTTCGCTGGATATATTGTTTACAAAATCACGACTCCTAACTGGTTACCAGCTGGTGTTTCTGGTCTAGAAATCAAAGACCCTGCAATCAATACAGTCATTCTGGTTTCTAGTAGCTTTGTGATTTATTTAGCAGAACGTGCCCTGCAACGCCACGATTTAAGGAAATTTCGGCTGTTTCTCTTAGCCACAATGGCTATGGGTAGCTACTTTTTGCTAGGACAGGCGATTGAATGGAACAGCCTCGCCTTTGGTTTCACCTCTGGGGTGTTTGGTGGAATGTTCTACCTACTTACAGGGTTCCACGGTTTGCACGTATTCACCGGTATTTTATTGCAGCTGATTATTTTGATTCGCTCTTTTATTCCCGGTAATTACGACACTGGCCACTTCGGTGTGAATGCCACTTCGTTGTTCTGGCACTTTGTCGATGTCATCTGGATTGTTTTGTTTCTTCTGCTCTATATTTGGCAGTAAGCTGACCTCTAACTGAAGTATGGCGGCTTTCGCCGGGAGCGACAAAAATTTTCAATGTAGGGTGGGCATAATGCCCAAAGCCACTCCTCTCAACGCTTTTAACCTGCGCACGAGGGTGGCTTTTCTACGTATAGTTTAAAAATTCAATATACATTCCATCTGATTGTATTGATATTTTGTTAAAGATTGTATGAAGTAGAAAAATATTTTATATTCTTTTGATAAAGAATACGTATTGTCATTGTTTTTTGATCGTTTAACAGACATACTATCTATAAAATCATGTAAAAAAAATACAGGAGCTTAACCGAAATATCACTAGTATTAGGTGTAAGCAAACTTTCGATTTGTTTCAGGAATATCATCTACTTCATTGCTCTGCATCCATATTTTCCAACCAGTGATTTTTTGTCTGAAGACAATTTGCTGCAACGGGATGTACACTGTATTTTTTGTCCAGGTGTTACCAGATTTCTGATTTCTGTTGTCAAAAATTACCTCTTTGGAGAAATTAACTTATGATGAAACCCGCTGTATTACTGCAAGCTTTGGGTGCAAGTCTCATGGTTATGTTCACTGCTTCCTCAGCCAGTGCAGCTACCATCACCTTAACAGGAACAATTCGAGACTTTAACGATAACCATCCAGACTTTGAAAAATTAATCAAGAGCGATCCAGGTATTGTGACATCAACCCTAGGTGCAGACGGTAAGCCAGTATATGCAGGCCAAGCAGGTAACCCAACAACTAGTGGTGAAGAAAACTTTAACCAATGGTATAACGATGTTGCAGGTGTGAATCAAAGCAAACAGTATAGTATTACGCTAGACGATACGGGCAATCCTCCTGGTATTTTCTCGTATACTAACAACAGTTTCTTCCCGATTGACGGTGAGTTATTGGGCAATCAGGGACGTAACCACAACTACCACTTTACTTATGAAATTGCTTCCAAGTTTACCTATAAAGGTGGAGAAACCTTTAAATTTAGTGGTGATGACGATCTGTGGGTTTTCATTAATAAGCAACGAGTCATAGATCTTGGTGGTGTTCACCAAACACAGACAGGAACTGTGAATCTTGATACTCTAGGTCTTACCCTAGGGAAAAACTATGATTTAAATCTCTTCTTTGCAGAACGACATACATCTCAATCTAATTTCTCAATTGCTACTTCGATCGATCTGGAAACACCACCAGAAGTTCCCGAACCTCTAACCATTGCTGGTACGGCGATCGCAGCAGCTTTTGGGTTGTGGATGAAGCGCAAGCAACAAGCCGCTCATACAGCATAGTTTCGTAGTTTTTACCGTTTCTTAGAAGATTTTGATGCCCTTACATCCTGTGTAAGGGCATTTTCCTGTTACCGCTACTTAAACTGTAGACAAAATATGCGATCGCACATCTTCTACCAATTTATGTAAATTCCCCATATTCAGGCGATAACTCAGCGGATGGGCAATCAACCGGGCGCTACTTTCATACAATGTCGTAATTTCAATCAAACCGTTTTCTCGCAAAGTTCGTCCAGTAGAAACTAAATCGACGATCGCTTCCGACATGCCGGTAATCGGCCCTAGTTCTACTGAACCATACAGCGGCACTATTTCTATGGGCAAATCCAGACTTTGAAAATATTCCCGCGCACAATTGACATACTTAGAAGCTACTCGACCATTTGCTGGTAAATCTAAAGGCGATTTGTAAGGGCTGGATGCTTTAACTGCTACAGACATCCGACAGTATCCAAAATGCAAATCTACCAATTGTGCAACCTGGGGCTGTTTTTCGCGCAGCACATCATAACCAATAATACCTAGTTGTGCTTGACCATATTCTACATAAACGGGCACATCCTGACCTCTCACCAACAGTCCTTTCGCTTGTCCACTAGCGTCAACAATCTGAAGTTGGCGGTTTCCTGCATCTAAAAAAGCGCTAAAATCCAATCCTACAGATTGCAGTAGGCGGATGCTATTTTTTAGTAGTTCACCTTTTGGCAATGCAACAGTCAACATTATCGTCCTTGGTATCCTTGGCAAATCGGCGGTTCATCATTGAGAATATCTCGATATGCTGACCATAAGTAACATGATACTCAGAAATTAGACTAATTTAACTGCCCATCAAGCCTTTGAAAAATCATCGAAAATAATTTTGAGTAGCATTTGAGTAGTAAATTCAAGTTCTCGCTTCAAGGATTTAGAGATTAATTTTTTCTGCATCTCCCGTCAATACAAAGGCCGCCCAGTAAGAGGGATGGGGTTGATTTTTCCGCACTGCAATCTGTGCTTGTTGTAAGGCCTTGGCTTTATCCATTCCCATTTTTAAATAGTGATAAAACTTTTTCATGAGTGATTGTGTTGCTCGATCTTCTACATTCCACAAGCTCGCTATTACACTGGGTGTGCCAGCATAGATAAAGGCTCGGTTTAGCCCAATAATTTCATCTCCGAGACTGACCTTTTGAGTATTGCCAATAAAAGTTTCACAAGCACTCAGGACGACAAGATTTGTAGAAGTGGTTAAATCTAGCTTGTAAACATCATGAACCTCTAGCCTACCGTCTTTCTGGGCGACTTCGGCTTTGTCATCCATTGCTAGGTGAATAGTACTGAACAGGGGGGTGTTGGGATTATACTTCCCATGAGCCGCAATATGCAAAATTTCAGCTTTTTTGGCTTGCGACCAAACAAGGCTTTCAGTAGCATCTTTTCCTATATAAGCTTTGGTTTGAAATCGGCAGGCGATCGCCTCTACTTCTTTTTGGGCAAAATTTAAAGGAGCTAATAATTTATCAAATGTGTTATCTGGCGCACCAAGCGCTAAAATTCTGTTAGTACTTCGACTACGTTTACCTCGCAAAAAGCGTAAGACATTCGCACAGGGAAGGTTTACCAGAGTATAGTCATCAATTAGGTAGCGTTCCCCATCAGTCAGAGCCGCAAAGGGGAGATAGTGCAGAATATTATGCGGAACGATGGTAAGTCTGGGTGTGGGTAGGTAAGATTTCAGAGGTGCAATTAGGTAATTGTAGAGGTTTTTCAGTTCCAGGGGATGGTGTTCGGATATATTGGCAAAATCCAGAAACAGAGTGATTTGTTCCTTGAGTTCTGCTCGAGTCACATCTAAATTAATTGGTTGGAAGCGATCGCGAGTAATAATAAAAACCAGTGTACGCTCATCAGTAACAAAGTATTCTAGCAAGGTTGTCTCTGTGTCTAATTCTTTCTGAATTTCAGCTAAACTTGCAACATCAACACTGATTAAGCTTGCTATCTCCGGATTCTGGATTTCCAACTTTTCTAATAAGTTGTTGTAGTCTTTTTCGCGGGAAAGTAACTTATGATTCGGGTCTTTGCTACGCAGGGACAATATTTGGTTTCTCAGATTTTGCTCCTGTTTCAAAAGATAACCGCTCACTCTTCCCCGCAAGCCTATCCTCGCATTAGCAAGTTTGTCGAGAAAGGCTCGGGCTTTTGACTGTTCAACGAACTCAAAGGCTTCTTCAAAGTGTTTTTCTTGCCAAAGTAACAGAATTAGACTTCTATAATGCCTTGCCCAAAAATTAACAAATGATGTTGTATTCTCTTCTATTTTTAGAGTACTGCGAATCTTCTCAGCAATTTGAATTCCTTTTTTGTAGTAATTAATAGCGTCAGTTATATTTTTTTGTCCTTTAGCAACTCTCCCCAAGGCTACCCATCCCATTGCCTCTTGTTGAGCGTCTTGGAGTTGTTGAGCTAGTTTTAAAGCCCACTCAAAACAAAATGATGCTTTCTGATATTTTTTAATGTATAAATAAAGTTCTCCCAAATGGTGCAAAGCTTGTATTTTGGCAACAGGAAGTTGATATTGACGGGCAATTTTGAAAATATGTAAGTAAGATTTAATAGCTTTTTTGTATTCTTTATTTAAAAAGTATGCATAACCAAAATGCTCTAAAGCTTGACACTCGGCTTCAATATCTTGATATTTTTGGGCTATCTTGAGGCTACTTTGAGCATAGTTAATTGCTTGATTAATTTTCTGAGTATCCACTACATTATCATCATCTACAGCTAAAGCCCCATAGGCAGCGCTCAAATCTCCCTGTAATCTTCCCTGGATTTTCTCATTTCTCAGTTCGTTGGCAATTTTTAAACTTTCGTTTAAGTACTCTATTGCCTTACTTCGATTGTAAAAGCCATAATTGTAAGCATTACCTAAAGCTTGCCAAACTAGCATTTCTAACTGATTATTTTTCATTTTTTCACGGAAATCGAGACATTTATGCCACGATTGTAAGGCTTGTAAAATATTAGATTTTTTCCAGCGTTCGTTTCCTTGCAGATAATATAAATTAGCCAAAATTAGTATCAGTTTTTCTTCGGCTCGACAATTATTTAATTTTTGGATAATCAACCGTACTTGCTCAAGGCATTGAATTGTTAAGTTATAGTTTTTCAACGCCAAACAAAATTGTTCTAAAATTTTGAACGCTATTGTTTCTAGAGTTAGTATTCTAGATTGTGATTGTATTTGTAATTGCTCTTGACTCTGAAGCATAAGTAATTTGCTCCTAGTTTAATAATATGTAGTCCGCTACACAAATTACGATAGGTTATAGATACCCGAATTTTTTTAAATCGGGTATTTGAACAAAATGCGGTAAATAAACCATCCATTTGAAATGTCTAAAAGCCTTATGCAATGGTAATTACGAATTACGAATTTTACGCCATTTCGCGCAGTCGTTTTTCTAAGTAACTGACCATATCTACATTTCCCAATTCTGTGTATATTGCTTTAGCAGCTTCTAACAAACTTCGCGCTTTTGGTTGTTTACCAAGAGTCCAGTTCACTTCCCCTAATCCAACCTGTGCTGCTGCTAGTTCCGATTTATCCCCAACGGCATCTGCCTTGGCAATTGCTTTTTCGTAGTATACTTCAGCTTCCGAAGGGAGTCTGCTTGAGTAATAGAGTTCACCGAGTTGGCGGTAAACAACTGCGTTCTTGTCTTCGTTTGGTAAAGCTTCTAAAATAGCGATCGCTTCTGCTGTCAGAAGTTTTTGATTATACAGTTCAGCTAGCTTTAATGCTGTTTCCACAGCAGATAATTCTTGTTGCTCAATCTCCTGAGCAGTATTTTGGATCTCAAGTGCTTTATCCTCATCTATCAGCTGAAATCCCAGTCCTGGGACTCCAATCTCTTCGGAAGATCTGTTTGTATCTGTTGTTTCAATCACCAACTTGTAGCTGATCCCCGGTTGCAATGGCTTCTCGTCGGGATAAACGAGTTCGCAGATATCCCCTTGACAAACATCTTCTCGGCTAACTTCTTTTGTCCAATTCAATCCCTGACCTCTTACTGTCACCTTGAAGCGATTGGCATCATTTGGAGCGTGCCATCGCAAAGTAGGTTGTTTGGTAAGAATTAGGGTATCCCGTGGGCTGATAGTATAGGGAATGGCAGGATCGCTGGCATTGCGAAATACTGTCGGACAGATAGAGAGTAATCCCGTTGCTTGATCATCTGGGAAAGATATTCCTTTACTCCCATTACTACAGCGAATTGTGACACTAGCACCTGGTTGTTTTTTCAGAATGTCACCTAAACGGATTTCTGTGCCTTCATTTACTAATAACCAACTTTGTTGATTACTCCGTTTAATCTGGACTACGCCGCTGAATTGAGTAATCTTAGCAGAATCTTGTGGCATTATTCTTCTCCTTTTTTCACGTTTTGCGGTGCCATGTCCATCCACCTATCTTCTTCTGGTATGCGCGGATTGCCATAAGCATTACATAATTTCCATTGCACTAATGCTGTTTTTGGTACTTTTTTTTGTGCTGTTTTTGGTGCTGTTTTTGGTTTATCTGCCTGTTCTAAAACTAGGGCTAACAGACAGTGAGCAGAAGCACGAGTGGGATGAATGACATTTAAATTAATCGTGTCATTAATGGCGATCGCTTCTTCTAAAAGTGCTTTAGAATCGGCGTAGCGTTTTTGCTCGAATCTCGCCCAACCTAGATTTTTTCGTATTTCATACATCAAAATATTGTCGTCTTCTGATATAGTCTGACCTAGCTTTGGCTCTACATCTTTTGCTTTAAAAAGTAAAGAGATAGCCTCTCCAGGCTTATTTTCATTTAGATACAATCGTGCTAAATCGCTGTAGGCAATAGCTATATTGCCCCGAATAGCTAACCGATACTCAGTCTGTGCTTTATTGACATCTCGTAATTGTTCATACAATTTCCCTAAGTTATGGTGAACCTCGGCATTGTCTGGATCGAGGCTAATTGCTCGCTCATAGTCAGATATTGCATTGTCCCATTCACTAGCGTGGTAATGTTTCAAACCCCTTTGATTAAAGTAGTTAGCAATTTCGGGAAGTGAAGCTTTAAAGCCAATCAAACTTACTAAAAGTAAAGCTGATAACCCGAATTTTGTTTCTTGCCAAAAATAAGTCTTTATCCCAAAACGTAAAAAAGTTTCTTCAATTCCTTTTCGTCCTGCTTCTGTTAGCACACCACCAACAGTTAATAGGGTTAATACACTCTGAGAAATGACAGCAAATGAACTTAAAAAACCTGCTCCCCCACTCAAAAATCGAGTGGAAATATCTATCACTAAACTCAAAGAACCTGTCAGAGAGGCGATAGTAAGTGCATTCCAAAGCCAGTCAAAATTGTCTAAGGGATGACTAGGAGGTTGCAGAAACCACCACCAAGATGTGACTGGTACATTCAGGTTTGTACGCCAGTCTGCAAGTTTAGTTAGTTGATTAATTTTCTGAGCTTGTTGCTTTAAGCGAGTATCAAGCTCGATAATTTGAAGTAACTGTTCATCGGATTTTTGAGGAATATCATTTAATGCAGCTTGAATGCGATCGCGAGCAGTCAAAACGCTCAAAACTTCCTTTTCTGATACATCAGAAGTCTCTTCAAATGCTGCAAGTTTTTGGCGATAGAGTTCTATTGTCTCATCTAACACCATATTGTTATTTAATTATTTGAATTGCAACAAATATTTAATGGGTAACAGAGAATTGTGACTATTTTAGGACTTACGCAAGTGTCATATTTTTGTCGTAGAGGTTGTCCATAGTCAAAAGGAGCCAGTGCGTTGGGCGGGTTAAGAGACTTGAAGCAACTGGCGTTCCAAATTCCAAAAAATTGGCTCCTTTTGACCCTTGACTCTTGACTCTTGTCCACCATAGGGGAAGATATATGTGCCAGTTGCGTAAGTCCTGTATTTTTTTCCAGAAAACCTCGTAAGTCTGATTACGTAAGAGTTTATTGAGCATATATTTTATGGATAAAAATAGTACAAATGAACGTATTAAAAGGGCTAGATTTTATAGCTAATTGTACTGAAACAAAACTACAAAAGTATAAAATTCAATTCCGGAGGATTGCGGATATCTCTACACCAACCCATAGCGTAAATCCGATATCTCCTTCCTTCTGCACCCTTTGACAGTTGTCATCGTAAATCATCAAAGTTAGTGGATCTGCATGACGGCTCAACCTCAATTACGAGAAACTCCCTCTTTACTACCTTCAGGAATTGAAGTTGAATTTATGCAGGATGGGGAAGATAAATTTTCTATACCTGTCTTGAAAATACGGACTAGTACCGCTGCGCGTTAGTCAAAAGTCATACTTCGACAGGCTCAGTAACTAAAAGTCAGAAGTCAAAAGTATTATGGAATGGGCTTTTTAGGGATTTTAAATGGTCTGCTTCTCTTACAAAGTTTGGCGGGACGGAAACCGACACCGCCAACGCCAGTTGTTTTAAGCCGGGGAACCCTTTCGGCAGTCGCTACAACGGAGGGAACCTCACGCCAGTTCGCTCAAGTCGGGAAACCCGCCCACGCGACTGGCTCCGCAACGCGCTGCCTCACCAACACACTGGCTCAACTTTGCGCTATTTACGCCGTGGTGTACTAGTCCCGCAGGGCGGAATTTGGAATTCGTAATTACGTTTTTGTAAAAGTTTCAGACATTTATAATGGTATATTGATTTGCGCCATGCTGTACTAGTACTTATCCCCAGGCTCAGAAGGCTGGCGATCGCTAAAAATTAGGATAAAAATGCCTATTGTGAGTAGCATTTGAATAGCAAAGAATATCCAACATAATGAAAGCCTTGTGTATCTTGGCTTCAACAAGACTGACCACAAGCAGTATGAGAATTTTATTAGTTGATGACGAAATTGAATTAACTGGCCCTTTGAGTCGCGTGTTATCCCGTGAGGGCTATAGTGTAGATGCGGCTTATGAAGGCATCAATGGCAGCAACTTAGCACAAACAGGCAGTTATGACCTGCTAATTTTAGATTGGATGTTACCAGGAAAAACAGGCTTGGAAATTTGTCAGGAATTACGCCGCCAAGGTAAAACTACTCCGGTGCTGTTTCTCACTGCTAAGGATACTCTAGATGACCGAGTAGAAGGTTTAGATGCAGGTGCGGATGATTATTTAGTGAAACCTTTTGAACTGCGGGAGTTGCTAGCCAGAGTCCGCGCTTTGTTGCGTCGTTCTGGCTTGGAGACATACAGCACCACAACCGGACGCTTGATAGTAGCTGATTTAGAACTAGATATTGAAAACCAAGTAGCTTATCGTCAAGAACGAGTAATTGAGCTATCTCAAAAAGAAAGCCAATTGCTGCAATATTTTATGGAACACAGTGGACAGCTGCTAACTCACGCCCAGATTATGCAAAATCTCTGGCAAGATGAGGAACAACCAAGTAGCAATGTGATTGCTGCATTAATTCGCCTGGTGCGCCGTAAGATTGAGGTTGCAGGTGAAAGTCAGTTAATTCACACTGTTTATGGTAAAGGCTATCGCTTCGGTAGTGGTACTGGAGAGTAGGGGGATGAGGGGGATGAGGGAAGGGGGACAAGGGGAACAAGGAGGACAAGGGGGACAAGGAGGACAACTGATAACTGACAACTGATTATTGACTATTGACTATTGACCAACCGATTGATTTGCATTTGTAATTTATCTCTAAATTGTTGCACTTTTTGATAAGTGGTGGCTCGTTTATTGTTTGCAGGAGCTTCTATATCTATTTGTTCCAAAGGTTGAATAAAATAACGTAGTCGAGTTTTCATAGCCCAAACTCCCATTGAGGGAAAGAGTATCAACAGCAGCATTAAAGGCGATAAGGGTAAGAATGGTAATTTGAATAATTTTTGCAATTTTTTAAGATTTACCGTCCAAGGATGCAAATATTCATTACCAAGGCAAATTACTGGGAGAATCGGAACTTGATAGCGATCGCTCAACTGCTTAAAACTGACATCAAATTTTTGCAGTTGATACCTGTTTCTCCAACCTTTTAGCGGGCCGCGTAAACCTTCTGGTGCATAAAGGAGAATTTTACGTTGCTGCATGGCTGCTGTAAAATCATCTAATTCTGCGCGCACACCACCTAAAACGTTTGACCATCCCGGCGGTAACCACCAAATTACCCAAGGATGCTCGAACAATGAAACTTCTGCTACAGGTTGCACTATCCAGCCTCGTTCTTGACTTAATAAATAAGCCAAGGTCAAAAAGTCCCAAGGAAAACTCATTCCTGCATGATTCATGACGACAATCAATGGACTTGTTGACGGTAAATTTTCAATTTGTTGTAATTCCCCATGAAAATAATATTTCACAATGGGAGCAAGAATTTCTTCGCCAAATGCGCTTTGATATTTGGGATTAAATTCCTCAACTTCTTTTTGTGGAGAACGACAACCAAGACGGAGCCAACGCATCAGCAGCCCTAGATAAAATCCCCCAGGCAATAAAAATAATATATATTCTAGCCAATTCCACCCATCGGGGTCTGTATGGTAATGCTGCCAGTGACGGTTAAATAAAATTAGCCAGCCTGGAGGATACCATAAGCAAAACCAATCAAACCAGCTAAATTTGTAGCCATCATCTGCGGCTGTTTCTAGCTGAATATTGAGTAAGTTTTCAGCGCTTTGATTGCTCACAATTACTGTATGTTTTAGATAATAATTGAGTTATTCGTCTATTATATAGCAGCAATATTTGATTGATAAATTGATTCCTAGATATAGGCAATAAGCTAGAGATTTTTGGCAATTTTTTAGTGTTTTAATTCGCATCCTACCCCAGACGTAAGTTTATGCTAAGACTGACACACAACTGACGTGCGAGATCCCCGACTTCTTGAAGAAGTCGGGGATCTGACCCCTGGCTAGTGTAGTAATAATGCATCATCTGACATAAAATTACTATATGCAGCGTATTTGTGTTGTCGGAACCACAGGTTCAGGAAAAACGACGTTGGCTCGGCAAATTTCTGTTCGCCACAATATACCCCATGTAGAATTAGACTACTTGCACTGGGAACCCAACTGGATAGAAGCACCAAACGCTGTCATGCGCGAGAGGGTTTCTCAAGCAATATCAGGTAATAGTTGGGTGGTTGATGGTAACTACAGTATCGTGCGCGATATTGTTTGGGGAAAAGCTGACACAGTTGTGTGGTTAGATTATTCTTGGGCTGTAGTGATGAGGCGAATATTGCGGCGAACTCTGTCGCGGGTAGTGACACAACAACAAGTCTGCAATGGCAACCGCGAAACATGGCAAACTACTTTTAGTCGTGATTCCGTAATTTTGTGGGCACTGAAGACTTACAATCAAAAGCGCAGAGAATATCCGCAGCTATTTACCAAACCTGAGTATGCCCATCTAAGAATTGTACATTTGCGATCGCCTGACGATACCGAAAATTGGATGCAGAAGCAGTTCACGCCTGAGTTTGGGGCTATTGATGGTAAAGTGTAATAGCAGCTATACGATTTCTAAACTTTGATTTAAGAGTCGCAAAAGTTAATTTACGAGTCGCAAAAGTTAATTTACGAGTCGCAAAAGTTGATTTACGAGTCGCAAAAGTTAATTTACGAGTTGCAAAAGTTGATTTACGAGTTGCAAAAGTTAATTTACGAGTCGCAAAAGTTGATTTACGAGTTGTAAAAGTTGCTTGACGAGTTGTAAAAATTAATTTACGAGTCGCAAAAGTTGACTTTTGAGTTTAAATATAGTGAAAGCGCGATCGCATTTTTGTATTATAGACCTGAGTATGCACATCTCAGGATTATACAATTGCGATCGCTATCAGATACGCAAAATGGGATACTGTAGGCAATGCCCACCATATCAGGGTTTGTAAGCCATAGCCCTACCGACTTATTTATTACGCTGAAACATATCTATCAAATTACCAATTAAAGGTAACTGCTTTAGAACCATTCTTACTAAATCGACAAAAGATTTCTCAGAAAGGCGATCGTCCTGACGAAGTTGTAAAACTCCAATTAATGTCATAATAATAACAGTACCAATAATAGTTAACGCTAAAGAATAAATTGGTAATAACCCTGCAAAAATGCCTATTGTATTAAATACAATTGAGAATAAAAATACATAAAACATTCCGTTTCTAAAAGCAAACGGAAGTGTAAATTGTACTTCCGGTTTAGAATTTTCTTGATTGTTTGGCTGTTCTGTCATCACATTATTTCCTTGTTGTAGTTGCAAAACGTCTATCTTGTCAGTATTAATATAAATATCACCACATAGTCTATTTGTTTCTGTTTGAGTTAACTGGCTTCTGTCCATGACATCATCAATTAATCCCAAGACATTTACCTTTTTATAGCTAATATCACATTCAACATCATATTTTTGATTAGCAATCCGATTTCTTAAATTTTCAAATTTATAAAAGTGTGGCTCTTGTTGATTTTTACATACTGAGCAATTACAAGGAATGAGTTGATTAAATTTTAACTGTTTGTAAGAAGCATGAATTTTATCGATTTCGTAGGTAACACGAGTTAATAAATCTCTTTTGTGCCGACCTACAACGCGAATTTTAATTTCTCTGTTGTCGTAATATTCAATTACCTCTGCCTTCGTATTATCTTGACTGAGAATAACTCCACTTTTCCAGACATATTTTTGTTCATCAATCAACCCATGCATAGCGACTATCAACTGGGTAATCAAGCCTTTGGGCATGAAATCATAAATGTAACGTATGATGATGTTATTGTCTTTGTTCCAGGAATATTCAGGTTGTTTTTCAGTTAAAAGTTGCGGCGCGATGTAAGTTCTAGGATTGTTAGGAATTTCGTAACACAACTTGAAGTTAATCATCAATTGTAGAAGTTCGCCTTGCTTTGTGGCATATTGTTCTTCATGCCAGATATTTTGCAAGTCCTTCCAGGTGAACTTGCCCAAATTGAGAATTACCTGTTTATCGTCCAGAACTTTATACACTGCATCAGTGCCCCACTTAGGTTGAAGGATGACGATATTATTTAAAATCGGGTCTTCTTGGAAGTGTAAGCACACGCCTATATCGTGCAGATAGTTACTTAATTGCAATTTGTCTTTATCTTGGGTGAAGCCATTTTTTTGGCAAATTTGCAAATATTCATCTAAACTAATGTAATTACGTGGGTCATTCTCTAAGGCTTCCCGAACTCTCACCCAGGTTGTGGGAAGTGCTGTGCCAATATGAGGTAGAGAGGTAATATAATGCTTAATTTCTCGCAGAACTTCCGTTAAACCCCGATTAGTAGCAAAGTTAGTTGCTAAGGTTGTCTTTAGGTTGGTAAATCGTCCTCGCAATTGTGGTTCATTAATTTCACGGGGACGGTCTTGCTTTTCATTTTTGATAATTATTACTGGACTATTATCGCTCAACAATTCCACCACATTCAACCAATAGTAAAAATTGGTGTCTTCTTTGCGATTATCTGCTACCAAGGTATAGAGGGAACGCTTGGTGAGGAAAAATTGGTGGGTGGCATGATAAATTTCCTGTCCGCCAAAGTCCCAGATATTAACTCGAAATTCGCGCCCATTTTCCATTGAAAAACGCCACTGGATGACCTCAATACCCTTTGTTGAACCTTCTTCCTGAAGTTGATAATTTTGGTTTTCAATTTTCTTAGCCAGTGTTGTCTTACCTGCGCCTGCTTCGCCAACAATCAGCAATTTTGCTTCATACAGATAATCTGTTCCTTGTGCTTCCACTTGTCGGAAATAATCTTTAATCGAGCCAATACCTTTTTTAACCACTTCTAGTGGTGGCTTTTCAATGGGGTTGTCGCTTAAATTCAGCCAAGTTAATTGTTGCAGGTGAGTGATGGCTTCCGGTATCGTCGTTATTTGGTTGTAGCTTAAATTCAGCTCATTGAAGTTTTGCAGGCGGGTGATGGCTTCCGGTATCCTCTTTATTTGGTTGTAGCTTAAATTCAGCCAAGTTAATTGTTGCAGGTGAGTGATGGCTTCCGGTATCGTTGTTATTTGGTTGTGGCTTAAATTCAGCCAAGTTAATTGTTGGAGGCGGGTGATGACTTCCGGCATCATCCGGATTTGGTTGTAACTTAAATTTAGCCAAGTTAATTGTTGGAGGCGGGTGATGGCTTCCGGTATCATCCGGATTTGATTGTAACTTAAATTTAGCCAAGTTAATTGTTGTAGGTGGGTGATGGCTTCCGGTATCGTTCTGATTTGGTTGTAGCTTAAATTCAACCAAGTTAATTTTTGTAGGTGGGTAATGGCTTCTGATATCGTCGTGATTTGATTGCCGCTTAAATCCAGCTTAGTTACGTGTTGCAGGCGGGTGATGGCTTCCGGTATCCTCTTTATTTGGTTGTAGCTTAAATCCAGCCAAGTTAATTGTTGCAGGCAGGTGATGGCTTCCGGTATCTTCTTTATTTGATTGCCGCTTAAATCCAGCTTAGTTAAGTGTTGCAGGCGGGTAATGGCTTCCGGTATTGTCGTGATTTCGTTGCCTCTTAAACTCAAGACTTCTAACCATTTGAGTTCAAACACCTCAGTAGGAATCTCTATTGATTTGTCCTGCTCGTCAGTCCACAAATAATTGCTTAAATCTAATTCTTTAAGCTGTTTCTCTTTCGCTTGTTGAATTGTTTGCCGGACACGCTGAGGTGTAGTTGTCATACTGGTATCTTGAAATCAAATACAATCCCGCTTCATGCACCTAATTGACTGGAATATGTGGGAGCATCTCAGTAAGAGTAGTGTTTCAGTAACCAACTACATTAGTACTATCAATTTTTACGGATTCTGAGGGTAATATATCATTATCACTCAGGCATTGCTGAATTTAGGCGCGAAAAGTAATACTGTTCAGCTAAGCCCTAACTCAAACGCTGTCGTTATAAACCGTTAAGCACTGGCTTTAGTCATTTCAACAAGTATGGGCTGGAGTGAAATGATTGGAATAGTTTCTACGAGAGATACTGTATAAGCAGAAAGCTGCAAAAAATCGGACACTGGGGGAGTCAACAAAATATTAAAAACTATCTCTTTGAGGTCGCTTGATATTTGAGATAAGCCAGTCAGGGGAAAGCTGCGGGTTCCCATCTCTGTTTTTTGCGCCAACACGGAATAGTCAAAAAAAGCTATACTTACCGCCTGACACTGTTGTTGATTAATTCGCAATAGAATATGGTCGGTCAATTCTATTCCTGTTGCTGGCGAACCTGGTTCAAAGCAAACAGTTAGTGTATCGCTTGTTTCATCATATTTAATACTTGGCTTGCTCATAATATTTAACCCATCACCTTTTGATATGCTGTGATGTAGTACGCTTGAAACCTACCCTGTAAACCCTTGTCATTACCTTGCTGAGTGTCATCTCGCCCAGAACTGAAGTTCCGGGCTAATAGCGTAAGTCCACTTCAGTGGACTGAAATCCTTACGAGTCTACTTTAGTAGACTTTAGCTATTAGCCTTGGAATTCATTCCCAGGCGGTTTGGCAACGAAGCGGAGATTTTAAAGTAGCACTATCTAATATTCTCGGCGCGTTTGCTGAGTTAAGGACTTCAGTCCTTACTAAAGTGAATTAAACGTTAGCCGCTGCTGGTGTTGGTAAATTGACTTTCAACCGCTTAAACATGGCTTCCCGTGCTTGCATTGCTAAAGTATCATCCAAGGGTTCTAGGGTAATTGGCTGTTGATACTTCAGGCGCAATGCTGTTTGAATTAACCAATCTGCGACAAAAGGATTTTTTGGTAACAGGGGGCCGTGGGAATAGGTTGCGATCGCATTCTGATAAAATGCTCCCTCAGTTCCATCTTCACCATTATTGCCCAAACCGTAAACTACTTTTCCCAAAGCTTCGACTTTCCCCAGCTTGGTGCGTCCGCCGTGATTTTCAAAGCCGACTAAATACGGTGTGCTACCTGTCATGGCTTTTAAATCTTGCGCTAGGCGAGAGGCTGTAACTTCAATTACTAAGTTACCTATGCAGCGTTTGGTATTTTCACCAGGATGGACGGAGACTAAATCTAATATTCCTAAACCTTCAATGCGTTGTCCTAATCCGGGTTCATAATAATGTCCGAGTAACTGGGGTGAACCACAGGTAAATACTCCCGGTGTGCCATTTTCAATTTTTTCACGCATGGCATCGGCTTTTACACCTTGCAAATCACGCATGACAATTTCTTGCTGGCGGTCTTGTGCGCCACCACCGACAATCAAGTCTACAGATTTAATATCTTCTGCGGTAGCATTTTGATCTAAGGGTAAAACTTTAACACTGTATCCCCGCCATTGAGCGCGGCGTTCTATAGTAATAACATTACCGCGATCGCCATAGGTACTCATCAGCGTCGGATATAACCAACCAATTGTAATTTCAAATTTTTGAGAAGTCATATAATCTAATTTGAAAATAGTGTTGACTGTTGACTGTTGACTGTTGACTGTTGACTCTTAAGAGAGATTTTCCTGCCGCAGTTGTGTGATTTATCACATGACCGTCTAAGTTGAAAATAAGGCAGAGGGCAGAAGGAAGCAGAAAGTTTTTATCCTTAGTTGTGTCTCTTGCATAAATGAATCACTCATATCTTTTTCTATTTATGAGCGCAGAATCCGGTGTATATCTAGAGTCTGGGTAAGCATATCGCACATTTGTCTTAATTGCTATGTTTATTCGTAGTTTATGTAACAGTTTTGCAGTAACATTTTGCCGATAATCCCAAATGAGTTATCAGGGAATTACAAAAATTCAGTTTCACTTTTCCTGTTGAGTCGTAAGATTACAGATTGTCATAGGTTTGCTTCACAACCTGAAATATTACTTTATGGATTGTAAAACTGCTACATTAGTCTACCAAACAGAGAATCATCTCGAAAAAATTCGGGAGATTTTCCCCGAAGCATGGAAGTTCTTAGAAGAACAAGCTTTTGCTTATGTTCAAGGTAAGAAAGATAATTTTGATTCGGCTGTGAAAGATTTAGTAGGTGAAACCAAGTTTAAATATAGAATGGTTCACCGTGATGATAAAGACCAACTTACCAAAGACCTGGGAGAATTATTAGGAGATATTACCTCCCGCTTACTTTTACAACAACATTTTTCCGCATTAGTTGGTCAACAAGTCTTCTTTAGTACAATTTGCTGTAGTAGCCATCTCACAGCTGACCATGAGATGACTTTAGAAGAAGTGCTACCGATTCAACGCGCCGCCGTGAAGTTGCAATAGGTTAGGGGCTAGGGGCTAGGATGTAGGGATTAGGGGACAAGGGAGACAAGGGAAGGGGGATGGGGGAGACGCTGGGACACGGAGAAATCACCCATGCCCAATGCCCAATGCCCAATGCCCAATGCCCAATGCCCAATGCCCCATGCCCAATTACCGAATCTTCCTCCCAGTTAAGACTTCTCGGACACTCAACATGGCTGTGTATGTGGGTAAAATATGCAGGGTTTCGTTTTTGGGTGTCCGCGCTAATGCTGTGTTTATAGCATCACGTAAATCTTCTTCCACAATTAGATTAAAATTACTGTTAGGGTTGGGATCGCTATAACGCAGACGTAAGGCCATATCATAAGCGCGATCGCCACTCACAACTAAAGTACCTCCACGCTGGACTAGTTTTTCTGTATCTACATCCCAAATCCAAGATACATCTTCGCCATCTTGGACTCGGTCGTTTAATACCAGCAAAGTAGTTTTATCTGTGCTTTGGGTGACTACGCGAATTGTTTCATTAGTCCCGACAGGATTTTTCGATAATAAAATCCGCACTTTTTTACCGTTGATTTCTAAATCTTCCGCACGTCCAAAAGCTGCTTGGAAGTGGGGAATGGTATCGCGGATAGTCGCCTCATCAACGCCTAATTCTTGGGCAGCGGTGGCAGCAGCTAAGGTATTGTATTTGTTGTACAACCCTACAAGAATTTGCGGCCATTCGCTGCTGTTAAGGCTGGGTTGACTTCTACTAAAGCCGCATTTAGAACAGCTATATTCGCCCATGTGGGACAAATACACGCCTTCGTAGTCGAGAGCTTGTCCGCATCTGGGGCAATAGATAGAATCAACAGCATGGGGAATGGCTTCTAAATAATGTTCTGGTTCAGTCAAACCGAAAAACGAGACGCGCTGTTGGGTTAATTGTTGACCGAGATAGCAAATAGTCGGGTCATCAGCATTTGCCACTACGATGGTTTGGGGTGGTAAAGTAGCGATCGCACTTCCCCAGCGTTTACTAATAGTATCGACTTCGCCGTACCTGTCGAGTTGGTCGCGAAACAAATTTAAACACATGATGAGCTTTGGTTGAATCGGTGCTAATACCCTAGGTAAGATGTTCTCATCAACTTCCAAAATCGCATAGTCAACATCCAAGCTACCCGTTAAGCTGGCGTTATCCATCAGCGCCGTCATCAAACCATTTTCCAGATTCGCGCCTGTAGAATTATGGGAAACACGATAGCCTTTGCGTTCTAGAATCTCCCGTAACAGCAGCGATGTGGTAGTTTTACCATTAGTCCCAGCAATGAGAATTGTCCCTTGTTTTACCTGCTGACTCAATAATTGCAACAGCCTGGGTTCAATTTTACGAGCAATCGAGCCTGGTAATACACTAGCAGCACCGAGGCGGAGCGATCGCACCATAAACGTCACGCCTTTCGCCACCGACACCGCCAAACCCAGTCTGAATCTATCTATAAGTTGTATTTTGTTTTTCACTGTAGGTAATAGCTTAAATTAATTTTGTCAATAGTCAATAGTCAATGGTCAATAGTCAATAGTCAATAGGCATCGGGCATGGGGCATGGGGCATTTGTCTTCATCATCCCCCCACACTCCCCACACTCCCCACACTACCTCGTCCCCCTTGTCCCCCTTGTCCTCCTTGTCCCCTCTGCTTCTTTCTCCCCCTTCCCTCATCCCCCAATCTCCAATCTTTCCCGTCCCCAGAAGAGTTATCTTAAAAAATGGTGCAAGGACGTAATCATATATCCAGCGCTACTTGCTGAATTCAGCAAAAACTCACAAAATAGTAGCTCACAAGGTTTCTTTTGATGAATGGCTTAAAGTTTCCTTTTTTACAGAAAAAAACTCATTGGCAACAATTGATTTCTAAAGCTTTGGTGCTGCTTGCGTGCTTGTTGATTATAAATATCCCACCAGCAGTTGCTGGTATTAAGGATGACAATTACGACGGAAATATTTTCGTAGTTTATGCTGGTAATGGTTCACTAATTCCTCCCAGACAGACATTAGCACAGTCCCTAAAAGAGCATAAACCTATCTTTTTGGCTTTTTATGTCGATGACAGCCAAGATTGTAAGGAATACGCGATTACAATTTCACGGGTACAGGAATTCTACGGTAAGGTAGTAGAGATTATCCCCCTGAGTGTAGACACCATCCCATCCGAAAAAACTGACGACCCTACAGATCCAAGATATTACTACTCTGGGGGTGTACCTCAAGTTGTAGTGTTTGATCAATCAGGTAAAGTGCTTTTAAATAAGCAGGGTCAAGTTGCTTTTGAAGAAATAGACGATCGCTTTCGTGAAGTGTTCGATTTATTACCCCGTACCGAGTCGGTACAGTTAAAGCGGCGTTCCTTCAATGAATTCAGTAGTGAGTTAAGTAAGTAGCTTTGGGGCTAGACCAAATTGTGTCTAGCCTAATTTTTAGTGATATCTGATACTACATTCCCAATTTTGCCAAGAGATAATCTTTAAATAATCTGAGTTAACAACAGAAGAAGTTAATTCATAGTCTATAGTCCATATTAGATGACTAATGACTAATGACCAATGACCAATGACTAATGACTAATTAGAGTGTGTTCTGATGTCAAAGGTTTATACTACCGAAGAACTCATCCAAATTTTGGCAGCCGAACGTCAAGCTTGCCTCAAAGGGGAACGCCTAAAGTTAGAAGTAAGCGTTTCTGGCAATCCTTTAATTGACCAGTTTATCAGAACTGATGGGCTGCAAAAGTTTACTGCCTATCAAGACTTTAAAGCTGCCATTCACGACTATCAAAGAGAACATCGAGTGTCAGGAATTATCTGGCATGAAGTGAAGGTTAAGGGGAAAACTGTGTGTTATCCCCAAATAGATAGTGAGTTAATTGCTTTAAGTAATGACTTGGGTATATTACAATCTGCCAAAAATTCTATACTAGAATTTTGGTATGAAGTCACTTCAGACATGGATTTGTACCTGAGTTTTAATAACAGTAAACAATACCAGCAAATTAACAAAATTGATGTAGAAAGAATTTCCCAAAGAACAGAATGGGCAAGTTTATGTAAATGGGAGAATTCTAACTTTTTAGAAATAATTTTACAGTTAGGTTGGGGGCAACCAGAAGAAGCCTATTATAAACGTGGCAGACCCCATTCTGGTAGTGAGTATATTCATGCTGTCAATCCTGGCCATCGTCCTATTGGTTGATTGATCACTAAGAATGCTAAAATATAGCGTAAAAATGACGGACAAAATTGCCACAAAATTGTATTTACTTTCATCAGCTATAAAGGCACTATATCTGTAAAAGAAATTTCACCTGTACAGATAAGCAGTAGCATGAAAGTACGCGCAGTTATCAAACGTCTAGAAGCAGATGGTTGGTATCTTGATAGAACTAAAGGTAGTCATAGACAATTCAAACATCCTGATAAATCTGGTGTAGTTACAGTTCCTGGTAAATTGTCTGATGACTTAGCTCCTGGTACTCTAAGGCGATTTACAGGAATAAATATACCGCTGCCGTTGGTTTCGACTTCCCTGCGGGACGCTACGCGAACGCTCAACCAACTCCAGAGTCGAGAGTTGAGCGAAGTCGAAACTCGCCAACACAGGTATTTTCTTTCTCGGAAATCACCTAAGTAGTATTTGGAGGCAAGCACAGTTGTAAGGAGAATATTCATGCGGTATGCAGTGGTGATTGAAAAGGCTGAAGGTAATTACTCTGCTTATGTCCCCGATTTACCTGGTTGCATAGCTACGGGTGAAACCATAGAAGAAGTCAAGGAGATGATTGCAGAAGCAATTGAATTTCATATAGAAGGAATGCGAGAAGAAGGTTTACCTATTCCTAAGCCTACAAGCATCACTCATGAGGTGGAAGTTTTAGAAGTATTAAATTAAAATTTGGACTCAGCAAACTATCACAGTTAAAAAACTGACTTTAAATGAGTCAAATTGAAATTCTTGCTGCGATTTTTGGTTTAATAAGTGTTTGGCTAACCGTCACAGAAAATATCTGGTGCTGGCCTACAGGTTTGGTGATGGTGTTTCTCTACATCTTCATCTTCTACGAAGCCCGTTTGTACTCAGATGCAATTCTGCAAGTAATTTATGTCTTTTTGCAAATCTACGGTTGGTACGCTTGGCTACATGGGGGAAAGGATAGGGGAGAACTCCATGTAACTCGGATTACCCGCTTGGGTGCAATAGTTTGGGGTGGGGTAGCAATTGCAGCTAGTTTTACCCTTGGTTTTGTCATGCATCGCTACACTGATGCAGCTTTACCATATTGGGATGCTGCTATTACTGTTATCAGCTTAGTGGCGCAGTGGTTGATGGCAAAGAAGGTTTTGGAGTGCTGGCTACTTTGGATTACAGTAGATGTACTGGCTGTTGGGGTGTACGCAGTTAAAAAACTTTACCCAACAACTGGACTGTATGTAGTGTTTCTCGTGTTAGCGGTGCTGGGATATTTGACATGGAACAAGGCTTTGAAAAAGCGGCTACTGGTATGATTCTCGGCAAATTTATGCCGCCACATCTTGGACATCAGTACCTTGTTGATTTTGCCCGGAACTATGTTAAGCATCTCACAGTTTTAGTTTGTTCGATTAAATCTGAGCCAATTCCCGGACATCTCCGCTATGGTTGGATGCGGGAGATGTTTCCTGATGTGGATGTGGTGCATGTAACTGATGAAAATCCCCAAGAACCAAAAGAACACCCGGATTTTTGGCAGATTTGGCATGATACTATTCGCCGGGTGCTACCAACTGGGCCTGACTATGTATTTGCATCGGAAGATTATGGTTGGAAGTTGGCGGAAATCTTAGGTGCAAATTATATTCCTGTAGACCATGCTCGCAGTTTAGTACCAATATCGGGAACGAAGGTGAGGGAAAATGCGATCGCTCACTGGCATTATATCCCACCTTGTGTCCGTCCTTATTTCCTGCGTCGTGTTTGCATCTTTGGGCCGGAATCTACAGGTAAATCGACCTTAGCGCAAAACTTGGCAGCACATTACAACACAATTTATGTTAGTGAGTATGCCCGTGGTTGGCTAGACCCTAAAGATGGGAGATGTAATTTTGCAGACATAGAAATTATTGCTAGGGGACAAATCGCTGCTGAAGATGCATTAGCTAAACAGGCAAACCGGGTGATGTTCTGCGATACTGACCTGATAACAACTACCATCTGGAGTGATGTGCTTTTTGGTAAATGTCCCCAGTGGATTTATCAACAAGCAGAACAGCGCCAGTATGAGTTGTATTTAGTTTTAGATGTAGATGTGCCTTGGGTTGACGATAACCAACGCTACTTACCTCATCTGAGAACAGAATTTCGCGATCGCTGTATTTTTGAATTACAATCTCGAAATAGGCGCTATGTCCTAATTAGCGGCTCCTGGGAAGAACGCTTCCATAAAGCTTGTGTAGCAGTAGACGAAATTATAAATTCTGCATAGCAACGACGGGAATCGCACCCGCATCTCCTGGTCTACTCCAAGGAATTCTGCTGTTTGAACTACGTTGCTGGTGGCAGTGAACCGAATCAAACGGTCGTCTCCCGCCTGAAAAGCAGGCGCTCTACCATTAAGCCACACTGCCAGATAATATTGTGTCCGGTTAAGACTTATCATTAGGGCTGACGCGGGGGACGCGGGGACCGCACGCATTGGGGATTAGGGGCGGCGGGGGAGCGAGGGCGCAGGGAGATTTTAATAATAAGTAATTAACCAGACTTAAATTATTATATAACTTATTTTTTCAAAAATAGCAACAGCTGGATTCGCACCTGCATCTCCTGGTCGATGGGGCATGGGGCATTGGGCATTGGGCATGGGGCATTGGGCATGGGGCATTGGGCATTTGTTATTTCTCCCCACTCCTCCTTGTCTTCCTTGTCCTCCTTGTCCTCCTTGTCTCCTTTGGAGTTACCAGTCTATTTCCATATAATCTTTGAATAATTTGCCGAAGGGGTTTTTTCCTTCGTTGATTCCCTGATAAATGGGGTCGCAGATTCGCGCCGCCGCATCAATAATATCAAAGGGCGGATTTACACCGCGTTCTTGCATAGATTTTGCTTGCTGAACAGGATGTTGAAAGCTAATCCATCCTGGGTCTACTGCGTTCATGAAAATACGGTGTTTAGCATATTCTTTGGCACAGGTGCGAGTCATTTGATTGAGTGCAGCTTTTGCCATGTTGGTGTGAGGATGTCGCCAAGGTTTGTCAACGTCGTTAAATCGCCCTTCCATTGAAGAAACGTTGATGATGTATTTGGCGGTTTGTTTTTGGTTGCTCATTAACGGCTTGAGTCTGCTATTAATGATAAAAGGTGCGATCGCATTAATTATATGCACTTCCAATAACTCCAAAATACTGACTTCATCATCTCTCATCAACCAGCTATTAAACGGACGCAAGTCAAGCTGTTGTCCATCATCGCTATACATTCCCGGCGGAAATAAAGCATAATTTTCGGCTTTATCTTCGGGAATAAGGGGAATTTGCGAGAGAAAAGCTGAGTTTTCTGCTTTTAATTCTTGAATAGCTAAGGCTGGAAGGAAATTATCAGACGTATGAATATGACTAACCAAAGCTTGCAATTCTGGGGATAAATTTTGTAAAGGTAATGATTCAAACTCAATTAAATGCTGATAAAAAGCAGGCGGACGGCGTACTGTTTGCGCGGCGTTGTTAATAATAATGTCGAGTCGGGGATAAAACTTGAGGATGTGTTGGGTAAATTGCTCAACACTGTGGAGATGTCGCAAATCTAGTCCATAAATTTGCAGTCGATTTTGCCATTGTTGAAAATCTGGTTCAGCTGCATATCGTTTCGCCGCATCGTGAGGAAAGCGAGTTGTCACTATTACAGCAGCACCGTCTCGCAACAATCTCAACGCTACACCATAACCAATTTTTACCCTAGCACCTGTGACAACAGCCATCATTCCTTGCAAATCAGCGCTTTGCTGACGTTTGCTGTAGTTTAAATTTCCGCATTTCTCACAGATTGCAGAGTAAAAATTATGCGCTTGTATAAAAGTTGCCTTGCAAACAATGCAACGTTGTTGCTTAGTCATTTGTCATTGGTCATTTGTCATTTGTCATTGGTCATTTGTCAACCGTCAACCGTCAACCGTCAACAATCAACCGTCTCCTCATCTCATTTATACCTTGTCCCATTCGGCATAATTGCACCTGATAATCTAGCACTGCTGAGGTCAGCGCCTAAGATATTTGCACCTAAGAAGTCTGCATCCTGTAGATTGGCTCGACTGAGGTCAGCGCCTAAGAGGTTTGCTTCTTGAAAATTTGCACTTTGAAGGTTTGCGTTGCTGAAATCAGCGCCAATGAGATTGGCTTTGCGGAAGTTTGCTTGTCTGAGGTTTGTGCCACTGAAGTTAATACCATTGAGATTAAATTCACTGAAATTAAATCCCCAAAGCTGAGAGTTTTTCCACTTGGCTCCACTTAAATCAGCTTCGTTTATGTCAGTCGCTTGCAGGATAATATTACTCAAATTCGCTTTATTGAATTTTGCACCACTAACTTTTGTCTCATACAAGTTTGCGCCGCTCAAATTCGCGGCTGTAAGATTGGTTTGGCTGAGATTGGCTGCGTTTAAATCTGCTCTGCTCAAGTTCAATCCAGTCAGATTTAATTCACTGAGGTTAGCTCTAACTAACTTTGCTCGACCTAGTTTTACGCCACTCATATCAGCTTGGTGAAAGTCGGCTGCTTCTAAATTTGCGTGAGTAAATTTACATTGACGGAGATTCGCATTTCTAAAGTTAGCTTTGCTGAGATTTGTTTTGATGAAATTTACTTTATGCAGGATAGCTTGACTAAAATCAAATTCACTCAAATCAGTGCGGCTGAGGTTTGCACCGTTAAGGTTTGCGTCTTGCAAAATAGCCGCAGTTAAGTTAGCACCATTGAGATTTGCATTACTCAAATTTGCTCCACTTAAATTTGCACCGCTAAGGTTGGCTTTGTAGAGTTTTGCTTCACTTAAGTCTGCACCGCTTAAATCTGCCCAACTTAAATCAACTTGGCGAAAGTTTACTCGTTTTAGGTTGGCTCCACTGAGGTTAACTTCAATTAAATTCAGTGCTAAATATTTACTTAAATCTTCTTCAGGGATACACTCTAAAAGTTTTAAATCCTCTGCTCTCCATTCATTCCAAAAACCTACACCTTTTTGTAGTAAAGACAGCATTTCCGTTTGGGTTAATAAATGAGGAGTGTCTGACATAGCAAGATTTCCAACAAAATGATGCTCGGACTAAGTAAGGCGGTGGAAATTAATCAAACTATGTACTTTATGTAAATAGGCTTGAAACTCTTACCAATGACAAATGACCATTGACAAATGACAGCCATTGCCAGTTATGTTTAATTACGCCGACCTACTTATACAGACAATAGCCTAACAGCTTCACCAAAGGGGAATTGATTCAAGTCTAGCCCACCGGGAGTAACTACCCACAATACGGGGAGGTTTGGTGGTTGTTGAGGAAATGTACCATAGCCATCTGTGAGATAAACACAAACACCACTACTGTACCAATCACTTTGTTCGTTGACTTTATCAAAGAAAGGCACAAAAGATGTACCGCCACCGCCTACAGGTTTGGGAAGGGGACTATCTGTGGTGAGTTCATAAGGGCCGTAAGCATCGGCATCAGCGTAATAAAGCTGACACTGAAGATGGGGGTAAGAATTGAGAATTCCCACAACTTCGCTGAAAAATAGCCGCAGTTCTCTCTCGCCTACTGAACCACTGGTGTCAACTGCAACGAATACTTTTACACTTTCGCCTTCGAGTGCTTCGAGGTAAAGCCGCTGACCGATAAAGCGACGGTCAAAGCCTGTAAAATCTGTAGGTGTTCGCACTAAGTAACGCCATAGATAAGAACGCCAATCTAATTGTCCTTGAGTTACTGCTGTGAGTTCTCGCAGGATTCCCGCCGGGATACTACCTTGATTATTGCTGCTGCGGGCAACTGCGATCGCCTGTTGCATGGCATTTCGCCAATGAGTTTCTAAAGTTTTCTGTCGTGCTGCATCTAAACTACCGCCAGATTTCCCATCTATGGCTTCATACAATAAATCAGCTTCGCATTGAGGACAAGTTTTATGCTCTTTGAGCAACAATTCATAAATCTCTTCTACGCTTAAATGCTCTAGCTTTTGATCGCGCACACCACCCGCAGGGAGTTTAAAATTTTCTTGCTGGGCAATCATCCCATTAACCACAATATCAGCTGCCACATTCCAAAGTTGCCGTTCTCGTGCGCCACGGCGGGGGACATGCAAAAGTGCAGCGTGCAAGACTTCGTGTAATAATAAGCCATCAAGTTGGGATGAAGGAAGCGATGCCTGCGGCGGGCAAAGCCTACGCATAAACTTGGCATTAATAAAAATATCCTCCCCATCTGTCGCCGCAGTGGGAACGCTTTCGGTAATTAACACCCTTGCAAACAACGCCAAAGTTGCAAAAAACGGTGACTTCATTCGCAACCGCAGCATAGAAGCGCTGATAATTTTGTCTAGGTTGTCATTAGTCATTTGTCATTAGTCATTAGTCATTAGTCATTTGTCATTTGTCATTTGTCCCCCTTGTCCCCCTTATCCTCCTTGTCCTCCTTGTCCCCCCTGCTCCCCTGCCCCCCTCATCCCCCCATCAATTCTTGAAAGTCCTGCATAAACTTCTGGAGTTTGGGGTCTTTTTGCACTAACTGCGCTAATGCTCCGATTTTCTTTTTACTGCGCATACTGCGGAATAAATCGGTTGCAAATAACTGCACCCATTCCATTGCGGCTGCTTGGGAAATCCAGGTGAAGGCGTTGTGTGCTTGATTCGCTGATTCGGCGCGGATGGCTAAACCTATGGTTGTGGCATAACGAACTGATGGTTCGGTGGGAAATTTAATGCGATCGCCTTTACCTGAGAAAATATCTGTTAAATCGGGCAAGTTTTGATAAAGTCTGATAAAAGCATTGAACTCAGCAGTCGTTCCTACCCCGACAGCGGGGGTAATATCTAATTCAGCTGCATGTAATTGACTCGCCATCACCCAAGAACGCGGCGATGGCCATGATGGCTGCTGGGGGTCGAGTTTGTGCAATAAGCTGGGACGGAAGGAAAGAAAAGCAATAATTTGCTCGTGAACTCCCGTAGATAGTGCGTATGCTTTGAAACTATCAAAATCTGCTTCTACTTGCAGGTGTAAAAAGCGGTTGGCTAGGGGTGAAGGCATATCAAATACTGCTGCACGGTCTTCTTTACGGTTTCCCGCAGCCCAGACAAACCAATTTTCAGGAACTACGTATGAGCCAACACGACGGTCAAGAATTAACTGTTGGGCTACACCTTGCATGGCTGGGGGAGCCATATTCAGTTCATCGAGAAATAAAATACCCTTACCTTCACAAGGTAAAAATTCCGGTGGATACCATTTAGATATACCGTTTTCAGCTACAGGTAAACCCCGTAAATCGGTAGGCGCAAGTTGAGACAGGCGCACATCGACAAAATCGATTTGATGTTTGCGCGCAATTTGAGCCACGATGCTAGATTTACCAATTCCCGGCGCGCCCCAAATCATTGTACTGAGAGATAAGTTTTTGCTCAACAGGTTATCGAGGTAAGCTTTGAGGTCTGCTGGTGTCATGGTTGTGATAATTTTTTAGATAATTTGTTGTTTTTTATTGCGTGACAATGAGCTAATACACCCGACAAAACTGGAGATAGCCAAAAAATGGTTAAAAATAACAGGAACACGAAAAATTGGAATGCGATCGCGTGCCCACTTTTCTAACACATAAATTAGGTATGCTAAAATTTGCAGCTATTGCTTCTTGAACGCTTCATTTGCTCAACAAGTTTGAGATTTTATATTACAAATATACTACAAAATTCCCGTTTATTGAATCATTCGTTTCACATCAGACATCTTTTATGTGTTACACCAATTTTTTATGAAGCTGCATAGAATTCGATCCCCCCTAGCCCACGCCAGTCGTCTCAAGTCGGGAAACCCGCCCACGACGCTGGCTCCCCTTAATAAGGGGGGAACCGGAAAAAATCTCTCAAAGTCCCCCTTTTTAAGGGGGATTTAGGGGGATCTAGATATGTGCAACTTCACATTAAATTGGTATTACACGATTTAAATGGCTGGCGAGAGGAAAAATGATCTGAGTTTTTCCTTTGCTGAATGCAGATATAAAAAAGCGATCGCCACCCGTGCAAAAGCTTGTGTCTGTGCAATTGCACGTTGAGTCAAGATAGTCATATCATGTCCGAGTAATTAGTTATGATTCCCACAATCATTGCACCCCACCCCTTAATCCCCTCCCCGCAAGCGAGGAGGGGAGACAAAGCGTCGCTTTTGCGGGGTGGGGTTCTTGCGGTTTAGTAAGTAATCAACCGGACATGATATCAATTGTTTTGGTGTAGGTCAAAATACAACCACCTGCAATATTAATACATCGGGCTGTTATGCCAATACATCGGGCTGTTATGCCAATACATCGGTCTGTTATGCCAATACGTCGGTCTGTTATGCCAATACATCGGTCTGTTATGCCAATACATTGGTCTGTTATGCCAATACATCGGTCTGTTATATTAATACGTCGGGCTGTTATGCCAATACGTCGGGCTGTTATATTACAATACGGTTCAGTTAACGTTTTAATCTTCTGAAGATCCCCCCAACCCCCCTTAAAAAGGGGGGCTAATAACCCTCTTTTACCCCCTTTTTAAGGGGGTCGCCGCAGGCGGGGGGATCTTAAGTGAACCGTATTGTGTTATATTAATACGTAGACTTGTAAGTGTTAACTAACCCTGTCTAATCTTAATTTTCTGGAAAAATTTTATCTTATTGTAAATTTTTTGAGAGAAATGGGCACATTATATATAGTTGAGTACATGTGCATCTATGCCTCTTCAAAATACAACAAATCGTTTGCGTCCTCAAGTCATTAGCCAAGATGTTAGTTCATTGCACGGTTTGCAAACCATCGCCACTTATGACACATCCCGTGCTGATGCTACTGTGGCAAATATCCAGAAAGCTTATCAAGCGATGTTGGCACAGCAACAAGTGGAAACTGAGAAACTAGCTTTATACCGTGCGGCGGCTGATGCTGCGAGATTGGCAGAATGGGAATTTCACAATGCTATATTAGCCATGAAAGAAGTTGTACGCGGACAATATGGTTCAGATAGCGATCAAGCGCAAGCGATTGGATTGAAGAAAAAATCAGACCGCAAGCGTCCTTCCCGCAAAAAATCGGTGATGGTGACAAGTTAATTAATTTGGGCGTAGGCGCGTAGCGGTAGCGGCGTTCGCGCAGCGTCTCCCCTTGGGAGAAGGAGCTTTTTCAATCTAAGCTTTCTCTTTGTCCCGAGGTCGTAGGGGCGGGTTAAGCCAGATAGTCGTGAATTATGGAATCATATCTGTGAACCCGCCCCTACTGTTTGTGAAAAATGCGGGTAATATGGATTGTCGCGAAGGGCGGGGAAACCCCGCCCCTACAGATGTATCATTTTTTTTCAAATTGGCATAACACAAATAAAAAGCTCTAGATATTAATATCTAGAGCTTTTTCAATCACTTTCAACATGTTTTTCACATTTCAATCACCATACGCAATATTTCATGAATGAATCCAAGCTAGCAGGTAATCACGCAGAGATGTTGAGAGAATTTTTTCCACTACTTTTTGGGCTTTATCTTGTTGTCCTAAAGCGACATATAACTTCACTAAGCGGGTATATTGGTGAGCGCGATCGCTTTCATCGGGAACTTCGGTATACTCACTGACTTGAATAATGCGGCTTTCGGGATCGGCTATTTGTTGAGCTACCGCAAAGGCGCGATCGAGTAATTCAATTGCATCTTGATAACGTTGGAGTTGAGTATAAGTTTTAGCGATCGCAATTAATTTCGGTGCTTGTCTATCCGGTAGGGTTTCCAGTTCTACCAATTGCAAGGCGACATCAAAGGCGGATGATGAAACTGCTTGTTGGAAGATATCATCGTAGCTTGATTGCTGTAAGTAAGAAACAGGATTAGCCTGGGCAATGGTTAAAGCCACAGTATATTGTCGCTGTTGAATTAAATAATCGGCGATTTGCTTGAGTAAACGCCCGCGACTTTCCTCATCTTCTACCTGCTGCGCTGTTTGGATAGCTTGCTGGAGGAAATATTGTGTGCGTTCTTTATCCCCGAAACGCAGATAAGCTTGAGCGATCGCCGCCAGTGCTAAGGCTTTCTGCTCAATTGGTTTTAAGGCTTGTGTTTGTGTAATTGCAAGTTGAATTAAAGAAGTAAATTCTTCTGGTGTAGATGTAATTGCTGCCAGTTCTGTCAGTGTTAATACTTGATAAGGGCTAAAGTTAGTATTTTCAATTTGTGTGACAACTGCAATTACTTTACCGCATTGTTTAGTAATGCCATAGGCGATCGCAATTTCTTGTAAGCTAAGATTGCGTTCCTCCGGCCAAAAATTATTGGGAATCTGTTTTGCTAGTTCCAGTGCTTGATCGATATGTTGCGATCGCAATGGTGCTTGCACAATTTGCCGATACCAACCGGATTTGGTGAGAAAGTCGGCGTTATTTTGCACCGCATTTAAAATTGTCATCGCCAAATTATACTGTTCGGCATTCACAGCAGCTTGCAGTATATTGTTGACGTAACCAACAGAGTTTACCGCAGTTTCCGATTGAATTAAACTTGTAAGTTGGGCAAGAACTTGTTGCATTTGCGGGAATTGCTTGGCTTTGGCGTAAGCAACTGCAATTGCACCTAATGCTAAGGCTTTGGGTTCATCCTGGGTGAGTCGTTGAGCTGCATTGAGAGCAATGGTGAGTTGACCGGATGTGCTGTAAGTTTGAATCAGTGTTGATTGTACAGCTTCTTTCCGCTCATCTTTCGCCACTCGTTTCAAAGCTTGGGCAAACAGGCGATTTCCCCGGCGAATGTGATGATGAATAGCCCAATAAACCGCCATTTGTACTAAAGCATTAGCTTGGTATTCAGCTCCATGAATTTTATGTGTGACAGCTTGAGCTAAGTGCAAATCTCCTCTTTTTACCGCATCACGCACCACTTCTTGACGAATTGCATTAGGGTAATATTCATTATCAATATGTTCAGTTAATTTTAAGGCGCGTTGTTGTTCACCCACATTAATGTATAGTGATGCAATATCAAACAAATAATTCCATTGGGCGTAGGGATCGTCAGTGGGAATTTTCGCCACCGCTGACAATGCTTGGATTAATGCTTGTTTAGCTTGGGCTTGGTTGGAGAATTGCAGCCAAATTCTGGCGAGTTGAATACATTCATTAGCGCGATTAATCGCTTCGGGAATCTGAGATGCTGCTTGAGTAGCTTGTTTAAGTGCGATCGCTGCTTGATCGGTTAATCCCAGAGTTTGATAACCTTTTGCAACTTGTTCAAGATTTTTTGCGATCGCTAAACTAGAATTTTTGCCCAAATTCAGCGCAAACTGCTGCACCTGCTTGAGCCACTCAATCCACTTATCTTGCTCCTGGCGCGGGAGTTGAGTCAAGGGTTGAAAAACAGACAGTTCATTTTGAATCAGATAAAAAATTACATAATCCCGTTGTTCAGGGTTACTCAGGAGTGCAGCATTGTGGAGAATTTCATGGAATAATTTCAGCGCTTGGCTATACTGCTGGGCTTCCATTAATCGCTGCACATCAAAGCTAGCATCATTAATTCTCTCGTAGAGAACTGTCTGGCAAAGTTCGGGGGAGATTTGAAGGGTAGATATCATGGTTTGAGGTATTAGTGATACTACTGGAGAATTACTACAAGTAGCTCACCTGCTTTTCCTCAAACGAGCATTTATTTTAAGAATTGTATTTTCTGATACAGACTTTTGGCTAGCGCAGGATATGGAGCGATCGCGCTAAAGTTTTGGTTCTTTGGTGATCTGCCACTTAGCCAAAATAGTTCAAGGTTTTACACATAATTCCCTGATTTTACCAGCACAAAACCAAATGGAGGCTATTCCACCGAGTGTCATTGCGACCAAACCTTCATTGCTAACTATCTTTTGAAGCTGGTCAAAATTTGACCAAGTTTGAAATATTAGATACATACCAGAGACCCCTCCAAGCACAGAAAGCGCTAAGTCAATAAACTCATCAAGTTTAAGTGTCAATTTGGAAATTCGACGAAAACGGATGGCTAAGATAACCAGCGTAGCGAGACAAGTCAGGATAAACCAAGCTCCGTATATATACTTCTGAGTCATCTAAGCATTCCTATCCGATCTAGTCTGTGGGGCCGTAAACCATGCATAGACAGCGGCAAGCAGTCCACCAATAATAGCACCAGGAATTTGAGCTAATAAAACTCCCAGAAAAGCACCTCCTGTTGCTAGCGCAATCACATGATCTCCCCGTTGCCAAAAATCAGCTTGCTTAAAACTATCAGATAGTTGAGAATCCAAGCGAGAGACAAACTTTTTTGCTGCTTCAGGGATATCATCTGCGTTCAAAATCTGAGCAATCTGAGTTTCAATATCAAGGGATTGTGACCCATTTACTGCAATTGCTAAACTCTTTGTTCGTTCCTGAGCTTGGTACTGCTGTTGCAAGGTTCTATAGGCAAGTTGATATTGCTCATTGAGAACATCATCTTGTCTCATTAAGCTCGGTATCTCTTTTATAACATCAAGCTCATGGTTTTCTAAAGCACGGCCTACTCTACGAATTTCCCGTTGTAAGTCCTGCGACAGCGGTTCCTCCATTTGAGAAACAGCCCTTAGAAAAGCCTCAAGTGTTCTAGCTTCAAAGGGATTCATACAAAACCTCTTCCAGTGAGGGTAAAAGCTGCCCAGTAGTAGGGATTAACATATGGAGACTGGACTAGTTTAATTGTACTATTAGAGTCTTCTTGAAGTCTATATGCTTGCTGTTCTAAATCTTGTTTAATCAATGGATCTAGCCCTTCTATATTACTAAGAGTGCAGAGCCAAGTTGCTAGATCAGCATTTGTAACAGTACGAAGCCATTGTTGTGCTTGGTTCAATGCCCTTGCTGGAGTCATGCCTTCTTGAAGAAATTGATAGAAGCGAATTATAATCCAGGCATTGGAAATTTCGTCAACTGTCCATAAAGAGCTAAAGACGTAACTAACTTTAGCCCGCAGAAAAGCACTAACTAGCCCAACATATTCAGTCGTAATACTTTGGTTTCCAGTCAAAGCAGTTTCACAGGCAGCAATCGTAACTAAATCATAGGTTTCAAGATTGAGATGGCTAATTTCTTTTGCACTTATGTAATCGTTACTAGCCAAGCCAAGTCGGGAGTTTTCGGGCTGATCGCTGTTATACTCTCCGTGACCTGTGAAATGAAATACACGATAATTATTATCTAACTCCGCAATGACATTAGCTTTGGTGGCTTCTTCTTGAACAATAGCAGTAGAGTTGGTAAATTGTTGCCGAACTATTGCGGATTCTAGTTGAGCATAAGGCATTGGATCAATCCCGTCAATTGCAGGATCATCCACATTTAGTAGCGGTCTTTTATGCCATTCCTCCATCGAATCTTGATTTTGCATATTCAGTCCAACCTGAACACTAGGCAGATAGATAGTGGTGAAACGCTCATTAAACAGAGCATGGAGGGGAAAACGGTGTAAATCTCGGTGGGGAATCAAAATTAGATTGTTGATACCTGTGAGTTCAGCTTCAATCGCAGGAATATCTAAAATGCGTTTGAATTCTTCGAGACTAGTTTGCATACTGATTAACCAAGGAGATTTCTGCTTGTCTCCAATATTTTCTTTTGCCTTGTCTCGGTAGCTTGCATATAATTTATCCCAGTCGCTGACCCATGTTTCAAATTCTAGTAGGCGTTTTAGAGATTCTGGTATTTTGCTGTGGTTGATAGATGGGCTTGGATTAATCAGAACAGGAATTATGGTATTGGATTTTAGTACAAAAGTGGTAAGCGAAGCAGGGCTGAGATGCCAATAAATTATTGCTGTTGTAGTATCGAGAAGCTCCTGAGTTTGTTCATAGCTAGGGATTGATAAATCTTGCTCCCATAACAGCCATTTCAAACAAATATTTTTTCCTTGTTCTGCTGTTTGCCAAGCTTCTAAAATTTTCCCCTTCCTAGCCCAAATATCTACAGTTAATTGATTGAAACCTGTAAATTGAAGAGTCAGAATTCTTTTTTGCCGAAAGCTTTTAGCCTGCGCTAACAAACGGTTCAACAAATCTAGGCCTTCTCTTTGCAAATGTTCTGCTTCCTTGATTTCTCCCAACGCTAAACAAACTTGAATTAGATCCTCAATTACCTCTAGATATTCTTTCGGAAAAATCTGAGCAGTTAAAAACCGTAGAGCTTCTTCATAACTTTTCTTAGCCTCCTTCCAATACGAGTAGGGATCTGGCTGCTGCAACCCATGCTTGTAGTGAATTTTTCCTTTAGCACGATGGAGTTGTCCGCAACCCTGTTGATGATATTGACGTACTCCCAAACGTAAATCCTTGAGTTGAGCTTGAGATAGTGGCAACCCTTCATCCAGTATTGCTAAAACAGTCGAGTATTCATGAAATCGACTAAATAGTAGCCATCCCAAACCCTTACGAGCCTGCCAATAACTGGGATCTATCTTTAGCGCTTTGTGATAATCAGCGACAGCATCTTCATTACGTCGTAAATCTTTTAGAACATTGCCGCGTCCATTCAAAACTTGTTTGCGAAAGTTTTCGTAACTACAAAACTTCAGTGCATTATCAAAAGCTTCGAGAGCTTGTCGTGAATCTTTGAGATTATAAGCCAGTATTTTTCCTTTACAATACCAATAATTAGAATTTTTGGGCTTGAGAACGAGAGCCTGATCCAGTAAATCCAGAGCATCTTGGTATTCACCTTCTTGAGCTTGTTGTTCAGCTTGCTTAACTAACTCCTCCGGATTTTTTAAAATAGACTGAATTGTTCGTCCAATTTCTTTAACTTTCGATAACATTTTCTAAGTTCGAGAATTTAAATAGGTGTAAATATTAACCTATAGCATGAAACTATGTGTAGCTCAAAATAATTAATTGTTACTAGTCTTTTTTCAATTGCCTCTATTTAATTAGAGTAGCGCTAATCTCCCGTAAATTCGTTTATAATAAGAAACTTTTTCTACAATCATTCACGTAAAATCACGTTTTTATAGTTCATATTAGCCTATTTACTGACAAATATGCATATAAAATAATCTAGTTGTCAAAACTGAAGGAAGTAATATCATCCAGTGTTTGCGATCGCATCACCTCATGCCTTACACCAAAGCTAACGCAGTCTATAGAATTAGCGATCGCTTTTACTTCCCCTTGTTGCACAATGTTAAGCGGCTCTCAACTGAGACAGTGTACAACTACCATGAGCGATCGCCTTCATGTTCTCTGCTTAAATTTTGAAGCGCGTATTTACTCATTGAGCAGTCTGCTGACGACGCTGCTGTAGTTTTTGTTCTAGTTGATGAAAAACCATTTCTCCGTCAATAACTTCCCCACGTTCCGAAGCTTCGACCCCAATCATGATTTCCCGTTGTAATTCCTCAAATCTACCCTGGTAAATAGATTCCCTTTCCTCTAACAGTTTAATACCCGCAATAATCACTTCCTCTGTTGAGGCATACTTACCGCTTGTAACTTGACTTTGAATAAATTGCTCTAACTCTGGAGTAAAAGAGATATTCATATATATCATCTACCATACTATGTTCCTATTTTAGTGATAGTCGGGTGAAGGCAGAAAAAAGTGTTAATGCATCGACAAAAGAGCGATCGCATCACTTCATGTGTTACACAAGAGCTAACGCAGTCTCCAAAATTAGCGATCGCTCTTACTCCCCCTTGTTGCACAATGTTCAGCGCTCTAGAGTGAAAGCGATAATTAATACATTCGTCTGTTATGCCATTGCATCGAGCTGTTATGCCATTGCATCAAGCTGTTATGCCATTGCATCGAGCTGTTATGCCATTGCATCGAACTGTTATGCCATTGCATCGAACTGTTATGCCATTGCATCGAGCTGTTATGCCATTACATCGAGATGATATGCCATTGCATCGCACTGTAATGATTTAACCACTGTTTCTAATCTTGTTTTATCGGCAAATTTTATCTTATTGTTAAATTTTTTGAGTAAATGGGCAAATTAAATATATAGTTCTTCAGGAATGTATATATGTCTCTCCAAGACACAACACATCGGTTACGCCCGCAATTGATTAGTCAAGATATTACCTCTTGGCACGGATTGCAAACAGTTAGCACCTACGATACAACCCGTGCTGACGCTTCTGTAGCCAGAATACAGCAAGCTTATCAGGCGATGTTGGCACAGCAACAAACCGAAACCGAGAAACTAGCCTTATACCGTGCGGCGGCTGATGCTGCGAGATTAGCAGAATGGGAATTCCACAATGCTATATTAGCCATGAAAGAAGTTGTACTTGGTCAGTATGGTTCGGATAGCGATCAAGCACAAGCGGTGGGATTGAAGAAAAAATCAGATCGCAAGCGTCCCTCCCGCAAAAAGTCGGTGATAGTGACAAGTTAATTACAGCAGTTCTCATGTATTTAGACGACAATTATGAGACCTCACAACAACAGCCCCTTCCCTACTAGCGTTGGGGAGAGAGGAATGGAAGTGAGGTCTATTTGTGGTTCATTTACACAGAAGATGCTGTAATACCAATTTGAAAAAAGAATGCGACAGATGGTAGGGAACACTGCCGTGCCCTCTAGAATATATTGATGTGTCGCAAACATTATTTGAATTGGTATAAGTTGAGCGATCGCATTTCGCGAAAAGTACAGATTATCATCAGGGCACAACATTGTTCATTGGTGTCAACTTAAGTCAAAACGCTTATTCCACAGGCATTTTACCCCACCCCTCAATCCCCTCCCCGCTTGCGGGGAGGGGACGTTTTGCGTCAGCAAAACTGGGGTGGGGTAGCGCGGATATTGGTGGTACGTGATTTTGTATCAAATCACATCTTGGCAAGGGTTTCGCGTTAAGTTGACACGTATGAACAATGTAGTGCTACTACCTGTATATTTGGTTTACGGTAAAAAATGCTGTAGGAGTTAGAAATGTTTCATTCTAACTCCTTAAGGTTTACAACTTTAAACTCCAAGCAGCAAGGGCTAAAGCACCCCAACCAGCGATAAAAGCAGCGCCTCCTAAAGGTGCAATTGCTCCCAAAGATTTCACACCAGTTAAGCTCAGGGCGTACAAACTCCCTGAGAAAATCGCAATACCAATAATAAACAGCCAACCACTGGCGATCAGGGTGAATGGCGGCGACTCGGTGCGACTCAGCAGTAAAGCTACTAACAACAGTGCTAGAGCGTGGTACATTTGATAACGAGAGGCAGTGTCAAAAATTTCGAGCGATCGCTCACTGATTTTGTCCCGTAAAGCATGAGCGCCAAAGGCTCCAGCGGCAACAGATAAACCGCCTAAAACAGCGGCTATACTTAAAAAAATCTGCGTCATCAGACTTAGACGTAAATTGGTGGAGAACATAGCGGCGTTGAAATATTCACCGCTAACTGAGATTGAATTTAGAGTTCAAAATGATATGATATAGCGCCATCCTCGGTGACTTTAAAATTTGCATTGAATTCTTTAGCTTTCTCATCTAAATATTCTCTAGCGGCGATTGCAGGTAATTCTGATTTAATTGCAAAGCCGACAAGCGTCATGCGCCCTTTATTTTCTTGTAGCATTTGATAAAAAATCGATTGCAGGCGATCGTTCATTTGTTGATTTAGAGCTTTTTTCTCTTGCCTGCTTTGATAATACAATCCTAAACTGAGCCATCCCCCTAAAATTAAAGTAGGAACGCCAAAAATTAGACCTTGGCGAGCCGTATTATCAAGGAGATAAAGAGCGTCTTTATTGGGAAATTCTATCCCTGAGTCTTCATCCGTGCTTGGGATTGGCTTCAAGATATTATGTTTCTCAATTCCTGCTGAGACTGATAGAGTTAAAAACATGAATCCGAGTGTGAGTAGCCAACCAGCAGCTAATTTTTCAGCAGTCTTCATAGTTCTCTCTTAGAATTGAACTTTGCTTGCAATTTTAACTTCTCTTTTGCCAAGGTTCCAACAGTCAACAGTCAACCGTCAACCGTCAACAGTCAACCGTCAACCGTCAACAGTCCACAGTCCATTGACCATTGACTATTGACTATTCTGCCAACATTTCCAAAAACTGCGCTTCAGTTAATTGAGGAATTCCCAAGGATTCAGCCTTAGCTAATTTAGAGCCAGCATCTTCACCCACAACTAAATAATCTGTTTTTTTACTGACTGAATCTGTTACCTTACCGCCGGCTTTTTGAATTAAAGCTTTCGCGTCATCTCGCTTTAAGGTGGGTAAAGTCCCAGTGACAACAAAAGTTTTCCCGGCTAGTTTTTGATTACCTTCAGTAATTGTTGTTTCTTGGGTAGTTTCTAACTCTAAACCTGCGGCTTGCAAGCGCGAAATTAATGTTTGATTGGCAGCAATTTGAAACCACTGGTGTACAGATTCGGCAATTTCCACCCCAATTCCGTAAATAAGCGCAATATCTGACTGTTTAGCTTGAGCCAATTTATCTACAGAGCGAAACTTCTCGGTTAATAATTGGGCATTGACGCTGCCAACATGACGGATACCTAAACCATACAACACTCGTGACCAAGGTTGAGTTTTTGATTGAGCGATCGCATCAATTAATTTCTGTGCTGATTTTTGTCCCATTCTTTCTAAGCTACATAACTGCGCTTCTGTAACGTTGTACAAATCAGCGACGGAATGTACTAAACCTTTATCCACAAGTTGATGTACTAGTTTTTCTCCCATTCCTTTAATATCTAAAGCATCACGGCTTACCCAATGTTCAATTGCACCTTTAAGAATCGCCGCACAGGAAGCGTTGACACATCTGGTAACGGCTTCACCTAATTCACGCACCACCGGTTGTCCGCAAACGGGACAATTACTCGGCATAATAAACGGTTGTGTATCCGCCGGACGCAGTTCTTTAAGTACCCGCACCACTTCCGGGATAATCTCCCCAGCTTTGCGAACAATGACTGTATCGCCAATGCGGATATCTAATTGGGCAATGCGATCGCTATTATGTAAGGTAGCTCTTGATACTGTCGTCCCCGCCAATTGTACTGGACGCATCTCTGCTAAGGGTGTCAACGCTCCGGTTCTCCCCACATTTACCGCAATATTTTCAACGCGGGTAGGTGCTTCTTCTGCGGGATATTTCAATGCTACCGCCCAACGCGGGAATTTCTGCGTAAATCCTAGCTGTTCTTGCAGCTTAAAGGAATTGAGCTTTACTACCACCCCATCGGTCATGTAAGGTAAATTCAGCCGTTCTGTGTCCCAATAGTTGTAGTAATCGCCCACATTCGCCAGGGAAGGACACAATTTATGGTTGGGGTTGACGCGAAAACCCATTTTTTGCAACAATTCCAAAGCTTGCCATTGAGTATTAGCAATACTGGCATCATCTCTACCAGGAATGTGCAGGGTATAAGCAAAGAAATCTAAGCGTCTGCGGGCGACAATGCGGGAGTCTAATTGTCTCAGTGTACCAGCCGCAGCATTGCGGGGATTGGCGAATAATTGCTCACCTGCTTTTTGCCTTTCTTCGTTAATTTGTTTAAATACTTCTAAAGGTAGAAACGCCTCACCCCGAACTTCCACCTTTTCTAAAGGTTCTAACCCGTCAAAATTTAACCGTAGAGGAATTGAACGAATTGTGCGGACATTTTGGGTAATATCTTCACCCATCACCCCATCACCGCGAGTTGCGCCTCTAGTGAGAACGCCATTTTGATAAGTAAGTGCGATCGCCGAACCATCAATTTTCAATTCCGTGACATAATCTACTGTGTCAGTTTTGGGGACTTGTCGCCGCCAACGCTGATCCCATGCTTGCAACTCATCAATATTAAAAGCATTCTCCAGACTATATAACGGGATATTATGCCGCACCGATGTAAACTGTGTCGCCGGTCTTTCACCCACGCGCTGAGTGGGGCTATCCGGTGTCACCAGTTCTGGATACTGGGTTTCTAGTTGTTGCAATTCTCGATATAGTTGGTCATAGACTGCATCCTCCATAATTGGTGCATCTAGGACATAATAAGCATAACTAGCTTGCTGCAACAACTGACGTAGTTCTTCTACGCGCTTGGTTTGTGACTGACTCTGTATCATTGACTTTTTGCAAAATACTTAGCGAATAGAATTTAACGATGTTTTGCTAGTATAGCTATTGACTTTAAGTTTGTGAGTATTCCCAAAAATATAGACTCTAATAACAACAATAATTATATTAATCGGGAATCTGGGTTAATGAATACAATTGCGCAATTTACAGCCCCAATCATTATTGGACACAGAGGCGCTAGTGGCTACCGTCCAGAACATACATTAGCTGCTTATGAACTAGCAATTGATTTAGGGGCTGATTATATTGAACCAGATTTAGTTATCACCAAAGATGGCGTGTTAATTGCACGTCACGAAAATGAAATTTCCGAAACTACCGATATAGCCCAGCATCCAGAATTTGCCCAACGTCAAACTACCAAAATCATTGATGGGGAAAGCAAAACAGGCTGGTTTACTGAAGATTTTACCTTGAGTGAACTGAAAACACTGCGGGCAAAAGAGCGAATTCCCCAAGTGCGATCGCAAAATACAAACTATGATGGATTATTTACCATTCCCACACTGCAAGAAATTATCAATTTAGCTCAAACTAAAAGTATTGCAGTTGGGCGGACTATTGGCATTTATCCAGAAACAAAGCACCCAACATATTTTCAATCTATTGGATTACCCTTAGAAGATACCCTACTTGCCACTTTACAAGCCAACGGTTATCAAGGAGCAAATGCACCGATTTTCATTCAGTCTTTTGAAGTTAGCAACCTCAAATATTTAGCGACAAAAACCGATTTACCTTTGGTGCAATTGCTGAATAACACTGGTAAACCCTATGATTTTATAGTCAATAATGTTGATTGCAGCTATGCAGATTTAACCACAAAATCAGGATTACAAGAAATTGCTGAATATGCCCAAGCGATTGGCGTTCATAAAAATATGATAGTCCCAATTGATAGTAACAAAAAACTGCATTTTCCTACATCATTAGTTACAGATGCTCATGCAGCTTCTTTACTAGTTCATGCTTGGACATTCCGCAATGAAGATTTCTTTTTACCGCTTGACTTTCAAGGTAATCCCCAAAAAGAATATGAGCTATTTTTCAGCTTAGGAGTTGATGGTGTATTTAGCGATTTTCCCGATACGGCGAATTTAGTAAAATTAGAAAGTAGCAATTTAAAATAATTAGTTAGTTAAAAACGTTAACACCACCTATTTACGAAACATCCATCAATTCCATACATTTGTTTAAAAGTTCGTCTACCATTGACACAGATTCTACATCAATACATATAAATCCAAGACACTCAACCTCTTCCCTCATAAGTTTATTGTAGAACAGAGTCCGGTGAAGAAACTTTTGAATTAGATATTGTTCATCCTCACACACATTATAAAAATTACTTTCACGCTTGATTCGGTTTCGGAAGAGTTGATCACTAGCCGTAAGCCAAAGCGCTTTAACATTATTTTCGCCAACTAAATTCGCTACAAATCCTGGCCATAACGCAGATCCCTCAAGTATCAGGGATTCCTTTGATAAATCAGCCGCATGAGAATGAACAATAGCCTCGACTTGCGGCATCACATTTTTCTCATAATGCGACAATACATCTACAAAAAGAGCCTCTACAGAAAGATATCTATAATGTTCTACTACGTACTTTGGAATAACCTTTCCATTTGCACTCACCCAAGGACGTCCGGGATGCCGAGCGAGTGTGTCTGTAGAACGGTAACTCCAAGCAAGCTTGGCCGCCAAAGATCGACCAAGGGTAGATTTACCTACATGAGAGGAGCCACCAATTAGAATCACTCGTGTTTCATTGATTAATTTATTCATCTAACTATATAAATCACCTCTAGCTCCAAGCCCGATAAAATGTACTCTCTTGCCAGATATTGGCAGTACGCTGCTCAATTGCTGCTAATTGCTGATTAGTTAGAAGTTGATAGGAAACTGCTGCTTGAACATTCTCTTCTAACTGTTGCGCACTATCAGCCGGAATTATGCAACAATGAACCCCAGATTGAGACAAACTATAACCTAAAGCTTGCTGTATATTATCCAAAGCACCTGCTTGTAATAACTTTCCATAAGCAGGAACTTTCATCGCAATTACACCTAAGTTTTGTTGCTTTGCTAATGGTAAAACTCCTTTAATAAATGAGTCTGTATGATGATTTTCTACAGCATTGATGGGAATAAGTGTTGTATGAAATGGAAAGCGACGTATTCCTTCAGCTATTACTTGTGTATCGTGGTGTCCGGTAATTCCAGCAAACCGCACAATTTTTTGCTGCATCGCTTCTTCTAAAGCTTTGATTGCACCAGATGCACTAAATATAGTGTCAATTTCTTCTGGAAAAGAAACGTGATGCAATTGCCATAGATCTAGATGATCTGTATTGAGACGGTTTAGTGAACTTTCGAGTTCTCGCCATGCGCCATCTCTATCTCTTTTAGCTGTTTTACTTGCTAAGAAAATCTGGCTACGATGGGGTGGGAGTACTTTGCCGAAATGAAGTTCACTTGCTCCATAACTGCTAGCAGTATCAAAGTAACGAATACCAAGTGCGATCGCTCTTTCAATAATCGCCACAGCTTCACGTTCTTTATCTGGTTTATCTAGTGGCGTATTTGTCCCTGCACCTCCCAAACCCAAAATCGGGACTTTTACTCCTGTGCGTCCTAAAACTCGTTCTGGAATTGTTGCTGATGCTGTTCCAGAAGTATTATTTGTTAACGTATCCGCGCCGATAATGCTGCTAGCTACAGCAACACTGGTAAGCAAGAAATTCCGCCGTGTTTTTCTTCCTTTCATTGCTTAATGTACCAAATACAACAGGTTGGGCATTGGGGAGCCACTGCGTTGGACGGGTTTCCCGGCTTGTAGACGCGGAGCGGCTTCCCGCAGGGTAGCAAGTGGCGTCATTGGGCATTGGGCAAAAGTCAAAAGTTATTTGTCTCCCCTGCCCCCTCATCTCTCTCATCCCTAGCCCCTCATCCCTAGCCCCATGCCATTTGTAATTTCTCCGCCTTGAATTACGCAGTATTTTAAAACTTGCGCATATTTCGACTAACTGGGTCAAAACCGAAAGAAAATCTGGTACTTTCATCATAGTAAGCACCAGTTAAATCGGCTCCATACAACTTGGCAAAGTTCAGCTTGGCTCCCCGGAGATTTGCTTCATTCAGCTTGACACCACTTAAATTTGCTCTAGTTAAGTTGGCTTGTGCAAGGTTCGCTCTACTTAAATCTGAACCCCATAGTTTAGCTTTAGCTAAGTTAGCTTTACTTAAGTCTGCTCCCCATAAATTGATTCCTGGTAAATTGGCTGCAATTAACTTGACTTTAGTTAAGTTTGCTGCCGGAAAATATCTCTCTCCTCCAGCATAACGGCGGATCAATTCTGCTGCGTCCATGCTTATTTCACCTTTTTCAGTAAACAAGAAGTAATTTCTTCCCATTCCTGGTTGAGTCCTCCGGAGAACTCTGGCTGATTGCTGCGGCGATACCAGTAATGAGCATTGCTCAAATCCCCTTCTTTGCGGTGCAAATAGCCATGCACCCAAGCGCTGTCAGCATCGCTGGCATTTTGCACTATTTCATGGGCTTTGTCCCAATTACCTTTTTTGTCATAAAACAGTGCTTGTAGAGCTTTTGGCAGAGTTTCAGGGCATAAATGCTGTTTTTCGATTAACTGCTGAAATTCGCTTAAAGTTACCATTGCTGCTCAAACAGTATCAACTCTCTATTTTTAAGATACTGCTTAGTTTGGGACTAATGAAGACGAATCTCAATTATATTGTTGATGGCTCTATTGAACAGAGTATAAATATCAATTTTAGTAGTCTGAACAGTAATTTTTATGCTCACGTAGCTTCATATTTCTATTGTTACAGACACTATCTAAAGAAGTATTTTTGCTCAAAAAGAGGATTAATTTATGGTTCAAGTGAAAATTTACGGCATCAAGGATTATTTAAATCCTATCAAGCAGCAACTTTCAGATGTTATTCATAGTTGTGTAATGGAAGCATTACATTATCCTGCAAATAAGCGGGCACATCGCTTTTTTCCACTGGATAAATCAGACTTTTACTACCCATCTGGGCGCACTGACCGTTATACCATCATCGAGTTCAGTATGATTGAAGGGCGGAGTGTAGCAGCGAAAAAACAATTGATGCGGCTGTTGTTTGAGCGATCGCTTTCGGTAGGTATTACTGGGCAAGATTTAGAAATTACAATTTTCGAGAACCCCAAGCATAATTGGGGTTTTCGCGGTTTACCGGGGGATGAACACGAACTGGATTATAAAGTTGAGGTTTAGTCATCAAGGGTGGGGAGATCCCACCCCGAAAGCGATCGCTGCTAAATTCTACCTGTTGGTTTCGGCTGTTTTAACGGCACAATTTCAAACTCAAAAGCAGCAATTAAGCGGTCATCAATATACACCTGGATCTTATGCTTACCATCAGGGTCGCCTGGTGCGATCGTCCAAAAATTCTTAATCACACCATCAGTAGTATTTTGTGTGCGCTTCGTTACTGCTTGTTTACCATCTGGAGAGATGATGAGATCTTCTCCAGTATCTACACTCCAGGTTTCTGGACGTTTTGGTAATCTAAGAACTTCTCTCCATGTGACTGCACCTTTGTAGTTTTTGAGTTGAATTTGCCAGCCGTATTTATTTCCTTCTTGAAGTGGCACTCTAAAGGTAGGGATAAAGGTTGTTTTACCTTGGGAATCAATTCTTTGTACGCCAAATTCAGCTTTATTGACAATAATTGGTTGAGCATCGCTTTGTGGAGAAGCTGCTACAATTGTGATTGGTTCAGCAGCTATGACCTCAGGCATTAACCAAGAATAAGTTAGTAAAACAGTAACAGCCCAAATTCTCATCAACATAATTTTTGGTCGGATCTTTTAATAGTTATTTCCAACCTTCCGCCCTATCTTCCGGTTGAGGTTGCTGACAATTTGACAGAATTATTTTCCGGGAAAATTGGCAAAATTAAGTTAATAGTTAAATTTTAAACACGAGGTAGACAAAGTAAAAAAAAGTTTCTCGTATCAGAAAATCCATCTGACTGCGGAAACTACTATAGCGAGTGGTAGGTGTGGGTGATGGATATGCATCCATGCCTAAATTTCTTGCCATCAGTACGGCTCGTTTAAGATGCAATGGATCGCTGACAATGAGAAATTTATTTAATTTGTAAGTGGCTACTACTGCACGGGCATTTTTGAGATTTTGGTAAGTTGTTCGTGATTCGGTTTCAGTGAGAATATCATTTAATTTTACTTGTCGTGCTAAAGCATAATTTTTGCCAATTATCGCTTCCGCAGCTTCATTAGGTTCACCAACTCCGCCAGTAAAAATTATCTGATTAACATGCTGATTTTTATACAAGTTAATAGCATGATTAATTCTTTCTCGAAAAACTGGAGATGGTTCATCACCCCAAACGGCTGCACCTAAAACAATTGCTGCATCTGCTTTAGTAGTATCAACTTTATTACCGTACAAATAAATACTGATGGCTGTAGATGCGATCGCTAGCAATAGGGCAGATATGAAAGCTAGTAAAATTAGCATCAGCCATCGTTTTTTGGATTTAGTCATTTGTCAATGGTCAGTTGTCAGTTGTCAGTTGTCAACCTTCAACAGTTTTCTACTAAATTCCAGAAATAGCCATCGGGTGAAAGGAAGGAAAAACTCATCTCGCCAAATTCGTTACTGACTATGTTGGTGACATTTTGGGCTGAACTGTTTTGAATGCGATCGCAATATGTCTCAATTCCTTGTACGCGGTAGGTATATAACGACATCCCTAAGCTACCGGGTTGTGCTGCTTCAAACCGCGACTCTAAATTTATGGTTTCTGGGAAACGAACAATGTAAAGTCTACCACTGCGTGCATTCATGAAATCATACACAGAGGAACGTGGGTCATCAAAGGCGGTAACAATAAACTTTTCACCAGGGTTGAGATCAAACAAATCTCGTCCTGCTAGTGAAGATTCATAGCTAGTTTCGACATCATCACGTACACGCAGCAGACCTAAAACATCTTCGTAAAAGTTCAGAATTTCTTTGCTGTCATCCTGGACAATTAACCCCATGTGAGTAAACTGGCTAGTCTTAAATGCTGCATTTTGGTTAATTTGCCCATAATGTGGCATTGTATAGCCAAATCTTTGGAAGAAAACTTGTCTTGATAATGGTTGCAATAACAACATTTCTCGCACCCCAACCGCTGGATCTATAAAGGGGCGGCTTTTTCTTTCTTTGTTGTATATAATTTCCCAATAAGGGTTGGTGTAACGAATATCCGAACCAGCGGCTTTTGCTTGTTCGGCATGATTTAAAATAGTTAATGCATCAGATGTTAAAGCAGTTGCCCAACGATTTCCTTTGATTTTCATTGAAGCTGTTCCTAATCCCTGATTTGTGGGATTTTGCCAAACCATTAACCGAATTAATCCATGATCGGCATCTTGGTGATACAGGCGAATTGAGCGTAAAGATGAATTTACACCATATAATTGCTTGGCTACATCTGCGGTTAATTCCCCTATTTGACCAATGCGGTAACCAAATATTTCCCAATATTGAATTGCAGAAATTGGTTCGGGAACACCAATACAAACTTCATAGATACCTGCAATTTTAGTAGTTTGTTGCTCTTGAACCATAATAATTTTGAATCAGTAGGTGAGCATAATTAAACGTAAAATGTCAAGCACATCCACTTTTATCAAATTACGATTCCCTTTGAAAGCACGATAATAACTCTTCACGGTCAGCTTGCAAGAGTGAATCCATATATTCATCGGGTGACAATTGTAATAAAGCGGGAATAATGCTTTCTAATGAAGCATCAATATCCCCAAAACGCAGCTTCAAAATTTTAGTAATAGTTGCCCGTCGTTCTACCTGTATTGCTTTCCGTTCCCAACTGGTGACAATCTCCATATATACCTCCTGCTCAGTTAATCCCATTGTATCGACTACAGATTGAAAGACTTCTTCTTCTGCTGCATTCAGTTCCAAGTACACATCTACAAATCCAGAAATTAATTGCATCCGCGCTGGATCTAACCTTAACTTAGTTAGCAACCGCAAACATTCTGCCTTGACCTGCGGACGTTCTGATACAGCAATATTCATCTTCGCCATCAATGCCGCTGCGACTGGATTGTGTTGCGCTAGAAAATCTCGCCAACTTAGGCGATTTAATTGAATCGCTGCAAATTGAAATTCCAGCACTTTTAAATCGGGAAACGTGACACGGTAATTTTGAGGTTCAGCGCGTTTTGGTTCGTCGAAGGAGAAAATCACAACTGGATAAATTGGTAAATTATATTTTTCATGCAAGCGGGCAAAATACTTAAACATCCGCTTGGCGAATTCCGACTCAGTATAAGACTGATTTTCAACGTGAATTAGAAAATAAGTCTCTTTCTGCTCGAAGCGGCATTGTGCCAGCAAATCAATTTCTTTCTTTTCTCCAGATGTGACATCAGTAAATACATCTTGGGGTAAAAACTGGATGGAATCGCGGTCTATTTGGCTAGCTACTTGAGGCAGGAATAAATCGAGAAATTCAACAAAGAATGTAGATATTAATTCTTTGAAAAGCCTGTCATGGTCAATCATCCTAGTAACTCCTCCAACACATCCAAATCTCCGCATTCGGCACAAAAATATCTTCTGGGTACGATTGTGTATCCTGCAAAATTACAGCCAGGAATCGGGTAAACCCCCTATCACAATAGAACTGTGTGTAGGAGCTAGCGATCGCCCTTGACTAGTTGCGTCAGTCCTGCCAATACACATATACTAAAATTTAGCGATCGCCTCTGCCAGTTGCGTAAGTCCTGTACTTATTTGATTTGGTGCAAATACAAATTTTTCAATTGTTAACTTGCTAATGACTGAGTTTTCTCGATACTTTGTGCAGATGGAAGTGGGTTATTACGAAAATTAGGATATTTGCTATCAACTTGATGTGCTTTTTTAGCAATCCAGTTAAAGAATAAATTAACAATCTTTACTTGCCTAAAAATTTGCTGCGGATCGGCAAGGTGAGTTTTTGGTAATTGTTGTCCCATTTCTTTGAGAACCAGACCGATAGGCACATTTATTTCATCCTGGAGTTTGAGAAACCGGAGGAAAAGTGAATTGTAAGCTGAAATCAGCGATCCTACCCCGCCTCTTGCTTGGCCCCAACCAATAAAATACAGTCCTTTGTAATCGGCGAAAAACGAGCCGCCATAACATTGAACTGCTGCGCCTTCAACGCGCTGAAGTTCTTCAGGTAGAAACGGATAGGCGACGTAGTAGCCAGTGGCGCAAATTATTAAGTCAAATGCTTCTCGGCTACCATCAACAAATTCCACTTCGCAACCATCCAAACGACGCACACCTGGCTTGGGGGTGATTCTTCCGTGTTTGATATAATAGGGAACCTCGTTATTCAGAGTTGGGTGCTTGGCAAAAACTCTATGCTTGGGTTGAGATAGACCATAATTTTTATGGTTGCCGAAAGTCAGGCGGATGATCCCGTAAGCCATCAGCCGTTGCAACCATTCTGGCATCCACCATTTAATCAAATCGGCTACGGGAACTCCTGCAAATGATTTGGGAATAAACCATACTGATTCACGCATACTCAGAACAGATTTAGCGCCGACGCGGGCTGCTTCTGCTGCAACATCGCAAGCTGAGTTTCCGCCACCGATTACCAAAACCCTTTTCCCAGTAAGTTGATTTGGGTGTTTGTAATCTTTAGAATGGATAATTTCTCCGTTGAATTCTCCCTGAAATTGCGGAAACCGCTTGCACCAGTGATGACCATTACAAATCAACACTCCTTTATAAATTCGCTGTTCTCCATGAGCAAAGGACACTTCCCAGAGATTATTTTCGACTGGTCGCACGTAACTAATTGTACGGTTAAGTTCGATATGCTCACGCAAGTCAAAATGATTGGCGAAGGCGTTTAAGTAATTCCTCATATTCTGAGCGCTGGGGAAGTCGGGATAATGAGCCGGCATGGGGAAATGGGAAAATTGGGTAATTTTGCGTGACGAGATGATATGTGCTGTTTCGTAAACGCCGTGATACCAATTACCGCCAATATCGTCACTAGCATCAACTTGATCGTAGGGAATATCAGCAGATTTGAGTACTTGAGCCATACCTAATCCGACAAACCCAGCCCCGATAATCAGATGTTTGTCAGTAGTATCAAATATCTTTTGATTTTTACTAGAATTAGTTACGTTGACCAACTTTCAACCTCCTGGTAAATGCATTACTAATCAAGTCCAATAGCAAGGGAGAATATCTTTTCAGAAGATGGACGCTTTTAGCAGTTGGATCGGGAAATACGTGCAGTTGATTGTTAACAATTCCTTGAATGGTTGCGCGCATTACTTTGGCTGGGTCGGTTGCTAAACTTTCGGGAAAACCATTCTCAATTAGTTTACTTAAAGTTCCATAACTTTGTGATTGGAGAATTGGGGTACGACTAAAAAAGGGATAAACAGCTGTAACTTTTACTTGATGGTCTTTGACTTCATTAAAAAGTCCTTCACTGAAGCCACGCAAACCGAATTTGCTACATGCATAATGAGCCATCCCAGCTTGTGCTGACCAGCCTGCTAGCGATGAAATATTGACGATGTGGCCTTTTTGGCGGGCAATCATATCAGCAACAAATAGGGCACTTAACCGCATTGGTGCTAGTAGGTTTATCTGCATGAGTAGCTCCCATTTCTCGCTAGGAACTTCATCCATACGACCAAAGTATGCTATACCAGCGTTATTAATTAATATATCGATGGGTATATCGAGTTTTTTAACTTGACTATAAAGGATTTCACATCCCTCACGAGTAGCAAGATCAACAGCTAGGTAGGCAAGAACCTCTCCAGTTGAAACTACGTTTTGAATTGCTGCAACTCGTTGGCGCAGAACAGCTTCATCTAAATCAGTTAAAATCAGTCGGCTACCAGCCATTAATAATTGTCGGGTTAGTTCCTGTCCGAACCCGCCAGATGCACCAGTGATCAGTACAACAGCTTTATTTAGCTGGGTCATTTCTCTCTTCCACAATAGGTAGAATTATTTTGTTTAATGAAATTTATTAACAATTCAAGGCAAACTCATCTAAATAATTTTGACAGAAAATGATGTTTATAACCTAACAAAAATCAGGGTTTTGATGTCATCAGATTAACTAGAAAGTAATTAATTTAAGTGTGTATTAAATTTGCGGTGATTTGAGTGTCGTTAGTAGTAAGAGCAACCAAGGCACTTTCAAATCTGGTATGAGCCATGTATACTTTCTCAGCACAGGCAATGCATAAGGTATCAAAAAACGCAGAGAGCGTAGGGATACAGGGCGATCGCCATTTTGATCTACAAGTTTATAATGTTGAGCGAGTTCCGCAACAATCTGCACTCGTCCGGTACGGCGCATCACGTTGGAATCCGCTGCTAGTGCGGCAATCACCCGTCCTGTGAGTAAGGGGGTTTCCCAGTTGTAGCGTTCAGCGATTAATGAGTTTTTCTCTTGTGTAGCATTGTTTTCGTTCATTTGAGATGTGAGGCGGGAAATCTGCTCAGTGCCTACAATACCTGGCCATAGTGAAAGTGAAGCGATGTTATAAGGTTTGAGTTCAACGGCCATATCAGCAGCTAGGCGATCGCATCCTGATTTACCTGCACCGTATGCTGCACCAAAAATATAGGACAACCCCCCCCAGGAAGAAATAGTACAAATCAATCCTGAGTTACGCTTGCTCATCATCCGCGCCGCAAAAACACTAGCAACATAGTGACTACGCAAACCAACATTGTTGCAACTATCCCAAAGGCTGGGTTCAAAATCCCAAAATGGCTTTCCTTGAGCATCACTTAAGGCTTGGACTCCTGAAAAAACATTATTTACCAGCAGATCAAGTTGTCCCTGCTGCTCATCTTGAAGGCGATCAAAAAGCGATCGCACCTCCTCGTCGTTACTATGGTCTACTGGTACAGGAATACATACACCACCGACTTCCTCAACAGCAGCGCGAGTTTCCTCAAGACTACCTGAGATACCATTACTGGTAGTATATTTATCTAAACTGCGACCCGTAATATATACGATCGCACCTGCTTCACCAAGACTAATAGCAATTCCCTTGCCAATTCCCCGTGTAGCACCTGTGACTAAGGCAACTTTACCTTCAAGGTGTTTCATTCAAAAATCGTTGAAGTTTTTAACAGGATTTGTGATTAATTATGACAGAGCGACTCAATCAAGAGCAATTATATAGCAGTCATATAGCAAACATGATTAAAGTTTTTCCTACCCGGTTTTTAAGTTGGATGGTTGGTACATTATGCTTATTATCGCCCCTGGCTGTACAGGCAAAAGCTGGCGATCCTAATGGTATTCGCAATCAGCCAGAACCAGGCTGGAGTTTGTGGCGACCACAAGCACAAGCTGCTAAAGCTGATTTTAATTCGGGTTTTTCTAATTTGGAATTAGGGGGATATTTAGATTTTGAGAATGCTTGTCAAACTGATAGGAAACCTAATACAAAAATTGACTATTGGTTTAGGTTGAGTAATTCAGTTCAGCGCATTGGTACGGGACAAGTAGAATATGGCTGTTGGTCTGGGGGACGTTTTTTACATAAATACAGCAGTACTGCGATTAAACCGAGTTTGGGTGATGTCAATTGTCTGCGGGTTTTTTCTCAGAATAAAAAAAGCTTGGTAATTCGGGAGGAACCAAGGGCGAATTCGAGACAATTGGGAGTAGTGGCTAATGGAAGAACTGTCAAACCAAATGGTTTTCCGGCTTCAATTGTCGAAGTGAATGGGGAAAATTGGATTGCGATCGCCTATCCTAAAGATGGTTGGATTTCTGATGGTAGCTTGGCCAGTGGTGGCAATCTCAGGTTATGCTCTGTGAAAAAACCTTAACTTATTTTGGCTCTCGATTAATTAAAATTGTTAACAGGAGTTTTCATAAACCCCATAGCTAAAGCTGGGGGCTTGAAAAAGCCGTAATCTGAGTAGACTAAGTTCTTATTGGATTGATCCCAACGGTCAAATGGTCAAGCAAAACCGTTATCAAACTCGCCAGATTCATACATCGATTTGGGATACTCAGTGTCGTTATACTATCAATGCGATCGCACCAGTTGGCAATTAGCAAATACAGATGTTCCTAGAAGGTAGACAAATTAGCGAGGAAAGGTTTGAGGTTAAATAGTCAGTTATCAGTTGTCAAAAATTAGGCTCAAAGGCGCAACATTCAGGCTTAAAGGTGCAGCTTTCAACATCCAAGCTGCACCTTTCGACATCAAAACCGCAACTTTCGACATCAAAGCCGCAATGTTCAGCCTCAAAGCCACAACGTTCAAGCTTAAAACCGCAACTTTCGACATCAAAGCCGCAACTTTCAGCCTCAAAGCCGCAACTTCCAGCCTCAAAGCCACAACGTTCAAGCTTAAAGCCGCAACTTTCGACATCAAAGCCGCAACGTCCAGCCTCAAAGCCGCAACTTCCAGGCTTAAAAGCAATACAGTTCAGTTACGCTGATGGTCTACCACACTAATTATGACGCGCTCCGAGATCCCCGACTTCTTCAAGAAGTCGGGGATCTGAACAATCGCAACCCAAGAGAAATGTATTGGGCTGAAAAACTCACATTCCAAGCTCAAAGGCTCAAAAGTTATCATAAATTCACCACCAGTTTGTCTCCCTTGTCTTCCTTGTCCCCCTTCCCTCATCCTCGGTCAACGCTCAACAGTCAACAGTCAACAGTCAACGGTCAACAGCCAACAGTCAACAGTCAACAGTCAACAGTCAACAGCCAACAGTCAACAGTCAACAGTCAACAGCCCTTATTAGTATTTATGCAATTTAGACGCGCATTAGCTTATACTTTTGGATTAAGTATTGTTGACAAAACGTTGTTGGTATTCCTGCTCTGTAATCATGTCCTGAGTACTCTCCAAACGATCTACAAACAGGATGCCATCGAGGTGGTCATATTCGTGTTGAAAAATCCGCGCTACAAAATCGGTTAATTCTTGTTGTTGTAATTTGCCATTGCGATCGGTATATTCAACTGCGATCGCTTGGTATCTAGGAACAAATCCCCTAATGCCCGGAACACTCAAACAACCTTCCCAACCTTTAACTACTTCAGTAGAATGCCCAATAATTTTTGGATTGATCATCGCTGTAGGTTCCATTTGTGGGGCGTGAGGATATCTGGGATTAGGACGAGATGCCACAATAAATAAACGATAGGATGCGGCGATTTGTGGTGCAGCAATCCCCACCCCATTAGCTTGAGCAACTGTTGCCATTAAATCTTCAATTAAATTTTGGATATCCTGGTCTTGAATCTTATCAATCAAGCTAGCATGTTGCCGCAATATGGGATTACCTAATTCAATAATTGGTGTCATTTGTCAATAGTCAATAGTCAATGGTCATTGGTCATTGGGCATTGGGCATTGGGCATTGGGCATGGGAAAAAAACTTCCGACACTCCCCACACTCCTCCTTGTCCCCCTTCTCCCCCGGTCACTGAGCGTAGTCGAAGTGCTGCCCCCCGGTCACTGAGCGTAGTCGAAGTGCTGCCCCCTGCTAACTTTCACGCCGCACAGGTAAAGGAGCCGGTTTGACTGCTAGTTGAGAAATTTGCCCATTGCGTTCTATTTGCATTTGTAAAGGATTGCCAATTTTGCTATTTTCTACCAGTTTTTGTACGTCTTCTATTTTACTAACAGGCTGATTATTAATACTATGAATCACATCACCACTTTTTAGCCCAGCCACAAATGCAGGAGAGCGCGGAACCACATTAACCAATAAAACGCCCTTATCAGTTGTCAGAGTAATGCGATCGCCTAATTCTTTATTAATTCTTTCTTTAATTTCTGGTGTCAGTGTCACCATTTGAATACCCAAATAAGGATGCTCGACTTTACCGTTCGCAATTAATTCTTGGGCGATTCTTTGTGCAGTGTTGACCGGAATCGCAAATCCCAAACCTTGAGCGCCCTGAATAATCGCTGTATTCATCCCTATTACTTGACCGCGAACATTTAATAATGGCCCACCAGAGTTACCGGGGTTAATCGCTGCGTCAGTTTGAATATAATCAACTCGCTTGTCGCTAGCACCAATATCACTGCTAGAGCGACCTGTAGCACTGATAATTCCAGATGTCACAGTATTATTCAAACCTAAAGGATTACCAATCGCAATTACAGCCTCTCCCGGTTGTAAAACATCGGAGTTCCCGAGAGACAGGGTTGGCAGATTATTCGCATCAATTTTAATTACAGCCACATCGGTAACCGGATCTTCTCCCAGCACTTTACCGTTAAAAGTCCGACCATCTTTAAGGGTAACGGTTACAGTGTCAGCACCGTCTACTACGTGGGAATTGGTCAAAACTTGACCAGAGGAGTTAATAATAAATCCCGAACCACTACCCCGTTCTACCCGTTGTCTGGGCTGCGTTGGGACGCGATCGCCAAAAAACCTCCGGAAAAATGGATCTTCAAATTCTTCTGGTACTTGGGAAGTGACGGTTCTGGATGAATCAATGCGAACCACAGCAGATCCCACCTTTTGTACTACTCCCACCACAAAGTTAGGATCGCCAGAGGATGAAAAAATTGCTGGTGGCGCAATTGTATTCTGGGGCACAACCGGAGACTTTGGATCATTTTGTTGCGTCTCAATGGTTTTAGCAGGTAAAAGAGAGCAGCCCCCAAGGGCTACCACAAAACTTACCTTAAGTAGCATCGACATCAGATTTGTTCTACTCTGCCTCTGGAGTAAACCTTGGGTAATAATATCTTGGGCTGCACAAATACAGGTGTTTATCTTCATGTGTCGTTGCGTCTCCGTGTTAGTCAGTGGGTGGTAGGATCTTGCCTACCGGGTATGCCCCAAAATGATTACAACTTAAAAGCTTGTTCCAGGTCTAGAGCATGTGAGTGCTAACTTGGTGCTTGCTTATAACTTCTATTGTGACGATTAAACATGGAAATTCCCTTAGACAATTTGTGGAGTCAGGTACTAGAGCGATTGCAGCTAGAATTATCCCGTCCCACCTTTGAAACTTGGATTAAAACTGCTAGCGCCGAGCGATTAGAAAATAATTGCTTGGTAATCTGCACTCCTAATCCTTTTGCTCGGAATTGGTTACAAAAATATTACATCAACACGATTGCTAATGTTGTGCAAGATATTTTCGGACATCCTGTAGAAATTTATCTGACTGTTGCTCAGGGTGAGGCGGTTTCTCATTTGCATGAGCGAGAAGTTGCTTGGGAATTACCAGTCCAAAGTAATGTTTCTGAGACTATTGCTAAAAATAAACAAAAAACTAGTGAATTAAATGTCAAGTATGTATTCTCCAGATTTGTCGTCGGTGCCAATAATCGGATGGCTCACGCTGCGTCATTAGCAGTGGCAGAATATCCAGGGAGGGAGTTTAATCCTTTGTTTTTATGCGGTGGTGTAGGTTTAGGTAAAACTCACCTCATGCAGGCTATTGGACATTATCGCTGGGAAATTTGTCCTGATTGCAAAATCTTTTATGTTTCTACTGAGCAGTTTACTAATGATTTAATTACAGCTATCCGTCAAGATAGTATGCAAAGTTTCCGCGAGCATTATCGGGCGGCTGATGTGTTGTTAGTAGATGATATTCAGTTTCTCGAGGGTAAAGAGTACACTCAAGAAGAATTTTTCCATACTTTTAATACTTTACATGAAGCTGGCAAGCAAGTTGTCATCGCCTCAGACCGCCCTCCTAACCAAATTAAGAGCCTTCAAGAAAGATTATGTTCCCGGTTTTCTATGGGTTTAATTGCTGATATTCAACCCCCGGATTTAGAAACCAGGATGGCGATTCTCCAGAAGAAAGCAGAATACGAAAAAATTCTTCTTTCTCGAGATGTCATTGAGTATATTGCTTCTAACTACACTTCTAATATTCGAGAATTGGAAGGAGCTTTAACGCGAGCGATCGCTTATATCTCGATTTGGGGTTTACCAATGTCAGTGGACAGTATCGCCCCAGTTTTAGAAACACCAAACCAGAAAGTAGCCACTACTCCAGAGGTAATTTTAAAGGTGATTGCTGATGTTTTTCAAGTTTCCATTGAAGACCTAAAAAGCAATTCCCGACGACGAGAAATTAGCTGGGCACGGCAAATAGGGATGTATCTTATGCGCCAACATACAGATTTGAGTTTGCCGAGAATTGGCGAAGAGTTTGGTGGTAAAGATCATACAACGGTGATTTACAGTTGTGACAAAATTATCCAACTGCGAGATAGCGATCGCACTTTAGCCAACACCCTCCGTCAACTGAGCGATCGCATCAACATGCATAGCCGCTCCTAACATTCAACTTGATTGTTTATTTGCCGTTTTCCACAGCCTTCAGTCAAATATTTGTACCAGAATATTAAGCTAAGTTTAAAAATATCTTATATTTTCATTGAGATGTGGAAAAAAATTATTGTTTGTGGAAAAAATTGGGGAAAACTTGATAGTTTTTAGCAAAAACTTCAAATAAGTATAATTACCTTGTGGAAAAACTTCGGGGTTTTTCCACAAGTTTTCCACAGATAGCAGCTGAAGAAACTATCCTAAACATTTAATTAGAGCAAGTTATCCACAATTTCCACAGCTAGTACCGCTGCCGAGTCAGTCAAAATTGAAGAAGACACGGGGACACGGGGACACACCTGGACGCTCTTACACCCCATGTCTAAAGTGTCTAAAGCCTCTTGATTCGGTGCAAGGAATGTCTTTTTTCTTCTCCACGACTAAAGTCTCTTTCTTGAAACCATTCGCGTTGAACCCAAAACACAGGCGACTCTCCGCGTCGCCGCGTCTCCCACTCTCCGCGTCCTATAAAGGTCAAAAGTCCAAGACTTAACCACAAATTACGATTTCACGTCATTACGAGCAAAGTGAAGTATTAGCAAAGGCTGATTACACCTCACGAGTGGGTCAGTCCTAATAATTTCAATATACCAGAGTGCTATTGAGTGGGAAAACAAAAAAAATATCTCCTCTGGAATGGGGAGATATTTCAATATATGGGTAGTAATAAAGTTACAGTTTCAAACCCTAGAGCTTAATAACGGTTACGTCCGCCGTGATTACCTCGGTTACCACCGAACGATCCTCTATCTTCTCTAGGTTTAGCCTTATTAACTTTTAGGTCTCGTCCCATCCACTCTGCTCCATCAAGAGCTTCAATGGCAGCAGCTTCTTCAGCATCTGTACCCATTTCCACAAAACCAAAGCCGCGTACACGACCTGTTTCGCGGTCAGTAGGTAGCTGAACTCGCTTGACGGAACCATATTCTGCAAACACAGCATTCAAGCTTTCTTCTGTAACTTCGTAAGAAAGATTGCCTACATAAACTGACATAGATTGTCTCCGAAATCATAAATATGTAGAGATTTAAGCTTCGGAGAAATGTCTGTAAATACCAAAAACAAAAAACCTGTCAATACTAAAAACAAACGAGTCACCGAATTAACTCTCAATTCTCACTATGGCACAGCAGTCAACTTTTAACAGGGAAGTTGGAAAAAGCGTTATATAAGTTCATATAAACATTTTCCTACTAAGTACGGAGGATAGCACAACCTGCTGAGTCTGACATCGACCTTTGATGTAGACAACAGACTAAAGCAGCGTGCTATTGTATTTGAGAGGTTACTGCTGAAAATATTGGCGATAGTTTAATCGGACTTTAATTTATTGAATTCATTTGGATTTTGGTAGTAGATAATACATAATATGATGTGAAGATACTTTTTAGGTTAATTAAGGCAAAATCTACACAATGATTTTAAACATCATGGACTCATAGTTAGCTTTGTGTTACCTTGAACAGCAACAAGGCTCACACTGACCTGTATCCAGATCAGCGTGGCGACGGCAGTCGCTACAAGCTAGGAAACCCGCAGGGCGAGCTGCCTTATGAATTGCTAGTGAGAGCAGGGGTGTAGTCTGACCAAATTTGAGCGTAGCGAAAACCAGAAAGACTACAACAACCAGACGAAAAAAATCTGCTAAAATAAACATATCTTGACCATCAATGCCATAAGTAAAAACCAAGCTGAAGGTAGATGTTTCAAGAAAAAGATTTGGGTCTTGGGAACCAGGACTTCTGCCCTTGAAGGAGATATAAGACCAATAAAACTATGGAGTTATGGAGGCAATCCCCTGTGAATTGGGAAGCCTAAACTGTACCACAAGGTCAGTGTAGGTAGTTTGCATTAGCATTACTTGCACTCGCGAAGTATTGAAAAATTGAGAGGAAACCATTATCGTAGTCCAAAAGCAACTAATTAACTCGCAAATCAAGTCACCTCAAGTCTTCTTGATTGACCATGAAAATAACAATCGTGGTTTGACCGACACGCATGAAGCTCTAGAATTAGCTCTGAGCCTAGAGCTTGACCTAGTTTTAGTTTCCGAAGGCAAAGACGCTCCAGTAGCCAAGATCCTTAACTATGGCAAGCTTCAGTATCAAAAGAAAAAGCGTCAGGGCCAGAGTGCTAGACCTACAGTCAAGGAAGTTCGGTTCCGTCCAAACGTGGGTGCAGCTGATTACAACTTACGCATCGAGCAAGCGCTTGGGTGGTTGAAAAAAGGCGATTCAGTGAAGTTTGCCATTCGGTTACGAGGTCGAGAACATCAATATCGTGAAAAGGCTGGAGAACTACTAGAACGCATTGTCAGCGATCTCAGTCAAGTAGGTAAAGTTCAATCACTCGATAAACGTTCACTGATTGCGCAAGTTATTCCTGCTTAAATGAATTTTTCCAGCATATCTTGTAAGCTACTCATATCGGCTCGAACACCGATTCAATAATCAGAATCAGTTAAAAATCCCTATCCCGTTGCGGGTAGGGATTTTGTTTAAGGGAGTATCCCAATTTTTCCATCAATACCCGCCAAAGGTATTGGTATAGTATCGTGCGCCCTGGTGGTTAAGAGACTTGTAGCAACTACCGTCCAGGTTTAAAGGATGTCTCTTGAAGTATTAAATATTTCTTCTGATCTCCGCCCAAGCTTCCCCTGAAAATTTACCAAATTTGAGAGTTTCCGGCTTTGATAAATCATTCCTTTGATGGGATATAGATCCGCGCTATGGAGGGTTTAGCAGTGCTAAACCCCTACAATAGGTGTGTTTTTTGAGAATACATATTTTGTATTTATTATCAATGCGTAAGTGCTAGAACTAAGCCAAACACTTCGGGTGGGATTTTTACTTACCTTGAGATACAAGGACTTTTTCGCCCACAATTGCACTCGGTTTTAAACCTTCACTGTTTCAATTAACGCCCTCACCCACCAAGGGTGGGGCTAAACAAACAAAGCCTGCGAAGGCAAGCTAAATTATGTGCATCTTCATATTGAATTGGTATTAGGGGGATCTATAAGTCTTCAATACAACAGAGTTTTTAGACATCCTGTTATCTCGACTTTATCCATTTTTACGAAAACCCAAACCCGACGCTAAGTAGATCAACCTAAATAAATATAATATGTTTTTTCATTGCGTTCGCGTAGCGTCTCGAAGAGAGGAACGAAGCAATCTTGGTCTTTGCGATTGCTTCGTCGTTCCTCCTCGCAATGACATCTTACGTTTAATTATGCCCACCTACTTAAAAGCATTGAAAGACAGTAGTTTTAGTTTTTGAACAGAATCGCAAATCAATGAGATGGAAAAAGTATTGGCCAAAAAAGCAGGGTTTTTGCCGGCTTAGGAAAGCCGAGTTCTTAATTTTGGATAAATTCGAGGTTATAGCTTGTGGACGTTGAGAACAATTAACTATAAATTCATACTCTATAATTCCCTTCTATACATTTATCAAAAGGTAGATTTTAAATTTAAAAATTTGTTGCCGCTCTTCTTTTCTCTTCATGAAGATTGACTTTTAGTTTTTTCTCTCTTGTGATTGTTAAAATGTAGTTAAGCTCAGGGGACAAACAAACTCATGGTTACAAGCAAATTTGATGATACATTAGCTGCCATCGAGTTAAATGCAGCTAGACAACTAAACTGGGATTATAATCAATTCAAAGAATATTTTAGTTTTACAGTAAATCATGAAGCTATTGAGATAGAACTCAAGAATCAAATCGAAGAATCTCAGTTAAAAACTTTAAAGCAAGCTTTGTTAGATTATGGTTTTCAGTACAAAAAAACTGTAAATGATTTTATCTTAGTTTTTGAGCAAGATGTTGAATTAAGGTAAAGCAAAATTATAAATAATCAAATTAAATCCCTTGAACAGCGTAGTCATGGTCTGATCAATAAGGTAGCTTGACGGGGCGGTGATTATTTTACCTATTAATTTTAATTAATAGGTTGCTCTCGCCATCAAAAAATCTAACTTTTGCCAGAATCTTTATGTATCCGCTTGTGCAAAAATCAGCAATGCTGCACTAAGGATCTTAAAGAGAAGGATCGTATGAAAACACTGTTGCTCTACCCCCAGTTTCCTCAGTCTTTTTGGTCTTATGATCGCGCGATGGAAATGGCAGGACTGAAAGCGGCCATTCCACCCCTGGGAATTATTACCGTTGCGGCACTCTTACCTAAAGATTGGCAAGTGAGATTTTACGATCGCAATGTCAGCCTAGAGACAGAGGCAGATTGGGACTGGTGTGAGCTAGTGATTATCTCTGCCATGCTAGTGCAGAAACCGGATTTCCACGCCCTAATTCAAAAAGGTGTACGGTTAGGCAAAAAAGTAGCGGTGGGGGGACCATATCCCACATCAGTCCCCCAAGATGCCCAAGCTTCAGGAGCAGATTATCTCATACTGGATGAAGGAGAGATGACAGTTCCGCTGTTCCTAGAAGCGATCGCCCAAGGACAAGCTCAAGGAATCTTCCGCTCCGCAGAGAAGCCGGATGTCACTCAAAGCCCCATGCCCCGCTTTGACCTGCTGAAACGAGATGCCTACTTCATGATGGCGATTCAGTTTTCTCGCGGTTGTCCCTTCAATTGCGAATTTTGTGACATCATCTCTCTCTACGGTCGCAAATCGCGCACTAAAGAACCTTCTGGGACCTTAGCAGAGTTGCAATTTCTCTATGATTTAGGCTGGCGAGGATCACTCTTTATTGTCGATGACAACTTTATCGGCAATCAACGCAATGTCAAACGCCTCTTAAGAGAATTGATTCCTTGGATGCAGCAGCACAACTATCCCTTCACCTTCATGACCGAAGCTTCTGTGAATTTAGCAGAAGATGATGAATTGCTAGAGCTGATGGTAGAAGCAGGATTCTATGCTGTCTTTCTCGGCATTGAAACTCCTGACCAAGACAGCCTCGTCGTGACGCGCAAAATGCAAAATACGCGCAACCCCCTAGTAGAAGCTTGTCATAAGATCAATGAAGCGGGACTACTGATCTATGCCGGATTTATCCTCGGTTTTGATGGAGAACGCTCCGGTGCAGGTGAACGAATTCAAGCGTTTGTTGAACAAACCAGTATTCCTCAACCGATGTTAGGCATCCTCCAAGCGCTACCCAACACTGCCCTTTGGAACCGACTCCAACAAGAGCAGCGTTTAATAGAGGGTGTCGGTGTCACAGCTACCGGAGACCAAAATACCTTGATGAATTTCGTTCCAACTCGCCCCATTGCCGAAATTGCTAGAGAGTATGTAGAAGGTTTCTGGACGTTGTACGAACCCGCGAACTATCTTCGGAGATCTTTTCAGCAGTGCCTCAATATTGTTCCTCCAGCAAGGGGAACACAAACAATGCAAGTTCCCTTAGGTAGGCAGTTGCGGCTTGTTGCCCAATTAATCTGGCATCAGGGCTTACGACGACCGGAAATTAGAGGGCAATTTTGGGGACAACTATGGACGCTGGTACGAAAAAAGCCCCAAGTTCTGAATATGTATTTGTCCCTCTGCGCTGTGGGCGAGCATTTTTGGGAGTACCGAGTTTTAGCTAGGGAACGCATTACTCAACAGCTAGGCTACGACCCACTAGAAGTTTCTGTACTACCTAAGCTTGAACCAACGCTTGTCAAGAATATGTAACGCAATTTCAGAATCGTTCAGTTTGGCAATAAAAGCTGCTTGTTAACAATAACTAAAAAATATTTCTAGAGTGGTAATATAGACACTCACAAGCTGAACCTGACCATGAAATTAGTTTGCGCCCAAAGCGATCTCAGTACAAACCTCTCATTTGTCAGCCGTGCTGTACCGTCACGACCGACACATCCAGTACTTGCCAATGTGCTGCTACAAGCGGATGCACAAACTAACCAAGTAAGCTTAACCGCCTTCGATCTCAGCTTGGGTATCCGCACTAGCTTTAACGCTGAGGTATGGCAAGGAGGAGCGATCGCTCTTCCTGCTAAATTACTTCTAGACATCACCTCTCGTCTACCAGAGGGAGAAATCACTTTAGACGATGAATCAGCAACCGAAACATCTACAGGTGAGGGGTTAATTGTTACCCTGACACCAAAGAGCGGACATTATCAAGTGCGCGCAATGGGGGCCCAAGAATTTCCCGAACTACCCGTAATTGAAAATTCCCAAGTAATTCATTTAACCGCCGCCGCCTTAATTGAAGGATTACGGGGTTCGTTATTTGCTACCAGTGGAGATGAAACTAAGCAGGTACTCACTGGAGTGCATTTAACAGTTAAACAAGACATTCTGGAATTTGCCGCTACTGATGGGCATCGTTTAGCAGTAGTAGAAACTACTAATGAGCGTCCTATGGAAAATAGTAGCCAACTAGAAGTGACAGTACCAGCTAGAGCGCTGCGCGAACTACAACGGATGTTAGCTCATAGTTCCGCTGATGATGAACCTGTAGCCTTATATTTAGATCAAGGTCAAGTTGTGTTTGCCTGGAAAAATCAACGCTTGACCAGTCGCACTTTAGAAGGACAATATCCAGTTTATCGGCAACTCATACCCCGTCAATTTGAGCGCCAAGTCACTATTGATCGCAAACAATTTGTAAGCACTTTGGAGCGGATTGCAGTGCTAGCCGATCAAAAGAATAATATTGTAAAGCTCAGTATTGATAGCGGTAACCAAGAAATTACATTATCTTGTGAATCTCAAGATGTCGGTAGCGGTAGAGAGTCAATGTCAGCCCAAATATCTGGAGAAGATATAGATATTGCTTTTAATATCAAATATCTCATGGAAGGCTTGAAAGAATTGCCATCTTCAGAAATTCAAATGCATCTCAATCAAAGCCTAACTCCAGTAATTTTTACACCTCTGGGTGGGTTGAAGATGACTTATTTAGCTATGCCGGTGCAACTGAGAAATTAATTTTACATTTTTCATTCCTTTATTGCGCCTAATTCTTTGAGGGGGGAAATTTCTGCTGAAGTTAAGCCTTTAACTAATTACTAGTTCGTAATTCGTAATTCGTAATTCGTAATTCGTAATTTTCGGTGAAACACCGTTCGTCTATAAGTGGAGCAAGTTTGAGTTAGGGGTAGTACCTATCTGTAGGGGCGGGTTTATTTGGATTGTCGATACCCAACAAGGATATCTGTGAACCCGCCCCTACACTACGAATTACGAATTATCAATTACGAATTATTTTAATGCCCGTGATATCATAGGTATCGAAGAGGGTGAATTCCCTAATGACTACAAAAGTAGTTTTGTATCACTCAAATAAGTAAAAATGGCTACTCAAAAGCTAACCCTTGAAATACCAGAATCGCTACTTGAGGAATTGCATCGTTTTGCTGAGTTAACTGGTCAATCTGTAGAATCTTTGGCGCTGCAAAGTATTACAAGCAGTCTACCCCGATTTCGTGAGAAAATATATGACCTTGATGAGTTACTGTCACAGGTAACAACAGATAATTTGCATAGTGAAATCGATAGCGGAGAACCAGTAGGTCGTGAAATCTTTTGATTCACCAGTTTACATTCCGCAACAGGGCGATATTGTTTGGATAGATTTTACGCCCCAAGTTGGACGTGAACAAGCGGGTAGGCGACCTGCAATAATAGTTTCACCCTTTAAATATAATCGCCGAGTTGGATTAACTTTAGTATGTCCCATCACTACAAAAGTTAAGAGATATCCTTTTGAGGTGGTAATTCCAGAAGGTTTAGCAGTATCAGGGGTGGTATTGGCAGATCAGGTAAAATCGTTTGATTGGCGAGAAAGAAATGCGGAGTTTCTTTGTAAAGCACCACCCGAAATAACTGTTGAGGTAATTACTATGCTCAGAACTTTAATACCTTTGCCATAAGTGAATTATTTTTAAAGTACATACTTAATTATTAGTTTTTAATTTAGTGGTTTACGCTCCTTCTTCCACCGCACCTAATGATTTAAATGTGGCTTTTTCAGCTTCTGTTAAGCCTTGAACGCCTGTGATGTTCATGCGTTCATAAGGGCGATCGCTAATGTAGATACTCCGAGGTTCAATGCCCCATGCTCATTTTCATGTGTTCTGGTGTACGCAGTTCATGACGGCTATTGAGGACGATTTTGATAAATGGGAATTTCAATCCAGAATTCTGTGCCTAAACCTGGTTCAGAATCACATTTAAATATACCACCATGTCTATCTACGACAATCTTGTAACTAATTGATAACCCTAAGCCAGTACCTTTACCCACTGGCTTTGTCGTGAAAAAAGGGTCACATATTCTTGCTCTTAAAGCTTCTGGTATACCAGGTCCATTATCCACAATGCGAATCACTACACTATTAATATTGTCTTTCATCTCTCCCATAGAAGTATGGATAGTAATTTGACTTTTATGGGGTTCAGATATAGAGACTCTCTGCTCTTCTAAAGCATCGATCGCATTGCTCAAGACATTCATAAATACTTGATTTAATTGTCCGGCATAACACTCTACCAAGGGCAGCTCGTTGTAATTTTTGATGATATGAATCATCGGGGTTTCTGGCTTTGCTTTTAAGCGATGTTGTAAAATCAGTAGGGTATTATCAATACCTTCGTGAATATCCACCGCTTTCATTTCCGCTTCATCAAGACGAGAGAAATTTCTTAACCCCAAAACAATCTGACGGATGCGATCAATCCCTACTTTCATCGAAGTGAGAGTTTTGGGTAAATCTTCGGTGACAAATTCTAAGTCAATTTCTTCGGCTCGCTCCCAAATTTCGGCGCTAGCATTTGGAACTTGCTGTTGATATAGCTCCAAAATACTGAGTAAATCCTCAGCATATTCACTGACATGAGCCAGGTTACCGTAAATAAAGTTTACAGGGTTATTAATTTCATGGGCAATACCTGCTACCAGCTGACCTAATGAGGACATTTTCTCAGTTTGGATCAGTTGAGTTTGGGTTTCTTGTAGATGGTGTAGAGTTTGAGTTAGCTGTTCTGTTTGCTGCTGAGTTTGCAAGAATAAGTTAACTTGCTGGAGTGCTACCCCAAGCTGATTGGCAATCTGAGCTAAAAACTGAATTTCTGAGGTTTCCCAGTGGCGGGATGCAGAGTTTTGATAAGCTGCGAGCAAACCCCAGAGTTTTTGTCCAATAAAAATTGGGGCGATCGCATATGCTTTGATCTGAAATTTCTCTAAAAGCTCAATATGACACTGAGAGTGACCAGCATGATAGATGTCAGCTACTGCAAAGGTTTGATTGTGACGATATCGCCCACCTTGGGTTTCCTGTAAATAACTATCTTGCCAAATTGTCTTGCTCTCTGGACTTACCAGCTTGATCCAACCCTGATTGACAAACTCAGCAATAAACTCACCACTCCAATCTGGGTGAAACTGATACACCGCTACACGATCTGCTTGTAATGCTTTACAAATTTCTTGAGTAGTAATTTTAAAAATTGCATCTAAGTCAAGAAATTCGCGAATTTTGGCAACAACTTCAAACAATACCCGTTGTTGCTCTGCTGCTTGTCGTAAATCTAATGCTTGCTGCTGTGTTTGCCTGAGTAATTCAGCTTGCTGGAGTGCTACCCCAAGTTGGGCTGCAATCTGACTCATAAAGTTAACTTCTGAATCTTGCCATTGACGGGAACCAGAATGTTGATAAGCACATAGCAAACCCCAAAGTTTTTGTCCGACAAAGATGGGAGCAAGTACAAAAGCGTAAATGTGATACTCTTCTAAATTGTCGATATGACATTGGGTAAAGCCCTGCTTGTAGATGTCATCGACCGCAAATGTTTCGTTGTGGCGGTAACGTCCTCCCTGGGTGTCTTGTAAGTAAGTGTCATTCCAGACTGTATTTACTCCCAGCTTCGACTCATTTGTCCAGTGGGGACTAGCTACCTCAAAATCACCGACAAATTCACCACCCCACTCAGCATCAAAGCGATAAATAGAAACGCGATCGGCTTTGATTAATTGACAAACTTCTTTAGTAGTGATTTGAAAAATAGTTTTGGTATCAAGAGATTCGCGAATTTTAGCAATAACTCCAAATACAGCCTGTTGTTGTTCGGCTGTCCGTTGCATTTCTATTGTCCGCTTTTTAACTTGTTTTTCTAAATTGCTATTAAAGGTTTGTACCTGTTGATAAAGTTCATATTGCTGAATTGCTGAGCCAAAATGTTTACCAATTTCTCTGGCCATTTCTATTTCTGCATCTGTCCATTTTTGAACTTGTGCTGTTTTAGTTTCGCGCCATAGTTCAAAGGATTGACGAGGATAAATTTGCCTTTGGTCTGAATCGAATCGACCTGCCCACAAGGTTTCTGTGTCGATTTCATTCCGAAAAATACTTAAATAACCGACTAACTCCTGGCGATAAGTGAGTGGAATCATCAAAATACTGCGAATCTTAGTTCCTTGAAAAGCAACTTGCACAGTTCGCATATTACGCATTTGATAGATGTCGGAAATTGCCCAAACATCATACTCCCTAGATTGATAATGTTCTTGCCAAACAATAGATTGTTCGATGAGGGGATAGATGGTTTGTTCTGCTAGTACAGGTTGCTGTCCGCAAATATAAAGCCTAATACAATCATTTCCGGGAATTAAACATTCGGCTAAACTTTTAAATTTACTATTTTGCAAATTAAAAGCATTATGTCTAATACAAAGCCTACCACCAGAACCACCGAAGGCAGCTACAGTGGCTTCTAAAGCAGGCTGTAGTACGATTGTCGGCAATGCATGAAGTAGAGTAGCAACGCGATTAATATTAGCTTCCCGTTCCGCTTTTTTCTGGGCTTGGGTGAGGAGGCTACTCTGGGCGATCGCTACTGATAGTTGATCTACTACCATCTGCACCACTTCAATTTCTGACTCTAAAATCTCATGGCTTTGGGCGTGATGAGACACCAAAAGACCCCAAAGTTCTTTTTGGCATAAAATGGGCACAGCTAAAGAAGACTTGACTCCCATCGCCGTCAGGTATTTGACATGGCAGGGATCGACAGGGCGATAATGAATGTCTTGTCTGAGAATTTTTCCTGTCTCTAAGTTACTCACTCGACTGTGACCAATCTGCTGTGTTTCCACATTGACCAGAGAACGCACTTGTAACTTGATAAATAGTTCTCGCGCATGGGTGGGAATGTCATCAGGCGGAAAATTTAGCCCCAGAAGCGATGGTAATCTATCGTTATAAATCGATTCAGCAATGACCTGACCACTACCATCGGCATGAAACTTGTAAATCATGACTCGGTCAGTTGAGAGTAGCGATCGCACTTCTGTTGTCGTCGTTTTGAGAATATCTTCTAAGTCCAACGTTTGACGGATACTGTTTGTAATGCGGCGTAATAATCCTTCTTGTTCAAGGTTTAACCGCAAGTCTGTTTTTGCGATCGGGGTCATTGCTTATCGTGCTAAAATTCTTTATTGATAAAAAATAAAAAATCTTTATCTAAAAATATTATTAAATTTAATTTTTACGTCGTCTTCAGTAAAACTACGGTATAGTAACTATTGAAAACCTTTATTTATTAGTTCACCAAAAATCATTATTGTTTACAGAATAATTACTAACTCTTTTCAAAATATTCCTGAATCTAGAACTGGAGATATATTGACATTATTGTGTAGGCTTATTAACAGCTTAATAAGCTGGTAAGTGTCAATATTTTCAGTAAAAAGCAGAAGCAGAATTTTTCATTTAAGTGTGTTATGTTTTTAGGTATACTATGTCTCAGGTTGACTACTTAGTTTATATTTTAGTTGTCATAGCAAACCCAATAATTTTAGGTTTTTAACTAAAAATATTTGCCACAGAACTGTTTTGTGAATCTCTCACACTAAGAGCGATTTCCGCTGAGGATAAAAACAAAAAAGTACAGACGCAATTACGCCTGTACAAACAGCAAAGTTTAATCCGGCTGGACAATCGAGCCAAATTAACCTATTACATATTAAGCAAACCGAATCTTCAGATAATCTTCATCCATTTTTGCACCAGCAGGTTGGAGTGCTGCTAGCGCTTGTGGCAATACTAGATTACGACGGTGATTGCCAATAGTAATATTTAATTCATCCCCTGTTTTACTCAAGTTAACTTGGTTTTTGGGAATCCCAGGTAAATACAGTTCTAAGCTGTATTCGTCATTAACTTGTACAACCCTGATAGTTGTTTCTTTGTAATAAACTTGTGTGGGATCTTCGTCTTTGTAAAGTGTGTCCTTCAGTCTTTCTAAGGCTGCCAAACCACACATTTCCTCCGAAAATAGTGGAACTTCCTTCACAGGTAGAGGATGAAAATTATCATGGATTTCCTGACGATATTGCTGTTGATTTTGTTTCCAGCGTTGGAAAAATGGGTCTTGGACTTCGGCAGGAATGATGCGATTAGCTACCACTAAATCTGTGGCAACATTATATAAACTTAAATAAGCATGAGCGCGCAGAGATTCTTTAATCACCATCTTTTCTGGATTGGTGACAAGGCGAACTGAAGTTTGAGTATTGTCAGTTAGTACTTTTTCCAAAGCTTCTATTTGTTCATAGAACTCGTAAGGCGCATCCATCACTTCTTTATCTGGTAGCGAAAAACCAGCAATTGGTCGAAACAGAGGTTCAACCAGAGGGCGAAGTGCTACCGAGATGTTTTGAAATGGTTTGTAAAAACGGCGCATGTACCAACCACCAACTTCAGGTAAACTCAGCAATCGCAATGCTGTACCTGTAGGCGCTGAATCAATAATTAATACCTCAAATTCGCCTTCATCGTAATGGCGTTTCATTCTCACCAAGCCAAAAATTTCATCCATGCCTGGTAAAATAGCTAATTCTTCCGCCTGTACTCCATCCAAACCTCTGGCTTGCAGAACTTGGGTAATGTAGCGCTTCACAGCACCCCAGTTTCCTTCTAGTTCTTGCAGTGCATCTAGTTCTGCACCCCATAAATTTGGGCGAATCTGTTTTGGTGCGTGTCCTAGTTCCAGATCAAAGCTATCCGCTAAGGAGTGGGCGGGATCTGTACTCAACACCAGTGTGCGATAGCCTAGTTCTGCACAACGGAGTCCAGTAGCAGCAGCTACAGAAGTTTTTCCTACGCCACCCTTCCCTGTCATTAAAATTACACGCATGGATAATTCTGCCCTGCCTGAGAGTTGTTTACATTTATTTACGCTATCTCTATTATCAATGTTTCAAGAGAATAAATGCTATGGCAGGACATCTCAAGGCGAAGCTTACCAATATATAGATGTGACAGAGAATCAAGCCATACGGGTAAACTAGCTGCTCATTACCCAGGCGATGTCTACACATTTTTTATAAAATCTCAGCGCATCAAACTCGTTACTGGATAAGAAACTCGATGTGCTAACATGACTATTTTGCCTTTATCTCTAGCTTTATCTGGTCGGTAGAGTTTTTGGGAATATTTATACATTGTGTTTGCAGTATTAAAGTATGGACAATACTTGCACCTTTCCTAATACTTTCTGTTAACACACCAATACCTACATCTAACTGAGGTTTTACTTCATGTAGTTGTATGAATTTCCCAGAAGGTAGCATATAACCGCCGAACTCTCTGATAGAGATTTGTTTCCCTGTATTGAAACTAGCAGTATAATCAGAAGCTCTAAACTCATGAACAAATGCGCAACGATAGAATTTATAAATTAAAGCAGCATATGTGAACTTCTTCAGCGTCTTTTCTATATCTTTGAGAGTCATTTCAGGCGGAATAGAATTCTGTTTATGGCAATCCTCGTAAACAAGTTTAATTTCATCAATTCTTGGATCGCAATAAACCCTATGAGACTGACCCGTCCATCTATCCCCTTTATTGTTTATCCATCTATTTTTAATTTCTTGTCTAAAAGGTTCCTCTATTCCCTCTTTTTCTAAAAAATAATTCAGGAAAGGAGTACTCACTCGCTCTAAATCCTGTTGTATATTCGGGTGGAGTAAAAAAGAGACGAACCGTTCTTGGTGCGTTATATTTGCTTTTTGTGGTGAGTTAAGTACTTGATATATATACGATAAACCATCCAATGCTGTACAACCCACAACATAAGAATCAATGTACAAATTGCCAAAAGGATTATAATCCTGGGGTGGCATCATATCTATGTCCTCCCGTTCAATGCTAACCTTTCCGTTGATCAACTTCTCACATAGATCTGCCCTACAGTAGTAAAATTTTTTAACGCGATCAGCAAAATCTTGAACATCATCAACTATCACAACTAGCTCCTAAAACTACAAAAGTAGTGCAATTGTAGCATAAATAAGACTAGCAGAGGGTTAAGTGCGATCACTCATCTGTATATTTGCTTGCTCAGAAGTTTATTGACTCTAGTTTAATCAAAACCAACTAAAGCCTATTCTGCTGTTGACAGTATTTTAATTAACGATTTTTTAAAGAAAATGCATGTTGTTTCAGCACATCCAACTGCGAACAGTGCCAATAATCAATGTGAGAAATAATCAAACCTTCAGGATTGAGACGTAATTCACTCCAGCCAGATATAGAAATTCTTGGTTTCCAAGGTAGGGGGCTATTCCAACTGAGTGTCCACTCGGTTTTAATCGTATCTCCCAAAGATTGAATATCGTGCAAATCCATTTGGGGATTGATAAAAAAAGTCTTGATGAAATTAATCATCAGCTTATAGAGTGCAACACCACGAAATTTAAAAACAGCGTCTTGAAAATAAACATCCGGTGCATAAATGCTATAAGTCTGATTAACAGGAAATCTTTGGTAGTCTTCTTTGAGAATTTGAATTATGTCCATAGCACCCCAAATATTTGCGAGATCGCACACTAACAAATTATAAATTGCCTACTCTTCTATTTCATTCCACATACGTTCTAGTTGATACCGCCACACAGCTAACACTTGTTCCCGTGCCTCTTGAGTTTGCTCGATTTCTCCGAGTAGTCCTTCTGTATAAAAACGTTCGAGATTTTGCATTGTGGACTGAAGAGATTGTCCTTGCTGTTTTGCCGCTTGGACAATTTGTCGGATGCGATTTTCGATCAATCGATTAAAGACACCATTTAAACCAGCTTCATGTAAAGCTATGAGACGAGCGATCGCACTTGACAAATCTGCACTCACCAAAGTGGCGCTGTTATGCTGAAACACTCCCCACATGACTCCTTGATACAAAGCGTAGCGTACTTCCTGAGTCTCATCAAAGTTAGCTTCTAAAAACTGTTCTAGAAATGGTTGTGCTGCTGCTACTGGCACAATGGGCAGTAAAACCCGCAACCAAGTATCATCTTCGGTAAGCAGCACTAACAACCGAAAATTAGCAGTTTCTACTTGCCACGATCCAGGCGCGATCGCACCTACAGATGCTGTCCCAAATAATTTTGTTAGCGTACCCGCAATTTCTTCCGGTGTCATAGATTATTTTAAGCTATCACCTCTAGAGTAGCGCTTTCGGGTATCACAACTGCCCTGCTGCTGGCGGGAATACTTTTAAGGGTAAGTCTCACAATTGGGCGATCGCTTCAGCCATCACAGATGTTATTAAATCTTTATAATTGTGTGGATTAGTAAAGAAGAGTGAAGATGAAACACTGTTCACTAATACCTGATGACTCTGATATTACCAACATAATCAAAGCGATTCTTGATGATGTTGGTAATTTTATTTTCTAGGCTAGAACTGAGTAATTTATTGCCAGATAAACGTATATATATGTTTAAGTCGCAATCCGATTGAATCACATTAAAAACCTCAATTTGCCGAATTTCTGGATCTTGACTGACAACTTTTTGATCTTGCAAAATCTGATACACATCCTTGGCTAGGGCGCTTGACTCTGGTACGCTTTTTCCCAGACGTATTTTACATTTTGGATTTAATGAAGGAGTTGTTGACGGTGAAGCAGCAGTTGGTGGGCTGATATTTGCAGGTTTTGGGGGATTAATAGCTATATAGCCCAGAAATGCCAAAAATACAAACACTATCAAACCAACAATTTTCTTAAAGGTTAGCTGTTGTTTACTTTTATTTTCAAGTTGTAAATTGCGTTTAATTTCTTCTAAGCGCTGTAAAATTTCTTCTGTATTTTTAGGTCTATCTCCTGGAGACCAAGCCATCAAACTATCAATCAAATCTGCGATAGGACTTGATAATTTTGGCATACTGTTACGCCAAAGCAGCTTCCTATTTGCTCCTTCATCAAAATTATTTGGTGCTTTACCTGTTAACAGATGCACAAAGGTACGGCCCAAAGCATAAAAATCAGATTGGGGTAAAGGCTGACCTATTTCTTGCTCTGGTGCGACGTAACCCTTTGTACCAATTCTGCTGATACTTTTTCCCTCTACAACAGCTGCCGTGATTGACCTGATAGCATCAATACCAATTAATACTAGCTCTTCATTCTTGCCTCTCAACATGATATTTGCGGGTTTGATATCACGATGAAAGAAGTTTTTTTGATGAAGATTGCCTAAAATTATAGTCAGTTGTTCCAACCAATAAATTACTTTTTCTTCGGTGATAGAGCGATTATTTCCACTTTCCAGCCATTGTTGTAAATTTAATCCGGCAATCTTCTCCATAACCAAACAATAAGCTACTGTTTGATCGGGAAAATTTATCGGGAAGTATCCTCCTTGATCTACCTGAGGAATTCCAGGAACCCAGTGTTTTACTACAACATATGCCACTCTGTTAAACCGAGATATTGCTTCTTGATTATTTGTGTACAAAACTTTGATTGCTTTGGGCTTGCCGCCATCGGTCATATCAATAGCATCATAAAGCATACACTCTTGAATTTCTTGTTGATGCAATACATCAATTATCCGATAACGCCCATTCAAGAGCAAATCAGAGCCACAATCTTGGCAATAACTCTCATTAATTTTTTTCTGCTTCTGTAGGCATTTTAAATTAATACATAAGCAATTATCTTGTTTTGAGCCTGATGATTTGAATGAGTCAAAGATTGCCATTATTTTGGGATTTATTTGGGAATAAAGATTATTAAAATAATGCAGATAGACTTTTTTATATTTAGGATTATTTCCTAAAAATTTTTGATAATCGAGACTAGATTTTTATTGATTTTAGATAATTGATACCCTGCTTAATCGCCTGAATTAACCTAAAAATAACCAAATTTATTCTTTAGATAAAATTTCCACACAATCAAGCTACTAACTGCTTCCGATAAATTTACAACGTTTCCGGGAAATTCATAGTGAGTTTGTGAAGTTTTATGCTTTGCCTAAGATGCCAAAACTTAATGTAAAATAAAATACTTTACTAAATTTATCAACACGTCCTAATATTTACTAGTATGTAGTTTTGATTATATATGATCGCTTGGTAATCACTAGAATCCGGATAAAACTTGTTAAAAGTTTTACTTTGAAAATATCTCTGATACAAGTATAAATAAGTCATACATAAACTCCTACGGTATTACCATCAAAACACGCTCTTTCTCTATGCCTAAGCCAAAAAGCCTGAAAGCCAAGTCAAAAAAAACTCGGCTTTTAAAGTATGCTGTTTTACCTGTATTAACCCTGCTCATCCTGGTTTGCATCTCTCATGCTACAGCTGCTCAAACTTCGGCATCAGCTAGTTATAAAGTAGCTGATAATACCCAGTGGGTTTTGTTGACTGGGTGCTTAGTGTTCTTTATGAACGCAGGCTTCGCTATGTTAGAGTCTGGCTTTTGTCGCAGCGCCAATGCCATAACTGTCTTAGCCAAAAACCTAATTGTGTTTGCTATTGCTGCTTTAGCCTTCTGGATTTTAGGCTTCGGTTTCATGTTTGGTCATGGGAATGAATTTATCGGCACAAAAGGTTTTTTATTACAAGGTTATGACAATAGCCCTGCAATACAAAACAATTACCAAGGAATTTTTGATTCATTAAAATGGGCAGCGATTCCTCTGAGTGCTAAATTTTTCTTTCAGTTAACCTTTGCTGGTACTGCTGCAACTATTGTTTCCGGAGCGGTTGCGGAAAGAATTAGGTTCGCTGCATTTATGATTTTCAGTTTTTTCTTAGTGTTGAGTTATGCCATCACAGGCCATTGGATGTGGGGAGGTGGTTTTCTCTACAAGCTAGGTTTTAGAGATTTTGCTGGTTCAACTGTAGTTCACTCAGTTGGTGGCTGGGCTGCTTTGATCGGAACTGTATTGTTAAAGCCACGTTTAGGAAAATATAGAAAATTTCAACCAAACGAAAAACGCTCTTGGCAAAGAACAAGCTTTTACGGCAAAAAAATCATTTCTATCCCCGCACATAATCTCAGTGCTGCAACTCTTGGTTGTTTTATTCTTTGGCTTGGTTGGTATGGTTTTAACGCCGGCTCAACACTAACAGCTAATTCCGAAGCTATAGCTCATATTATTGTGACCACTCTCATGGCTGGTGCAATGGGAGCAATGGGTGCTACTTTTTGGTCTTGGCAGTTTTATGAAAAACCTAGTCTCTCATTTATGATTAACGGTATTTTAGCTGGTTGTGTGAGTATTACCGCTGCTTGTGCTTTTGTTAATATTCCCAGTGCAGCTTTGATCGGCTTTATTGGTGGGGCGCTGGTTGTTTATGCATCTGTGATCTTAGATAAGTGCGAAATTGACGATCCAGTAGGTGCTATTTCTGTTCATCTTGTTTGTGGAATCTGGGGAACAGTAGCGGTAGGGCTGTTTAGTCAAGACCCTAGCAGTTATAGCTGGGCTAAAGATTTTTTTACTCAAGAAAGCTCATTAAAGGGTGGGTTATTTTTTGGTGGTGGGCCAAATCTTTTGTTTGCTCAACTTATTGGTATTCTGCTGGTGAGTGAGTTTACGGTAATATTTAGTGCGATCGCCTGGATTGGCATCAGCTATTTTATGTATCTTATTTCTGGTACGTCTCGTTCTAAATTTAAGATTTTCAAATTTTTGCGAGTTTTACCTCAAGAGGAAGTTATCGGTCTAGATAGTTTGTTTGCTGAGGGTAACGATATCCAGCAACTCAAGCGAGAATACATGGAAACTCAAAGGCAAAAACGTTATTGGCAGCGAAAGCGCAATCTCCGCGAATGATCGAGGAGCATACTCATTGGCACGATTTTTTGAATCTTCGCCAATCATCTCTTCATTAACTACAAAAAACCACTATTAAACACATCCAACTTGCACTGCCCTGGTAGCAGCCTCTGTGCGGTTCGTTACTCCTAACTTATTTAGTACCTGACTGACATGATGTCTAATAGTAGAAGGACTCAACTTCATCCGTTGAGCGATCGCTTCATTAGTCAATCCTAAAGCCAGCAGTGTTAATACCTCTTGTTGACGCCTGCTCAGTTCATAGACAGCTTGGGATGATGGTTTGCTCGGTTGCAGCAACGCCTGAACAACCTCTTGTGTCAACATAGAACGACCGATCGCAGCGGCTCGTATGGTATCTGCCAACTCATCAATCGAGACACCCTTGAGCAGGTAGCCAATGGCTCCGGCTTGCATTGCTTGCTGTACTAAGTCATTTTCAAAAAAACTGGTCAAAATTAAAACTTGAATTTGCGGGTATTTTTTGCAGATAGCTCTTGTTGCTTCTGCTCCATTCATCCCGATCATCATCAAATCCATCAGCACTACATTTGGTTGCAGCTGTTCGCACAAACGTACTGCTTCATCTCCATTACGCGCTTCCCCCACTAATTCAATATCATCAAACGCTAGCAAGAGAAATTTAATACCTCCCCGCATAATTTCATGATCGTCAACAGTAACGACACGAATTGGTTTGACTAATTGAGCATGTTCCATATATAAATTTGGGGTTTTATAATCATTTTTAATACATTATTGTTTCATTTAAACGTGTTTTTACTGAAAAATTTTTACTTTTATTTAATAAAGGCTTAATATCATTTCATAATGAGTAATCTGACATAGCATTCAGTCTCTCCTAATTCTTTACCTGACCTTCATTGCAACTTAAAATAACTTCAGTTCCCTGCCCTGGAGAGCTTTCTAGATGGAAAGTAGCACCAATTGAATCAGCCCGTTCTTTCATAATTGCAATCCCTAAATGACCAGATGGTATGTTGTTACGGTCAAAACCACAGCCATTATCGCTTATACGCAAAACTATCTTTTGTGAATCGCTGTAGAGACTCACTGAAACTTGCGTAGCTTGAGCATATTTAATAATATTATTTAGTGCTTCTTGAGCAATTCGATAAAAGACAAGCTTTACCTCATTAGATACAGAGCGATCGCTTTCTACAATTGTTGTTATCTGAAAATTTACCCGTTCGGAAATGGCTTTGGTTAACTGCTTGAGTAATTCACCTAATAGTTTTTCTGCCAAACCATTGGGACGCAACTCAAGCAGTAAATTCCGCATCTCTGCTAACGCTCCTTGTGTGAGCTGGACGAGTTCCTCTAATCCCTGTTGGGCTGTTTCTGGGTTGCGTTTCCACACTCTAGGCAAAGCTTCGGCAATTGTCGCCACAGAAAACAGCGTCTGCGATACTGAATCGTGTAAGTCACGGGCGAGGCGATTTCGTTCAATTTCCACAGCAATCTTGCGTAGCCGTTCGCTTTCCATCAATTGTTCGCGTAGCTTCACCGCTTGCATCAACTCCTTCGTCAGGCGTAGACTCATAATCACCACGAAGGACAGAAATCCATATTCGCTGAGGTATAGAGATTTGAACACTCCCAAATCCATTAGGCGATCGTATTGAACAGTTCCTACAAAAATCGCCAGACTCAAACCCAAAATCAGTGCAGCTTGCTTTTCGCCAAGTTTATATTGACGGTAACAGGCGTAAAAAGTAAAAATTACATTACTGATTAAAGCTAAGAATTGGAACCCGAATAGAGGATTGAGTGTCCCTTCTGGGTGGGTAATTGGTTCGCCCCAAGGCAAAGAGATGCTAGATAGTCTGCTGATTTGGGAGTAGAGAATTCCAGTGGGTAAAATTTGGTTAATTAAGATGCAGATGACGTAGAGGCTATTCAGTGCCAACAGTAAGCGTACTGGCTTAAATTTAGTATATAAAGCCACAAACCAGACATAAGCAATTGTGAAAAGAAACCCTAAGGAAGATGTCAATTTTCTGGCATTTATATAATCTTCTACATCAGTGACTTTATATTTGGCTATAAGAGCCAAGATATAGCTAGCACCCAGCAAGCAGGTTAACCCAAACCAGAAGTGCAGCACAGATTTTAATCGCGCAGAAGCAATTAGCAGGTGTAATAGACCAACATACAGGCAAATGCCAGCAAATATACCCAAAAGGCTTGAAATAATAGTCATTACCTGATTTCACGAGAAACTTGTTTTATAGATAACGCAGTAATTTCACTGTAGTTTACTGCTACTCGCGCAGATGAATGTTGATGGGAGCAAATCAGAAAACAGAACAAAATTATAGATATATAGGATCAATGACCTAGTGCATTATAGGTCATTGATCCTAGTCAAAAATAGGACAAGTATCCGATGCGCTCACTCAGGCGATCGCTGTACAATGGCTTGCACCTTTAATGAATCGACTCGCACCTTGAATGCATTAAAGAGCAACTTTGATGCATGAGCATTGCAAAAACCAGCCTTGCTCATTTTTTATGGCTTGGTGAAGATCGCCACTCTCATTACTCTAGATAAGTATTAATTATATAGGACAAAGATCCTAGTCAAAACTTGGATCTTTGTCCGATGCGGTGACTGAGGCGATCGCTATATAATTCATTTCGCCACAACAAAATTTTAACAACTGCCAAGCCTGTACAAGCAAAACACACAGGTACAAAAGCTTCTATGTCAAGGCAATAAATCAGAGCCAATTAATCGTCATGACTGCCAAAATCCATTTTATCTCCGGCTTACCTCGTTCCGGTTCCACCTTACTCGGAGCGTTACTGCGGCAAAACCCCCGGTTTCACGCCAGCATGACTAGCCCCGTTGGTAGTCTGGTAAACCGAATGCTAGAAGCGATGAGCGAAGACAACGAATATTCTGTCTTTATCACCCCTGAGCAAAAACGGGCATTAACCTTAACTATATTTTCCACATTTTACGAACCCCAAGCCGAAAAAGAAGTCATCTTTGATACTAATCGCTTGTGGTGTAGCAAATTGTCCTTAATTCAACAGCTATTTCCTGGCTCAAAGGTGATTTGCTGCGTGCGGAATGTCGCTTGGATTATGGATAGCATCGAACGGCTGATTAGAAAAAATGCTTTTGATGTGTCGCGGATGTTTAATAATGCTGGCGAACGTTCCACAGTTTACACCCGCACTGAAGCCTTGAGTGGTGGGGGACGGTTAGTGGGGTTTGCTTATAATGCCCTCAAAGAAGCATTTTATAGCGAATACAGTGCTTCTTTACTTTTGGTGGACTATGACTTATTAACCCAAGCACCTGATAAAACCCTATCGCTGATTTATCAATTTTTACAAGAGGAACCCTTTGAGCATGATTTTGCCAATGTGGAATACGAAGCTGAGGAATTTGATCATCGGCTCAATACTAAGGGACTACATCAGGTGCGTCGCAAAGTCGAGTTTCAGCCGCGACTGACAATTTTACCGCCAGATTTATTTACTCAGTATGATGGGTTGTCTTTTTGGAAGAACCCTAGCAATAGTCTGGCGAATGTGATTGTCGCCCAGCCGATAGAAGCGGTGAGCTAATGAAACTTTAAATCTTTCCCCTTCCCTACCAAGCTGCACCTTTGATGCATCGCCTTGCACCTTTAATGCATCGGCTTGCACCTTTGATGCATCGGCTTGCACCTTTAATGCATCGACTTGCACCTTTGATGCATCGACTTGCACCTTTAATGCATTGGCTTGCACCTTTAATGCATTGGCTTGCATCTTTAATGCATCGACCTGCACCTTTAATGCATTGACTTACAAAAGTTAACTCAAGAAATACAAAACCATAAATAAATTCTTTTCAACTTTAACCCTAACAACAGCCACAGCTTTAACCATTGCACTAACAGGAGGAGCAATGAGCAGTGACTCCGTTTTAGGAAAGACATCTATTGACTTAGCAACGTACTAAAACTTTAGTCGTCTGCTGTTTGCCCACCTGACAAATAACTCAACAAAAGAAAAAAATCAAATGACAAACTTCATCGTTAATCAAACTACTGATGACGGCACTGGGACTACTACAGGCACCCTCAGTTACGCAATTCTCCAAGCTAACCAACTCGCAGGGGATGACACCATTACCCTCAATAATGATGTGCGTGTGACTGGGGTAGTAAAAACCCTGGTGAACAGCAACATCAGCATTGTGGGCAACAACCACAGTATTAGCGGCGATGCCAATAACAATGGCATCAACGATAATGGCGACGTGCGCCCCCTATTCATCCAGTCGGGAACTGTCGATATCTCTGACCTGACCATCACCAACGGACGGGCTAAAGGCGGAGATAGTAACAGCGGCGGCGGCGGTGCTGGTTTGGGCGGCGGCTTGTTTATCTATGATGGCAACGTCTCTTTAACCAATGTCGATTTTAGTAACAACGCCGCACAAGGCGGCAGTAGCGGTGTCGGCGGCGGCGGTGCTGGCGGCAGCGGCGGCGGCGGGATGTTTGGCAATTCCGTCAGCGGCTACGGCATTTTCACCGGCGGCGGCGGACTTTTTGCAGCAAACACTAACAACAACGGCGGTTACGGTGGTAACGGCAACTACGGCGGTGGTATTGGTGCCTTCGGTGGCGGTGGGAATGGGAGTTCTAGCAGTAATGGTGCTAGCGGCGGCTTCGGCGGCGGCGGCGGCGGCAGCCAGAAGCTCGGCGGCAACGGCGGCTTCGGCGGCGGCGGCGGCTTCGGCTTCTACGGCAACGGCGGCGGCAACGGCGGCTATGGCGGCGGCGGCGGCGGCTTCGGCGGCGGCTACAGCGGCAATGGCTTCTTCAGCTCCGGCGGCTTCGGCGGCGGCAACGGCGGCTATGGCCGCGGCGGCGGCGGTGCTGGACTAGGAGGTGGTATCTTCGTCCGCAGTGGCTCTTTGACCCTCAACAACACCAGCTTTACTGACAATACAGCTACAGGTGGCACGGGTTCTCAAAATGGTCAAGGCTTAGGTGGGGCAATCTTCATCATGCAGTCCACCACCAACACCAACGGCAACAACCAGGGAATGCCCACCGTCCTTGGCACTATCAATTTTGTCGGTTCATCTACCTTCAGCGGCAACAGTGCAGCTAACGATGCGGGAACTGCCACCAATAACGATGATGTCTACGGCACACAAAAACCTGTCACCAACAGTGCCCCTGTTGCTGTTGATGACACTGCTACTACATTCTTTGCAACTCCTGTCAACATCCCAGTTAGTAGCCTACTGGCAAATGATACCGATGCCGATGGCAACTCGTTAAGCATCACTGCTGTGGGCGGTGCTACCAACGGTACTGCCGTCCTGAACAATAACGGCACAGCCAGCAACACCGCAGATGATTTCGTTTCCTTTACGCCAAATCTTCTGTTCTTTGGGAATGCCAGCTTTAATTACACCCTCAGCGATGGTAGCCTCACTGATACTGGTACGGTGACTGTGGCTGTCGGTCTTAACAGTAATGGTACGAATCAAGCGGATAACCTGGTTGGCAGCATTGGTAACGACATCATCAACGGTGGTAATGGCAACGATACCATCTACGGCGGCGCGGGTAACGATAGCCTCAACGGTGATAATGGCAACGACATCTTGTATGGCGATGGACTGATGGATGGCGGCGCGGGTAACGATAGCCTCAACGGTGGTAATGGCAACGATACTCTCTATGGTGGCGGTGGTAGCGATCGCCTCAATGGCGGTAATGGTAACGATCTCCTTTATGGTGGTGCTGGCAGCGATATTCTCACAGGTGGCAATGGTAACGATATTTTTGCTTTTGCTGCTGGGGAAGGTACTGATACCATTACTGATTTTTCTAAGGGTAGTGATTTGATTGGATTGTATAGTGGTTTAAGCTTTGGGCAATTAAGTTTTTCAGGTAACAATATCAAAGTGACTTCCACCAATGAAATTTTGGCGACGCTGACTGGTATTAATACGACGACGCTGACTGCTGCTAATTTCGTAACAGTCTAAAATCGTAGCCTTTTTGGGTGATTGGTGATGCGATCGCATTTGAGAACAAAAGAAAATGCGATCGCACATCAAACTACCTCAGAATATGGTTTCTTCAGCTTTACCGTGTGGTGAAGATCGCAACTCTCATTATTCAAGATAAGTATTAATTATATAGGACAAAGATCCTAGTCAAAACTGGGATCTTTGTTCGATGCGGTGATTGGGGCGATCGCTCTATAATCCATTTCACTATCAAAAATTTAGACAAACGCCTAGCCGAGCAGACTATCAAGCTCTAGCTTTCATCCCCAACGCAGACAGCATAGGGGACAATCACGCTGCGCTTTTTTTAGCCTCAATGCTAATTCGTTATTAAATAATGTCGCGCCTGGAGAAACATTCAATTTCTCCAGGCGACAAATCAAGCTAATTAACCATTATGAGTGCCAAAATCCACTTTATCTCCGGCTTACCTCGCTCCGGTTCCACCTTACTCGGCGCTTTACTGCGGCAAAATCCCCAGTTTCATGCCAGTATGTCTAGCCCTGTGGGTAGTCTAGTAAATCGAATGCTCGAAGCTATGAGCGAAGACAACGAATTTTCCGTATTCATCACCCCAGAGCAAAAACGGGCATTAACTTTAAATATTTTTTCCACATTTTACCAGTCCCAAACCGATAAACAAGTCATCTTCGACACTAACCGCTTGTGGTGTAGCAAATTGTCCTTAATTCACGAATTATTTCCTCACTCCAAAGTAATTTGCTGTGTGCGGAATGTGGCTTGGATTATGGACAGCATCGAAAGACTAGTCAGAAAAAACTCCTTTGATGTTTCTCGCTTATTTAACAACCCCACCGAACGCGCCACGGTTTACACCCGTACCGAAGCCTTGAGTCAAGGGGGACGGTTAGTGGGGTTTGCCTATAACGCTCTTAAAGAAGCTTTTTATAGCGAATATAGCTCGCGGTTATTGTTAGTCGATTACGACTTATTAGCGCAAAAGCCGGATAAGGTTTTGCATTTAATTTATCAATTTTTAGAAGAAGAACCATTCGACCATGACTTTGAAAATGTCCAATATGATGCACCGGAATTTGACAACCGACTCAACCTGAAAGGACTGCACACAGTTCGTTCTAAAGTCGAGTTGCAAGAAAGGCAAACCATTTTGCCACCGGATTTATTTACCCAATTTAATCAGTTGTCTTTTTGGACAAATCCTAGCAATAGTTCGGCGAATTTGATTGTTGCCCAACCAACAGACACAACGGTTAAATCTTGACTCCCCTTTTTTTAAAGGTGAAAGTTTCTACTCATTCAATTCACACAACAGGAAAAGTATCAAATGGCAAATTTCATCGTTAACCAAACCACTGATGACGGTAGCGGTAATACCGCAGGTACACTCAGTTATGCAATTCTCCAAGCGAACCAAATCGCAGGGGATGACACCATTACCATTAATAGCGATGTCCGCATCACTGGGGTGATGAAAACCCTGGTGAACAGCAACATCACTATTGTAGGCAACGGCAAGAGCATCAGTGGCGATGCCAACAATAACGGTATTAATGATGATGGTGACCTACGCCCCTTATTCATTTTGTCGGGAACCGTCGGTATTTCTGACCTGACCATCACCAACGGACGCGCCAAAGGCGGTAACGGTAGCGGTGGCAGCGGTGGTGGTGCTGGCTTGGGAGGTGGCTTGTTTATTTATGATGGCAATGTCTCCCTAACTAATGTCGCTTTCAGTAATAACACAGCGCAAGGCGGTAATGGCTCGATCGGCTTGAGTGGCGGCGGTGGTGGTGGTATGTTTGGCAATGGCAGCGCCCTCGGCGGCGGTGGACTATTTGGCAACGCCAGTGGCGGTGGCGGTGGCTACGGTGGCAACGGAAACTACGATGGTGGTTCCAATAGTGGCTACAGCGGTAGCACCAGCTTCGGTGGCGGGGGAGACCCTAAAGGTCTTCCCGAAGGCGGCTTCGGTGGTGGCGGTGTATTTGATGGTAACGGTGGCTTTGGTGGTGGTGGTGGCAGTGATAACTCCAGTACTGGTGGAAATGGTGGCTACGGCGGCGGTGGTGGCTACAGTGAAAATGGTGGTGGCTTGGGTGGCTTTGGCGGCGGCAGCAAAGGTTCTTCTTCTGATGGTGGCTCCGGTGCTGGCTTAGGGGGTGGTATCTTTGTTCGCAGTGGTTCTTTAACCCTCAGCGACACCAGTTTTACTAACAACACGGCTGTAGGTGGATTAAGTTCATCGCCGTCTTCAAGTCAAGGCTTGGGTGGGGCAATCTTCATCATGCAGTCCACCACCAACACCAACAATAATAACCAGGGAATGCCCACGGTTCTTGGCACCATCGATTTTGTCGGTTCGTCTACCTTCAGCGGCAACAGTGCGGCTAACGATGCTGGAACTCTCACTAATAATGATGATGTCTACGGCACACAAATACCTGTAACTGCTCCCACTGTCAGCATTACGGCACAAACAGCCACAGCCAATGAAGGTGGTAGCAACGGTGTTTATCGCCTAACTCGCACCGACACCACAGGAGATTTAACCATTAACCTAACTATTGATGGTATTAGTACAGCTTCGACGGCTGACTATACCCTCAATGGTGGTAGCGTCAACGTTTCTGGCAATACCTTAACTGTCACCATTGCCGATGGCCAAAGCTTTGTTGATCTTGACCTAGCAGCCATTGACGACATTGCAACTGAAGCAGCCGAAACCCTCAAACTCAACTTAGACACTGGTACTGGCTACACCGTTGACGGTACAAACAATACTGCCACAGTTACCATTGCCGCCAATGATACCGTCGTCACCAACACCAACGATTCCGGTGAAGGTTCCTTGCGGCAAGCAATTCTCAATGCTAACGCCCTTGCTGGGGCAGATACCATTACCTTTGCAGGTAGCGTATTCACTGATGCCACCCCTAATACCATTACTTTGACATCTGGGCAACTGACAATTACTGATGATGTCACCATTCAAGGAACTGGGGCAAATCAACTGACAGTGAGTGGCAACAATGCCTCCAGCGTGTTCAGCATTTTTCCTATCAGTAGGCCAATAAATAGTACAATTGATGCTTTGACAATTACCGAAGGTAATGGTGGTTATGGTGGAGCCATCACAAATTACGGCACTCTCACCATTACTAACAGCACCATTAGTAACAGTCGGGCATTTAACGGTGGAGGTATTGGGAATGGCGGCACTCTCACTATAATTAACAGCACCATCACTGGCAATAGTACGACGGGCAACTCTGGAGGCGGAATTGCTAGTAGTGGCACTCTCACTGTAATTAATAGCACCATCAGTGGTAACACAGCAGATCGCGTTGGAGGTGGCATAGGCTCTTTTGGTTTTAGTGGCAGCAGTACTATCATCAACAGCACAATTACTAATAACACTGCCAAAAACATCCAAAATGAAGGAGGTGGCGGAGGAGTTTTTCGTTCTTTCGGCAATTTAACTGTCCAAAACACTATCATTGCGGGCAACTTCGACTTGGGGAATCAATCCCCCGATATTTCCGGCGCGGTGACAGGAAATGCCAACAACCTCATTGGTAGCCTGACTGGTGCATCCGGCACTATCGGCACAGGAAGCGATATCACCTTTGCCTCGGCTGGCATCACGGATATCAACCAAGTCCTTGCTGCCCTTGCTAACAACGGTGGCGCAACCCAAACCCACGCCTTAGTCGCAGGTTCAGCCGCCATCAACGCTGGCAATAATGCCTTTGTTCCCTCTGGTGTCACCACCGACCAACGCGGTACAGGTTTTAACCGCATTAGTGGCAGCACAGTCGATATTGGAACTTACGAAGTACAAAATAACAACCCAACAGCGACAAACGACAGCGTAACCACAAATGAAGATACTGCTGTTAACGGTAATGTCTTAACTAATGATACTGACCCCGATACAGGTGATATCCTTACTGTCAGTGCCGTCAACGGCAATGCTGCGAATGTGGGTAATCAAATTACTTTAACTTCTGGTGCGCTGTTAACACTTAATGCTAATGGCACATTTGCTTACAACCCCAACGCTAAATTTGAATCCTTGGGTGTGGGAGCTACTGCCAACGACAGTTTTGCTTATACTATCAGTGATGGCAAAGGTGGTACTAGTACAGCCACAGTCAACCTGACCATCAACGGTGTCAACGATGCGCCCACAGTCGCCAACCCCATTGCTAACCAAAGCACCCTAGAAGATGGCTTCTTCAGCTTTACCATTCCAGCCAACACCTTTGTCGATGTTGATGCAGGTGACAGCTTAACCTACACTGCCACCCTCGCTAACGGCAACGCCCTACCCACTTGGTTAAGCTTCGATGCCAATACCCGCACCTTTAGCGGCACACCCAATGACCCAGATAACGGCACAATTAGCATTAAAGTTACTGCAACTGACACTAGCAACGCCAGTGTTGATGATACCTTTGATTTAACGGTAACTCCTGTTAACGATGCACCTGTAGCCGGTGATGACTCTGCTAGCGCCAATCAAAATACACCTTTGACTTTACTGGCTGCTAACTTGTTAGCTAACGATACAGATGTAGACAGTTCTACTTTAAGCATCACTGCTGTGAGTAACGCTGTTAACGGTACTGTGAGCTTAAATAACAGTGGCAATATCGTCTTTACTCCCACCACAGGTTTTACTGGCAATGGCAGCTTTAACTACACCGTCAGCGATGGCAATGGTGGCACAGATGTAGCGATGGTGACAGTGGCTGTGGGAGTCAACCTCAACGGTACTAACCAAAATGATAATATCAACGGTACATCTGGCAACGACATTATTAATGCACTCAACGGTAACGATAGTGTCTTTGGCAATGCAGGTAACGATAACTTAGTGGGTGATAATGGTAATGACACGCTTTATGGCGGTACTGGCAACGACACCTTGTTAGGTGGTAACGGTGATGACACGCTTAACGGTGAAGCTGGTAACGACCGTCTCGAAGGTGATAACGGTGAAGATTCACTTTCTGGCGGTGACGGTAGCGACACTCTCTTGGGTGGAAATGGTCAAGATTTACTCGTTGGCGGTGCGGGTAACGATTTCCTCAATGGTGGCAAAGCTGATGATATCCTAACTGGCGGTAGTGGTGGCGATATCTTCGTGTTGGAGAAAGCTGCAGGTCGAGATACAATCACTGACTTTAGTTTAGGTCAAGGCGATAAGATTGGCTTGCTTGGGTTGAATTTCAGTCAATTGTCTTTCTCTGGCGATGAGATTCGTTTGGGTAATCAAACTTTGGGAATACTCACTGGCTTTGATACGACTACGCTAACGCAAAGCAACTTTGTTTCTGTGTAAGTTCTGTTGGGTGGGCGAGTGTTTGCCCACTCGACAAATTATTTAGGTGCATTGGCTTGCAATTGAGTTACATCGACTTGCATCTTTGTTGCATTGACTTGCATCTTTGTTGCATCGGCTTGCACCTTTGTGACATTGGCTTGCATCTTAATTGCATTGGCTTGCAACTTGATTGCATTACTTTGCACCTTTTGTACAAGCGTCATAACCTTAAAAAGTCATAGCAATTCACGAATAATATCAAGTGCGTAGGCGTAGCCCGTCGTAGCGAAAAGTCGGAGCGGCGGCTTCCGCCGTAGACGCGTCAGCGGCTTGCCGCAGGCATCTGTTAGCGCAGCGTAAAGCCTTCGGCATAGCTACCCTGCGGGAACGCCAAGGGCGATCGCTCTATAATCCACTTCACCCCAACAAAATTGCGATCGCAACCCATAAGTATAAAAGCTTTCATATCAAAACTAATTAACCGTAATGACTGCCAAAATCCACTCGTTCTCCGGTTTACCTCGTTCCGGTTCCACCTTACTCGGCGCTTTACTGTGACAAAATCCCTGATTTCATGCCAGTCTGTCTAGCCCCGTCGGTTTGTCCTTACCCTAATCTGATGACCATTAATTCCCCAACCCTAAACATCAATACCTCCCTTGAGTTAGCCCACTGGCTGCACCAACAGAACATCAGTTTAGCCTTCAGCACCTATCAGACGAATCGCCTGTTTTTCGTTGGCAGTTCCCCTGAAGGACGTTTGAAGCTTCATGAACGCTTGTTCGACAAACCGATGGGGCTGTATGCAGCAGGAGAACAGCTTTACCTCAGCACTCGCTATCAGATATGGCGATTTGACAATCACCTGTCCCCAGGAGAAATTCAGGGCGCGATCGCTTCGCAAGATCCGCAAGCGGATCGCCTCTACGTACCCCGTGTTGCCCACACCACAGGCGATCTCAATGTCCATGATGTCGTTCTGGACGACTCACGGAAAGTCATTTTTGTCAATACTGATTTTAGCTGTCTGGCGACGCTCAGTGACGACTATAGTTTCGTCCCCATCTGGCAACCGTCTTTCATCTCAAAACTGGTGCCGGAAGATCGCTGCCACCTCAACGGGTTGGCGTTGGTGGAGGGAAAACCCGCCTATGTCACGGCTTGCAGTAGTACCGATACAGCAGCCGGATGGCGCAATTGTCGGATTGATGGCGGGGTGGTTATCGAGGTTTCTAGTAACGAGATCGTTGTCAGGGGTTTATCGATGCCCCATTCACCCCGGTTTTATCAGGGAAAATTGTGGCTGCTGAATTCGGGAACGGGGGAACTGGGATTTATTGAGGGCGAAAAATTTGTGCCAATTGCGTTTTGTCCGGGATTCGTCAGGGGTTTAGCCTTCTGGGGAGATGTGGCACTGGTGGGATTATCGAAACTCCGGGCGAGAACCTTTACCGGATTAGTCTTAGAGGAACGGTTAGCCAAGCAGGGAAATGTACCTCAATGTGGCTTGATGGCAATTTCGCTGACGACGGGAGAAGTGCTGCATTGGCTTCAGTTAGAAGGAGCAGTCGAGGAATTGTTCGATGTGGTAGTGCTGCCGGGGGTGCGCCGTCCCCAAGCTTTGGGATTCCAGAGTGATGAGATCGAGCGTCTGGTGACGTTTCCCGGTTCGGAAGGCATCGTCATTACCAAACCCACCGCCGAACGCCCCAGTAAGGGAGCGAAAGCCCCCGTGGCTGGATTGCCCAAATTGAGAGAAATTACCCCTTCTGCGATCAAATATCAGCGTGTTTACCATCTCAATCCGAATAATTTATTACCCTATGATGCTCTGACCTTTCCCCGCCTGAGTCAACGCTGGCAGACGCAACCGCAACGGGGAGAATTGATCGGACTTTCCGCGTCGCTAGACGGGGAAATCGTCGGTTTTGCTATAGCCGAACTCTTAGGTGATGGCGTAGCCGAACTGATTTCGTTGTTGGTGTTGCCGGAGTGCCGCAATCGAGGCATCGGAACGCGCTTAATCCAAGCTTTAGAAGTCGAATTAGTTAAAAACGGATGCCGACAGATACAGGTGAGCTATCCGAAGGACGACTTCACCGACCTTGCACTCTTGCCATTACTACGTAAGTTGAACTGGCAATGGGAGCCACTAAACCAAGCTGTAGCGACAGCCGTCAAACACATATCTTAACTCTAAGGAGAAAATCAACTATGACCGACCCAATATTTATCGCCCCGATTAACTACTTGACGAATGTGGGTAATTATGCGGTGCCCACGTTTGCCGACATCGATGGGGATGGGGATCTCGATGCTTTTGTCGGGAATCTTGCCGGCAATACGGTGTTCTTCCGCAACACCGGAACGGCGACGGCTCCTTTGTTTACTCAAGAAGCGGAGAACTTCGGACTCTCCGATGTGGGGATTTATGCCGCGCCCACCTTAGCCGACATTGATGGCGATGGGGATCTTGATGCTTTCGTCGGGGAAGGCTACGGCAATACGGTGTTCTTCCGCAATACGGGAACGGCGACCGCTCCGATTTTCACATCTGAAGCAGGGAACTTCGGACTCTCCAATGTGGGGGGTTCTGCCAAACCCACGTTTGCCGACATTGATGGCGATGGGGATCTCGATGCTTTTGTCGGGGGATTCTTCGGCAATACGGTGTTCTTCCGCAATACGGGAACGGCGACGGCTCCGATTTTCACCTCTGAAGCAGGGAACTTCGGACTCACAAATGTGGGGTCTCATGCCGCGCCCACGTTTGCCGACATCGATGGCGATGGGGATCTCGATGCTTTCGTCGGGGAATACTTAGGCAATACGGTGTTCTTCCGCAATACGGGAACGGCGACCGCTCCGATTTTCACATCTGAAGCGGGAAACTTCGGACTCTCCGATGTGGGTAATTATGCCGCGCCCACGTTTGCCGACATCGATGGCGATGGGGATCTCGATGCTTTCGTCGGGAATCTTGCCGGCAATACCTTGTTCTTCGAGAATCAACCGGCCCCACCGCCCCCGATTAATTTCGTCGCTCCCGTGACCAACTCCTTCGGACTCTCCAATGTCGGGTCTTTTGCCAAGCCCACTCTAGCCGACATCGATGGGGATGGGGATCTCGATGCTTTCGTCGGGAATTTTGACGGCAATACGGTGTTCTTCCGCAACACGGGAACGGCGACGGTTCCCAGTTTCAGCCAGGAGGCGGGGAACTTCGGACTCACGGATGTGGGTTTTTATGCCGCACCCACCTTCGCCGACATCGATGGCGATGGAGATCTCGATGCTTTCGTCGGGGAATTCTTAAGCGATACGGTGTTCTTCCGCAATACGGGAACGGCGACGGCTCCTTTGTTTACTCAAGAAGCGGGGAACTTCGGACTCTCCAATGTGGGGGTTTATGGCTCTCCCACCTTCGCCGACATCGATGGCGATGGGGATCTCGATGCTTTCGTCGGGGAACCTAACGGCAATACGGTGTTCTTCCGCAACACAGGAACGGCGACGGTTCCTTTGTTTACTCAAGAAGCGGGGAACTTCGGACTCTCCAATGTGGGGTATAATGCCGCGCCCACCTTCGCCGACATCGATGGCGATGGGGATCTCGATGCTTTCGTCGGGAATAGTAGCGGCAATACGGCGTTCTTCCGCAACACGGGAACGGCGACGGCTCCGATTTTCACATCTGAAGCGGGGAACTTCGGACTCACGGATGTGGGTAATTATGCCTCTCCCACTTTTGCCGACATCGATGGCGATGGGAATCTCGATGCTTTCGTCGGGAATTTTGACGGCAATATCCTGTTCTTCGGGGCGACTACAGGGGGGGTCAACGAGGCACCCACAGTAGCAAATGCCATTGCTAACCAAAACACCCTAGAAGATGGCTTCTTCAGCTTTACCATTCCAGCCAACACCTTTGTCGATGTTGATGCAGGTGACAGCTTAACCTACACTGCCACCCTCGCTAACGGCAACGCCCTACCCACTTGGTTAAGCTTCGATGCCAATACCCGTACCTTTAGCGGCACACCCAATGACCCAGATAACGGTACAATTAGCATTAAAGTTACTGCAACTGACACTAGCAACGCCAGTGTTGACGATACCTTTGATTTAACGGTAACTCCTGTTAACGATGCACCTGTAGCTGGTGATGACTCTGCTAGCGCCAATCAAAATACACCTTTGACTTTACTGGCTGCTAACTTGTTAGCTAACGATACAGATGTAGACAGTTCTACTTTAAGCATCACTGCTGTGAGTAACGCTGTTAACGGTACTGTGAGCTTAAATAACAGTGGCAATATCGTCTTTACTCCCACCACAGGTTTTACTGGCAATGGCAGCTTTAACTACACCGTCAGCGATGGCAATGGTGGCACAGATGTAGCGATGGTGACAGTGGCTGTGGGAGTCAACCTCAACGGTACTAACCAAAATGATAATATCAACGGTACATCTGGCAACGACATTATTAATGCACTCAACGGTAACGATAGTGTCTTTGGTAATGCTGGCAACGATAACCTAGTGGGTGATAATGGTAACGACACGCTTTATGGCGGTACTGGCAACGACACCTTGTTAGGCGGTAACGGTGATGACACACTTAACGGTGAAGCTGGTAACGACCGTCTCGAAGGTGATAACGGTGAAGATTCACTTTCTGGCGGTGACGGTAACGACACTCTCTTGGGTGGAAATGGTCAAGATTTACTCGTTGGCGGTGCGGGTAACGATTTCCTCAATGGTGGCAAAGCTGATGATATCCTAACTGGCGGTAGTGGTGGCGATATCTTCGTGTTGGAGAAAGCTGCAGGTCGAGATACGATTACTGATTTTAGTTTAGGTCAAGGCGATAAGATTGGCTTGTCTGGATTGAGTTTCAGTCAGTTGTCTTTCTCTGGTGATGAGATTCGTTTAGGTAATCAAACCCTAGCGGTGCTGACTGCGTTTGATACCACTACCCTGACACAAAGTAATTTTATCTCTGTTTAAGTGTGTTGGGTGGGCGAGTGTTTGCCCACTCGACAACTTATTTAGGTGCATTGGCTTGCATCTTTGATGTATTGACTTGCATCTTTGTTGTATTCAAGAGCAATTTTGATGTATTGACTTGCACCTTTGTGACATCGGCTTGTCTGGTTTGAGTTTTAGTCAGTTATCTTTCTTTGGTAATGAGATTCGTTTAGGCAATCAAACTTTAGCGGTGCTGACTGGGTTTGATACCACCACGCTGACACAGAACAATTTTACCTCTGTTTAAAAGTATTGGCTGGGCAAATGTTTGCTCACCCTACAAATTGGCTAAATACATTAATTTGCACCTTTGATGCATCGGCTTGCACCTTTGATGCATTGGCTTGCACCTTTGATGCATTGGCTTGCACCTTTGATGCATTGGCTTGCACCTTTGATGCATCGACTTGCACCTTTGATGCATCGGCTTGCACCTTTGATGCATCGGCTTGCACCTTTGATGCATCGGCTTGCACCTTTAATGCATCAAAGAGCAAAAATCAGCTTATCCTTTTCTTAAAGCCTGTTTTATCTAAAAATTTCCTAGTACTGATAGCTTTATGGTGACAATGGGTACATTAAATATATACTTTACAACAGTATGTTAATATGGCTACCCAAGACACAACACGCCGTTTACGCCCTCAAGTAATTAGTGAAGATGTTAGTTCGTGGCACGGTTTGCAAACCATTACTACTTACGAAACTCACCGTGCTGATGCCTCTGCTGCCAAATTACAGCAAGCTTATCAAGCTATGTTGGCTCAGCAACAAGCCGAAACCGAGAAACTAGCTTTATACCGTGCTGCGGCTGATGCTGCGCGATTAGCAGAATGGGAATTTCACAATGCGGTATTAGCGATGAAAGAAGTTGTGCGCGGACAATATGGATTAGATAGCGATCAAGCCCAAGCGGTAGGATTGAAGAAAAAATCAGATTACAAGCGTCCTAGCCGCAAAAAGTTAGTCGCATCATGAGCTAGGAAAAATTATCACATTAAATATCACATTCAAGGAGTGCGATCGCATCTACGAGTCATCTCATGTGCGATCGCACTCTTTCATTTTGCAGCACAGCAAAATTTTCACACTGCCAATAAGTATAAGCATCAATTATATAGGACAAAGATCCTAGTCAAAACTTGGATCTTTGTACGAGGCGCTAACAGAGGCGATCGCTATATAATCGATTTCGCTACAGCAAAATTTGGGCGATTGCCTAAATAAAAAATGATGGCTCAACTGATGAGGCGATGAATCTTCCGCCTTTTTTCCCAAGTTGCACTTTAGTTGCATTGACTTGGAAAAGTTAACTTAACAGACATAAAATCATGAATAAATTCTTTTCGACTCTAACTTTGACAACAGCTACAACTTTAGCTATCGGACTCACTGGAGTAGCAATCGGTAATCACCTTGTTTTAGGACAGACATCTATTGACTTAGCAGCGCTGCGTAGCGATGCTGTATCTGCACACAACACTTATCGAGCCAAGCATAAAAGTCCTAACGTGACCATCGATAATACTCTCAACGAGAGCGCACAAGCCTGGGCACAAACCATAGCAGCTAAAGGTGACTTAGAACACAGTACCAATCGAAACAATGTAGGAGAGAATATATACTGGGGTGGAGAGTCAACAAACTTAGGTAGCGCAGCAGTTCAGGACTGGTACAGTGAAATTAAAGATTATGACTACAACAACCCTGTATTTTCTGGCTCAACTGGGCATTTTACTCAGGTAGTCTGGAAGGGCAGTACCAAAGTCGGCTGTGGTGCTGCACCTGGCCCTGCAACAATTGACGGTACTAAGTACGATGGCTTCTATGTAGTTTGTCAGTATGCTCCTGCGGGTAATGTGAAAGGGCAGTTTGCTGATAATGTTCTAAAACCGCAGTAGTTATATCGATTCAAAAAATGTTTGCGGCACATAGCCGTAAGTAAAAGGCGATCGTTTAATACCAATTCACAATTCGCAATGGGCTACGCCCTGCTACGCTAACGCAATTAAAAAATGCAAGATACAGCAAAGCTGTTTAAGTTTTTTGGGTGAGCAAATGCTTGCCCACTCAACAAATTGATTAGGTGCATCGAAGAGCAACTTTGTTGCATTGGCTTGCACCTTGATTGCATTGAAGTTGCAAACATTAACCTTGCCCAGTCTTCATGGAGTAGAAGCTGACTGGTATAAATACGACGACGCTGACTGCCGCTAATTTCGTAACGCTTTAATCATCTCGATTCATCCAACGCCGACTTTAGTTGCATCGAAAAGCACCTTTGATGCATCGAAAAGCACCTTTGATGCATCGAAAAGTACCTTTGATGCATCGAAAAGCACCTTAGCTAGGAAAAATTAACACATTTTAGATGAGCGATCGCTCCCACAAATAATGTAAAGTGCGATCGCACTCTTCCATAGATGAAGAAAAAACGAGTTATGAACCATCAAGGTCTAATTCTTTGGCTAACAGGTTTAAGTGGGGCGGGTAAAACAACAATCGCCTTATCTGTTGCTCAAGAACTGCGATCGCGGGATTGCCGAGTAGAATTACTTGATGGTGATGTCGTTCGCACCCATTTATCTCAAGGACTTGGATTTACTAAAGAAGATAGAGATATCAATGTCCGACGGATTGGTTTTGTTGCTAACTTGCTCAGTCGAAATGGGGTGATAGCGATCGTGGCTGCAATCAGCCCCTATCGGGAAATTCGAGAGGAATTGAGACAAACAACCACCAATTTTGTAGAAGTTTACGTTCAAGCACCATTAGCAGTTTGTGAATCCCGTGATGTTAAGGGGCTTTATACCAAAGCCAGAACAGGACAAATTAAACATTTTACTGGCATATCTGACCCTTACGAAGAACCTTTAAATCCAGAGATTATTTGTTTGACTCATCAATTCTCTGTTGAGCAATGCGTTTACCAAGTAGTTAGCTATTTAGAATACCAAAGCTACATTAGACATAACTAAAACTTCATCTTAATCAAAAGGTATTGTGTGCCTATCTGTCGCTAATTTCACTTGAAGTAGAGACTTAACTGAACATGAGATTACTTTTTATATATCAAAAATACTGAACCAATAGGCCCAGCATTTTCTACATATATTTTATTGTTGTAATATAATCCTGGTGACATCCCACCATCAAACAAAATTCCTTCTTGAATATTGCCCAAACAATTATTACGAGCAATACCTTCTAGAACATTATCAAATTCATCTGGTAGTAATTCTTGATTATTAGCAGAAAACTCAATATTTGAATTAGCTTTAGCATCATTAACTAATAAAATTACATAACCTTTGTCAGTTATGGCAGCTAAAGAACGGTTTGTTGCTTGCTTACAGGCAAATTCTCCTAAATCTGGACAAATATCTTTAAATTTACCGCCACGATAAAATCTGCCATTACCTCCTACCAAGTTGTAATTAAGAATTTCATTACTTCTTCTTCCAGCCTGAATGGTGGCTTTTCTATCTTGAGGGTTTCCTCCCGATATACCAAAGGAAGAACGTTTAGTTTTAAAGGCTCCTGAATACTCAAATCCGCGAGAAATATTCAATCCTTGTGGTTTATTATCAGTGCCTATATAGTCAGCATTAATTGCAGCTATTGGTTTTTGTCCGTTTAATTGAGAATTTGCATCAGTGATGATTTCGCGAAATTGTTTTGGTACATATTCCTTACGCAATTTTCCCTGATTATCTTTGGCATAGAGCTTATGCGCCAGTCCCACATTTACTTTAAAATCTAATTTTGCTGATTGCGGATTCAAAATAATTACATGATTGATGCCTTTGTCAAATTTTTTTCCTTGGTTATTGGCTTTGAAAAATTCAATACTAAAATTAGCATTTTTGCCAATGCAGCCAGTTTTGGCTGGTTCTTGGGTTGCTTTGGATTCCAGATTTTTACAGCCTGATAATAAATTCATCAGGATGATGAAGATAGATAATAAAAATAATCTAGACATATTGAATAAAAGTCATTAGTCATTTGTCATTTGTCATTTGTTCCCATATTCTCCCTTGTCCCCTTTCCCCCTTCCCCAGTTCCTTTGATGTGCAAAAACCCGCTACAGAATTACTATAGCGGGTAAAAAAAATATTATTCAATCTGGAGTTAATTGAGAATCCACAATTAAGACAGCCACTCTAAAACGGCTTCATCTTTGGTATTGGTATTGCGAGATGGTGTTTCACGCTCAAACTTCATGTGAATCGAGCGGGTTTGCTCGCCATCAGCCGCAACAGCCAAGATAGGATAGTCAATTAAACCATCTTGGAAGGACATCTGGAAGCGGAATGTACCATCTGGATTCAGCTTAATTGGACGACCGCCAATGGTTACAGTAGCATCTGGTTCAGTTGCACCGTAGACAATCAATTCAGCATCCGCAATTAACCAGAACTTGCGTGGACGTACAGGTACAGCAGAAGCGGAGAAGCCAACGCCTGACATTCCTACACCAGACATGTTTAAACCAGAAGTGGTGGGAACTGCCCACATACCCACACCAGATGGGAAAATGTAGGAGCTGATGGCTTGTTCTGGGGGTACAGAGCCAGCTACGTGCTGCATGGAACCAAACAGAGAACCTGCAACCCGTTGCGCTTCGGCAGATTCGGCCATACCAAAGATTTGGTCGTAAATAGGATTGCCGCCGTTAGCAGCATAGGCTGTTGTCGCAATCTTCTTAGCTGGGGGAACCAATTCGTAAACAGTCTTACCACGCAAATCTTCTTCAAAGTTGACTGTAACGAAAACGTCCTCAATCCAGTCAGAAGGATAAACAGGCGGAATGTGGACTCGTGCAGAACGAGCTAGGATTAACCAGCGTCCATCAACAGCACGATAACCGATATCGATGACATAATCGCGATCGCTCACCGGAACTGGTAGATACCATTCTCTCGCTAACTCATCAGCAGGATATTCTTGCAGGCTGTGGGGGCTTTGGTATTCAAGATCGTCGATGTCGGTAACATCATAAATACGCAGCGCTAGCTGTTGTCCTCCTTGGCGACGCAGTTCTTGTTTATGCTCATTGGGAATATCCCAGTAAGTGTAAGCCCATTGAGGATCGCGGGGTAAAAGTACAATCCGACTTTCACCGTAACCAGCAGGTAGATCTGCTAGTCCCTCATCAACATCAGCCAGAGATCCACCATTACGATCCACTTGACCTAACTCAAATTTTGCTGCTTCCACGGTTTCCTGTGCCTCCAGTGATTGAGATGAACTGAGCGAAAACTTGTTGCGCTGAACTTCTTGAATCGATGCTAGTAATTGTGATTTACGCATCCTACTGTAGCGAGAAATACCATATTCACTAGCCACTCTGCGTAATTGCCGCAATGTCATTTCGTCTAGCGGCGGGCGTTCTTTTGCCATTAATTTGGCCTCCAGTAGTTTGAAAGGTAAATGATTTCCTCTGGTTACAGAATGGTATTTAACATCTCATATACTCCAGATGAATTTCTTATTCCTGGCTCCTGGTGTTGCCCAGTGTTGTAGTTTTTTAAACTGTTATTAAATTGACAGTCACTTCCTTTAAATTCCAAGTCATGCCACAATCAGCATTTCTTTGGGATCAAGTGGAGTGCTTCTTTAATAAATATTAAGCAATAACTCTGTCCAGGGATCAAGGGGTAGCAAGACGCTTTTTCGCCATTTTCACGAATCTATCAGCCCTTTGGGGATCAGATTGTTATCATTTGATGACATTATGATTCCTAGCTAATGCCGATTCAGAGCAAATATCAATATTCCATGACAAATATGGCAAAAGCAGTCACAGTACAGGATCGGAACTTTCTCAAGCAGTATTTTCACTAAAAACAACAGCGTCAATAAATCCTGAAGCTCATCTCACTCTGAAAATGGATGGGTTAAGGGGTAAGGGGGAAAGGTTTGAATGTGCCCTTTTCCCTTTCCCCCTTACCCGAACCGTATTGTGAGGAATAGGGCATGGGGCATCGGGAAGAAACTACCAATGCCCAATGCCCGAAGCGACGGGCAAAACAACCTCGTCTACCCACTAAAGGGGAGGCAGTTTCCCGTCGCTTCCAATAAAATTTCTGGGTGATCCCTTCAGGGGATCACCCAGTTAAATAGTTATCAGCTTGGGAGTGAACTGAAGAGGCTACGTCCACTCAGTCAAACTCTGTATTTCTGAAAATAGTAGCTAGCAGAAGACTTTCTTGAGGATCAAAAGTTGCTAAAAAATCATGCTGATCTTATTGACAACGGACATACTCTGGATACGCCAAACATTTTCTTGCCGAACCAAATTATACCGAACTCGCAAAGTTTCGTCAGAAGACTTCTTGATTTGACCATTTTGATAGAACTGTGTAACTTCCTTCACCGTAGCTTCGACGCTGGCGCGATTCGAGTTGGCATCAGTTTTCTCTACAGATTCTACTTTCAAGTTATGGTCGTATTGCCGATAGCGGTTCTTCTCCTTTTCTTCTTTGGCAATTGTCCGCCATTGATCTAAAGATGAACCAATTAATATCTGTTGCAAACTATCAAGATCATGATTTGGCCCTAAAGCAGCAGCTTTGGTAGATAACCAAGTCCGAATGATTTCCTCTGCGGTTGCAGTTGTTAAAGATCCCTCTGGTGTCAGAGGTTTGCTGTTTTTGTCAGGAATGTCTACTGGTGGAGTGTTAATTGCTATTGATAATTGTTCTCCTTGCAAAACTGGTGGCGGGGACAAGAGATTTCTGACAAATCCAAAGGTTGTGGAGACTATGAACCAAAAAACTACTATTACAACCAAAGAAACCAACACAGTCCACACTAGACGCGTTTTTCCTTCTAAGGAATTGGCAAAACTGCGCCGTCTTTGCGGATGACGACGTTCTCGGTTAGAAGGTTGACTGGGCTTTCGCCTTCTTCGCTGTTGTGTTTGTCCTGGTGGAGAAACATTAGCTGAACCATTGATGCTATGGTTCGGTTCTCTAGTTATGCGTTCCGCAGCCGTAAACTGTGTTACGGGAGTTTCTGGTGTTTTACTTCTACCGGATGTGGAAGTAGATGATTTGTTCCATCTGGGTGGCGAGAAGTTGGGAGACTCAAGCCTTTCCCTTGGCGTAGTTGGTGGTAAATCAGGATCGGGTGTTCTGTTGTGATGGAATTGTCGAGAAACTCCAGTGGAATTATTGGGATGGTGGTTACTGTTTGTTTGCTGGGGCGATAAAGGCTGGCGGTTAATGAAAGACCATTCGTTAGTCGGTTCTGCATCCGTTGGTAAAGCTTCTAAATAGGTTTGTACCTGTGGTTGAGCAAAGTAGTTTTTGAGAGAAGCTTGCTGCTTTGTTAAATCGCGAAAGTGGGGAAATACTTCATGTTGTAACCACTGTTCGCCATATAGACAAAGTCCGGGTAACAAATCTGGAGATTCTTGAGATTTTTCGCGAATGAAAGCTAGAGCTTCGTATTCTTGACTAAGTTCTAAAACACGGGTGGCTTCTTCGGTTTGTCCTAATAACAGCGCACATAGGGATTGTTCTAAATGTACATCTTGGCGCTTGCCCAAACGCATCAGCATTTGCTTGGCTTGACGGATCAAAGCTGGTTGACGTTGAACAAATCCCCGTGCTATCAAGGCATAGACAGCCAAGTAAGTAGCAACAGCAGAAGGACGTTTGCTTTCTGCTTCAAATAACTTGTGCTGTTCTGCGACTGTTAAGTGGTAGCGCAATTGCTGGATAAATCGAAGGAAGTCATCTATGTTCAGACCGGATTCATCATTGCCGTTGCCATCGATGCCACCGCGATCGTCTAAGATGTTTTGTAATAGTTCCAAGCCTTGGCGACGTTCCGCAGTATTGACTTCTGGTAAAGCTAGTAATTCCAGAATCCGATATGGTCGCAATTTATAAAGATCAGCCTGGATTTCAGCCTGGACGCTGGGAAATAGCCCTTCGCGAGATAACACTTCTTGACCCGTTTCTAGAGAATTGGCAGCATTCTCGTAATGACCTTGTTGCCATTGTTCTCGACCTAGTTCTAGACAAGCCAAAGCGATGGTCAGAACAATATCAGGGCGGTCTTCCAAGGCTGCTTCGCCGCCTAGATGATCGCCGATTTTGGCATCTGCTGCACTGTTTTTATGGACTAAGTAGGGGCGACCTAGTTTTAGTACTATTTCGTACTCGCCTAGGTCTTGTAGAATCAGTAAAGCACCAACCAATTCCTCCTGCGAAATTTCAATGCTGAGATTTTGTGAGTCAGTCCCACCATGATTGTTTCCTTGACGATTCTCAACTGCTACGGTCGCAGAGGCAGTACCATCAGGGTCATAGGCATGGGCAAGATACAGCTGATCGTAACTGCTACGTTCTTTTGGATCTGATAAAACCACGTAAGCTTCTTCTATGAGTTGTTTGCGCGAAGAAATTGCTGCTTGAGAATACTCACGTCGCGGCAATTGTACAATGCGATCGCTGTATGCCTGCCGCAATTGTTCCTGACTTGCCGCTAACGGTAGTCCTAAAATTCGGTAGTAATCTAGCGGAATTCGCACAGCCTACTTCCCCTGCACCGTGATCAACATAAATTCATCTAGAGCATTCTAGGCATGTAAAACCGTGCCATAATAATACCGTGTTGACTTTACACCACAAGTGTATATTGCAACAACTTGTTTTGAATCTTCCCGAAATTTGAGTCATATTCTAGTACCCAGATTTTGCCTTCGCCTAGAAAGCGTCAGCTTTTTGTTTTAATTCTTAGTATTTTGATTTTTGCTAACCGCTATCAGCCTTTGAAACCAGAGGATAAAATTTCTGGTTTTCTTGCCAATATCAGTTTTTTACTTTGTATTTCTAGAAATATCTGACTCTCCCGTGCAGGAGGCAGCAGGATGATCGGTAAGGCAAGTTAGCCTTTTATACTTTACTCAGATGTTGGTGTATCTCCATTTCTGGTAAAGCCTCTTGGCTAGTATAAAGCTAGCTTCTGGAATGTAAAGCTATCTGACTACTCTGACTCTCTGGTGGTTTACACCATTGAGACGAACTTGACTAATTTTATGTGTTTGATTTATCTTCAAGAGTTTGAGTATTGCTGTCTTGGTGTTGGGGATACATTTTGGGTGTACCTACCCTAAACACTTTTAACAACGGTTACTACTCAATACATCAACACTTGCGTATTGATTTTACCAGATCTGAGATAGCCACTAAAACAGACCTACTGCATAGTAACCTTTTCCTCACTGGTGACAAGTATCTTATTTCATGTCCACGAGGTTTAATGATTAATTCTTTTAGGAATTTCTAAATTAGTACCCTTGTATCCGGTGGAATAATCACCGCTTGGTAGATTTCCTATTGATAACTAGAGAAAAAAATCATATCATTCCTAGATTTAAATTACAATTATCTACCTGAGTATTTATTTCGATGAGGAAGTTTTGTCCTGATTTTTGCCAAATTGTTAATCGCTATGCAGAAACTTGCTATCCTGATTGCTAGCCTATAAAGGGGTGCGGAGTTAACTTGACACGGCGGGTTTGGACTTGTTGGCACTATCCTCACAAAACCTAGGCAAAAAATTGATAATTAAAAATTAAAAGTAAAAAATTCACCCATTCCCTCATGTTCATTGTGGTACATCGGTTTTAAGCATTGACTTTGACAAACACTATCTTGAAAATGGGCATTGGGCATTGGGCATTGGGCATTGGGCATTGGGCATTGGGCATGGGAAAGAGAGATTTTTATGTCCTCATTGTGTGATAAATCACATGATAGGGGCGCTTGGACTGGGGGCTAATAACTGGAGAAGAGCGATTTTCTTACCCTGACTGTGAGTAATTACCTGTTGCGGCCTAGCTTGTTAAATAGCTAATGCTTGATCGCAGCCAGTTCGGGAAAATGTTAAAAATCCTCATCCACAAGGGAATAGGGATTTTGTCAGTTTTAGGGGTGTAGCATTGGGCATTGAAGCAAATCCAAAAACAACTGACAATTGACAAATCACAAAGTCCGATCGCAAAAACCTTGGCTCAGAACTTTGTAAGATAAGACAACCAACACGCGACGCGCGGTAAATTTCACTTTGATGCGACAGGGATACTAAACAAACTAATGGTTCAAGAACGTACATTACCCACTTTTAATGCCGCTAAAGTCCAAATCACCAAAGAAGAAGGCTTGCGGTTGTACGAGGACATGGTTCTCGGAAGATCTTTTGAAGACAAATGCGCCGAAATGTACTATCGGGGCAAAATGTTTGGTTTTGTTCATTTGTACAACGGTCAAGAAGCTGTTTCTACTGGCGTTATTCAAGGGGCGATGCGACCGGGAGAGGATTATGTGTCCAGTACTTACCGCGACCACGTTCACGCTTTGAGTGCGGGAGTCCCAGCCAGAGAGGTAATGGCGGAGTTATTTGGCAAAGCCACAGGTTGCAGCAAAGGGCGTGGTGGTTCCATGCATATGTTTTCTGCGGAACATCGCTTACTGGGTGGCTATGCTTTTGTGGCTGAGGGTATTCCTGTAGCAGCAGGTGCAGCTTTTCAAAGTAAATACCGCCGCGAAGTATTAAAAGATGAAAGCGCTGACCAAGTTACCGCTTGCTTTTTTGGCGATGGTGCAGCCAACAACGGTCAGTTTTTTGAAACTTTAAATATGGCAGCTTTATGGAAACTGCCTATTCTTTTTGTGGTAGAAAATAATAAGTGGGCAATTGGCATGGCTCACGATCGCGCCACTTCTGACCCAGAAATCTACAAAAAAGCCAGTGTGTTTAACATGGCAGGTGTGGAAGTAGACGGAATGGATGTGCTGGCTGTGCGTGCAGTCGCTCAAGAAGCTGTCGCCCGCGCCCGTGCAGGAGAAGGCCCGACAGTAATTGAAGCGTTAACTTATCGTTTCCGTGGTCACTCCCTGGCAGATCCAGACGAATTGCGCAGCAAGGCTGAGAAAGAATTCTGGTTTGCCCGTGATCCAATTAAGAAGTTGGCAGCTTATTTAGTTGAGCAAAACTTAACGGATTCCGAAGAACTCAAAGGCATCGATCGCAAAATTCAGGGAGTGATCGAAGACGCGGTTAAGTTCGCTGAAAGTAGCCCTGAACCAGATCCTAGTGAGTTATATCGTTTCGTGTTTGCAGAAGACGAGTAAGTTAGGGGGTAGGGGAGTAGGGGGGCAGGGGAGCAGGGGAGCAGGGGGGACAAGGGGGACAAGGGAGTGTTCTTCCCTATCTCCCCTATCCTCTCCATCTCTTCCCAATGCCCCATGCCTTATACATAATTAGGAGTAAAATTTGTGTTTTCTATAGCAATTCAACAGCAGCAGTACAAAACCTATATTCTTTCTGATGAAACCGCCCTTTCCCAAGTGGAAGTTGTCCCAGAACGGGGCGGTATTATCACCCGTTGGCGCGTTCAAGGGCAAGAAGTTCTCTATTTAGACGCAGAACGGTTTACTCATCCGGATTTGAGTGTTAGGGGCGGAATTCCGATTTTGTTTCCGATTTGTGGGAATTTGCCGGATAACACTTACACCCATAACGGTCAAACCTACACTCTCAAACAACATGGCTTCGCCCGTGACTTACCTTGGCAAGTGACTGAGCAAGTAACAAGCGATCGCGCTAGTCTAACTTTAGTTCTTAACAGTAACGAACAAACACGCGCTGTTTATCCTTTTGAGTTTCAACTGGCTTTTACCTACCAACTGCAAGGCAATACCTTAGAAATTCGCCAGCAGTATCAGAATTTGTCATCAACACCATTGCCTTTTTCTATGGGTTTTCATCCCTACTTCCTCACATCTAACAAAGATCAGCTAGAGGTGACAATCCCCTCTGGAGAATTTCAAGACCAGAAAACTAAGTCAATTCATCCGTTTTATGGTAAATTTGATTTTAGTCTGGATGAAATCGACGTTGCCTTTAAGCAGCTAACCAGTCAATCTGCTTCTGTGGTAGATAACAGCAGAAAATTAAGATTGACTCTGGATTATGGCAAAGAATATCCTATATTAGTCTTTTGGACAGTCAAGGGTAAAGAATTCTATTGTCTAGAGCCTTGGAGTGCGCCCCGCAACTCGCTCAACAGTGGCGAACATCTGACAGTGCTAGAGCCAGGTACTAGTTACCAAGCATCTGTAAAGTTAACAGGTAATTTTTTCTAAACCCCTTTACAAAACTACAGATGTCTGTGCTATGATTGTTAAGTTGCGAAAACAACGGAACGGGTCGCTAACTCAACGGTAGAGTACTCGGCTTTTAACCGATTAGTTCCGGGTTCGAATCCCGGGCGACCCATTTTAAAGGAAACAATGCTCGCCGATGCTTGAGAAATCAAAGTTGAAGCGAGTTTTATTGTTTAGGCGATTTAGAGGAATAAATATACCGCCGCAGTTGGTTTCGACTTCGCTCAACCAACTCCAGAGTCGAGAGTTGAGCGAAGCGATGCACTGAGCTTGTCGAAGTGTCGAAAGTCGCCAACACAGGTATTTTCTTTCTCGAAAATCACCTTACAACTATCCTAACTTTGAGCGATCGCTCTATTTATCACCAGATATAGCGGTTCTCTTGTGGATGCAATACACTTTGACCTCTCTCCAAACCTCTCTCCTAAAAGGAGAGAGGCTTTGAATCTTACTCCCCAACTCTAGTAGGGAAGGGGCTGGGGGTTAGGTCTGTATTGGACTCAAGCGAGAAGCGCTATACAAGAGCGAATCGCTTGCATTATGCCGTTAACCGATTAGGGTAAAGCAACAGAGCTTTTTTTACCGTTTTTGTTTGCACCATTCACAGATGTAACTGTAGTCTCAGATGCAGGTTGAGAGTTCTGAGAACGGCGTGATGAACTCTTGCGGGGCTTACCTCCAGCCTGACCATATTGCAAACTATCTTTGCCATAATGAGTTGCAACACTCATTAACATCTTTTCTGAATAGCGGTTTAATTCTGCTTCAATTTGAGAGATGCGACCTGCCTTTTCATCTAGGGTAGAGATTAAAGTATTGTAGCTGGATAGCTCGTTTTGCAAACTTTGGATGAGGTTGTCGTATTCTGTCACATTCAATCCCTTGCCAAAGTCTAGTGTCGGGCTAATCCATCGCATTCCGGCAATTCGCCGTAGAGCTTTTTCGAGAGTAGGTGAATTACGTTTTGGTCTTGCCATAAGATGCGCTCCTGGAGTAAATCAGAGGATGACTGCGTATACTCTAGCCAAGGCAACAATAAATCTCTATGAGCAATAATTCGGAAAAATTAACCACAAATTAGCATCAATCTGATTATTTTTCCTTGTTTATACGTAAATTTTTTTAAAAATCGTCATCAAAGTCGTATTTATCGTCGTAAATGTTGTATTTATCGTCGTCGAAGTCGTTTTGATCGTCGTAAATGTTGTATTTATCGTCATCAAAGTCGTTTTGATCGTCGTAAATGTTGTATTTATCGTCATCAAAGTCGTTTTGATCGTCGTAAATGTTGTATTTATCGTCATCAAAGTCGTATTTATCGTCATCAAAGTCGTTTTGATCGTCGTCAAAGTCGTTTTGAGAGGCAACACTGAAGGGATTTCTAGTTTCAGCTTATACTGAATAACACGCCTGTGCCATTTTTTACAGATAAATGGCTGTAATTTAGAATATTTTGTTACTCTTTGGCTAATAGTTCAGCAATTTCGCTAATGACCGAGAAAGAACTGCTACAGGTAATTGAACAAGCCGCAATAGAGCGTGTAACAGAACTTTACCTCTCTGGTAACAATTTGACAGCTTTACCGCCTGACATTGGCAAGCTGGTTAACTTGCAATCGCTCTACCTCAATAGGAATCAACTCAGCAGTCTGCCAGGAGAAATTGGACAACTGGAGAACTTGCAATCGCTCTACCTCAACAGTAATCAACTCAGCAGTCTGCCAGGAGAAATTGGACAACTGGAGAACTTGCAATCGCTCTACCTCAACAGGAATCAACTCAGCAGTCTGCCAGAGAAAATTGTACAACTGGAGAACTTGCAATCGCTCTACCTGGGCAGTAATCAACTCAGCAGTCTGCCAGAGAAAATTGTACAATTGGAGAACTTGCAATTGCTCTACCTGGGCAGTAATCAACTCAGCAGTCTGCCAGGGGAAATTGGACAACTGGAGAACTTGCAATTGCTCTACCTGGGCAGTAATCAACTCAGCAGTCTGCCAGGGGAAATTGGACAACTGGAGAACTTGCAATTGCTCGACCTGAGCAGTAATCAACTCAGCAGTCTGCCAGCGGAATTTGGAAAACTGGTCAACTTGCAATTGCTCGACCTGGGCAGTAATCAACTCAATAGTCTGCCAGCGGAATTTGGAAAACTGGTCAACTTGCAATTGCTCAAACTCGGAGGCAACGAATTAATTACGCTTCCGCCAGAAATCCGAAAAAATGGATTAATAGCAATTATTAACTTTTATAGACAACAACTAGAACAAGAAAGTGAAGACCTCTACGAAGCAAAATTCTTGATTGTTGGCGAAGGAGGAGCAGGTAAAACCTCTTTAGCTAATAAAATTCAAAATGAAAGTTACGAACTCCAGCCGGATGAGAAATCAACCGAAGGCATTGCGGTAATCCGGTGGCATTTCACCCAACCCAATGGCAAAGATTTTCGCGTTAATATTTGGGACTTTGGCGGACAAGAAATTTACCATCAAACACATCAGTTTTTTCTCACCAAACGTTCTCTTTATGCGTTAGTTGCTGATACTCGCAAAGAAAATACAGACTTTTACTGGTGGTTGAAGGTCGTTGAACTCTTAAGTGAAAATAGCCCAGTTATCATTATTAAAAACGAAAAACAAGACCGTCAATGTGAAGTTAATGAACGAGAATTGCGGGGAGAATTTACTAATCTAGAGAAAATCCTAGCAACTAACCTAGCCACCAATCGTGGTTTACCAGATATCAAACAAGCTATTCAAGACTACATTAGTAGACTTCCCCATGTCGGCAAACCTCTGCCAAAACTCTGGTTAAGAGTCCGTTCTGCTTTAGAAAATCACTCCCGCAACTACATTAGCTTTTATGAATACAAGGAATTTTGCCGAGTTAATAATTTAACTGACGATAAATATCAGATTGATCTGAGTCGCTATCTCCACGACCTCGGCGTTTGCTTACACTTTCAAGATGATTCTACACTAAAACACTGTGTCATCCTCAAACCAGAATGGGCAACTACTGCTGTCTACAAAGTGGTAGACAATAAAAGCGTCAAAGAAAAGCTGGGACGTTTCACCAAGCAAAATCTTCAAGATATTTGGAAAGATAGCGAATATGCTGATATGCAAGATGAACTGCTACAATTAATGATGCGGTTTAAACTTTGCTACCCAATTCCTAATAGTCCCAACAATTATATTGCACCGCAATTACTCGATATCGACAAACCTCAATATACTTGGAATGAAACAAATAACTTAATTTTACGCTACGAATACAAGTTCATGCCCAAGGGTATTATCACTCGCTTCATTGTAGAAACCCATCCTTGGATTGAGCAACAAAAACTCGTTTGGAGAAGCGGCGTTGTTCTCGAAAAAGACCAAACTCGTGCAGAAGTTATTGAAAATTATAATCTTAAAGAAATTAAAATCCGTGTAGAAGGAAACCGCAAGAAAGAATTGCTAGCTGTTGTCACTCACGAACTAGATAAAATCCATAAATCTTTTGAGCGATTGCAGTATGACACACTTGTTCCTTGCAACTGCGAAAGCTGTACAGGAAGCCTAACACCTCATTCTTACCCTTTAGATAATTTGTATAAGCGCTTGAAAGCTGGGCGATATCGAATTGAATGCGAAAACAGCTATGAAATGGTAGATGTTCGTAGGCTGATTGATGATGTTAATCTACAATCCCAATTTGAACCACTACAACAAGAATTGTCTAAAGCCAGAGATAAATCATTCAAAAATCAACCGATGATAAATTACCACGATTTCCAAATATTAGTGACAGCAGACCGCAAAATTCGCGCTTCCTCAGAACAGGGCGACGAATGGGGCGAATTGCGCTTGGAAATGAACAGAATTAAGCTGACATTAAAACTAATTGAGTCTCGCCAAACAGATACCGATTTACTCAAAGCTTTAGGTGGCGAACTCTACCAAGCGCTATTCCCGACAAAGATTCACGGACGATTACAAGCGACAATCGCAGGCGCACAAGCAAATAATTACGAGGTACGCTTGCGCCTAGTGTTTGATTCCCCCGAATTAGCCGCCCTACCTTGGGAATTTCTCTATGATGAAGCTACTAACACTTTCTTAGGAAATAACACCCAAACTGTACTGTCGCGTTATGTTGACGTTCCCCTGCAAAAGCGCGACATCAAAGCCGCTAGCTTACCGCTGAAAGTGCTGTTAGTCATCTCCAGCCCAACTGACTTAAAGCAATTAGATGTTACTGGCGAAGAAAACCTGATCCGTGACGCGCTGCAAAAATACATAGATGCAGGCAAAATTGAGTTAGATGTGCTACTAGGAGCTACCATCCGCAACATCGATCAAAAGCTGGAAGAAAAGCCTTACAATGTTTTTCACTTCATTGGTCACGGTAAATTTGAGAACAATCAAGGCTATATTGCCCTAGTAGAGAAAGATGGCAAATGCAAATGGGTAGATGATGAGGGTTTCGCTAATTTCTTCTTAGGCAAGCGCAGCTTAGGGTTAGCCGTGCTAAATTCCTGTCAAGGTGCGGCGGTGTCTGACAACCAAGCATTTGCAGGTATAGCACCTAACTTAGTGCGTCGGGGAATACCCGCAGTAGTCGCCATGCAATATTCCATCCTAGACTCTACCGCTAAGCTGTTTGCTGACAAGTTTTACCGCACTCTCGCTTTGGGTAAGCCTGTAGATGCAGCAATGCAATCCACCCGTAACACCATTTCAATGGAAGTCGGCTTAGATAAACCTGATTTTGCAACACCTGTGCTTTATATGCGGGCTAAGGATGGAATTATTTTGAGTGGGTTGTAAAGGTATTATTTTTAGCATCGGCTAGAGGATGTTTGAAAAATCCTGTCGTGGGTAGCAAAACGTTTTAGATCCCCCATTATCCCCTTTATACCAATTCAAATAATGTTTGCGACACATCAATATATTCTAGAGGGCACGGCAGTGCCCATACGTGTCAACTTAACGCGAAACCCTTGCCAAGATGTGATTTGATACAAAATCACGTACCACCAATATCCGCGCTACCCCACCCCAGTTTTGCTGACGCAAAACGTCCCCTCCCCGCTTGCGGGGAGGGGATTGAGGGGTGGGGTAAAATGCCTGTGGAATAAGCGTTTTGACTTAAGTTGACACCAATGGGCAGTGCCGTGCCCCTACCATCTGTCGCATTCTTTTTTCAAATTGGTATTAAAAAGGGGGACTTTAAGAAGTTTTCCCCCCTTTTTAAGGGGGCTAGGGGGGATCAATGAGTGTGAAGATACAGCCAACCACTTTTCAAACAACCTCTTAGGGCGGTGGGTAGTGCCCACACTATGGGTATTTTAATCAAAGTGCCTTAAGAAAAGCGATCGCGCAATTACTGTAAATGTCGCTGTAATAGCCCAATGAAGACTTCTGGGGTTTCTAGATGGGGTAATATGCCCGTATCGGCGATCGCGTAAATTTCCCCAGTTCGCTAGCATAAGCTTAGGCTAAACCTAAATACCATCGTTATGGTGAAAACCTCTCCACAGCATGGGACAATTCCCCGATTGGAAAATGACGACAAACTCACCCGTTACGAATTTTAACGTCGCTACAACGCCATGCCCGCGATCGCTTTTCTAAACTAGAAAATAAATTACCATTCTAACTGGACTGAATAATTAGCAAAAACAGCATCACGACTAATCATCACAGCATTTTCTATATTAGCTTGAGCAATAAGTAACCGACCAAAAGGATCTTTATGATAAATGGGTAAATATATCTAAAGCTAAAATATGATCAATATTAATTGGTAATATTTCAATATCATTGTTTTGTTGGCTAGCAATAATTTCTTTTAAAGCTTTATTTAACGTGAGTTTACCTAATTGGTGTTGAATTTGCATTTCCCAAAGGCTAACAACACTCAATAACCTGAGGTTATCCTTATCTGTTAATAAATCTAATGCTCTGCTAGAGAGTTTTGAAGGGTCACTATCCCACCAAATAAACGTATGTATATCTAACAGTAATTTCATGGATTTTGTAACCAAAATTCATCTGGTAAAGGTTGAGCAAAATCATCGCTCATTACCATTGCCCCTAAATTTAATCCAGGCTGGGGGTTGTTTTCTGACTCAGAGATAATTTGTTCAAGAGAATTAACTATGGTCAATCTAGCAACAGGAATGTTACCATTAGTGATGACTATTTCTTTGTCATATTGAAGCAAAGAAAGTAATTCACTAACAGTTATTTCTAATTGGTTAATATCAAATCTTTTAGTTGACATAGCTTTTTATATAAATATTTTATATCTGATTATAGCCTCATTTTCTGCACAATAAGAAAGCCTAGCCGTAGTCTGTTGTAAACATCTCTAGGTTAATTTAAATTGAGATTTTGTAGACGTACAAAGTGCGATGTCTAAGACGGGCTACGCCTACGCCTAATCCCTACAATAAATTTCCCCTATTGGGTAGGATAGACTTAGGCTAAACCGAAAATACCATCATTATGGTGAAAACACCTGCACAGCATCGGATAATTCCCCTATTGGAAAATGGCGACAAACTCACCCGTTATGAATTTGAGCGTCGCTACAATGCCATGACAAACTTGAAAAAGGCTGAATTAATCGAGGGAATTGTCTATATTATGCCTGCTGCTTTGCGTTTTAGAAGTCACGGTCAACCTCATGGCTGGATTCTTACATGGCTCGGTAACTATGAAGCAGCTACACCAGGCGTAGCTTTGGGAGTTGAACCAACTGTACGCCTAGATTTGGATAATGAACCTCAGCCAGATGCAGTTCTCCTCATCACCCCAGAAGCAGGAGGTCAAGCAAGAGTGAGTGAGGATGATTATATTGAAGGTGCGCCTGAGTTAATTGTCGAAATTGCTGCTAGTAGCGTAGCTATTGACCTGCATGGCAAAAAACAAGCTTATCGCCGCAATGGTGTCAAAGAATATATTGTCTGGCAAGTCCTAGAGCAAAAATTGAGTTGGTTCTCTTTAGAACAGGGTGAGTACCTGGAATTAGTACCTGATGATCTTGGCGTTCTGCGCAGTCGGGTTTTTCCAGGCTTGTGGTTAGCAGTACCAGAATTATTAACGGGGAATATGCAGTCTGTACTGGCGGCTTTACAAACAGGGTTGCAATCTCCTGAACACGCAGCATTTTTCGAGCAACTACCACCATCAATGAGTTAGGACTTGTGGATTGACAAAAAATACTAAATATGATTTTTTGTCCAAATCACATCTGTTGTAGAGGTCAGATCCCCGACTTCTTAAAGAAGTCGGGGATCTCGTAATCCGTTGTAGAAATCGCCTTTGAGCAATCATCTAGCATACAGGACTACCAAAGCCCCAAACTGTGGCGTAGCAGACTTTACAGTAAGCTATCGTGAATATAAGCCACATTTATGAGTTGTAGCGTAAACTTTTTCAACATAAACACCATTCAATAGTTATAATTTCCTATATGTTGAAAAAACTCTTAAGATTAGCGTAACAATTACAATAATGGTAAATAATTACGCTTCTCTCACACCGACTAGCTGACAACCACATTAGGAGGACTATCTATGGCGCTTGTACCATTAAGGCTGTTGTTGGATCACGCGGCTGAAAACGGTTACGGCATCCCAGCTTTCAACGTTAACAATTTGGAACAAATTCAGGCGATCCTGAAGGCTGCTGCTGAAACAGATAGCCCCGTAATTTTACAAGCTTCTCGTGGCGCTCGTAACTATGCAGGAGAAAACTTCCTCCGCCACCTGATTTTGGCTGCGGTAGAAACCTATCCTCACATTCCCATTGTCATGCACCAAGATCATGGCAATGCTCCTTCTACCTGCTATTCAGCAATTAAGAACAACTTCACCAGCGTCATGATGGATGGCTCGTTGGAAGCGGATGCTAAGACCCCAGCAAGCTTCGAGTACAACGTCCGTGTTACCAGCGAAGTTGTGAATGTAGCTCATTCTTTGGGTGTCAGCGTTGAAGGCGAACTCGGTTGCTTAGGTTCTCTAGAAACTGGTGCGGGTGAAGCTGAAGATGGTCATGGTTTTGAAGGTACACTCGACCATTCCCAATTGCTGACCGACCCCGACGAAGCTGTTAACTTCGTAGAACAAACCCAAGTAGATGCTTTGGCTGTAGCTATTGGTACCAGCCACGGTGCTTATAAGTTTACCCGTAAGCCTACTGGCGAAATTTTGGCAATCAGCCGCATTGAAGAAATTCACCGCCGTTTGCCCAACACCCACTTGGTAATGCACGGTTCTTCCTCCGTACCTGAAGATTTAATTGCTGTAATTAACGAGTATGGCGGAGCAATTCCTGAAACCTACGGCGTACCTGTAGAAGAAATTCAAAAAGGTATCAAGAGCGGTGTACGTAAGGTAAACATTGACACCGACAACCGTCTGGCAATTACTGCTGCGGTACGTGAAGCTTTGGCAAAAAATCCCAAGGAATTTGACCCCCGTCACTTCCTCAAGCCTTCTATCACCTATATGCAGAAGGTTTGTGCAGAACGCTATCAGCAATTTGGTACCGCTGGTAACGCTAGCAAGATTAAGCAAGTTTCTTTGGAAGATTTTGCTGCTAAGTACGCTAAAGGCGAACTCAAAATGATCACCAAGGCAGCTGCCAAAGTCTAATTTGCTTAGACAATAATTAGGGACATCCAATTTTTTAAATACCCAATAAATTTGTAGTGCGAGCGTCTCGCTCGCTGATGTACAAAAGCGAGCAAGATGTTTGTCCTTCGGACACGCTACGCGAACGCACTACGGAATATGGGTAATTTATTTTTTGTAAGTCCCTTAGGAGCATAGCAGTGCTTTGCTCCAATCAGTCTGGAAATTGTGATTTAAAAAAAACCAGGTAGCGGTTGAGTTACCTGGTTTTTTATTGGGCATGGGGCATGGGGCATTGGGCAACAGTCTGTAGGGGCGGGTTCTGTGAGATATTTACACAGAAAACAGATATGTCGGTTAAACCCGCCCCTACAACAGTCAACAGTCAACAGTCAACAGTCATCTGCTAACCGTATAGCTACACTACCGCCGTGGGCTGGTAGTCCTTCTGCTGTTGCTAGGGTGACAGCGGCTGGGCCGATTTTCTGTAATGCTTGTCGATCGCATTCTAAATAGGTAATGCGTTTCAAAAAGTCGTAGACACTTAAGCCAGAAGCAAAACGGGCGGAACGGGAGGTTGGTAAGACATGATTTGGCCCGCCTAAATAATCACCAATGGCTTCTGGTGTATAGCGTCCTAAAAATAGGCTACCAGCACATTTGATTTGGTTGGCAAGCAATTGGGGGTTATCTACACACAGTTCTACGTGTTCTGGTGCTAGCTGGTTGAGCAGGGGAATACTTTGGGCTATATCATTGACAATAATTACAGCGCCATGTTTTTCCCAACTGGCGCTAGCTACTGATTTTGTTGCTAGGGTTGTCAAAATTTGCTCAACAGATGCGATCGCTTTTTGGGCAAATTCTTCCGAATCGGTAATTAAAATAGATTGGGCGCTGGGATCGTGTTCTGCTTGCGATAGTAAATCCCAAGCAATCCAGTCGGGATTATTTTTATCATCTGCAACTACAAGAATTTCTGATGGCCCAGCGATACTGTCAATTCCCACTGTGCCAAATACTTGGCGTTTGGCTTCAGCAACATAGGCATTACCAGGCCCAACAATTTTATCAACAGGGGCAATAGTTTCTGTACCATAAGCTAAAGCTGCGATCGCTTGTGCCCCACCAATACCATATATTTCTGTTACACCGGCAATTTTAGCAGCTGCCAATACTGCGGGATTAATCTCACCACGCGGCATTGGTACTGTCATTACAATCCGATCAACGCCGGCAATTTTCGCGGGTAGGGCATTCATTAATACCGAACTCGGATAACTAGCCCGTCCACCGGGTACATAAATCCCCACTTGGGTTAACGCTACCCAATTTAAACCCAACTTTACGCCGACTGTATCCGTATAGCCGATATCTTGGGGCAGTTGTTTTTCATGGAACGCCGCAATTCTTTCGGCTGCTAATTCTAATGCTGCTTGCACATCAGCCGGACATTGATTTGCAAGTTCAGCAATAAATGTCTCACTCAAATGCAAAGACTGAGAATTATAATGGTCAAAGCGGCTGGTATACTCAGCAACTGCCACATCACCACGGACTTTGACATCAGCCAGAATCTCTCTTACTGTCCCGCTAACATCAACAGTTGCTTCCCGGCGATCGTTTACAAGTGCTTTGAATTTGGTAGAAAAATCTTTGTCGGTTGTTTGAAGTAGCTGCATGGACAGTATCTTGAATGCGCTAAGGTCAATAATAAATCGGAGTCCGATCTATAACAATTTTACCCTAAATTTATGTTTAAAATGCTTAATTTTCAGGGTAATAGTTTCTAGATTCGCAAATCTAGGTATAACTTTCTCTATCACAATTATTTACTTTTTTACCTTTAGTAAACAGCTTTCCAAGCTTCTACAGTTCGTTTGCCGATTTGGCTATCAACCGTTTCTCCACTTTCGGACAAAAGTCTAATAGTGACATTTTTAGCTGGGGAGTTTTTCAGAGCAGTTGCTAACTCATTGCTGACTTTAAATGTACCGTTATTTCCTTCTAAGCGAAAGATCTGTTCGCCAATTTTGATATAAAGGTTAGTAATCTTGAGGGTGTTGTGAGAAATCAAACATTCAGGTGCTGCTAACAATGCATGATAGTATGAGCGATAAGCGCAATTGCGAGCGCTATAAGCTAAAAGAACACGAATTGAGTTACGACTCCACAGGCTAATTACCACAACCCTAGCATTATTATTAACAAAGTTGCTCCAGAAGTAATTACGGTCAAAAATACCCAGGTAATTTCCTTCAAAAGGGTCTTCAATTTTCACAGGCTTTGACCAAGGTACATTCATATTGACACCCAAAGCCGCTGATTTTACTACTGGTAGTTCCCTAGACGCTTTAGCTAGCAGATGGCTTGACTGTGCTACCACTGGCTGAGAGAAAGTGATATTTGTTGTGGCTAAATTCAAAGCTGCTAGACTTAATCCTACTGTTGCCAGTCTAGTCAAACTCCAAATTTGGTTATTTTTACCCTTGGAGTGCATTAACATAACTTAATCTCAAACTAACTTATTAAAAGTAGCCGCAAATTAATGATGAGTGTTTATCCTTTAGGGTTATTACCTTCATTAGCGGATAGGTATATTAAAAATATAGCTGCAATTTTTATCAATACCGATGCAATCACATACTCTAAACTAAACTTTACTTAGGCAGGACTTACGCAAGATGTGACCGAAAACCTGATTCTTGCGTTGCTTCCATTCATCAACTACCGCTACTTTCGTTATGTTTTACGTAAGTCCTATTAGATTTAAAAAAAATCAGCAAGTAGTTTCCCTATTTTATTACGCCAAGCAAGATAAATCAGAAAAATTATCTAGTGAAGCATACTAAACTCTACATTAATATGTGTATAAATTATTAAACGCATATTGTCATTGTTTTAAAGCTTAAACCTCATCCATTTTGAAACCTGGAGTAGTGCGGGACTCAAAGCTCGCTACGAAGAGTAGGGAGCAAGATGCTCCCACTACTTTTAAAACTATGGTTCTCAAAATAGATGTGGTTTATATTCATTCCTAGCGGAAAATTTATCTAAATTTAGGAGATTTAGCCTCAACGCCTGACTTCAAATCCCCGCAAGCCTTCCGGTTCTTCGTAGTCAACTACAATATTTTGTACCACAGCCGCCGGAGGGCCACCATGACACCAGCGAACCATGTCTTCTACTACTTCCCGCGCCCCTTCAAAGACTGCTTCCACACGACTATCGGGAAGGTTTCGCACCCAGCCAGTTAATCCCAACTGGCTAGCTGTATCTACTGTAGCGTAGCGATAACCAACGCCCTGGACTCGGCCAGAAATCAAAACATGGGCGCGGATTAGCTTTGGTATTGGTGTAGGATTCGGCATTGACTGGTCTATGCTTGACGATTTCCAGTTTACCGGGTTTTGAGACGGGGTTTTCGACTCAAAATTTTCGATAAATTGTTTATCAGTGCGATCGCGATCGCCATCTGCACAACTAAAATCAGAGATTGGGGACTGTTAAGCATCAATACATCCCAACCTGTAGATTTAGAATTTAAACTTGCTTATGTCTAATTTGCCACCACTCAATACAGAAACTATTTGGGCAATTCTCAACGAAACAATTGATGATCTAACAGTCAACCAGTTGCTATGGTACTACTTAGGATATCGCTACAACTCATCAACTAAAGAATGGGACAGTAGCGAAGTAGCATCAGAATGGCGAGATGAATACCCACAACCACCAGATTTTATTGACAGTCGCCCCGCTACAGTGAAATTAACTCGTTCTATTCCCAAAGAGAACAAACAAATACTGAAAGAAAAGTTGGGTTTCAAAGGTTATAAAATCGGTGAATTTGGCCCTAGGCAAACTCGCAGAGCAACCGCTGCGAATTGGTTATATAGTTACATGCATCCACCAAGCAGCAACATAGAGTAATTTTCACATAATTACTAAGTCGTAATTCGTAATTCGTAATTAAGCGGTTACGAGTTAAGCGCTTAATTTTTCACCATTCGACTTCCCTCAGGGTTAAATTAACGCTCTTAATCTGTTAGGCGCTACACCCCATTACGTAAATTACGAATTACGAATTATCAATTACGAATTATTTTAATTTATGCCCCTAGATAGAGGAAATAAGTATTTAATTATCTCTCTAGGGCGATTGGCTAATTTCATGTGGGAATAAGAAAATACTTTTAACCAAGATTTTCTACTCCAAATAATCATATGGCTAAGGCAATTGAATTTAATTTATTCGCTCCCTATAATAAAGGTGCTGCATTAATTGGATCTTTTTCTGATTGGGAAGAAATTCCTATGGAAAAAGGTGATGATGGTTATTTTCGCACATCTGTTGAACTAGAAGATGGGGTTTATAAATACAAATTTCGCGTCCAATCAAACTCATGGTTCCTTGAGCCTGAGCAATGGGTTGACGTAACAGATCCTTATGCAACTGATATTGACGAATTAAGCGGTCAAGATAATGGTGTTGTCCACATTAAAGATGGGCAAAGGATTGTTGATACTTATGTTTGGCAACATGATGATAAACCTTTACCTGCTGACCACGAATTAGTAATTTATGAATTGCATGTTGGGGACTTTTCTGGTGGTGAGGATGATCCTTATGCACGAGGTAAGTATAAACATGTTGTGGAGAAACTAGATTATTTATGTGAATTGGGAATCAATGCCATCGAGTTAATGCCCGTTAAAGAATATCCTGGTGACTATAGCTGGGGTTACAATCCTCGCTATTTTTTTGCCCCTGAATCCAGTTATGGTTCTACAGAGGGATTAAAAAAATTAATCGATGAGTGTCATGCTAGAGGCATTCGTGTGATTACGGATGGTATTTATAATCATTCAGAATCTTCTAGTCCATTAACACAAATTGACCATGATTATTGGTATCACCATGAGCCTCGTGACCCTGATAATAGTTGGGGCCCTGAGTTTAACTACGAACATTACGACGAAAATTTAGATACATATCCAGCTAGAAAATTTATCGGTGATACCGTCAGATTTTGGGTTGAAGAGTATCATATAGATGGCATTCGCTACGATGCGGCGCGACAAATTGCCAACTATGATTTTATGCATTGGATTGTTCAAGAAGCGAAAAAAGCTGCTGGTACAAAGCCTTTTTACAATATTGCCGAACACATTCCCGAAACTACCAGCATTACCAATATAGATGGCCCAATGGATGGTTGCTGGCATGACAGTTTTTATCATACAGTTCTGGCTCACATTTGTGGTGACACTTTTGATTTAGAAAACCTCAAAGACGTAATTGATAGTAAACGTCAAGGTTTTATGGGTGCTACCAATGTGGTAAATTACCTTACCAACCATGACCATAACCATCTGATGGTAGAATTGGGCAATCGGAATATTTTTGATGAAGAAGCATTTAGACGAGCTAAATTAGGAGTAGCGATTCTATTTACCTCTGTTGGTGTACCATTGGTTTGGATGGGTGAAGAATTTGGGGAGTATAAACCTAAACAAATTGAATCAGCCAAAATCGATTGGACACTACTAAGTAATGACTTAAATGCTAGTTTGTTTGAATACTATAAAGGCTTGATTAACTTGCGTAAAAATAGCCATGCACTCTACACTGAGAATATTGATTTTATTCATGAAAATCCAGACGCAAAAGTGCTAGCTTACAGCCGATGGAATGATGAAGGTTCTCGCGTTGTAGTGGTAGCAAATTTTTCCGAAAATTTCCTAGCCGGATATCATGTTCCTAACTTTCCTTGTGCTGGCACATGGCACGAATGGACAGCTAATTATGATGTGGAAGCAGGTGACGATGGTATCATCACTGATATTGGGCCTTATGAAGCTAAAGTTTTTGTTTGGCAGTAATCAATTACACTCGTACCTAAAAACAGTTGAGTAATTTAGAAGAGGGGGAAATATTACCCCCTTTTATTTTGGAATCATTAGCTAAGAAATTCAAAGCATTTATTGTGTCTAATAAAATACAATCAAAAGCAAAAACTAAGAAATTATAAGATTGAGTTTTTTAACATTTCTACGATTTTACAGTTTGTTTTGGTGTAGAAACTGTGTATAATTTTTAAGCCTCTGTATAGTAGCATAAATCACATGATCTGCTCCATGCACCACACATTGTTCGATGCCAACATTGAGAGTTCTCACGTTTTATTAACTCCAAATGAAGTCAAAGCAAAAGTACCATTAACTAAATTAGCTGAACAAACAGTTCTGAAATATCGGGAAGAACTAGAAAAAATCCTAGACTTTCAAGATAGAAGAAAATTCATCGTTGTCGGCCCTTGTTCCATCCACGATCCCAAAGCTGCAATCGAATATTCACAAAGATTAAAGATTTTGGCTCAGAAAGTCCAGGATAAACTATTGTTAGTGATGCGGGTTTATTTTGAAAAACCGAGAACTACAGTAGGATGGAAAGGATTGATTAACGATCCAGAGATGGATGATTCATTCCATGTCGAAAATGGTTTGTTAATTGCCCGTAGCTTATTGTTACAAATTGCCGAAATCGGTTTACCTACGGCTACAGAAGCACTTGACCCGATTGTACCTCAATACATTAGTGAACTTCTTGCTTGGTCTGCCATTGGCGCACGCACAACCGAATCACAAACTCACCGGGAAATGGCCAGTGGACTGTCAATGCCTGTGGGTTTTAAAAATGGTACTGATGGTAACATTCAAGTAGCCTTAAATGCTCTGCAATCTGCTAGAACTCCTCATAATTTTCTAGGGATTAATCAAGATGGGCAGGTAAGCGTATTTCAAACTAGAGGTAATGCCTACGGTCATGTTATTTTACGCGGTGGTAATCAGCCCAATTTCGATGCGGAAAATGTCCAATTGATAGAACAGAAATTAAAGGCAGCTGATTTACCACCAAGAATTGTGATTGACTGTAGTCATGGGAATACGAATAAAGATTACAGGTTACAAGGTGCTGTTTTGTCAAACGTGATTCAACAAGTAGTTGATGGCAATACTTCGATTGTGGGGATGATGCTGGAATCGAATTTGTATGAAGGGAATCAACCAGTTAATTGCCAAAAAGATGAATTACGATATGGTGTTTCGGTGACAGACAAATGTATTGGCTGGGAGGAAACTGAAAGAGTTATTTTGGCTGCATATGAAAAGTTGAAGTAGTAATTTGTCAATGGTCATTTGTCAATGGTCATTTGTCATTGGTCACTTGAGCGAAGCCGAAGTATTGGTCATTTGTGTGGAGGCTGATTTTCTATCTCTTCCTTCACCAAAATGGCTAGTTTTTCGGCTGCGCCTGCTTCGCCTCTGACTTGGCGTAGCTTGAGTTGCATTTGCTCTAGTTTTTCGGGATGAGTTAGTAAATCTAATACCATGTCTGCAATATCTTGTGGCTGGAGTTTTCCTACTAATTCAGGTACTATTTCTGACTGTGCCCAAATATTCGGCCAAGCTAGTAAACCTTTGCGTCTGAGAAATAGCCAGTTAATTAATTTAGCAAATGTCGTACCTAAGCCTGGTAAATTAGCTAACAATCCTGGTAAACCATCCCAAGAACGCATAGCATCAAGTTGCTGGGTTGGAAGCAAAACAATCATGGGTACGGCTAAAGCACCGAGTTCGGCGGTGTTGGCTCCGACTGTAGTTAAGCAGATACTACATTGAGATAATATTTCATAGGCAGGGGATTCTTGCCACAGTTCTACTGTTAAGCCGGTGGCTGTTTTTAGTATTGGTTTGTGTTGTTTATCTTCTCTTAATATTAAGGAAGTAGCGCTTAATCCAAAGGTTTCCACAAACGGATTTTTCTGGGGATCGGCAAAACTAGCTAAGGTTTGTAAATCTAAAGTTGGCGCTAGGGAAATGATAAATTTGGTTTGGGGTCTTTGGGCGTGGATGTATTGAGCGATCGCTAATGTTAATGGTACTCCTTGAGATAACTTGGCGGCTTTGGAACCAGGTAACAAACCGATGAGTTCTGTCATTTGTCCTTTGTCCTTGGTTAAGGACGAATAACTCTTAGCCTCTAACATCAAATCCCCGACTACAGTAAATTTGTGCGCATATTTGGTGGGAATGGGTTCAGCAACTTTCGCTTTCATCACGCCAAAGCGGTCAATCAAACTGTACCACCGCGCATCCCATTCGGCGTAAACTACTGTGCTGTATCCCAGTTTTTTACCGATGACAACGGGAAAAAATTGATCCCCGCCCAGAAAAACCACTACTCCGCGACTTCTCCAATCCCAATTATCAACAGTTTTGCCCCAGAGTAAAAACTGCCAAAAATACTCGGCTTTCTGAACTCGGTCTACTTCTGGATATGAAAGTGCGATCGCGGCTTCTTTACCGCTAGCATGGGGACAAGGAGATAAAACTACGGAAATTCTCACAACAGAGCGATCGTTGCCCAATTGTTGCCGTAATGCTTTTACTACTGGACGTACCCAGGTTGTAACTTCCCCAGGGCCATTGGAGAGAATCAGGATATCTACTGGAGTCATGAGTTAATAGTGAATAGTTAGAAGTTATTAGTCAAGAGGCAAATCTTACCTCATTCGTTCCTAACGGATATCATTACAGGCCATGTTTGACAATGTATGTAAATTTCTTGCTGAATCATTTTCCAGGGACTTTGCAACTTGGCTACTTAATGAGCCAATTACACTCACACAACTGAGTCCATCGGAATTATCCCTCGAACCCATCCGCGCCGATGCACTAATTTTGTTGTAATCGGATGAACTTGTTCTCCATCTCGAATTCCAAACTCTACCCAAAGCCGATATTCCCTTTCGCATGGCTGATTATCGCCTGCGCCTGTATCGGCGTTTTCCCCAAAAACGGATGCGTCAGGTGGTAATTTATTTACAACCAAACGATTCTGAGCTAGTTTATCAAACGGAATTTGTCTTAGAAAATACGCAGCACAGATTTGAAGTCATTAGACTTTGGGAACAGCCAACCGAACTATTTTTAAATTCTCCAGGTTTGTTACCTTTTGCAACTTTAAGTCAAACCAACGATCAAAGCCGAACCTTAGAAGAAGTTGCTCAAGCTATTGAAGCAATCAATGACACCCGCATTCGCAGTAATGTTGCTGCATCAACAGCAGTTTTAGCTGGGTTAGTATTAAATAAAGACGTGATTAAAAGAATTTTGCGGAGTGATATTATGCGCGAATCTGTAATTTATCAAGATATTTTGCAAGAAGGACTTAAAGAAGGATTTGAACAGGGTTTAGAACAGGGTTTAGAACAGGGTTTAGAACAGGGTTTAGAACAAAAAGCTCAAGAAATTGCCCGAAAAATGATTAACAAAGGTGTTGATATTGAAACAATAGTAGATATCACAGGTTTAACTCTTGAGCAAGTGCAACAATTACAGGCGCAAACAGACGATAATCAAGCACAGTGATTTAAAAGATCCCCGACTTCTTCAATAAGTCGGGGATCTGAAGCTCACCTATTTTTACAATTATCAATACTAATAAATTAATATTTAATCATATCGATCGTGTCTTATAGCGACTTCTCGCTGTCAAAAGTCAAAAGCGAATTTAACTTAACTATTGTTGAAAACGAGCGATTTTTACCGGAAACGCCGCCCGTAGAACCTAGTTCTTACCTCAAAGAAGCATTAAGCGAAGGACTACCACTAGCAACTGCAACTGGTTCCCAAAAAGCTCGCTCCGAGTTAATTATTAGTCCTATCCTGGTAGAAGTTCGGAAAATTCTCCAACGCCAAGTCAGCTTTTTTTCGGGTGAAGATTTTACCGTCGCACCGGATTTAGGCTTAAGTGGAGTGTGTGATTTTTTAATTAGCCGTTCACCCGAACAAATATTTATTGAAGCTCCTGTTATTGTAATTATTGAAGCGAAAAAAGGTGATTTAAAACCGGGTTTAGGACAATGTGCAGCAGAAATGATTGCTGCACAAAAATTCAATGAGACTAATAATATACCAATTAAAACAATTTATGGCAGCGTCAGCAGTGGTACAGTTTGGCGATTTTTGAAATTATCAGGGCAAACACTAAGTATTGATTTAAACGATTATACCGTTCCCCCAGTGGAAATATTACTGGGTATGTTGGTTTGGATGGTGCGCGACGGTTAGATATTTTGTCGGCGGACACGGTAATTTCTTCCCCATGCCCTATGCCCCATGCCCAAAAACTCAATGAACGTGGATGGACTTTTTCATTAATATCGCTTTATGGTTAAATAGTAAATATCTAAACTACAAAATAAAAACTGCACCCACACTTCGACCCTGATGACAACTGACAACTAAATTGGCAGATGGGAAGCGCAATAAAAACTGCCGCTCGGTATTTGCTTTACATTTTTTAACAATCAGTGTAGCAAATACTCTCAATAAAAAGCAATATCTGCAAAGAAATATGTCATTATGTTTATCGATTTGTGTCAGTTAGACGACAAAATGACCATTTGGTAGGCATTTTCTGATAAAAAAAATTCATATTCCTAAAAATTTTAGTTGAAGTTACGAACGGCAGCATCAGCCGTGATGAACTTCTAGTAGAGAACGCGCATCAAAGGAGCTTATCTGCATGTTCACCCACGTCAAGTCCACCATCAGACATATTGCGCCTGATAATTTACGCGGACGTAATTTAATCAAGGTGGTCTATGTCGTGCTTGAGTCCCAGTACCAGAGTGCATTGTCGCAAGCTGTTCGCACCATTAACGCTAACCATCCCAATCTGGCGATTGAAATCAGCGGGTACTTAATTGAGGAACTCCGAGATTCAGAGAACTACGAGGAGTTCAAGCGGGATATGGAGAGTGCGAATATATTTATTGCCTCTCTGATTTTCATTGAAGACTTAGCACAGAAAGTAGTAACGGCCGTAGAACCATACCGCGATCGCTTAGATGTGGCTGTTGTCTTCCCCTCAATGCCGGAAGTAATGCGCCTGAACAAAATGGGCAGCTTTTCTTTGGCACAATTGGGGCAATCCAAGAGTGCGATCGCGCAATTTATGCGGAAGCGCAAGGAAAAATCCGGTGCAGGCTTCCAAGATGGGATGTTGAAACTGCTGCGAACTCTGCCACAGGTGCTGAAGTTTCTGCCAATGGACAAAGCACAAGATGCTCGAAATTTCATGCTGAGTTTTCAGTATTGGCTAGGGGGTTCACCAGAAAACCTGGAAAACTTCTTGCTGATGCTGACTGATAAATACGTATTAAAAGGTGTAGAAAAAGCAAATCTACCATCTACGACATATCAAGCGCCCGTGGTGTATCCCGATTTGGGAATTTGGCATCCCCTGGCTCCAAATATGTTTGAAGATGTGAGAGAATACCTCAATTGGTACACAACCCGGAAGGATATCTCCAAGGATCTCAAAGATCCTTTAGCTCCCTGTGTTGGGTTGGTATTGCAACGTACTCACCTAGTTACAGGCGACGATGCCCACTATGTGGCGATCGTCCAGGAGTTAGAATCACTCGGAGCCAAAGTACTACCAGTATTTGCCGGGGGTTTGGATTTCTCCAAGCCTGTGGATGCCTACTTTTATGAACCAACTACCAACACACCCTTAGTAGATGCGGTAATTTCTTTGACTGGGTTTGCTTTGGTAGGCGGCCCGGCTAGACAAGATCATCCCAAAGCCATTGACGCACTCAAGCGGTTAAATCGCCCTTACATGGTAGCGTTACCCTTAGTATTCCAAACCACAGAAGAGTGGATGGATAGCGATTTGGGGTTACATCCAATTCAAGTAGCTTTGCAAATTGCCATACCGGAATTGGATGGAGCAATTGAACCGATAATTTTATCAGGTAGAGATGGTACTACCGGCAGAGCGATCGCACTCCAAGACCGTGTGGAAGTTGTCGCCAAACGCGCTTTAAAATGGGCTAATCTCCGCCGCAAACCCAAGCTGGATAAAAAAGTTGCCATTACTGTTTTCAGCTTCCCACCCGATAAGGGGAATGTGGGTACTGCTGCTTACTTGGATGTGTTCGGTTCCATTTACGAGGTGATGAAAGCCCTCAAGAATAACGGCTATGATTTACCGGAATTACCGGAATCAGCCGAAGCGCTGATGCAAGAAGTCATCCACGATGCTCAAGCACAGTACGCTAGCCCGGAACTTAACATCGCCTATAAAATGTCAGTGCCAGAATATGAAACACTGACACCTTACTCTCAACGCTTAGAAGAAAACTGGGGCCCACCTCCCGGACATCTCAACAGCGATGGGCAAAACCTGCTGATTTATGGTAAGCATTTCGGTAATGTGTTTATCGGTGTTCAGCCTACCTTTGGTTACGAAGGCGATCCGATGCGGTTGTTATTCTCCCGTTCCGCTAGTCCTCACCACGGTTTTGCAGCTTACTACACCTACCTAGAGCAAGTTTGGGCAGCTGATGCCGTGTTACACTTCGGTACTCACGGTTCTCTGGAATTTATGCCCGGTAAGCAGATGGGGATGTCTGGTGATTGTTACCCAGACCAACTAATTGGCACAATTCCTAACCTGTATTATTACGCAGCCAATAACCCCAGCGAAGCGACAATTGCCAAGCGCCGGAGCTATGCTGAAACAATTTCTTACCTGACACCCCCGGCTGAGAATGCTGGTTTATACAAGGGTTTGAAAGAACTCAGCGAGTTGATTGCTTCTTACCAAACCCTGAAAGATACAGGACGCGGTATCCCCATTGTTAACTCCATCATGGATAAATGCCGGATGGTGAACCTGGACAAGGATATCAACTTGCCAGAAACTGATGCCAAGGATATGACCGAAGATGAACGGGATAATATTGTTGGCAGCGTGTACCGCAAGCTGATGGAAATTGAATCTAGGTTATTGCCTTGTGGATTGCATATTATTGGTAAACCACCAACAGCCGAAGAAGCGATCGCCACTCTCGTCAACATTGCTAGCCTAGATCGTCAAGAAGAAGGACTTCAAGGCTTACCGGGAATTATCGCCAACAGCATTGGGCGTAACATTGACGATATTTACCAAAATAATGACCGAGGTATTTTAGAAGATGTCCAGCTACTGCAAGACATCACCTTAGCCACCCGCGCCGCTGTTAGCGCCCTTGTGAAAGAGCAAACCGACGCTGAAGGGCGAGTTTCCCTAGTTTCCCGGTTGAATTTCTTCAACATGGGTAAAAAAGAACCTTGGGTAGAAGCATTGCATCAAGCAGGCTATACCAAAATTGATAACGCCGCCTTAAAGCCACTATTTGAGTATTTGGAATTCTGTTTGCAGCAAGTTTGTGCAGATAACGAACTCGGTGGATTACTCAAAGGCTTAGAAGGCGAATACATCCTACCTGGCCCCGGTGGCGATCCCATCCGCAACCCGGATGTATTACCCACAGGTAAGAACATTCACGCCTTAGATCCCCAATCCATTCCCACAACTGCGGCTGTACAATCAGCGAAAATAGTTGTGGATCGGCTGTTGGCAAGAAACAAAGCTGAAAATGACGGTAAATGGCCGGAAACTATTGCTTGTGTGCTTTGGGGAACCGATAACATCAAAACCTACGGGGAATCACTGGCGCAAATCATGTGGATGGTGGGTGTACGCCCCGTTCCCGATGCTTTGGGAAGAGTGAACAAGTTAGAGTTAATATCTTTAGAAGAGTTGGGTAGACCGAGAATTGATGTTGTCATCAACTGTTCTGGTGTATTCCGCGACTTGTTCATCAACCAAATGAACCTGTTAGATCAGGGCGTGAAAATGGCGGCTGAGGCTGACGAACCTTTAGAAATGAACTTTGTCCGCAAACACGCTTTGCAACAAGCTGAGGACATGGGAATTAATCTCCGTCAAGCAGCAACTCGCGTCTTCTCCAATGCTTCTGGTTCCTACTCGTCAAATATCAACTTGGCGGTGGAAAACAGCACCTGGGACAGCGAAGCCGAATTACAGGAAATGTACCTCAACCGGAAATCCTTCGCTTTCAATTCCGATAACCCCGGAATGATGGACGAATCCCGCAAGATTTTTGAAAGCACTTTGAAAACTGCGGATGCGACTTTCCAAAATCTCGATTCTTCGGAGATTAGCTTAACCGATGTTTCCCACTACTTCGACTCAGATCCTACTAAGTTAGTAGCAAGCCTGCGGGGTGATGGTAAAACACCAGCATCTTATATTGCAGATACCACCACAGCTAATGCCCAGGTACGGACATTATCAGAAACCGTGCGCTTAGATGCTCGTACTAAATTATTAAATCCCAAATGGTACGAGGGAATGCTATCTCACGGTTACGAAGGTGTGCGCGAACTCTCCAAGCGGTTGGTAAACACAATGGGTTGGAGTGCAACAGCCGGCGCTGTGGATAACTGGATTTACGAAGATACCAATGAAACCTTCATCAAAGATGAAGAAATGCAAAAACGGTTGATGAATCTTAATCCCCATTCTTTCCGCAAGGTTGTATCAACTTTGTTGGAAGTGAATGGACGCGGTTATTGGGAGACTAGCGAGGAGAATTTAGATCGCCTCCGCGAGTTATACCAAGAAGTTGAAGACCGGATTGAAGGGATTGAGTAGGTGAATACATAACCAATAACATTAAAGGCACGGTATTACCGTGCCTTTAATGTTATTTGACATTTCATATATATAAAAAAGAAGCTAGCTTAGCGGAAGCTATTCTCTAACTGTTTACCTGGTTTTTAGAATGATACTTATATTTTTTTAATAAATAAGTCAATAATTATACACTATATTTTAGTATAATTAAAAGTTAATTTGCCTGAATTATCGATTGGATAGGTAGTTGAAGGTTATTTGTTAGTGTTCAACATCAAGTTGTACGATGCTATTTTACAAACAATGGCAGCTTACCAAAGCAGAGGTAGAAAATGGAGGAAGCGGGGCTGGAACAACAAAGAAAAATCACTCTACTGCGCGATCAACCTCAAAGTGGATTACTTGCAAGACGGGAAAATCAGTCTGATATCCAAGTCTACAAAGACGCTTTAAGTGATCGCTTTATAGAAGCAAGAACAGTAGAGGAGTGTGAAAAGCTTATTTCTCTAAGGCAGAAAGTTCAAGAATTAGACCTAGAAGCTAGAAGATTAGACTATGCACAAAAATCAGCAGAGATCCAACTTCAAGAAGCAAAACAAAAAGCACTTTTCCACCGTAGTCAGCAAGTTGTAGCTAGTGTTGTCTCAATAGGTGTTGGAATTTATTTTTTACAAACTGTTCCTTTAGCTGGGTTATTATTCTTGATTTTAGGTTTAGCTAAACCGCTAGGCTATTCTTTGGGAGAAATAAGTGGGTTTTTAGATGGATTGAAGGGCTTTACAAAAGACTCGGATGAACTCCTGTCTATAGAAAATGAACAAGAAAATAAATCTAAGGAGTCTAGAGATGCAAGACCCTAAGTTCGATTTAATAAATGCATTTAAATTAGAAAAGCGACTTCAAGTTTTTATTTCAGTTTATCTCTCAATAATTTTGATATCAATAATTTTAATTATAGTCATAGTTGATATGACTGCTGAGTTACAGCAGGCTTTAGTGATTGTTTTAGGACTGATTACAATTGCTACTCTTGATGCCTTCAAAAAAGCTATAGCCAACACACAATCGTCTTTTGTAAATGAATTTAAGCAGATTATTATCCAAAATGGAGGTTCTTATATCGACGGGATTGATAGGCGGGTTAGTATCCAAGACGGCAATTATGTAGTAGATGGCAATATTAACTATGGATCTGATAAAAGACAGACTCTTGCCGAAGCTGCTGCTGAAATCCAAGAACTTCTACAACAATTAGAACAATCCAACCCTAGTGCTACTGAAGCTGAAAAAGTTGCATATGTCAATGATGAAGCTGAGCCTGATTTAAAGTCTCGTGTGGTCAGCGCTTTGAAATCTGGTGGCGAAGTCGCTATCGAGAATTCGCTGGACAGTCACTACATAAATATTATTAAGGCCATTATCAAAGGCTGGGTATCTTCGCAATAGCTTAGTGATAAGCATAACCTAACAATATATAGGAACTGATGAAAGTATTTGGCGCAGTTACAAAGACTGTTTATCGCTGCTCAATTTTGCCATTAGACTCCTAAATTCTCGGCTGGAACGCAGAAAATATACCCCATGACAGTTGCTCGCTCACTCTTCCACAACAGGCGATCGCTTGATTTTTGAGGTATGATGCAAGGCGATCGCACTCCCACAACAGGCGATCGCTTTTCTGTTGAGGTATTCTGCAAAGCGATCACACTCCCACAACAGGCGATCGCTTTATGTTTGAGGTGTTCTGCAAGGCGATCGCTCTTCTACAACAGGCGATCGCTTTGATTATATTTCCTTGCGTCTTTTATCTTTCAAGTATTCTGCGATCGCTTCAGCTACGTCTTCTTCAGGTTGATATACCCGTGAGCTTGGTTTCTCGACGTGTAGCTTGTCGAGGTAAGCATGTAAGGCTTCCTCATCATCTCGGTGTTCTAGGACATAGGCTCGAAGTTCAATTGTGGTCATGGTAGCAAAGTCTGGTTTGACACTCATACAAACTCCCATTCTCCAGTAGGCTTAATCTCAAGATTAATTTCCTCTTTTGCCAGAATAATTACGTTTCCAGTGCGCTTATCCATAGTTACTAGGTCAATAGAGCAGTACTTGCTGGTAAGGTCGCAGCACAGCTGAAAACATTTCAGCACCTGTTCTGTGGTAGGCATCACCATTTCCCTACAATAATATATAAACAATAACCAAACCACAGCATACCCGATCAAGTTAAATCTACGGACAACTACGGCAGTTTAACGTTGCTTTAAGCGATGTCTAACGACAAGCCACTACGTGTCTACGCTTTTTTTGAGGTGTTCTACAAGGCGATGTCTACGACCGGCTGTGACGCTCCTGCGTCGCTAACGCTACGCTATCGGTGACGCACTTGCACAACAGGCGATCGCTTCTGGTAGTGTCATCATAGAAAAAGCAAGCAAAGAGCAAAAACTATGCAAAAGCAGCTTAAACAAATGGTTGTATCCGATCCAAAGGTAATGATGGGGAAACCAGTGATTGTTGGGACACGCATCACCGTTGAGTTGATTTTAGAAAAGTTAGCTGCTGGTGAAACTCCAGAGCAAATTTTAGAATCACATCCGCGACTCACGCGCGAGTCAATTCAAGCAGCTTTATCCTTTGCGGTTGAGGCTTTACGATATGATGTGATTTATCCCATTGTTGAGAATGCTTCTTGAACTTTCTAGCAGACGAGAATCTAGATCGGCAAATAGTTGAACGTTTACGCCAAGATGGTCATATCGTTTGGTACGTTCCCGAAATGGAACCGGGGATTTCTGATGATGAAGTGCTGGACTTGGCTAATCAGGAGGGAGCGCTATTATTGACATCGGATAAAGATTTTGGTGAATTAGTGTTCCGTTTAGGCCGTATCGCTTCAGGTGTTGTGCTAACTCGCTTATCAGGATTGTCTACAATCAGCAAAGCAGACATTGTTACCCGTGCAATAAATCAACATACTGACGAGTTGCTGGGAGCTTTTACTGTGATTACACCGACAAATATTCGGATTCGTAAAATTGAGAATTGAATGTCTAAATAAAGCGATACCTACGGTAAGCTACGCTAACGCTCCATTCTTCCAAAGCGATGTCTAACGACAAGTCGCTGCGCGTCTACGCATTTTGGGAGATTTTGCGGGTGTGGGATGCGATCGCTTTTTTTGAGGTGTTCTACAAGGCGATCGCACTTCCACAACAGGCGATCGCACTTCTACAACAGGCGATCGCTTTTTTGAGGTGTTCTGCAAGGCGTAGGCGTAGCCCGTCGTAGACATCGCTCTTTGGGAGTGTAATTTTCAGGGCATAGGATATTGAAGTTCTTGGTCAGTGAGTATAATTATAATAACTAAACTTAATATCTAGCCAATATTACCACGAAGGAAATGCCAGCAAAAGATATTTACCATGATGCTGTTAAAAATGCCTTAATTAAAGATGGCTGGACAATTATAGCTGACCCTTATTTTTTGCAGTATGAAGATGCAGAACTTTATGCTGATTTATTTGTAGAAAAAGCCTTATTAGCAGAACAAGAAGGACGTAAAATAGTTGTAGAAATCAAGAGTTTTATCAGTCCTTCTCCCATGAGAGATTTTGAAAATGCTCTAGGTCAATATATTTTATACCGCGATATTTTACAACTAGCTAGTAAAAACTATAAAATTTATCTAGCAATCAGAGATACAGTATTTGAGACTTTCTTTCAAAGAAAATCTATTCAAGCAGTGGTGAAACTTCAGCAAATTGAATTTATTGTGTTTAACAATGAAAGGGAGGAAATTACTTTATGGATAAATTAACCCAATATCGAGAGTTAATTAAACAGGTGCTAACTGAATATGATAATTTATCTCGTCAATCACCTGATAAAATTGCGGAAAATTGTTTAGTTTTTGATGAAAATCACGATCATTATCTCTGGTTAACTGTAGATTGGCAAGGTAGCAAACGACTTAAATATACTCATGTTCATATTCGGATTAAGAATGAAAAAATTTTCATAGAAGAAGACTGGACAGAAGAGGGAATAGCGACTGAATTAATGAAGTTAGGTGTAACTAGCAGCGATATTGTGTTAGCTTTTCAGCCTCCAGATGTGAGAAAATTTACAGAATTTGCAACAGCTTAGTAAATTATTATTCTACCGGGGCGATCGCACTAATCTTCCACAACAGGTGATCGCTTGATGTTTGAGGTTTTCTGTAAGGCGATCGCTTTTTTTGAGGTGTTCTGCAAGGCGATCGCTCTGACACAACAGGCGATGTCTCAGGACAAACTGCTGCGCGTCTACGCTGCTATGTACTTTATCTTCAAACTACCAAACAATCGCAACTAAACCCGACGCAGTGATATTTTTATCGCTAGTTAATAACTTCACAAGTTCACCTTTATTTGCTAAAATTATTGCAGTTGCTGCAATTTGGCGATCGAGCATTTCATTAATACAATATAAGCTCGTAGTTATGGTAATTATATCTTTATCTAGGGGATAAATTACTACGCGGGGGTCAGCTTCTACTGCTAAAATTACATCTTTTGGATCGGGAATAGAAGTTCTACCTCTTTCTACTATCCAAATAGCTTCGGCTAAGGCAGTTGCAGGAATAACTAACTGAGAATCAGGGTGAGAAAGGATTGCTTTAGCATTTGCGCCTAATCTGGAATTACCTTCAAGAAACCAGACGAGAGCATGAGTATCTAGGACGTATTTCATAACTACTTATCACCAGTCTAACCTATCTTCTTGATTGCCAGAAAAATCAGCAATTTGAAAATCTGCTGCTGTTGACTGTTGATTTCCCGAAAACATCCCAAACTGCATTATTTGCTTTTTTATTTGCTGGGTTTTTGTATCTAAAAAAGTGACAATAACACGACTCTCTGCAATGTCTTCAGGTAATTCTATAAGTTCTATCTGTCCGTGTTTATATAATCCTTCAATTGATTGCAACATAATTTTTCATGTAGTTACTTTTTTGTATATGGTAGTTACTCCTGTGGGTATGATTCCTAGAGGAATTGTTAACCGTGCAATAACTCAATATCCTAACGATTTACTGGCGAATTTGACTGTAATTAAACCTACAAATATTCTGTTTCTTACAATTGAAAATTGAAATAGCCCCCTCCTCGCTTGCGGGGAACTCGGGGCCCCCACGGAGTGGGGATTAGGGGCAGGGGTTGGGGGTGGGGTGACTGTACCTCAATAAATAAACAGAGAAACGCTATAAATCAAAAATTGATTGCAAATATCCCCAACCCTTACGAATTGGTATAACTTAAGTTAGGATTTGCCATAAGCTAAAACTCACAAGTACAAAAGTACGATGCGATTTATCCCTTTCCTGCTTGGGTTTTTGACTGGTAGTCTCACCTACTTAAATCTGACTCCCGGTAATTTGGCAATAGCGCAAATTACTCCAGATAATACCCTTGGTGCTGAAAAATCTGTTGTTACTCCTAATCAGATCATCAAAGGGATTCCCAGTGACAGAATTGATGGGGGGGCTATTCGCGCCGGGAATCTCTTCCATAGCTTTACAGATTTTAATATTCGAGCAGGAAAGGGAGCTTATTTTACTAATCCCAGTGGGATTGAGAATATCTTAACGCGGGTGACGGGAAGTAATGTTTCTCAAATTCTGGGGACATTGGGGGTTTTAGGTAATGCTAACCTGTTTTTTGTTAACCCCAATGGGATTATTTTTGGACAAAATGCGCGTTTGGATGTGAATGGTTCTTTTGTGGGGAGTGCTGGGAAGAGTTTTGTGTTGGGGAATGGGTGGGAGTTTAGCGCTACTAATCCTCAAGCACCACCACTACTAAAAATAAATGTCCCCATTGGTTTGCAAAGAGAAGCAAATGGGGGAGATATCGCTAATGGGGGAAATTTAGCTGTTAATCTGGGAAAGAATCTGACTTTATTTGGGAATACAGTTACTAGCACCGGTGCGTTGATTGCTCCTGGTGGTACAGTACAACTATTAGGAGAACGGGTTGGTTTATTCGCTCATGCTCTGATAGATGTTTCTGCTGATTTAGTTGGTGGTAAGGTTCTCATTGGTGGGGATGATGGACAGAGAATTTATATTGCACCTGATGTAAATATTCATGCTGATGCCCAAACTTTGGGTAATGGTGGCAGTATAATTATTTTGGCTGAAGATACGGCGCAAATATACGGCAACATTAGCACTCGTGGGGGATTACTGGGTGGTAATGGTGGTTTTATAGAAACTAGTGGGCATCAATTTCTTGATATTACCACGACACCAGATATGCAAGCGCCAAGAGGAATTGGGGGGAATTGGCTGATTGATCCGAATAATATTGAAATTGTCGCCGCTGGAACTGGGAATAACAATATCACGGCGACAAATCCCTTCCAGACAACTGGTGATACTTCCCGGATTGAAGTGAATGTGATTGTGAATGCGCTCAAATCTGGGAATGTAACGATATCAACTACAGCAGCTGGCGCAAATTCTCAAGCTGGGGATATTACTCTCAATGCCAAACTAGATTTTAATGGTATCGGTACAGGGAAAACTTTGACGTTAAATGCTCAGAATAATATTTTGATTAATGCACCGATCGCTGACAGCAATACCTTGACAACTGATAGCCTAAATCTTGTATTGAATGGGAATAGCGATCGCACTGGTTTTGGGAGAGTCGAACTTGTTCCCAGTTTATTTTCTCCCGATGACTCTATCTCCACAGGTGGGGGAGATATCGCAATTCAAGGAAATGGTGATACCAATCCAGGTATTTTAACTGTTGTCCCCATCAATTCCGGGGGTGGTAATATTAGCTTGACTGGTACTAGCGTTAATAAACAGGGTATTTTTATTATCTCTCCCATCAATTCAGCAGGGGGAAATATAAATTTACTTGGCGACAGTAACAACCTCGAAGGGATTTTTCATGTCTCTTCCCTGGATTCCGGTAATGGAGATATTACCCTGACAGCAGATCGCAATTTTATTGTGGGTACGGTGACTGGTAGTGGGAATCTGCTGATTCAACCGTTAACACCGTCATTAAATCTGGAATTGGGGAGAAATGATATCGATCTCAGTGCAACTTTCTTACATAATTATGAACTGAGTCGGTTTACCGATGGTTTTGCTGCGATTACCATTGGTCGGGCTGATGGTAGCGGTACAATTAACCTACTGGGTAATGTTACTTTCCCAGATCCTGTCATATTGCGATCGCCTCTCGGTAATGGCAATATCATTGTGAATAAATCCGTACTGGCTACTGGTAGTCTCACCCTAGAAGCAGCAAAAGATATCATTTTCAATAATGGTGCTAATATCAACCCCTTGGTGAAACCGCCTGATATCTTTGCACCTGTGAATCTCGCCTTGAAAGCTGATAACATTAATCTGATTAACAGCAGATTTTCTAGCAGTAGTGGCACAATTACCCTAGATGCTCGTTCCCTGTCGATGAATAACAGCTATTTGAGTAGTAGTAGTTTTGGGGAAAATGGCAGTGGAGCAATTAAGGTAACTGCTGATTCCGTAGCCATTGGTAATAGCACAATCGAAAGCCAAACTTTAGGTAAGGGCGATGGTGGAGCAATTACCATCGATGCAGGAAGCATGGCGATGGAAAATAATAGCCGGATTTTGACTCAGAGCTTTGGTGCAGGGAATGGTGGCTCGATTAATATCATTGCTGATGCTGGATTTATCCTCAACGATAGTAGCATCTCTAGTGCTAATGATAGTTTAGGCGATCGCGGCCAAGTTGACATCCTTGCTAATTCAATTGCCATTAACCGAAGTAGTCTTTTAAGTAATGGACGAGGTTCGGGTAGTTTTCCCTTTGGAGTCAACATCAATGCCACTGGTGACTCGATCATCATTAATGATAGTACATTTACCAGTGGCAGTTCTGGGTTAAGTCCGGCTGGTGCTATCAATATTAATGCAGCTAATTCTGTATCGATGAATAATAATTTTATTGATAGCAGAACTCTCGGTGCGCAAAATGGCGGAGCAATTAACATCACCGCCTCAGCAATCGCGATGAATCAAACTTTTATCCGTAGCAGCAGTTTTAGCGGTGTATCTGTGGGAGGTAAAGGTGGGGACATCAATATCTCTGCGACTAACTCAATTTTACTCGACAACAAAAGTTTTATTACTAGTAGCACCTTTAATACAGGTGATTCGGGAGCAATTTCCTTAACTGCTCATGACTTGATTAATATCAAAAATAATTCTCTCATTAGAAGCAGCACCCTCAATGCAGGGAATGCAGGTGTCGTTAACTTATCTGCTGACCAAATTTTCATCGATAGTAGTAATATTAGAGGCGAAACCTCGACCACAGGTAATGCAGGTAGTATTCTTATCAAAGATGCCAGTTCTGTCTTGCTCTCTAATAATAGTTCCATTTCCAGCGAAACGAGTAATGCCGGAGCTGCTGGAGACATCACAATTACTACTGATACCTTAAACATTAACAGTCAAGCCAAAGTATCTGCAACTGCAACTGCGACTGCTACCACAAAACAACCAACGGGTAAAATCACCGTCAATGCTGCTGCTGTCACACTTTCCGGTGGGGGTGGCTTGTTTGCAGAAACAGCAGGTGTAGCGCCCGCAGGTTCAATCATCCTCCAACCCAATGACAATCAACAAACCTTAAATCTGCAATTGTCAGATGGGGGGAAAATTTCTGCTTTAACTTCTGGTAATGGAAATGCCGGTAATTTAATTGTAACTGCTCCCGAAGCGATAAATATTCATGGCGATGGTCAATTAACAGTAGAAACCAGTAATAATGGTAGCGCCGGAGATATCAATATTATTACCAAAAAATTGACAATTCCCGACGGCTCGCAAATATCTGCTTCCACCTCTAGCAGCGGTAAAGGGGGAAATTTAACGGTTAATGCTGCTGATTTCGCACTACTGCAAAACCAGAGTCGCTTATTAACCCAAGCTACTGGTACTGGTACAGCTGGAAATATCACTATCAACACCCCACAGTTAAATCTGCTATCGGGAGCGAAAATCTCTGCAAACACTATATCAAGTGTAGGTGGAGATATCCAACTCCAGGGATTGCAAACCCTAGAGGTGAACAATAGTCAAATCTCAGCTTCCACCCAAACAGGTAAAGCCGGAAACCTGAGAGTTAACGCCGCTGAGGCTGTAGAATTGAGTGCAGGTGCTTTAACAGTAGCAGCCACAGGAAAAGACGGTGTGGCTGGTGACTTAACCGTGAAAACCGGTCAATTTAATCTCGCCAATCACGCACAAGTCACCGTGAGTAGTCCCCAAGGACAAGCAGGTAATGTAGATATTACCGCTAATTCCCTGTTCCTCAACCAAGGAATAATTGCCGCTGAAACCGGAAACAGTGATACCCAAAGCGGCGCAAATATCAGACTGCAAATATCCGATTGGTTGCAACTACAAAATGAAAGCTTGATTTCTGCTACTGCGAATAATATAGCTAATGGCGGTAACATTAATATTGACACTAAATTCTTGATTGCCTTTCCCTCGATTGGTACACAAGGTAGCGATATCATTGCTAATGCCGAGTTTGGTAACGGTGGTAAAATCAACATTAACGCCGAAGGTGTGTTGGGAATTCAGTTTCGCCCAGCACAAACCCGCTTTAACGACTTCACTGTCAGTTCGGAATTTGGGACATCCGGGGAAGTGGAGATTAATCGAGCTATAGATCCATCTGTGGGATTAACACAATTACCAAAAAGACCAGTACAATCTCAACTATCCCAAGCCTGTAAACCTCAAAAAGCCGAAAATCAAAGCGAATTCTTTATTACTGGAAGAGGTGGTTTACCTGATAATCCCTACGGCGCTCTGCAAACTGATTCTACCATTAAACAATGGGTGACGGTAGATGAGGGTAAAAATATTACTGATAATCATAGTAATATCAACAGGATGAGCAACCAGACACCAGCGGCAATTGTGGAAGCACAGGGAATGATAGTAGATGAGAACGGAGATATCTCTTTAGTTGCCCAAGTGCCTCAAGTTACGCCCCATAGTCCGACATTGACAGCTGTTGCATGTTCGGGTTTTGGAATTCAAAATTAGGGTTTTGGGAAGGGGAAAGGGGGAAACCCAAAAGCTATATTAGCGATCGCAATTACTATATTAGGAAACCCAAAAGCTAGATTGGCGATCGCAATTATTATATCGGCAAACCCAAAAGCTATATCAGGAAACCCAAAAGCTATATTGGCGATCGCATTTGTTATATCGGGAAACCCAAAAGTTATATTGGGAAACCCAAAAGCTATATTGGGAAACCCAAAAGCTATATTGGCGATCGCAATTATTATATCAGGAAACCCAAAAGCTAGATTGGCGATCGCAATTATTATATCGGCAAACCCAAAAGCTAGATTGGCGATCACAATTATTATATCAGGAAACCCAAAAGCTATATCGGGAAACCCAAAAGCTATATCGGGAAACCCAAAAGCTAGATTGGCGATCGCAATTATTATATCAGGAAACCCAAAAGCTAGATTGGCGATCGCAATTATTATATCGGCAAACCCAATTACTAATTACGTTCATCCAGAATTGATATCAAGTCCAGCTAATTATACATGTAGGTTAAGTTGAGGAACGAAACCCAACGTTCTGCGCGATTTTTTGGGTAACGAGAGCGCCTCAACCCAACCTACTGTTGTGCTTAACACCAAGCGTATTGCTTTATGGATGGGGTAATTTCATGCTTCATACTGAGCGCCTTCAGTTGACTTTTTTGGTAAAACTACAGATAAACTGTTAAATATTGCTTTTTACTGTTGATTAATTCCACAAATCTACCCATCTCATCCATAAGGTCATCCTACTATCTTAAAAGAGAACTATGCAACGAGGATCTACCATGTCTGTCAAAACTTGCGGTTCTAATGCTGTGGACAAAGCCCAACGTCGTCTCACCTTGCTTAAATCCATAGATGAGAATCTAGATTTAGGGCATGGATTAACTATTGAAGCTTACACTCGCCTCATCGATAATACCCTTGCAATGCAGGAAGCTGATAATACAGCTAAATATTTATCAGCCAAAATACAACAAAAAAACACACTTCGTTATCTCGTGAACATCGACAAAAATACGTTGAACAATTCTTTGCTAAATCAACCTTCTACAGTTGTCTTTATAGATCCTTCTGTTTCCGACTACAAAACCCTACAGACAGGAGTTGTTGAAGGAGTAGAAGCAGTTATTCTGTCTTCACATCGAGACGGAGTTGAGGAAATTACAGAATTTTTACAAATAAATCCCCAAATAACCACCATTCACATTGTTTCCCACGGTTCTCCGGGATGTTTGTATTTAGGTAATAGTCAACTGAATCTAAACAACATCAGTAAATATGCTGTTTTATTGCAGCATTGGCAAAGCCAGAGTATTTTACTCTATGGATGTAATGTCGCTGCGGGGAATGTTGGGGAAGAATTTATTAGCAAATTACATGAGATTACCAACGCAACTATTAGCGCCTCAGCAACAAAAACGGGAAATTCAGCTTTAGGTGGAAATTGGAAGTTAGAAGTTAATATTCCTGAAAATCATGGGACTTCTCTGATTTTTAGTATGGAAACATTAAAAGCGTATCAGGGAGTATTTGCACTTACATTAGTTGGACTCTGGGAGCGTTTAAGTTATGCAAATGCTGTGACAGTTGTGGGGAACTATGCCTACGTAGTGGGGGATACACTAGAAATTATTGATATTAGTAACTCCAATAATCCAGTTTTTAAGGGAAATTCCCTTCTTTTTGAAGCTCAGGATGTACAAATCGTAGGCAACTACGCTTATGTGGCTGATCAATATTCAGGACTGAAAATAGTAGACATTAGTAATCCCAATTCCCCCATCCTCAAAAACATTTATAATGCCAGTGCTTATGGTGTACAAGTAGTAGGTAACTATGCATATGTCGCTGATGGGTCGTCAGGACTGAAAATAGTAGACATTAGTAATCCCAATTCCCCTATTCTTAAGGGAAATTATGACACCAGTGGCTTTGCTCTGGATGTACAAGTAGTAGGCAATTACGCTTATGTTGCCGATCAAGATAAAGGACTGCAAATAATAGATATTAGTAATATTAACGCCCCCATCCTCAAGGGCAATTATGATACTGATGGCTATGCTTATAGTGTAAAAGTGGTGGGCAACTACGCTTATGTTGCTGATTCTGGTGCGGGACTAAAAATAATAGATATTAGCAATCCCAATTCTCCTGTCCTCATAATTAATTATAGTACCAGTAACTCTCCTTTCATAAGCAGCTCTCCTTTTGATGTACAAATCATAAATAATTATGCTTATATAGTTGATACTTGGTCAGGACTAAAAATAGTAGACGTTAGCAATCCCACTGCCCCCATCCTCAAGGGTAGTTATGATACTAGTGGCTATGCCAGGGGTGTACAAGTATTAGGAAACTACGCTTATATTGCTGATTCTGGTGAAGGACTGAAAATAGTAGACATCAGCAATCCTACTAACCCAATTCTCAAGAGCAATTACGATCCCAGTGACTATGCTTATGCCATACAAGTAGTAGGCAACTACGCCTATGTTGCTGATAGTACTTCGGGGCTGCAAATAATAGACATTAGCAATCCCCATGCCCCCATCCTCAAGGGCAATTATGATACTATTTACGCGGCGATTGATTTACAAATAGTAGGTAACTACGCTTATGTCGTTGAAGCACCTTCCGGACTGAAAATAATAGACATTAGCAATCCCAATGCCCCCATCCTCAAAGGCAATTACAGTAACAGTGGCGATGCTTATATTTATGCCATACAAGTAGTAGGCAACTACGCCTATTTGGCTAATGATCTTTTAGGACTGAAAATAGTAGACATTAGTAATCCCAGCACCCCCATCCTTAAGGGCAGTTATGATACTAGTGGCTATGCCAGGGGTGTACAAGTAGTAGGCAACTACGCTTATGTTGCTGATGATTATTCGGGGCTGCAAATAATAGACATTAGCAATCCTAATGCCCCCATACTTAGGGGAAATTATCATACCAGTGGGTCGGCTCAAGATGTACAAGTAGTAGACAACTACGCTTATGTGGCTGCTAGTGGTTCAGGATTACAAATCATCGACATTAGCAATCCCAATGCCCCCATCCTTAAGGGCAGTTATGATACTAGTGGCTATGCCAGGGGTGTACAAGTAGTAGGCAACTACGCTTATGTTGCTGATAGTGGTTCAGGATTACAAATCATCGACGTTAGTAATCCTATCAACCCCATCCTCAAGGACAATTATGATACTGATGGCGATGCTTACGGTGTACAAGTAGTAGACAACTACACTTATGTTGCTGATTCTGTTAGAGGCTTAAAGATTATTGATACCAGTAAGTTTATTCTTAATGTCATCACAGGTACAGGCAGCAGTGAAACCCTGACCACTACACCCAAACAAGATATTATAGATGCTCAAGGTGGAGATGACACCATCACCAGCACTTTTGCTAACCTGCAACAAAACGACACCATTAACGGTAACACAGGCACAGATACCCTGATCATTATCGAGGGAACTGCAACTGATACTATTGCCATTGATACCAATAACACCACCAATCAAGTCAACATCCCTGGTACAACCATAATCGGATTTGAACGCTTTGATTTAAACGCATTTGCAGGTACAGTCAGCTTTATTGGTAATGCTGGTAACGATTGGATTAAAGCAGGTGCAGGAAATGATGATTTAGGTGGTGGTAACGGAAATGATTACTTGAACGGAGGAACAGGTGCAGATTTATTAGGTGGTGGTGCTGGCAATGATACTTACGTGGTAGATGATGTGGGAGATGTCATTGCCGAATTCTTAAATCAAGGTATTGATAACGTTGAATCTTCTATAACTTGGACATTAAAAGCCAATCTGGAAAATCTCACCTTAACCGGAACTGCTGCAATTAATGGTACAGGCAATACCTTAAATAATACCCTCACTGGCAATAGTGCTAATAACATCCTCAATGGTGGTATTGGTGCAGATACAATGATTGGCGGTGCTGGTAATGATTCCTACTATGTTGATAATGTGGGAGACATCGTTACAGAAATTGCTGGTGCAGGAACTGATAACGTTTACAGCACTGTTAGTTACTCTTTAGCCACTAACAACGCCGAAAATCTGACTTTACAAGGAACATCTGTGATTAACGCTACTGGTAACGACCTGATTAATAGGATTACAGGGAACACAGCAGCTAATACTCTCACAGGTCTTGCAGGTAACGATATCCTTGATGGTAAAGCAGGTGCAGATACCCTAATTGGTGGAACGGGTAATGATTCCTACTATGTGGATGACGTGGGAGACATGATTACAGAAATTGCTGGTGAAGGAACGGATATAGTTTACAGCACTGTTAGTTACTCTTTAGCCACTAACAACGCCGAAAATCTGACTTTACAAGGAACATCTGCGATTAACGCTACTGGTAACGACCTGGCTAATAGGATTACAGGGAACACAGCAGCTAATATTCTCACAGGTCTTGCAGGTAACGATATCCTTGATGGTAAAGCAGGTGCAGATACCCTAATTGGTGGAACTGGAGATGATTCCTACTATGTGGATGACGTGGGAGACATGATTACAGAAATTGCTGATGAAGGAACGGATATAGTTTACAGCACTGTTAGTTACTCTTTAGCCACTAATAACGCCGAAAATCTGACTTTACAAGGAACATCTGCGATTAACGCTACTGGTAACGACCTGATTAATAGGATTACAGGGAATGCAGCAGCTAATATTCTCATTGGTGGTGGAGGTGCAGATATCCTCGATGCTAAAGCAGGTGCAGATACTTTCACAGGTGGTTTTGGTGACGATTCACTCTATCTAGGTGCTGCTGATAGTGCTGTAGATATTGTCAACTATGCTTCTGGTGATGGTGCAGATACGCTTTATCAATTTGTCCGTGGTGTCGGTGCTGATAAAATCCAGTTGACAGGTATTCCTAATATTGATGTGATGACATCAGGTAGTAATACTTTACTGCGTCTGGGTGATGGTATTGCTAATAATATTGGTTTTGGAACTGGTCAGTTATTGGTGACTTTATCAGGTACAACTGGCTTCACCAGTACAAATTTCAGTGACAACTTGTTTGGTGCTAATTTCTTGTTTAGTTAAAGTAATTTACTCAGCGACTTTTTTACAGCGTTTTGCAACTACATGAGGTACACCCTGCCCCTAATCCCCAAAGGAGCCCCGAGTTACCCAACCCTCCCCGCGAGTTCGGGGAGGGTGCGCGATAGCGCGGGTGGGGTATTTTTGTACCTCACCAACGTGAAATCTGCTGTAACATTTTGGAGAACCCAATTGCTAATTACGATAGATAACCTAAAAAACCATATAAATGAGTAAAAATACAGAAAAAATCCTAAATATTGCTTTTTACTGTTGATTAATTCCACAAATCTACCCATCTCATCCATAAGCTCATCCTAATATCTTAAAAGAGAACTATTTCAGGAGGATCTACCATGTCTTTCAAAACTCGCGGTTCTGCTGCTGTGGACAAAGCCCAACGTCGTCTCGCTCTACTTAAATCCATAGATGAAAATCTCAATTTAGGACATGGATTAACTATTGAAGCCTACTCCCGCCTAATCAATAATACCCGTGCAATGGTGGAAGCCCATAATACGCTGTTGTCCAATCTCGATGAATCGCGTAAAGCAGTCATCCAGATGGACAAAGAACTCTCAGAACTTTCCGAACGAATGCTCAGTGGAGTCGCAACTGTCTACGGTAGAAACAGCATCGAGTATTCCAAAGCAGGTGGCTCTAATCGCAAGCGCAAACCATCTACTTCACAAGTTCCAGTTGTTGCGGAAGCTTTACCTACTCAAAGTGCCCCAACTGCAAGTATCCCAGAGCCAACTAACGGGCGAGTTAAGAATTAGCATTGAATATCTGCATTCAGCGATCAGCTATTCTGCTTTTACAGCAGTTTTCACGTAGTTGAACCACACTCTCAGGGCACAGCAGTGCTGTGCCCCTACGACAAATGTGGTCTATTTACAGGAAGATGCTGTAAGTTGACAACAATGTCTGTGAAGGCACCGCTACAACAGTTAACTATCCTCAAAAAACACACATATTGTAGGGGTTTAGCAGTGCTCATACGTGTCAACTTAAGCCAAAAGCTATATAGGGCGGGCGTTGTACAAATTCCCCACGCCCTCATCCCCTAACCCCTTCTCCCAAGGGAGAAGGGGAATTGAATTTCTGGCTCCCCTCTCCCTCAGGGAGAGGGGTTGGGGGTGAGGGCAAAACGTTGTCACCAAGCAGGTTTCACGTTAAGTTGACACCAATGAGCAGTGCTAAACCCTCCATAGCGCGGATCTATCTCCCATCAAAGGAATGATTCATCAAAGCCGGAAACTCTCGAATTTGGTAAATTCATATAATTATTAATTTGTACAGTGCGTAAGTCCTGTAACGTTGGGTTTCGTTCCTCAACTCAACCTACATCTACATCAGTTTTAGTTTTTAGCCTTAACACCAAGTAGCAAGAACCTCTAAAGCCCCCTTCTCAAGGTTTGAGTGGGTAATACCAATTCAAATAATGTTTGCGACACATCAATATATTCTAGAGGGCACGGCACTGCCGTGCCCCTACCATCTGTCGCATTCTTTTTTCAAATTGGTATAAGTTATGACTCATTTGCGATGGGTGCATATATCTGGATATCTTGCACTTTCTTCACCAAGCGCCTAAATCAACCACTCTTGCTGAATGAATAATCATTACTAATTAGTCATTTTTACTGAACTATTAAAATAATCTTAAAAAGATAGTAAAATACCCGCATAAGCAGATTGTTCACAAAGAAAGGTAGTTGTGGTGCGATTTACTGGTATTTTCCGTTGGTTTTTGGTAAACAGCCTTACTTGCTTAACTCTGACTACCTTTAACTCAGCTAGAGCGCAAATAGCTCCAGATAATACTCTTGGTAGAGAAAACTCAGTTGTCACCCCGGATACAATTAAAGGAATCCCCAGTGACAGAATAGATGGGGGTGCAATTCGCGGGGCGAACCTTTTCCACAGCTTTAGTGAATTTAATATTGATTCAGGAAGAGGCGCATATTTTACCAATCCCAGTAGAATTGAGAATATTTTGACAAGGGTAACGGGAAATAATGCTTCTCAAATTCTGGGAACTCTGGGAGTATTGGGTAACGCTAACCTGTTTTTGATCAATCCCAATGGCATAATTTTTGGTAAAGATGCAGTTTTAGATATTCGTGGTTCTTTTACGGCGACTACTGCCGATGGTATGAGATTCGGTGAAAATGGGTTATTTAGTGCTACTAATCCTCAAAGTAGTAATTTATTGACAGTCAAACCAGGGGCGTTATTTAGCAATGCGTTGAGCAATCAGCAAGCGACGATTAATAATCAAGGTAATTTAACTGTTGATGCTGGTAAGAATATAAATTTATTTTCTGCAAATGTGATTAATACAGGCACATTAACAGCACCAGAGGGAACAGTACAATTAACAGGTACAGAAAATTTAATAACTAGAGGAAATATCGCTACAGCTACATTATTCCTCAATACTAAAAACCTGACTATTGGTGAAAACAATAATGCCACAGTTGATAAAACTACATTAGAGGGTTTGTCTGGAAATACAAATCTGATATTGCAAGGGACAAATGATATTACAGTTGATGCTCTGACGAATAACACTTTAAATTTAGCTAATGGTAGCGGTAAAATCGCATTTATTGCTGATGATGATAGAGATGGGAACGGTAATTTTCAGATGGATACTGCCGATACTATCAAAACCAATGGCAGAGATATTAGCATTTCGGGAGCGAGTTTGACATTAGGCAATATTGATACTTACTTGATGAAAGGCGGAGATATTTTTACAGTTGATGTAGATGCTGGGGGTGATATTCCTGCGAGTGGAACTGAAGGAACTGCTATTTTTACCTTCACAGTATCAGAGTCACAAGCAATAGAAGATTTAGATTTACAGTTTTCCGCATCACATACTTGGGATAGTGACATAGCAGTTGATCTCACTTCACCATCTGGGAAAACATTGGAGTTATTTAATCGTATAGGAAATGATGGCGATAACTTTCAAGATACTGTGTTAGATGATAGTGCAGATACAAGTATTAATAATGCTTCACCTCCCTTTCAAGGGAGATTTAAACCAACAGGGGTAGGGGGGTTAGCATCTTTTAATGGTGAGAATACTACAGGAATTTGGCAATTAACAGTCACAGATTGTTGTGCAGGCGATTCAGGTATTTTGTACAAAGCAGGTGAAACTGCACCTTGGGGAACTGCTGAGGGGACAAAACTGATGTTTCGCACTCCAGTTATATCTGGTCATAGCGGTGCAATTACTCTCAATGCGACAAATGGAAGTATTAATGTAGATACAATTTCAACTAATGCTAATGGCAATAATGGTGGCTCTATTTATATTAATGCTAAAGGAGATATTACAGCTAATCGAATAGAAAGTTATACAAATAATAGTATTGATACAAATGGTGGAGATATTCAGCTATTTTCTGGCGGAAATGTTTTAATAAATTTTGGGCTAAGGTCTAATAGCGAGCAAGTAATTAATGGGAATGCCGGAAATATTACGATTAAAGCTGAAAATGATATCTCGATTAATCCGACTAATCAATATTTAGGATATGGAGCGGTAAATGCTTCTACTTCCTTCTATAGGGGCGATAAGAATACTGGTAATGCTGGAAATATTCAACTGACAAGTATTAAGGGCAATATCAACGTTAATAGTGGAATATATACAAACTCATGGAACTATTCAGCTAATGGAAATACAGGAAATGGTGGTGAAATTAGCCTCACATCTTTGGGGAATATCACAACCAGCGAACTCAACACCACCACCGATGCATTTTCAGGAAATGCAGGTGATGGGGGTGCAATTTCCCTAACTAGCACACAGGGTAATATCACTACACAAAGTCTTAACTCTTCTTCCTATTCAGAATCAGGAAATGCAGGTGATGGGGGCGCAATCGCCCTGACTACCACAACAGGAGATATCACAATCGACTCTATAGAAAGTGATACCAGTAATGGTAATGGTACAAATGGCGGCGATATTCAGCTTCTCTCTGGGGAAAATGTTTTAATCAATTTTGGGCTAAGGTCTAATAGCGAGCAAGTAATTAATGGGAATGCCGGAAATATTACGATTAAAGCTGAAAATGATATCTCAATTAATCCGACTAATCAATATTTAGGATATGGAGCGGTAAATGCTTCTACTTCCTTCAATAGGAGTGATGATAATATCGGTAATGCGGGAAGAGTTCAAATCACCAGTATAAATGGCAATATAAAAGTTAATAGTGGAATATATACAAACTCATGGAACTCTTCAGCAAATGGAAATACAGGAAATGGCGGTGCAATTACCCTCACATCTTTGGGTAATATCACAACAGGCGAACTCAACACCACCACCGATGCATTTTCAGGAAATGCAGGTGATGGGGGTGCAATTTCCCTAACTAGCACACAGGGTAATATCACTACACAAAATTTTAACTCTTCCTCCTATTCACAATCAGGAAATGCAGGTGATGGGGGTGGAATATCCCTGAGTGCAAGGGGTAATATCAGTTCAGAAAACCTTGACTCCTCTTCAGCTTCAGATTCAGGAAATGCAGGATCTGGAGGTGCTATATCCCTGACTACTACAGGAGGCGATATTACAGCTAATCAAATAGGAAGTTATGTAATTAATAGTTTTAATACCAGTGGCGGCGATATTCAGCTTTTCTCTGGGGGAAATGTTTTCATCAATTTAGGTTTATGGTCTGATACTTATAACGTAACTAATGGCAATGCCGGAAATATTATTATCAAAGCGGTCAGTGACATCATAATTAATCCTAATAGTCAAGATCCAGGCTTTGGAACTATTAATGCTTCTACTTTCGCCAATGCCATCGATAATCATATCGGCAATGCGGGAAAAGTTCAAATCACCAGTATTAATGGCAATATAGGAGTTTATGGAGGAATATATACAAACTCAACTAATTATTCAGCAAGTGGAAATACAGGAAATGGCGGTGCCATTAGCCTCACATCTTTGGGTAATATCAGAACAGGCGAACTGCATACAACCACCGATGCAAGTTCAGGAAATGCAGATTCTGGAGGTGCAATTTCCCTAACTAGCACACAGGGTAATATCACTACACAAAGTCTTAACTCTTCTTCCTATTCAGAATCAGGAAATGCAGGTGATGGGGGTGCGATCGCCCTGACTAGCACAACAGGAGATATCACAATTGACTCTATAGAAAGTGATACCAGTCATGGTAATGGTACCAATGGCGGCGATATTCAGCTTTTCTCTGGGGGAAATGTTTTCATCAATTTTCGGCTAAGGTCTAATAGCGAGCAAGTAATTAATGGGAATGGCGGAAATATTATTATTAAAGCTGCCAGTGATATTACGATTAATCCGACTAATCAAGATTCAGGATATGGAGCGGTTAATGCTTCTACTTTCCTCAATAGGATTAATGATAATACAGGCAATGCGGGAAAGATTGAATTTACCAGTAGCAATGGCAATATAAAAGTTAATAGTGGAATATTTACCAATTCAACTAACTATTCATCAACTGGAAATACAGGAAATGGCGGTGCTATTAACCTCACATCTTTGGGGAATATCACAACACAAGAAATCAACTCTATCTCTGATGCACTTTCAGGAAATGGGGGTTTCGGGGGCGCAATTTCCCTAACTAGCACAAGGGGTAATATTTCTACACAAGACCTTAACTCCTTGTCATATTCAGTTTCAGGTAATGCGGGAACTGGGGGAATGATTACACTCAGTGCAAGAGATGGGAATATAAATGGGAATCTAGATGAAAATATGATTTCCGCCACTTTGAACTCCTTTTCTGTTGCTCGAACTGGAAATTCAGGAGAAGGTGGTAACGTTTCTTTAACGGCTAAAAATAACATTATAAATTTAGATATTTTAACTTTATCTTCTACTGGCAAATCTGGAGATGTTCAAGTTAATGGTTCTGGAGATTTATCGCTGATAAATACTGACATCATAACTAGTAAAAAGGTGACAATTAAGAATCCTAGATATAATTGGGAAGACATTACTTACATTCCCCTAGATATTAGTGGAGTAGGTCAATCAGGAAATGTAGATATTACCAGCACAGGTAATCTCACATTTAAAGATAGTCGCATCGAAAGCGACACCAGAGGCAGGGACAACGCAGGAAACGTCAACATCTTTAGTCCGGGTACTGTCACCTTCAATAATAGTAAAATTGCCAGCAACACCAATAGCATAGGTCGAGCTGGCAATATACAAATTAATGCCAACAACTTAACCCTTACAGATTCCTCAGAAATCTCCGCCTCCACCACAGCAGAAGGTAAAGCTGGAGACATTACCCTCAATACTCCCACTGTAACACTAGCCAATGGCGGCAAAATCTTCGCCACAACTACAGGTAACGGTAATGGCGGTACAATTACTGTCAATGCACCGAATGAAGTTAATCTCGGTATTGGTGTTCAAGACTTCGCCCCAATTCTCTCTGTAGAAACTAGCGGCGCAGGTAAAGCCGGAAATATCATTGTCAATACACCTAGCCTCACCATATCCGACACCGCCCGCATCACCGCCACCGCCACAAATACAGCCACTAATACTCAAGAAGGTGGAAGCATTAGTTTAAACGCCTCTAAAATGAATTTAGCAGGCATAGTCGGTGTATTTGCCGAAACCCAAGGACAAGCCCCCGCAGGAAGATTAACACTACAACCCTACGAAAATCATCCCGATTTAAACCTTACCCTGTTCCCCAATTCAAAAATATCTGCTTCCACTTCCGGTAGTGGTAATGGCGGCGATTTAATTGTCAAAGCCCCCGAAACAATTAATATTAGCGGACAAGGAACATTAGCTGTAGAAACTTCTAGCAATGGCAATGCAGGTAATATTGAAATTACCACTCAAAACCTGAATTTAACAGATGGTGTCACCCTTTCTGCCGCCACTTCTGGTATTGGTAATGCAGGGGATATTGTACTCAATACCCCAACTTTAAACCTGACTAATGGTAGTAAAATCTTCGCCACAACTTCTGGTAGCGGAGATGGCGGTACAATTAGCGTTAACGCCTTAAATTCTGTCAATATAGGTAAAGGAGTCCAAGATTTTGCGCCAATCCTCTCTGTAGAAACAACTGGCGCAGGTAAAGCTGGGGATATTATTGTCAACACTCCTAGTCTGACAGTATCCGACACCGCCCGCATTACCGCCACCGCCACTGCAACAGCTACCAACACCGAAGGCGGTGGAAGCATCACCTTAAACGCCTCTAAATTAGACCTAGCAGGGATAGTCGGGATTTTTGCCGAAACCCAAGGACAAGCCCCCGCAGGGACATTAAAACTCAATCCCTACGCAAATCAGCCGAATTTAGATATTACCCTGTTCCCCAATTCTAATATTTCCGCTTCAACTTCTGGCAGTGGTAAAGGTGGTGACTTAATTCTCACTGCACCGGAAAATATTAACATTGCAGGGAAAGGAAAATTAGCGGTTGAAAGTACGGGTATAGGCGATGCAGGTAATATTCTTATTACCACCCAAAACTTAAATATTAATGATGGCGTCAAAATCTCCGCTTCAACAATGAATGGTCAAGGCGGTAATATCAACATTAATGCTCATACCTTAACCGCTAATAACGGCGCACAATTTCTCACCAATACATCCGGTACAGCCAAAGCCGGAAATATCAACGTCCAAGTCCGGGATAATATCACCTTAGACGGCACAAATACCGGATTATTTGCCAATACAGAAAAAGCTGCAACAGGTGATAGCGGCAATATTACCATTGACCCTGAAATTTTTACCATTAAAAACGGTGCAGGCATCGGCGTAAATAATAATGGTAGTGGTAAAGGCGGCAATATTTTCCTGAGTGCTGGTACTTTAACTTTAGATAATCAAGCCTTTATTAATGCCGCTACTGCTAGTAATACTGGCGGAGAAATTACTCTAGACATTAAAGATTTCTTATTCCTGCGTCATAACAGCAATATTACTGCCTCAGCCGGTACAGATTTTGCTGGTGGTGATGGTGGTAACATTACGATTAATAGTCCCTTCATTATCGCCGTTAACCAGGAAAACAGCGATATCACAGCCAATGCTTACAGGGGAAATGGTGGTAATGTCAACATATCTACTCAGGGAATATTCGGCATTGGATTCCAAACACAAGATACACAAAACAGCGGTATCACGGCAAGTTCTGAATTTGGCATTAGCGGTAATGTAATTATCAACACACCAGAGGTAGACCCTAGTAAAGGCTTAGTCCAACTACCTTCAAATGTGGCGGATGCTTCCGGGAAAATTGATAACTCTTGCAATCCAGGTAGTAAGCAACAATCCAGTTCATTTACCATCACCGGACGGGGTGGTGTGGCTACTAATCCCTTTGACTCTCTGCAAGCTGATTCTATAGTGAAAAGGTGGGTGATAGTAGATGATGATAAAAATATGACTAATCATACTAGTAATATCAACAAAGTAAGCAATCATCCCCCAGAGGCGATTGTGGAAGCACAAGGATTGCTAAGAGGAGAGAATGGAGAAATGTATCTAGTTGCACAAGCGCCTGAAGTTACACCCCATAGTCCGACGCTGACACCTGTTGCTTGTTCTAGTAAATAGCGGGTACAGCAATGCTCATACGTGTCAACTTAACGTGAAACCCTTACCAAGACATGATTTTCAACTCACTCGCTTACCATCATGATCCGCGTCACCCCACCCCGGCTTTGCTGACGCAAAACCTCCCTGCCCCTAATCCCCAGAGGGGGCCCCGAGTTCCCCGCTTGCGGGGAGGGGATTGAGGGGTGGGGTAAAATGCCCGTGGAATAAGCGTTTTGACTTAAGTTGACACCAATGAGATCAGCAATCCCAACAAGACTTAAATGAAATTCAAAGCTAAAATATATTCTTTCTTGGCGCTGGTACTGGCAACTACTATAATATGTACGCATATTTCGCCAGCTGTTGGCAAACTTGCTGCCAACAACCAGACAACTGCGCAGACATTAATCGCTGTTGCTTCATCTAACTTGCAACAGGGAAAACTATTATATGATGCCGGCAGATTTGCAGAAGCTGTAAAATTTTTGCAGCAAGCAGTCGAGCAATATCAAAAGCAAGGCGATACGGTAAGACTTGCGGCGACGCTGAGTAATCTGTCTCTTGCTTACCAAGAACTTGGTGATTGGCATCAAGCACAACAGGCAATTACAGAAAGTTTAAAATTATTACAAGGTAATCCTGAAAAAATACCCAATTTAGGAGTGCTGGCGCAATCTCTGGATGTGCAAGCTAGTCTACAATTGGCGATGGGACAAACAGATTCAGCCTTGAGTAGTTGGCAACACTCAGCAGAGATTTATACCAAAATCAAAGATAATAGTGGCGTAGTGCGATCGCAAATCAATCAAGCCCAAGCTTTTCGCATCCAAGGTTTTTATCAAAAATCAGGAAAAATACTGAATGAAGTAAAGCAGACATTACAATCACAACCAGATTCTTTAGAAAAAGCCATCAGTTTGCGATCGCTTGGTGATAGTCTCCAGTTAGTGGGTAATTTGCCAGAGTCAGGGAAAATCCTCCAGCAAAGTCTGGAAATTGCCCAACGTCTGCAATCGCCTAGTGATATAGCCGCAAGTTTGTTAAGCTTGGGGAATAATGCTGTTGCCCAGAAGAAAATACCAGAAGCGATCGCATTTTATCAACAAGCTGTTAAAGTATCTTCCTCACCCCTGATCAAAGTTCAAGCACATCTCAATCAACTGAAACTCTTGATTGAAGATGGTAAATCAGCCGATGTGCAAACTTTATTACCTGTAATTCAATCGCAAATCGAACAACTTCCCCCCAGTCATGCCGCTATCTATGCCCGGATTAACTTTGTGCAAAATCTGGTAAAATTAGGGCGTGAGAATTTAACACTGAAGAATTCCCAATTCCTAGCTACAGCAATTCAACAAGCCCGGAATATAGGTGATAAACGAGCAGAAGCTTATGCTTTGGGTAGTTTAGGCAATTTTTACGAACAGACACAGCAGTTGTCCGAGGCGCAAAAACTCACCCAGCAGGCTTTAATATTAACCCAAGCCTACAATGCACCAGAAATTGCTTATCGTTGGCAATGGCAATTAGGAAGGTTATTCAAAGCACAAGGAAATATTCCCGATGCAATTATTGCCTATGATGCGAGTTTGGCAACTCTGGAATCTCTGCGCAGTGATTTGGTAGCTGTTAACCAGAATGTGCAATTCTCTTTCCGTGACAGTGTAGAACCAGTCTATCGAGAATCAGTAGAAATACTGCTAAAATCGCAACAAGGTAAACCTGATGAACAAACCCTAGAGAAAGCACGCCAGCGCATTGAAGCATTGCAATTGGCAGAATTAGATAACTTTTTCCGGGAAGCTTGTTTGCAAGGTCAGACAGTAGTGCTGGATAAACTCGTAGACCAAGATAATCCCACAACTGCAATCTTTTACCCGATGATTCTTCCCGAATCACTCCAGGTAATTGTCAAAATTCCGCAACAACCCCTGCGATATTATACCACCAGCATCCCGAAAGCAGAGGTAGAAAAAATAGCGAATCAACTGCGACAAAATCTGACTAGAAACCATACCAGCAAAGCCATGAGCAACCAGTTACAACAGGTTTACAATTGGCTGATCAAACCGATAGAGTCAGAATTACAAACATCTGGAGTGAAAACCCTGGTGTTTCTCCTCGATGGGGTTTTACGCAATATCCCAATGGCATCTTTGTACGATGGCAAACAATATTTAGTGGAAAAATACGCAGTTGCTCTCAATCTCGGTCTGCAACTTCTCGCTCCCAAACCCATAGGAAAACAGCAGCTGAGAGTAATTACCGCCGGACTCATAAATTCTCCACCGGGATATACCAAATATCCGCCTTTACCTGCAATTGAGAAGGAATTCGAGTTAATCGCCAAAACCGGAATAGCCACAACCAAACTTCTAGAACAGCAGTTCACCAGTAAAGCACTAGAGAGCAAAATTAATTCTGCTAACTTTAACATAGTGCATATAGCAACCCACGGTGAGTTTAGTTCCCGTGCTGAGGATACCTTTATTTTGGCTGCCGATGGCCCGATCAACGTCACCCAGTTCGACAGAATCCTGCGCAGTCGAAATGGAAGTAAATCTCAAATCATGGAACTATTATTTTTGAGTGCTTGTCAGACAGCAGCCGGAGACAACCGCGCCGTACTCGGTCTAGCTGGTGTTGCGGTTAGGGCAGGGGCACGAAGTACAATGGCATCTCTGTGGGACATTGATGATGAAGCGACAGCTAAGTTTGTCGGTCTTTTCTATCAAGAACTCAAGGATGGTAACATCAGCAAAGCTGAAGCTCTCCGCCTTGCTCAGCTAAAGTTGCTCCAAGATGCCAAATACAAAGCACCCCGCTTTTGGTCTGCCTATGTACTGATTGGTAATTGGCTTTAAGTTGCGGGTGTGGGATGTAGAGCGATCGCACTTGAGAATTGAGGAGTGCGATCGCAATTATGATTTTACAAAGCTAGCTCATAGCATTTGTTGTCCACCACTTACAGGTAAATAAGCCCCTGTAATAAATTTGGCTTCGTCAGATGCTAGTAACATGATTGCCCCGGCGATGTCTTCAGGTAAACCGTTGCGTTTCAGTGGCGTGATCTCCATCAAATGATTTTTATATTCCTCTGGAATAAAAGCCGTCGCATCGGTCAATGTCAAACCAGGAGCAATTGCATTGACGCGAATGTTATACTGTCCTAACTCCAGGGCTAAACTTTTCACAAACGCATCTAGTCCAGATTTGGCTGTAGCATGAGAGATAGATCCTGCCATTGGGTAACGTGATACTCCACTGCTAATTGCAATGATGCAGCCTCGTTTTTGTTCAATCATGCTGGGAACGACTGCTTTACAGGGGAAAAATGCAGCTTTGAGTTCACCGAGTAATTTAGCTTCAAAGTCTTCCCAAGGGTGATCGATAAAAGGAGCCATTTTAAATGAAGCATTGGCATTTAACACCAGGGTATTAATTGCTCCAAATGCATCAGCTACCTGCTTCACCATTGTCTCGACTTGTTGCGGATCGCGAACATCGGCTTGAACAGCTAAGGCTTTACCACCTGCTGCTTGAATATCGTCAACTACTTCCTGGGCTGCGGCTTGATTACCGTAATAATTAACACCAACGGCTGCACCCTGCTCTCCAAATAATCGAGCAGTGGCCGCACCAATACCTCGACTAGCCCCTGTGATTAATACAACACTATCTTTCACCGACATAATTTTTATTCTCTCTTGATGATTAATTGCCAGAAACTCTTGATTAAGGATTGGGGATTGGTCAAGAACGCGGAAAAATTGTATCCGCGTATTATATCTTGTTGGATTTAAGACTTGATTAAGGCAGCTGCGGATGCTGAGGAGAAGTTTTCTGGTGCCCATTTGCCATTCTTGGCACTACAATTGCTATTTTGGCGATCGCAACAACTGATATTAAGTCCGACTAATTAGTTATCAAAAGCGACGGGAAACCCACTCCTTCAAGGGGTGGGATTTCGCGTCAGTTGACAATTGACAATTGACTCGCGTTGCGCAATAAACCACTCTTCCTGAGTCAGTAATAATTACTAATTCGTACTTCGTACTTCGTAACTAAAATGATCTTCGGAAAGATAGTACAATACTCCCAAAAGCCATTTTTAACACAAAAAGGTAGTGGTGGTGCGATTTACTCACATTTTCCCTTGGTTCCTGGTCAGCAGCTTTACCTGCTTGAGTTTGACTACCTTTAACTCAGCAACAGCGCAAATCACTCCAGATAATACCCTTGGTACGGAAGGAGCAGTTGTCACACCGGATACAATTAAAGGAATTCCCAGTCAGAGAATTGATGGGGGTGCAATTCGCGGAAGTAACCTCTTCCACAGCTTTAGTGAATTTAATATTGGCTCAGAACGAGGAGCATATTTTACCAATCCCAGTGGCATTGAGAATATTTTGACACGGGTGACGGGAACTAATGTTTCTCGGATTCTGGGAACTTTGGGGGTTTTGGGTAACGCCAACCTCTTTTTGATGAATCCCAATGGGATTGTATTTGGAGCTAATGCGCGCTTGGATGTCAATGGTTCCTTTGTCGGGAGTACTGCAAATAGTTTTGTGTTTGGGAATGGGTTGGAGTTTAGCGCCACTAACCCCCAAGCACCGCCACTACTGAAAATAAATGTCCCCATTGGTTTGCAAACAACGTCGAATCAGGGAGATATATCTAATGCGGGAAAATTAGCAGTTAATGCGGGAAAGGATTTGACTTTATTTGGGAGTACAGTTACTAGCACGGGTTCTTTGATAGCTCCTGGTGGTACAGTACAACTATTAGGAGAGCGGGTTGGTTTATTGAATAATGCCCAGATAGATGTCTCTGCTAATAAAGGTGGTGGGACAGTTTTGATTGGGGGCGATTTTCAAGGTAGCGGTACAACTCCCACAGCAAAACGCACCTATATTGGGCCCAGAGTAAATATTAATGCCAATGCACTCTCTACTGGCAATGGTGGCAATGTCATTATCGCCTCAGATGAAGTCACAGGATTTTATGGCAATATTACCGCCCGTGGTGGTTCTGTTTCCGGTAACGGTGGCTTAGTGCAAGTATCTGGTAAACAAAACCTGATTTTTCGCGGGAGTGTAGATAATAGTGCCATCAAAGGTTTATTTGGAAGGCTGCTGTTAGACACAAAAAATATCATTATTGCCAATGGTTCTGGAAATGGTACAGATAGCTTTGCTCTTAATAATTCTGGTATTAGTGGTTCTATACTGAGCGCGCCGCTGAGTCAAATTAATAAAGCAGCACCCACAACGATATATGAATCAAAATTAGAAGGTTTGTCTGGAAACACAAATCTGATATTGCAGGCAACCAATAATATTACAATTAATCCTTTAAGCGATCGCACTTTAAATCTAACTAATGGTAGCGGTAAAATCACATTTACTGCTGATGCTGATAGAGATGGAATCGGTAATTTTAAAATGGCTACTGCCGATACTATCAAAACAAATGGCAGAAATATTACTATTTCGGGAGCGAGTTTGACATTAGGGAATATTGATACTGAATTTATGAAAGGCGGAGATATTATTGCTGTAGTTGATGTCGATGCTGGGGGTACTATTAATAATAATGATCTTAAGAATGAGCTTGAAAATGAGCCTGAAAACGAGCTTGATAATGAGGAGGAGGTTGATATTGAGCTTTTTAAAAGTACTACTTTTACCTTCAAATTCAAAGTATCAGAGTCACAACCAATCGGGGATTTAGATGTACAGTTTTCAGCATCGCATTCTTGGGATAATGATTTAGTAGTTGATCTGATTTCACCATCTGGACGAAATTTGGAGTTATTTTCTCGTGTAGGCTCTAACGGAGATAACTTTCAAGATACTTTGTTAGATGATAGTGCAGCGACCAGTATTAATAATGCTTCACCTCCCTTCCGAGGTAGATTTAAACCAACAGGAAAAGGTGGGTTAGCATCTTTTAATGGGGAAAATCCTAGAGGAATTTGGAAATTAGAAGTAACAGATGTTTATCCAGAAAAAGATTCAGGCGTTTTATACAAAGCAGGCGAAACTGCTCCTTGGGGAACTGCCAACGGGACAAAACTGATTTTTCGTAATCCAATTCTATCTGATGATAGCGGTTCAATTAATCTTAATGCGACAAATGGAAATATTAATGTAGGCAAAATTAACGCTGTCAGTTTGATAGGAAAAGGTGGGGAAGTTAATCTAACAGCGACAGAAAATATTAAGTTTAATGGCAGTTTGGCTGCTGCGAATAATATTAAAATATTGGCAGATGTTGATGCAAATAGAATCGGTAATGTTCGGATGAATACTGCCGATATTATCAGAACTAATGGACGAAAAGCTGAGATTACAGGTGTTAACCTAACTTTAGGTAATATTGATACTAGTGTTGATACTAGTGACAAACTGAGTGGAGGTAATATAACTTTAACTGCCACAGGGGGCGATATCTCTACACAAAACCTTTACTCCTTCTCATCCTCATCTTCAGATTCAGGAAACGCGGGATCAGGGGGTGCGATCGCCCTAACTACCACACAGGGTAATATCTCTACAAAAAACATTAACTCCTCCTCATCTTCAGATTCAGGAAACGCGGGATCAGGGGGTGCGATCGCCCTAACTACCACACAGGGTAAGATTTCAACACTAGACATTAACTCCTACTCAAATTCACGTTCAGGAGACGCGGGTTCAGGGGGTGCAATCGCCCTAACTACCACACGGGGTAAGATTTCAACACTAGACATTAACTCCTACTCAGCAGGTGAAACCGCAGTGGGTTCAGGAGGTGCGATCGCCCTAACTACCACACAGGGTAATATCTCTACACACGACCTTGTCTCCGAGTCAAATTCAGATTTAGGAACTGCGGGTTCAGGGGGTGCGATCACCCTAACTACCACACAAGGTAATATCTCTACAGAATACCTTGACTCCAGATCAGTCTCCAGCTCATCAGGGGGAAACGGGGGTGCGATCGCCCTGACTACCACACATGGTGATATCTCTACACAATCCATTCATTCTGACTCAAATTCAGATTCAGAAAACGGGGGTTCAGGAGGTGCGATCACCCTGACTACCACATATGGTGATATTTCTACACTAGACCTTCGCTCTAACTCAGATTCAAGCGATGGAAACGCGGGATCAGGGGGTGCGATCGCCCTGACTACCACACAGGGTAATATTTCTACAGAATACCTTGACTCCTCCTCACAATCAGCTTTTGGAAACGCGGGATCAGGGGGTGCGATCGCCCTGACTACCACAAAGGGTAATATTTCTACACACGGCCTTGACTCCGCCTCAATTTCAGATTCAGGAAACGCGGGTTCTGGGGGTGCAATCGCCCTGACTACCACACAGGGTAATATCTCTACACAAGACCTTGACTCTTACTCATATTCACGTTCAGGAAACGCGGAATCTGGGGGTGCAATTGCCCTGACTACCACACAGGGTAATATCTTGACACAAGGCCTTGACTCCTACTCATTTTCACTTTCAGAAAACGCGGGAAATGGTGGAATAATTACTCTCAGTGCAATAGATGGGAATATAGATGTGAATCTAGATATAGATTGGAATATTATTTCCGCAACCTTGAATTCCTTTTCTGTTTCTCCAACCGGAAATTCAGGAGCGGGTGGTAACGTTACTTTAGCAGCTAAAAATAACATTACAGATTTAGATATCTTAACTCTGTCTTCTGCTTCCAAATCTGGAGATGTTCAAATTAACGGTTTTGGGGATTTATCGCTGACAAATACGAATATCATCACTAGTAAACAGTTGACAATCAAGAATCCCCTAGCTGCTCCTGATGAAAACGAAAATATTACCCTGGATGTTAGCGGAGTAGGTCAATCAGGAAATGTGGATATTACCAGCACAGGTAATCTCACATTTAAAGATAGTCGCATAGAAAGCGACACCAGAGGCAGTGACCCCGCAGGCAACGTCAAGATTACCAGTCCTGGTACTGTTACTTTCAATAATAGTAAAATTGCCAGCAACACCAGCAGCACAGGGAACGCCGGCAATATTCAAATTGATGCCAACAACTTAACCCTCACAGATACCTCAGAAATCTCCGCTTCCACCACAGCAGAAGGTTTTGCCGGAGACATCACCATTGATACTCCGACTTTAACAGTAGCCAATGGCGCTCAAATCTTCGCCACAACTACAGGCAAGGGTGATGGCGGTACAATCACAGTCAATGCACCTAATCTAGTTAATCTCGGTATCGGTGTTCAAGACTTTGCCCCGATTATCTCCGTCGAAACAACTGGTGCAGGTAAAGCCGGAAACATCATTGTGAATACTCCTAGCCTCACCGTATCCGATACAGCCCGCATCACCGCCACCGCCACCGCCACCGCCACCAACACCGAAGACGGTGGTAGCATCACCTTAAACGCCTCCAAACTAGACCTAGCAGGCATTGTCGGGATTTTTGCCGAAACCCAAGGACAAGCCCCCGCAGGCACATTACAACTCAATCCTTACCAAAATCAGCCCGATTTAGATATTACCCTGTTCCCCAATTCCACTATTTCTGCTTCTACTTCTGCCAGTGGTAAAGGTGGTGACTTAATTCTCACAGCACCGGAAAATATTAACATTGCAGGATCTGGAAAATTAGCAGTTGAAAGTACAGGTACAGGGGAAGCTGGCAATATTCAAATTACTACCCAAAACTTAAATATTAATGATGGCGTAAAAATCTCAGCTTCTACTATTAATAGTGGTCAAGGCGGTAATATTAACATCAATTCTCATACTTTAACCGCCAATAACGGCTCCCAATTCCTCACCACTACATCCGGTACAAAAAAAGCGGGAAATATCAACGTAAAAGTCCGCGATCGCATTACCTTAGACGGCACAAATACCGGAATATTTGCTAATACAGAAACAGGTTCAACAGGTGTAGGTGGCAGTATTACCATTGACCCTGAAATTTTTCTCATTAAAAACGGTGCGGGGATAGGAGTAAATAGTCAAGGAAGCGGTCAAGGTGGCAATATTTCCCTGCAAGCTGGGACTCTAACTTTAGATAATCAAGCCTTTATTAATGCCGCAACTGTAAGTAGCCAAGGAGGGGAAATTACTCTAGAAGTTAAAGATTTCTTATTCCTGCGTCATAACAGCAACATTACTGCCACAGCCGGCACAGATAAAGCTGGTGGCAATGGTGGTAACATCACCATTAATAGTCCCTTCATCATCGCCGTTGACCAGGAAGACAGCAACATCACAGCCAATGCTTACAGTGGCACTGGTGGTAATATTAACATCTTTACTCAAGGAATATTCGGCATTGGATTCCAAGCACAAGAAACACAACAGAGCGGTATCACTGCTAGTTCCGAATTGGGTGTGAGCGGTAATGTAACTATCAGCACACCAGAGGTAGACCCCCGTAACGGCTTAGTCCAACTCCCCTCAACTCTGGTGGATGCTTCCGGGCAAATTGATAACTCTTGCAAGCCTGGTAGTAAGCAACAAGCCAATTCATTTATCATCACAGGACGCGGTGGCCTACCTTACAGTCCCATTGAACCATTACAAGATACTAGTACCCTAGCACAATGGGTGAAACTCTCAAATCGATCGCAAAACTCTCTAACAGAAAAAATTGAACCAATTGCCACATTAGTCACTACTACTTCCGCAATTTCTTCTGCTTCTAATGCGATTGTGGAAGCTTCTGGTTTGGTAGTTGATGCCAATGGGGATATCTTGCTGGTTGCAGAAGTGCCCAAAGTTACACCCCATATTCCGGCATTCACATCTGTTGCTTGTTCGGCTTCTAATTGAGAGCAACTAAGTTTATCAATTAAAAATTAGGGTTTTTGGGAAGGGGAAAGGGAAAAGGGCAAAGGGTAAGGGGCTTTGCTATATTGGGAAACCCAATTGCTATATTGGGAAACCTAATTGTTATATCGGCGAACCCAATTGTTATATTGGAGAACTCAATTGTTATATTGGAGAACTCAATTGTTATATTGGAGAACTCAATTGCTATATTGGGAAACCCAATTGTTATATCGGCGAACTCAATTGCTATATTGGGAAACCCAATTGCTATATCGGGAAACCCAATTGTTATATCGGCGAACCCAATTGTTATATTGGGAAACCCAATTGCTATATCGGCGAACCCAATTGTTATATTGGGAAACCCAATTGCTATATCGGCGAACCCAATTGCTATATTGGCGATACCTGCGGCGGGCTACGCCGGAGCAATTACTTACAAAAAATAAATTACCCATATTCCGTAGTGCGAGCCGAAAAGCTCGCTGTTGTTCATTCATCGAGCGAGACACTCGGACTACAAATTTATTGGTTATTTAAAAAATTGGATGTCTCCAGTGTTGTGCCCTGATGATTATCTGTACTCACTTGCGTTGCCATCTGCTATATATGCATCTTCATTATCTGCAAGCTTCATATAAATTAATATAAAAACCCTGTGCAGTAATCATCTTATCGATGAAGCGGATAAAATAGTCTCTAGCCTAGGCATCTTGCCTAGCTTAATTTTTCCATCGGCAATATCATCTATAAATAAGTTTAATATCAGATACCCAGAACAAGGTAATTGGAGCTATATTATAAAATCCCAAATTGTTATCTGTTGACTGCTGACGGTTAACCGTCAACCGTCAACACAAAATCCCATCCCTTTTCAGGGTGGTATGAGCTTAATTTTGTATAATTTCTGAAAATTGACTATGAAACTATCTGGTGCTGAACTCAAAAAGCTAGTTAACGCCATTGTTAGTGCCTATCCCACTAAAAATGATTTAGCCATGATGGTTCAGTTTGAATTAGAGGAAAACTTGGAGGCGATCGCCGGCGGTGATAATCTTACAGATATTGTCTTTAAGTTATTAACTAGGTGGGCAATTCCCAGAGGAAAAATATATCGGTTAATTTTAGCCGCCTATGAAACTAATCCTGATAATCCAGAACTTAAAGCATTTTATGAATCAGTTGTTCTTAATCAACGGTTTATTACTGAATTGCCGTTAACAACAACAGATTTTGGCCCCGATATTAACTGGAAAGGCGAAACTGATAAAATTCAACTCCAAAATTGGCTGCAATCTGAAACTGATTACTTGGATGTAGGATTTTTGAAACGAGCAATTGAACAATCTGCATCGGTATGTCGGATTGAAATCCCATCTCGCAAGATTATGGGCACAGGAGTTTTGATTACTCCTAATAAGGTATTAACAAATTATCATGTTTTTCAGCCGACAGAAGAAGACAACATAGAAAACAATGCTCGTGATGCTGTATTGAAATTTGGCTACTTTACTTCAGATGATGGTGGTGAAAAATCTGGGAATTTATTTAAACTAGATAACCAAAAACCGATTTTACGTTTTAGTAAAACTGAAAATCTAGATTATATTTTATTACAGGTAGAATCTAAAATTAACCAAAGCAAAGACATTACACCTGCGCGTTGGGATGAGAGAAAGTTACCGATTGAGAAAATGGGAATTAGTGTTTTACAACATCCTGAAGGCGATTCCATGAAACTTTCCATCAGTCGCGATGGCATCACAGGAGTTTATCATCATAGTGGTTTAGTTCAATATGTGAATAAAACGGCTTTAGGTTCCAGTGGCTCACCTTGTTTTGATGAAGATTGGTGTTTAGTTGCATTACATCATGCTCAAAGAGCCAAAACTTTTGGCACAATTAGGGAAGGAATTTTATTTGCAGCTATTTATCAAGAAATTAAGGCAGATTTAGCTTAAATTATTCAGGAGTTAAACATGGGACGGAGAATAGTTAGTAGCCAATTAGAAGCACAATCAGATTCCGGAAAAATTGATGATTATTTTTCCAAGCTAATTAAATATATTCCTACAGAAATTGTCGGCGGATGGATTGCAATTACCGGATTAATTAAAAGTGCCGCTGGGATTCCTACAAATACTATCTTGTGGATTTTATTGATTGTTTTTACAGTAATGACTGCTGTTTATATTCTCCGGCAAACATCTGAACCAAAAAAGCCTCCAGCAGTTAAACAAACTATTATCTCTACCATAGCGTTTATTGTTTGGGTATTTGCCCTCGGAGAACCTTTTACATCATTAAGTTTTTACCGCCCTGTTTATGGTTCAACTATATTGATTCTATATAACTTAATTATTCCTTTAATTAATCCCGTTGAAACTAAAGCTAAAAGTTAGTCAAAACAATTATAAGTTGCTATGGAATCGTGGTTAGAGAGTAAGAAAAAACAGTTAATAGATGCCATTCTTTATGCTTATCCTAGTAAAAATGATTTAGCAATGGTGGTTAGTTTTGAATTGAGGGAAAATCTGGAAGCGATCGCCGGGGGTGATAATCTTACAGATATTGTCTTTAATTTAGTAACTAGATGGGCAATTCCTGAAGGAAAGCTAGAAAAGCTTTTTCAAGCCTGTTATCAAGACAAACCCGATAATCCTAAATTAAAAGAGCTTGAACAACAATATCAAAATCAGGAAAAATTAGACAAACTTATTAATGTATTACAAAAATACTTTGAACCGGAAAAGGCTATAATTTTTACTGCTTATGAATCATCTTTATATCAAGTACGTAAGTTGAATAAAACCAAACCGCAAACAGTAGAAGAAATAATTAATGAGTTAAATATGCCGCTCCAAGGTAATTATAGTTATCTAGATAAATTTGTCGGCTATTTATCTTTGAGCAACACAGGAACATCTTTATCTAATGATTTAACCAACTGGGGAACAGAAAACATTAAAGACTTTGATGAATTAATTCAACAATTAATCAAAGAGCAACGACAACGAGAACAGCAATGTCATCCCTGTCTCATGATAGCAATTAGTAAATCGGGAGATAATTATGTTGTTGAAGCATGGCTAATCAAAAATTTAGGTCAATATCAGCGAGAATCTTTCTCTGATTGTGAACAACTTAAATTTGACAATAAATCAGAAATTCCTACAGATAAAAATTTAAGCAATTTACCTAAAGTCACCATAAATTTAATTCAACAAAGTTTAATTAAAGCTAATAAATCCATAAAGCAGATTCATATTTTCTTGCCATCTGAATTGATGAATCATGATTTTGATTCTTGGAAAACCGAAGAATATGAACCAGGTGAAGAGGATTTTACTACGGGAATTTGTGAAGATTATGAAGTAATAATTCGGTGTGCAGATAGATTAAGAGGTAAAAGTCCACCAGTTTTTAAATGGCGCGACAAAGCAAATACATTTAAAGATAAATTAGAAGAATATGCTACTAGTGTTTTTATTTTAGGCGCTAGTGATAATCAAAAAACCTTATTCGATCAAATCAAACAGGAAAACGTCATTGCTGTAACCATCACCAGCGTCTTTGAAAAAGGAGATGTATTGGGAAAAATTATTTTCAAATCTGCTCTTCCCCTAGCCCTCTGGACTCGTCAACAGATTCCTGATATTGAAGAAAAATTCAAGAGTATTTTAAAAAATGAAGAGAATGATATTTGTTTAAAAGAATTACCTTCCCATGTTAAAAACAAAAAAGCACAAGGGAATAATAACATTAACCATTTATGCTTATTGTGGGATGACCCCGATTTATTACCACCCGAACAGCTATTAACCGAAAACAAACTCTAAACTGATTAATTTTATGACTAACTGGCAAATTTTTACAGGAAATAGTGAACCTCACGATGATTGGGATTTACCTGATTCTCCCAAGTGGCGACCTTTTGGTAAAGAAATTAACCCAAATCAAAGCCGCAGCCAAGTCAGAGGTGAAACTTTTCAACCTCGTGAAGAAGAAATCAATATGGTTAATGCAGCATTATACCTGCGACGACCTTTATTGATCACAGGTAAACCAGGAACAGGTAAATCATCCTTAGCTTATGCGGTAGCTAGAGAATTGATGTTAGGGGAAGTTTTATATTGGCCGATCACATCTCGGACTACTCTTAAAGATGGATTATATAACTATGATGCGATCGCTCGCTTACAAGAAGTCAAACAGCAGCCAAATTCCCCAAAATCGTCTCCCAGAGCAGAAAAGAAACAACAAGCCAGTAGCATTGAAGACTATATCACCTTGGGTCCTCTAGGGACAGCTTTACTTCCATCACCAAAACCCCGGATTCTCCTCATCGATGAAATTGATAAAAGTGATATTGATTTACCTAACGACCTGTTAAATATTTTTGAAGAGGGACGGTTTGAAATCGAGGAGTTAGTGAGGCTAAAAAAAGAAGTTCCCAGAGTTAATGTGCGGACTGCATATACCGCAGATATTAGTCACGAAATTATCGAAGGAAGAGTAATTTGTACTACCTTTCCCTTGGTAATCTTAACCAGTAATGGCGAGCGAGATTTCCCCCCACCATTTTTGAGACGCTGTTTACGGCTAACGATGAAAGAGCCAGATAAAGAACAGTTAGTGAAAATAATTGCGGCTCATTTAGGTAAAGAAATAGCAGATTCGGAAGATTCCACCAAATTAACAAATGAAGCTCTAGATACATTAGTTGATAATTTTATTGCAGCAAGAGATACAAAAACCCTAGCCAACGATCAACTTCTCAATGCTCTATTTATGGTGACAAAAGGACGCATTGATACTAAAGATGGACTGATTAAACAACTGCTGCAAGATTTAGGACAAGTTGAAGAAGATGAGTAAAGATTCTGCCTATGACGCAGTGAAACGGTTTGTTAATATATTAGAGCGTAGTGGTTTAAGGAAACGTTTAGAACTAAGTGATGAGGATATAGCAGATACTCTTTTGCTAGCTCAGCAAATGGGAGTAGAAACTACTCAAATCAGAGAAAAAGCGCCTCAACCTTTAACAGAAAGCCCAACTATTTCTGAAAAAACAAATATTCAACCTGCTCAACCCTTTGAGCCTGCTATTAATATTTATTCGCCACCCTTAGCTGCGTTACCTCAAAAGTCGCAGACTGAAGAAAATAGAGAGGGTTTACCATTTCAAACCCCTGCTGCACCTGCTTTACCAAACAAACTACAAATTAGTAGAGCTTTGCGTCCTCTGATGCGTAAAGTTCCCTCAACTTCTAAAAGAACTTTGGATGTTGAAGCCACTGTTAACCAGATTGTAGATGCTTTGATTGCCGAACAGGAGATTTGGCTACCGATCACAAAACCTCAACCTGAACGTTGGTTAAATCTGGAGTTAGTGGTAGAAGAAAACCGTTCTTCATTCATTTGGCAAGAAACCATTAATGAATTAACCCAAATATTAGAGAATTATGGGATATTTTATACTGTCAGAACTTGGAATCTATCAAGCGATGCTCAAGGTAATTTACAATTAGTTAGTAGAAAAAAAGGTAAGCAAAAAAAATATTCTCAATCTAATTATCGAGAATTATATCATAGTAATGGACGAGGCTTAATTTTACTCGTCAGTGATTGTGTATCTACTATTTGGCAACAAGAAACCATCTATCAGTGGTTACAAAAATGGTCAAATCAATCCCCAACTGCAATTATGCAGCTTTTCCCGGAAAGACTGTGGTTAAGTAGTGAGTTAGGTTTAGGTTATAAAGTGAAATTGAGTGCTTTTAACCCTGGTGTACCTAACTCTAAATTAATTTGTCGGGAAGATTTAGATATAGAGCAAGCCTTAAATTTACCGATTATTACCCTAGAACCTGAATCGCTCAAAGCCTGGGCGAAAGTGGTTGCAGGTTATGGCAGAATCCAAACACCAGCCGTTGTTTTAGATCTGGAATTTCTTCAAGAACAAGTAAACAAAACAGTAAAATCTCAAACTTTTGAAGCATCACCAGAAGCAATTGTAGATCGATTTTTAGCCACCGCTTCATCTACAGCCCAAAGATTAGCTGGATTAATGGCGGCTGTTCCTGTGAGTTTACCTGTGGTGCATCTGATTCAAAAGACTATGCTACCTAAATCTACACCAGTAAATGTGGCAGAAGTCTTTTTAAGTGGCATGATTGAAAGGAAGAAAAATGAATATGATTTTGTGGAAGGAGTACGTAAATTACTCAACCAAGCAATGCGTTTAGCGGAAACCGAGAATGTTTTAGATGTGGTATCTGAATATATCGCTGAAAAAATGGGATTATCCCTGAAAAGCTTCACGGCATTGCTGTTAAATCTGCCAGATTTTAGTCAAGAAAAACAAGTAAATTTATTACCCTTTGCCCATGTTGCAGTAGAAGTTTTACGCAATCTCGGTGGTAATTATGCCGAATTTGCCGAAGACATTGCAACCAATAATTTACAAAAAATAATAGATAATAATCAACCAATTTTCCAATTATATGCAGGGGAATATACTTGTGCAGTTAAATGGGGTGGAGAAACTGGTACTTGGCACGAAGGACTAGAATTATTATCGATTTCGACCCAAGGTAAAGTAAAGTTTCGTTCTCGGTTTGGTTTTGCAGTAATTGAAAATGTGCAAATAGAAGGACAACAACTCTCATGGAGTTTTGAGCATAATCGCACTGCTGCTAGCTTTACTTTTAAAGAAGATAGTGAAAATAGTTATTTTTGGTCAGGACATCAAACAGGCAAGTTATTTGAGGGATGGTTGAATTATCCCAATGAAGGCAGAATAGATTTTAGAGGTCGCTTGTCTAATTTTGAAGATTTGATATTAAGAGTTAGTGGCGAAACTTGTCCATCTGGCTTCACTTTGGTAACATATGAAGAAGCTATAGAAAACAGAGATATTCTGAGTAGAAAATTAGAGACTTGGGACATTGCCCGAATTGCAGGCGGCGGTTCTATGGATGGTTCAGGATATGATTCTAAGATACGTCAGCAAGATGAACGCGGACTTGGACATTCTCTTTGCAAACGATTAAATTTAGGCGTGATTCAGTTCACTATAGCCACCCTAGAACGTCAGTTAGGCGAACAAGAAGAATGGATTATTAACCGTCAACAAGGTCAAGCAGAATACATTATTGAGGTATTAGCAGAAGGTATTGAACTCGAAATGATAGAAATTCCCGCTGGGACATTCTTAATGGGTGCGCCGGAGGAGGAATTAGAGAGTAGCGATAATGAAAGGCCACAACATCAGGTAACAGTTCCTAACTTCTACATGGGGCGATATCCTATTACCCAAGCACAATGGCAAGCTGTAGCCGCACTCCCCCAAGTTAACCGAGAACTACAACCAAACCCATCTAATTTTCAAGGTGCAAATCGCCCCGTTGAGCAAATTTCTTGGGACGATGCGGTTGAGTTTTGCGATCGCTTATCTTCCCTGACTAAAAGACAGTACCGCCTACCTAGCGAAGCCGAATGGGAATATGCTTGTCGGGCGGGAACAACTACACCATTTCATTTTGGTGAAACAATCACTTCAGAACTTGCCAACTATAATGCTACCCAAACTTATGGTGCAGGGGTGGAAGGAACATATCGACAAGAAACAACAGAAGTAGGGAATTTTGGAGTAGCTAACGCCTTTGGACTTTGCGATATGCATGGGAATGTATGGGAATGCTGTCTCGACGATTGGCATGATAAATATGAAGGTGCGCCAACAGATAGCAGTCCTTGGGTTGATGATAATAATCTTGATCAAAAACAAAAACTAGCCGTACTGCGGGGCGGTTCCTGGCTCAGTAATCCTAGATACTGTCGTTCCCCGTCTCGCTACGACATCGTTAGGGCGGAGCGCGACAACATCGTCAGCAATATTGGTTTTCGTGTTGTCTGCACGGTTGGGAGGATTTTCCAGTCGCCCTTTCTACTTTAGTCCTTTTACCCTTGTCATTGCGAGAAAAGCATAAACCAAAAGCGAAAGAGATGACTGAAAAACTTTCGCTGTTTTCTTTATTTATATAGCAGTCCTAAATCATTCGTGCAAAATTAGATCCCCGACTTCGCAGAAGTTGTCGGGGATCTGGACAACAGTATGAAGATGCAGAACTTTCTGCTGAATTATTTGTAGAAAAAACATTATTAGCAGTAAATAGATCCGCACTGTGGAGGGTTTAGCAGTGCTAAACCCCTACGACAGATGTAATTTGACAAAAAAATCATATTTAGTATTATGGTTTTGGTGGGCTACGTGTATTTCAAAAATCAAATATGAATCCTATAGGATTGCTTCTTTTCTCCTGATGGAGACGCTCCGCTCCCAATGACTATAAATATTTTTGTTTAGGTACTTAATATTTTGGTAAGATAGCAAATTAATTATATAACTTATGCACAGACTAAAATTTTACGTCATTACGAGCGAAGAGTAGTAATCACAAAGGCTTATTTTTTAGTCACGAGTGCGTAAGTCCTAAATTATATTAATTTTGTTAATTACTTAGGACTCAGAACTATGATAGATGGTAAAGCTATATCTATTTCCTTATTTACAGGCGCTTTTGGTCTGGATTTAGGTATGGAAAAAGCAGGATTTCATACAGTAAGTGTAGTAGAAAAAGACCCAGATGCCACTCGCACAATTTTTATTAATAGACCATTTCTTAAAGAAAGTGCTGTTCCTAGAGAAATAGAAAAAGTCAGTTCTCAACAATTACTTGAGGAAGGGGGAAAAGTATTAGGTTTAGGTAGAGCCTTACGCCCAGGTGAAGTAGATTTAGTAACAGGTGGTCCACCTTGTCAGCCATTTAGTACCGCAGGAAAAAGAGGTTCAGTTATAGACCCTCGCGGTAGTTTATTCATGGACTTTATCCGCATTGTTAAAGAAGTTCAACCCCGTTTTTTCTTGATGGAAAATGTGAGAGGATTGCTTTCTGCTCCTCTTCGTCACAGGCCAATTAACCAACGGGGAAAAAATTACCCACCTTTAGAACCTGATGAAATCGCAGGTGCTGCGTTAAAAGTAGTTTTAGCAGAAATGCAGTCTCTAGGCTATAAGGTTGTTTATAATCTTTTGGAAGCAGCCGATTACGGCGTTCCTCAAAACAGAGAACGTGTAGTTTTTATTGGTTCTAGAGATGGAGAAGCAGCTACATTTCCTCTGGCTAAATATAGTAAAGATGGTCAAAATTTACCTAAATGGCTGACTTTAAGAGATGCTTTAACAGGTTTAATTGATCCATCTCCAGAGTTTATGGCTTATTCCGAAAGTCGTCTCAAATTTTTAAGATTATTAAAAGCCGGACAAAACTGGAGACATTTACCAGAAGAATTAAAAAAAGAAGCTATGGGAGGTGCTTATAATTCGGGAGGTGGAAAAGTCGGTTTTTATAGAAGACTATCTTGGGATAAACCTTCACCAACAATCACAACAAGTCCACACCAAAAAGCTACAGATATGTGTCATCCTGTAGAGTTGCGTTCTTTAAGTGTGCGTGAGTCTGCCAAAATCCAAACTTTTCCCGATGATTGGATTTTTTATGGTTCGGTAACTTCTAAATATAAACAAATTGGTAATGCAGTACCAGTACTACTAGCAAAAGAAATAGGGATTTATCTTTTTAGTTTAATACAAGGAAATAAACCAAAAGGTAAAGAGATAGCTGAACAACTTTCCCTGTTTTATTTATAAAATTTACTTAGCAGCCAACTCAGCAAAAGCATTATCAATTTTCTGTAACATATTTCTTACATGGTTTTCAACCAGGTCATATTCCATATGAATCTTATTCCAAAATGCTTTACCAGCAATGCGAGGAATTCTAGGATCGTTAAATGTCCAATCACCTAAATCAAAAACTGCGATAAATAAGGGCTTATCATAAATACCTAATTCTTTTTTGGCTCTATTTGTTTGTGAACCTGTTAATGTACCTTTTAAAGTTTTTAACTGTGCAAATTTAATTAACTCTTCGGTTACAAGAATAATATCTACTCCCTTAATTTTAATTCCAAATTCAAATTCAGGGATAATTACATAAGGACTAATATCAGTTATTTCTTCCCAAAGCCGCCCCATTTTTGTGCTAAGGCTCCTGGTCACTGAGTTGCTAGTTACTAGCAATTTTGCCCCACATAGTTCAAAAAGATTTCGCGGGTTAGGATGATGTTCAAGTATGGCACTTTTCTGTTCAAAGTCTGCTTTTAACCAGTCAATAAAATCATCTGCGAATTTCTCAGTTTTACGGCTAATTAACTGAGATTGTATATCTAATTCTAAAACCGAGCCATTCTGTTTGTCTTGTGTAATTTGATATTGAAAATAAGCAGGTGCTATTGAGGAAATAACTCTTCCGTATTTGTATGCTGTATGCAAATCTTCATCGGCGATATGAATCACATCAATTAATGAAGCATGATGTAAAATCAATGCTTTCCGTTCTTGAATAGAAAGTGGTATTAGAGTCTCAGCAGCTAACTCAGTAGACATAAAATCTATCTTACAATTTATTGTTGCTCTTCTTGGTGTTACCCAAAATTATCTACTATACTGCAATTTATACTAAAATTTGATTTATTAATTAGTGTAAAATCTGGTAAGAATAAATTTGTCATGTAGTATATGGAATTGCTAAAAAGAGCGCAATTACGTTTTGTAACGGAGATTTTACCCGGACGCAAAACACGCGGCTTGATAGAAGCAGGGGACTTAAACCCCCAAATTTAGTTAAATATATGCTCTATGAATAAATACATTCTGGCATTTGATCAAGGCACTACTAGCTCCCGTGCAATTGTATTCAACCGCAATGGCGATATACTCACAGTTGCGCAAAAAGAGTTTACACAAATCTTTCCCCAGCCGGCTTGGGTGGAACATGATGCTGAGGAAATTTGGTCTTCCCAAATTGGTGTGGCGAATGAAGCTTTAGCTAGGATTGATATCCGCGCCAGTGATATTGCTGCGATTGGGATTACTAATCAACGGGAAACTACAATCGTTTGGGATCGCAAAACCGGTAAGCCCATACATAATGCTATAGTTTGGCAAGACCGGCGTACGGCTGCTGTTTGCGATCGCCTCCAAGCATCTGGATATGAAACAACATTCCAAACCAAAACCGGATTAGTCATCGATGCTTATTTTAGCGGCACAAAAATCAAGTGGTTGCTAGATAATGTACCTGGTGCGCGGGAAAAAGCCCAAAGTGGAGAACTAGCTTTTGGAACTGTGGATAGTTGGTTGATTTGGAAGCTGACTCAGGGAGAACTGCACATTACAGATGTAACTAATGCTAGCAGAACCCTGTTATTCAATATTCACACCCAGGATTGGGATGATGAATTGCTGTCCATTCTCGATATTCCCCGTTCCCTGCTTCCCCAGGTGCGGAGTTCATCTGAAGTGTATGGATATACATCAGCAGGACTTTTGGGTAGTCGCGTTGCCATCGCCGGAATTGCTGGAGACCAGCAAGCGGCAACCTTTGGACAAGCATCGCTAAAATCTGGTATGGCGAAAAATACTTACGGTACAGGCTGTTTTATACTCCTGAATACAGGTGATAAACCCATATTATCCCAACAAAAGCTGCTAACAACGATCGCCTGGCGAATTAATGGACGCACCGATTATGCTTTAGAAGGCAGTGTCTTCATTGCTGGGGCGGTTGTGCAGTGGTTACGGGACGGATTGGGCATTATTAAGCACAGCGCAGATATTGAACAATTAGCAAACAGCGTTCCTGATAACGGCGGTGTGTATTTTGTCCCTGCATTCGTCGGTTTAGGCGCACCTTATTGGGATAGCTACGCGCGCGGGACGATCGCAGGTTTAACGCGCGGTTCCACAAGTGCCCATATCGCCCGTGCAGCATTGGAAAGCATTGCATATCAAACTGCTGATGTCATTGAGGCGATGAGTCTTGACTCTAAGCTCAAGCTTAGTGAACTGCGGGTAGATGGCGGTGCATCCCGTAACGATTTGCTGATGCAATTTCAAGCAGATATTTTAGGTGTGCCGGTTGTCCGTCCGAAAATCACAGAAACTACAGCTTTAGGTGCTGCTTATTTAGCAGGTTTAGCTGTAAATTACTGGGAAAGCGAAGCCGAAATTGTCCAACAATGGCAAATGGAACAACGCTTTGAGCCGGCAATTAGCGCTGAGTATCGACAAACACTACTCGATTCATGGCGGCGAGCGATCGCGCAGACGCGATTTAGGTAGGGGAGATGGGGGGACAAGGTGACTCGTAAAATCTATTTTTTTCTCTGCGTACTCTGCGTACTCTGCGGTTCAAAAGTCATTTTTTAACCGCAGAGGCACAGAGAACACAGAGATGAGAGGTTACAGAGGAATTTTTATCGACCTTGAAAGGGCTAATCTAAAATATAGAAGTAATGATGCTAAACAAGCCGATCGCTCGTCAAGATTTAATTGCGCAAATCCGCTCATCTGATGAGTGGGATGTGATTGTGATTGGTGGTGGAGCGACGGGTTTAGGAACGGCGGTGGAAGCGGCTACTCGTGGTTACCGAACGCTGCTTTTAGAGAAATATGATTTTGCTAAAGCAACTTCCAGCCGTTCGACTAAGTTGGTGCATGGGGGAGTGCGGTATCTGGCGCAGGGAAATATTGCTTTAGTCAAAGAAGCCCTACACGAACGGGGACTGCTACGCCGCAATGCTCCTCATTTGGTGCATGATTTGCAGTTTGTTGTACCTGGATATACTTGGTGGACGCAACTTTTCTACGGTGCGGGTTTAAAAATTTACGATTTGCTTTCTGGTAATCTCAGTTTAGGTCATAGTCGGTTTCTGAGCGAACAAGAAACGCGATCGCACATCCCCACTCTTAAAACCGATCGACTCCGGGGAGGTGTTATTTATCATGATGGGCAGTTTGATGATGCTCGCCTTGCCATTACTTTGTGGCACACTTTACTAGATTACAATGGCGTGGCTTTGAATTATCTGCCAGTGATTGGTTTACTCAAATTTGGCGAACAAGTCAAAGGTGTTCGCGCTTGTGATACAGAAACCGGGGAAATTTTTGAGTTAAAGGCAAAAGTTGTAATCAACGCCACAGGTGTATTTGTGGATGACTTGCGGCGGATGGACGATCCGACAGCGGCGGCGATGTTATCTCCTAGCCAAGGGGCGCATGTGGTAGTAGATAAGCGGTTTTTACCGGGTGATAGTGCAATGATGATTCCTAAAACTGCGGATGGGCGAGTATTGTTTGCTCTTCCTTGGCATGGGAAGGTGGTGATTGGCACTACGGACACCCCTGTAGAAAATACTGCCTATGAACCCCGTCCGCTACCAGAGGAAATTGACTTTATTTTGCACACCGCTGCCCAATATCTTACACCTGCGCCCACTCCCGCAGATATATTGAGTGTGTTTGTCGGACAACGTCCATTAGTAAAAGCTGAAAAAATCAAGTCAACCGCAGCCCTCTCCCGCGAACATGTGATTTCTGTTTCTGCTTCGGGATTGCTGACGATTACTGGCGGTAAATGGACAACTTATCGCAAAATGGGTGAGGAAGTAGTGGATCGAGCCATTCAACTTGTGAATCTCTCCCCCCATCCTTCAATTACTGCTAACTTGCATTTACACGGCTGGACTGAAACTGTGTCAGCAGAACCCCTGGATGTGTATGGGAGTGATGCAGAGATGATTCGCGAGTTACCTGGTGCTAATATCCAACTGCATCCCAGGTTGCCTTATTTAGAGGCAGAAGTGCGTTGGGCTACTCGCTATGAATTGGCTTGTACAGTAGAAGACATACTAGCACGAAGGACGCGATCGCTTTTCTTAGATGCGATCGCCAGTATCGAAGCAGCTCCTCGGGTTGCGGCAATTTTAGCTGAAGAACTAGGAAAAGATACAGCTTGGCAGCAACAACAAATTGCAGAATATCATTCTTTGGCTAGTGGATATTCATAAATCAAATCGGATTTCTATATTAGAGAAGAGTAATGCAAAAATTCTTTATATTATTTTTAGTGCTATCCTTTTCCCAGGATATACTTTGTTGATTCACACTATTTACAAATGCGCTAATAACTTCAAATGTGGCTGGTTCATGGCACAAGTTTGGGAGCAAGCACATTTCTCCTAATAAAATAGCTTCGTCAACATGCAATCTCGCCGCTTCTCCAAATTGCTGGATACAAAGTAAAAGTTTATCCATATTTTTTGTTCTTTAGTACAGTTATCCGAAATTGTAGGGGCGGGGTCTCCCCGCCCTTACGAGTGAATATCAAGCAATATTTTTCACTTAATTTAACAAAAATTGTTTGATAAACATCACAGTTGCATAGAATTGGAAATCAATATTTTTCTTCTTGCTGAATCCATGTCCTTCATCCTTAGCCATCAAATACCATACGGGAACTTGATTATTTTTGACCGTGGCTACAATTTGTTCGGCTTCATTCAGAGGAACGCGGGGGTCATTTTTGCCGTGAATCACGAATAGGGGTTTCTTAATTTTACTCGCATTATTCACAGGGGAAATTTTCAGCAAGAATTCTCGCATTTTCGGATCGCGTTCATCACCATATTCTACTCTTCGCAGATCGCGCCGATATCCTTCGGTTTTTTCAAGGAAGGTGACGAAGTTAGAAATGCCGACTATATCTATAGAAGCACGGATGCGATCGCCATATTTAGTCGCAACAGCCAAGGACATATAGCCACCATAGCTTCCCCCTGTGACTAAAATTCGGTCTTTATCTAAGTCTGGTTGCGTTGCTATCCAGTCTAATAATGCACCGATATCCTTCACAGAGTCTTCCCGCAGATAGCCATTGTCCAATTTTAAGAAGGTTTTGCCGTAACCACTTGAACCCCTAACGTTAGGAAACAGTATCGCCACACCTAATTCGTTGAGGTAGTAGTTACCCCGTCCCAAAAATGATGGCCGAGACTGGCTTTCTGGCCCCCCATGAATATCAATAATTACTGGGTGCTTACCTTTAAACTTAGCCGGGGGACGATACAAAAAGCCGGAGATGCTTCTGTCATCAAAACTCTTCCAGCGGATGAGTTGGGCTTCGGGGAAATTCTCGGTGTTTAAGCCCCCTGTCTCGCTTTCTGTCCAGCGTTCAATTTTATTGCTGAGGATATTTAACGAGTATACATCGGCGGTTGTGCGGGCTGAAACTAAGGTAAAGCCTAAATCTTGGTTATTGCGATGCCAATTTACACCATATATATTTCCTACAGGTAACTTTAGCAATGGCTTTTCTTTACCTGTGGCTGTTTCCAAAAGATGCAACACACTCGCCCCGTCTTCATTGGTGACAAAAGCAATGTGTTTACCATCATGGGAAAGGTCGAAGTCTTCAACATCCCAAGGGATATTACTGGTGAGATAGGTATAATTTGATGTTGCTAAGTCGATGTATGCTAACCGGGAAAATTCAAAGTCGCGGTCAGTGATGACATATAAACCCTTACCATCTTTACTAAATACGCCGCCATAATAGGCGACTTTTTCCTTACCGCCCTTTGGTGTGACTAGTTTCTTCTCACCTGATTCAGTATCAATTAGCCACAGATAGCTTTCATTGGCAGATATGTATTCCTGTGCTAAGAATTGGCGATCGCTTGGTGACCAGTCTAAACTACCCCAGCCACCGCCTTCAACCTGTGCCAATAGGCGATTGCTTTTCGGGTTTTTTGGATCAATGATGTAATAATCATTATCTTTCCCCGTGCGTCTGGTAGAAGTGTAAATCATCCGGTCACCCTGGTTCGACCACACACCCCTACTATTTTTTGACTTCCCATCAGTTAGAAGTGTAATTTCCCCCGTCGCTAATTCATAACGGTAATTTTGGTTAAATTCATTACCGCCAATGTCTTTGCTAAACACAAAATATTTTCCCTCGGTGGGTTGAAAAGTTCCCCCACCTACTCGTTCCGGGAAGAACGTTAACTGTTTGCGACTCCCTAGAGGAAATTTGACTAAGTGTACTTGGGGGACATCACCAAAGCGTGTTGAAATCAGCATTTCGCGGCGACTAGGATGCCAACTTGCAAGACTAGCTGAGCGAAACTGGGTATAGCGGTCTACTGTTTCTGTCAGCGATGCAGGTATTGGTGGGATACCATCAGTAACAAGGTTTTCTCCGGGATTAACTGTAGGATTTTGCGCAGAAACCATGATAATAGGTAGTAGCAATACTGCAATGAATGTAGTTAAAAACTTGGTAAAAAATCGCATTTGCCTATTATGGCAGATTTTGAATTAATTTGCTTAAATTCCGCGATCGCGTTCTAATTCTGCAATCACTTTTTGTATATACCACTCTTCTGGCATTTGGGGATAGTATTCTTTCTTTTGCTGAATTAATCTTTGGGCAATTTCCCATTGTCCACCCACCATGCGCAACAATCGCTGACGGAGAAGATTATATTTGTGGTTTCTGGTTTCGGGTAAAGACTTATGAATTTTATTCAGGCTATTTAAAACTAGTTGATAATTATCCCAATCTTCTTTTTCCAGAAAAATACTGGCAGCTTTTTGATAATCTGCGATAGCCTGTTGCATTTCTTCTAAATGAGTATGGGCAATACCCCGATTATAATAAGCTTGGGCATCTTCAGAATTAATTTGTATTGCTTGGGAATAGTCAGCAATTGCCGCGAGATAATTACTCATAGCGCGATAAGCATTACCTCTGGCAACATAGACTAAAGCATCTTCGGGTTGAATTTGCAGTGCAGAGTTAAAATCAGCGATCGCACCTTGATAATCGCCCAATAAGCAACGGGCTTTACCTCGGTTACGATAGACAATTGCATCTTGAAGATTTAATTTAATAGCTTGATTAAAATCAGCGATCGCACCTTGATAGTTACCCATTTTGCAACGCACCACCCCCCGACAGCAATAAGCTTGTGCATCTTGCGGATCGGCTTGTAACACCCAGTTTAAATCTTCAATGGCTTCCTTGGTGTCTCCCTGTTCTGCCTTATCTAATAGTTGCGTAAAATATTCCTTCTCGGATGTGATGGTGACACTGGGAGAATTAGATTGCTGAACCGCTGGTTTTTCTGGTGGTTGTAGCTGTTTAATCCTTTCTAAACACAGACGACAATTTTCTGTATCCTTTTGCGCTAGATATAATTGGGCTGCTTGTTTAAAATTAGCGATCGCATCATGAATATACCCTTGTTTGCGTCGCACCATCCCCCGCAGGCTATAAGCTGCGGCATAATTATAATTATGGCGAATCGCACATTCAACATCTGACAACGCACCGTCCAGATTTTTCAACGCCACCCTAGCCAAGGCGCGGGAGTAGTATGCTTCTACACTCTCCGGATTCAGCTTCAGCGCTTCGGTGTAATCGGACACAGCTTGCAGAATTTCCCCTGAGTCATAATATGCCAACCCCCTTTGAAAGTAAGCTTCTGGAAAGTAAGGTGTCACCTGTAAAGCACGATTAAATTCCGCGATCGCTCCAGCATAGTCTTTTTGCTTAGCTCTTTCCAATCCTCGATTATAGAATTCGTCACTCATGGCTTTTATTAGTTATGACTATAGTAAGTATTCACCGTGACTCTAGCTCATTTCCTATGTTAATCACATTGAACTAACTAAGCGTCATATCAAGTCCGGCTAATTAGACTTCTCCAGAAATGGGGTATTGACCCTGAATACACAAGGCTTTCACATTCATTTTCGGAGATGTCTATTAGTTAGAATTCCCGAATCTATGCAGAAAACCCAAAAACCCTTGCCCCCTGCTGCCTTAATGAGAAGTCTTTAACCAGACACGATATCAGGCGTTGCACACTTGCAGGATCATTTTTATTTTTCTACCTCTTAAAAAACTCCTTGTTGGAGAAGTCAGCACAAAAACATCCCTTCTTAAGCCTCAATCTCTGGTTAAAAGAGAGTTAAGCTTTGACTCGTTTTCCTAATGTATCGGTTAACCGCTTCAGAGCAGGCGATTGATCGTGTGGATCTAAATGAACATCCAGAATGCAGAAGCTGTCAGTATGTGCTCGACTTTCAACTAATGCAACTTCTAACTCATCTTCCGTGTGAACATTAAACCCGCGCCCTACACCCAAAACCTCTGGAATTCGACTGTATTGCCAGAGCAACACATCATTGAATGCGCCATCTAACATCGGACGTTCTGTACCATATCCACGATTGTTGAGTACGATGACAATTGGATTCAATCCATAGCGAGCGATTGTAGACAATTCCATTCCCGTCATTTGGAATGCGCCATCGCCAACCAAAACTAATGGGCGAACGTGAGGATCGACAAACTGAGCACCCAAGCCAGCAGGAACGGCAAATCCTAGAGAGGCATAATAGGCAGATGATACAAATCGGCTTTTATCGTGAACAAATAAATCTAAGCCTGCAAATAAAGCATCTCCCACATCGGCAATCACAATCATGTCGTTGCCTAAGAAGGAGTTCAACCGCTCAAATAATCTAGCGATCGCGATCGGCTGATGTGGAACAGGAGAGTAGGATGTAGGCGGCTTGAAAGTTTGTGGGAGATTTGGTTCTCGACGTTGAATGTTTGCTTCGATTAACCCTTGGACAAAATCTTGTAACCGAATATCTTCATAATTGTGGAGCTGAATCGATGTTTTTTCACTAGTCACATAAATTGAATTTTTCGGATTGAGGTGAGCTGTAAACACACCCAGATTGAAATCAGATAGGAATGCACCCAACAAGATCAGGCAATCGCTAGACTCCACATACTGACGTGCAAATTCATTTCCTATCGCACCTGCATAAATTCCAATTTTGTTGGGGTGCATTTCGCTCATTACCGATTTACCCAGAATGGTTTCCGCTACCGGAATATTCGTTTTTTCAACTAGCTTTAGCAAAGCTTCCTGCAACCCAAATCGATGCATTTCAACGCCAGCCAGTATAACGGGTTGACGAGCGGCATCGATCAGGCTCACAGCTTCTGCAAGAGCTTCTGCCAAGGTATCAGGATTACTAATATCTGGCTGACTGATTCGCTGATAGTTGGGATTAACAGGTTTGTTGACCAAATCGCGGGGGATCTCGATGTAAACTGGGCGCTTATACCGCAGGGCAGCAGCCAGAACGCGATCAATTTCCTGACAAGCCGTGTCGGGGTTATTCAGCACAGTGGAAGCTACGGTGAGTTCCTGAAAAATTTTATACTGAGTATCAAAGTCACGCACTTTATGATGCAGCAGTGGATTTTTGATTCGCTCATTTGTACCAGGTGAACCGCTGATAATCACAACGGGAGATTTCTCAGCAAAGGCTTGTGCTGTAGTATTAGTAACCTTCAACCCTCCAACCGAATATGTAATACAAACGGCACCCAATCCTTTTAACCGAGCATAAGCGTCTGCTGCAAAACCTGCTCCTTGTTCATCGCACGTATTTATGAACTGAATCGAGCTATTTTCTAGAAGTTTGTTAAATCCAAGAACAAAATCCCCTGGTACACCAAATACATGGTGAACACCGTGTTCATAAAGCCGTTGAATTAAATATGTTCCAATGGAATTTGCAATTTCCATACAATAATCCTTCCTTGGTGTCACTATACTCACCAGAACTGACACCAAGATAAAGCGAACACCTTGAGATTGTCAGCGTTTCGCCAATTTCACTTTAACTTAATGCCATTCAGCAAAGCATCCTGAGAAATAATGGTCAGTAATGCCTACGTCAATTATATTGCCTTGTTAATAGGCGGTGTTGAACATGATGAGTTGCGAAAATTTGATGACCGATAATCAATGCAGAGCAAGGCCCTTTTCCCTTTCACCATATAAAACTTTACATAGTTCGGTTTAATCGCGCCTACTGACTTAATGATTTCCCATCGCAAATAAAAAAAGCTGGGGAAATGACTAGATTCAATTCCCCATATCTTGGAGATTTTAAAATATTTCAATTTGCTCTGTTTTTCTATTTCTAAATAGTATTAATCAGAAAGCAAACTTGGAGAAGTTAGCACAAAAACATCCCTTGTTCCTGGAGTGTTATTTCCTGGTTTAATCGGAGTCGTAAAGTGCAAAAATTCATGGTCGTTGACCAACAAAAGTTCTCCAGGATTTAGAACTTTACTAAAAATTGGTTCTTCCTGGTTGGCTGTATACAAATGTGTTTCACCGCCTTGAATATTGTCTCTATCAACAGAGAAAATACCGATAAAATCTGTACCATCTCTATGGATACCTTCCGGCGCAGGATTACCCAAATTATCAGGCGAACAGCTAATCCTAATTTGATGAACTCCTATTTCTGCCTCTGGATGAAGTTTACAAGAATCAGTAAATGCGAAGATAAGGTTTTTAAATATATCAAGTTCTATGAGTGCACTATCTAATTCTGCAAACTCTCTTTTAATATCTCCCAACAATGGATTGTAATCTTTGCTTTGGTAGAAATAACCATGAGGTAGTTTAATCAACTCATTCCCATTAACGGTAAAACGAGATAATCTGCGAGAACGATAATTGCCTTTGATGTAAGGATCAACAGGCATATCATTAAAAAATTGTTTAAACCCTTCTAATTTGATGGAATTTACCTTTCTAAGGGTAAACAGAAAGGCATATTCTAATTCCGTTATTCCCCGGACTGTTTGCATAGGATTTACCTACTTGCAGATTGCAATCCTCCTAACTTTTTTTCTTTTAGGAGGCTGATAAGATCTATTCTATGCTACTTTTTATTAACTTGTCGTAAAAATAACTACATAAAAGACCAAACTATGATAAAGAGGGTAGGGTTTCTAGAATTGAAATCAGAAAGTAAAAATGGTAATCCTTTAGAGTTAAACTTGTTTAGCTCTCAATCATCTCCTTGCTTTCGTAGAGGAGAGTGTCAAAATTATGGATTGGCTTTATCGCTACCCAACTTTATATCCTGGGATTCTACTCAAGCGCTACAAGCGCTTTTTTGCTGATGTGCAACTGACGAATGGGGAAATAGTGACAGCACACTGTCCCAACACAGGGCCGATGACTGGGGTATCGACTCTTGGTAGTGCAGTGCAGCTATCTAAAAGTGCTAATCTTAACCGCAAACTAGCTTACACTTTAGAATTGATTCAGGTGGATGATAATTACCCTACTTGGGTAGGTGTGAATACTGCTTTGCCAAATCAGATAGTAAAGTTAGCTTTGGCAAGATATTTATTCCCAGAGTTGGGTGAATATAGCCAGATTAAGGGCGAAGTAGTTTATGGTCAAGACAAAAAAAGTCGCGTGGATTTTTTCTTGACAGGAAGTGATGAGGAACGCCCAATTTATTTAGAAGTGAAAAATACAACCTTGGCTGAAGGTAATTTAGCACTGTTTCCCGACACAGAAACCACAAGGGGACAAAAGCACTTACGAGAACTGATGGCGCTATTACCCCAAAGCCGTGCAGTCATGCTGTATTTTATTAATCGGGGTGATTGTACAGAGTTTGCCCCTGGCGATCGCACAGACCCGATATATGGTAAGTTATTGCGGGATGCGATCGCTCTTGGTGTAGAAGTATTACCCTGTCGTTTTGATGTCTCTCCAGAAGGGATACGTTATTTAGGTTTAGCAAAACTCAAAATCTGACCTGAATACAGCAAATTGCAAAGCAGTGAAGTACAGATAATTATCAGGGCACAACATTGTTGTGCCCCTACCTGCAAGACGCTGTAAGTTCAGATTTCTGTACCTAACGCGGTTTAATAATTGTATTTAAGCCTCTCCCCGTTGCGGGGAGAGGTTTGGAGAGGGGTTCTTATTTTCTATCGAACTCTACTCACGATTGATCCGAATTAAATCCGTAAGAATGCTATCCAAACTACCATTAACTTGAATTTTCTCAATCTTCTCAGCAATTCGCTCCAATACTTCCAACTCCTTCAAACGCAATGCAACGGGGTTATCCTCCATCACCTTAGCTGTATTTAACATACTGCGAGTTGCAGCAGTTTCTTCACGACGCCGGACTACGTTCGCTTGGGCTGCTTTTTCCGCTTCCACTACTTTGCTCAAAATAGTTTTAATTTCACCGGGGAGAATAATATCTTTCACCCCAACCGAATCTACTTCAATTCCATAGTCTGCGGTTTTTTGGCGAATGTATTCAGAGATACTTCTATCAATCGCGCCTTTATCCTCCAGTAACGCATCTAGAGTTCTTTCCCCAACTGCACCACGCAAAGCAAACTGTAACTCTTTGTACAAGTAGCCAGCAATATCCGATAAACTATTTTTGGCTCTCAAGGGGTCGAGGATACGGAAGCCAGCAGTTAAGTTCAAGCGCAAAGGTACTTTATCTTTAGAAAGGATATCTTGACCAGATACTTCCAGAGCTTGCTGACGCAAATCAAATACTTCCGTTTGCAAAGAACGTCCAAACACCCACCATGCATGTTTTCCTGGTTGGAGTTGTGTTTGAAATTCTTGATTAACGTACAGCAAGCCAATATGTTGTGTTGGTACTTCGCAAATATGCAGACTGCTGCGACTGAGAGTCAAAGCTTCAGGTAAGCCGGAAACTAACTCTGCAATTAAACGAGATGGCAATTTAGCATCATTACTAATGTCAATCACCTCTACCTCAACACCTTGCCAAAACAGCTTACGACTACATGGCGCTAGGATGGAAATGACTTTACTTTGATAGCGGACAATTGCTACTTGCTGATTCTGTAATTGTACTACTGTACAATAATCTGATACAAATTCCGGATGTTTCTCAATTAACACATCTTCCAAGGGAAAGTTGGGATTGGGAACAATCCGGCTGAGAATCTGGAGAGATACATCTCGATTCACAGACCAAAAAGTGTACTCACCTGGTTCTAATGGTCGCACAAAGTTACCTTGCACGTACAGCAAGCCAATTTGATACTCAGAAATTTGAAACTTCGTAATCCCATTTAAAGCAATTTTCCAGATTTGCTGTACAAATTCAGCAGGTAATTCCAAGCTTTCTTCTAAGTTGAACAAATGAGTTTCTACCTCAATAAAACCACGCCAAAAAGCGCGTAATTGATTTGGTGCAACACTAATCCAAGTTTGACCCAAGCGCACTAAAGCAGCTTGATTAAATCCTGTGCGGACAACTATTAAGTATTGTTGTAACTCTGAACTGTGATTTTGCAGCAACAGTTCCAAGTTCTCAATCTTAGCTTCTGGTTGGTTCAAGTCAAAGGTTGTTACTTGCCAATGCCAACCAAAATAAGTATAAGTTCCAGGCTGCAAGATTTTTTTAAAATCACTGCGGTGGTATAAAATGCCAATTTCGTTAGGTTTGATATAGAAAGTTTTCCAAAAAGAAATTTTCATAGATAATTTAGGTAGTTTTAGCCGACGTAGAAAGTTTAATAAAAACATTTACACCCTAGGATTTTTATTCTGTGCTGCTGAAATTATAGTTTGCTCAATTCTCTTTAACCTTGTCTCTGGACGTTTAGCGCTTTCAATCCAAAAGAGGATATTCTTTTTGACGGAATTGCTGAATGCCTGAAAATATTGATTGGCTATTTCATTTGCAGCTAATGCTTGCTGTAAATCATCAGGAACTATTAATGCTTCTATGGCATCTAATGCAGTCCAGGAACCATTTTGCTTTGCGGTTGTAATTTTTTTCAACCCAGCCTCAGTCATCAAACCTTGTTCAATAAGTTCTTCGATATACTGCTTATTTAACTTTGACCAAACGCTTTTCGGTTTGCGCGGAGTAAATATTTGCATATAACGATTTTCATCTAAGGAGTTAACTTTACTGTCAATCCAACCAAAACATAAAGCTTCTTTGACTGCTTCACTATATCTAATACTTGGCTGACCACTTTTTACTTTGTAATAAATAAGCCATACACCAATAGAATTATGGTGATTTTTCTCTAACCATTCCCGCCATGCTTGGCGATTTGGGGCATGAAAGGTTTCTAGTTGGTTATCGAAGTTTGGCATAGGAGAAATTTATCAATAAAGGCAGAGGGCAGAAGGGATTTATTACTAAAGAAGTTAATAGACTTTTACTACACATATAATACATATACTACAATATATTTTTAAACTCTGCAAATGTAGGTGTTTACAGTTCAGTTGCGGACAAATACATCTCCAAAACTGGATTAAGATTGCTACTTTTTCCTAAACTACCCTTGGGTAATCCAGAAACAGAAAATAGCACTCAAATATGCCGTTCGCTTTGACAATTCCAGCAATTTGGATTTGTCAACCGAAGGGACATACTCAAGTTAGGGAGTCATGCATTTGCGCTAGCTTCTTTACTGTTACTACAGACATCACTAGGTAATGTCTAGTAGTAAGCACCTACATCACAGAGTTTTGAATAAAGTTAAATGGGCTACCTTAAAAGGGTAGTGTCTTTTGACCCGGACAGGGTTGGGTGAAAGTACAGGAATCGTAGACGCGAAGCGTCTTCCCGAAGGGTACCTGTAACCAATCGATTATGAGTCGATCGCTCTACCAGTGAGCTAACTTCCGGAGTTTGATGTAGGACTCGAACCTACGCCCGGCCGATCATTTCGGCTGCTCTACCACTGAGCTAATCAAGCCATTGAGTAGTAACGCATTACGCGGCGGTATACGCTCAATCCAGCGGTTGGCGCACCAGTCGGGTATACTGAACCCAAACCATAGCTTTGCTGCTGTATTACTATTCACTACTTAATGTAGCATAAGCCAATTGAAGGCGCTAGTGGATAATTATCATCTTCAGATCCCCGACTTCTTGAAAAAGTCGGGGATCTTGCAGCTAGCTCAAGTTTTAGGTGGCTGCTGTGTAGGGCGAGTAATTTCATACAAATCGTCAGTGCGGCTATACCAATTTCCCGATAGGCGAGCGATCGCATGTAATTTACTTACATCAATGGTGTTTTCTGGCGTAAGTAAATCATCGCGGATATGCCAAAGCACTGCTTCCGCAATAATTAACCCTGATTTGTTACCTTCATTACCCACATAAACTACCTGCTGGAGTAGACACTCAATATTAATCGGTGACTCAGCTATTCGCGGCGCACGTACCTTTTTTGAGGGTAAAGGGGTGAGTCCGGCAATTTTGAACTCGTCAACATCTGGGGGAAACTCACCACTAGTGAGATTCATTTGATACCCTACTTCCTCGGAAACTATGTTGACTACCAATTCCCTAGACTGCTCGACATTTACTAAGGTATCCTTTTTCGAGCCACGACGCGAACCAACTGATATGGCTAGGATTGGGGGAATTCCGCTGACACCCATAAAGAAACTAAATGGTGCAATATTAGGTGTACCATCATTGGCGATAGTTGACACCCAAGCGATCGGTCGGGGAACAATCGAACCAATCAGTAATTGATAGCTATGTCTCGGATCAATTTGCGCAGGATCAATAATCATGTAAATTCCTAGGGTAACAATTACAGTTAGAGGATGTTTTAAAAGTTGTCGGTGATGTATCAAAAACTTTTCGATCCCCCTAAATCCCCCTTTTTAAGGGGGACTTTAAGAAGTTTTCCCCCCTTTTTTAACGGGGACTAAAGCGTGTTTTCAAACTACTCGTTTAGCCTTCTAAATTTCTCGATCCCCCTAAATCCCCTTTAAAAAGGGGGACTTTGAGAGTCTTTTCGCCCCCCTTTTTAAGGGGGGTAGGGGGGATCTAAGACTTTGAAAACACGCCCTAGGGGGGATCTTGATACAACTTGATACTTTACAAACAACCTCTTAAACATCGAGATGAATTTCACAATTTAATCTTTTGAGCAGCGATATTTTATAAACATCGCCTTGATCCATCTCATCTGGTTTCTGCATTTGACTTAAAGCGGTGACAACTTCATCAGAATTGGCGGTGAGAATCACCACAGGGCGATCGCAGGCTATGGGAAAATCATGCCAAGTGCCAATATGTAGCAAAAGTCCATAACCTGCCGGGAACCGTAGTGCTTGCACTTGTTTTAAATCTGGCAAGTTTTCGCCATTTTCATGATTAGGCGGTGCCATCACCATAATAAATGATGCTTGTCCCAAACCAATAAACATTTGGGTCATATACATATGGCGTTCTAGCCATATAATTGGCGGATATCCTGGGAGAATTTTTGCTGTTCTAAAAGTTGCTGTTCCTCGATAGGTAAAGTCAATATTTTCCCCTTCTAATACTCGTTCTTGGTAAAAGGGAATTCCTAAGCCCGGTTTGCTGACATCATCGCCTAACAGATGTCCATAGGGTTTGGTATTTTCTGTATTGGCATCAATTACAGGAATTTTTAAAACTTGGGTTTGTGGAGTTGTCATAATTGTCATAATTGTCATTGGTCATTGGTCATTTGTCATTTGTTATTTGTCTGTGTTGCAGGGTAGGTTAGTTTTTTGAACATAGTTTTGTTGATTTTTTGCGATTTAGTTGAGCAACTGCAAAGTACGCACATCTCACGAATTTTCTTGTTCATTCATCCATTTATAAATACCCTCACCTGTGGTTAACCAGGTATCTGGTTTATTTTTAATATTTCGCAAACACTGTTTTAAATATTTTAATCTTAGTGGTTGACCAACAATAAACGGATGTAAGCCAATTGCCATTACTCTGGCTTGCTGTTCTCCCTCCTGCCATAATTGGTCAAATTGGTCTTCTATAGCTTGGGCAAATTCTGCACCCGAAAAGCGGTTACTTAAACATAAGGTAATATCGTTTGCTTCTATAGTGTAAGGAATCGCTAGCAAGCGACCATTAGGTAAAGGATACCAATAGGGTTGGTCATCATTCACCCAATCAGCAGTGTAAACAATTCCGGCAGCATGTAATAGTTCAAAGGTTGATTCTGTAATCGAAAATCCTGGGGTTAACCAGCCTTGTGGAGTTTTGCCAGTTGCTTGGCGTAATAAATCTAAAGTTTGATTAATTATTTCCGATTCTTCTGCCAGATTCAGGTCACTGTGTCCAGTAGAATTATTAATGCCATGCGCCATAATTTCCCAGTTATGTTGCTGCATAGCTGCCATAATTTCTGGATAAAGCTGATAAATTTCGCCGTTCACTGCTGCTGTTACCGGAATTTCTAACTCAGCAAATAGTTCAAATAATCGCCAAATACCTACACGATTTCCATAGTCTCGCCAACCATAGTTAGCAATTTCTGGGTAACTATTTAAATGGGGTTGAATCGCGGTTCCTAATTTACCAAAGGTGAAGTGTTCGACATTCATGACTACCCACACAGCAACTCTGGCATTATTTGGTAATTTTAATGCTGGACGTTGGGTAATTGGTTGAAAAGATGGAGGTTGTAACATAATTTGTCATTGGTCATTGGTCATTGGTCATTGGTCAGTTGTCAGTTGTAATTTGTCTCCCTCATCTCCCTCATCATTTTGAATTTTGTATTGTTTGTCCTCTTCATCAACAAAAATATACCCTGGGAGGGAGTGATATTTTTTACAAAATATCATAATCTACAAACTCGTTTTTCAGTCTTAAGATAGAGGTGAGAATATGGAAGTATTGGTAGTGCCCTTGTTTTTGATCTTGATGGCTTTAAGCATTCATCTCCCCCAAAGAGGCCCAGCCAGAATTAACAGAACTCGCGGTGGGAGTGTAATTATTGATGTTACCTTTAATACAAATCAAACTTTTCCGATGATTTTGGATACAGGTGCTGATATGACAATTATTACCGCAAAAATGGCAAAAGCTTTGAAGGTAGAGGCGATGGGTTCAATGCCATTTAGGGTCGCCAATAACCAAACAGTGGTTTGGCCTGTTGGTATGGTAAATTCAGTGGAAGTTGGTGGCGCTCAGGTAGATGATGTCAGGGTAGCGATCGCACCTGAAAGAACAATTGGTCTTTTAGGACAGAGCTTTTTGGCAAAGTGCGATTACACGATCGCAGGCGATGTCTTAAAATGTACTCGCAAATGGACTCCGGAAGGATAAAAATTTAAAATTCAAAATTCGCTCATGAAAGACATTTAACAATTTTGGTAATCATAAATATTTATCCGGACTTGATATGACACAGGAAAAAATATTATTGCAACCTGGCACTTTATGGCAAAGTGTCAGGGAACGTACTGAATACGCTTATTCATGCGGGGCTTTGTTGTCGATACCGACGGAGTTTGAGTTTGTTGAGGATGGTGGTGTAAAGTTCTTGGTCAGGATTTTGTCAAATCTTGTGCGCAAGGATGCGGCTAAACAGAAGCAGGTTGAACAATCTGCTAAATCTGGCAAGGATTTTAACCCTTTTTTACCCTACGATCGCGATTTATATGTCGCAGATATTTCTGAAACTCATGTCTGCATTTTGAATAAATTTAATGTTGTTGACCATCACTTGTTAATTATTACTCGCGCTTTTGAGGAACAGGAAAGCTTACTGACTTTAGAAGATTTTGCGGCGATGTGGGCTTGTTTGGCAGAAGGTGAGGGTTTAGCATTTTACAACGGCGGTCAGGTTGCAGGTGCTAGTCAGCGACACAAGCATTTGCAGATTGTACCATTACCACTGACAACAACAGGGGCGGCAATACCGATTCAGTCTTTGTTCGCAGCAGCAGAATTTCCGGGTGCGATGCCTGCGGCGGGCTACGCCTACGCTTCTATACCGGGGTTACCTTTTACACACGCTTTCGTACCCCTAGATCCCAATTGGGCACAGTCGCCACAAACAGCAGCAAAAACAACATTGGAACTTTATCACGCCTCACTCAAGACGGTGGGTATCAGCGCAGTTGACGGTAACAAACAATCTAGTGGCTACAATTTTTTAGCTACGCGAGAATGGATGTTAATAGTACCGCGATCGCAAGAAGAATTCCAAGGAATTTCTGTGAACTCACTAGGATTCGCCGGTGCTTTACTCGTGCGAAATCAACAGCAAATGCAATTCCTCAAGGATTACGGCCCGATGAATCTTTTGAAGAGTGTCGCTAGGGACTAGGGACTAGGGACTAGGGATGAGGGGGATGAGGGGGACAAATGACTATTGACTATTGACTATTGACTATTGACCATTGACCATTGACCAATTACCAATGACAAATGACCAATGACAAATGACCAATAACCATTGACCCCAGGAGATTGTTATGCAACCGCTTGACCTGAAATGGATACGCGCTCAGTTTCCAGCACTGACACAAAAAATCAACGGTGAATCTGTAATTTTTGCCGATGGCCCTGGTGGAACTCAAGTACCTGGTGCTGTACTTGATGCTATCAGCGATTATTTGGTGAGGTCAAATGCTAATTCCCACGGGGCTTTTGCTACCAGTGCGCGGACAGATGCACTGATTACGGCGGCTCGTGCTGCTAGTGCTGATTTACTGGGATGCTACAGTGATGAGGTGGTATTCGGCGCTAACATGACCACCCTGACCTTTAGCTTAAGTCGCGCTATTGGTCGGGAATTGCACCCAGGTGATGAAATTGTGGTGACGCGGCTTGACCATTACGCTAATGTTTCCTCTTGGTATGCATTGGAGGAAAAGGGCGTAATTATCAAGGTTGTAGATTTCAATGTCGAAGACTGCACCTTAGATATGGCTGAACTGGAACGGCTAATTAATCCCCGGACTAAGTTAGTCGCTATTGGCTACGCTTCTAACGCTGTGGGGACAATCAACGATGTCGCCGCTGTGGTACGCCTCGCCCATGCTGTTGGTGCTTTGGTGTTTGTTGATGCAGTCCATTATGTACCTCACGCGCCGATCAATGTCCACGCCCTAGGTTGTGACTTTCTCGCCTGTTCAGCTTATAAATTCTTCGGTCCCCATGTGGGAATTTTATATGGTAAGCGAGAACATCTTGCCCGTTTAACTCCATATAAGGTAAAACCTGCTCCTGATGATGTCCCATCGCGTTGGGAAACAGGGACTTTGAATTTTGAAGGTTTGGCTGGATTGGTGGCGGCGATTAATTACTTGACAAAACTCGGTTGTCATGTATCGCCTTCAGTGGATAGCGAGTTAATTTCCGCTTTAATCGAAGCAGAGAAGGAAGGTTTAGAAACATTCCACTGTCCCAGTTTTCTCACATCCGGGGATGAATCTGCGTCTGCGATCGCCAAAGCTTATCACAGTCGCCGTGCGGCTTTAGTTGCAGCGATGTCAGCAATTCAACAATACGAAAGAGAATTGAGCCACAAACTCATACCCGGATTGTTAGCAATTCCTGGTTTAACCTTATATGGTATTACCAATCAAGAGCGCTTTACTTCCCGCACACCAACAGTTGGATTTCGATTAGCCGGACAAAGCCCGGAAAGTGTTGCCAAAGCATTAGGCGATCGCGGTATATTTTCTTGGCATGGTCATTTTTATGCGATCGGTTTGACTGAAAAGTTAGGTGTAGAAGCTACTGGTGGCTTAGTGCGGATTGGGCTAACCCACTACAACACAGTTGAGGAAATTGAGCAAATTTTGCACGCATTGAAGGAAATTGCGGTGTGAAGTAATACTCAATGCTATGTTTGTCACAGTCAAAGTATCGTTTTTACCGATATGAGACCTAACCCCCAGCCCCTTCTCTACAAGGGAAGGGGAGAAAATCAAAGCCTCTCCAATAATAAAAGCTACTCCTACCGCGCCTCTCCTAAGAGGCTACGGTGTACACACGAGTCCTTTGTTAAACAAAGCAACAACTTTGTTTAACAAGGTTACAACTTTCTTTAACAAGGTTACGACTTTCTTTAATAAGGTTACGACTTTCTTTAATAAGGTTACGACTTTCTTTAATAAGGTTACGACTTTCTTTAACAAGGTTACGACTTTCTTTAACAAGGTTACAACTTTCTTTAATAAGGTTACAACTTTGTTTAACAAGGTTACGACTTTGTTTAACAAGGCAAGTCTTTTTTAAGTCTTTAAGGCAATGAAACAGCTTTGCTTTTCAAGGGGGGTTGGGGGGAGCAAAAGGGAGCATCCCACTTTTTTGTATGTCATTGCGAGCGAAGCGTCTACGTGTCTACGTTCCTCTCTACGAGACGCTACGCGAACGCAATGACAGAACATATTGTATTAATTTACGCCAATCTACTTAATTTACGAAAGACTATTGAGAAATTCATCTAAAGAACTGACAGCGATCGCCGCATCCATTAAACTTTCTAATTGCTCTAAACTCTCACCCTCCAGCCTTGTTTGTACTGCTTGGGGAATTTCGCCAAAACGCCGTTGTAATACCCGCATTAATTGTCGTCGCGCACCCTGGTGTACGCCTTGCTGTAGACCTTGCTGTAAACCTTGCTGTAAACCTTGCTGTAAACCTTTTTGCTCACCTTCAGTGAGAATTTCCTGATACCAAGGTGATTCACGTAATACCGCCATATCCCACCTCATGATTTGTTGCACTAAAGGCATATCTAGTACAAAACTAGCAAAAAATGCTAGCAATGGTTCTAACTCATTGAGTTGTTCCGAAGCTCGGAGTTGAGTTAATGCTCGTTGTACAATTGATGCTTCTCCACCTCCTCGCAAAATCGGCACAAATGGTAATAATGAGGGTAGTGGTTGGCTAAACACAATTTCTGCATCCACTTCCCACAAGTTAATCACGCGATAATCTTGAATCGCCCGTAATCCCAAAAATTCTGCTTCGTAACTATTGACAACAGTGACGGTAGATGGGGGTGGTAAGATGTTGATGAGTACTGGATAGGTTGGTAGTTGATACCGTTCTTGCGCTAAGGCGGCATAAGCTCTCATGCGTAAAGGCATCTGTATTGTATAACGCAACTGCAACTCGTTAAGAATCAAAAAATCTCCACAGGTGTTGCTGTATGCTTTGATCAACACATCTGTTTCGCGGCTAATCCACTGAAACTCTGTGCCGAGAATTTCTTGTGCTACGACATCAGTCCGCTGTGTTACCCATTGCACCCAAGCATCGGGAGCGAGGTTAATTAGTCGCTTACTGCCGATATCTGCTGCTTTTGCCACTGGATGATTGCTAAATGTAATCGTTATCCCTAACTCATCATCATATTGTGTGACCATCAGGCGATGTCTAGCAACAAGAAGCGTAGCTATCTACGCACTTTTGTTAATGGGGTTGATGTAGGCGATCGCCTCCGGTTAGTGTTTGCATAATCGCTCAACAAGCTCTATTCTGTCAGAGTATCAAGTTTAGCTAGTATTCTTAAGCCTTCTTCTGGGTTACCAGTTGCAGCCATTGCTTTAAATCTTGTATGGGCATCAAATTCTGCTAAAGCTATGGTAGAAAGTTCTTCAATTAGCTTGTTTACACTTATACCTTTGGCTTGAGCAAGTTCTTTTAATCTGTTGTGCTTATCATCTGGTAAACGAATAGTTAAAGTTGCCATTTTTGTTTAACTCCTAATAATTTCTTCGGGTTTTAATATTAATAAGTTAGGAAATAACAATTCAGCATTTTGGAAATCTTTGACATTGTGAGTGGCAATAATTTGAGCATTTCCCGCAACTGCTAATTCAATTAAGTGATTGTCAGCTTCGTCTTTTAAATTCGGTCGCCATAGATAGTAGATATAGACCCATTGACTGACGCTCATGAATGATGCTAGTAAAGTCGAAATTTCTTCACTCGTTAATGGGCATTTGGCGATAATTTCTGAGCGCTGAATGACTGATTCATACTCAGAAAATAAAGCATTGCCCATCAAAGGCTGATATTCTCTTTGCAAGCAGCGTCGAATGAGTTCTCGACTGGAGCCTTTAGAGCTAATAAGCGCACTAATAAAAACGCTAGTATCAACTACAATTTTAATCGCCATGTTTACATGGTAGCATATACGCTGTCATAAAAGTCCCATTCAAAAGACTCAAAAGCGATCGCATCCTTCGCAACTGTGTAAAATCAGCGATCGCACTTCTGGTGATGGGATGATGTGCGCGATCGCACTTTTTTTTTTACGAAAGGCTGGTGTTCATACTTTTGTAAAGGCGATCGCATTTTTGATGATGGGGTTGATGTGGGCGATCGCACTTTTAGTGATGGGGTGATGTAGGCGATCGCATTTATGCTGATGAGGTTGATTTGGGCGATCGCACTTCTGATGATGGGGTGATTTAGGCGATCGCACTTTTAATGATGGAGTAGATGTGGGCGATCGCAGTTTTGGTGATAGGGTGATGTGGGCGATCGCAGTTTTGGTGATAGGGTGATGTGGCGATCGCACTCGTTTGGTTACGAAAGGCTTAAGTTGAAATTAACTTGCTAAAGTTGCCTGGCATCAGTAAGGGAAAACACGCAAACTGTAGAATAAATCTTTAAATTCAGTAATGAGCATTATTGCAGAGGTGATGCATTTGACAAACACCACGATGTAGGGATTTTGGGTCGGAGTAGCAAATTTAGCAAAGTGGATGTTTTTAAGATGTCCAGCCATTTGACTTCTCAAAACTTTTAAAACATCCTCTTAACCGAGTAGTATTGGTCTCTAATTCAGTTTTAAATCTCGAAAACTATTAGTTGTCATTATGGTTTTCATTGTTTTTTTCAGATAAAGAAGTGGATGGCTCTTCTTGTAGTTGTGTAGTTTTTGATGTTTCGCTTTTTTCAAAACCATCCCAATAATTTCTGGTTATGTAAGTAAATATTGCCACAAAAGTACCAGAAGTTACAAAAAAACTTACACGCACTAAAATTGTTTGTTGCGCGGCAGCATTATTAGTTAAATCTTGAATGACAAGCTCGAAAACTTTATCTATTTTACTAACGAGAAACCCCGTAATAAACCCTTGAGCAGCTGTTATATAAGTTTTAAACGAACTTTTCTCATTGTTACTATAAGGTGAAATCAATATTCCTATCAACCAACCAATTCCTGAACCAAACAGTCCATTTAGAAACAAAATATACCTTTCTACAAGGAGATCAGTAGGCCATGTAAAAGCCATAATCATCAGTAACCCTAATCCAATAGCTGTGGCTAAAAGTGCAACAATAAGGTCACTACGATCTTTCTTACTTGTTTTCATAGAACTTTTTGTGATATATGGAACCTACACACTTGATAAATTTAACATGATATGTGTGACATAAATTCCGTCAATTAGAAATCCTAATATTAGAATTACTCTAACCAAGTATGTAAAATTTTGTATTGACATTCAACATTTCTGAAATAGTTAAATGCAATAAACTCAAGGAACAAACATGGTCTATATTGCAGAAGTAAAGGTGTATGTTTGGCAAGGGAAAGAAGGCTTAGACTTCGGTCATGCCTCTATGAAGATAACGGGTGTGGATGGTAGTTACACTTATGTTAGTTTTTATCCAGGCGACACTCCCAAAAAAGAGTGGAAACACCTGTGGAAAACTTCTAAGGGTAATATTGTAGAGAAATACGATGAAGATTGTTACCAAATGAAAAGAAACGCAGATAAAATTATTGTTATTCCCAACTTACCGAATCCTAAAAATTATAGTATTGCTTATTATAAAAACATTTGGCAGACATCATTGTGGAAACTATTTGGCACTAATTGTTGTCATGTTGTTATTAATAACCTTCAATGGATGTCAGGAATTGAATTTGCTACTAGTCAATACTCCTGGCATCCTGCTTGGAGCCCACAGGATGTCATAAATTATGCTAATCATCTCTGTTCACAAGCTTTCCCTAAGCCTTCAACAATAGAAGGCTTAGGATATACGATTAGTGGCTCTACGGTAAAAATCAGAGCCGATAAACTTGTAAATAATCGAAAGGGTGGAACTAGTGGGACTCTCAAGCTTAAATTATGGGCTACAAGCAGCCCCAATGACATAGCAAATATTAATGATAATGGTCATATATTTGCTGAAACACAATTTGATACCCTCGAAGGAGGGTATCATTATCCTAATATTGAACATAATGTTCCTTATCAGAGACCACCTGCTGGAACATATTATATTGTAGCAACGTTACATGAGTATGAAACCGAAAACAAATGGCCAATTTATGATTGGGTTAGTGTTAATGGACAGATCACTTCAAAGCCTTTAATTATAGAGGGAACCGTAGGATATACGATTAGCGGCTCTACGGTAGAGATCAGAACCGATAAACTTATACATAATCGCAAGGGTATAACTAGTGGGACTCTCAAGCTTCAATTATGGGCTACAAGCAGCCCCAATGACATAGCAAATATTAATGAGAATGGTCATGTATTTGCTGAAACACAATTTGGTACACTCAAAGAAATGAAGTCTCATCAGATTAAAAATACTGTTCCTTATCAGAGACCACCTGCTGGAACATATTATGTTGTAGCAACGTTACATGAGTATGAAACCGAAAATAAATGGACAATTCATGATTGGGTTAGTGTTAATGGACAGATCACTTCAAAGCCTTTAATTATAGAGGGAACCGTAGGATATACGATTAGCGGCTCTACGGTAGAGATCAGAGCCGATAAACTTATACATAATCGCAAGGGTATAACTAGTGGGACTCTCAAGCTTCAATTATGGGCTACAAGCAGCCCCAATGACATAGCAAATATTAATGAGAATGGTCATGTATTTGCTGAAACACAATTTGGTACACTCAAAGAAATGAAGTCTCATCAGATTAAAAATACTGTTCCTTATCAGAGACCACCTGCTGGAACATATTATGTTGTAGCAACGTTACATGAGTATGAAACCGAAAATAAATGGACAATTCATGATTGGGTCAGTTTTAATGACCGTCTCGTTGAGTGTCACTTGGAAGCCAACTAATTTAGTAAATAATGTAGGTAAACCTGAAATGTCTAAAATTAAGCCTAAGCCTAAAATTATTTTCTCACCTAAGTATGATATTCAATTTTTTGGACTTGAGAAGCTACATCTATTTGATAGCTGTAAGTATGGACGAGCATGGAAAAAACTTAAAAATAAATTTGGTGAAAAGTTAGATAATTGGACAAAATGCCCAGAAACAGAAGTCTCAATCGATGAATTATCTACTGTTCATACCAAGGCATATTTGTCTGAATTGATCACCAATTCTCAGTATCTTTCTCGAGCTCTTGAAATACCACCCTTAGCACTTGTTCCTAATAAACTGATTGATAAAAAGGTTCTATATCCTATGCGTTTAGCAACAAGGGGAACTATTATGGCAGCAGAATGCGCATTAGAAGATGGAATCTCTGTCAATTTATCTGGTGGATATCATCATGCAAGCAGGGAACAAGGTGATGGATTTTGTATTTATTCAGATATCGGTGTTGCTATTTATCAGCTTAAACAAAGTGGAAAGTTAAAATCTGATGATAAAGTTATTGTGATTGATTTAGATGCTCATCAAGGCAATGGCATTGCCAGGATATTTTATGAGGATAGAAGTGTTGTTATTTTTGATATGTATAATGCAGATATCTATCCCCTAGATATGTGGGCAAGGAAAAGAATAGATGCTAATATTCCTCTTAGTCAGGGTACAGATGATTCTGTATACATTGATAAATTAGAAAGGGAACTACCTTCATTTATAGAGAATCAAAGAGATGCAAAAATTGCTTTCTTTAATGCTGGTACTGATATTTATGAAAGAGATCCTCTAGGCAAATTGAGTATATCTAAGCAAGGAGTTTTAAAGCGAGATAAATTTGTTTTGAATAGTCTGATAAATCTTGACATCCCATGTGCTATGGTCTTGGGCGGTGGATACACAAAAGAGAGCTACGAATTAGTAGCTGATAGTATTTACGATATATTGAATACTGCTTATAACTATCAGGATTAGAACTAGTAGAAGGAATAAAACTCATCATACATTTTTGCTTTATAGGGAATTTGGCGAAATCCTTAGTATTGCATATAACTAGAATACTTTTCATAGATAGAGCGATGACATCTAATACTTTACAAGGGGCGATCGCCTTCTTACCAACCATATCAAAAAAGCGATCGCAAACAATAAAACTTCCACATGACAAGGATTAGGGAGTGGGAGTTTGGGTATTTTTGATTCCCCTATCCTTAATTTTTTGATAAACTTGTTCAACCCATCGCTGCGTTATATATTCCATCACTACTGGTTGCAGGAAGAAATGCTCGCCCCTTTTTTCAATTAATGACCGTTGCAATAAGGATTTGATTGCAGGCGGTAACTGACGCTTGAAAGAAAATTTCATGACATCAGCAGCTAACTCAGCAAGGGATACCGGTTCTCGATTAATTGCTAACCAATACATAACTTCCGCTTCTACTGCTGACAAACGCTGAAATTGGCATTCTAACAAGTCGCCAATGTCCTCAAAAATTAGTATTCCTTGTTCCAAATACTCTAAAACAGAGGCAATCTTACCATTGAAAAGCTCTTGGGTTCCGGCTGCTACCATCTTCAGCGCTAAGGGATTACCGCCATAATGCTTGATGAGTACTTGCCATTCTCGTTGTGTACCCGTGAATTGTCCTTTTTGCTGAAATAACTGTTGTCCCTCGGTAAAATTTAATCCTTTTAATGGGAGCGACTTCACTCCTGTTCTCTCTCCTTCTAACGGTACGATGTCTCTAGGTTTTTCTCTGGAAGTGAACAGAATGCAACTATTATGGGGTACTTCGCCAAAGCGCTTCAGTAATTGACCATATCCCTCGTAACCTGGAAGAAATTGTCCTGTTTGACTACCACTAGATAAAATTGTCTCAACATTGTCTAAAATTAGCAGACATCGGTGATTGCTCAAACATTCCATCAACTTTGATAGTTTTTCATCAAAGCATTCAGGTATTACCATTTCTTTTCCCAATGCCCCAAGCAAAAATTGCAGTATCCTTGTCAGCTTATACTCTACTGGCGGTGCGTTTTGCAGGCTGCGCCACACCACTACCTCAAATTCGCTTTGAATTTGCAGCCCCAACTTCACTGCTAATGTGCTTTTGCCAATACCACCAATTCCCAGCAATCCAACTAAACGACACCGTTGTTCTAATATCCACTGTCGTAGCTGCAATAATTCTTCACTACGACCAAAAAACACAGATACATCTGGTGCTTCACCCCAATCATACTGTGGGTTTGCTTGTCGAGTTTCTAGTTCCTCTAAGGTCGAGGTAGGCCTGGTATAATCGCTTGGAGATAAATCTAAATTAAAGGCAGCGAAGGCAGATTGCAAGGAACTTTTATCTACGGGTTCCAAGCGTGCCAAAATTCTCGATATAGTGTGGAGAGCTAAACGAGTGCGATCGCTCAGTTCTTCTAAACAAAAGCTATCTCCACCATTCTCATCAAATTCAACTTGAGTTTTGGCAGCTTGAAATTTATCCCAGCCTTTTAGCGTCAGGATGACACCCCGCCTGCGTCTGCTTGGTTGTTTCATCAACGTTACCTCAAACTTAGTAGATGCATCTCCATCGAGAAAATTCTCAAAGGACAATCAAAGGAGATAGTTGTGGAACAGCTATTCAAGCTTGACCAATTAAATAAAATATGGAACGATACAACATCTTTTATTAGAGCTAAGTTTTTTATTTCACTCGAGCGGCATCTCCAAAAAACGCCAATAAATTTAAATTATTGGCTTTCAAAAAGCGATATTTATTTGTGGCTAAATTAGCCAGTTTTAATGCTAAATCAGGATTTTATCCAATTATTATTGATAATAATACCAAACTAAGTATTTGTAAATGTGAATTTTATCCCTGAGTAAACTGCGATATTTTATATGAGTTTTACTAATATTAATAGGAATCTTGCAAATCGGCAGTTTGGAGCAATCATTTTAACCGTAGCAAAGCATTTACTCACTGTTCTGGTCTTCAAAACCCTCTATCAATTTTAGTAAAACTTCATGGAAAACTCGGATGACAGCAGTTATAAGTTATATAAACTACATCTGTAGTAATGCTCACAGACTGATTTACTAAAGTGTGGTATATGCTAATTTCAATATCGCAATTTTGGTGGAATCGAGTGAAGTTAAGATACAAGAGGACTTCAAGCAATCAGGAAGATTTGGCTTTCAATACTAATAAATTACAACTTTTTGATTCTGAGCAAAAGAAGCGATCGCTCATCGGCTGATACAATATCTGCAAATTCAAAAAAATTGAGGGGATGGGGGAAAATGCGATCGCAATCTTCCCCCATCCCCTTCTAGACGTTATTTAGGATTTAGTAAGGCCACTTCCAATTGCGAATTTCTGGCATATCTTCGCCGTGTTTGTCGATGTAGTGTTTGTGTTCGATGAGCTTGTCTTGCAACATTTGCTTGACATAAGCTGCTTTAGATCCTAATTGTGGCACGCGATCGCATACATCCATAACCAGGTGGAAGCGATCGAGATCGTTGAGGACAACCATATCAAAGGGAGTGGTGGTGGTTCCTTCTTCTTTGTAACCGCGCACATGCAGGTTGTGATGGTTGGTATGGCGGTAGGTTAGGCGATGAATTAGCCAAGGATAGCCATGAAACGCAAAGATAACCGGTTTGTTGGTGGTGAAAATTGTATCAAAGTCTTTGTAGCTTAACCCGTGGGGATGCTCACTTTTTGGTTGCAGTGTCATTAAATCGACTACGTTGACTACCCGCACTTTTAATTCTGGGAAGTGCTGGCGCAAAATATCCACAGCGGCTAAGGTTTCTAAGGTGGGAATATCCCCGGCGCAAGCCATGACTACATCTGGTTCGCTACCTTTATCGTTGCTGGCCCATTCCCAAATTCCAATGCCTTTGGTGCAATGTTTAATCGCTGCGTCCATGTCCAGGTATTGCAAAGCAGGCTGTTTCCCCGCAACGATGACGTTGACATAATGCCGACTTTTTAAGCAATGGTCAGTTACCGATAATAAAGTGTTGGCATCGGGGGGTAAATATATGCGGACAATTTCTGATTTTTTGTTGGCTACCAAGTCAATAAAACCAGGGTCTTGGTGCGAAAAGCCATTGTGGTCTTGTCGCCAAACGTGGGATGTTAGCAGGTAGTTAAGTGAAGCAATTGGTCTGCGCCAAGGTATGTCAAGGGTGCTTTTCAGCCATTTGGCGTGTTGGTTAAACATCGAGTCTACTATGTGGATGAATGCTTCATAGCAGGAGAAGAATCCATGACGACCTGTGAGGAGGTAACCTTCTAACCAACCTTGACAGCAAGTTTCACTGAGAATTTCCATCACCCGTCCATCGGGGGATAGATGTTCGTCTTCGGGAAGGATTTGCGCCGCCCATGTCCGGTCTGTAACTTCAAATACCGGGTCTAGACGATTCGATTGGGTTTCATCGGGGCCGAAAATGCGGAAGTTGCTGTAGTCTTGGTTAAGACGCATGATGTCCCGCAGGAATTTTCCTGTAACTTTGGTAGCTTCGGCTTCGACTTTACCAGGCTGGGGAACATCTACCGCATAGTCTTGGAATTCTGGCATTTTCAGGTCGCGTAGCAACAGACCACCATTGGTATGGGGATTATCACCCATGCGCCGATGTCCTTTAGGCGCTAATGCTGCTAGTTCGGGAATTAGTGTCCCATTATCGTCGAAGAGTTCTTCAGGTTTGTAACTCTTTAACCAATCTTCCAATAATTTCAGATGTTCTGGCTTTTTGGCGATTTCCCCAAAGGGAACTTGATGCGATCGCCAAAAACCCTCAGTCTTTTTCCCATCCACTTCTTTGGGGCCTGTCCAACCTTTGGGGGTTCTGAGGATAATCATCGGCCATTGGGGACGGTTTGTGAAACCATGTACCCTGGCTTCTCTTTGGATACTTTGAATTTCGCTAACTACTGTATCTAAAGTTGCTGCCATTTGCTGATGCACAGCTGCGGGGTCTGAACCTTCGACAAAGTAAGGTTTGTAACCATAGCCGATAAATAAGCTTTCTAACTCTTCATGGCTCAACCGTGAGAGAACAGTTGGGTTAGCAATTTTATACCCGTTGAGGTGTAAAATTGGCAGTACAGCACCATCATGGACAGGATTGATAAACTTGTTCGAGTGCCAGCTAGTAGCTAAAGCACCGGTTTCTGCTTCCCCATCACCAACAACCGCCGCCACAATCAAGTCAGGATTGTCAAAAGCCGCACCATAGGCGTGGACGAGTGCATAACCCAGTTCACCACCTTCATGGATTGAACCAGGCGTTTCTGGTGCTGCGTGGCTGGGAATCCCACCAGGGAAAGAAAATTGTTTGAAAAGCTTCTTCATCCCAAGAGCATCTTGGGAAATGTTGGGGTAATATTTGCTGTAAGATCCTTCTAGGTAAGTATTGGCGACGATTCCCGGGCCACCATGACCAGGGCCAGCTATGTAGATGCTGTTGAGGTCATACTTTTTGATTACACGATTGAGATGAACGTAAATAAAATTCAGTCCAGGTGTAGTTCCCCAGTGTCCCAACAGCCTGGGTTTGACATGTTCTAGCTTCAGCGGTTCTCGTAGCAGCGGATTGTCAAGGAGATATATTTGTCCTACAGAAAGATAATTAGCTGCACGCCAGTAAGCGTTTATTTTCTGCAATTCTTCATCAGATAAAGGCTTTGGTTGGATCGGAGTTGCTAAAGTCATATCAAAACTCCATTACAAGAGGATGGTGACGAATTCATTCAAACAGTATGCAAGTTTACTTATCTAGAGGCTGAGTGTCATCTTACCCGTGACAAATTCTTCCTGAATTTCTCAAAGAAGGTAGCAAGGAATTCCTTTTCCATAAAGATATTTGGTCAATTCTAAAAAAAATGTGAAGAAATACCTAACTAAGAATTCTCTGACAGCGTAACAAATTTAGCAGGAAAGTTAGATATTTTTAAGATTATTTTTAAAATTAAAATTCCCAATTTTTGCAGGTATTAAAACATTATAAAACAGTATTTTGCCAGACATTTATAGCAGTTTGGGCGGTAATTAGTAGAGGAAACAGCGAACTATCAACAGGGATCAAAAATGTTGTTGGTTTCTGAGTCCCGTAACTCCAAATTTGGAAGTTACCAAGGACAAAGTGTCAGATAAAAGAGGAGAAAATTACATCAAATCTTCGGGATTAACTCCCATTTGACGCAACCTTTCGGCGAGAATTTGCGCTCGCCTTGTTTCTGCTGCTAATGCTGCTTCGGCTTGTTCTAGGCGTTGACAAATTTCTATATAAGAGAAAAACTTTGTGCCATCAGGACGATAAATTTGCAACTCCTCGCCAGATAAATCAAAGCGAATTCCTAAGCGGGGACTGGAAAAATTTGCGATCGCGGGAATGATATCTAACCCAACTTCACCTCGCAGCCAGCCTCTTAACTGATTTTTCTCCGGATTGTAAATGTAATACTCCTCAACGCCGTAGCGATCGTAAAAGAGGAGTTTTCGATCCATCTCATCTTGGGAATTGCTAGGAGAAAGAATTTCAAACACTACTTGCGGTGCAATTCCTGACTCATACCATTGTTGATAAGAACCACGTTTACCTTTTGGTCTACCAAACACCACCATTACATCTGGTGCATTTACAATGTTATTGCGTCCTTCCACAGGATACCAAAACAAATCTCCCGCCACAAATACATTTGGGTCATTGGCATACAACCAATCCAAATTTTGCTGGATGACCAAAATCCAGTTAAACTGTTCAGTATTATTTGCCATTGGCTGTCCGTCACTATCCGGGTAGATGACTTCTGTTGGGTTTAATGATTCGGCTTGAGCAACCATAAGCTGAAGGAAGGCATATCTAACCTGCTTGGATTTTAGCACCGGATAGCAAGATTTGAAGTATTGGTGACATTGCTGTTTATGGTTTGCAAGAAGCGATCGCAATATGATGCGATCGGATGAGTGGGTAAATAGATGAGAATAACTGCTGAGGAGTTGTTGCAACGATATGCTGCTGGGGAGCGAGATTTTAGTGGAGTTGACTTGAGATATGCCAAGTTGAGTGGTGCAGACTGGAGTAATAACGATCCTATTGGTAACGATTTGAGTGGGATTAATCTTAATGGTGCCAATCTGAGTGAAGCTAACCTTGGTGCTACCAACCTCTGTGGAGCTAACCTCAGTAGCGCTAACCTGACTAAAGCTTATTTGAGTTATGCCAATTTAAGTGGCGTTAATCTAACCGAAGCCAACTTGAGTTTTACCGAATTGACTGGTGCTAATCTAACTAGTGCCAATCTAACTAGAGCTAATATCATAGGTGCCCAGATGACTGGTGTGAATTTGACTAATGCTAACCTAACTGATGCCTCTGGTGAAGCTAGCGCACTCTGGGAAAATGCTTTGTTTTGCAATACTATTTTGCCAGATAAAAGTGTGATCGTTGATCCCACTTATGCTGATGACTGAATTGCGATCGCACTTTCTTAGCAAATTTCGTTAGAGAGTTGACAAATAAACAAACATCCCCATCATCAATTTGCTGAGCCTATCAACTCGTAGGGGCGGGGAAACCCCCATACGTGTCAACTTAACGTGAAACCCGCTTGGTGAAAAGGTTTCGCCCTCACCCCCAGCCCCTCTCCCCTGGGAGAGGGGAGCTAGAGATCCAATTCCCCTTCTCCCTGGGGAGAAGGGGTTAGGGGATGAGGGCATGGGGGATTTGTACAACGCTTGCCCGATATAGCTTTCGGCTTAAGTTGACACCAATGGGAAACCCCACCCCTACAATTTGGAATAATTTATTTTTTGGTATTTCCTTACTTTCGCAAACCCTGTGGTGACTTCCGCAAACCCTGTGGTGACTTCCGCAAACCCTGTGGTGACTTCCGCAAACCCTGTGGTGACTTCCGCAAACCCTGTGGTGACTTCCACAAACCCTGTGGTGACTTCCGCAAACCCTGTGGTTAGTACACGGTTAATTCAACCGACAACTTAATCATTGATTTCCAATAACCCTGGTGGGGGTGTAACTTCAATGCGACCGGCTTGTAGATCTACAACAGGTGCGATCGCTTCCACAAAGGGAATTAAAACTTTCTTGTGTTTTTTATTGGGTGCAAATTCCGGATCTAACTCTACTTCTAATAAATCATGACCAGCGGGAATTATATCTACTACTTTGCCCAAAAGTTCACCGGATGCTTGCAAAAACACTTCCAAGCCTAGCAAATCGGGAACATAAAATTCATCTTCTGCCAATTCGGGGCGATCGCTTGCTGGTACCATTAATTTAGAATCGCGCAAATCCTCAGCTTGGTTGCGATCGTCTACACCAGCTAATTTAATCACATACACATTTTTCCCTTCAACGTAACGCCCTGCAAGTAATTCTACAGGTTGCGGTTCTGTCTCCCCAGGACGCAACAACCACCGCTTTCCTGCTACCTCAAATCGTTCCGGGAAATCAGTATTCGGATACACCCGCAACTCCCCAGCCAACCCTTGAGCTGCAACAATTTTACCAATATCTAGCCAATCGTCCAATTTTGGATTTTGGATTTTGGATTTTGGATTAGTCTGTTTTTTCCTTTCTTTTTTCGCGTTCTTCGTTTCTTCGCGGTTCATTCCCATTATTTAATTACAGCGTTTCTCGTTTGGATGCAGTAGGCTTTTAACCCCACCCCTAACCCCTCCCCGCAAGCGAGGAGGGGAAGTTTTGTGGCTTAGGACTAATGTCCTTAAAAGGAAAGCGGAAAAGGTAAAGGAAAAAAGCTACTTACATACTTGGCAGTGTACGAAGTTTATCATGACTACCTTCTGCCTTCTGCCCTCTGCCTGTGGTCACTGAGCGAAGCCGAAGTGCTGCCTTCTTTTACTAAGCACTCACAGCTGAACGCTCATAAACTTGTTCAACTACCTTCGCTAAACGGCGCATTCCTGTTACCAATTCCTCATCGCTACCGGTGAGGCTGATGCGGAGACATTGCTGTTTGTGGGGCCAATCTTCTTTTAAACCAGGGAAGAATGTACTACCAGGAACAACAATTACACCTACTTGCTTTAATTCTTGGTATAATTCCCAATCGCTAATTGGTAAATCTTCTAACCACAACCAAGCAAAGATAGCGCCTTCACCGCGATGGAGGAACCAAGGTAAGTCCTTGGACATGGAAGCATCTAATGTATTTTCTAAGACACTAAACTTGTTTTGGTAGAATGGGCGAATGACTTGTTCGGCAATTTCCGCCAAGGCTCCCGAATTGATAGCACGAGCTGCGATCGCTTGTCCATACCGGGACGAATGCAGGCTAGCATTGGTTTGAAATGACTCGAGAACTTGAATCACCTTTTCATTGCCAATAGCAATCCCAATTCTCTCTCCTGGTAGCCCCGCCTTGGATAAGCTGGTGCAATGAATGATATTTTCGCCAAATATCAACGACATATCTGTAAAATTCAGCGCCGGGAAGGGAGGTGCATAAGCTGAGTCAATAAATACTGGCACATCGTAAGGTGCAGCTAAAGCCGCAATTTTTCTGACTTCGTCATCGGTGAGGACGTTACCTGTAGGGTTACAGGGACGAGAGAAAATTACACAACCTGTCTTTTCTGTAATTGACAGTTGGCTGAAGTCGGGACGATATTTAAATCTATGGGCAGGTGCATCAATATCTAAAGCTGGTTTGTAAGCAATTAATGCTTCTGGATCTAAGCAAATTCCACCATAACCAGTGTAGTCAGGGGAAAGAGGTAAGACAATTTCCTTGAGTTCACCTGTAGTAGTGTAACCCCCAAAGGCATTGGCGGCGTAGAAGTAGAGAGTTTGACTACCGGGAGTAATTAAAATATTGCGATCGCTTAAATTTAACCCATAACGGCGATTAAAATCATTAGCGATCGCCTCAATTAAAGGTGCATAACCTTGGCTAGAACCGTAACGGCAAACAACTTCACCATATTCAGAGCTAGCGAGTAAATCTGCCGTACAATCGCGCCATAATCGTTCTACTGCCGGCAAAATCAACGGATTACCCGCACTCAAATTAATTAATTCCTGCCCAGCATTAGCTTTTAACGTTTCCACAATATCTTTCATAATCGCTCGAACGCCGGTCAGGTTAGACATTTGAGCGCCAATTTTTGTAAGGGCAGGATTCATAAGCTGTAACGAAAATAAATTTATTGCGGTATTGACAAATTCTTATCGGCGGATTGCTGCTAGCACAAGGTTTACGTCGTTGCTCAAACAACTATTTCCACCTTTAAATAATCTAAACTAGAGAATGACATTTTAACAAAGTTACATTATTTTTATAATTTTTTGTCATTGGGCATTGGGCATGGGGCATGGGGCATTGGGGAGGCAGTGCGTTGCGGGGGTTCCCCCCGTTGTAGCAACTGCCGTCATTGGGCATTTGTCACAGTCAACAGTCAGTAGGGGCGGGTTTATTTGGATCTTTGTTAATAAATGAGGATATCGGTGAACCCGCCCCTACAACAGTCAACCATCAACCGTCAACCGTCCCCTACCCCTTTACCACCGACTTTCGGTAAACTCATATCAGCCCAATAAAGCAACTTACATACAGGAGGGCTGACTTTTGGAAGTTAAAGCAGCAGTCGCTTACGGCGCGGGTAAGCCGTTAACTATTGAAACGGTTCAATTATCAGGGCCACAACCTGGGGAAGTATTGGTAGAAATTAAAGCCAGTGGTGTGTGCCATACCGATGCTTTCACTCTTTCTGGCGACGATCCTGAAGGTTTGTTTCCCGCGATTTTAGGGCATGAAGGTGCTGGTGTAGTGGTGGAGGTAGGTGCTGGTGTCAAGAGTGTAAAAAGGGGCGATCGCGTTATTCCCCTTTACACTCCAGAATGTCGTCAGTGTGAATATTGTCTCAGCCTGAAAACCAATCTTTGCCAAGCTATTCGCCCTACCCAAGGACGCGGTGTCATGCCCGATGGTACAAGTCGCTTTAGTATCGGTGGCGAAATGATTCATCATTATATGGGTACATCTACATTTGCTAATTATACAGTCTTGCCCGAAATTGCCGTAGCTAAGATTCGCGAAGATGCCCCATTTGATAAGGTTTGTTACATTGGCTGTGGCGTGACCACAGGAATTGGTGCAGTTATTTATACAGCTAAAGTCGAACCAGGGGCAAAGGTAATAGTTTTTGGCTTAGGCGGTATTGGCTTAAATGTCATCCAAGGAGCGCGCCTGGTGGGAGCGGATATGATTGTGGGGGTAGATATTAATCCCAGCAAACGCGCCTTAGCTGAAAAGTTTGGCATGACGCACTTTGTTAACCCCCAGGAAGTAGAAGATGATTTAGTTCCCTACTTAGTAGACTTAACCAAAGGCGGTGCTGATTACACCTTTGAATGTATTGGCAATGTTAAGGTGATGCGTCAAGCCTTAGAATGCTGTCATAAAGGTTGGGGCGTGAGTGTAATTATTGGTGTTGCGGGTGCGGGACAAGAAATTAGTACTCGTCCGTTTCAACTAGTAACTGGTCGTGTGTGGAAAGGTTCAGCATTCGGTGGCGCTAGGGGACGTACAGATGTGCCGAAAATTGTTGATTGGTATATGGATGGGAAGATAAATATTGATGATTTGATTACCCATGTAATGCCGATTGAACAAATTAATGATGCTTTTGAATTGATGCACAAAGGTGAATCAATTCGGAGTGTGGTGACGTTTTAGTTGCATAAATTTTGTTCAAGAGCGGGGAAACCCCGCCCCTACAGTGCGGGTTTATTTACAATGAAATTAGGCATCAAGTAAAAATAAGTAGTGCGAGCCGGAAAGCTCGCGCGGGCTTTTCGTCCCGCACTACAAATATTAAATTGTTTAACTTATTTTTACACGACTCCTTACAGCAGTTTCGGTGGTAATTGAACCACAGATCCTTTCGTAGGGGCACGGCACCAGTCACCTGTGTCAACTTAAGTTAAAAGGCTTATTCCACAAGCGTTTTACCCCACCCCTTTATCCCCTCCCCGTAAACGGGGAGGGGAAGTTTTGGCTTTAGACAAAACTGGGGTGGGGTAACGGGGATCTTGATGGTAGACGATTTGAGGCAAAATCAAGTCTTGATAAGGCTTTCACGTTAAGTTGACACCAATGGGCACCAGTAAGATTACTAATAAGGGCTGTCAACGGTCAACTGTCAACAGCCCTGACTATGGATTGTGCAACTTAAAAGCATAATAGCTGATCGCTGAATGCAGATATTCAATGCTAATTCTTAACTCGCCCGTTAGTTGCTTCTGGAATAATTGCAGTTGGGGTCGGTTGAGTAGGGGAAGCTTCGACAACAACAGGAACTGGTGAAGTAGATGGTTTGCGCTGGCGATTAGAACCGCCTGCTTTGGAATACTCGATGCTATTTCTGCCGTAGACAGTTGCGACTCCACTAAGCTCGACTTTATCCATTTTTACGAAAACCAAAACCAGACGCTAAAACCATTGCAGGAAGGTAGTTTTACTTTTTGAACAGAATCGCAAATCAATGAGATGGAAAAAGTATTGGCCAAAAAACCAGGGTTTTTGCTGGCTCAGTCAAGCCGAGTTCTTAATTTTGGATAAAGTCGAGCTAAGAGCGGGTATTCCGTCCCATACTTGTAGAGAGCGCGAAAATCTACCTAATGAGGAATTTTCATGTCCAGTAAATTAGATTAAATTGCACAAAATGAACTGATTTGTCGCTGCAACTAGATGGATACCAACTCCGGGACCCAACCGCCCTTCCACGAAACCAATGAAAACACCCCAGAAATTGGCGGTGGGTTGCCTGTAATTGAGTATTGGGCAAAGCACACACTATCACCAGAAGGGCCACATCTGTGGAAAACTCTGTTTCACAAGAGTGCTTGCCTGTCCTGCTCCTGGGGGACTGGTGGACAAAAAGGTGGATTCACCAATGAAGTGGGTGAGAAACTACAACGCTGCATGAAAAGTGTAGAAGCCATTTCAGCCGAAATCCAACCTCCGGTTCCAGTCCACTTCTTTGATTCCCACAAGATTACTGACCTACAACAGCTATCCTCTATGGAAGCAGATCGCCTGGGAAGACTTAGCTTCCCAGTGATTCGACGCTCAGGTAGTGACCATTATCAGCGCATTTCTTGGGAAGAGATTTATGCGATCGCCAAAGCTGCGTTTAAGAAACCACCAGAGCGAGTTGCATCCTACAGTTCCGGGCGTGGCTCCAACGAAGCGGCATTTTTACTACAACTGCTGCTGCGAACCCTAGGTTCCAATAATTTGGCAGATTGTTCAGATCTGTGCCATGCTCCTTCTACAACCGCACTCAAGGAGATGTTTGGCACAAACACGTCGATTGTCAGCCTGGAAAGCTTGAAGCAGGCAGATTGTGTGGTCTTAGCAGGGGCAAATTCCGCTTACAATCATCCACGTTTGATGAATGAGCTGATCAAACTGCGGGACAAGGGTGGCAAAGTGATTGTGATCAATCCCGTGATGGAAATTGGATTGGTGAAATTTGGCTCTCCGGCATTCCCAGTTAAATCTCTAATTCCTGGTTCTGAAATTGCTTCATTATATCTTCAGCCGATTCCCGGTAGTGATGTAGCGCTGTTTGTGGGCATTCAAAAAGCGTTAATTGAACAGGGGTTTGTGCAGTACGACTTTTTGCAAGCGCATACCCAAGGGTGGGAAGCAGTATTAGAACAGGCGCGATCGCTTTCTTGGGAAACCATCACGACTACCTGCGGCGTGTCCCAGGCAGAAATTGCCGCCGCCGCAACCATTATCGGGACATCAAAAGCTGTGGTTTTTGGTTGGGCAATGGGCATTACCCAACATACAAATGGTGTCGATAATGTCTACAGCATTGCCAATACAGCGTTAATTAGCGGACAGATTGGCAAAATGGGAGCCGGAGTCATGCCTGTGCGGGGACATTCCAACGTGCAGGGCTTTGGCTCAATGGGTGTCACCGTAAAGCTCAAAGAAGAAATTAAGCAGGCTTTGGAGCAGTTGTTGGGGCGATCGCTCTCTTTACCCACTGGTTATCATACTCGTGACCTGATCGAAGCAGCCCAAGCGGGCAAAGTGGATAGTCTTATCTGTGTAGGCGGCAATCTCTATGGTGCTAATCCTGACTCAGCCCAGGCAAAACGGGCATTGGGTAACATCGATACTATCATCTATCTCGCTACTAAACCCAACATTGGGCACTTTCACGGATTGGCGAAAACTCACACAATCATCATTCCCGTCCTCAACCGATTTGAAAACCCCCACAAAACCACCGTTGAATCGGGTAACAACTTTGTGCGCCTCAATGATGAAGGCAAAACTCACCTCAAGGATGCAGATTTAATTTCCGAGGTCGAGTTTTTAACTGAACTAGCTCATCGGCTGCTGGGTGAATATCCTGTCGAGTGGCGCAAACTGCAAGATACTCGCTACGTGCGGCAACTGATTGCTACAACCATTCCCGGCTATGAAAAAATCGCGACGATTGACGACACCAGCGAAGAGTTTATCATCTCTGGGCGCATCGTCACCGAACCCCATTTCAAAACGCCGTCAGGTAAGGCCAAAATGTTGACTACGCCACTGCCGAATCTGGCTCTACCTCAACCTCAAGACTTTGATATTGATGATAGAGCAAATAGTCTCGTGCTAGCATTAATGACCGGACGCAGCTATTCCCAACACAACACGGTGGTTTACAAAATTGACGATCAGTACCGGGGAATGCCCCATCGCCACTGCATTTTGATGAATCGCTTAGATGCACAAAAGATTGGGTTAGCCGAACACGATCGCGTCACAGTACAGGGCGATGCTGACAAACTAGAGAACGTGGAAGTGATTTACGGTGCTGTACGGGAAGGCGCAGCGTTGATGTTTTATCCCGAAGTGAATGTTATTTTTAAGGCCAGAACAGAAACGCGCTGTGGTACACCTGCTTACAAACGGGTGCCAGTGCTAGTGTATAGAAAATAGCGATCGCGCCTGTGAGTCCTCCAGCTAAAACACCAGTGGCACCGGGGGGTTTGGTGCGGAAGTCTTCGTAGTAGGTACGCAAGCGGGTTTCTTCAGCTTGAATGCGTTGGCGCAGGGCGTAATACCAATTCAAATAATGTTTGCGACACATCAATATATTCTAGAGGGCACGGCAGTGCCATGCCCCTACCATCTGTCGCATTCTTTTTTCAAATTGGTATAAGCTTCGCTGGGTTTGAAGTAGCTGTACTCGCCGTAGGTTGTAGCTTCGGGATAATTTGGATCTAGGACTTTGCCGTTTTGGTCATAACCAACAACACCATCGAGTCTGCCTTGCTTGGTGTAATCAGGTTTGATGGGGAAAGGAATGATGTTGGTATCCTTGGGAATATTGGGATTGGGAACCATGCGGAAGGAGACTAGGGCGCGGTTATGTGCCAAGCGGATGGCATACATATCAGCAGTCTCCGATTCCACGAGGGCATGAAAATCTTTATCTTTCTGCCCTGAATACTTTTCGCTTAAGAGGAAAAAGGGGAATGGGAAAGGGGAAAGAAAAAACCTTTAACCCAAACCCAGTAACCTTTTCCCCAAAACCAATTTTGAGTTCAAAACGCTTAACCGAGTAGTATTGCTTCTGCCCTCTGCCTCCAGCATAGCTGCCTTATTTTCAAGCTAGTTAACTTAGAGACAGCGCTAAAAAATGCCGCCATACCTACATGGGCGTAGGTTGTGGCAGCACTCATACCCAGTAAACTCTCTTGTGTAGCACCTACTAAGTAGCCAAGGGCAGCTCCTAAGACTAAGGTAGGAACTAGTAAACCTCCCGGTGCGCCAGAGCCGTAGGTTAAAATAATTAAGCTAAATTGAACAACAAGAGCGATCGCAGCCAACAATGAATCACTACTACCTGTAAGTAACATATCTCGCAACCCAGCATGATTGCGAAAGGCTACAGGCAACAAGGCGATAACAACACCACTGACTGTAAATAACCCGAAAGCTGGTTTTGAGTATATAAAGGTAAAGTGATTTGGAGGTATCTAGTGCCAGAAGAATCTGTGAGGATTTGCCATTGTTTTGATGGTGAAGTCATTGGTAAATTATTAAATGACATACCTGCAATTGCAAATAGTTTTTCCGAACTATCCAATAAGCGTATATAGTAATTAACTGAATTAGCTGCCTCCGCAATTGGTTGCTTAATAATAGTTTTTTTCGGCAAACAGTTTGTTTGATTTATACATAATTCTAAGGAAAATTCTTGAGCAAGTTGCTCTAAATGTCCAGGTTGCTGCCAAGCTGGTTCAATACTTTGATGTAATGCCTTTGCTACTGATTGCAATCCCTGGTCTATAGTTTCATAGTATGTATGGGCAACTACACTATACACGCCCAATCCAGATAGCCCTAAAATACCACCCATCACGAGGGTATACCAAGCTGCTAGCCGCAACCGAGTCTGGTGGAAAATGAGATTGCGTTGCATATTTTTATAACCTTGTTCCAAGTGTCGCTGTCAAGTTAACAAAAATCAGCAGCCTGAATATTGAGGCGATAGCCTACACCATAGATAGTTTCTATTAATGATTCGCTATCTTCTTCTCCTAATTTGCGTCTTAATAAGCGAATTTGTGCAGCTACTACATTACTACATGGTTCTGCACCAATTTCCCAAAGCTGATTAATAATTTGGTCGCGACTGATAATTTGATTAGGATGCCTCATGAAATATTCTAATAATTGGAATTCTTTGGCAGTTAAAGATAATAATTGCTTCTCACCATGAGGATAATATCGAGTAAGTTCATGTGTGATGTAATTAAGAGTTAAACAACCTACTTGTAAGCGTCGGGGTTGAATTTGGGGTGTAAATGTTGTCCCAACATAAGAAGCGCGGCGTTGTAATGCTCTTAATCTTGCTAGTAGTTCTGCCATATCAAATGGTTTAACTAAATAGTCATCTGCGCCGCTATCTAGACCAATAATTTTTTCTTCCATGCGGTCTTTTGCAGTTAACATCAAAACAGGCAGAATTAATTGGCGCGATCGCAACCATTTACACAACTCTACACCGGAAATTCCTGGTAGCATCCAATCAAAAATCCCTAGCGTGTACTCAGTCCAGCCAGTTTCTAGATATTGCCATGCCTGAGTACCATCAAGAAACCAATCAACTACATACGCCTCATGGGTTAGGACTTCTTTGATTGCTGCGCCTAAATCTGCTTCATCCTCAACTAATATCAGCCGCATACTCAACCCAGTGCTAAAAGCCTTCTTTAATTACGCTGGCACGCAAAAGTGAAATCAATATGAAATTTTGATTCTACTTTAGATAGAAACAATCAGACCTCAAACGGTTGAAGCTCTAATTCTCACGCAAGTTTGCTCAAAACAAAAGCAGCCAAAAATCCCAAGACAAGAATTAGCCCAGCAAAATCATGGGCTTGCTCGAAAGCTTCGGGAATCATGGTGTCTGAAATCATGGCTAAAATCGCACCTGCGGCTACAGCAGTAGTTGCGGCGATAACTTCTTGAGAGAAGTGACTGAACAAAGTATAGCCCAGAAGTGCAGCAATACCAGAGATGATAGCGATCGCTCCCCATACGCCAAAGATGTATGCAGTTGAACCGATGGACAAACTTTCTCAGCGCACTTGCGAGATCACCCAAACAGTCAATGCTTTTCCAGAATGCAGAACAGCGCTTTGGGAAGGGGATCGAGTGTCCCATGATAGACCGTTTGTTTAGCCAAATGCAGATTAAATCTCTCTTTGAATATCTGCTGAATTTCCTCTGGTGTAAAGCGGTAAGGGCCTTGTTCTCTTGTTTCCAAGTGAGAGAAGCATTTCAGTAACAAGTAGCCCTTGGGCTTTAACAAGTTTGCAACTGTTTGCACATAAATACCATAGGTATGGGGTGGCAGAACGTGGAAGCATCCTCTATCGAGAATCAAGTCGAAAGATTGTTCCAGACGACTGTTAAGAATGTCATCTTGCCGAAACGAAATTTCCAATCCCTTTTGGTTTGCTTTTGCTGCTGCTTGATTAATGGCCGCCTCTGACAAATCTGTCGCCATCACCTGGAATCCTCGTTCGGCTAGGGCGATCGCTTGGGTTCCTGGCCCTGTCCCCAAATCCAGCACTGAAGCATTGCTCAGTTCTAGGGTGAGGAGGGCTGATTCGACATCTGGATCTAAGCTTGGGTTGAACCAAGGCATAGTTTCAACGGCTTGTTCTTGATAAAGCGATTCCCAATTGGGAAATTCTCGTTGAGTCATTGTTAGTTACCTTTTGAGGTTATATTAACGCGATGTGCCTAATTCTCTCCCATCACCTGTTAATCAAATAACAGACCCAAAAGCGATCGCTCATTATCCTCAACTTTGGGAGCAGGAGCGGTGAAGATCAAACTCAACAGTGTGTTTGTTGATGACCAGGAAAAAGTTCTGAAGGTCACAATCGCTGTATTGCATGACACTTGTGGTAATTTCTCTGCTTGGCTGACAAAAGTGGCGGAGCGTAAAGCGTAGCAATTTCTACCTATGATACATCCTATGCCATGAAAATTCTTGCGATCGGGGCAACAAGTTTTGTGATTGCGCTCTGCGGTAAAAAATAAGCCATACACAGATGTACGAGAAAGTAATAAAACTGCCTGCGGGAGGCGGGCGGCTGCGCGGGTTCTCCTTTGAGGAGATAAAGGTAGCAATACCAGAGACGCTGTGTAAGACCAATCTGTACTTGTACAAGGAGGCGACGGCGAATGAGACGCGAAACGTTGATGGTTGTTTCTTTTGAAGCTCCGGCTTCAGCGGATCTTGCCGGCGTACTTCACTTCCTAATTCTTTCGCTAACTTGCACCTTCAACAGATAATTTTAGAGGCACAACATCTTGTGCCTCTAGCTTGGTAGTCTATTTAAATTTTGTCAGCCTTGTTGCTACCTCCAGGAAATAATGTGTTTTTGCTGAAATTGCTGCGATGATGCTAGCAATGGTCTTAAGCTATGGGAAGACCTGTAGCGCGATCGTCTTCTGGTGCACCTTGGGTGTCCTGTTGCCCATTGAACTTAATATTTTGGGGATCGCGTGGGGAACCATTTTCGCCTGAGGTGGTTAAACCAAGTTCACCATTTGGTTCAGTTAAAGTTTGGTCAGCACCGCTTGATTTACCCAGATCGAGCAGGAATTGCTGGATAGCGGGAGACGGCGATCGCACAACGGTAGGATTACCAAAGTTTTTAAATGGTACCCAGTAGCTATTGTATTCGCCATTCCAATCAAACAAGCGATCGCCGCCTGTGTTAGCAATCAGTACATCTAATCCGCCACCACCAAAGGCAAAGTCGCGGTCAGCAAATGCTGGCGCATCAGGTTGATTGTTTAAACCACCATTTGTATCAAGATTGTCATCGGCGTTGATGACATCATCACCCAAACCACCGAAGAGACGGTCATTCTGAGTGCCACTGACTAACCAGTCATTACCGGAATCGCCAAAGATATTGTCTTTACCGTCGTTAATTTTGTTACCCGCAGCATCAACAGCATCAAAGTTGAGGAAGAAATTAGCAATTTTCGCCACTGGATTGTTGGCATCATAAGCAGCCAGTTTCCGGGTTACTGGATCGTAGCCTAGTGTGTTGGTATTAGTAACTGGATTGCTGTTGTAGAAAGTAGCTTGTGCTTCTGCACCAGAAATACCATCGTCACCTGCACCACCGTGGAGGAAGTCATCACCTAAACCACCGTAGATAGTGTCATTACCGCCTAAAGTCTCAGCCGCTAAATCAACTGTTTTATTTAAGCGACCAGTAATGTAAACCCAAGCGCCTGTGAATTGTCCAGAAATGCTGATGTTGGTTTGGGCGTTGATGGTATTAACACCATAGAGAGTTTCGGTGAGTCCATTGCGGCTGGTAAAGATTTTGCCATCATCACCAAGGATACCGTCTTCTCCTGCACCGCCGTAAATGCGATCGCTTCCTGTACCGCCGTAGATGTCATCATCCTGTCCTTCGCCAAAGATGACATCGTTACCAGTCATACCGTGGATGACATCATCACCGGATTCACCGTGTAGTACATCAGCCGTACCGCGATCGGTAGTTGCACCTCCTTGAGTGTAATCCAGCAATTGCATAGCCCGGGGAATCAGCTTCAGTGAACCATATAAGTCATAGCTGAAGGTGAGGAATTGACCGTTACTGCCAACTAAACGCAGAATATTACCGTTATCACCGATGATATAGTCAGCATCGCGGGCATGGCCGTTAGCGGATTGATCGCCCAAGTCATTGCGGGCAATATCAGTACCAGCACCACCAAAGATAGTATCAGCGTCATCAGGTCGCTGGGTTGGCGCAGTCAAGCTAAACAGGTTAGAACTACCACCGACAATATCATCTTGACCCAGGTTACCGAAGATTAAATCTTTACCGCCATTACCTTCGATGTAGTCATCGCCATCAGTACCAACACCAGCGAAATCTTCTACGGATGCGGTAGTTGTGTTCAGGGAAACAGCACCGTCACCTTGAATGCTATCGTCGCCCAGTTGACCAAAAATTACGTCATTTTGTGCGCCACCTGCAATGCTGTCATTACCAAAGGTGTTGGCGGCTGGGGTGTAGGAGTGGTCAAACAGTGTAATTGTCCGTTCTTCCGCACCCGTGGGGTTGAGTTGTGAACTACCGTTGACTTGGGCTGTACCATTAGCATCATAGATGACTTGACCGTTGAGCGTGCGGATACGCGGACTGAGGGCATCACCACGGCGGAGAATGGCGGCGTTATCACCTGCGATCGCATCGTTACCTGTACCACCGTCTAGGATGTCATTACCATCATTTCCGCCAGCAACATTGTGTCCGCCAATGATGTCATCATCACCCGCTTCACCGTAGATAGCGTCATTACCCTGTCCGCCGATCTCAATATCCTTACCAGCCCCAGCAGAAATAGTATCGTTACCACCAAGCTGGTTATTATTAGCATCTGTGTTCGCCGTGTCGATGGAAGTAAAGGTGAATGGCTTAGTCAGTGTTGATAATGGCAGGAGATTGGCGTTAACGTCACCTTCAACCACACCGTTATCACCAAATATCAGGTCGTTGTCATCGCCTGCGTTAATTTGGTCATTGCCAACACCACCGAATACAAAGTCATTACCAGCACCAGAGTTAATTGTATCGTTACCGCCATCTTTGACATTGGTTGTCTTGATGCGGTCTATATCGGCTGGGTTGTTATCGGTTTCAACGTAGCTGATGTAGCCGTTGTCACCCAGGACAATATCATTAGCTGTGCCTGTGGTAATGCTGTCGCTAGCAAAGCCGCCGAGAACAATATCTTCACCGCTGCCTGTGGTAATTGTGTCGTTGCCACCGAGATTGCTATCGGTAGTTTCAATGCGATGGATATTACCAGCTACATTGGTGACTCTGCCACTGTCACCGATAACGATGTTATTACCATCACCAGCGTTTACGGTGTCGTTACCATTACCGCCCAGGATGATGTCGTTACCACTGCCTGTGGTAATTGCATCGTTGCCAGTCAAACTGGGTGAGTTGGTGTAAATCAGGTCAACCGTTGCCAGGTTGCCATCGGTGGTGTAATCCACCTTGCCATTGTCACCCAAGACAATGTTGTTACCTGCACCCAAGGTTACCGTGTCGCCAGCGAAGCCACCAAGGACGACATCGTTACCCGTGCCTGCGGTAATGCTGTCGCTACCGCCCAGGCTGTCGTCTGTGGTTTCAATGGTTTGGGGTTGACCATTAGCGATCGCTACCTTACCACTGTCACCGATGACAATGTTATTACCATCACCAGCATTTACGGTGTCGTTGCCATTACCACCCAGGATGATATCTTGACCACTGCCAGTAGTAATTGTGTCATTGCCGCTACTGCCTGGATTAGCAGTTTCTACCTGGATGACATTTCCAGTATTCAGGATTCTCGATGTTCCTGGGGTTTGGGTAATGATACCGTAGTCACCCAAAATAATGTTGTCGCCGCTACTGCCGTCGATAGTGTCATTGCCAACTGTGAGGGCATCGCGGGAGGTGTTAACGCTAGAATTGACGTTCGGCACTGTCAATTCCCTGGTGGCAGTGTCAAGGTTAAAGCCAGAATCACCATAGATGTGGTCAGCGCCGCCTTGTCCGTTGATGTTGTCATCGCCGGAACCGCCTGCAATTTGGTCACCTGCTTGACTACCTGTAATGGTGTCATTACCTGCACCACCGTAGATGGCGACATTCTTTGTGGCAGCTGAGGCGTTGATAATATCGTTACCGGGGTTGGTGAAACTGCGTGCAAATCCTGGGTTGACTTGGTTTGCTGTGTCGGTGTAACGGCTACCGTCTTGGGTGGTATCGCCAAAGATTGCTAGTGGTGCATCCTTACCTCTGGAATCGACTCCACCGCGATCGCTCACCGTAATTGTGTCATCACCACCGCCACCGTGAATGGCTGTCATTGCGCCGTCTGCTGTTTTCTCAACTGTGAATTGGTCGTTACCTTGACCAAGCAAGACTTCTACAACCTCAAAGTTGTTGTAAGTAACTCCAGTTGCACCCATTCCCAACCCGGTGAGAGTATTTGCTGTTAAGTTGCCGGAAGTATTAGCGGTGGTACCATCATTAAATGCAGTCACCACATCCAGGGTTTCATTTTCATTGACGAAGAAATTAGGTGACAGATTGTTGATGGTATATTCACTGTTAGCATCGGGTGTTCCCCAAGTTGGGTCAGGTAGTGAGGGGTTTTGCAGCGTCAGTACAGTTTGACCGTTGTTTTGAGTCACGCCAATAATCCGCCAGAATCGGCGCAGTCCATTACCTCGGCTGATTTCCAAAGTTTTGCCAATTAGGTTATTCAGGAGACTGAGTACATCTGCTGTCGCCACAGTCATGGTGTTATTGGCGGCTGAGTAAGCAAATACCTTTCCTGTAGAGGCGAGTAAATTTGTTTCGCCAGGAAGCAGTACAGGTTCAGCTAAGGAGGTTGACCCGTCGCCACCGTAGCCATCAATAATTAGTTGACCTTGGATACCATCAACTTTGTGAGAACCTTCTTGCGCTGGTAACGAGTTAGTTCCCGCCGCGACTGTCGGCGCATCGCCACCCAAGCTGAAGCGATCGCTACCCAGTCCGCCGAATAGCTTGGTGACAACTCCTGTATTAGTAGACAGAACATAGAATTCGTCGTCACCTTCCGCACCGTCGATAATTACCGTCTCAATATTCGTGTAATTAACTGTCCTTCCAGCGCCAGAGATAGCATTAGCTGTTACCACAAATTTGTCAGCAAATTCTGTACCGATAACCTTCAGCGTATCATTACCATCACCGCCGTTGATGTTAACTGGGGCATTGACAACGTATTGAATGTTATCTACTCCCTGACCAGCCGTGACATTATTATCACTAGAACCTTCTTCCGCAAAGGCGCGAATCACAAACAGGTCATCGTTATCGCCACCATTAAGATTTAGTACTGCTTTGTTGCGGTAGACAGTAAATGTATCATTACCTGCATCACCATCCAGGGTAGTAGTAAAGCTGACACCGTTACTTAAGTAGCCGCGAGTTGTTTGCACAGTCGCAAATACATCTTTAGCAGCGACTCCAGCAGCAGCATCTCGTTGCGACTTGAAGATTTGCCCAACTTGGAAGTTGTCGTTACCGCTACCACCACTGATAGTAGTTTCTGCCCAGTTATCATCTAAGGTGACGGTATCATCTCCATCCTGGGTGTTAACGTTGAGTTTTTCTAGTTTCAGCGTGTAATTGATTCGTTCCACATCAACAAATGGATTTCCGTGGAGTGCGGCGACAAAGGCAACACCATTTACTCTATCTTCAGCCGCCCGCAGAAGGAAATTATCTGCAACAGTTGTACCGAAGACAGTTAATTGATCCTGAAGGGTATCAACTCCCGTGTCAAACACATTAATAATGTAGTCGGTATCACTGCCTGTAATGTTGACTGTGTAATTATCGCTGCCTGCTTGACCATCCAGGGTAAGGTTGTTTCGGCTGCTTTGACCACGGCGGGTTTTATCTAGGGATGGCAGGCGATCTACAATGATTGTGTCGTTGCTGTTACCGCCAAGTACCGAGGTATTACCGACTAATTCTTGGAGACGCAGAGTAATTGAATCTGCATTAGCTTCACCTTGAATTAAGACGTTGGCAGCGATAATTCGACCATTCAAGCTAACAGTAGTTCCTACAGTGTCAGCATTGCTGTAATCACCAAGGATGGTGATATTTTGCTGGGCAGAAATCAGGCTATTGGCATCAGCCGTGATGTTATCGCCAATTCGCAGAGTGACAGAACCATTGGCGGCGGTGACTTGGGCAGTACCATCAAGGAGTAAATCTTCACCTGTGGCGGCGGTGTCCTTGACAGTTAAACGAACATCACCTTGGGCAGCATCTACACTGTTAATATTCAGTCCGCCAACAATTTCCGTGATGTATATGTTGTTAGTCGCTGTGGCTTTGAGTTTACCAGCCGTTGGTTTTGCGGAATCGATTTCTAAATCGTTGGTAACTTCGCCAATGCTGCCAGCTGTAGCAGTGAGAATGCTGTCAGCTGTAGCAGTGAGGTTGATGTTGACACCCTCAATGTTAACTGCGTCGCCGTTAGCATCCAGAATTGAGCCATTCTTAGCTAAGAGTGTGACATCTGCAGTTTGGGACTTGATCGAGTCAACTCGCAAATCGCCGTTGGTTTCAATTAAGTAAACTCCACCGTTAGCTGTAGCTGTAACCGTTCCCGGTGTAGCATTGGATGAGTCAATATCAAAGGGGTTAGCTGCACTAGCGATCGCACCACCAGCCGTCAACTTGATACTAACAGCATTTATTTCGCTGTTGTCATCATCCAGGGCATCAATTATTGAGCCGTCGGCATTAATTGTGACTGTACCCTTTGTGGCTGTAATTGGGTCAATCTTCACATCCCCATCGACATCTAAGTTGACATCACCAGCAGTAGAGACAATATCGGCAACATTTAGAGAAGCAACACTGTGTAAGAAGACATCGTTACCAACAGATGCGCTAAAGTTACCAGCTTTAATTTCTACATCAAGGAAGTTGCTGTTAGTGCCAATATCTCCGCCTGCTTGCAGGTAAACATTACCCGTTGCTGGTGCAGTTACATTACCAGTGAAGATATTAACTACCGTGGCATTGGTATCATTAAAGGCATCGAAAATATCACTCTGCGCTCTCAGGTCTACAGAATTACCCGCAGACACCTTACCAACAGTCATATCCCCTTCTGCTACCTGAATAGAAACACTACCACCAGCAGTCACTCTCGATACATACAGGTCAGAAATTGTTTGAGATTGATTATTAATGGTGGCATCTGTAGCTACCTGTTGGATGTTAATATCACCCACAGCTTCGGCACTCAATCTACCAGATGAGGCAACTTGGATGCGTAAGGGGTTGGTTGTTGTGCTATTAATTGCTCCCTCAGATTTGAGAACCAAGTCACCAAAGCTAGTAATTGCCGCAGTGGAATCTGTATTCAGGTCAGTAATTGCTCCAGCTACTTGTAAACTGACATCGCCACCAGATTTAACATGATTGATTTGCAATGTCCCAGTAGCTTCCACAGCAACACCCTTACCAGCATCAATGGTAACTGCATCAGTAGCTTGTAGGTTGACATCATCTCGGAGTTGGACTGTTAAATGAGTGACGTTAAATCTATCTTCTACCAATTGACCAGTGAGCAAGGTCTTATTCTGGTTGCGGAAGTTACTTTCAAAGCGATTTTGGCTGGTGTTTTGAACAAAGTTTTCGATTAATTCAAAAGTAGTGTCAACTTGCCAATCAGGATTATTAGCATAGTTCACCGCTGATGGTTTCAGATTGACTGTACTAGAGCCGATATAGTGGTAAATAGTATTATCATCTCGAACCAAGGTGACGTTAGGAATTACTTCAACAACCGTTGTATAGCTACTATCAAAACGATTTTCATTGGCGTTTTGGCTGAAGGTAATATCTTGCCAATTACTATCGTTGGCGTAATCTATTCCCAAGAGATTAACACCTGTAGTAGTTGCACCTACATAGCGGTAAATAAAATTCCTATCTCTAACAACTGTGGTGTTAGGAATTACTTGTAAAGCTGTCCCGTTATCGTTAGTAGCGTGGCTTGTAGTTACCTTTTGCCACAAACTCGGTGTTTCATAGCTTTGATTAGCTAAATCTAAAGTCGCTGTAGAACCAATATATTTATAGAGTCCGTAGTCTTGATCGGCGTACTGTACTAAAACAGTTTTGCCGTTACTAATTTGAACAGATTGGGGAGAAGTGCGTGTACTTTGGGTAATAAAGTCAGGTGTCAGTTTCTTCCATAAATTAGTGTTGCTGAAGTTGCCTTGAGATATATCTGCACCTGTGGTATTGCTACCAATGTATTCATAAATTTGGTAGGTAACACCAGCTACATCTTCAGCAGTAGCGATGGAAAGTAATTGTTTCTGGCTATCTGCTAACTGTGCATAACCTTGGGTTAAATCGATGGTTACAGCACTAGAAATTTGTCCCAATTGACCATTATTACCACCAGCTATCAGTGTTACTTTATCAGCAATGATATTTGCTGTTTCTGGTGTGGAGGTGTTTTGTGTAAATCCTAAGAAGTTCGTATCAGGATACAAGAACTGGCGTAAACCTGGGGACATTAAATACTGGTAATTAGGACTGCTAGCTACTGTAGTGGTAGAGAATAGTTCATAAATTCCATCCAGAATTGAACCATTCACTGTTTCTAGACGTACATCGCCATTTTCAGATTCAATTGCTGCGTCTCCATTCCAAGATGTAGCTTCTACCAAGTTCAAGTCGCCAGTCGTTTCGGTGATGTAAATGTTATCATCGGCTTTCGCGGCTAAACCGCCGGAATTAGCCGTGTTACTATCAACTCGAATTACTTGGGACGCACTACCAATAGCACCATCTTCAGCAATTAACTCAACTTTATTCCCCTTAATTAAAGAAGTGTTATCTTTGGCTGTAATTCCATCGGCGGCGTTAATAGTGACATTACCGTTAGTGGAACTAATGTTACCAACAACCAAACTATTACTATTGTTATCTTCCGAAACTACCGTTAATTCAATATCTCCATCGGCGCTAATATTAATTGGTGTTTGAGTTCCGCCTTGAATCTGAGCTTTAAAGTCACCGCCAACTGTGATATTAGTTACAGCACCGAAAATTGCATTATTGTTGGCACTGGTAATTGAACCGTTGTCAGACTCTAGCTCAACTGTGCCGTTATCAGGTGATTCAATATTACCCTGTAAATAAATATCACCTTCGGACTCAATGGATATATTCGGTGTATTTGTTCCTGGAATGAAGTCAATATCAATTGGGTTATCAGCTTTGAGCCTATGAGTATAAAAGTCTTTGAGTCCGATAGTAGTTGTGGTTTTGGTGTGATAGGTTTTCTTCCTTAACCAACCACCGCCGGTTGTCCAATTTTCAACTACTCTGGTGTAGTTGATAAAATTGCTATCAAATTTATCTTCTGCTCGGTTGGTAATGCTGGTGGTGCTAGTAGTGCCAGTATCTTGCCATTTAGTAGTATCCGCAAAGTTTTGATACAAGATTATGCTGGTATTATCACCTTTGTAGCGATATATCTTGTTACTAGCAATATCTCTAATCTGTGTGGTGTCTTTAACTAAGTTGACAGTATTGACAAAATTGCTGTCAAATTTATTGTTGGCTTGATCTGTAATAGTGGTGGTGCTAGTAGTCTTAGTATCTTCCCATTTAGTGATATCTGCAAAGTCTGTGTACAAAGGTATATCTGCATTATCACCTTTGTAGCGATATATCTTGTTAGTGGCAATATCTCTGACTAGTGAGATGTCTTTAATTAAGTCTACGGTGTTATCAGTTTTTTGTTCGTAACTGATAGTGTAGAGGATATCTGAGTCAAACTTGTTGTTTGCTGGATCTGTAATGCTGGTGATGCTAGTAGTGTTAGTATCTTGCCATTTAGTAGTATCAGCAAAGTTTTGGGTAGACAGTAATACGTTGCTGGCATTATTGCCTATGTAGCGGTATATCTTGTTATTAGCAATATTCCTAACTTGGGAGGTATCTTTAATTAAGTTGACCAGGTTGTTGCTGGTTAGAGATTCTGACTCAAGTAAGGGTTGATCGTCACGGAAAGTGGTTTCTGTTGTATCTGGTGGAATGCCATCAGCCGATAGGTCATCCCAATCAAAACCAAGGAGGTTAAAGCTATTCTGCTCGTACTTGTTGATGACAACTCTGGTTTTCTCTTGTCCTTCTGTCCAGGTGTATTGTAATCCTGGTGTGGGTTGATATTTAATATCATCGCTAAAGGTATGGGAAATCGCCGAACCTACAGGAGTATAGTTAATGGTGGAAATATTACCGTTAGCGGCGGGAACTATTGTTCCTGTGTAGGTTGTTTCTTGAATGTTACTACCATTGACTTTGTACTCGACTTTTTTGACTGTTTTCGGGTTAGCGTTACTGTAGGTGTCAACGATCGTAATTATTCCTTCTCGATTGGTAGTGTTATCTATGCGGTTGACAATGAGTTTGTAATTACTTTGGTTATTAATGTCTACATTGGCATAACCATTAGCAACTTTCAGTTTGCCGTTACCTGTACTGAAGATTTGCCCAGCAAGGGTAATCCTACCACCTTGAGGAACGATATCTTCAACTACGATCGCGTTTTCTGCGGCATCAAAGTAACCATTTACAGGTACATTCTCTGTTCCGAAGCTAATACCTGCTAGCACATTGCCATTTTCATCAACAAAGCTTTGGGTGTTTGTACCAGGGTTAAAGTTAGCAGCGATATTCAGTGTCACGGTGCTGACACCACTTTGAATTAAGCCGTTAACGTTGAGGTAGCGTGCGGTAACGGAAATTGCTCCTTGAGCTAAAATTGATGATTCGTTGCGGTTGATGGCTGCATTCAGGTTTTGTCCGCCAACATTGGTTGTATTGCTGTAAGTTTCGGAATCTGCATTGCCAGCAGTGTTAAATACTGCGCTTCTTGCACCATCATAATCAATGTACTGGCGGGGATCTTGATTAGTGTGGAACCAGTCTTCGCTGTTGAGGTTAAAGTCTCTAGCTGCCTGAATGGTGACGTTTTCGGCTCTAATTTCCCCAGAAACGTTAATACTGCCTTCTTGGTTATTAATGTACAAATCACCAGCTTCATTGATTACATCGCCGATGATGTACATATCCTGATCGATGCTTGGTAAGACGATTGTGCCTGTATCGTAAGCACTATCAGCAAAGGAATCTTGAATAATGCTGATAATTTTGCGTTCTACGATATATTTATTTGTCCCCGCGACAAAGGTACTAGCATCTGTAGTGGTAGCTTCCCAATTATTATCTGTGTCGTAACTAATTTCTGAGAGAGCTAATTGTGTGGTTTCAGTTCCTTTATAGCGATAGACTGTATCACCATATTTCACCTCTGTTGTGTTGGGTGTAACACTAACGCTTGCACCACCCGCCAGCACGTTGTTAACGTAAACATTTCCTGGTTGCAGAACAGTGTACTTACCATCAACTACGGTGACTCGTTTGTTATCGCGGATAATTGTGTCATTAACGTTAATAGCAAAAGGTGACTGGTTGAGGATGTCAATTTCTGCGCCTGCTTTGGCTTTGAGTGCGCTACCGACTAAGCTAGTGAAATTGCTAGCTGTCATGCTGTCGGCTTCGATAAAGATACCACCGGGAGCAGCGTAAATATTTGGCAGGTTGACAGAGATAATATCTAATTCCTTCTTGACAGCCTTGACAGTTTGCCCATTCACCTGAATCGTCTCAAACAGACCTAATTCTTGGAGTGTGGCTTCTACTTCTGCCAACTGTACTTGATAACGAGCGATCGCTTCCGTATTTCCTGCATGATTGTCTATCCAAGCTAGGATTTTCTCCCTTTGATCTAATAACAGGTTGCCAGCATTGGCATAGGACAAGCTGATTTTATCTAGGTCTTTGGGTTTAATCGCGTAGAATTTATCTTTGAGTTGAGCTTTTAAGGTAATGGTGACATCACTGCGATAAACTGCTAGTTCTGCTTGCTGCTCTGCGGTGAGAGTTGTACCCAAATCTGTCCATCTGGCAGTATTAGAAAAGTCTTCATCTTGGAGAACAATGTCATCGGATGCCCCTGTCGTTGGGAGTTTATATTGATAGTAATGGCCGGCGTTGCCTTTGTTATATGAACCGGCGATCGCTTGTACAACCGTACCTGTAGAAATGCTAAAGGCAATTTTATCCAAATCTAAACTGCTGTACTCATAAGCCGCATCTTCTGGTAATCCTAGAGCGATTTTCTCAGCTTTAGTTAGTAGTGTTCCTAGTTTAGAATCATCTAATTGTTTTACTAAAGTACCACTACTATTTCTCAAGTCCAGAGGCTTAATGTGGACTAATGCCTTGTTATTAATCCCGGCTTCAATGCTAGTAGTCGTATCAATGTTGACTTGACTGATGCTATTATCAGTTGCCTTAATAGTCGGTCTGGAAGCATCAGGAGTAAGTGGGAAACCGTAGGGAGGAATTGCTAAATTCACCACTAATCCATCGGTTCTGGCTCTTTGACCAGAACCTGCACCAACACCTTTTTTCGCAACTAGGTTAACATCTTCCAAGGCGAGAAGCTGAGTTGTGCCTGTAATATCTACCTTGTTAGTTTCGTTTATGGTTGCATTTAAGACCGGAATACTAATACCAAAGCCAAGACTTGCGGTGGTAATTTCGGCATTAGCGAAACTGTCTATGAGGTTGGAAACTGCAAAGCTATCGCGTCCCGCATAGAGACGAATATCACTAGCTTTAATAACTGAATCATCAACTTTGATTTGATTGCTAGCATTAGTAGTGGTTTTGGCATCGCCAGCATTAACGGCGGCGGAAATAGGTGAACCTCCTGCTAGGATCAGGAGATTGGCACTAGGATTCAAGCTTGAGTCGGTACGAGAGGTGAGGTAAACATCCCCGGTTTTATTTTCTAAGGTTGCTCCATCTAAATTCACCCCAGCTTGAGTATTGGCATCTATTCTCGATAAACCCACACCCATTGCAAACAAACCGGCACTTTCCACTATGACTAAATCATAGGCAGTCACTTCATTCAAGGTTTCAATTCGCAGCGTACCTGGATTAGCATTTGTGCCATTAACGGTAATGTTAGTGCTGTTGCCAATATTGACTAAAGCTTCAAAGGGATTCGTCGATGTACCAATATCTGTGCCACTTTCTAGAACTGTCAGGACTCCTCCACCAGCCGAGCCTGATTTCAGGTTGGCTGAATTGACTAATCCGATGGGGCCGAGTTGTTGATTTTGAGCATTAACAAATTTATCTTTGTTCAGTCGGTTGATGGCGTTGATGATGACGGTATCAGCAGTGACGCTACTGTTAGTACCAATATCGACATTGGCTTTAGAGGTAATTTCATTATCTACACCTGCACCGTTACCAACTCCTGCACCGAAGCTAAAACTGTCGGCGGCGGAATCAACATCTTGGGTATGTTTGGAGAGAATGGAGAGATTTTGAACTGTAATTTTGGTATTGTCGCCAATTTGACCAATGGTGGCATAATCACTGTTGAGGGTAGATTTTGCTCCTCCGGCTGCTACTAAACCTGCACCGGCGGCGACGCTTTCGGCTAACAAGTCATCGGTGCTGGTAGCGGTAATTTTCAAGTTTTTGGCTGTTACTTGTGTACCGTCTCCCAGGATTGCTTCTAATTCGTTGACATCATTTCCTTTACCCAAGTTGACATGGGAAACCATCGCCGTCACAGCTAATCCACCTGCTGCACCGCCATTTGCAGAACTTCTGGCGCGGTTGTTGGCTGTTGACTTGATTTCCACATCACCAGTTGATGCCAGTTTTGTACCTTCGACAAAGGCTTTGACTGCTGTTTGAATATTGGCTTCGGATTCGTTGCCGGCTATACCGACAGTCGCAGCAGAAACACCCGCAGTTAAGGTTTTATCAATGTTGGCAATAGAATCTGCATAGACTGTAGTGTTGACTGAGTTAATAGTTGTGACTGGAGTACCAGTTGTCCAAGCTGTAGAGGAATCATTATCAACCCAAGCTTGAATTGTGCTGTTAATTTTGTTTTCAACTATCGCCACGCCTAAAGCAGCACTGATCAGGGATACGGCAACGGTAATGGCTGTAGCATCACTCGAAAGGAAAGCATCTTCACTAGCGAGAACATTAACATTTCCCTTGGTGGCATTGACAGTCACAGGGCCGGTAATGTGAGCATCAACATCATTATCAATTGTGTTGTATAAACCAACGCCACCACCACTGAAAGCGAATCCACTCAAACTAGTATCAACAGCAATGGAAGCTGTAACGGCAGTAACATTACTAATACGAGCGCGAGACACATCCGCAGAGATGAAGACATTGCCTGTGGTAGCTTCAATCTTTTTAGCGGTGTCGCTCTTAACGTAAGCTTGGACGTTATTTTTAATTTCATTGACTACGTTAGATGCAGCAACAGATACCGCTCCTCCTGTACCAATGACAGCCGCGATCGCAGCTCCTACTGTATGAGCTTTAGTAACTTGACTATCGGATGTGGCTTTAACTTCTAAATCAACTCCAGCAATGGCTTGCGTATTTTCTAGGTAAGCATGGACTTTGCTAGCCATTTTACTGGTTGATTCAGCCCCCGCACCAGCTCCAGCTAAACCAATACCTACTGCGATCGCTACTGAAGCGGCAAAGGATACTGTTTCAATGGTGTCTGTGTTAGTGGCATAAACTTTGATATCCCCGGTGGAAGTAGCAGTGGAATCTTTGATGTATGCTAAAACTTCGTTGCCGTAACCTGAGTCATCTGTAATCGAGTCATAGCCAATCAGGTTTCTAGCTAGGGAAACGCCAATAGTACCGGCTGCGGCGAATAATCCACCTGAACCAGCAACGCCAACTGCTCCTGCTAATGCAGAGATTTGAGAGGTACTTTGAGCATCAAGCTTGATATCTTTATCGTTTCCGCCTTTGGTTTCGATAGTACTGCCATCAACGTAAGCCTTGACGCTGTTGTTGACAATATTCGTTGATTCTGCTCCGACTCCACTTAGTGCCAATGATGCTGAGAATATGTCGAGGGATATGGCTAAACTGACAGATACAGCTACAGCATTAGAAGTAATTGTGGATCTTTCAATAGCTTCTACTGTCAGCGAGCCATTTCTGGCTTCGACTTTGTTGTTGGCATTTTGGATGTAAGCCTGGACTTCATTGTTAATTTTGTTACGAGCTATACTTAGACCAATGGATGCTGCCACTGAGGAAGTACCGGACAAGGATAAGCCGACGGATGCTGCTCCGACTCTGGCTGTATTAATAGTGGTGTCATCAGCTTTGAGGGCGATGCTATTCGCAAAAATACCTGTTGCGCCATCTCCGTCAATAAATGCTTTCACCTTAGCAGCAACTTTGTTTTCAGCGACCGCACCCGCACCTACAAGGCTCACAGCCAGTTCTGAACTCGCAGCGATCGCTAATGCTCCTGCTCCCACATCGGCGGTAATGGTATCTGTAGCGGTAGCTGTTAGGCTTAATGCTCCCCTAGCATTGATACTGGAATCTTGAATATATGCTCTAACTTGAGCAGCATCAGCTTTCTTATTGCCATTGGCTTCATAACCAATGTAGTTTCTCGCTAAAGAACCACCAATCGCGGCGGCTACTCCTGCGCCACTTGCACCTCCAGCTCCACTACCAGCGATCGCTACAACATCAGCATCAATTGTGTTGTCGGAGGTGGCAGTTAACTTCAAGTCACCGACGTTATTAATGGTACTGTTATTGATGTAGGCGTTGGTATTGCTGAGAATAACGTTGGTTGCTCCTGCTCCCCCACCACTGAAACCAGCACCGACACTCTGCCCAACCGCGATCGCAATTGATACAGCTACGCTCTTGGCAGTAATTGTGGCTTCTGAGTCAGCAGTAATTTCTAAGTTATTGTTAGTGGATGAGGCTTTGGCGTTGTCGATGTAGGCGGAAACTTGGTTATTAATTGTATTGTTAGCTAAGGCGACACCAATGGCGATCGCAACTGCATTATTGCCACTAAATGCAAATGACAGAGATCCACCACCAGCATCGGAGGTAATATCGGAGATATCTGTTGCTGAGATTAAGACTTTGTTTCTGGCGGTGACTACAGCGTTATCTTTAACTGCGGCTTCGATGGTGTTGTTGATTTCGTTATCTCCCGAAGCACCTGAGCCAGCTAGGGCAATAGCTGTAGAACCGATAGCAGCTGCCACAGAACCACCGAGAACGAAGTTATCAATGGTGGAGTCAGATGTAGCCTTGACAGTAACTCCACCTGTAGTTGTGTCTACGGTGGTATTAGTGCCTTCAATCAGGGCTTGAATGGTGTTATCGATGTCGTTGATGCCGATCGATAGCCCAATACTACCAGCAACGCTTGTGTTATTCCCCAAGGAAACAGCGATCGCAAATCCCCCCGCATCAGCCGTAATTGTAGAAGTATCAATTGCCTCTACCTTAATGTCTGCTGTGGCATCAACATTGGCATTGTTGCGAATCTTGGCGGTGATAGTATTTTTAATGGTGTTTCCTGAACCCGATCCGGCTCCAGAAAAACTGCCAGTTGCACCACCAGTCAGCGTGCCAGAAAAAGCTCCACTGAGGCTCAGAGCATTCACGGTTGCCGTTGATTTCGCTGTGAGTTCAATTTTGCCATTGCTGGTGTTTACAGTGGCTTGATCGATAGTTGCGTTGGTATCGTTGGTGATGTCGTTTTTAGATATGGCAATACCCAATGAACCAGAACCAGCACCACCAGCAGTTGAACTACGAGAGAGAGCCAGAGCGATCGCCCCGGCATCAGCGTCAATTAGACTATCGTCAATGGCACTCAGGCTGATGTTGCCACCACTAATTACAGTGGAGTTATTATCAATGCGCGCTTCAATAATGTTATCAATCTTGTTACCTGTGCCGACACCCGCACCAGTGAAAGCCAAGCCAGTGGAGGTACTAGAGGAGCCTACTGCTACTGCACCAGTCCAGGCGACAGCATTAATATGTGTGGTGGAGTCAGCTTTGAGGGTGATGTCTCCAGGAGATGTGACTTTGGAGTTGTCAATTTCGGCACGAGTATCGGCATCAAATTTATTCACAGCCGCCGAGACACCCACGGAAATCGATGTGGCACTGGTTTGTCCCAAAGCTACGGCTACAGCTACACCACCCGCATCGGCATCAATTTCACTGTCGTTAATGGCAATCAGTTCAATCTTGCTACCGCTATTGATATTTTTGACATCGCTACCATTGAGAATTACAGATTCAATGGTTTGAGTAATCTCATTGTTGGAACCTGCACCAGCCGCAGCAATAGTAAAGCCACTACCAACTGTGGATGAACTACCAGCACCAGCTGCCGATATACTCAAAGCAAAGATGTTAGCTGTGGATTTACTGTTGAGAGTAATGTTACCTGCCGCCGTCACCTTGGATTTGTCAATTTTAGCTCTAGCTTTGGCGGTGATGGTGTTATTGGAGATAGCTGCACCAAATCCAATGGCTGCGGATGTTTCGATTCCACGAGCCGAGGCGATCGCAATGCCGCCGGCGATCGCTAAAATATAACTGTCATCAACTGCACTCAGAGCGACTGCCCCTGTACCTGTAGTAGTCACCTGACTATTGGCTTCGATTAATGCCTCAATGGTGCTATCTATCTTGTTTTGTGAGCCTGCACCAGTACCACTAATACTAAAAGCACCTAAACTTACAGAGGAAGCATCAGAGAACGTACCACCAACAGTGACAGCATAAATCTCGGCTGTGGAAGTGGCATCTAAACTGACATCAGCTGCTTGTACTACAGCATTACTCAGATAAGCGCGCACCTTATTATCAATTTGGTTGACGGCTACCGCTAACCCAAAAGCCCCAGAAGCAGCATTACTCAAGTTGCCGCGTACTAAGGAAAGCGTGACTGCCCCAGCTACACCTATAATCTCAGAATTATCTGTAGCAGTTACAGACAGATTGCCACTAGAAAGATTAATGGTGGTGTCTTTGCCAAAAGCTTCGACGATATTATCAAACTTACTCCAAGTTACCGAGCCTGTACCAGAGAAGGTATTCACACTTGTGCCATTTCCCTGAGCTGGATCTTGCTCTACCTTCGCACCAGCTAAACCAACGGCAACGCTAATAATCCGACTGTTTTCTTCGGCGTTCAGGGTGACGTGATTATTGGTGATAACATTTGCACCATTAATAAAGGAGCGAGTGTTGTGTTCTATATTATTGGTGCTAACAGCCCCAGCTAATCCAATTTTGGTAGTTTGCTTTTGGGATTTAATTAATGATGTCGCCCCAGAACCAGTACCGAAGGCTGTTTCATTTTCACTGTAGAGGTCAATTGCCCCCAAAGATGTACTAGGTGCTGAAACCTGAATATTCCCAGTAGCGTTAATATATGCTTGAGCTTTTTCATCGGCATCTGTCACCGATACACTACCAGCCACCCCTAAGCCGAAACCACTGGGACTGTCAGCAGCATTTGTCCCTGATGTGACATTGTTATTCTCATCATCGGCTTCTCTGGCTACGTAACCTGCTAAGGTAGCTGAAACTACGTAGCCGCTGTTGCGAGCATTGACATCGAGAACTTTACGGCCTTTGGCGTTGAGAATGTTGCTGTTGCCTGTAATGTCGATATTTAAATTAGCACCGGTGTTATAGTTCTCAATTTCTCCCTTGGTGTTGAAAATGGTCAGAGCGTCTGGGACTTGTAAGTAGGAGAAAAGATCGTTAATGGTTTCGACATTAATATCATCTTTGAGTTGCACTTCATTGCCGATGACTGCCCTGGTATTGCGGATGACTTTGTTGACAGCGACAGTTGCACCGATACCCAAACTGCCTGCTGAGGCTTGATGCGCGCCAAAGTAACTAATCCGCCCGACATTACTATCGGCATCGAGATAAAGTGGCCCACCCGCAATAATCACACCACTGCCAATTTGAGCGATGGTATCGCTGACTTGTAATGCCCAGCCACCTGTTCCAGTTAAACCGATATCATCGGCTTGTCCCCCGGATTGGTTCAGGTCGAGGACAAAGACATTTTCTTTGGCTTTTACCTCTAGTCCATCACCGAGAGAGCCTGTATGCACTCTGGCTGCATCCCTAATTTTAGCAATGGTCTTATTGGTCATCCCTTGGAACAATACCGATGCTCCAAAGCCATTTTTGGCGCGATTACCGTAGATATTAAATACTTCTTCCCACTGTTTTCTGCCGCCTTTCCCAATCTCCTGTCTGGTGTTACCCTTAAATGCAACATCTAGGGCTAAATCCAGGTTGATAATTCCTGCCATATTCAGCAGGGTAATATCAGTAACAGCATTTACTGATACAGCCTGGGTGTTATTTTGGATATTTTGATTAATTCTGGCTCCAGAACCAATGATAGCCCTAGAGTCGTTATCAAATAAGTTAAATGCTGCTGTCAGAGCAATACCAACATCTACTCCTTGGGAATTACCAGTGACAGCTTTGGTGTCTTTATTTTTCGTGTAATTGACTTTGCCTTTGTTCTTGGTACTGACGAAAGTATTAAAGAAATTATCTAATCCCAATTTGCCGCCAAAGAGAAAATCAAAGGCTAAATCTGCCCATTTACCGATCGCTTTTGACCTGGTTTTTTCATCTGTGGAGTTGGTATCTTCTACTAAGCTCTTCAGGGCGAGGGGATAAGTTAAAGTTGAGGTGACATCTAATTTCCCTACAGCATCAATAACCGCATTATCGGCAACGATCGCTTGCACGTTATTAGTGAATGAGCCTACAGCAACAGCAACGGCAACATTTAATGCACCTTCATCTAAGCTAGTTGAACCTTCAACTAGGTTTTGGAAGAATTGACTACCTAATGCCTCAATGTTAATGTCTGCACCTGAGTTTAACGTCCCACCTACAGTGGCATTAACGGTATGCTTAACCAAATTAACGCCGACAGATAATCCCAGAGCAAGTTGGTCTTTGGCCTCAATTTTCAAACCTTTCTTTAATTCATTTTTAATCGTGTTGGGATTGATAGCGTTAGTTAGCCCTGCACCAGCCGCCACCATTAAGCCTATAGGTGCATTTCTCAGCAAGTCTCGCCATTTAGGAACAGAACCCAATGCCCCTTTGGTGTCAATTACATCTGTGGCTTTCTTTAAGTCGGCTTTGATGGAAATCCCTACGGGGTCGGAGACAGCAGTTAATGTGTGTTCACCGATGACTGGTTCTGCTAGTAAGGCTTGTTCCTTGGTAGCTGCTAGTTTGAAGCTGTCTTTACCGATATTGACTACATAGTAATATTCACCAGAAGTGAGATTACCAATGGATTGATTGAGGACTGTATTTCCTTGATACAGGACGCGATCGCCTGTTTTGAAACCATGATCGGTGATTGTAAAGGTTTCTTGAGTTGGATCGACAACTTGGATATTAGTGGGGTCAAAGGTGAGAGAACTGGTACCGTAACTAAAGGTATCAGTACCAGTACCATCAGCTGTGATATCTATGGCTGTGGGAGTAGTTGCGATCGCTTCTGCTAGTGTTGCGGCTAGTTTGATGGTATTTTGATCCACAACAATGGCAAAATAACCTGTTTTATCAACTAAGGTGCTGTTAGTTCCTGTCCCTATGGCTGTACCACCACTGACGTTATAGGTAACAAAATCACCAGTGGTTAGTCCATGATTGGCTATACTAATGGTGTCATTACTGCTGTTGATATTGCTAGGAGTCTTAGTGGTCTTAGCAAATTTCTCATACGCTAATTTATGGGTATTGCCTGCGGCTATGTTGAGATCTAAAGCATTGCCTTTAGCCGCATCATCTAACGTATTTGCCAGTTTAATCGTATTGTTATCAACGACAATGACGAAATAATCTTCTTTACTGGTCAGTTCACCGATGCTTTCTTTTGCTGTAGCATCGCTAGTATAAGTGACAACCTGACCGTTAACTAATCCGTGGTTAGCAATAGTTAAAGTATCATTGGTGTCATTCACAATTGATGCGCTAGAACCATCAAAAGTTAAAAACTTCTCTGGACTCAAGCCATGATTACCAGGATCTAAGCCAGTCGTACTAATATCAATGGCATCACCCTTGAGCTTGATTGGGTCTGCTAACAAGGCTGCACCATCGGTTTCTGCTAACATGAAGCGGTTAGCATCGATGGCGATCGCATAGTAATAACTACCATCCGCAAGATTTTCAATGGGATTATCGCCTTCGGTTAATTTATCTGTGACTGCAAAACTGTGCGACGCATCCGTTGAACCCACAGTTAAATTCAAATATTGACCATTCTCTGCATTTACTTTGCTCAGAGCAATTTTAATCCGATTAGCATCTTCAACAATTACCCAATAATCTTGCTTTGCAACTAAAGGAGTATTTACCCCATTATTGTCATATTGAATCGGCGTTCCAGTTGCACCTAAAAAGTCAACTTGATAAGTTACTTTATCCCCTGTTTTTAGCCCATGACCGGGCAAATAAATCGTATCATTCGTTAAATCTAGGTCAGAAGATACAACTAGGTCAATCGCCACACCATTTTCCGCATCAGCCTCAGTGAGTGCGAGTTTGATATTCTGACTACCATCTTTAATAATGTAGTAGCTATCGTTTTTATAAAGTGGTGAATTGAGCGTAAATGAGTCTCTGTAAATAGTCGTTGCCGTATTAATCAGAGTTTGTAAATCACTCAGAGTAATTTTATCGCCAACCTGATAACCATGATTATTTCTGATAATAGTATTGTTCGTCAAATTCACAGAACTACTATTATTTGATGAACTAATCAGGTCAAGAGCAATACCATTCCTGGCATCAGTGGCATTCCGTGCTAGTTTAAACGAATTATTGCCGTCAGGAATTACATAATACTCATTATTCGTCTCTAGATTCACATCTAGGAAAGTAGCCTTGTAATTAGTTGTCTCTTCGCCACCACTAAAGTCTGTTGTGCCTGCACCACTATAGCTGGTGGAATTTGCACCACTATAACTGGTTGTGGTAGTACCTAATATTGTTGCTAAAGTAGTTAGACTAATGACATCGCCAGTTTGATAACCATGACTGGATTTGGTAATAATGTTTGTACTGACATTAACGTTGCTAGATTGTGTAGCAGTAATATCAAGAGCAATACCATTCGTAGCATCGGCTTGAGTTAGTGCCAGTTTAATGGAACTATCATCGTTGCGAATTACATAATATTGACTATTTTGATCTAGAGTAATACTCTCTAGCAGAGTTGCTAAAGCATTCTGGTCAATTACATTTCCAGTCTGATAACCGTGATTGGCTTTAGTAATAACATTTGTCTGGATATTGACATTCTTTGATTTTGTCCCAGTCAAATCAAGAGCTATATTATCATTGGCATCAGCTTGAGTCAGTGCCAGTCCAATTGAGTTATCGTCGTTGCGAATTACATAATATTGATTATTCTTGGCTAAACCGACATTGAGGAGAATATTTAAATCTGTTAGGTTAATTGTGTCACCAGTCTTATAACCATGACTGGTTTTAGTAATAGTATTATTTGTCAAATTGACATTACTATTTTCTGTACTGACTAAATCGAGAGCATTCCCTTGATTTGCATCTTGTAAAGTCAGTGCCAATTTAATAGTATTATCATCGGTACGAATCACATAATACTTATCACTTGCATTTAGACTAATCTCCAGCAGAGCATTTAAATTACTCTGGTCAATGACATTTCCTGTTTGATAACCATGATTCGCTTTTGTAATAGTATTTGTTGTAGTATTGACATTACTACAACGGGTATTGCTGATGTCAATTGCTTTGCCATTATTGGCATCATCTAAAGTCAGTGCCAGTTTAACAGTATTATCATCGGTGCGAATAATATAATACTGCTGATTCTTATCTAAAGTCAGACCTAAAGTTAATGGTGCTGCGTAGAGAGTATTGGAGGAAACTCCTAAATCAGTCAGTTGCTTAAAGGTGATTGTATCTTTAGTGTTGTAAGTGTTGTTGCCAACATTAATACTGTTGTTGGTAACATTTATTAAACTGGTCTTATCCGTGGGTTCAAAGGTAAGATAACTCACTGTTTCTGCTGGTTTAGCCACAGATTGATCAACTTCATAGAGGATGCGATCGCCTGTTTTAAAACCGTGATTTGTTACAGTAAAAATATTTTTCTCACTGTCAACTATTGAACTTTGAGGATCAAAGGTAAATTCCGCAACTTCATAAGTGAATTTATGCTCGCCTGAGCCAACAGCACTTATATTGATAGCAGTTCCCGTGTCTGTGCTGATATCATAATCAATGGCATCTTGATAAGTTGCTGCTAATTTAATAGTATTGTCATCTTTTTTAATGACAAAATAACTCTCACCATTGTTGATGGCTTCATTAGTGTTACCAGCCGCAACACTAATCGAAGTTCCGCCATTATTGTTGTAGGTGATCAGTTGACCAGTATACAAACCATGATTGGCAATAGTAATACTATCATTAGTAGCATTTACTGCTGTAGCACTATCAAACTTTGGAGTGTCTTCGGTTTTTCTGTCATAGAACGAGATTCGATGTTCTTTACCTACAGTTACAGTTAAATCAACTGGAGTATTACTAACAACATCATCTTGATTTTCTGCTAATTTAATATGATTGTTATCAACGAAAATGACAAAGTATGTGCCACCAGTTTGTAAATCACCAACTTCTTCATCTTCCGTTGTAATTGGATCGGCATAGTAAATAACTTTTTGTCCCTGTACCAATCCATGATTATTAATGGTCAGTGTATCAGTATCAGCATTGATCACACTGCCACTAGAACCGTCAAAAGTCAATGAATCCAGGCGACTAAACCCATGCTGAACACCACTATTAACTTGACTATTATCAATATCAATAACACCATCTAAGGCATTTTCTGGAGTCAGGGCAATAGTTTTATCATCTAGGACTAAAACATCATAAACTGCGCCCTTAGTCAGTAAACCTGCTGGATCTAAATCAGCACCATAGACAAATTTGTCACCTGTCTTAAATGTGTGACCGTCTTGGAAACTGATGGTATTATTATTAATCTTACTTTTATCAAAAGTGGTTTTTTCCTTAACTGTAGTTAGCCCACCCGCCGTGATATTACCATTGACCGTAGTGAGAATATCTGTTTTATCGTCGTTAACAGCAACACCAATGCCTACCTTACCATTGATCCAAACAGTTGTTTTTGCTTTGGCTTGACTATCAACTGCACCAATAGCATCGACTTTGACGTTACCACCAGCAGTGATGCTGGAATTGCTACCCAGTGTGGCTTTAGATGTAGTGTTAGTTACGGCGGCGGCGGCTGTAAAACCCAGATCAACTGCATCTTCAGGATAGTTAAAACTTCCAACCTTCAGATTATTAACAAGCAGTGTATTGGCATTAGCAAAGATACTAGCTTCGACTTTGGCAGTTGTCTTCACATTAGACTTGACATTAACACCACCACTGGCAGTAATGATACTATTACCGTCAATAGTAGTTTCCGCAATACCTTTAGCATTACCACCAGCACCAGCAAATCTCACTTGCTTACCTAATACTGCCGATAATGCTAGTTCAGCTACACTACCTGTCATACTAATAGCTTCGACTGAACTATCAACCTCTGCATCAGAGGAAATAGTCACATCGCCGCTACTATTAATAGTTGAATTATTAATTTTTACGGAAGACTCTGAACTGCGAACCTGCACAGCCAGAGGAATGCCTAAACTTTGCAGTTGATATAATATCGAATCATCTAGATTAAAGAACCCAAAAGCTTCAGTTACAGCTTGAGGAACATCTTTATTGTAGGCAACATCTTTAGCCTCAGATTTAATTTCAATACTGCCACCTTTGAAAGTTGCTTCATCTAAGCTAATTTTTGATAGCTGTGAAGTTCCACCAAAAGCTAAAGGTGCGCGAGTATCTTTATCAAAAGTATTTAATTTAATTTTACCGGCTGTATAACTACTACCACTTTCTACATTAGCTAGTATTTCCGCCCCACCATTTGCAGCAGTCGTTGCTGAATCACCAATAGTAATATTTCTGGCTGTCATGGTGATATCGCCAGATGCACCGATTGAGTTGGCTGTAATATAATTGCCGTTGTTAAAATCGGTAAGACCAATTTGGCGAGTCAGTAATGTAGCACTATCAGCAATATTGATATTCTTGGCTGTAATCGTAATATTGTTTAGCCCCAGCCCACCAATCAATCCTTGAATCGTGACATTATCTAAATTTTCCAGTTTATCTACAAGTAAATCAGTAGCACCACTGTAGGTTAATTCAATAGTTAAACTGTCAGCATTACCATCATTATTACCAGTAATTTTTCTACCAGATTCTAGGAGAAAATCTCCATCAATTGATATTTTTACATTGCCACTAATGGTTACATCACCACCAGAAATTGTTAATCCATCATTATAGGTTTGATTACTGCTAATAGTGGTGTCACTGCTAATGGTAGAAAGAACAGAATTAAAGTTGTTTAAAGTTGTACTTTGCCAAGGAAGAATGGTTTCAATATTACCAGTGTTAACTTCTAAATCCCAATCTCCACCTTGGAATTGACTTCCCGTTAAATCATCAGAAGCAGCTACATCTGCCCCTGTAATATTACTAATATTTTGAATTAAGTTTAAACCTTCATCACTTGCAGCTACATTACACCCATAAAAGAGAATATCTCCATCATTTGTGAGAACATTTCTCCAAGATGCTAAATTATTTTGGTAATTCCCTAAAGTCTGGGAATTTAAATTAGTCGAACCTAGTTGTATGTTCTCATCGCTACCATGAGTGACGAAATGAATAGCAGAAATGTTTGAATATTCGCTTAAAACATTACTAATGTCATATATATCGTTGTCTAGATTTAATTGAAATACTTGGATATTTGTATTTAGATTACTTAATAAATTTTGGTAATTGTCAATGTTTGATCCAATAAAAAGTATTTCATTGGGATTAGAAATTTGGTTTATTGGAACTAAAGAATTAGAATTAGATTCTGAAAAAGAGTTACTGTCTAGCATAAATTAAGTATTCCAGTTGCTTGATTGTGTGAGTAAATACATTATCTAGTTGACTAGTAATATTTTTATTGTTTGAAAGAACCAATTGCTGGATGATAGTTGATATAAATTTATATCATCCAGCTTTTTGTTTACCAAATTTTAACTGTGATTGAGATATTTTAAAGTTGCGGAACTAATATCTCAGTTGTGATTCTTTCTGGTGCATTTTGTATGAAAATTTCAGGTTGCAGAAATTTAGTATTGATAATTTCTACGTAATCCTTTAAATCTGTTTGCCAATTATCTATTAATTTATGGAGGGATTGTAGCTTTTCTTCTTTGCTGTTACCTGTCACAGCGTAGCTAAAATTCCCAGTGAATAAAACAATAGGAACAGTTTCCTGTTCAGTTACATAAAGTTTCCCTTCTGTAATTCCTAAGCTAAATTCACACCGATCTAGAGTAAATGCTAATTGAATTGTTGGTAGAACAGGTGCATTACCAACCTCTTGCCAAGCCGCAGGAGCTAGTAATGAATTCATGTAATCTTGCACTGTTTGATTACTACCTAACTGGGATTCCAGGATATAGCCTTTTAAATTTACCCCTATTGCTTGATATTCTACATTTGGTAGTGCTTTGATGTAGCTGTGAGTAATGCCTGGAGCTTGAATATCAGTAATTTCTTTATTAATTACCACTTCTAAAAAATTTAAAAGTTGTGGTTGAGCAACAATGCTCAAAGCATTGTTAAAGACTACTTGAGAAGCTTGCTTGCTTACAACTGGTTGTTGTGCCAGTTCCCAATCATCAGGGACAATTCCACTATATTTGAGAAAATCAGGAGTAAGAACACTAGGATTGTGGTTCTTGGTTGCAATAGCAATACCTACGTTCTGGAGTGTTAAAGTTCTGTTCATGACAATTTAGTTGAAATTTAAATCCATTCTGATATAAGACATATTTTTTGGTTAGAAAATATGTCTTATAAGAAATTACTTTTACAACAGAATATTCCTCACCCCATTGGGATGATACAGTAATATCTCGCTATAAGTGGATACAAGCTTTTTCTCCGCTGTACAGGCGTTAAGCGTTCAGATTATCATACTAAACAGCTATTTGCTTGTTACTCCTTATACGTGTTACACATGAGAATTACTGTTGGATATAAAAATAGCATGAATACATCTTTGAAAAAAATACTATTCATAAAAAATTTATAAACCAAAGCTAGATTTTTTGTGGCGGTTTCAAAATAACAAGGATTTATTTAAATAAATTCTTTAAGAAAAAAACATATATTTTTTTCTTTTTTTAGAGCGAAAATTTTTGATTATTTTATTTTAAAATTTAATTTTCTATTATCTAAAAATATATTCAGACATGATAATATTTCCAGCCTAGTTATTTTTTATAAAAATAAAAATCTATATAACTTAACACAGAAATTTGATATGAAGATTAATCAATATAGATTACGCTAGAAAAAAATTTATAAAGTAGCATTTTTACTTATTACTACTGCTCAAAGCATGGTATTTTTATGCCAAAGTTAACACAGGTAATTAAACCCACTCAAACAAAAAAATAACAGTCAACTCTTCGACAGTCTGTAGGGGCGGGTTTACCGAGATTCGGGTTATAAAAGCGAAGATACTTGTAAACCCACCCGTACCGCAGTCAACAGTCAACAGTCAATAGTCAACAGTCAACTAACCTCATCAATGATGATGTGATTTAAAGGTGTAACAACCTACCAAATGTTCTCCAAAATATGAAATGCTTCTTGAGGACTTAAAGAGCCTTCTAGGTTTTTATGTAATATTTGACGATATTGCAGCCATTCTGAGCTTTCTCTCTCAGTTAGAGGCTTTAAGTGTTTTACTGGCAGTTGTTGTCCGCATAACATAGTTAAATAACCATCTATTTCAAAAATGCTAGATTTAGGGATTAAATGAGCGATCGCTCGACAAACCCCACTATCTTGATAAAGATCTACAAGATTTTGCATAGATCCCAAATCAGTTTTTTCTTGACAATACTTCCAAAAAGGGGTATCTAACTTACGGTTAAACTTAAAATGCAGGGTTAAAAAGTCACAAATCTCATCCCATAAATCAGCAATATACTGATTGGTAGCGTCGATTAACTTGGGAGATGGACGAAGATTGCTATCTTGTAAAGCTAGCACTACTCGCCAAATAGTTTCAACAATCATGTGCTGGCCTGTAGATTCTAAAGGTTCTACAAATCCAGAAGCGTTACCAATTGCAACTACATTATTAACCCAAAACCTTCTATATCTCCCTGACTTAAAGGATATTTTTCTTAAGTCATCAGTTGCGTAAGGAGTAAGGCTCAAATATTCTTGAATAGCTTCGTCTTGATTACAGAAACTAGAAGAGTAGACATATCCAAAGCTGACTCGTTCTCTTAAATCGATTCGCCAACGCCAACCAGAATTCATAGTTGTTGCAGTTGTAAACGGAAAAATTGGAGTTTGGCGCTTCCAGTTTCCGACTATTGCAGAGTCACAAAAAAGGCGATCGCTAAAAGATATATATTCTGACTTTAATACTCCCCGAAGAAGTTGTGATTTAAATCCAGAACAATCTATAAATAAATCTGCCTCAATTTTTAAATCATCTTCACAACACAAATGTTGAATATTTCCCTGCTCATCTAATTTAGCATCAAGAACTTCTATTTCTTGAATATCAACCCCCAAAGATGATGCTTTTGTACTCAAATAATTTATAAATTCATAAACATCTATATGATATCCAAAGCCATCAGCAAGTATTTTAATATTTCCTTGACCATCATGTAATAATGGTGAATGTTGCCTATCCATGAGGATTGAATATCTACTAGCTTGCCTCATGTCATGCATACAATAAAATCCGGGAGTTTTACTTAAGGATTTTGAATCATATCTAAATTGCCGATCAAATGTGTAGTTAAAATGAGAAATATCGGGAACTCCCCATTCAAATTTAATCCCCAATTTCCACACTGGCCAAATTGATTTATAAAATTCTTCCTGGGAAATATTAAGGTGTTCATGTAAAAATTGAGGAAACCAAGCTGTTGTAGACTCACCTACACCTATTGCTGCGTGCTTTCGACTATATATCAGTAAGATCTCAAGCTGAGGAAAAAAGTGTTTTAATGTCACTGCTGACAACAAGCCTGCACTACTTCCACCAACAATAGCAACTCGTTTGATATTAAGATTCATAGTTTATTTTTTAGAAATCTGGTTTTATATAAATTCTGCCAAAGGCTGAAAATCGGAACTACAGGAATATCAAAGATATGATGCGTTACTGAAGACCCTGTTATTGATGAAATGATAAAATAGTAGTTGATAGTAAGTCAAAGAACAAGCTAATAATAATTAGCCCTTATCTTTAATATTCAATAAAATTATTATTGTTAAATTAAAATTTAATTATATTATTTTAACCTTTTTATACTTTAATTTAACCTTATCTTATACTCATTATGGAGCAAAAATATAAAATTTTAAAATAAGCAGATTATTTAAACGATGGTGTGTGCCTTGTAAAGACAAGCGTAATGGAGGAGTGTCATAAGTATTACTTATTAACCTTGATTTTCCAACACTTTCAGCCTTGTTCACAATATTTACACCCATTTTACACCCAATAAACTTTGGCGATTTAGTTTTTGAGAATTGCGATCGCTTCAATAATGTGATAAGCTGTTCGTTATTTAGATCGGGTAAGGCTAAAACACTAAATCCTTATGCTGGAACTGTGACAGCAGTTCGGAGTACCCAATTTAAATGCATGACAGCTTATCTAGTGTGATTAATTTGGGAATATTGATACAAAGCCCAACATTGTTTGCTATTAGCTCAGTTGAATACCACCCAAAAAGTGGCTAAAGCAGTCTCCAAAACTTTATGATTGCTAAATAAAGCTTTCAAAATATACGTAGTTTCCAGGCTGAAATATGTTTTTTAAATTGTAATTTACCTATTCTATGGCATTTAGATTGTGGGTAAGGTAATTCCCAAATATCTCGCTGTATATGTTCTTGTTCTACTAATAACTGAATATCGGGTGGTAACTGGGAATATTGACCAAATGACCAAGGTTCACCATTCGACAATTCCTTTTCTATGCCATGAAACATAATGTTTACCTTGGTTATGAATAAGTTATGATTGCAGACGGTGATGTCAATTTATCAGCAACTTTTTGCTGAGATGCTCTCGCCTCTTGATACACAGATAGTAATTTTTGCGATCGCTCTCATTCTTACTGGGTATCTTTGTCAACAATGCTCTCATCAAAATTGCTCGTAGTTGCATAAGTTTTACATCATTGTTTGAGATTAAATTTCTGACATTTGAGTGATTTTTTACAACCAGCAAAGAAAATCTGCAATGTTTACAATGGATTGCACCTAAGCATTGGAATAAGGGAAGGGAGATAAATAATAAATGCCCAATGCCCAATTCCCTATACCCATTACTCCAACAAATCCGGTTCTTCGCGGACAATTCTGTTATAAAGTGGTTGGAAACTAAACCAGCCACCTGCATGAGTTCCAACTTGGCTATGGGTTAAAATAGCAATTTCATGATCAATAGAAATTGGTTTACCTGCTGCTTCAGCTAAAAGTTGTGCTTGAGCCGAGCGCTCAAATGTGATATACCACCAAGCAGCTTCATCTACTGTTCTTCCTACTGTCAAAAAGCCGTGATTGCGAAGAATGACAGCTTTTTTCTCTCCTAATGCTTCGGCAATTCTTTTACCTTCTGAAGTATCAAGAACTACACCTTTATAATCATCAAAAATGGTGTGGTCTTGATAAAAAGCACAAGCATCTTGAGTTAAAGGGTCAAGTAAACGACCTAAACTTGACCAAGATTTCCCATGTAGAGAATGGGCGTGTGCGGCTGCAATGACATCAGGTCGGGCTTCATGTACTTGAGAATGAATAGCAAAGGCGGCGCGATTGACAGCCGCATCTCCTTTAACTACTTCGCCTTCTCTATCAACCAAAATTAAATCGGAAACACGGATATGGCCGAAGTAAGTTCCTAGAGGATTTACCCAAAAATGGTCAGTAAATTCTGGGTCACGGGCGGTAATATGGCCTGCGATTCCTTCACTGAAACCAAAACGTCCAAATAGGCGAAATGCTGCCGCTAGGCGTTGCTTGCGGTAAAGGCGTTCATCTTCGACTTTTGCAAAAACTGGTGGTTGGGGTCTATCAAATCTCGGCATAGTCTTCCGGTTGTTCTTTATGAATTTTCTCTGTAAGGTGCATTGGAATATCCAGAACGAAAAGACTTAACGCTTTCTGCTTCTGGGTGATAGTGGTGTCGCAAAATATTACCAGTATCATTTCCCTTTACATGAATGGAGATAGAGGGAGTAAATACTGTTGTCGCTTTGACTGAATGAATATCTCCATCTGGCGGTAACAGACGATAAATATCACCACTTTTTACTTTATAAGTACCGAGGTTTTGTAACTGCGCCCGTCCTGCAACATCACCCTTATCTAGGCGACGGTAAACAGTTTCTTCTTGTCTGCCTTTATACAAACCTACCAGTCCCCAAGATAAATGATCGTGAACAGGTGTAATTGAATTAGGCGGAATTACTAAACTAAAAATAGTTAGCGAACGATCCTGAGAACGATATAGCAACCATTCTCCAATACCACCGCCTAAACCGCTATGGTGATTAGGTTGGGCGAATTGTTCTGGTAACCAATCTTGTTTTTTTAGAAGTGTTGCAAAATGGGGTTCTAGGGTATTGAGAGTTTCTTGGCGATCGCCTGCTGTGTGTGAGAGAATTTGTTTTGCGATCGCCACAAACTCACCTAAGTCAGGACTATCAATAAACCATTCGTCTGTGGCTAAGGATTCAAGAATAGTTGTGTGAGTCATAAAATTCCAGATTTGAGATTTAACTGTTGGGATTCAGACTTACGCATTGGGCATTGGGCATTGGGCATTGGGCATTGGGCATTGGGCATTGGGCATTTGTCCTCCTTGTCCCCCTTGTCCCCCTCATCTCCCTTCCCTACCTCGTTGCTAACAGTGTGGCACATCGGTCAAAAGGGCCAGTCCATTCAACTTTAATATTTTGCGTTGTTAGCTGCTTTTCTAGGTCGCCGCGCTGACGGGAAATAGGAATAATCCCGCCTTTTTGGTATCCCAAGCGAACTAAATTATTTTTTTCGGAATTTTTTTCGGAATTTTGATTGTTACTCACAACCTGTGAGGCAGAATTGGAGTTAGCTGGCGGATTCACAGCCGTTTTTTGACTGCAACCAGTAACCATCAAACTCAGATATGCAACAGCAAGTAAAAAACTCCGGGTAGAATACGCTTGTTTATAGCGAAAGTAATGCTCTTGTAAATAATTCACCACAATTTATTCCTTCATCTCAATTGTTGAGAGTTGAAGCAGCAGCCGTATTTGTTTAATTTGAGAGGTGAAACCATTAATCTACGTAAAATCGATATATATATCGTAGATTAAAATTAAGCATACCATCTTTTTGCTTGACTATATAATCTCAAGCCCAGATTTTTTTGAGTTCAGGCATTGCCATGAGCAGAAATCTTATATATAAAGGTTTTTGTGAGTTGGTATTGCCTGGGTATGCAGTATTATGGTTAGCGGGTGAATCAAACTAGCGTTGCTGGTGAATCAATATTGGCGCACAAATTTTACCTGTATTTCACCTACCTTTTTTGCAGAATCAGGGTTGGCGAAATAAGTATATTTTACAAATATTAAAAAAATATGTAGTTTTTTCAATATCTATTTTTTTTTGATTCCTGCTTCAATGTGCTTGAACGAAAAATTTTATACTCTTTTAAGATGACGAGAGAAAAAACATAAATTTTCCTCTCACATCATCGTTCAGATAGGAAAATTTTGAATGGTAAAAGGCAGATGTAAATAATGTTTTTACAAGTCAATATCTCAAGATTAGGTATCCCAATCGATCCCAGGTTAATACTCAGTACGCATCACCTTAAAAGGGGGTCGGAAATATTGAGGTTTGACGTTGGCTAACTTGAAAATAGGGGCTAGGGACTAGGGAATAGGGGCTAGGAAAGAGAGATTTTCATATTTGGTTGTGAGATTTTCTCGTGAGGGGCTAGAACGAAATTCAACCCAACTAAGTAATGATTGAATTCCCTAATGTTGACTGTTGACTGTTGACTGTTAACAGCCCTGATAATTAGTTATGCAATTTAGACGGGCGTTAGCTTATCTCTGGTTATACCTATACCTGAGTTGTTATCAATTAATAATTCTCCCAATAATCAAATTAGAGAAAACGTGCATTTTCTCTAATTTACTCTGCAATATAAAAAGTCAAAGCTTGTCTAAGTTACATCAGACTCAATCTTGAGCTATCGCCTCTCAGTTTTTCAATTATTAACAATTCTCCTCATGTGTTGAGGTGGTAATTATGACAAACTTGTCAGTTTCGCAAAGGTCAGGAAGCATTCAATTAGCTGAACTGGCTAAAGACACTATTGTGGCTTTAATCATTCAAGTGACTGGTTTAGTTTTGATATATCTCCTGCAAATATTTCTGGCGCAGTGGATGGGAAGAACTGAATATGGCATTTATGAATATGTCATGTCTTGGTCATTATTATTAGCAGTTCCCGCAGAATTAGGTTTACCTACTACGGTTTTGCGTTTGCTTCCTGAATACCGAGTTAAGCAGGAATGGGGACGTTTACAAGGTTTAGTTCGTGGTTGTTGGTTACTCGTATTTTCCAACAGTTTACTGTTAATTATCTGCGCTACAGGGACAATTTTAGTTATTAATTATTACCATAGTTTTGTCTATGCAACTCCGCTACTGTTGGGGATGGGATTAGTATTACTACAGAGTTTGGCTAGGTTCCAACAAGAAACAGGAAGGGCGATGGAGGATATTCTTGTAGCCTTTATTCCATCGCAAATTATTTGGCCTGTTTTGGTGCTGGCTGGTGGCTTTGTATTTATGCAAACCCAGGATGATTTGACTAGCATACCAATGATTGCGATCGCCTCCGGTATGTTTATCGTGATTGTTGTCGTGCAACTATACTTATTGTGGAAGAAATTACACAGTAACTTTGAAGCAGCAACGCCAGTTTATGCTTACCGTGAGTGGTTAAATATCGCGGTGATTTTGTTAATTCAACAAGCATCTTTTGGGATTTTAAGCCAAACAGATACAGTGATGATTGGTTCATTTATCGGCCCGGAAGCTGCTGGTATTTACAACGCAGCAGTAAAAACAGCCGCATGGACAAGTTTTGTTTTACAAATTGTAAATATGGTAGCTGCACCTGTATTTACAACTTTGTACACTAAAGGCGATATCCCAGAGTTACAAAAGGTGGTTTCTTGCGTAACTAATTGGATTTTCTGGCCGACTGTCGCCATGACATTGTTACTAATGACCTTTACTCAACCGATTCTCAATCTATTTGGTGCAGGTTTTGTTGAAGCGAGTTTGTCCCTGAAAATTCTGATTATGGGACAAATGGTAAATGCTTTATGTGGTTCAGTGGGAATTTTGATGATTATGACTGGTCATCAAAATAAATCTTTACCTGTAATTGTTGCTAGTGCCTTACTGAATATAGTCTTGAATGCGATATTAATTCCCATATTTAATATTACTGGAGCAGCGATCGCAACAAGTTTCACCATGATTGTCTGGAATATTTGGTTAGGTGCTTTGGTTGTTAAATATGTTGGCGTGCGTCCATCAGTTTTTTACACTCTGTTTGCTAGAGAAAATGAATCCATAACCTAAATGTGATGAAACAATAACTCTGTAAAGATTTGTAAGGGAAAAGGTTATTTCCCTTTTCCTTTTTGCTTGCACCTATGGCGTAGGCTGATAAAATACTATAAGTCGATAGACTTGCTGTATATTGATGGTGCTACTACTAAAAAATATATTTGATGCAGTAATTGTCTATGTCTGAAAAATATCGCTTTGAAACTTTGCAAGTCCATGCTGGACAGGAACCAGCACCAGGAACAAATGCGCGTGCTGTCCCAATTTATCAGACAACATCATACACTTTTGACGATGCGGAGCATGGGGCGCGGTTGTTTGCGTTGCAAGAATTTGGCAACATTTACACGCGAATCATGAATCCGACAACGGATGTATTTGAAAAGCGAATCGCAGCGTTAGAGGGAGGTGTCGCCGCATTAGCGACTTCTAGCGGACAAGCTGCACAATTTTTAGCTATAAGCACGATCGCCCAAGCAGGGGATAATATTGTTTCTACCAGTTTTTTATATGGTGGCACTTATAATCAATTCAAAGTCGCTTTACCACGCTTAGGGATAAATGTCAAATTTGTCGAAGGCGATGATGTAGAAAACTTCCGTCAGGCGATCGACGATCGCACAAAAGCATTGTATGTTGAAACTATTGGTAATCCTCAATTCAACATTCCTGACTTTGCAGCCTTAGCCCATATTGCTCACGAAAACGGCATTCCCCTAATTGTTGATAATACCTTTGGTGCAGGTGGATATTTAGCGCGGCCAATTGAACATGGTGCAGATATTGTAGTCGAATCTGCAACTAAGTGGATTGGTGGTCATGGTACTTCTATTGGCGGGGTAATTGTCGATTCCGGTAAATTTAACTGGGGTAATGGCAAATTTCCCATTTTTACTGAACCATCTCCCGGATATCATGGGCTGAATTTTCAAGAAGTGTTTGGTGTCGGTAGTCCTTTTGGGAATATTGCTTTCATTATCCGCGCCAGAGTAGAAGGGTTAAGAGATTTCGGCCCCTCTTTGAGTCCATTTAACGCCTTTTTATTATTACAAGGGTTAGAAACTCTCTCATTACGTGTAGATCGCCATGTCAGCAATGCTTTAGAATTAGCCCAGTGGTTAGAACAGCAACCACAAGTTGCCTGGGTTAATTATCCCGGACTTCACCATCATCCTTATCATCAGCGAGCGAAAAAATATCTGAGAAACGGCTTTGGCGCAGTCTTAAACTTTGGGATTAAAGGCGGATTAGAAGCTGGTAAAACTTAAGCGATGGATAGTCATGATATCGCTCAAGGTAAAGACTATGAATCTGTTTTACAAAGTATTAAACAACCTACTTTAGTTGTCGCCATTGATTCTGACATTCTTTATCCGCCAATAGAACAACAAGAATTAGCAAATTTTATTCCTAATGCTCAACTAGTTTGCTTAAAATCAACCTATGGACACGATGCATTTTTAGTTGATACAGAAACACTTAACGAATTTATAATTAACTTTCGCCAATCTACAGCAAACCTAAATCATTTGTGAAATTTACAAACTCTCAGTTTTTTTCTCTTATCCTTGGCGTACTTGGCGTACTTGGCGGTTCATTAAAAAAAGATTTTCACAACTCAGATAGGATTGCTATGTGTCCGTTGCTATAAATATTAATTGATTTTTTCTCTCTGCGTTCTCTGCGCCTCTGCGGTTGAAAATTTATTAAACCACTCCAGACGCAGAGGGCACAGAGGAAAGAGGGTTAAAAAACGGGTATTAATCTACCTTTATATTCTTTATTGATAAAATCTCTGACTTGGGGATTAACAAGGAGATTATTTAACTTTTGAATCTTCTGTTCATTTTCTCGCCCTTGTAATGTGACTAAAGCAAGAGCATATTTTTTATCCTTAGCAGTTTCCGAACCCATAGAATTAGGTTCTATCCCCGCTAAAGCAACAGTTTGAGCCGAAGAAACAATGAAATCTACATCATTAATCGCTCGGACAACTTGGACACCTTCTACTTCTTTAATTTTCAAACTTTTAGGATTAGCTGCAATATCTCTTTGCGTCACAAATTCGCCAATATTATCTTTTAACTTAATTAAACCATTGGCTGCTAATAATCTCAATCCTCTATCATTATTAATTACATCATTAGCAATAGTCACAGTCGCATTCTGGGGAATTTCATTCATTGACTTGAGATTTTTAGAAAAAAGCCCCAGAGTATTGAGATAAATTGTATTCAACGGCACCAAATTAATTTTCAGTTCCTTCGCAGCATTATTCATAAAAGGTTTATGCTGAAAGAAATTAGCATCAATTACCTTATCTCTTAATGCTGTATTAGGCTGTATCCAGTCATTAAATTTCACTACCTCAATTTTTAACTTTTCTTGAGGCGCGAGATTCTTGTTAATAAATTTCAAAATATCTTCCGAAACTATTCCCGTAACCCCGATTTTAATTGTCTCCTCTTCTTCAGCTTTAGCGACAGTTCCAGAAATTCGGCTACAACCTGCAAAAAGAAGTGAAGTGGTAAATGCACTTCCTGCTGTCAGGAAGAAACGGCGACTAGTTTTTGAGAAGGGAAGTAAATGCTGCTTCTTCATAAACAAATTTCACTTTGAAAATTAATTAAAATCTCACGCAGAGAAGTTAGCAAAGTATCTCTTTTATCTACTTTGCGTTAAAAAAATTATTTTTTCCGCAACTGTCGTGCTAACAAATCACCCAAAAACTGAATAATCTGCACCAACAAAATCAGCACAATAATTGTGGCAAACATGACTCCCACATCAAACCGTTGATAGCCATATTGAATAGCTAAATTACCCAAACCACCGCCACCAACAGCCCCAGCCATTGCGGAAGAATTCAAGAGACTCACAATTAAAATTGTCACCCCCAAAATAATCGAAGGTAAAGCCTCCGGAATCAAAACTTTCAACACAATTTGCCAATAGTCGCAACCCATTGCTTCTGCTGCTTCTATTAACCCTTTATCTACTTCGAGAATACTAGTTTCCGCAATCCGCCCAAAAAAGGGAATCGCTGCAAGAGTTAGGGGAACAAGTGCGGCGGTACTACCGATAGAAGTGCCAACAATTAATCGTGTTAAAGGCGTAAGAACTACAAGTAAAATAATAAATGGAAAAGAACGCCCAGTATTAACTATTGCACTTAATATTTTGTTAAGCTTGGGAGCATAGAGAACATTACCAGGGCTAGTCATTACTAACAATAAACCTACAGGTAAACCCAAAAATATCGCCACAACGGCGGAGACTCCCACCATGTAAAAAGTCTCCTGACTTGCAAGCAATAAACTGTTAATTAATTCCCATCCTTGCATTAATGCACCTCAACAGCATATTCTGAATTATGTAAGTATTCCAAAGCTTGCTTTACCTTAATTCCTGCAAGTTCAACTTGAAATTGACCGACACGGCGATCGCCTACAGTTTCTACGCTACCATTGAGGATATTCACATCAATATCAAAACGGCGCGTCAAGGTAGTAAATATAGAATTTCTCGCACTTTCATCAGCAAATGCGACTGTTGCTAAAACTGTCCCAGGACGAGGTATATAGTTATGAGAACGGGGAAAAAACTCTCTAGCTAATAAAGAATCCGGTTGTGCTGCTAAATCGCTAACGCTACCTTGTTCTACAACCTTACCAGCATGGAGTATCGCCACGCTATCACAGATTTGTTTAACTACACCCATTTCATGAGTAATCAGCAAAATTGTTAGTCCCATGCGTTTATTCAAGTCACGCAATAGTTCTAAAATTGAGCGTGTAGTTTGGGGATCGAGGGCTGATGTTGCTTCATCGGAAAGTAATACATTTGGTTCTCCCGCTAAGGCACGCGCAATTCCCACCCGTTGCTTTTGTCCCCCAGAAAGTTGTGCGGGGTAAGCATTGGCTTTACCTTCTAAACCCACTAACGAAAGTAATTCTTCAACTTTAGCTTTGCGTCGCAATTTACTATAACCAATCACTTCTAATGGGAAAGCAATATTTTCAGCTACAGTTCTACAACTGAGTAAATTAAAATGTTGAAAAATCATTCCTATACGCTGGCGTGCTTGACGCAAAGCCGTACCACTAAGAGATGTTATTTCTTGTCCATTAACTCTTACATAACCAGATGTAGGTTTTTCTAATTGATTAACGCAGCGAATTAAGGTACTTTTACCAGCACCACTTTGTCCTAATACGCCAAATATTTCACCTGCTTTAACGTGTAGATTTACACCATCTAAAGCTACTATTTTATGTTCGCCTTGGTGGTAGATTTTGCGAATATCAATAAACTCTATCATTTACAAACTTCTCCATAAATAAAAGTTAAATTCTTCTACTCTTTGCGCCTTGGCGTCTTTGCGTGATACGAACCGCTAAGGCGCGAAGGGCGCAAAGGAAGAAATTAAGGAATAGGAAGTACTGCGCCTTGATATTTTTCTCTAATAAATTGCTTTACTTTGTCATCGCGGAGCAATTTATGAAGTTTTTGAATTCTCGGATCGTTTTCCTTTCCTGCTAATGTAGTTACAGTCACCGCATAAAGTGGATTTTGCGCTGACTCTAATGCTAAAGCATCTTTATCTGTTTTCATCCCAGATTGCACAACCCAATTACCTGTAATTCCCGCTAAATCCACATCAGGAAGAGTGGGTATTGCTTGCGCTCCAGGTATTTCTTTAATCTGTAGGTTTTTCGGGTTCTCAATAATATCTTTGGGGCTAGCAGGTTGGGCGTTTGCTTTGAGTTTAATTAGCTTTGCTTTTTCTAATACTTTTAAAGCGCGATGAGCATTGCTAATATCATCAGGAATTGTCACTAAAGCTTTATTAGGAACCTCCGCCAGAGATTTATATTTTTTAGAAAATATTCCTACAGGGTTTAAATGTATCTGGGGAGTAAAAGCGTACATTTGGAGATTTTTGCGCTTTCAATAATCCTCCATATAGGGAATATGTTGGAAGTAATTAGCATCGATTTGTCCATCTTTTAACGCAGTATTATTCTGCACTGGATCGTTAAAAGTGACAATTTCAATATCTAATCCTGCTTCTGGTGCAAGATTTTTTTTCACAAATTCCAAAATCTCACCAGCCGGAACTGGTGAAACTCCGACTTTGATTTTCTCTTTTGCTCCTGTTGCAACTGTATTTGCAGCCGTGGTGGCTGTAGGACTATTTGTGGTGTTAGCAGCATTATTTTGCGGTGAACTACAACTAGTGACTGTAGCTATAAAAGATGCAGTTGCTATCACAAAAAACCGACGTTTAATATTCATGCGATCGCCTTTTTTTAAACTTGACAAAATCCCACTTTCATGAATAGATAAATCCTAACACAAATGACTAATGACAAACTCACCATTTCTGATCGGGAACCCAGTTATAATTTTTGTCTTTCACATCTATCTTTTTCGGAATAATCTTTACTTCATAGAAGGTATCCGCCATTCTTTGTAACCCTGAAAGTACTTCATCGGTTACAGGTAAGACACTGCGATCGCCTCCTCGCTTTTCCACAATTTCCATTGTTGGTTCGTCAATTTTGTAGAGTTTAGAGCTTGTGCAAATACGCTTCCTGTACCGCCGCCACCACCAAACACAATACTACCGACACCCATACCTTCTAAAAGTGGTGCAGTAGAAGAAAATTCGTTCCATGTCACAGATATACCTTGAGGTTGTAAGCGCTTTTCTAAACTTCCCTGTGCTTTCACAATATTTAAAAGTGCCATCCCTTTTTGATGACCCATTTTTAACACTGTTAACTGGCTTTTCTGCGGTTCTTGTTTTGCCGCATTAGCAGAATCTGTAGATTTATTTGGGGTACAAGATGCGAGGGTAAGACTCAATCCAAAACCAATAATAAAAAAGAGAATAAAATTGTTGATATTTTGTTTATAAACTGGTTGTAATATTCTCTCGTTTATCCAAGAAAATAAATTATTTGTAAGTTCGCTGAACATAGGTACTCCTTAGCATTATGATTGTTTGGAAAAAGTTAAAATATTGTTTGGGCTAAAAATTTAATGTCAAATACAATATTTAGTATCGATAATCGCGGACGGTGCGTTGCGCTACGCGACAACACACCCTACAAAATTGTTTTTTATTAATTAAAGATTTTCAGAAAGCCCCCAATCGGGGGCGATTACAAAGAGAACACGTTTGGAAACACTAACTCTATTGCATCACTCACTCACACTCACAAGTTGAGGAAGTTTGGCAATGGGAATATCTAGAAAATAAGAGAATACTTCCCGTCGCCAAGCATCATATATGACTCCAATTCCTTCAATTTCTGCACCAGTCGCATCGTGGACAATTTGCAAATGTTTTTGTAAATAAGGATTGCGTCGTCGTTGTCCTTCTTCGTCTAGTTCTAATAACTGGGCGGCTATTTCTGCTTTTTCTGTTGGTGAGGCTTTATCATATTTACTTTGCCACCAAGCTAAAACTCCAAAACGATGAACGGCTTCATCAGGTAAAATTGTCTGACTGGCAAATTTAGAAGTTACTGGATCGACAATTTTTGTAGTACGGCTGTTTAAAATTAGCTGGGCGACTATATGCAGTTCATAATGTAATTCAAAGGCTATGAAACCCAACCAATTACGAATGGGTAAATCGCCCATAAATTCCCAGTAATTTTTTACTTCTTCTACAATCTTTGCTGTAGGGTCTTGTCCTGATAATTCCCAAACTCGTTGACGAGTAAATTGGGCGTGTGCGCCATCATCACCTATTTGACGGCTTAAAAATAGGTGCAGTTCTGGGTCGGGTATTTGGTCAATAATTTTGCTACAAACTTGGACAATATATAAGTCGTGGGCTGCGCCACCAATGCGGAAGCGATAGAATTTCTCGAACTCTTCTGCTGTTGTTAATTGTCGCGGTTCTTGAATGCGAGTAGTAGGAAAATTTGGGGCGTGTTTGGCAATGATTTTATCGATGGTTTCAATTTCAAACTCAGTTGTCCAAGCTGGGCGAGTTAAAGTTGCACTCATAAAACTTTCCTTGATTATTGCAGATTAAGCTACGAGTTCTCGCGATCGCACTCGTGGCATTACTTCTTCAGCAAAACGTTTCATTTCTGGGGGAAAAGGTTGGAATTGCAGCATGAAGGTATCTACACCTACTTCCACAAAATCTGCAATTCTCGCGGCTACGGTGTCATAACTACCAACTAACCCCGCCGGGGTGTGTTTTTGAATGATGAACAATCCCACAAGCAGATAAATCCCACTATCAGGATGATGTTTCAAGATTCGCGACTTCTACCTTGGCAGCGAGTGATTGCTAATGTGGAATTAGGCTTACTGGGTTCTAGTTCCAAAGTGGCAGCAAAGCAGACGGCTTTACAAGTATTGCGGGCGGTGGGATTAGAAGACAGGGCTAACGAATGGCCTTCTGTCCTTTCTGGTGGACAACGGCAACGGGTGGCGTTAGCTAGAGCTTTAACTAGTCATCCTTCGCTATTGCTGCTAGATGAACCATTAGGGGCGCTAGATGCCTTAACCCGCATTGAAATGCAGCAATTATTAGAAAATTTATGGCAAGAACAGCAATTTACGGCATTGCTAATTACCCATGATGTGGAAGAAGCGGTAGTGTTAGCAGACCGAGTGGTGTTGATTGAAGATGGTCAAATTGGTCTAGATCTCAAGATTGATTTTCCCCGTCCTCGTTCTCGGGGAGATGCAGAATTTGCGAAGACGGTGGAGAAGATTTTACAACGAGTGATGACGAAACAAGATAGCGATCGCTCGCCTGATTATGCCCTAGATTCGGAAGCAGCTTAGAAAAATTCGTAATTAAGAGGCGCGATGGTGCAACTATTAGTTAAAGAAGAATCTCAAGATTGGATTGGAATAGCATCTTCTGTAGCTGCGGAACTTACAGCTACCGCAGTCCAAAGAGACCAAAAAGCGGGAATTCCCGATATAGAAATTCAACTGTTGCGGGAAAGTGGCTTATTACCTTTAGTCGTACCCAAAGAATATGGCGGGACTGGTGCAACTTGGGTAGAAGCTTTTAAGGTGATTCAACAACTGTCAACCGCAGATGGTTCTGTTGGACAGTTGTACGGCAATCACTTAAATTTAACAGCTTTAGCTCATGTCTCTGGCACATCAGAGCAAAAAGAAAGATATTACCGCGAAACAGCCGAAAAAAATCTCTTTTGGGCAAATGCCATCAATACAAGGGATACCAGACTGAAAATTACCCCCGATGGCGAAAATTTCCGGGTTGATGGGGTAAAAAGCTTTGGTACTGGTGTGGCGATGTCTACGACGGGCTGCGCCTACGCAGATTTGCGTGTCTTCTCTGCCCTCCAAGATGGGGTAGAAGCACCCTGGTTATTTGTCATTCCTAAAGACAGGCCTGGTGTAGTTTCTAACCAAGATTGGGACAATATCGGACAGCGGCGTACAGATAGTGATACATTCACCTTTCATGATATCTTGGTAAAAAAAGATGAAATCCTGGGATATCCTCATCCTTCTGATAGTGCTTTTGCTACATTTTTGGGAATCATCGCTCAATTAACCAAAACCTACATTTATTTGGGGATTGCAGAAGGGGCGCTAGCTGCGGCTAAAGAGTATACCAAAACTCAAACAAGACCTTGGATTACCTCTGGAGTAGACAGCGCCAGCAAAGACCCATATATTTTGCGGCATTATGGGGAATTTTGGACTCAACTGCAAGCCGCAATTGCTTTGAGCGATCGCACCGCCGTCCAAGTGCAACAAGCTTGGGATAAAGGATCTGATTTGACTTTTGAGGAAAGAGGAGAAATAGCGATCGCCGTTTTCTCTGCCAAAGCCTTAGTTACCCGTGTGGGATTGGATATCACCAACGGTATCTTTGAAGTCACGGGTACCAGATCCACAGCTACTAAATACGGCTTTGACCGCTATTGGCGTGACTTGCGTACCTTTACCCTCCACGATCCAGTCGATTATAAACTCAATCACATAGGTAATTGGGTGCTGAATCAAGAGTTACCGATTATTACTCAGTATTCTTAATGGGGAATGGGGCATTGGGCATGGGGCAATAGTCATTTGTCATTTGTCATTGGTCATTTATCCTCTGCTTCCTCATCTCCCTTGTCCCCCTTGTCTCCCTCATCTCCCCTCAATTTATTTAGGTAAGTAGGGCGGTGCAATTAAACATAACTGGCGAGGACTGTCATTTGTCATTTGTCATTTGTCATTGGTAAGGGTTTCAAGCCAATTTACGTTTCGTAACATAGTTTGGTTTTTTTCCACCGACTTACTTACGATTATGGTTAAAAACAGTCGCAAATCTAAGGTTTTACAGCCACCTGAAGCAAAAGTTGCCAAATCAAAATCTGTAGCTATTCAAGATCAGAAGGCTACCGTCAATTCATGGTTACAAGTACCTGAAGAAGCAACTTTACCGCCACAAGTACAAGCATTATTTAAAGAACAGCGCGATCGCTTTGGCTTTGTTCATAGTTTCTTTCTGGGCTATTCACTCAACCCCGAATATCTACTGCTTTGGTTCAACTACTACAATGCTTTGATGCATGGAGAGGGAGAACTTTCTCATAAGGAACGAGAGATAATTGCGATCGTCTCTTCTGCATCCAATCACTGTGAATCCTGCGTTATTACCCACAAAGCACATCTGCGAGAGGTAATTAAAGACCCAGTTTTTCCTGATGCATTGGCACTTAACCATCAGGAAGTTGCACTCACAGAACGGGAACTCGCCCTGGTGAACTTTGCGATTAAAATTAACCAAAATTCTAGTCAATTTTCTCCAGAAGACCTTGAACCATTACGCCAAGCAGGGCTTTCTGATAAAGCAATTTTAGAAGCTGGCGAAATTGCAGCTCAATTTAGCCTTTCTAACCGACTGACAAAAGCTTTTGGTTGGAAAGTACCTAGCGAATATGACAAGTTGTATCGGTGAGAGAAATTTGGTATTGCGATCGTCTTCGTGATTAAGCAAAAAAGTCACCCTACCCAAATAATATCTGGGTAGGTTACTTAGTTAAAGCTCAAAAACTTTAACGGCTAATATTAACTCGACGAAATTCTGTTGGCGGGTTGGGTACTTTCTCATGAGCACAGGGAAGAGGAGACTGAGCCAAAACCACAATCATTCTTTCTGTACCAGTATTGATGATTTCATGTCCTACATCTTTGGGAATGTGAACGCAGTCTCCAGGTTCAACAGCCGCAATTTCATCACCAACAATTACATCTCCTGTTCCTTGCACAAAGTAACAAATTTCATCACTTCCTGAGTGTTTGTGTAATGGGTTGGATTGTCCTGGCTCAATGCAGTAGATATTAAAGTGCATGGAGTCGGTAGAGAAAATCCGCCGCCGAACAAAGAAACGAGGGTTGAACTGAGCTATATCTTCTAGGCTTTTCAGGTCGCCATTGCTGAATTTTTTCGGATCTTTTAAAAGACTGGTATCAGCTTGTAAGGGAATCAAACCAATTTCATTGGTAATTTCGGTTTGCATGGCTAATTGCTCCTTAATTTTGATGAAAAACTTGTTTGAATGCGCGCCTATCACCCTACGCCAACAGATTTTGGTATGGTGCTTGCAGACTGGCGTGCTTGCAAATAGGCATATAAAGAATCGTAGATAAAGAATCCTTTTTGCAGAGTTTCGCGATCGTTAGTGGTGACTAAAGGAAAGCCGTGGCTAATTGCTTTTAGTCCACTGGCTTCTGGTCTTTGATCGATAGCTCCGGGGATATCAGCAGCGTGAACAATTTCGACCAGTTCTGCTAACACAGCATCGCTCAAACCATAATCTTGGATGATCTGTTCAAAGGAGGTAACACCTTTGTCATGAGCATACTTGGCTCCTGGTGCATCAAAACCAATGGCGCGATCGGACTGTTGGACTTCAGCAACTCGATCTGGCTCGACAAAAATAAACTCCGCTTCTTTATCTACAAATCGTTGGATTAGCCAAGCAGTTGCTAGGCGATTGACTCGAATTTGTTTGCGCGTTACCCATTTCATAATATAGATTCTCCTTTTAATAACCAGCTTGAGTGTTGTAGCGTTTGATTTTGCCAAACTTGACGAGAGCATGACCTGGAGAAGCATCAACGGCTGGCTTTTCTTTTGCAACTAACCACTTCTCAAATTTTTCTTCGCTCTCCCACATAGTGATAATTAACCAGTCTCCTTTACCGTCACTAGGCTGGAGAATCCGCTCCATGAGAATGCCGTATCTTTGCCTTAATTCCCGATTTGATTCGATCCAATCAAAGAAGGCTTGTTCGTTTTCTTTCGGGATCTCGACAGTACGAACACAGACCAGCGGTTGTGGTGGTAATACAACCATTTCAAACCTCCGATTTTGCAGAAGTTTCTGTTGCTGTCAACGTAAAAAGCACAGCAGTAGCTAAAAGTAATCCGCTAACTACGCTAAAGCTGATTTGATAAGAGGTATACATCAGTAGGATTCCTAACAAGATAGGGCCGCTGGCTTGACCTATATCCATAATTGCGCTCATAATTCCTAATGCAGTACCACGACTGTTTGCTGGAGCCAAATCTGCAACTAAGGCGGATGTGGCAGCAGAGGCGATCGCAATTCCCAATCCAAACACCGCAGAAATTAATATCAGTAAAAATACTGCTTTAGTCTGATAAAATAAAAATGTTGATACGCTAGTAAGCAGCAGACCCAAGATAATTTGTCGCTTGCGTCCATGACGATCGCTGATTCGACCCATCAAAGGACGCGCTAATACCTTTACCCCAACTTGGCTACTAAAAACCAATCCTACAGCAGCTTTATCAATGCCAACACTCAATGCATATAGAGGTAAGAAAGCTTCAACCGCGCCAAAAGCTCCGAATTGAGCAGCTTCTACTAAACTGGTAATGAGAATTGTGCGATTGTAAAAAATCTTACTAATTGCCATTCGATTTAAAGATAAGTTTTGTCTAGCTTCTCGCTGACGATTTGTTCCATAAGTTTGGTTAGGTAGCAGTTTCATTCCCAGTAAAGCTAAAATCCCTGCGATCGCACATACTACATAAACAGCTTGCCAAGTGCTGATAGTGAGGAGTAAACCGCCAACTATCGGAGCGATCGCTCTTCCTCCCAACGTAAAAGAGGAATACCAGCCTAATCGCTCTCCTCTACGGGTAGGTGCTAAATCAGCGACATAAGCCATTGCTACTGGCCCGAGAATTGCCGTTGCTCGTCCGTGATATACCCGTACCAGTGCCAATTCTCCAGGGGTGGACACTAACAAGTAAGCTAGGGGTGCGCTGCAAAATACTACTCCTGCTAATAGTAGCAAGGGTTTTCTACCCCAATAATCACTCAATAAGCCTGCTGGAAAACTAACTAGGATACCAGTTAGTGTTGAGGCTGCGGCGATCGCTCCTATTGTCGCTGGATTTGCGCCCAATGTTTGCGCCAAAATTGGCAACACTGGGTTTTTAGCGATCGTTGAGCTAAAAATTGCCAATCCCCCAACAGAACACAGCACCAGAAATGCAGAATACTTCATTGCCTAAGCAAGAGTGGGGATAAAGTCTCTGGAAATATTTTGTTTACTGTAATAGGTGTTTATTTAAATTGCAACTACTGTTACACATTACTTAACCCTGCTGTTTGGAGAACACTGCATATAAACCCTCAAATAGCTTGCTTCCACAGCTTTCTAGTTCAGTGTCAGAAAGGTTTGCTAAAAACCAACCCTGCAAAAGCGCATCTACTCCTGGGGTTTCAGGACGCGCATACTGACTATCTCGCAGGTCAATTTCATGTACAATTTCTGCGATCGCTTGTATTCCTGGTTGATTCAAGCCAAATGTTCTCGCCATCACCTCAAAGGTGCAAAGGTTGCCACAATGTCCAAATATGGCATCTTTCATTTCAAAGGAAATTTCATCAGGTGCAACAGCATGAGAATATCGAATTTCGGCATTTCGATTGATAAATCTGCGAATTAGCCAAATACAGGCGAGACGGTCTATATATGGTCTGGGTCTAGTCACCCATCTTTTATTCTGGTATTCAGCAATAGCTTGATGGGGAATCTCTAAAGCTTCAGATAAAGTTGCAGAGAGGACTTGAGCAATACGGTTTAAGATAATTGTTAGGCGTTGTCCATCAACACAATCGAAAAAGTCTACACGAGCAATTTCATTGTGTTGTCTTCGCAGTTTTTCTAAAGTTTCCAGCAAACTGCTACGGTCTTGTAAGCTGGAGTTGGAACTGAGAGATTTTTCCAATTCCAGTGCTAGGGCTTCAATTTCTTGATACTCTTCACTCTTGGCTTGACGAAATAATTCGATAATTTCTTCATCTGCTAGTCCCTCAAATCGTTCCACCCGCATTACTAAAGCTTCTCCCTTTGCTTGTTGCACTTCCTGCGCTAGCCATTGGAAAGATTCAATACACTCATCGCGATCGGGCAGAACGTAAATACTACTTTTAAGAGAGATGGCTCCGATTCGTCGCAGTCGTCGCCACAGCGTTACACGCGGACTGGAAGAAGATTTGGAGGGAAGAGAGTAACAGAAAACTATCCAATTCAACTGTTAATACCTCTATTGAGATCTGAAATTAATCATTTTTTCAAATAAAACACAATATCTGTTTAATAAAATTATAGAAAATATGGCAATCCATTTTGATTTTTGAAAAAATTTATAGCAATCCCAGATAGGTTATGAAAAAAAATTAATGGTTGGAAATGTTGCGATTGCTTACATCAGTCGATCGCCTCGTCGCAGTCAAAACTCTGCAACACTTGGGAGAAGAGGCGGCTATTGATGCTCTCATTGTGGCTTTGCAAGACGAAAGTACCGCCGTGCAAAAAATCGCTATAACTTTAGGTCATTTTGCGGATACAGATATCGTAAATTTACTGAGTAATACTTAATACGGGATACAGATTGGTAAGTGTGGCGCAATGCAGCCAAGCCTCTAGCACTTCACGCCGATCCTAAAATTATTCTTACTGTACTATTAGCATTGAAAGATGAATATTGGCAGGTGAGAAAATTTGCCATTCAAGTATTGCAGAAAATACCGAATAAACAGTCTTTACCTGCACTAATTGAAGCGCTAACAGATGAGTATTCAGATGTGAGAAAAGAAGCTGCGATCGCTCTTGGTAATTTGAGTAAAATTGAAGCCCTAAATGCCCTTCAACAAGCCCTAGCCGATCCCGATCTGGAGGTTAGTATATACGCACAAAAAGCAATTCAAAAGATAGGAAAGCAAACGAAAATATAATGCAGATACAGCCTTATAATCCCTCTGGTGGTAAGGCGATGAATCCAGTTTTCACGCCGCGTTTGAATCCTGCTTGCTCATAAAAGCGCAAAGTTTCCTCACGTTTTGAGCTAGTTAAAAGCATTACTTTGTAACACTTTCGTTGCCATGCAATATTTAAAGCATAACGTAGCACCTGCGTACCCAATCCCTGTTTTCGATAATCGGTATGAGTAACAACATTTTCAATAATGCCATATGAACGTGCGCCGCGTGTCAGGTTAGGAACGATCGCTAAATTACACGTCGATACTAACTTACCAGCAATGTCAGCCACAATGTAAAAAAGGCGTGTATCGCCTAGAATATCATCCCACATCGACTGCAAAATATTATCGCTGGGTAAAGGCGCATCGACTGGATTCAAATGTTGATATAAACTCAGAAGTTGTGGAAGTTCATCGCGTGTAATTAAACGAATGCTAATGATTGTATTTGGCAAATTTGCAATGTTAATTAACTGCGGTTTAGCTATAGACATAAATACAGATAGTTACTCAAGTTTTTTCTAAGCTAAAGGTGTTAACAAATCAATCGTACCAGCTGGCTGATTTTGCGCCTGAGATTTCCGCAATGTAATAAATGCTAAGATAGCAACTACCGTCAGGTAAATATGTTGTAACCAGACATTGCTCAATTTAAGAGTTAGACGACCGCCAATTATTCCACCTATAAACATTGTCACGCCAAGGATGATTCCTAAGTTGTAATCAACTAGCCCTTGCTTCAAAAAATCATGGTAGCAATCAAAGAAGAAAATATATTGATAAATTTAGTAGTTGCGATCGCTTCTACAAAACTCATCCGAAAATTTTGGTAACAAAAAAGTTGGTAATCAAGCTGAGAATATCGAGAAACTTCTTATCTTCCAGCTTTGCATCAATACCCGGCCCTCCAGGGACAAATAGCACATATAAAGGTAGGGATTGAGCAAAGGTGGTGTCAGGTAAAAAAGTCAAACCGCGATCGCTTCGGATAGGTTCTAAAGTTTCCGCTAGTAGATGTAAATGCGTGTTTGGTAACTTGGCAAATACCTCGTATGGGCCTGTAAAATCTAACTGCGTCACATTAGGAAACAGTACGATTCCTATTGATATGAGAGAGTTTTCTCTTGCACTCATAACTTCTTTATTTTCAATTATTGGAGGTGGGCAATGCCCACCCTACAAAAATCTTCGATTTAAGCCCAATTGCGTACTACAACAATCTTGAATTCACGTTGTTGAGGCAAAATATAATCCAGCGAACCGTAGCGTTCTAAAGCCCAGTTTCGTAAATCTTGAATAGCATAAGGAAAGATATCATCAGGAATACTCCAAGCTGCACTTTGGATTTTATTTTCTTGGTTTTCTATCAATTTACTTACAGTATCTTCAACTCGCCATTGAGTAGCGATTTGAGTTTCTAAAGTTGCACCTTGTGCTTCTAACTCTGCTAAAACTTCTTCTTCCGTTGCACCGTAACGCGGTAAAGGATGACCATAGCCTTCTAAAATAGCTTTCCAATGCTCATTAAATTCCCACCTCTATGCATTCACCTCTGAACCAGCACTCACAGAGTTAGCGTATCCGTGAGTGTAGAGCAAAATACCACCTGGTTTCAGGACGCGGCGAATTTCTGCTAGCGCCTGTTTCCAAGCAGAAATTAGGTGAAAAACGTGAACAACCAACGCCACATCAAAGGAGTTGTCATCAAACGGTAAAGCAGTCGCATCTCCTTTAATTGCTGTTAGGTTATGAGACACTCCCTCTAGTTTTTGGTGTAGTTCAGCCAGCATCTTTTCTGAGATATCTACACCAGTATAGGAATAGCCTCTTTTAGCAATTGGCACAGCGATTCTACCAGTACCAATCCCCGTTTCCTAAAACTTGGTATCTGCTGTTGGCGAAACTAAATTGAGGATAAAATCTGTCACTTGCTCAGAAATTCCTGGTGGAAATCCTCGCGTAGCATCATCAATATCAGAAACTCGATCGAATGAAACAGTCGTAGTCATATATTCTTCCTTAAGGTATGGAAAATTGAATTGCCTACAAGCTCTACATCTGTTGCTAAATAACAATGGATAAAGTTATTGTGAGTTGCTGGATTAGGCGATATTCTTCTCGTCTCAATAAAATTAATAAACTCAAAAATTTTTACAAGCTAGATAGTCATTAAGTATCAAAGTAGATGGGTTGTAGTGTGATTAATCAGGAAAATATCTTGAGTCTTTACACCCTACTTTACACTCAAATGGCAGACTCTATAGCTCTCTAGGATTGGGTCGCCACCGTAAAACGTAAGCCTCTATAACACGTACCCCCCAATCAAGTAAAACGCTAATTAATGCCAAAATTACTAATATCGCCCAAGCTTGGTTAACATTTAAAGTTCCCTGTGCTGACATTAACAGATAACCTAAACCCTGTGTTGAACCAATATATTCCGCTACTAAAGCACCTACAAGAGCCATACCTAAACTTGTGCGAATACCAGCAATTACCCAACTGAGAACTGAAGGCAATACAACCATATACAACATCTGAGCGCGATTTGCGCCCATGACCTGAAAAGCTGCAACTAACTCGCGCTCAATACTTTGCAGTCCTTGATAAGTTGTAAAAAATATAGGAAAGAAAGCGGCTAAAGCTGCTAGTAATACTTTTGAGAGTAATCCAATACCAAACCAGACAATGAAAAAGGGAGCTAGGGCTATACGAGGGAGAGAATTAAATATTTGAACGTAAGGAAGAGTAATTTTTGCTCCGGCTGGAGAATAAGCTAGGAAGATTCCCAGACTAACGCCACCAGCCATTGCTAATGCTAGCCCGGACATCGCCTCTTGGAATGTTACAAAGATATGTCGAAATATACTACCGCTAGATAATAGTTGCCATACTTCTTGGACGATCGCACTTGGTTTACCAACAAGTGCTGGTTCAATAAACGGAGGAATGTTAAATGCTCCTGTACCAACTTCCCACACTAGCAAAATTATAGCTAAGGGTGTCAGCTGTATTGCTAGTTGCAATATGCGTTGTTTCCATCCGATTTGATTGGGATAAGAATGAGAATTTTTTGGTTTTTTCTTGTTAAGCGACAGAACAGACTGCCCGAGAGTTATACTTCGATCGCGGATAGTTCTCATATTAATTAAGTTTTAAACAGAGCAAATCCTCGGTCTTGTTGTTGTAAGACTTGTGTGGTTAGTTCTGACCACAACTCACGCTGGATTTTCTGAAATTTAGGATCGGTACGAATAGCGATCGCCGATCTTTCTGGAGGTAAATCAATATTAAATTCCTTGACAATTCTACCAGGACGTGAGCTTAGGAGAAATACACGCTCTGAAAGTGCGATCGCTTCATCCAGGTCATGAGTGACTAAAACAAAGGTGCATCCCGTATCACGCCACAATCGTAGGAATTCATCTTGCAGGAGAGCGCGTGTTTGAGCATCCAGACTACTCAAAGGCTCGTCAAGTAAAACTACATCCGGTTCATAAATCAACGTCCGAATTAGCAACACGCGCTGTTGCATTCCTCCCGATAGTTCTCTAGGAAAACTATTTTCAAACCCAGACAAGCCGTATTTTTCTAGCATTGCCAAGGCTTTTTTTCTTTTTTCAGTCCGAGGTACACCACGAATTTCTAGAGGTGCAGTCACATTATCTATTACTGTCCGCCAGGGTAACAAAGTTTGCTTCTGGAATAAATAACCAATTTCTTTGATACCACTGGTGTTAAAACTACCATTTATTTCTGTACCAACACTAATTAATCCCGCGATCACATTCAATAACGTACTCTTGCCACAACCACTAGGGCCAATTAAGCTGACAAATTCACCAGCATTAATAGTTAAAGTTACATTCTGCAATGCTTCAATCCGCTTATTCTTACTCCAATAAGAGATGCAGAGATTTATTTCACATAAGGGATGGGATCGTTTTGCAGATCTTTCACCGCTCGACGGATGGCTTTGTTGATAGCCTCAAAGCTTTCTTTATCTAAGTCTGGACTAGCAATTTCTAGACCGACGTAGTGCGCCTCAGCGATAATCTTGTAGCCTAGTTTTTCTGCAACTGTAATCCAGGGTTCCATGACAGCAACCGCATCAACAAGGCCATCACGCAAAGCTACAAAGCGGTTAAATTGTTTGGGTTGACTGCCGCCTTCAATGTGAACTATTTTAATTTCTTCTGGAGGAAGAAAGCCTTCAAGGGTTTGGATGGCAATGTAATGAGAACCGTGATGGAAGTTGACACCAACTGGTACGTTAGCTAGGTCTTGGGGAATGTTGTAGGGTGAGTCTGGACGCACGATGATGGCTTGACTAGCAATAGCAGCTCGCTTGGCTATTACCTGACCACCACGAGAACTGTCGTAGGTGCGGCGTACTTGTCCCCACTCGCAAGCGCGGTAAAGGTTGCTTTGGCCTTGCTCAAAAAGAGAAGTCCCACCGAAAGAACTTACCTGACGGTGATCGTCAATCAGGGTAATGTTGGGTGGGCGATCGCCATAATTGCGTTTAACAAACTCAATCTCCAGCCCTTCTTCAGCAAAGTAACCGCGATCGCGGGCTACGTGGTAAGGCAAAGAGAAAACTGTTCCACTAATCTCGGTAGTGATTTTCTTGAGTGCCAAGTTTGCGTTACTCAAGGGTCGATCTCCTCATTAGTATAAGTAAAGATTATTCTCCTGTAAATACACGTATTTAGTCAAGATTGCAAATAATTATTAACAGTATTGAGGTAAATCTGGCGAAGCTACCAAAGTGTACAAATTAGACCGAATTTGAAAAACCTGCCCTTGAATGTCTCCTTGATTCAGCAAGCCCAAAACTCAATGCATATTTTTTATAAATACATCTATCTTTAGTAAGATAAAAATTTCATTGAAAGCAGTAGTGAATAGAAGTAAGCTATGGAGTAAAGGTAAATTTTGGGGATCAATCATGTTCAAATACAGAGGATGTTTGAGCAAGCTAAATCAAAACTCAAGATGAGATGATGGCGATCGCTCATTGAACGGGTAGATAAAGTTGGCAATAGTTTCACGTTCGATCCAGCCCTGTTGGCGATAAAATTCCCGGTGATAGGATTCTCGTTGTTTGTGGTTGTGCAACATCAGCAGCGAACAATCTCTGATTTTGGCTTCTGATATGACGGTTGCTAGCAAATTTTTGCCGATACCCTGTCCACGAGCAGTCTCTTGGATGAATAACTCGGAGATATAACCTTGCGGTTTGGGAAGAAATGGACAAGGTAGCCAATGAACTGCAACGTATCCAATTACATGACTTTCGGTATTTTCAGCGACATAAATTGAGTGACTTCCATTTGTATGACAACTAGCAATGTGCTGCTAGATTCGCGCAATCGCATCTTCGGGGGAGGTGGAATTAAGCCATGCAAACCAACCCAATTCTGCCAGAATTTGAGCGATCTCTTGTGCATCTGATTCTATTGCTTTTCTAATGGTGAAATTCATTATTCCTAGCCGCGAACAAGCAATTTAGCAATCTCATCTGGAGAATGAACAATCCAGTCAGCACCGTGAGTTATCAATTCCTCCTGAGTTCCGTAGCCATAAGTAACGCCAATTGCTGCAACTTGATTTTTCTTGGCTCCGATCGTGTCGTGTTTGCGATCGCCTACCATAATCACAGTAGAAGGTGAAAGATTCTCTGTCAGCAAAATATGCTGTATCAAGTCGCCTTTTACACTCCTGGTTCCATCAAGTTCGCTACCGTAAACACCATCAAACAGCGACGATAAGCCAAAATATTCAATAATACGGATGGTATAAATGTAAGGCTTAGAAGTAGCCACAAAGGTTTTATAACCATAGGCGCGCAAAGTTTTGAGAGTGTCGGGAATTTGGGGATAAAGAAAATTTTCAAATAATCCAATCGTGGAAAAGCGATCGCGGTACAGTGAAATAGCCTGTGCTAACAGCTTTTCATCTGAAGTTTTTAGTAACAGCGAAAAAGTCTCTTGAATTGGCGGGCCAATATACCAACCCAATTCATCAGCATCTGGTGGTGTATAACCAAGTTCCGAGAGAGCATACTGAATACTACGAGTGATACCAGGCTTGGCATCAGTTAAAGTTCCATCTAGATCAAATAGGATATTGGGCATAGGGCATTGGGCATGGGGCATTGGTAGTTGCTATTCTCGCATTATCTCCCTCATCCCCCTCATCTCCCTCATCCCCCTCATCTTCCTCATCTCCCTCATCCCCCTCATCTCCTAATTCGACGGACTACGCTTACGCATAAATTTTTCTCGACTCAACAAAGCGATCCCCAATGTAACGATCCCAATCCCTACACATTGAATTAGATTTAAAGTTTCGCTAATTGTTGCCCATGCAACGAGGGCTGTCATGGCTGGGCTGCTAGCGCCGACGATAGAGGCGGTAGTTGCGCCAATTGTGCGAATCCCTAAATTGTTGAGAGCGTGTCCGAGGAAGCTCACCAAACCCGAAAAAATACTGCCAACCCACATAGGTGTCCAATCAAGCTGGGCACTGGGAGGTGAAAAGAACAGTAAGCTAATACCAGAAAGCAGTAGAGTTGAGGCAAAACTAATCCAGGTAAAAGGAACTGGATGGAATTTCTCTAAACATTTTTGGGCGAGGACGTTATAGCAGGCATTAAAAATACCAGCAATAATGCTGGCGCAAATGCCGATCGCAATGGTATTACTGCTGTCAGTAGCAGAAGATTGGGGAACGGTGAGAACGCTGCCCGCTAGAATAATACCCATCACTAGCCAACTGAAGGGTGTGGGGCGATCGCCAAAAAACTTCCAAGACAGCAATGCTGTAAACACGGGATAGGTGAAAAAGAGGGTGAGGGCAATTCCCGTAGGAATCAAGCCAATGGCAATGTAGAGTGAGGTAATATACACAAACATGAGTACTCCACAGCCAAAGGCTTGGAGCATTACATTTCGGCGATCGCGTCTAAACAGGCTTTGGAATTCTTTAGGTGCAGATGGATATAATTTGAATGATACAGATGCCATAAGTGGAACCACTAGTAGCATTCGCATAAACATCAGCAAGAAAGAATTCTGCAAATCTGGTTTAACGTAGCCACCGAGTAAAAATAAACTCAGTACGAGATGTTCTGAGAATAAAACTCGGACGGTAACGTTGTGAAATGACAAGAAAAACGAGGACAGAAGAACTGTCAGTATGCCTAACAAGGTAAAAGTTTCCTTAGCAGCTACTCTTGTGCTTTACCATAACCAAAGATCTTAAGTCAAAACACTCACCAATTCTGGAGCAGCAGCTTTTGCGGTAAACTGATTTACCGGACGGGGTAAAGCAAGATTTTCCCGTAGAGTGTTCCCTTCGTACTCGGTACGGAATAAACCCCGGCGTTGCAATTCAGGAATCACAAACTCAACAAATTCATCTAAACCACCAGGTAACCAAGGCGGCATAATATTGAAGCCATCAGCCCCATTATTGACAAACCAGTCTTCTAGCTGGTCGGCAATTTGCTCTGGTGTTCCTAAAATTGTCCGATGTCCGCGTGCGCCAGCAATCCATAAATACAGTTGGCGGATGGTTAAATTTTCTCGCTGGGCTAGGTCTTTAATTAGCTGTAAACGGCTTTTTCCTCCGTTGGTATCTGGTAGATCGGGTAGCGGCCCGTCTAAGGGATATTTCGATAAATCATGCCCACCTGTTAGGCTGGAAAGCAGACCTAATCCTACTGACGGATGAATCAAATCCTGAAGTTGCTGATATTTCTCCTTCGCTTCTTGCTCTGTGCTACCAATTACCGGAAATACACCGGGCATAATCTTGAGATGTTCGGGAGAACGTCCATATTTTGCCAGTCTTCCCTTAACACTGCTATAGAACGCTTGTGCTTCTTTGAGAGTTTGCTGGGCGGTGAAAATTACTTCTGCGGTGCGTGCAGCAAGTTCTTGCCCCGCTTCTGAAGAACCAGCTTGCACAATCACCGGATATCCTTGAATCGGGCGGGCGACATTCAACGGGCCGCGCACTGAGAAATGTTTACCTTTGTGGTTAGGGATATGCAATTTCTCAGGATGGAAGTAAACGCCTGCTTCTTTATCGCGGATAAAAGCATCGTCTTCCCAACTGTCCCAAAGCTTAGTGACAACCTCTAAAAGTTCTATTGCTCTATCGTAGCGTAGTGCGTGTTCTAAATGCTGTTCCTGGCTGAAGTTCTTGGCTGCGGCTTCGGCTGAGGAGGTGACAACATTCCACCCAGCACGCCCACCACTAAGATAATCTAGTGATGCAAACTTGCGGGCGAGGTGAAAGGGTTCTTCATAAGTGGTTGATGCTGTTGCTACCAACCCGATTTTCTTTGTCACCACAGACAAAGCCGACAATAAGGTAAGCGGTTCAAAGTGGACACTGAATTGTCCCGAACGGCTAAAAGCTTCTTTACCTTGTCCTCGATCCCAGACGGCTAAACCATCTGCGAGGAATACCATATCAAATTTACCCCGTTCTGCTGTCTGTGCCAGCTGCGTGTAATGCTGAATATTCAGCCCTCCGTCGGCTTGGGCTTCGGGGTGTCGCCAAGCTGCAACGTGATGTCCTGCGTCTGGTAAGAATGCACCTAGTTTGAGTTGTTTTTTCTGACTCATATTCTTCTCTATACAGATATACCTGCTAATTCAGGGGAGTTGGTAATTTTGCTGAACTGGTTAACCGGACGGGGTAATCCCAAATTCTCGCGGAGGGTTTGACCTTCGTACTCTGTGCGGAATAGACCGCGGCGTTGTAATTCGGGAATAACTAAATCTACAAACTCTTTTAAACCATCAGGTAAATAAGGCGGCATAATATTGAAGCCATCAGCCCCATCGTTTAAAAACCATTCTTCTAATTGGTCGGCAATCTGTTGCGGTGTGAGGGGGCCACGTACCGAGAAATGTTTGCCTTTATGGTTGGGAACGTGCAACTTATCAGGTTCAAAGTAAATCCCTGAGTCTTTGTCTCTCAAAAAGGCATCATCTTCCCAACTGTCCCAGAGTTTAGTGACGACTTCGACAAACTCCTGAGCACGTTCGTAGCGTAGTGCGTGTTCTACGTGCTGTTCTCGGTTGAAGTTCTTGGCTTCGGCTTCTGTGCCAGAGGTGACAACATTCCAGCCAGCACGACCACCACTAAGATAATCTAGCGATGCAAACTTGCGGGCGATGTGAAAAGGTTCGTTGTAGGTGGTGGAGGCTGTTGCTACTAAGCCAATATTTTCTGTAACTGCGGACAAGGCCGACAGTAGGGTGAGGGGTTCAAAGTGTACGAGCTTACCATTAAGACTCAACACTTCTGGATTATTATTCCGGTCTCGTACAGCTACCCCATCTGCCAGGAAAATCATATCAAATTTTCCTCGTTCGGCTGTCTGTGCCAGTTGCTTGTAATGCCGGAAATCGAGAGGATTGGCCTGAGCGTTAGGATGCCGCCAAGCCGCTATATGATGTCCGGTAGGATGTAGAAATGCACCCAGTCTCAGTTGTTTGTTGTTTCTAGTCATTGTGAAATGTGTCAATATCTAAACACCAGGGGTGTGTCCACCATCAACCAAAATCTCTGCACCTGTAATTGAAGAAGCAAGGTCAGATACTAAAAATAAAGCTAGTGCAGCTATTTCTTCTGGTTTGACGATTTTTCCTAAAGGAATAGATTGCAAGGATTCTGTTTTAATTTCTTCTACACTCACACCACGGGCCTGAGCATTTTGCTTTGCTAAAGTTTCTGCACGTTCTGTTGCCGTCAGACCAGGTGAGATGGCGTTAATGCGAATATTATCTTTGGCTAGTTCTTTAGAGATGCCGCGCGTGAAGTTCAATAGGGCAGCATTTGTCGTACCGCCTGGCAGGAACCCTGGTCGAGGTGTGCGTCCAGCGCCACCGATAATATTGACAATTCGCCCATCACGCCGACTCTTTAAATGGGGTACAACAGCTCTAACCAAACGGATATAGCCTAGTAATTTGAGGTTCCAAGCATCCACAAAAGCATCATCGCTCAACTCTAGGAAAGAGCCTGCACGAGCTGAACCTGCGTTGTTAATCAAGATATCAATCTGTCCAAATTGTGCCAATGTGGTTGAAACAACTCGCTCGACACTTTCTGTCTGAGTTAAATCGGCACTGATAGAAATGACTTTCGCCCCTGGTGTGGATAGGGATTGAATCGCGCTGACGGCATTCTCTAGCCGTTCTGGATTCCGAGCTGCGATCGCTACATTCACACCTTCACTATAGAGCGCTTTGGCGATCGCTAAACCAATACCCGCACTACCACCTGTGACAATTGCTGTTTTACCTGATAGTTGTAGATCTAAGCTCATGAGATGAATTCCTAGATGTGTTTAGTCTGATATCTACTGCCTGCAATAGATATACTCAATAGATAACCAAGCTCTTCTCTACTTTATATTCCTGTAGCTTGGTTAATGATATTTAATAATATACGGTAACTTGATAGATTTTTAGTATTTAATAAAAATTAGCAATCATATCAGATAATCCCGAAATAATCAAGTATTCTGTAGACAGAGATTTTTGCGATCGAGTGACCTCATGTGAGTTTAGCGATCGCCCATTAAATTTCCTATTTTAGGATAGGTCTAGGTGGGAATTTCTACCTTAATAATAATTACTCCCACCTTATCCGTAGCTGCTTTTCCCGTCGGACAAAATCGTCCCCCGTCATATATTGACAATCCCCAACACGATTGGTCACCGTTTACATATCCGTTTAATCTTACACAACAACCTGCGGCTTCTGTACCTTGCGGCTTCACCAGCAACGGTTTACCTGTAGGTATCCAAATTATCGCCGCTAAATACAGAGATTTACTAGTATTGCAAGCCGCTAAAGCTTATGAAACAGTTGCACCTTTTGTTATGCCTTTAGACTTGTTTAAAGCTAGCAAAAAACTCTCGTAGTCATCGTAGTTAGGAAAAATATCAGTCGCACCTTCGTTAAATAATGCTTGGGCTGCATTGTCTGAAGCTATACCAATAAATGCATATCCTAACTTACGTGCTGAACGACTATCCCAAACACCATCGCCAATGTATACAACTTCTAAGAAACTCTGATTGTAATAGATTTCAGAGCGAGAATGAGCGATCGCCATTATGCCCTCTCGCGAATCGTCATCATCCGAAAACCCATAAGGAATATTATCAATGGGAAGATGAGCCCATTTTAACTTGAACATCGCTGATGCTGCCCAACCGCCTCCCGCATAGGCTAAGAGATAGTCATCAGACACGAGTAGCCTATTCAAAATATCAGATGCACCTGGTATCGCTTTGACTCCACCACTTGCTTGTGCGCCATCAACAAGTAATTCTAAAAAACGCTGTTGAAATACCTCAACCTCTCTAGATGTAGGAATGCGACCAAGTTTACGCTGGCAAACTTCTTTTAAAATGCAAGCATCTGTTACATGATTGTATGATGCCCAGTCGCTTGATACCTCAGAAACACCAAATACTTCAAACAACGCCTGTAAATATGATTCATCATCCAGGTGATTGGATTCAGTAAGAGTGCCATCAATATCAAACATTACTAATTTCACCATATTTACTTTATTAGATATTTTTCCAGAAAATGATTCACTTCCTCGCCACACAAACCGACATGAACTGTTTTTCCTGCTTGTTTAAGAATATCTAATCCTTTACCGTTATTGTGCGGATCTGGATCGACTAGCGAGACATATATTTCTTGAATGCGGGGGTCTTTAGCGATCGCCAAAGCACAAGAAGGTGTGCGTCCTTGAAAAGAACAAGGTTCAAGAGTGACGTACATTTGCAAAAACGGTAAATCTTGACCTTGAATGTCAGTAAGTGCATCAGCCTCAGCATGATGCTTTCCTGGTGAATGGGTATATCCTACTGCTACTATCTCGCCAGCATGGACTATGACACAACCTACTGGTGGGTTTGGTAAGCATTCTGGTAAAGCTTTTTTGCTTTGAGCTAAAGCAGCCAGCATAAATTTATCGTTCATCTTGTTAAATCTCTGTATGAAAAGCTAGCCAGCAAATAACTTTTTTTAATATCCTCGTTGCGAACGATGGTTTCTCTGCGATAGGCAAAGCGATCGCCTTGCGCATACCTTCTCTAGGGCGTGTTTGCAAACTACTCGTTTAGCCTTCTAAATTTCTCGATCCCCCTAAATCCCCCTTAAAAAGGGGAGCCACTGCGCCCTTGCGGTTCCCCGACTTGTAGCAAGTGGCGTGGAATTTGAGGTCTTTTCGCCCCCCTTTTTAAGGGGGGTAGGGGGGATCTAAGACTTTGAAAACACGCCCTAGCCCCCAGCCCCTCACTAGATGCTTTGCAATATTTAATGTTTGATAACCTAATAATTCGTATATCATACACTTGTGTTTGCCAGCACATCTTTTTTTGGATTGATTGTGTAAGCTGTATCTTGATTGTCCAGTTATGGGTGAATGCCTATATCAGACATGATTACCTCAAAGCCTTACAGTCAAAGGATTTTATAAATCTGCCATCCAGATACAATTATTTTTTGGGCGTATGTCAGTAGTGGAAAGCTTAAACTTTCGTCTTTTCATAAGTCACTTACTAGCTATTGATAAGGGTTTGACCAAGATGTGTCAGGTTATCAAGCCAAGCCATGAGTTTTGAGCAGTTAGAAATCAGCCAAAGTTTTTTAGCAGCAGTCAAATGATGACTGATGTTGTGAAAAAAGCGATCGCTATTAGCGAACCGCATTTATTGAAGAAGAGAACAAAGTAGATGAGCAAAAAACGTCAGTTTCGGTTAGGTGCATTTATTCAAGCCACTGGACATCATATCTCTGCATGGCGACACCCTGACGCGCAAATAGATGCAGGGTTGAATTTCGAGCATTACAAAGAAATTACCCAAACAGCCCAACGAGGCTTATTTGATGCAGTCTTTCTTGCAGATAGCCCAGGAGTTTGGGGTAACGGTGGCGAAAATCAGTGTCGTAATGGTAAAATCGCCCATTTCGAGCCTGTGACTCTCTTCTCGGCTTTATCTTCAGTCACTCAAAACATCGGTTTCATCGCTACCGCCTCAACTACATACGAAGAACCCTACACCCTAGCACGGAAGTTTGCTTCTCTAGATTATTTGAGTAAAGGACGCGCCGGTTGGAATGTAGTTACCACAGGTAATGATAACGCCGCAGCTAATTTTGGATTGGAAAATCACCCAGATCACAGCCTGCGTTATGAACGGGCGGAAGAATTTGTCGAAGTCGTCAAAGGACTGTGGGATAGTTGGGAAGATGATGCCTTTATTCGTGACAGAGAATCAGGCATTTATTTCGATCCAGAGAAGCTACACATACTCAACCATAAAGGTAAACATTTCTCCGTTAAAGGCCCCTTAAACGTCGGGCGTCCGCCTCAAGGTTACCCCGTAATTGTCCAAGCTGGAGCCTCGGAAGCTGGGCGAGATTTAGCGGCGCGTACTGCTGAAGTAATTTTCACCGCTAATCAAACCCTCGCAGATGCTCAGGAATTTTATGCCGATATCAAGGGTAGATTGGCAAAATATGGACGTTCCCCGGATGATTTAAAAATTATGCCTGGTGCTTTCCCAATTATTGGGCGTACAGAAGAAGAAGCACAAGAGAAATACGAATTTCTACAATCATTAATTCATCCCGATGTCGCTTGGGGTATTTTAAAGACCTATTACAAAGGTGTGGATCTGTCGAAATATTCTCTAGACGATCTAGCTCCCGAACTACCAAGCGACACCAACACCAATAAGAGCCGTCTGAAATTAGTTAAAGATTTAGCTACTCGCGGTAGTTTAACGCTGCGTCAGTTGTACCGCTCTCTCGCTACTGCAAGAGGCCATCGGACTATACTTGGTACTCCCGAAACCATTGCCGATCAACTAGAAGAATGGTTTAACAACGGTGCAGCAGATGGCTTTAATATCATGCCTCCAATTCTACCTACAGGATTAGATGACTTTGTAAATTTAGTTGTCCCCATCCTGCAAAAACGCGGACTATTCCGCACTGAATATGAGGGTAGCACCTTGCGCGAAAACCTTGGCTTACGTCGTCCAGGTAATCGTTTGGCTGCACAACAAGCAAATGAAAAATTGGTATCAGCATAAATTTTGCTAGGTGCGTTATTCCAATTCACAAAGATTCTGATGCAGATCTACATCAAGAAAGCATTATAGGACTTACCCACAAAACCTCTCAAACTCTTATTCCTTTGTGCACTCTGTGTCCTCTGCGGTACCCTACCCTGCGGGAACGACTGCGTCGAACGGGAAGCCGCTGGCGCGTCTACATTTTTCCGTTAACTTTGCGTAAGTCCTATTAATTTTGAATTGGTATAACCCTCCAAATAATTCTCTTGGACTTTTCACTCATGCTTAAACTCTACTGTTTCAAGCGTGTTTTTTGTAGAGCGCCTCCGAATATTAAGTTTTCCTGATGCTCTACATAACCTGAAAATCTTAGCTAAATATGAGGAAGAAAAAAATGACTGAATATAGCAGATTAAAGACATCACCCTCAGCTGCAATCAGAGCTACCCTAGATTATCCAGTAATCGATACCGACGTTCATACCAACGATTTCACACCAGCGCTGGAAGATTACATTGCTAAATATGGCGGTGCAAAACTTGTAGACGAATTGCGCAAGGCGGAATCCTCTCGCCTCAATTCTAAAAAAGATGGCAAAGACTGGTATCAACAAACACCTGAAGAACGTCAATACAATCGCACAATTCGCTCTCCTTGGTGGGCGAGAGTGACCAAAAATACTCTAGATTTAGCTACCTACATCCTGCCAGAATTATTGTATGAACGTCAGGCGGAACAAGGTTCAGATTATTCTGTACTGTTTCCCAATAATGTCCTCGCGCCTGCTGGAGCTAGCCCAGAGAATCGCCAAGCCTTGCAAAGAGCCGTTAACCACTATCATGCTGATTTATATCGCAAATATAGCGATCGCCTGACGGTGGTAGCTGGTATCCCCATGACTACTCCTCAAGAAGCCATTGAGGAATTAGAATTTGCGGTAAATACACTAGGTTTAAAAGTAGCAAATATTCCTGGTGGTGTAAAACGACCAATTAAAGCGATCGCAGATAAATATCCTGCTGATAAATTCCCAGAAGTTGCTAGATATGCTTCTTACATAGACTTCTTTGGGCTGGATAGTGAATATGACTACGATCCATTCTGGGCTAAAGCTGTAGAGTTGGGTGTGCCCATTACTACCCACTACGGCAGCCAAGGTTGGACTGGTCGCTCCTCCATCAGCAACTACATGAATAACCATATCGGTCACTTTGCCGATGGTTCCCAAGCTTTTGCGAAGGCGTTGTTCTTTGGTGGTGTCACCAAACGCTTCCCACAATTGCGCGTAGGAATGCTCGAAGGTGGCGCAGATTGGGGCGCTCATGTCTACATTCATTTAGTAGATCGTTATTCCAAGCGTAATCTTCAGGGGCTACAAAACTACAACCCAGACTTGACCAACGCTGATGAGTTGTTCGAGTTGTTTGAGCGCTTCGGTGGCGAAATTACCCAAGGGTATTCCTTCACCAAAGAAGAATTAGCCAAGATTGTGTTAGGTTCTTCCTTTGCGCGTCATAGCCGTCAACCAGTTGGTAAGGAATTAGAAGACTTTGCCGCAGCTGGAATTGAAAGCATTGAAGATATCCGCGATCGCTGGGTGAATAGTTTCTTCTTTGGTTCCGAGTCTGACGATCGCACCATCGGCGCAGCATTCAACGACAAAGCCAATCCCTTAAACGTGAAGATTAACGCCATCTATTCCTCAGATGTCGGTCACTGGGATGTACCCGATTTGACAGATCCTCTCGCAGAAAGCTGGGAATTGGTGAAAGAAGGCGTAATTTCCGAAGCTGACTTCAAAGCTTACGTATTCGCTAATCCTTACAAGTTCTACACCGAAGCTAACTCCAACTTCTTCAAGGGTACAGCTATCGAATCCCAAGTAGCTCAAATCCAATCACCACAATTAGATAAAAGTTTCGTAAGGGCATAGGGCAATTCAATTTTGGATTTTGGATTTGCGATTTTGGATTGGGTTTGAATCTAAAATCTAAAATCTAAAATCTAAAATTCCTTGTCCCCCTGCTCCCTGCTCCCCTGCCTCTTCTCCCCCAATCCATAACGGGAAATCGACATGACAACAACGACTGACCTAGATTTTCGCGCTCGTGAGGCACTGCGCCTCATCGGCCCAGATCCGGAAAACTGGGTGAGCGATCGCCCAGGTATTGACCACAATGTCACAATTGTTGGTGGTAGTGGTAGCGGTAGTGTCTTTGCGTTTGCGCTGCGGCGTGCAGGTATCGGTCGCGTGACGGTGATTGATGCAGCCGAGGATGAGAGCCATGCTGGCGTGTGGTTAACACGAGCGCGGATGAAAAAGCTCCGCACGCCGAAGAACCTACCAGGCCCGGAATTAGGCATTCCGGAATTATCCTTTCAAGCTTGGTATGAAGCGCGACATGGTGCTGAAGCTTACGCAGCAATTGACCGGATTCCCCGAGTACTCTGGGCTGAATATCTTAGCTGGTATCGGCAGTTTCTCGGTATTTCAGTACGTTACCGGACGAAGTTAGTAAGAGTTGAGCCTGCTGAAGGTTTCTTGCGCCTACACCTTGAGGTAAACGGTGTATCGCAAATAGAAACTACCCGCAAAATTATCTTCGCTAACGGTGTGGCTGGTACTGGTGGCGCGTATATACCGCCTGTATTAGCTGATTTACCACGCAATTTATATGCACATACCTCCGAGTTGATTAACTTTGAAGCATTGCAGGGTAAAACTGTAGCGGTGTTGGGTGCGGCGGCTTCAGCTTTTGATGCTGCTGGGGTAGCGCTGGAATCGGGAGCCAAGGAAGTACATCTGTTTGCCCGCAGAGAAGCGATCGCATCTTTACCAATCAATCGTGTGCGTGGCTATCCTGGTGCTTACTTCAACTATCCAGAACTACCTGATACAGCTCGCTGGTTTCAAGCTTGGCGATTTCGGCAAGTAGGTTCCACACCACCACCTGATGCAATTGAACGGGTAATCGCCTTTCCTAATTTTTACCTGCATCTATCTGCACCTTGGAAATCTGCAAGGGAAAAAGGCGATCGCATTATTGCTCAGGTGAACGATGATGTTTTCGAGTTTGATTTTGCGATCGCTGGTACTGGTTACTTTGTTGACCCGACAAAGCGCCCAGAACTAGCCGACTTTTCACAGCATATTGCTTTGTGGCGCGATCGCTACCAGCCACCAGCCGAACAGCGCGACGAAGATTTAGGAACGCACCCTTACCTCGGCAAAGCCCACGAATATTTAGAGAAAGTACCTGGTACTGCACCATATCTCAAAGACATTCATGTCTTCAATCCGGCTGGTTTTGTCAGCTTTGGCTTGCCAATTGGTGATGTACCCAGCATTCGCCGTGACATCCCTGCAATAGTGTCCCGCATCAGCCAAGATTTATTCTTCGCTGATTGGGAACAGCATGAAGCACGCATTACTGGTAATAACATCGCCCCCGACTTTGAAGACTCATTGTACGCCGCCGCAGTTTGGAAACAACCAGCGAAGGTTGCGGTGAGTTAGTGAGAGACAAGAAAGCAAGGGGGCAGGGAGCCGGGTGCAGGGGAGAAATAATCAATGCCCCATGCCCCATGCCCCAATTATTTAGGATTCACCTATGTCAGTACAACAAATCAGCAATAGTTCCTTACCTTATCTTTTTTCACCCGTGGCTGATGATGCGAATAAACCTGCACCCCTGGTACTGTTTTTGCACGGAGCGCGCGATCGCGGTAACGATTTAAATATACTGTTGAAATGGGGTTTACCACGTTTTGTAGATGAGTCAAGCCCTTTACCTTACGTCTTTGCAGCTCCCCAACTTCCTGAAGGGCAAACTTGGGTAGAAAGAGAATCAGATGTCATTGCTTTACTAGATAATCTCATCGCCTCCCAACCCATCGATCCGTCCCGCGTAATTATATCTGGATTCAGCTTAGGTACAGCTGGCGCTTGGCATATCGCCGCTTCTAATCCTAGGCGCTTCGCCGGTTTGGTAGCAGTTTCCGGGCGCGCACCTAAGACATTGGAAGCAACACAACTAGCTGCACTTCAAGAAATTCCCATCCAAATCTTCCAAGGTGCAAAAGACGAAAAACTATCAATAGAAGATACAGAGCAGGTTGTCACCACCTTGCGCCAAGTCAAAGGTCAAGTAGATTTTACTCTACTGCCTGATGGCGATCATTTTATTGCCGATGAAGTCTACAGCAACCCACAATTGCAACAATGGCTAATTTCACAAAGCCGTCGTGAAGCTTCTGTAATAGCCTAATCGATTTGGTTCAGTAATAACGGATGCTTTATGCAGCTGGCTTGTGCTTTGCTAATTTAAAAGCCGATAACAATAGAATCACACCCAAGATGACATACAACCAAGAATTGGTTACATACCTTAAAAAAATGCTGCCAATCAACGCTCCTATTATTGAACCAAATGCCATTGAAACAATGAATATTTGCTCTGATTTTACTTCTTGAAGTCGTTGCTGACTTCTATATTTGAATAAACCCATGATAATAGTGGGAATACTGATTGCCAGACTCAAACTTCCTGCTAATTTGATGTCAATTGCAAACACCAGAATGATTGTCGGGATAATCAACTCACCGCCTGCGACACCAAGCATACTACTGAATATACCAATGACAATTCCTGCTAAAAAACCAATAGCAATTTTTAGGAAGCTGGGCAGTTGCAGACTCTGAAAACTGAAAATGAGATGATGCCCGATCAGTATAAAGCTTAGGAAAAATAGAAAAACAACAACAATCCGATTTAATGTTCGTTCGTTGATTTTAGTTGCATAGTTAACCCCAATATAAGAGCCGATAAGAGAACCTGCCAGAATGTTAATGATTACTGTCAGGTTGGCAAAAACATTCTCAAGACCAATAACACCACTGCGAAAAATGAATGAAAAAGTTACAGTGATGAGGCTAACAATGAGATTAATAATAATTGCTTGTAGGGTTCGATAGTTAAAAATACTAACTAAAACTGGTAAGCGAAACTCTGCACCACCCAAACCAATTAATCCACCAAGAATTCCGACCAAAGCACCCCAAGCAAAAGCCCAAATATTCCGCATTTAAATCTCACATTAATAGCATTAGGAACTATTTTATGACTTTACCAACTACAAATCTCGGTAAAACTGGCTTGACAGTTTCGCGCCTTGTTCTTGGTACTATGACCTTTGGATTGCAGACTGATGAAGAAACTTCCAGAGTAATTCTCGATAAAGCCGCCGATGCTGGTATCAACTTTTTAGATACAGCCGATGTTTATCCTTTAGGCGGTGGAGTTGCTACAGCCGGACGCACTGAAGAAATTATTGGGCGCTGGCTGAAAGGTAAACGCGAACATTTTATACTGGCTACCAAAGCTGTAGGCAAGGTAGGCCCTGCACCTTGGGATCAGGGTGCTTCACGCAAACATCTTTTAGATGCGATTGATGCTTCCCTCAAACGCTTGGGAACCGATTACGTTGATTTGTATCAATTACACTCTGATGATACGTCAACTCCCTTAGATGAAACTCTCGAAGCCCTAGATATCATAGTTCGTTCTGGTAAAGCACGTTATATCGGGGTTTCTAATTTCTTAGCTTACCGACTCAGCCGCGCTTTAGGTCGGGCTGATGTGCGGAATTTAACTCGCTTTGTCTCGATTCAGCCTCGCTATAATTTGTTGTTCCGCGAGATTGAGCGCGAACTTTTACCCCTAGCGCAAGAGGAAGGATTGGGTGTAATTCCTTACAATCCTTTGGCAGGGGGTTTACTGACTGGTAAACATAATCTTGCTCAAGGCCCCACCCAAGGAACTCGTTTTACCTTAGGTTTAGCCGCAGAACGTTATCAAGATCGTTATTGGCGCGATCGCGAGTTTAACACAGTTGAAGAATTACGCACAGTCGCCGATTTAGCCGGATTATCCCTCACGACTTTATCATTAGCTTGGGTTTTAGCTAATCCGATAATCACTGCTCCCATTATTGGCGCTAGTCGTCCAGAACAACTGAATGACACTCTCAAAGCAATTGAAGTCAAACTCGATGACAACTTGAAACAAAAGTTAGACGATATCACCGCCGAATATCGCAAAGGTGATGCTGTGCGTTAGTTAGGAATTGATGTAACAGCAGCAGACGGTTGGTTCAGCCGTCTATTTTTTTCTTTTTATCACCCTTGAGCTAATGTAGCCAGAATGTTTTCTATAGAAACAAAACGCTTAATTCTGCGAGAATTCCAGCAAAAAGATGTGCATCAACTTGCGCCAATACTTGTAAATCCCCAAGTAATGAAATTTTCGCCTACAGGAATTCTCTCAGCTTTGCAAACTCAAGATAAAATAGATAATTTTATAACTTCTTACAAAACGTTTGGATTTGGCAAATGGGCTGTCATTTTCAAAGAAAGCAACCAATTGATTGGTTACTGTGGAATCGCCATTGAGCAAATTGATAATGTCAACGAAAGAGAGATTGGATATAGACTAGATCCCAATTTTTGGGGTAAAGGTTTAGCAACTGAAGCCGCATCAGCAACAATTCAATATGGATTTGAGCAATTCAAATTTCCTGATATTATTGGCATTGTTAACCCAGCAAATACAGCATCAGTTAGAGTCATAGAAAAAATAAGAATGAAATATGAAAAGTCTACGATATTTCATGGACGTGAAATATATATAGCATTCCTAAATGATACGTGAGAATGAATTAAGGCTTTAATGCCTGTAAAATAAGGATTTTTATCTCAGTGTTTTCTCACGAATGATTCCGGATTGCTATATATACAGGTTAAACTTTACTTTTTAATAAAACTGATTTAACTAAAATTATAGTTATAGATCATTTTTGAAATTATTAGTTGCGATGTTAGTTAAAAGTTTGAATTAAAGCGAGAAAATTAACTTTAATGCCAAAAAAGCTCAGACAATTTAAATTCTTTCAACGTGCTGCTGAAGCACCAAATTTACCGCCGAATTCATTCCAGTTTATTTGCTATTTTGTCAATCAATTTCGCTGGTGGTATATAGCAACCGTTATTTTAGAAATCATCCACGCGACTTGTGGCATTATGTTACCCTATGCCATTGGCGAAATTATCCGCAGCGTCACAAAATCAACGGTTAATAGCAGTGAGATTTTTGCAACCATCAGTCAACCCTTAATGCTATTCACTGCCTTAAGTATAGGTGAAGTCGTATTTGGGCGTTCTTCGGGACTGTTATTAACTATTCTCCATCCCATCCACCGCCAGCATATTATTCGCTCACTTTATGCTTATTTACAGCAACATTCCCATCGCTACTTAAGTAGTAGTTTTGCAGGTGCTTTAGCACAGCGTATTAACGAAACTGCTTACGGCGTTACCCAGACAATGCAAATGCTGATTTCTGAATTTATGTCAGTCATCATTGTCTATATCGTCGCTATCATTTTACTGTATCGTGCCTATCCGCCTCTAGCTGCATTGGTGGGAATATGGGCAGTTTTATTTATCAGTATTTCTTTTTGGTTAGCTACTCGCTGTCGAATTCATTCCCGCAAAGCCGCAGCCGCTAGAAGTGAAACAGCTGGTATCATTGTCGATGCAGTTACAAATCTGACTGCTAGCCGATTGTTTGCGCGTTTAGGTTTTGAAAGACGCTATTTAAATGAGCGATTTAGGCGCGAAATCATAGAGGTGAGAAAGGCTAACTGGTACTCAGAACGCATTCGCTGGTTTCAGTTTATATCCGCAGCGATTTTGAAAATTGCTACTTTGTATTACTCGCTTTCTTTGTGGAGTCAAGGAAAAATCGCAACTGCTGATTTTGTAGTAGCAACTAGCTTATCACTGTTAATTATTAGCGAAGCCCGCAATTTAAGTAGAAGATTTTTAGATTTATTTGAACATATTGGTAATATCGCCAATGGTGTTTTAACTATTGTGCAACCCCATGAGTTAGTTGATCGAGAAAATGCGATCGCTCATTCCATCACTACCGGAAAAATCGAGTTTCGGCGCGTTAATTTCAGCTATTCGGCGGAAAAACAAGTATTTCACGACCTTTCTGTTACTATCCAACCAGGACAGCGTGTAGGATTAGTAGGCTTTTCCGGTTCGGGAAAATCCACTTTTGTCAATTTAATTTTGCGTCTATTCGATCCCCAATCTGGACAAATTCTCATCGATGGGGTGGATATTCGCGATATGACACAGGATGCATTACACGCCCAAATTAGCTTAATTCCCCAAGATCCGTCTTTGTTTCATCGCACCTTACTAGAAAATATTCGTTACGGACGACTTGAAGCTACTGATGAGGAAGTAATTCAAGCCGCGCGCAAAGCTTACGCTCACGATTTTATTATTCAGATGAGTGAGGGTTATGATTCTCTCGTAGGGGAACGGGGGGTGAAACTATCTGGAGGACAAAGACAACGAATTGCGATCGCGCGCGTTATCCTCAAAGATGCACCCATCCTAATTTTAGATGAAGCCACATCTAGCCTCGATTCCATCACCGAAAAAGCGATTCAAGATACCCTAGATTTAGCAATGAATGGCAAAACCGTCATTGTCGTCGCTCATCGCTTATCTACCATCGCCCATCTCGACCGCATTTTAGTATTCGATCAAGGCCGTATTGTTGAAGATGGTACTCATAGTAAACTACTAGCAAAAGGCGGTGCTTACTATAGATTATGGCAAATGCAAGCAGGTGGATTTTTACCTGAAAAAGCCAGCGATAATAATTTATCTGAGCTACAAACCGGATAGTTAGCCACCAAAATTACAAACCTTCAGCTTAATTTCTTCATTGCACCAAACTCTACTAATAAAAGTAAATAGCCTTCAAACCCCTACAAATGACAACTTGTACAGACAAGGGTTATCGCGTCTCTGACAATTAGATGATTTAATAAGGAGCAGATTCAACAAATCGACGAAATTTAATGCTTCATGCGCCGAGATTCAATTTTTTACAAACTGTTTCAACAATCGCCTAGTTTATTATTTGAACTCTTGACAAATCCCCCAATAAATGCTGAATCCTATCGATTTGATTCAGTCGCCATTAAAGAACCCAAGTTTGAAATTGATGGCGTATTTCTACCACCAGAAAATGATACTCCGGGGATTGTCTATTTTTGCGAAGTCCAGTTTCAGAAAGACGAAAGGCTTTATGAAAGAGTATTTGCGGAATCTTCGCTATATTTTTACCGTAACCGTGACAGATTTAATGATTGGCAAGCTGTCATAATTTACCCATCTCGCACTCTCGAACAAACTGATATTTATCCCCATCGTTCATTACTCAACGGTGGACAAGTACATCGCATATATTTAGATGAGTTGGGTGATATTCGTCAATTACCTGTATGGGTAGCGCTGATGGTGTTGACAACAGTAGATGATGAGATTGCACCCCAAGAAGCGCGGTATTTGTTAACCAGAACATCTCAAGAAGCCCCAGAAAGAGCCAGTCGCGCCATAATAGAGATGATCGTGACCATAATGGTTTACAAGTTTGAACAATTAACTCGAACTGAGGTAGAGTCAATGCTAGGAATCACGCTCAAGGAAACACGAGTTTACCGCGAAATTAAGGAAGAAGAAGCAAAATCGCTCATTCTTCGTTTGTTGACTCGACGGGTGGGTGAATTATCGCAAGAATTGCGCGATCGCATTGATAGTCTTTCTCTAGAACAATTAGAAAATCTAGGCGAAGCACTGTTAGATTTTACAGGTGTAGCTGATTTATCGTCCTGGTTAGAAGCAGTTCAAAATTAACTTAATAGCGATCGCATCTACAATTCAAATATCGCCAGTGACAACAGCGATCGCAAAGCCGTCATACCCTTTACTACCTACAGTCTGAATTTCGGTAGCACTAACACGGGTTTCTGCTGCAAGTAATTCGTTGAAGCGGCGTATACCCTGTACGTTAGAATCGTCACTAGCAGCATCAATCACTGCCCCATTACGGACAACATTATCGGCAATAATTAAAGTACCACGATGGGAAAGCTTGAGTGCCCAAGCAAGATAATCGGGATTGCTTGGTTTATCTGCATCAATAAATATCAAGTCAAATTTACGCCCTTCAGCAGCGATTTGTGGAAGTGTATCTAGCGCCCGTCCGAGGCGAATTTCTACGATATCAGATAAACCAGCGCGAGCAATGTTACCACGGGCGACTTCGGCGTGTGTTGGGTTAGCCTCCAAGGAAATCAGGTAACCATCAGCCGGAAGCGATCGCCCTAACCAAATTGTACTGTAACCACCTAAAGTCCCAATCTCTAAAATACTATGTACCTTTTTATATTTGATTGCTGCTTACCAAAGGCTTGTAGCAGTTAAAAAACTTGTTTAGAGAAGAAATACTCAATACTACGGTAAATACGTGTAATAACCGAGTTTTAATTATCCTACTGCATTCATCAGCAGTTAATCAAGTATCAGGGAATCAAAAACCGAGAAGTTACGGAATATTGCAATGAATTGCAACTATGAAATATTTATTTAGGAATTTTGATTTGGAGGGCGATCGCTTTTTTGCAGGAGATTGTCAAAATGCTCTCAGAAACATCAAAGTAAGAAACTCAAAACGAGAATTTCTTACTTGAGGTGTAAAAATCCAAGTATATCAATGGTTTCGAGAGCCAATGCTGTGCATCTCTATTATGCGGTCGTACCTAGTAGATGGGTAAAGCATTGAGGCAGAACTGAATAACAAATCAAGCTTGCATGACAATAGTGGGGGCTTGTTAATAACACTAAAGTGCTTAAATAATTACCTATATATTACCTTCAAGTATCAAACTTAAAACTCAATATCATCCGACTCTGCTACCGTATTAGAGTCTTGAGGAGTATCTGTATCTGGAAAACCCCACGAACTTAAGACCAGTAGACCAGCCTCATCATTCTTAACTTTTTGCAAAGCATTGGGGAGCGCGTGTAAGATTTTAGCCACATCTGCGTCAGCTTCAAAGTCAAACTCTGAGCCTGGAGGGCCGCCGTAGTCTAAAGTACACTTAGCTTTAGTAGAATAGCTTTGCCAGTCAACATCTAGCGTGTGCGAGACTAATTCTAAAGCACTAGCTACCTCTTGCGGATGCAGCAGCATATTTCCCAAATAACCCGGCAGTTGAGCAAACCGTTCATGACCTATGCCTGTCATTAACACGACAGTAGGCAAGACTCTTGATTGTAAAGCAAATTCAACTAGACGCTCACTAGACTCCCACTCAGGTTTTTCGATCAGAATTTTGAATGCTAATTCGTGAAATGGGCGATGAAAAAGCCGTTTACCCAGTTCCGCACCTGCCAGCACACCTGCGACAACTGCCTCAGCATATTTTGGGGTAACAGGCGGTGCTACAGGACGCAAAACAAATGATTGAACTTCAGGTAGACTGTCTACTCCTGTTGCTGCTCTGTCAAAGTCAGATTTAATCTCAGTCCAATCAGACTCTTGAATCTTAAAAAACCACCAAACACCCTCGATTCCCATAAAATTCTTATATAAATAATGCTATGTATAGCAAACTGTAAACAGTAACAGATGAAACTGCAAGTAATTTGTTGTGGGCGATCGCCTATCAGACTATTGTTTTCTTGCCATTCACTAGCCTCAGAACAGCATTAAGGACAAGTGTTGCAGTTGTTTATACCAGATTTACTAGGTTGATGCGATCGTATCTTTCCCAGCCACCCCAGCTACCCCTACTCCCCCAGCTTGCGAAGCCCCGACCAAGCAAGGAAGTTGCTCAGCACTGGCTAACTCAGTTATTGACTACAAGTGATTCACAGCTTTGATTTAGAAGCCATTTCTTACCGGATTTTCTTACTGAGTCTTCATAAATAAGCTTACAGAACAGTATTGCCAGCAGACTTGATTTTGCATCTACATCTGTGATACTGTGCCTTCATTGCAAAATACTGTTAATCGATAGATTTGCCGTAGTTATTTATTGTGCAGCGTGCTTATCACACTGCAAAGCCACAGTTTGCAAGGAATGGGAATCACCCCTTATGCCAAAAGATTGGTTTGAATGGCACGATCTCTATAATACGGAACCAAAATTACAACAACGCCTAGAAATCGTGCGGGAATACATCACCTACAGCTTAGATGCATCACCAGCTGGAAGAATCCGTGTAGTTAGTGTTTGCGCTGGCGATGGTAGAGATTTACTCGGAACCTTAGCAAATCACCCCCGCGCCCAAGATGTCTATGCAAGACTGGTTGAATTAAACCCCAACTTAGTTGAACGTGGAAAAGCAACTATAGAATCATTGGGTTTAGCCAAGCAAATAGAATTTATCAATGGTGATGCAACTATCTCCGCTAATTATGTAGGCGCTGTACCCGCAGATATTGTGATTGTCTGTGGTGTATTTGGTAATTTGGCTGATGAAGGCGAACTTAAACGCTTGCTAGATAACTTGAGTTTTCTCAGTAAAAAAGGTGCTTTTGTTCTCTGGACTCGCGGACATTCTAACGGTACTGCTTACTCTGACACTGTGCGGAAAGTTTTACAAGCATCTCAATTTGAAGAAGTTAAGTTTAAACTCACCGCCACTGGAGATATGGGAGTAGGTATTAATCGTTACGTCGGTGAAAATTTACCTGCACCGAAAGAGCAACAATTATTTGTATTTTCTGGCGTTCCCCATAAAGCTAGGTAATTCAATATAATTACTAATTCGTAATTAAATTGAGGGTTATATTCCTCAGTTTAAATCCCCATTCATAACGTAATTACGAATTTTCAATTCCTTTCCCCCTTTTACCTTTCCCCTTTCCCCAATCCCATAGGATTGCTCTAAGTTTCGAGGTCGTCCGACATATTTTTAAATAGGTGTCAAAAATGGCTATTCAAGACGCTGTATCTAATTGGGAACAACTCTTAGAAACTGCTCGAAAAAATACCCCAGCGCGGAGGGTAAAAAGACCAGGACAAGCTCCATCTACTGCACCTATACCCAGCAGTTTGCATAAACTACCCCCAGACACTAAAGCACCAGTTCTGTTATATAGAGATACTAATTCTTGGTGTCCTTTTTGTGAGAGGGTTTGGTTTGCTTTAGAAGAAAAAGAAATTCCTTTTGAGACAGAGTTTATTGATTTAAGTAATAAGCCAAAATGGTATACTGATTTAGTACCGACTACCCTTGTACCTGGTGCAAAAATTGAAGGCAAGTTAGTGTATGAATCTAAAGATATTCTCTTAGCTTTAGAAGAAAGATTTCCTACGCCAGCATTATTTCCAGAAGACCCAGAAGAAAACGCTGTTGCGAGACAATGGGTAGAGGAATCAGAAACAAACGGTTTTAGAGATATTGCTTACAAATTCCTCAGAGAAAAAGTTAACAATGCTGATGAATTAGCTAAGTTACAAGCAGAATTTGAAGCTAAATTAGATGAACTTGAACAAACTTTAGGTAAATATCCCGGCCCCTATTTTCTTAGCAATTTTAGCTTGGTAGACATTCTCTACAGTCCCCATCTCGATAGATTAGCGGCTAATTTACCAGTTTATCGACAGTATCACATCAAAGGTAATCCCCGTTATCCCCGAATCAATGCTTGGTTTGCAGCACTAAATCAACGCCCAGCTTATCATCGGGTGAAATCGGATAATATCACCAACAATTTACTTTTACGCCGCAGATGGGGTGTAGAACCGATTGGAAATCCTTTACCCTTAGATCCCGCAGAAAGCGAAGCCATCCAGTTTCGTGCAGAAGCTGCGGAGAGATTGAGCGATAATCGAGAAGCAGCTATTGGTGATATTTTGAGAAACTCAGGCGTACAAGCCTTAGCTGTAGATGGCGATGTTTCAGCAGTTCAAGAGGTGGTTGATTTTCACCTGAGATTGCTTGCTGATTACCTCATCAACGGTAACGGTGAACCTCTACCAGGTGGACGCACAGGTGGTAAAGATGGTAATACTATCGATCCCAAGATAGCTGCAATTGGAGCTATTACACTCGCCTATTTGCGAAATCGCATCTGTGCGCCACGAGATATGAGTGCTGGTGCTGCGAGTGCATTCCGCGCCGCTGCTGATAAGGTTTTGGCTTCTCTTTATTAATTTTCCTCAATTTTCATCGGTGACGGGTATTAGCCTGTCACCTTTTCAACTGCAAATATGAAAACCCGTCGCTATATTTTAACTGCGATCGCCACTTGTTTATTAACTTGGCTTTTAGCCCTAGCTAGTTGTAGTTCGCAAAATACCTCACAAAGTAACGTTTCTCCCGTTGCACAACCCTCTCCTAGTTCTTCACAGTTAAAGGTGATTAATATCGGTCACCAAAGCGGTACACCTGGACTGAATTTGCTGAAGGCGCAGGGATTATTAGAAAAAAGACTTGCGCCAGAAGGTATTCAAGTTAAATGGATATCCTTCCAAGGTGGCCCTCCGATGATGGAAGCAATGGCTGCTGGTAGTGTTGATATTGGAAACGTAGGAAATCTACCACCTGTATTTGCTCAAGCTGGTGGTAATCCCATCCTCTATGTGGCGGCGACGGGTTCAAATGCAGGCGCTCAGGCTATTATTGTACCTAAAGATTCTCCGATTAAAACCCTTGCTGATTTAAAGGGGAAAAAATTAGCAGTTCAGAAAGGAACAGCACTACAATACTTTGTCCTCAAAGCTTTAGAAAGTGCAAAACTGAAGCTGACTGATATTCAACCTGTTTACTTAAAAATTCCCGATAGTACCACAGCTTTTGAAGGTGGTAATGTCGATGCTTTACCTATTGGCGATCCTTATCTCGCTTCTAAAGAATTAAATGGTAGCGTGCGCGTATTAGTTAGAGGTTCCGATGTCGCACCTCAACGCGCTTTTTACATTGCTACAGCAAACTTTGCCAAAAATCACACCGATTTAGTCAAAATCGTTTTAGAAGAACAAACAAAAGTAGAAGATTGGGCGAAAGCTAATTCTACTGAAGTTGCCAAACTTTTGGCAGTAGAAACTAAATATAAGCCAGAGGTTTTGGAATATTCTTTAAAAAATCGTCCTTATTTTGGTGTCTTTGAAATGAAGGATGAATATATTGCTGAACAACAACAAGTAGTTGATTTGTTCTACAGTCAAAAGCTAATTCCTAAAACCTTTCAAGTCAAAGATGCTATTTGGAAACCTTAAGTAAGTTTTGTTATTTGTCATTTGTCATTTGTCATTGGTAAGGGTTTTAAACCTGTTTATATTTCAATACGGTTCAGTTAGCGTCAAAAACCTGATTTAGTGTAAGTTGGGTTGAGGGACGAAACCCAACATTCTCGCGGCTTTGTTGGGTTTCGCTATCGCTCTACCCAACCTACAATTATCCTTAACTGAACCGTATTGGTTTATATTTCTGAATTCAGTTGTGTTTATTTCCACCGACTTACTTATACCAATTCAATATGAAGATGCATATAATTTAGCCTGCGCAGGCAGGCTTTGTAATTATAGCCCCACCCTTCTAGGGTGAGGGCGTTAATGTGCAGCTAAACCAAACTTTGCCACTCTTCACAAACGTTTACCCATACTTATAACATCATCTATTTTGAATCCTAGATGCTCGTAAAATTGAATAACATCTGTATTTGAATTACGTATCTGGATGTTAATTTTTGGGCAGTTTATGGACTTCAGTTTAATAGTTGCTTGCTCAACGAGATATTTCCCAATACCTTGTCTTTGATACTCTGGTGCTACAGCTAAATAGTTGAGCCAACCACGATGTCCTTCATATCCAGCCATAATAGTAGCAACAACTTGAGTCTTAATCAAACCAACAAGAAATAATTCTGGTTGGACTTGCAATTTAAGTTCAATATCTTGTTTAGGATCATTCCAAGGTACTACTAAATTACATCGATACCATAAATTAATTACTTGTGCTTCATCTGTTATTTTATAAGGTCGTATTTCTAAATTTATGTTTGGCATCTGCGATTCATAAAATTTGTGATAAAATCGGCAATCGACGCATTAAAATGACGTTCATTTTCCTAAAAATATAATTATCAAATCGCTCGCGCAATAGGATGGGAACTTCGACTGGTGAAACTTCTTGAAACTTTACTTGTTGATAGAAGGAGCGCAAATGTTCCCAAGGAATAAGTAGTTCAAACTAATTAAACGTCAAATGTCATTACGAGCGGAACGTAGTTTAGCGTAAAGCCTTCGGCATAGCTTCGCTTAGCGCGTAGCGTCTCGTAGAGAAGTAATCGCAAAGGATCTATTTTATCTTTTTTAAGGTTGACCTACTTACAGTAACAAACTCGATTCACTAATTGCTTAGTACATATCTGAAGCAGTTGCGTACCAATACCTTGGCGTTGAAATGGCGCTAGAACTTGCATTCCTCGCAACACAAAAAAATCAGTATTGGGACACAAACGTACTGCACCAATAATTTTGTTCTCTAATTGAGCAATAAATATCAAATCTTCTTCACTTATAGGCCCGCCTCCATAACCACATTCGCCATAAAAAACCTTAACGGCTTCAATATAATTTGGTTTTGCTTGGCTAATTTCTATCATTTTGTTAATGGAGATAAATAATTACCCGAAATATAGCAATCCGTTTAGGAGTTACAAACACATATCTTCCTTGTCCCCCTTGTCCTCCTTGTCTTCCTTCTGGGGTACTTCATGGCGTAACTTGAAAACTGAAGCAGCCGCAGACGCACACAGAATTAGCGCCGCAAACCGAAAGGTTCCTTGGAATCCTGTAACGATCGCTTCCGGAGGAGCCACGGATACATCTGCACCAGCAGCTACACTGGCGATTAAACCACCAAATACTGCACCGATCAGGGAAACGCCGACAGTATTACCGCAGGTACGCGATAAAGACAGCAAGCCAGAAGCAATCCCCAGGCGATCGCGAGATACTGCACCCATCGCAGTAGTATTATTGGGCGATTGAAATAAACCTAAGCCAATACCGTAAATAAAATAACGCAATATATACCCTATCTCAGTAATTCCCGCATCAAAAGTACTGATACCCAAACAACCCCCAATCATCAATCCCAGACCAATTGAACTAATTAATCTTGTACCAAAGCGGTCTGCAAGTATACCAGCGAGTGGGGCAACTAATCCGCTAAGTATTGGCGAAAAAGCTAATAGTAACCCGACTTTGGCTGTGGGATAGTTCTTGACTCGCTCTAAAAAGAAAGGAGTAATCAGTAAAGAACCACCAATTACAGTGAATGTTAGCCAACCACTGAGCAAACTGGTACTCAGCTGAAGATTGCGAAATAGATGCAGTTCTAGTAATGGCTGATCGAGGATGGCTTCTACTACCAGAAAAGTTACAAAACTGAGGGCGGCGATCGCGAGTAAGACGAAGCTGTTAATGCTGCTAAAGCCTTCGCTTTGCCCTATCGTCATACCTAAGCCAAAACTACCCAAAGTCCATAAAGCTAACAAGGCTCCTAATGGGTCAAATTTTTGTTTGCGATCGCTAGGTATAGACGGTGGTACTAACCGCGCCACAAGGAAACTAGCTATGATGCCCAAGGGCACATTGATCAGGAATATACTCTGCCAACCTGACAAGTTTAACAACAACCCACCAGCAGAGGGCCCAGAAGCAATCCCCAGTGACACTACACTACCAATGATCCCAACCGCCCGACCTCGTTCGGAAGCGGGGAAGACTTCTGTAACAATCGCTAAACCCAGTCCGGAGATAAATACCGAACCAAGTCCCTGAAGTGCGCGAAAACCAATCAACCACTCAATAGTAGGCGCGAAACTACACAACAGTGAACTTAAGGTAAATATAATCAGCCCTGCTTGATATAGGGGTTTTTTGCCCCACATATCTCCTAGACGAGTTGCACCTAAAACTAGACCAGAACTGACTAACTGATAACTCAAAACAGCCCACTGGGCCATAGGAAAGCTAGTGTGAAAGCTTTGCACCAAAGTGGGTAAAGCCACATTGATAATGCCCACATCTAGGGTAGACATAAACACCCCTAATCCCACACCTAACAAAACCCAAGATTTTTGAGAGGGGGATAAAGTCAGAGATTGTATTGGCAGTTGGGACAATATTTCGTCTCCTTATTTAGATTTTAGATTGATCGCGAGAGGTGGGGGATGAGGGGGATGAGGGAGAAATAACTAATTACCACTTACCCATTTTCCTATACAGGCTGTAAATGCTGGACACGAGGCATAATTTCTTCGGCAAAGCGGGTCATTTCCCTGACAAAAGGATTGAATTGCAGCATAAATGTATCGATACCTGCATCAGAAAAAGCGGCAATTCTTGTAGCAACTGTGTCGTAGCTGCCAACTAAGCCTGCGGCTGTCCCACCATTACCACCAACGGCGGGATTTTTAGCGAAGAGTCGAAACATGACTGCGTCTGGATCGACACCTTTAGCCACGCTTAATTTCAAATGTTCTTCTCTTTGCTGAAGTTCTGTGAGTCGCTGTAGTTCCTCTTGCGCTTCTGTGTCGGTAGGTCTTGCAATGACAAAGGCTGATAAACCAAAACGCACTGGTTGAGGTAGCGATCGCGGACGGTTCAATACTTGTTTAATTACCTGACGCACATCTTCGATTGGCTGACCGTTGATAAAGTAAATATCTGCTTGTTCAGCCGCTAAAATCTGGGCGGGATCGGATGCGCCACCAAGGTAAATCCGGGGATAGGGTTTGGCGATGGAAGTAGGACGTAAGCTCAAATCTGTGATTTTGAAATATTCTCCCTCGAAGTTAACCCTTTCCCCACTCCACAAAGCTCTGACAACCCGTAACCATTCCCCAGAATAGCGATAACGTTCATCATGGGGAGGAAAGGGAATATTAGTGCGTTCCATTTCTGGACGGAACCAAGCACTAATTAAGTTGATGGCGAAACGTCCCCGACTAATAGCGTCAATTCCTAAGGCCATTTTCGCGAGAACAGCAGGATGGAATAGTAAAGGCTTAATAGCGGCGATAATCTCAATTTTTTCTGTAGCCTCAGCCAACGCCGCAGAAGCAGTCCAAGTTTCTAACTGCTCTAACTCTAAACTGCGTGGATTGGCGATGTGCTGTGCCACCAAAGTTGTCACATACCCCAAACGTTCAGCTGCTAAAATTAGTGATCGCGATCGCTCATAACTCGCATCAATCGGTTCTTCTTGAGTATCTAAAGGGCCAAAGTTGCCACCAACAGGTGCCCAAATACCATAACGTGGTTTTGACATGGTGAACTCCAAATTAATTGGGGAATGAGGAGATGAGGAAGGGGAAGTACTGTGTTGGATGATTTTATAATACGGTAAATTTATCGATTTAGTGTATTATATTGAAAGTTGCGATCGCTTCCTTTGATCTCGTGCACTTGATAGCAACACCAAAGAAGTAAACAAGTGCCAACACCGCCCAGGTAAACCTCTGGAGAATTTATTAAATGAGTAACAAGCATATTGAAGTCAAACCAGTAGCTGGTTTTATCGGTGCTGAAATTGGTGGCGTAGACCTTTCCCGGACTCTATCCGATGAAGCCATAGCCGAAATTCGCCAAACACTGTTGAAGTGGAAAGTCATATTCTTTCGCAATCAGAACATCGACCATGCAGCACAAATTGCTTTTACATCTCGTTTTGGCGAAGTGACTTATGCACATCCCCACGAGGATGAACCAATCGAAGGTTTTGCTGAAATCCTGCCAATCGATCGCAGTCGCTACGAACGGAAGAATGGCCTCCGTCGTTCCAGCTACGAGAGCCGTTGGCACACTGATGTCACAGCAGTTGTTAACCCACCAGCAGGTTCTATTTTGCGCGCCGTTAACGTCCCTAGCTTTGGTGGTGACACACAGTGGACTAATTTAGTTGCTGCTTATGAGGGACTATCAGCACCCGTGAAGGCGCTAGCAGACACATTAAAAGCACAACATCACTTCAATGCACGCTTGCGTTTATCCAGCAATAGCAAACTTGCACAACGCATCGCCGCCAATCCCCAAGTTTCCATTCACCCAGTCGTGCGGGTGCATCCCGAGACAGGCGAACGTGCATTATTCGTGAACCCTGGCTTTACCTCCCACATTCTAGACGTATCGCCACAAGAAAGCGATTTACTACTAGAGTTGTTCTTTAATCAGATCACCAAACCTGCTTATACCACCCGCTTTCATTGGAACAACGGTGACATTGCCTTCTGGGATAACCGCGCCACTGCACATTTAGCACCCCAGGATCTAGATCATATAGAAGTTGAGCGCGTACTTTATCGCACCACCATTACTGGTGATATCCCCGTCGGCCCTGATGGCTTCCGATCGCAAATAGTAGAAGGTGAGCCTTTAACTAGCGAATTACCAACCGTATTGAAAAACAAAACCGAACAGCGAGAACCCGTGCTTTCGTAAGCCATATACTTTTGAACTAGGCTGTGAAATATATCAGCAGCCTAGTTGATCTGACAGCAAATAACAAATGACAAATGACAAATGACAAGTGACAAATGACAAATGACAAATGACCAATGACCAATGACAAAACTAATTTTACCTATAGAGCTAACTGCTGAAATTGAGCCAAATTTACCATCAGATACAAAATTTGTCCGGGTAGATAGTGATGGTAATTTTGATGGCGATCCCAGTGATGCTGAAGTTTATCTGAATGGGTTTAAATTGAAGCCTACAACTCTACACAAAGTCCTAGAAACTGCGCCTAAAATACGTTGGCAACAAACTCCTAGTGCGGGTGTAAATCATATTCTCACGCCCACTTTTCTGGAACACGATATTCTCTTGACTAATGGCGCAGGAGTTCATGCAATTCCCATTTCCGAATTTGTCTTGAGTTTGATTCTCCATCACGCCAAGCAGTTACGACAATTGCAAGCGGCTCACGATCAGCACCATTGGCGCAAAAGCTGGTTAGTACTGCCAGAGTTAGCAAATTCCACTGTGTTAATTCTCGGTACTGGAAATATAGGACAGGCGATCGCATCTCGTCTTAAACCTTTTGGAACGCGAGTTTGGGGTGGTCGTCGTCGTCCGGAAGCACTACCAAATTTTGATAAAATCGTCGGTCAAAATGAATGGCACGCCTTATTACCAGAAGTTGACTATCTAGTTGTCGCCACACCTCTGACACCAGAAACCAAAGCTTTAATTGATGAAAAAGTACTGCGATCGCTCCCCAGTCATGGTTATTTAATTAATGTTGGTCGTGGTGCGGTTGTGGATGAATCAGCATTAACTAAAGCCCTCACTGAAGGCTGGATTGGAGGTGCAGCATTAGACACAGTTTCTATTGAACCCCTACCACCAGAAAGCCCTCTGTGGTCGTTACCGAATCTCTTCATTACACCGCATACTTCCGCAATTTCCCCAGCATTAAAAGAGCGCATTGCCGCCTTATTTCTGGATAATTTAGAGCGTTTCCGAAATGGTCAACCTTTACGGAATATAGTCAATAAACAAGCAGGATACTAATACCAATTTCAAAAAAGAATGCACCAAATTATAGGGGTACAGCAATGCTGTACTCTCTAATTTACTTATAGACCTTTACTATTTAACCAATTGATAAATAAGTTAGCAATAGCTAAATTACCCTGTTCCAGCATGGGTAAATGACCGTGACCAGGAAATCCAACTTCCGGAAGCCAAATAAAATCACCCCGAAAGTATTTTGCTGTTTCTGCGTCTACTTCATAAGGATGGCGCTTGTCTTGGTCGCCTGTAATTACACAGATGGGTATATTAAATAGTATCTGCGGGTCGCCAATATAAAGCCCTTGTCCTTCAACATTTCTGCGTTCGTTACTCATCCGCGCACTCTCAGCGACCAAACTGCGAAAATAATCTTCAAATGTTTCTTTGGGAAAAGTATCTGAGTTGGTGAAGTACTTTTTAGTATCTTCACATGATTGGATACGTGGACGATCTTCAGGACAAGCCTCGTCAGAGTCTTTGGCGATCGCGGGTAATAAATCGGCTGGTGGTACTGGTGCAATGCCTATGATAGCTTTAACTAGTTGGGGATGAGTTTTTCCTATCTGCCAACCAATCACACCAGACATACTGTGAGTCAGAATGACAGATGGGCCAATCTGTTTCAAGAGTGCAACGGTAGCATTGATTATCCTCTGATATGGCATCACGGAAAAGTTTGGTACAAAACCCGACCGACCATGACCTGGTAAGTCAACAATATAGGTTTTCCAGCCTTGTTCTGCTAGATACAATCCCCAACCTGGTCGGCGATCGGGTGTTTGGACAAAGCAAGCACCTGTATGAAAGCCTCCATGTAAAAGCACAATAGGAACCGGATTTTGGTTATGTGTTGGGTCGTAATACTGAACGTACATTTGGTACGGAATATCGCCAATAAAAAATTCAGTTTTGCTGTATATATTTATTCTTCTTATATCCTTTTGATGAGGGTAGATATGATTTAACTGCCTACTTAAATCTTCTTCTTACAAAGAATGTTATACGGAGCTTACTTTCTCAAAAGAGTAATACCATTTCTCTAAATTCAGGCTACAGATAATTCTCCCCCTGCTCCCTACCCCCTGCCCCTCTGCTGCCTATAGTGTAGCCATATTTTGGAGAATTGATATAAGTTTTGCAGGTATATCTGATAGTGAAACTACTGAGCTTGACCAACTTTTGTGGCTTCAGGCACTTCAATTAATTGCCCAGTTTTCACATCATAAATATAACCATAAATAGGAATTTCTGGGGGAACTAACGGATGCAAACGAATCCTTTGCACATCTGCGTAAACACTTTGAGCTAGATCATCAATAGTCAACCAATTGATAAACTTACCTTCGTTTGCTCCTGGCCCAGACCCAATATTAGACCAACCATTTTCATCTAGTTGGGCTGTTTTGAGGCTACTAGCAAGTAAATTACCCATGATGTCATTCGTAAAGGTTTCCATCCCACAATTAGTATGATGAATAACAAACCATTCACGAGTCCCAAGTAGTTTGTAAGAAATCACTAAAGAGCGAATTGCATCATCGCTAGCACGTCCACCTGCATTGCGAATTACATGAGCATCTCCTTCAGCTAATCCAGCAAATTTAGCTGGGTCAAGTCTCGCATCCATGCAAGTGAGAATTGCAAACCGACGAGCTGGGGGTATGGTGAGATTACCCTTATCACCGAAATTTTGAGTGTAAGTAAGATTAGCCGCCAGAACTTCTTCTACAATTTGGCTCATTTTTAATTTGTATAAGTCAGCATTTGATTCGCAAAAAAAGCTTGATTACCATCTATTAACCCTAGTTTTGATAAAATCATTCATTAAACTACAGTAACTTGATAGGTATTAGCCATTTTATCAAGAGTAATTTGCCACAAATTCGTATAAAAAGCAAGTTAGAGGACTCGAAAAAATAAATTATTCTGCTGAACGTTGTTGACGGTTGACTGTTCAATGTACAAGGTCAACCGTCAACAATAGTGATGGAATATTTTTTTACTTCAGAAAAGCTTTACCATTTCTGGTCAGGAACCCAGTTGTAGTTTTTATCTTTGACATCAATTTTCTTGGGAATAACTTTGAGTTCGTAGAAGCTATCTGCCATATTTTGTAAGCCTGAGAGAACTTCATCAGTTACAGGTAATACTTTGCGATCGCCTCCACGCTCCTCTACGATTTCCATTGTGGCTAAATCAACTTTGTAGAGTTTGGAAAGTAATTTAGCTGAATCTTTGTAGTTACTTTTCGCCCAACTACCTGCTTTTTCCAATTCTTGCAAAATTATTTTCACAATATCTGGATGATCGCGGACAAAATCTGGCGCAGCATAATAAAATCCTGGGCTTTCTACAGCAGCTTTTTCGCCAAATACTGTAGTATTATCTGCCAAAAGACGAGTCCGCAGCTTACGTTCAGCTTCTGCAGTGTAAGGGTCCCAAATTACCCATGCGTCAAAATCACCACGTTCAAAGGCTGGTAAAGCTTCAGCTGGCGTGAGATAGACAGGTTGAATATCTGTGTATTTCAAACCGACTTTTTCTAAAGCACGCACGATCATATATTGCGAACTTGCACCTTTAGCAAAAGCGACTTTCTTACCTTTTAAATCAGCAAGAGTTTTCAGCGGTGAATTTTCTTTCACCAGGATGGCGGAACTTCTAGTACTACTGGTACTTGCAGCTACTCGCACAAAAGGTTTGTCAGCCGCTTGAGCAAAGACGCTTCCCGTACCACCACCACGACCAAAAACGATCGCCCCTACACCCATCCCTTCAAGTAAAGGTGCAGTCGAAGAAAATTCATTCCAGGTTACAGAAATACCTTGAGGTTGTAAGCGCTTCTCTAGGCTACCTTGGGCTTTGAGGATATTCAGCAGCGCCATCCCTTTTTGATGCCCCATTTTCAGCACTGTTAGCTTGCTGGCTTGGGGTTTTTCTGTAGGTGCATTAGCTGAATTAGTAGGAGCGCAAGATGCGATCGCAGCTTCTTTACGAATATCGTCAATCGGATCGCGTCCAGTTAGAGCAATGACTCTTTCACGAAAAGCGATCGCATGTGCGCCGTCATCACCAATTTGTCTACTCAAAATTAAATGCAAATCTGGGTCGGGAATCAATAAGATTGCCTTACTCGCAGCTTGCACAATAGACAGATCGTGACCACCAGTAGCAGCCCAATATTGATAGAAATGATCTTTTTCTGCTTCTGTAATTGGCGGACGGCTGGGATGTTCGCGAGTTAATGGTACGTGTGGCGCGTGCTGACTAAAGAGTTTTTCCAGGTTTTCTTTTTCAAACTCTACACTCCAGCTTCGAGTTAAAGTTACAGCCATAATAGGTTCCTTGAGATATTTTAGATTGCGTCCTAATCGTTAATGCTGACGAGTTTAGGTAACTGAGAAACTGGAATATCTAAGAAGTAAGACAATACCTCTTGTCGCCAAGTATCGTAAATTACACCTGTTCCCTCAACTTCAATACCCAGCGCGCGACGGCTAACTTTTTCATGCTCTTTTAAATAGGGATTGCGACGGCGTTGTACTTCTTCGTCTGCTTTTATAACCTGGGCGGCTAACTCAGCTTTTTCTGTTGGCGAAGCTTTATCAAATTTACGTAACCACCACTCTGCAACACCTGCACGGTGAAATGTTTCATCTGGGATAATTCTCGCTGTCGCAAAGCTGGAGGATTCTGGATCGTACAGCCGTGATAAACGGCGATTTAATGAACCAATGGCAACAATATGATGTTCATAATGCAGCTCAAAAGCTAAAAAGCCTAACCACCCATGTCGGGGTATATCTCCCATAAAATCCCAATGCTTTTGTACTTGCTTTTGGATATCGTCAATGGGATCTTGACCAAATAAAGCTTCTACACGGCGACGAGTATTTTCTGCATGTGCGCCATCATCACCTAATTGGCGACTTAAAAATAACTGCAATTCTGGATCGGGAATTTTATCGATAACGTTGGCGACAACTTGCACAATAAATAAATCATGGGCTGCACCACCAACACGGAAATGGTAGAAATTTTCTAGTTCTTCGGCTGTAGCGATCGCTTTTGGCTCTTGCAAGCGCTTTTTCGGAATATGGGGCGCGTGTTTATCAATTAACCTATCAATAGTTTCATTTTCAAATTCAATTGTCCAAGCTGGACGAGTGATAATAGCAGTCATATTTTGCTCCTGTGTGTGAGTTGTTCACTGATTTGGAACAGAGCCGAGTTAATCTGCCAATCTTGAATTTTTGTAACGCGAATTTATATGTCGTAATCTCGAGTCTGTTCTTTGTCTGTTTGTAAAATTTAATGATGTGTTGCACTATCTAAAATTTGTTGTCATCCACACATTTTTTGCAACTGTGGGATAGTCTTTGGCTCATAATTAGCTAGGGTTTAAGAAAAAAGTGAGCCTAGTTGCTGGAATTTGAAATCTTACTCCCTTCTCTAGGCTCAGGCGGCATAACTGTTCAGAACCTTGGCAATCAGCGTTTGAAAGTTAATGTTTAATTTCTCAAACCATAAACTACGGTAATTCGACCAATAAACCGTATTTTATAAATATGAGATTTGCATATATGGCGATAAAAAACAAGGGGTGAGATTTTCAAGCTTGCTTCTTGAGGTGAACTGTGGTAGGTTCATATTGCAGAAAATACAGTAGCTCGACTGATTTACCGTAGTTTAATAAAAAATGTTACTAACCTACTCCAAAGAGTTGCTGTGCTAGATAATTTCCTACCTAACTTTGGGTAAATAGTAATGAGCCGAAAGATTTTATTAATTCAGTGCGATCGCGTCTGTTAAAAAATTTCATCAAATAATTCTGCTAATAGTCTGACGGTGCAGTCATCCAAATCGTCACGCCTAATATATCAGGCTGTATTTACTAATGCTGCTTGGGCAATCTCTACAGGACAATGGGCAGGAGAAGGTGCAACCGCCTTTGCGAAAAGTCTGGGCACTCATGCTCATGAAAGAGTTGTGCATCCTGCTGGAAAAACGGGAATGCGATCGCATTCTCCCACATCTGAAACATTCGATAGTCAGGCGATCGTGCGTGGTGTCCAAGCCGAGGTGTTCCCCTTGGAGAAGAATTACTTGCGCTCTGAGCAGAAACTTCTAGATTCCCTCGCCAAATTAGAAACTTTGTGGCAGCAAGTACAAGGGAATCCCAAACAAGATACTGTGCGCGATGTAGAATTTTCTCGACGAGCAGCAGCTCTGACGGCTGTAGCACGATGGGGATATTTTAGCGCTTTACATCGCACAGAAACCCGCAGCGAACATATTCGCATAGATTATCCCGAAACCGATCCCAATCAGCGTTATTACCAAGCTACAGGCGGCTTAGATAAGCTTTGGGTAAGACGGGATTGGATTACAGATGAGACTACTAAACCACCAGTATTCACAACTCAAACTATAGCTTCAGTATCATGATCGAGCTTGTCAGCCATCAACTGTGCATTAATTGCAATGTCTGCGTTCAAGTATGCCCTACCAATGTCTTTGACGCAGTTCCCAACCAACCACCTGCGATCGCGCGCCAGGAAGACTGTCAAACTTGTTTCATGTGTGAGGCATACTGTCCAGCAGATGCGCTCTATGTTGCACCCCAGTCTCATACTAATATTGCAGTCAACGAGGATGATTTAATTGAAACTGGCATTATGGGTGAATATCGCCGCATCTTAGGTTGGGGATATGGCAGAAAAAACAATAGTGAATTAGATACTGCTCATAAACTGCGCCAACTACCGCGACCTTATCAAAGTTAGTTTATTGTTGACGGTTGACGGTTGACTGTTAACTGTTAACCGTCAACGATATGAAACGGAATAATTTATTTTGTCGTTTTTCATAAATGAAGCATCTTTGTGTCATTTTTGATTTAGATGGAACATTAGTTGATAGTGAGAGGCTTTGTAACCAAGCATTTATCGATTTGCTACCTTTTATCAATGAATCAATTGATAGTCTGATTTGTCGATATCGTGGCAGAAAGTTAGCTTTAATTTTAGCGGATATAGAAATAAGATATGGCGTAAAGTTAGCTATTGATTTTGAGGCAACATATCGTCAAAGGGTGAATGAATTATTTGAATTTTCCTTGCAACCAATAACAGGTGTTCCAGAGATGTTAAAAACATTAGAATATCCTGTTTGTGTTGCCTCAAGTGCGCCGATAGCAAAAATTCGCAAGGCTTTAAATGTAACTGATCTGTCGCATTATTTTGGCGTAGACGCGGAGCGGCTTGTCGTCAGACATCGCTTGTTTAGTTCTTATGAGATAGGCTCGTGGAAACCTGACCCAGGTTTATTCTTATATGCAGCTAAGAAGATGGGCTTCCCGCCCGAATCTTGTGTTGTTATAGAGGATAGCGATGTAGGAATTCAAGCCGCACATTCAGCAGGAATTTATGCTTTGAAATATTCAACAGAGGAAGAAGCAGAGGCACAGAACAATGTATTTTCTAATATGAAATTTCTTGCAAAACGGCTTGATAATATTTATGCGCTGAAATGCGATCGCTCATAAATAGCAAAGACTATGTCATAAGTTGATAACTTTTGGTGACAGGGCATATCGCTAAGCCTTTTTACAATCTGTAACATCACTTAAAGGCGCTGCTTTTAAGAGAAAGCTTTGCTGAAGTTACAATCTTTATCACAATAGTTGAGAAGTTGTCAACAATAACAACATAACTAGTATTAATGATCATTTTTTACGAATAAGAGCACAATACCAAGCTATATCAATGCTAGCAAACTAGGTTCTTGACTTATTTTTGCTTAAGAGGTAGGTTATCAATATTGTCCTAATTACGGTAAATCTATCGACATAAAGTATGATACGGCTTTAAAACAATATAAAGTTTTTTAAATTAGTGCAAATTCATGATAATTTTTGATGAATGAAAAATTGCTAATTTTTTGCATATTAATAGACTGATGAATATTTATCAGCAATATTGAGTCATTTTGATTTCTTCATGTTAGCAGTCAACACCACTGTGTTAAGTAAAAGTTTTTTAGCACTGTTATTGGTTACAGGAGTAGCGATTGCACTCATCATTTCTCCTGCCTTTGCCACTTCCCTAAATCCCTGTCCTTCAGAAATGGTAATGATTCCAGGCGGGACATTTACGATGGGATCGGATAATTCAGGTTATATAGAAGAACTCTCAGCACAAGAGGTAAGAGTTAGTTCCTTTTGTATCGATAAATATGAGATAACAAATTCACAATTTGCAGAGTTTGTCAAAGCGACGGGTTATGTCACAGTTGCAGAGCGTCCTTTATCAAAAGAACAGTTTCCCGACTTGCCAGATGAGCAGAGATTACCCGGTTCTTTAGTGTTTGCAATAGTACAACCAGGAGCAAAACAACTAAGTTGGTGGCATTGGCAGACTGGGGCGAATTGGCGACATCCCTTGGGAAAAGAAAGCGCTATCGCCCATCAAGATAAGTATCCAGTCGTTCATATAGCCTACGAAGACGCTGTAGCTTACGCCCAATGGGCAGGAAAATCACTACCCACTGAAGCCCAGTGGGAATATGCTGCTCGTGGTGGGTTAAATGGTGCCACTTATGCTTGGGGTGATCAATACTCGGAGAAAAAAGCCAACACCTGGCAAGGAATCTTTCCCTTTTTCAATACCAAAAAAGATGGTTACGCAAGTATTGCCCCCGTTGGTTCCTTTCTACCCAACGGTTATGGTCTTTATGACATGACCGGTAATGTCTGGGAATTAACATCCGATTGGTTTATGCCAGGACATAACCACAAAACCCACAGTGTTAATCCTACAGGCCCAGAACAAAGTTTTGACCCCAATAAACCCAGCGAACAAGCCCTACATGTAATTAAAGGTGGTTCTTATTTATGTGCGCCTAACTATTGCAGTCGCTTCCGTCCAGCAGCGAGAGAATCTCAAGCCCCGGATACGGGAACAACTCATATCGGATTTCGCTTAGTGAAGAACTTGACTACAGAAAGGATCAAGAATGAAGTTTGAATCCAAGCACTGGAATTTATTTTCAGAAATTGCCAAGGCGATCGCTTTATCATTGCTGATCGTTTTGTTAACGATCAATAGCCCCGCCCTAGCAGCTACATCTGAAGTATTGCCTCTGCCCTTACCAGAGTTTAAGGGTAAAATCGGCCTCACCTACAAAGATTCACAACCAGACTTTCCCCAAACCATCAGCGCCCCAAGCAACGCCCCCAACGTCTTGCTAGTAATTCTAGATGATGTGGGCTTTGGACAAGCCAGTACCTTTGGCGGCCCGGTGGACACACCCAACTTAACCCGCCTAGCCGAAACAGGATTACGCTACAACCAATTTCACACCACCGCCCTGTGTTCTCCTACCAGAGCAGCTTTGTTAACTGGACGCAATCACCATTCCGTGAATACAGGGGTAGTTGAAGAATTAGCTACAGGTTATCCTGGCTACACAACAGTTTTACCTAAGAGTGCTGCTACCGTTGCCGAAATCCTGCGACAAAATGGTTATAATACAGCGGCTTTCGGGAAATGGCATAACACCCCAGACTTTGAAACCAGCGCCGCCGGGCCTTTTGATCGCTGGCCTACAGGGTTAGGATTTGAGTATTTTTACGGCTTCCTTGGTGGTGATACTAACCAGTGGAGTCCGGCTTTAGTGGAAAATACTAAACGGATAGATAAACCCAACAAGCCAGATTATCACCTGACACCTGACTTAGTAGACCATGCGATCGCCTGGATTCGCAACCAACAATCCATTGCGCCAGAAAAACCGTTTTTCGCCTATCTCGCCACAGGCGCTACCCACGCACCCCACCACGCCCCCAAAGAGTGGATTGAGAAATATAAAGGTAAATTTGACCAAGGCTGGGATAAATTACGCGAAGAAACCTTTGCCCGACAAAAGCAACTAGGTGTAATTCCTGCTAATGCCCAACTCACCCCCCGCCCTCAAGAACTGCCAGCCTGGGATTCCCTCTCAGCAGAACAGCAAAAACTCTATGCTCACATGGCCGAGGTATTTGCTGGATTTTTAGGTCATACAGATTATGAAGTAGGTAGGTTAATTAATGCTGTTGACCAACTGGGAGAACTGGATAACACATTAGTCATATATGTTGTGGGAGATAACGGTGCTAGTGCCGAAGGCGGATTAACAGGTAGCGTCAACGAACTGCAAGTTTTCAATGGTGTACCCGAAAATCTGCAACAACTGCTAGCTGCATATAATGACTTAGGTAGCCCCAAAACATTCAACCATTTTCCTGCTGCTTGGGCATGGGCAGTTAGCAGCCCCTTCCAGTGGACAAAGCAAATCGCCTCTCACTTTGGCGGTACTCGCAACCCCTTGGTGATTTCCTGGGGCGCAAATATTAAAGACCAAGGTGGCATCCGTAGCCAATTTCATCATGTCATTGATATTACCCCTACTATCTTAGAAGTAGCGGGAATTACTGTCCCTAAAGAAGTAAATGGTGTCAAGCAACAACCAATTGAAGGTACTAGCCTTGCATATACCTTTGACAATCCTGATGCGCCTTCCCATCGGGAAACTCAATATTTCGAGATGCTAGGTAACCGAGCTATTTACCATGAAGGTTGGATAGCGGCGGCGCGTCATGGTCGCTTACCTTGGGAACGAACTGCAAAAGGCAACTTTGATACAGATAAGTGGGAACTGTACAACATTAGCGAAGATTTTAGCGAGGCGAATAATCTAGCCAAGGCAAACCCCAAAAAGCTAGAAAAACTGCAAAAATTGTTTTTAAAAGAAGCCCAGAAGCATAACGTATTACCACTAGACGATCGCCTTGCTGAAAGATTTGATGTTAAAATTCGTCCCAACCTCACCAGAGGACGCACAACATTCACCTACTATCCAGGTACAGTTGGCATTCCAGAAGGTAGCGCCCCAAATTTGAAAAATCGCTCCTTCACTATTACAGCCAATGTAGAAATTCCCGAAAATGGGGCAGAAGGTGTAATTCTAACCCAAGGCGGTCGCTTTGCTGGCTGGAGTTTTTTCCTTGAGGATGGCAAGCCTACATATATCTACAACTATGCCAATACCGCCCGCTACACTATCCAATCACCAGAAAAATTACCCGTCGGTAAATCAACAATCCGGTTCAACTTTGATTATGACGGTGGTGTAGGTGCAGGTGGAATCGGCAAATTATTCATCAATGACCAACTCTTAGCCGAAGGTCGAGTTGATAAAACCATCGCTTACCGTTTAGCCCTAGACGAAACCTTTGATGTAGGCAGAGATACAGGTACTCCCGTTGTTGACACCTACCAAGTACCCTTTGCTTTCACTGGTAACTTACAACAAGTCAGCCTGGACTTGAAGTAATCCAGATTTGATATGGGGCATGGAAATTAGGAAGCAAAGAAGAAATAACTATGCCCCATGCCCCATTCCCAATGCCCCATGCCCTATAAATCATGAATGAAATATTAGTAATAATCGACAAACTTGCACTCTTCACATTCATTGTGTTCACTATGTTAGGTGCAGGTTTAGGTCTCACCATCAAACAAATTTGGGAACCACTCCGCAGCCCTAGACTTGTCATATTGTCTTTGGTGACAAATTTTATATTGGTGCCAAGTTTTGTTTATATACTAGTACAAATAGTACCTCTGAGTGAAGCACTCAAAGATGGTTTACTCATCATGGCATTAGCATCAGGCCCGCCAGCTTTGCCTAAACTTGCTCAAATAGTTAAGGGTAATATAGCCTTTTCTGTGGGATTAATGATGTTGCTGATGTCTGGCACTATTTTTTATATGCCAATGGTACTTCCTTTAGTGGTGCAAGGATTGCAAATCAATTCTTGGGATATTGGCAAACCTTTGTTATTGATGATGATTAGCCCCTTAGTAATTGGACTATTTATCAAAGCAAAATTTGCGGTGATCGCTCCTGTTATTCAGCCTATTTTATTCAAATTATCTAGTACTGGATTATTGTTAGGGTTAGTAGTCAGATTAATAATTCACACCAACGATATTATCGGTTTATTACAAACAGGTGCAATATTTGTTTGTGCAGTATTTATTATCTTTTGCTTTAGCGTTGGTTATCTTTTAGGCGGGCCTGGTATTGATACTCAAAGAGTGTTAGGAGTAGGAACAGCCCAACGCAATTTTGCCGCAGCATTATTAGTAGGTACAAGTAATTTTGACGACCCCAACGTGGTGAGCATCATCATGGTGACAAGTTTATTAATGATGGTAACAGTTCTGATTGTCGGGCCAAAGTTTATAGAGTTAGACCTGCCTAAAGATGAAGATATCAAACAGTTAGAGATATCACGATAAATGTATTTTATTTAACAATCAAAAATCCAGAATATGTAAATAAAATAATATTACTTTTAAATTAATTTAATTAAAAAATTAATATAAATAATCTTATATATAGAAAAATCCTTGGAAAATGCTCCTAAAAACTAAAGGATAAATAATTATCAATCTTATGATAAAATCCTAAATTTGAGGCAAAAAAATGGGCAAAAATCGATTCGAGCTTGTGATTTTTGATTGTGATGGAGTTTTGGTTGATAGCGAACCAATTCTTAATCGTATTTTTGCAGAAACGCTCACTGAAGCTGGCTTTCCTATCACTTATACAGAAGTAACTCAAAAATTTATTGGCAAGTCCTTAAAAACCTGTTTAGAGATTATCGAGGCATCTTATAACAAACCATTGCCCAAAAACTTTATGGAACTTTGTAAAGAACGAGAAATGGCTCTCTTGCAGCAAGAATTACAGGCAGTTTCAGGAATTAAAGAAGTATTGGAGCAAATTACATTACCCAAATGTGTAGCATCAAATAGTAGCCACCGCCATATTCAAATGGTATTGAAATTAACGGGGCTTCTACATAAATTTGATGGCAAAATATATAGCGCTAATGATGTTTCACGCCCCAAACCTTTTCCCGATGTGTATCTCTATGCAGCCGAGCAAATGAATACCAATCCAGAATATTGTGCTGTAATTGAAGACTCTGTACCGGGCGTACAAGCAGCATCCGCAGATGGAATGACTGTTTTTGGCTATGCCCATCACAGCGATGTCTCAAGACAAGCCTCTGCGCGTCTACGCACTGCTTTAGCTGAGGCTGGAGCTAAAATAGTTTTTAATGATATGCGACAGCTTTGTCAATTATTATAGCTGGGGCATGGGGCATTTATCATTGGTGATTTGTCATTATTTATTTCTCCCTACATTCCCTCCTCTTCCCATACTCCCCATACTCCCTCATCTCCCTCATCCCCTTCCCTCTGCCCTATTTACACATTAAAAGAATCCTCGTGTGGGCAGTGGTTTGTTGTTGATTTCGTAGTCGCCAATGGCACGGGCTTTAAAATGACTTGGGTTGTGTGATGCCAAAGTGCGGGCGTTGCGCCAATGACGATCTAAATTAGAGCTTTTTTTGGTTGTGGAAGCCCCACCAACTTCAAATAATAAGGTGGCTGAACGTAGTGCCAAGTCATCGACAATCAATTTGGCTTTGGATGCACTTAAAGAAGCTGCTAGTGCTGCCTCTGTCTCAGCCTCTTCTCCCTGGGCTTTGGCAGCAGCAAGGCGATCGAGAGTATCGGCTGCGGCGAGAACGATCGCTTCGGCGGCAAAGGCATTAGCAGAAATTTGACCGACAGTTTGCTGCAATAGGGGGTCATCTGTTGCTTGCTCGGCTACCGCATGGTAGAAGGTTCTGGGGCGTTTGTGAATCAGCGCCTTTGCATCCCGCAACACACTGCGAATAATACCAGCGTTAATCGCAGTTAGGAATAATTGCGGCACAATGTTGTAAGGCAGGTTATCTTTGTCTATGTCTGTATCAAGAATTACTTCGTCTGCCTCAACGCGGACGTTAGTGAACGTAGTCGTTCCCGTACCTGTTAGCCTTTGCCCGAAGCCATCCCAGTCGTCTACAAGTTCAATTCCCTCACGGTTGGTAGGAATGAGTATGAACGCTGTAGTGTCATCTGGCGCTAACACACGCACGAAGATTAAGTCTGCATAAATGCTACCAGTGCTATAATACTTCGTACCATTCAGACGATAACTGTTGCCATCAGGTGTTAATTTTGTATTCACGACTTGACCACCACCAGAGCGTTTGGCTTCCAGTTCGGTTGTAGCAAGTCCAATAATTGCGCCATCAACGACGGCTTTTAACCATCGACGATTCCTTTCGCTGCGTTCAGAACGCAAAATTCTCTCTGTAACTGAGAAATGATTTCGCACGATGTGAGCGACGTTGGGATCGGCATCACCCAGGCGAATCACAACCTCGAACAGTTCGCGTGCAGTGCTACCAGCGCCACCTTCAGCAACGGGGATGCGCAATGCACCCAACCGGGAACGCCGGATCAGGTCGATGATATTAAAAGGAAGGATGCGATCACGATCGCGCTCAGTTGCTCCCAGAGCGATAAAATCCAACAGAGTTTGCAATTCGGGAGAGTTGACTGCGATAGGAGCAGCGAACTTAAAGGCGGAATCTAAAGCTTTTTCTTCAATTTGAGTCATTGTTTTTCTCTGTGATAATTTTTTTAATAGCTGCATCTAGCTAACAGATGCGGTTGTGGTTTGAAAGAAGCGATTAGCGGGGCGAGTAAGTCCCAGATTTTCCCGCAGTGTCTTACCTTCATACTCTTGGCGAAAAATCCCACGTCGTTGCAGTTCTGGCACAACCTTATCTACGAAATCATTCAGCCCCTCCGGTAGATAAGGGAACATGACATTGAATCCATCAGACCCTTCCTCGGTGAGCCATTGCTCCATTTCATCGGCGATCGTTTGCGGCGCGCTGCATCTAGGGCGAGGTCAGGCTGGACAAACAAGTCGGTGATATAGCGATCAACCGCAGCCCAATGTTCTTGGGTCATATAACAATCCTAAATTATTCGTAAAATTCTTCCTTGTTAATTTCCTTCGTATTCTCCTTTGGAGTATGTTTCAGTCTGTATCTTTAGTCTTTCAATAAGGGTAAGGTATGCCCCCACTGTCCAGTAAAGACAAATTCTTTCAACAGCTTGCGGACACGGGGAGCCAGTTCGCGATCGCGTAGTCCATCGGGGAGGCTTTCGGAATCGCCAGGATAGCCAACTGTCACCACAGTTGCAGGCTCATAGTCTTCTGGAATTTGGTATGTTTCCCTGGCTGTGTCTGCATTAAATCCCGCTATTTGATGGGCGAATAAACCAAGAGTTGTCGCCTGAAGGATCAGGTTTTCTAACGCCAGTCCCACATCATGAAATGCGTGTCTGTTTGTTTTCCCATCATCAGTACGGATTTTCGCAACCGCGAGTATCAGTACCGGAGCATTTTTCGCCCATCCTTGATTAAACTCTACCAAGGTACTAAGTAGACGATTGTATTCCGTTGGATCATCTTTGGTGGCAACAATAAAGCTCCAAGGCTGATGATTATAGGAAGAGGGTGCCCAACGAGCTGCTTCTAGCAATGAGAGTAGTTTATCCTGCTCAACTGAGCGATCGGCAAAAGCTCTCGGACTCCAACGACTCCGAATGAAGTCATGAACAGGGTATTGCGTTTGGGCAAGTTTCTGCGTCATTTTAATGAATTTCCTTGTTTATACTCTATTTGGATTGGCAGTAATAAACTTTCTCTACCTGCATCACTGATTAATAATTAATTGCGGTTTTTCGGGACTTGTAGCAGTTAAGAAAACTTTTTCTTAGACAACAAATTTTATACTACTATTAATCTATAGAATAACAGTACTTTTATCATGATACTGCATCAATGAGAGGATAATCAAGCATCAGCTACGAAAGATTGGCATAAATTGCTAAAACAAAATATTTATGTTGAGATGTTGATAACACACTCGGTTAACGTGAAGTAATGTAGAATGTAAATTTACATTCTGTATTAGAAACTAGAGGTTTTAGGCAGGGGCAAAATGGATCGAATTGCCCATGAACTACCCAGTTAGATTGACAACCTAATGTCCAAGGAGCGAATAAACCAAGTAGTCCGAAATAATGCTGTATGGTGCGATACCATTTGCCAAATCCACGGCAAACCGGGTAAATTCATGGACACAATATGGGTCAATCAACATGAAACCCCCCGCTTTTATCCCAACGCTGTAACTTTATCGAGAACTGAAGAATCTACTGAACAGATGGAGTGGATTCAATATCTTGCCAAGTCTGGGTTATCTGGGGAATGGGGAGTCAAGGATAGTTTCTGTAAGCTCGATTTAGCTCCATTGGGATTTCGGTTATTGTTTCAAGCAGAATGGATCTATAGATCGGCATCGCAGCCTCGACCAGATGTAAATATCGTTGGGGTGCGTTGGGTCAAACTCGATCGACAGTCCGATCTGGCTGATTGGGAAGCTGCGTGGAATGGTGATTCAGCAAAAAAGACGCGCCAAAAGCAACCGCCCATCTTCTTACCTTCTCTGCTGGCGAATGAGGATATTGCTGTCATCGCTGCATATCAAGAGTATCAGATTGTTGCTGGGGCAATTGCAAATCGTGCTGTAGATTCCGTGGGACTGACGAATATCTTTACACCTACCGCTAATGCAGAGAATTTTTTGTGTAGTTGCATTGCTAAGGTAATTGACATCTTTCCCGATCTACCGATTGTCGGCTATGAAACCGGACAGGAAGTTACCAAATTGCAGACTTTCAATTTTGAGCCACTAGGTTCTTTGAGAATCTGGGTAAGAGAGATTTAAGGCAAAGAAAAAACTTGACTGTGATTCTGCGATCGCACAAGTTAGCATCAACATTAATCAATTTGCTAGCCGTTCTGCTTCACCTGGTTCTCTTTATTCGTACATCGTCAAAGGTCTGGACTATTACTCCTTGTGGCTACCCCCATCCTGCGGATAGTAATTTCCTTTTTCGCTTTCCTCAAAATGCGTAACTGGAGATTTGTTACGATCACCTTGCTAGTACTCAGCAGCTTGATTTATAGCCTTGCAGGGTGTGCTTAAATATCTGACAACCATTTTATTGTAATTGTTTTAAATTTGTTTTAAAGAAGTAATGTGTGAGTAAAATTCGACTTTTACCAAAAGCCGATTAAATCTCTTTGCCCCCACAGTATCCATAAACCGCTGATTGCCATTGTTGTTAATACTAATTGGCGAAACTGTTGAGTGTTAATCTGGTTAAGAATATGCTTGCCTACAAAATTAGCTGGTATAGCGACTAAACCAATTACTAAACCAATACCAATTATCTGCGGTGATAATGCTCCAAAAGCAGCATATGTGACTATTTTAATTAAGTGAATATTGAATGTCTAACAAACATTAGTCAATGAGTTGTGGGCTAGGAACCTGTGCGTTATTTTTGGTTTATTGGCGTAGATGCCCAAAGTTCCACCAGTTTGATTAAAGCATTGCGCCCGTTTTCTAGCTGTTTCCATTACATACTTTTGAGACTGTAATTGTGATAGTTGGTATTGGCCAATTACAATATGCCGATGACGGAAAGTGGCATTTGCTTGAGAAAATAACAGTGTGAGGATGAATAAATCATCTAAGTTAGTAGCTACAAAAGCTGTGATTCCGGTAGGTATAGCTGTAATGTTATATAATTACGAATTATGTCCTTAAATTAAAATACTATTATTCAATATGACAAAAGCATGAAATCGTAGGTTCACAATATATTGTAAACCTACAAATTTTTCATTCAGCATTATTAATCTATGCAGGGTAAAAAACGAAAGTCCGTAATTCTATACTTTCTCTTGGAGGTGCATTTGCTGGGCTAGTTGGATCTTCAAATGCAGTGTGACCAGCAAAACGTGCGCGTCCATCTTCTGCGGAATCGAAACACTTGATGAATAGCGCTTCGTTTCTTTGCATTTGCGGAAAGTAGTACCATTTATGTTGTGGGTTGTAGGTAATGGCGTAAGTTTCACCAACGCGATCGCGGTACACTAAGTCACTAGCTACTAAGTCTGTTCGTGCAATACTTTGAGCATCACACACTGCTAATGGTGATTCTTGAATTGTCTCGCCAATTCCTCGCCAAACATTGATGATGGCAAACCGTTGTTGTAACAGACTATCAATATTATCTATACCCCGTGCTGCTAATTCTAGACGGGCGCGTGTATAGCCAGATTTAGCTGTGAAGTCGTTATGTACGCGCTTCACAGGTTCCTTAATGCCGTTGTTGATATCTTGCTTCATCAATTCGGCATTACGCAAGGTATGGTCGAATATTACTACCTGAGTTGCACCAGTTACCTCTTTTAATAACTGTTCTGCTTCTGGGTAATAAACCTGGCGAATTTCGTCTTCATCGTAAAAGTTACGGACGCTGGTATTATGCTCAGTAAAACCAAAACCGTCTCGATCTAGTGAAATATTGTTGGAGATAGAACGAGCATTGTAGATTGGCAACTTGTGTGATTGATATATGCCATTAGTGCGGGGAATACCTGATGGTGGTTCATAAGTATAGTTGACAAGTCTATCTGTCATCGGCATCAGGTATGTGAGGTTAGCCTCTACGTATGGCAAATCAAAAGAAGTTGGTCTATCTAGTACTTGGCTATTTAAGCTCATAAGTCATACCTTGTTTGATGATAAATTGAAAAATCTGCGTGTTTGCCTAGTCTGGTTCGATTATGGGGAAAAGGTGAGAGAAAAAAGCTTTGAAGTCATCTTTTTTTACACCTATGCCCCATGCCCAAAAATCACACTGTGACTAATTCCCGACTGACAACTGCTGACTCAGGTTTAACCCAAATCTTATCTAATCCACCACTGAGTATTCTGTATTGCTGATTGGGGTCTTGTTTGGGATAATCTTCCCGTTTATGCATTCCTCTGGTTTCTTGGCGTTGTAAACCACTGTTGTACATCCAACGGGCGGTAGCAACCATCGCCGCCGCTTCGCGCGATCGCACAATTTGGCTATCATCTGGAGTTTGACTGTTGCGAATCTCTTTCCACAGGTGATTGAGTCTGTCTAAGGATTCACTCAAACCAGTTGCACTGCGGAAGAGATTGCGATCGTAGGGGAAGACTTCGGCTTGAGTAGCGGCGATCGCATCTTCTGGCGATACGCGATGATTCCCTGCACCTTGCAATCCCGCTTCACCAACACTGCGAACACTCCGCAATGCTGCTTTCTCACCCAAACTCAAAGCATAGGTAGCCGCCGATTGTCCAGACCAATAACCTGAAGACATAGCCCAAGCTGCATTGTGGCTACCTCCACCTGTGAAGCCACCACAAATCAACTCCCTAGTCGCCGCATCTCCCGCCGCATAAAGTCCGCTAACGGAAGTAGCACAGGTGTAATCTGCAATCCTAATCCCACCTGTACCGCGCACAGTTCCCTCTAAACGTAGAGTTATCGGGAAACGTTGGGTAAAGGGGTCAATTCCAGCGCGATCGAAGACTACAAAGAAATTCGGCTGAGAAGACCGCATCCAAGCTTTAGTTTCCTCATCCATATTTTGGTCAAGGCGGGCATAAACTGGCTGAGTCAGCAAAGTTTTGGCGATCACTGAACGACCACGTTTAGAACCTGCGCCCTCAATTACCGTACCATCTTCATAGGTAAAAGATGCCCAGTCATAATAACGAGTCTTGGTAACTGAAGAAAACGCGGGAGAAATTGCATAAGCATTAGAAAATTCCATCCCAGAGAAGTCTGCACCAGCTTCAGCCGCCATTAACAAACCATCTCCAGTTAGCACATTACAACCCAGGGCTTTACTTAAGAAAGCACAGCCACCAGTAGCAATTACAACTGCCCCTGCTCGGACTGTCCAGCGTTCCCCAGATTGGCGATTGATGCCAGAAGCCCCAGCCACAGCGCCTTCTGCATCCACCAACAATTCTAAAGCTGGACTATGGTCTAAAATTTTGACACCTGCTTGCTTAATTTTTTTCCGCATAAACCGCATATAATCCGGCCCCTGTAAAGAGCGACGGATGACTGTACCATCAGCATCAACGCGGAAAGGATAACCCCAATCTGCAAGCGAATTAATGTTGTCATAGGTGCGATCCAACACACGAGTCATCCAATTGCGATCGCACAAAAATCCCCCCATCGCCTCCCGACTTGCCATAGCTGCTTCTCGCTGTTCTGCATCTGGTGGTACATACCACACACCATTACCTGATGCTGCGGCTGCGCCACTTGTACCGCAGTAACCCTTATCAGCCAAAATCACATTTGCGCCATTAATAGCTGCACTCCAAGCAGCCCAAGTTCCTGCTGGCCCACCTCCGATTACTAAGACATCTGCTATCAAATTAAGCTGAGAAATATTCTCTGAAGAATCTTGACGAATATAATTATTCACAAACTTTACTCCTTATATATGTATTCTTTTATGCGTGAGACAAAACCAAAATTAGGGAAAGGGATAAAGAGTCAGGATAAATTACCCTTTTCCCTTTATCCACATAAAGCGAGAGTAGCTTTTAGCAGAGATTTAAGGATTCGGAACCTGCCAATCTTTAATATCAAAATCTGACTTCAACAATTTTTGGTCTGCGAGAAACTGCTTTGTTGAATTCAAAAGTTTTAACCCTTCTGGTGTAAAAGGCTCATTAGGATAAAGATTGAGTGGATAAGATTCCTTCACCACGGCCAATGGTGCATCACCACTAGCTTTAGCTGCAAACTGATAAAATGCTTCGGGATTTCCCTTAATTTCTTGCAACGCTTGCTGGCGAGTTTGATTCCACTTTTGTGGTAAGTCTGGATGCTTGGCGAGAAACTCTTCGGTAACAATACTCACACCTGTTCCTACCAATCCTTCATGATCTTTGGCTTGATCAATTGAGGCAAATCCTTGAGAAATTACTGTAGGCCCGGTTCCCATCGCAAACGGATAGGCGGCTATATCTCCTCTTTCTAGTGCGGCTTTGGCATCAGCAGAGGGAATTTGTACCACTTTCACATTCTTGGCTATGCCTTCTTTTTCTAGCAAACCTAGTAAATACCGATGAGGATAAGTACCTTTAGCCACCCCTACTTTCTCACCCTTGAGTTGTGACACTGAAAGCGGGCCATTTTTCTTGGTGACTAACCAAGCATTCTGACCCACTCGTGTCTGATTGATCAATCGGGTTTTGAGTCCGGCGGATCTGCCAACTAAGGCGGGAGTATCGCCATACAAACCCATATCTAATTGACCACTCGAAAGGGCTTCATTAAGTGCTGGGCCGCCATTAAAAGGAATAAATTTCACTTCTGTTACACCCAAGCTTTTGAGCGCTGGAGTTAATGTCCCTTTTTCAATCGCCCAGCCTTCAGGCCCGATAGGTAGTTTACTTTCAGTGCTAATGAAACCGACTCTGAGAACTAGATTTTTTGCTGCTGGTGAATTTGCGTCAGTTGCAGTAGAAGCGTCGGTTTTTGGCTCTGAAGCACAACTTGTCAGGCTGAGTAACAGAACAACAGATGTAACTGAAGCTAAAAGGCGATCGCAAAAATTGCGCTCAAGTACATGGGAACTCATAAACAGTGATACTGTAAAAGTTGATTTTCAAGGACTATTGCTAACCTTTTCTGCCTTCTCTGTAGAAGCCTGGGTTCCCCAAGGTAAAATTCTGCCTTGGGCATCGGTAGCGAGATTGCTATTGTTCAGCATGGCTGGGTAATAGTAAGCTGACTTCTCATTTTTAGCGGCGGGTGTTCGTCCTTTTCCCCAACCTACTTTTTGCCGATAGCTACCAAGTAACCCAGATGCAATCAAAGTCTCTTCATCCACTGATACTGATTCCTCAGCGTTGGGATCGACATATAATGCGTCTGCTGGACAGTAGAGTTCGCACATATAGCAGGTTTGACAGTCACTTTGGCGGGCAATTCTTGGCGCACCACCTGGAACGATATCAAAAACGTTGGTAGGACAGGCGTTAACACAAAGATTACATTGGATGCAGCGAGATTCACTTACTAGTTCAATCACAGTGCTACTAACTCCCTGTTGACTACTTCTTGTTCAGGCTTTACCCAGACTGTATCTAAGCCACCACTAATCAGGCGATATTGTTGTTTGGGATCTTCCTGAAGATAATCTTGGTGCTTATGCATACCGCGAGTTTCTTTCCTTGCTAAAGCTGAGGTATACATCCAACGGGCTGTGGCTACCATTGCAGCGGCTTCTCGCGCTTGTAATGTTTGGGTTTCTGTTGGGGCGGCACTATCACGAACTTCTCGCCAGGCACTATGCAAGCGTTCCAAAGAATCGTTTAAACCACGTTCAGTCCGGAAGAGATTGCGATCGTAGGGTATGACTTCTGCTTGCACAGCACTAATCACTTCTTGCGGTTCAAATGTTTGAGCGTTGTTTGATACTCCAGCCTGTCCAAGGGAATGCACTTGTCTTTGATGTGCTGTGGTTCCTAATTGCTTTGCATAATCTGCTGCTGCTTCCCCTGCCCAATAGCCAGAAGACATTGCCCAAGCAGCATTGTAGCTACCACCACCTGTAAAGCCTCCACAAATTAATTCTCTGGTTGCCGCATCTCCCGCCGCATAAAGTCCTGGTACGGAGGTAGCGCAAGAATTATCTATAATCCGAATTCCGCCAGTACCTCTAACTGTGCCTTCTAGACGGAGGGTAACCGGGAAACGTTGGCTAAAGGGATCGATACCACTGCGATCAAAGGGTAAGAAGAAATTATGCTGAATGGTTCTCATCCAAGCTCGTACTTCCTCTGGGGTTTCGTGTAAGCTACAGTACACTGGTTGAGTTAGTAATGTCTTGGCTATTATAGAGCGTCCTCTTTGGGAACCAGCACCCTCAATCACTGTGCCGTCTTCGTAGGTGAAGGTTGCCCAACGATAAAAAGCGCCTTTTGTAACAGAGGCAAAGGCAGGAGTTAGAGCATAGGCGTTAGAAAATTCCATCCCTGAAAGTTGCGCCCCGGCTTCTGCTGCCATTAAATAACCGTCTCCCGTCAATACGTTACAGCCGAGGGCTTTACTCAAGAACGCACAACCACCAGTGGCAATTACCACCGCTCCAGCTCGCACTTGCCAGCGCCCACCAGCTTGGCGGCGAATTCCCCGCGCCCCAGCAACCGCGCCTTCTACATCCACAAGCAATTCCAAAGCAGGACTATGATCGAGAATTTGCACGCCAGCTTTCTTGATTTGCTTTCGCATCAAGCGCATATATTCTGCACCTTGTTGGAGCGATCGATAATAGGGTTGCCCTTGTTGATCGCAAGGAAAAGGATAACCCCAGTTTCCTAACTGATGAAGATTATCCTGACTCCGATCCAAAACTCGCCGCATCCAAGAACGCTCTGATAAAAATCCTCCTAGCGCTTCTCGGCTAGCCATCGCAGTTTCCCGTTGCTCTGGGTTTTGCACATACCAGACACTAGTACCACCCGCCGCAGTTGCTCCACTGGAACCACAGTAGCCTTTATCAACCAACACTACCCTAGCTCCATTAACCGCTGCATTGTGAGCAGCCCAAGCACCAGCCGGGCCACCACCAATTACTAAAACATCGGCTTCTAAATCTAGATTATTGGTAGATACCGCAAGAGACGCTAATTGATTTGCGCTCACGAGCTTCACCCCTTTATTTGCAACACTAACTTTCCACCAGCAACCAAACCACAGACATGACTCACAGAAGCCTTCTGTGCATTACCATGACGAGAATGTGAATAATTTCGCTGTGCAGTATTTGCTCCAAAATTTAGATAATACTGTTTGTTGACCAATTTAACGGTGTTTAATTTAGGAGTATTACATAGCTATATGTAAAATTCAAGTCCTTAGACAATAAAATATATGATTATGTAAATTTACGTAAAGCTAATATTTAGCTTTACTAAATAGATTCCGCGTTAGGACTGGTGCTGGATTTGACGTTCTTGTCGGTTTACTAGCTGCCTCTTTGCCGATTCCGAATTCAGGTTAAGTTACATATCTTTAATCTTGACTAAATACGAAGCTTTACTGGAGAATAAGTCGCGCTGATGTCTGTCAAATCCTTTTAGTGGAGTATGTCAAACTCAAGAAGATCTTGAATGAGATCAGTGGCAGGCTGTTCTCTCTATCGTACTAGGCTCGCGAGTAAGGCTATTTTGCTGATGAGGGGCTGTATATAGATGAAGCGATCGCATTTAGCAAAAATAAGCCGGACTTTTCAATGAGCAAGCAGGGAGAAGTACCAGTAGCACAGCTTTCCGGTAAGTACGGGATTGTTAAATCGATATAAAAGAAATGGAATTAATCTCATACAGTTACGAATTCCAGGCTAGTTTGGAAGAATTTTTGGAAATAACGCTTTCGTACAGAGGATATAAATTTGATCCAACTGGCTTACATTCTGATATAAGGAATATTGAAAATATATACCAAAGTCCAGGTGGAAATTTCTGGATTATGATTGAAAATGGCGCAGTAATTGGTAGTATTGCATTAAAAATATTAAATAAAATAGATAAAATAGGAGAGATTAAAAGGTACTTTTTTTTACCTTTATATCAGGGTAAAGGAATAGGTACATTATTAATGGAACATTTATTATTGAATGCAAAAAAAACGAATTACATATATTAAGATTGGATACGATGAAAAAATCTATTGCAGCAAGGAAAATTTTTGAAAAATATGGATTTCAAGAGATTGATAAATATAATGAAAATGAAATAGCAGAAATATTTATGGAACTCAAATTAAAAAAGTAAAAATTAAAACTAAAAAAAGAAGACCAACATCAGCCTAAGCCAGGATGAACAGCATGGTTAGGATCGCATTTATTGCTAAACTAATTGCTAGTCTCAATTATTTACGTGCTTGCATCTATTACATATTCTCATGAGTGACACAATATATATTTCAGATTTAGATGGGACATTACTCACAAATAATGCGGTGCTGTCAGATTATAGTAAACACAAATTGCAGGAACTACTACAAGATGGATTGATGTTTACAGTTGCTAGCGCTCGCAGTGTAGTTTTTATGGGTGTAGTTTTTCGTGGATTGAAACTACCTCTGCCAATTGTGGAATTTAATGGAGCGTTTATTTCTGATTTAGAATCTGGTCGTCATGAGATAATCAACAGCATTGAAACGGAAATCATCGAAGACATCTATCAACTCATTTGCAGCTTTAAATGTGTTCCTTTTATTTCTAGTTTTAATGGTTCAGAAGATTGTTGTTACTACCAACAAATTATCAATGAAGGAATGCAGTGGTATATTAACGATCGCCTGCTTCATCAAGATAAACGATTACGCGCGATCGCCAATTTAACCGATTCATTCCGCGACCAGATAGTTTGTATTACCATTATTAATCACATAGAGATTTTATCTGAATTAGAAATCGCAATCCACGAAAGATATGGAGATAGGATACAAACTTATCATTATGAAAATAGTTATAACCCAGGCTGGTATTGGCTAACGATTTATAGCCATAAAGCGACTAAAGCCCAAGCAATCCTCACCCTGCAAGCAGCCTATGGATTGAAAAGCAATAAATTGGTTGTTTTTGGCGATCATAACAACGATATCGAAATGTTTCAAATTGCCGATTGTGCCATCGCAGTTGCCAACGCTACTGTAGAATTACAGCGCCACGCCACCCATGTGATTGATTCTAATCAAGCCGATAGTGTGGTGCGCTATATCCACCAAGATTGGAATCAACGGAGCTTATTGAAATCAGTGTAGGCAAAACACTATATCAGACTTATATATGTTTTTGTTGCAAAATATTTAACTTGTCGTCATCAACACGGACACAACTAATAGTCCAACAGATATAATACTCACTTGTTGCCTTTTATAACTTTCCTCTTGCCAGTTGTAGAGTGGTTAAAGCCCACTCTACTTTCCAAATAACTGACTGCTTTAGTGTCTAAAAAATACTAAGGAAAATCAGACTATGGTTCTAGTTACAAACAAAAGCCAAACAATAAATTGCTGAATCTGAAGCCAGAAAAAACTTGACAAAATATCCAATTTACTTGTGAGTTCATTACATATTTGAGTCCAAGGTATATCTCATGAAAACACTTCCTACCTACGACCCAACATTATTTGAGGGTGCGGCTGAAAGCTATGCTCAATACAGAACCAAGTATCCACCAGAGGTATTTGCTAAACTAACCGAAATATTTCATCTTAATAGTCAAGGAAGACTCTTAGACTTAGGTTGCGGCCCGGGTTTAATCGCGATTCCTCTCAGCAATCAATTTCAGGAAGTAGTTGCTGTCGATCCCGATCCAGATATGATCGAAGAGGCTAAACGCCAAGCCCAAATCGCCGAGAGAAATAATATTACCTGGCTTGAGCAAGGCGCAGAACTAATTAATTATAGTTTGGGTGAATTTAAACTAGTCACCATTGGTAGAGCTTTTCACTGGATGCAACGTGAAATTGTGCTTGAGCGTATTTATGAATTGCTCTCTGATGATGGTGGATTCGTACTGCTCAATACTAATGAAAATCCTTGGGAAAGTTCACTTCCTTGGAAGCAAGCTGCAATCAGAATTGTCAAAAAATGGTTAGGCGAGCAACGACGAACTGGACAGAGAGGAAAGGGTATTCGCACTCCCGTAGATCCTCCTCATGAAGTTCTAATTGCTCAATCAGCTTTTGCTCGTCAAGAAGTATATGAAGTCGCTTTTGAGAAGAGTTGGACAGTTTCTAGCTATCTTGGTTATTTATACACCACAGCCTTTGCTCTCAAGATTTTCTTCGGTGACAATGTAGAGCTTTTTGAAGCAGATTTGAAACAAGCACTACTAGAAGTTGAGCCTTCGGGACATTTCACTGAAGAGATTACAACATCACTACGAGTTGTTTGGAAGCATTAAATTTTACTTTCCTAATTTATTAGGAACACATTATTTCTCTACAGTTCTCCCACAAACGGAAACAATCAAGGTAAAAAAAGATGAGCAACGCTAATTCTACTGCTACTACCGGAACTAATGGTTTTGCCCAAGCAGTGCAACCTATTTCTAACCAAGTTATCGCCACTGATAATCAAGGTTTAGTTGCAGGATTCGTGAATATTCCTGTCAAAGATGGTGAAATTCCTGCCTATAGAGCGCAACCAGACACAGGTGAAAATTTCCCGATTGTCCTGGTAATTCAGGAGATATTTGGTGTACACGAACACATTCAAGATATTGCCCGTCGCTTTGCTAAGTTGGGATATTTAGCGATGTCTACGACAAGTCGCTTCGCGCCTACGCTCCCGAATTATTCATCCGTCAGGGTGATGTGTCAAAATTAAGCAATATTGACGAAATTCGCCCAATAGTAGCAACAGTACCCGATGCTCAGGTGTTATCAGACCTTGATGATACTATAGCTTGGGCTGTTAAATCTGCAAACGGTAATGGCGATCGCGTCGGAATTACAGGTTTTTGCTGGGGTGGTCGGACTACTTGGTTATATGCTGCACATAACCCGCAAATTAAAGCAGGTGTAGCTTGGTATGGACGACTGCTAGGCGATACTACTGAACGTCAGCCTCAGCATCCCGTTGATGTCGCCTCTAAGCTAACAGTTCCAGTTCTGGGACTCTATGGCGGTCAGGATGCAGGTATTCCCCTGGATACAGTAGAAAAGCTGAAAGAACAACTCAAATCTAGCAGCAGTAAATCTGAAGTCATCGTTTACCCCGATGCACCCCACGCCTTCTTGGCTGATTATCGCCCCTCTTACCGCGAAACAGAAGCTAAAGACGGATGGGAGCGCCTTCAAGCTTGGTTTAAGCAGCATGGATTGTAATATCTAGCGAAATAGCTAATTTTTACATCTACAGATGAGTACAGAAGGGATTTTTGTGGCTCATCTGTATTTTTTGCTTACAGAAGAGTTTGTGAATGGGTAATCTGCATAAGTTTGTAGAGAGAGAGTATGGGGGAAACGGTTACAGGAGGGTGTCTTTGCGGCTATGTGCGGTACGAATATAACGGAGAACTAGAAGCAGCGAATTATTGCCACTGTCAAGATTGCAGAAAGACGACAGGTAGCGCTTTTAATGTAGGGGTTCGCATACAATCAGCTGCATTACGTATTGTAGCTGGTAAAGTTAAGAGTTATACAAAAGAGGGGAATAGTGGCAACAAAATTACTCGCGAATTTTGCCCAGAATGCGGTTCACCTCTGTTTACAAAAGCGCCAGCAAAACCGCAATTCGTCTGGCTGAAAGCTGGAAGTTTAGACAATCCGCAATTAGTGAAGCCAGTGCATCAAATTTGGACTGATTCCGCAGTATCTTGGGCTTATATCGCTCCAGAACTACCTAGTTTTTCCCAAAATCGCCAGATTGTATAATTTTGTGCGATCGCCTATTTTCTCATTTACAAATTTAGGCGATCGCATTATCGAATCAATTATCTACCCGCTAGTGCGAGATTAGCTTCAAATACACTCAAAGGATCAGCTAATAGCGCTTCAGAAACATTGATACTATTGGGCAACAAACCAAAACGATAGAATACATCAGCTGCATATTGTTGTTCAGCAATAAACTCCCCAGAAGGTGGAACAAGACCCCAAGGTCTATTTCTTAGAGATTGCTCCCAACCTTTAGCATCAATCCCATTATTAATTTCTTTGGATAGTAGTTCAGCCGCTTCGCTGAAATGGGTAGCAATCCAGCGATCTACTCTTTCTAGCGCCTTAATAAAGGCTGATAAAGCATCTGGATGTTGCTCGGCAAAACTGCGATGAGTAAAGTAAAGAGAGCGATTGCTAAATAACTCGGAACTATAAAGCAGTACTCTAACTTTGTGATTTTTCTGAACCTCTGCTAAATGTAAGTCTGATGTAATCCAAGCATCTATTTCGCCATTGAGGAAAGCTTTGAGAGAATCTGCTGAGTTAGGAATAGTTTTCACATCTTGATAAGTCAGTCCGACTTTATCAAGAGCGATCGCGAGAAAATGTTGTTGGTAAGACCCTTCACTCAAGCTTACATTTTTGCCTTTCAAATCGCTCACACTCTGAATCGGCGAATTTTCCAAGACCACAATTGCACCTTGGACTGGGCGAGGTTGAGACGTAGCTAAATATACCACTGGCACGCCCTTCGCCTGTGCCAAAATGGGTGGAGTTGTACCCGTCGCACCAATATCAATTTCTGCTGTCTTCAATAGACCCGTCCTAAAACTTGCAAGCCAATATCTACAAGGCTTTGAGACCAATCCTTGTAGATTCTCTTTAAACGTAACAATTAGGGTTTGATATCGTTACTGATAGTTTAGAGCCAAAAAATGAAGTTATGCATTCAAGGCGATCGCTAATCATTATTAATGATAATTACCTCGTCATAACTAAAGTACCAATTCGTAGCCTCACTCCTCCACAAACTGTTAAAATTATTTCTTTATAGATATTTGACTTTAGCCCAAATCTTTGTGAAGTTATTTTAAAAATTCTCACAAGCCTGATTAGATGTTCGATAAATATACGTTTACTTGACAGAATTTTATTTTCTGTTTTTTGTTGCTCGGTTAGTTGCTGTTTTCTTTTTTCTTATGAGGAGTCGTCATATTTTTACCACCTTGATATCCTTTGTCTCCCGCAAATTTTTGTTCAGAATCAAATTTTTTCTGTTGTTCCCTAAATAAATTGATGTCTGATGTTGGTCCAGGAAATCCTACTACTACATCAATAATATCTTTGCCATTTGGCAGACCTACTAATTGACTTTTTAAAGTATGTTGTTTTTTCTTTCCTGAATAAAACTTTTTTTGTTCTTCATTGTCAGATGGTCTGTTTATAGGCTGTTCTAGGCTATCTACTAAGAGTTGAAAATTCGTCAATAATTCTTGTACAATCAGGAAATCTCCTTCTTGACCCTCCATCTGTTCAAGTAAACTTGATGGCAGAATTACTCGGATGATCTTTCTCCAGTAATGGAAAGTAACATGAGCTTCACTTTTAGATACACCAAACAACATCCCTAGTATTTCAAAGGTGGGTATCTGTCTTAAATAAAACAGGCATAGACATATTTGCTCGGAAGTGGATAATATTTCTTGCCGTCCTCCCCCAGGATAATTAATCCTGATTTTTTCCTTTTCTTTTTCCTTCTGGATTTTTATATGTTCTTTTAAAGCTGATTCAAGCAACGCTTGAAACTGTTCGTGACTAATGCCCAAAATCTGTTTTGTTCTCGATGGGCATTTTTGGATATAATTGAAGACAATACACATTTTAAATCACAGTGGTAGACTTCTAATTTTACTTTCTACCACTTTTTTGTGCCTAGATTATATTTTGGATGGGTCTAATGATATAGATAAAAGGCGATCGCTAAAAAATTTCCTTTGAATATAGAAGCTTCAAAAGCTGTAGTCTACTAGAATATTAGCGTAATATACTGTAAATCGACTGATTAACCGTAGTTAATTACAATAATTATCTCACAGATGAAGAAAAAAAACAAGTAAGTAACGTACAACCAACCAAACTGCGAAAATAATTCATGACTTACGCATCTGGCATATTATATGTGTAGGGTGCGTTAAACTTCGTGACAACGCACCGGATTCTGGAATAGCACTTACTTAAGCAAAAGTTGCTGCTCAGATCCCCGACTTTTTGAAAAAGTCGGGGATCTAAATCTCGCTAAAGTGTTCTGGTTTTTGGTGCAGCGCTTGACGACAACTACGTGTATTTCACAAATCAAATATGAATCCTGTAGATATCAAAGTGTATTGGAATTAAAATTCATACCTCGATTATTTTCTGTTCGGGCGCTGTGCGCTGGTAATGATGCAAGTGTGCTTTCAATATCGCCACCAGCAGGACTAGTAATAAACACGATATCAGAGTGGCGACCAGCGAAATTGATACCAGCGTCCGAACCAGTAGCATTGACCAGGATAGGCCGTCCATAAAGTGGTCAGGGGCTAATATAGGCATCTTTAAACTGCCAGGAAGAATGACTTGTGTAAGAAAAATTCTCCGTTTCCGACCATAGCCGTTTTAGGACAGTGACAAATTCATCAGCGAGTTCATAACGGCGATCGTGCTCGATTTGACTCCAACCGAACAGTTCATGTTCATAAGCGCGGTGTCCAGTCACCACATTAATTCCCCAGCGACCTTGGGAAATGTGGTCAAGATTTGCACCAAATTTAGCCAGATGGAGAGGATGCCAAGGGCCGTAAAGAACGTGAATTGTGGCAATTAAAATAATGCGTGAGGTAATACTGGCAAGGGATGCAGTAGCAATAAATGCATCTAAACCAGCTTCTGTGCGTGTGGGGCCAAGTCCGCCCTTTGGTTGCCAATGAGAGTAACCAAACACCAAGTCAAAACCCAATTCTTCCGCCTTTTGGGTCAGCTTGGCATTGTAATCAAATGACCAATCGGTAGTGCGTGGTAGAGTTGACGAACTCCAGCCGCCATGATGAATTGGCAAGAATCCCCAGAGAACAAATGAAAGTAAAAGTTAAAATCGGAACAATCCACTTAGAAGGCACTTGTTTCAAATGTGGCAAGTACTCCAACCTCAAACTTTTAGGTGAAAAACTGCTTTGTCCAGTCTGCTACAAAAATTTAATTACCCTGAATTGGGGGCGATCGCTTGATTGTGTCCATGCTCCTACTCTGCCTGATTCAGCTTTTCTCTCAAAATAGCTTCGACTTCCACTTCAGGATTCTCTAGCTCCAAGGGATAGGGATAGCGATTAGCAGGATTCCGACGGCTCATTAAAACTTCCATTGCCGCTTGAAATGCTTCAATATTATTCAGATGTTACACCTGATTCACTCGCTGGTTTTCAACTTATCGACTAGTGCCTGAAATAGCATCTTGGCTTCCATCAAATCGCTTAACTCCACTTTTAATATCATTCCAGTTGCGTAATTTGAGGTTTGACCTATATAAAACTGGCTTGACAAAGCTTTTTTCATCAGTTCTTGTAATTTTTGCTGATCTTTTAACTCTATTCCATCTTCTCTATATTCCTTTTCGTAAAATCCAACTTCTACAAATTCCGTTTTTTGTCCCCGAGAATTGGTAGTTTGGTTTCCCTTCATTCTTATTCCCTTTTCGGTTTCGTTCACCTCCTCAATCAGAGGTTTCACCGGCTGAGCATGATGCGGATTTAGTTCGACAGGAACTTCATCTTCTGGCTGTAATAAAGATTCCTTTGGGAGTACATCTGGTTTCCAAGATCCCAATTCCCCACCGGATTGGAAGATAACCTTGTAAGCTCTGATCAAAGATAAAAGGTTTTGCTCGTTTAATTCTTTTGACAACTCACCTTTTATAAAATCTATTGTCTGCTTATATGATTTTGACAGACCTTCTGAACGCTCGACTACTTTGACTGTCCCTGTGCGCTTATTCGCTTCTCGGTAGCGCTCACCTTCGTTATTATCTTCCACAAAACCTGAAAGACCCTTCCGAATATGAAATTCGGGAACGGATATTTTCTTCTCGACGTGTCCCTCTAATGTGACTAGGCTAGAAGTATCCTCTGCTACAGCCGTTGCACCGTGATAGCTAGATCCCGAGCCAGCTCCTAAGTTATGCTCCATTACATCCCCAGTTCGAGGTTTTGGCGGCGCTTCATCTTTATCCAGATCGAACGATGCATTTTCCCGACTCGATTCTTCTTTTTTCTTTTCTTCAGCTAGTTGGCTTTCCCGTATTAGTTTCTGCAACATTAAAGCCCAAGCAGCACAATCGTTTTTGCCAACCACACCCATTGTGGGAGTTTTAATCACTCCTTTCTTTTCCTTCATTGACTGCTGTATCTCTTGTTCTAATTGCAATAATTTTTTCCATAATGATTTGGTCAATAACTGATGAGACAAAGAGTCAATTGTTTCTGCTCCTCGCCTCGAAAATTTCGCTACCAAGCTCCCAAACTTATTGGCTCCTGGGTTGACATCAAGTTCATTTTTCTGTATAAACCTGACATTAGGCCGCCACGTATTTAGTTTTTCGCTTGTATTCTTGTCAGTATCTTTTCCATGTTCATAAAGTCCTGATGGACTGGGAACAGGTGCTTCTTCTTTACCATACAGAATGGTTCTTTGATTCGGATTGATTCCATACCATTCGTTGTCCTGAGATTTTTCTAATTTATCCCAATCCACCGTCCGCTGGACTACCTCAGGGTTCTTGGTTTTAGTTCTCTGAATCTCTTTACCAAAAGCTTCTGGGTTCCCCATTCTTCTCCCTGCTGGCTGCATTTCATGACTCAACTTATGAGCAGTGAACTGATGTTTTGCACTCTCTATTCCCATCACATCTGCTTCTCTTTCCAACCCCCGATCATCATTAATCTGTACTCCCTTCATCTGCATTGTTGGTTTGACTCTTCCCTGCATCTGCTGGACAATGTGCCATGCTTCATGAGGTAAATGCTCCTCTTGTCCGGGTGCGAGATGAATCTCTGTGCCTTGAGTGTAAGCTAATGCCTGCAATTGGGCAGGTTGTGGCGAATTATAATGAACCCTGACATCATTGAAAGAATATCCGGATAGATTTTCTACCCCTGCTTTGAGAGCATCGGGTAATCCTGTTTGATTGGGGTGTGATTTCTCTGTTGATTGATGAGTGTCAAGAGCTAATTCGCTTTTCGCTTGGATCGCGCCTCCCTCTGCTGCTGATGAAGTTTCTGTCTCTCTTATTTGCTGTAACGACTCTTGTTTTTGCCCAATAGTCAACTTGGTTGGGATAGGTAGCACCTGATAACTTTGGGTATTTCTGGCTGCAAAAGCTGTGTTTACCCAACCCATCCTCCCATTTCTATCTGAAGCGATCGCCTGTTGCTGGGATTGGGGAGGAACACCAGATCTAAACGGCTGAAGAAGTCCTGATACTTGTTTTTCAGGAGAATGAACGGGAATCTTGCTAAAGTCGTGATCGAACCGCGATGCTTTTTCTCGTTTCTGCACGCACAAATCATCCATTTTGGTTGGTAACCCACCTGATCGTTCCTGTTCTACAGGCGCGATCGCACCGCTCTTTTCCTGAAACTGGAGTCCAAAAGCCTCATTCTCTATTTGCTTCTGGGTGGGAGATCCATAAGAATCCTCTGGCGCTAACACAGCAAAGGGGCGCAAAGCAAACTGAGAGCTTTTGATTTGGCTTGGGGTATTCGACCTTGAGGATTTGTGAATTCTTTGATACACCATAATTACGCCTGACTTAGCTAATTGGTTACCTGTATTGTCTGCTCTTACACCATCAACCTCTCAATGCCGCTTCACTATATTATTATACAATAAATTACCGTATATTTTCTTAATAGTTCAGGTGGAGAAAGGATTACAAGTGTTTTAATCATAAATATCAAGAAATGTTCCAGATATTGTCAATATGCAACCATAATACCGAAAAAAAATTCGGTAAATTTCTAAAATTTGAACTTTCGATAAGTTCAGTAAAAAATAGAAATGTCCCTTACATGATGTAGATGTCAAAACATTCTTTTTTGCAGCGATTCCTTCTCAAAAGACGCACTGGCGATCGCACTAACGCAATCCAGCACGAAAAAATCCAAACATCAACGACGAACTTAAAAGCGTCTGATTCAAACTTTATTTAAGAACGCCCTGTCTGGCGATCGCACCCAAGAAAACTAAAGCATGACCTTTGAGATGATGATCGATTAAGAAAATCATACCTTCGAGGAGCGCTTTACCTTTGCTGCCCGAAGTTTTTCCCAAGCCGCCTCAGTTCCAGGCTTGGGGGGCTGTGCTGCAATTCGCACTACTAGCTCACGATTTTGCTCTTCGTATTATTGGCGGAGTTCTTCGGCTTCTTTGAGGACTTGATGATACTCTGCTTCCACCTCTGCACGATTGGTCTTAGGGACTTGCAAATAAAAAAATATTCCAATCATTAACTTACCAAACCCGCAACTCGTAGGGGCGGGGTAACCCCGCCCCTACAATTTGGCATAATTTATTTTTTGGAGTTCCCTTAATATAAGCTAGAGCAGCGTTAATTTGTTCCTCGCTTAGATCAAATAGTCCTTGGATAAATTTAGGTGGATATTGCTCTGTTACATAGTCCATCACATCGGAGAGTGTGATGCGTGTGCCTGGGATTGTTAATCCACGCTCAGCACGAATAATTGAGGTTTGCCTATTCGCTGCTGAAGTCATAGCTGTCTCCCCGCAGTATATGGCTTTATTTATCTCAGAATTAGTATATATGCGCCAAGTTCTTGAAGTGTTGTTGCATGTGGAAGTTAGCGATCGCCTGCTTGTTTTTGCCTGACTTTTTGTATTTAAACCACATCTATTTTAAGAACCATAGTTTTAAAAGTAGTGGGAGCATCTTGCTCCCTACTGGTATTAGCGGGCTTTGGGTTCCGTACTACTCCAGGTTTCAAAATAAACGAGGTTTAAATTGTTAAATTTTCCAAAATTAACTTGAGAAAATTTGAACTTTCGACAAGTTCAGTAAAAAATGGAAATGTTCCCTTACATCTGGATGTAGGTGTCAAAACGTTCTTCAAAGCAGCACTCGCAATCGGGCGCGAAAAAATCCAAACATCAACGACGAACTCAAAAGCGTCTGATTCAAACTTTATTTAAGAACACCCATGATGCGATCGCTCTGATTGATGATGGCTTATGTATCGTAGATATGAATATTGCTGCTTGTGATTTACTAGGTCTACCGCGTCAGCAACTCAAAGGCCAAGCAATATCAACTTTCATCGCTGCGGAATTTGCTCGTCAACCAAACTCTCTTAATTTTCCACCCGGACAATCGTTGAGCGGAGAACTTTTAGTCTCATCTTCTACCCAGATTCGCCGAGAAGTAGAATATACTTTAACACCAAATGTCATTCCTCACTGTCATCTGCTGGTATTACGAGACATTAGTCAGCGACGGGAATCAATTCAGGCGGAATTACGACAGCAGCAGCAGCGGGTGGAATTGTTCTCGGAAGTGACGTTAAAAATTCGCCAGTCGTTACAACTTAAGGAAATTTTGCATACCACCGTTACAGAAGTGCAACGGATTCTCCAAGCCGATCGCGTACTAATTTATCATGTCTTGCCTGATGGGACTGGCAAAACTATCAGCGAATCGGTCTTACCAGATTATCCCACACTGATGGATCTGGAATTTCCCCAGGAAGTCTTTCCTGAAGAATATCAACAACTTTATGCTCAGGGAAGAGTCAGAGCGATCGCTGATGTCCATGATCCGGCGGCGGGTTTGGCAGATTGTTTAATCGAATTTGTCGATCAATTCCAAATCAAAGCCAAACTGATTGTACCAATTGTCCAAAATCTCAATGCCCACTCCCAAAATCAGCTGTGGGGTTTATTAATCGCCCACCAATGCAGTAGCGATCGCCATTGGGTAGATTTTGAACTGGAACTGATGCAACAATTGGCAGACCAAATCAGTATAGCCTTGTCTCAAGCCCAACTACTGGAACATTTAGAAGAAGTTGTGGCAGCCCGCACAGCTGAATTGCAGGAAGAAATCAATGTGCGGATGCAAGCAGAAGCGGCGTTGCGACAAAGTGAAGAACAATTACGATTGATTACCAATGCTTTGCCAGTATTAATTGCCTATGTGGATGAGCAACAACAATATCGCTTTAATAATCAAGCATATCGGGATTGGCTGGGGCAATCTCCCACAGAAATTTTTGGTTTCCATCTGCGTCAAGTTTGGGGAGAAGATTGCTATCACCGGATGAAAGTTTATGTAGAAACAGCTTTGTCCGGGCAAGCTGTCAACTATGAAAATGATATTGTTTTAAAAGATGGTAGTGGGCGAGCAGTTGATGTCACTTACATTCCCCATCTAGATGAGCAGAAAACCGTCAAGGGATTTTTTGCCTTGAGTAGCGATATTAGCGATCGCAAAGCCATCGAACGGATGAAAGACGAATTCATTTCTGTCATCAGCCACGAACTGCGAACTCCCCTGACATCCTTGCACAGCGCCCTGAAAATCCTTGCTACGGGGCGATTAGGCACTCTCTCCACCGAAGGGCAACAAATGCTCGGAATTGCCGATGAAAGTACTGAAAGATTGGTGCGTTTAGTTAATAACGTCCTCGATTTACAGCGCATAGAATCAGGCAAAGTTATCTTAGATTGTCAAGCCTGCAACGCTGCAAATTTGATGATCCAAGCAGCAGAAGCCATGCAAGCAATGGCACAGCAGCAAGAAATCACTTTAGTCAAACAACCACAGGATATTTTAGTTTGGGCAGATGGAGATTACATCTTACAAGCTTTAACAAATTTACTCAGTAATGCGATTAAGTTCTCATCACCAGGGGGGACGGTTTGGTTAAATGTGGAATTGGTAACTGAGGAGAATTTGCCAACTTCAAACACCCCTAAAGAAGTAGTATTTCGCGTGCGAGACGAAGGACAGGGAATTCCCGCCGATCAACTGGAAAAGATTTTTGAACGGTTTCAACAAGTAGATTCTTCCGACTCCCGCAAAAAAGGTGGTACTGGTTTAGGGCTGACTATCTGTCGCAAAATTATTGAACAACACAACGGCAGAATTTGGGCTGAGAGTACTCCAGGCTGTGGAAGTACTTTTGCTTTCACATTACCCCAGGCGTTGAAACACCATTAAATGCTGCTGCGGTAATATGTTTTTAGTTTCTAACCAAACTAAACCCACCGCTGCCATTTCTTTACGGACTTGCTTTTGTGTCATTTTGTGCAAGCGTTTAATCATAATCAAAGGATTTTCACCCCGGTATTCTACTAAAACTACTCTTCCTCCAGGTTTCAGTGCTTTGACAATTCCTTGCATCACTTCTTGCGGATAAGCAAATTCATGATAAGCATCTACCATCAAAGCTAAATCTACACTTGCTGGTGGTAGGTTGGGGTCAGTCAGGCTAGCTAAAATCGGTTCAACGTTGGTGATATTGTTCTGTTTTTTGAGAAGCTCAATAATATCCAGCATTTCTGGCTGAATATCCACAGCTAACACTTTTCCTGTGGTTAATTTCGGTGCGATGCGAAAACTCATATAGCCTGTACCAGCACCAATATCTGCTACTACATCACTGGGTTTGAGATTGAGGACATTGACTATCTTGCTTGGCTGTTCCTCCGCCTCGCGATTAGGCCTTTCTAGCCAGCCTGCGCCTAGATGTCCCATTACCTGGGCAATTTCTCTACCGATATAGTATTTTCCAATACCATCTCGGCTGTGGATAGTTCGCTGTTCGTAAATTGAAGATGTAGCTGGTGCAGCAGCTGCTGTCTGATTCAGACTAAGCAGCAAGTTCAGCATGATTACCAGGATAATTAGTAGAATATTAACCTTGATATGATTTTCCCTTCTGTCTCCTGCCATCTGCCATCTGCCTTTTACTTCAACCTGAAAAATTATACTGCCAGCGATCGCTTACAGAATAGAAAAATTTGGCTTAGTTGACTTCAACACCAACTATAGTGACTTTGGCTTTAGCAGATGTAGTATTATCGCCCAAAAATAGCAAATTAGGTATGGTGTAAGGATTTTTATTACCTAGTGGTGGAGTGAAGCCTATATATTGTCGCAGGTTACCTTGAAGAATGGGAGCGACCACTCCATTGACAAATAATTTATATTTACTATCTTTAACGGCTAGTTTATATGTTTTACCGGAAGCTTTGGTGTTATATGCCACATTTTCACCACGGCTAAAGCCGACATTCTGCGCCCAAATACTATTTTCCCAAAAACCTAATTCTATACCGTAGGGTTGCTGTTCAGTGGCTAATTTGTTGCTAACTGCGATCATGCTGAAGCCAGCGCGATTGTTGGAACTGTGGCTTTCAGAATTAATTTGCACTCGGAAAGTGATGGTATAACCTTTGCTGCGGTCTAGGGTAACCGGAGATTGGCGAAAATATCCGGCATAATTAGCATTAGTGCCGCTGGTATCAAGAATTGTGCCATTAATTGTGGCGATCGCTGATGGAACCGGAGAGATCTTACTTGCAAGATACAACCATCCTTGTTGAGCAGGTGTTTGGCTGTTTATTGATGAGCCGTTATACAATACAGCTGCACTAGCAGCGTTGGTTCCTATCAGCAACGCAAAGCTAGCAGTCACAGCAGCTAGAGATGTTTTCATAATTTTGGTCACCAAAAGTATTTTTATGGGATGACAGTAATGCTATTGAGGAAAACACGCTTCAAATTATACTAATAATTACCCTTGAATTCGGAAATCTTCGCTAATTGTAAGATATGCGATCGCGTTACATTTAAATTTCGTAACTATCTGCTTCTTTTATTATTTAAGTAACGTAAGTTGCTATTCATCCGGGAAAGGGGATTGGGGGACAAGGCAGACAACAGGAGAAGTCTGATCTGAGGCTTCCTTCTCTCTCCAGAGGAAACGCGCAAGGAACGTGGATACAAGCAAGAAATAATAAATGCCAAATGATGGAGAACCTATGCATGAAGCGGATTTTAATTATTGATGACGAAGAAACCATTCAAACCGTTGTCCAATTTGGCATCAAAATGACAGCGGGGTGGGAAGTTTTCACTGCTAGTTCTGGACAGGAAGGCATCCAAACTGCCCAAAGTGAACAACCTGATGTGATTTTGTTGGATGTAATGATGCCAGAGATGGATGGAATTGCTACCTTTAAAGAACTTCAGTCTCATTCACAAACCGAACAAATTCCAGTGATTTTTTTAACAGCCAAAGCCCAAACGGCGGAAAAGCGTCAGTTTCATGATTTGGGAGTCAGTGGTGTAATTACCAAGCCTTTTAACTCCCTGGATCTCCCAGAGCAAATTACAAGAATTCTCCATTGGTAACCGCAATGATCGCCAAAAAAGGATGAAGGATGACAAAAATTGGTATATGCCCTTTGTGTATGGAAAAGATGAGGCATTGCAGTCTTGGGTTGGAGCTAAGAGAAATTGCCGTGAATTTTTGGAGCAATTCCTGCCCATCCCCCAAAGGATAGAGTAACTTTAGATAACTCCAAAAAATAAATTATTCCCCTCAAAGCTGTCAACAGTCAACCGTCAACCGATAACAATAACTTGGAACTCCCTTATACTTCATACTTCATACTTCATACTTCATACTTCAGATGAAAATCTTGCTTGTGGAAGATGACGATCTATTAATTAAAGTCCTGACTAGAAATCTAGCAAGCCACCATTATGTTGTAGATACTGTCAAGGATGGGGAGATGGGCTGGACATACGGCTCCACCTTTGAGTATGACTTGATCGTCCTAGATATCATGCTGCCAAAGTTGGATGGTATCAGTTTATGCAAGCGTTTCCGCACACAGGGATACACCCAACCGATATTATTACTCACGGCTCAAGATACGATTACCGCCAAAGTCCAGGGATTGGATGCAGGCGCAGATGACTATGTGGTAAAACCTTTCGATCCCATAGAACTGATCGCCAGGATTCGGGCATTAGTGAGGCGCGGAAGTAATAATCCTTTTCCCTTGCTCACCTGGGGTGATTTACTCCTCAACCCTAGTACTTGTGAAGTCACCTATAATGGTCGTCCCCTGAACCTGACAACAATGGAATATGATTTGCTAGAACTACTGCTGCGCGACTGTCAGCATGTGTTTAGCACTGAAGAACTTTTAGACCGATTATGGTCTTCAGAAGATTTTCCCTCGGAGGCTACGGTACGTTCCCATATCCGACGGGTGCGGCACAAGCTGGTTGCTGCCGGTGCGCCCCAAGATTTCATTGCTACCATGCATGGACGGGGCTACTACCTAAAAGCACCGAATACGGAAGAAGGAACTGTACTATCTACAACATCTCAAGAGAATAATTCTCCTAATGCCTCTGGTAGGTTTAAAGATACCCAAAGCGATGCACCACTGCATCAGCCGCCAACCGAATCTCAACAACAATACCTTGCTTTCCTCAACGAGACTTGGACAACGACTAAACCAAAAAGTCTCGATCAGATGACGATTTTGTTACAAACTGTCAGAGACTTACAAACTAATCAACTCACACCTCAAAAACAAGCACAGGCGCAACAACTGGCTCACAAACTAGCAGGTACTTTGGGAGTCTTTGGGTTAACCAAAACAATGCACGTCGCCCGTCAATTGGAGTATTGGTTGGGTGGTCGAGAGCCATTGCAACCGAAACATGCACCCTTGATGAAAACACTGGTGACAGCTCTCCAGCAAGAAATAGATGATACCACACTCATCCAAATGTCCCAAGTTCCCAATGGGCAATCGCCTTTGTTGCTGCTTGTGAGTTTGGACACCGAGTTTAACAAATCCCTAGAGGCTGTAGCAGTAAGTCGGGGAATTCGCCTAGAGATTGCTCAAACCTTGATCGCAACTGAGCCTTATTGGGATGTTTTAGCTCAAGATCCTGATGTTATCATGTTACGCTTACCCCCAATTCCAGCCAATGCTGCTACCTCCGAGGAAAGTAAATATTGGGAGACATTGCAGACATTGACACAGCGTTACCCAGATTTGCCAATTGTCGTTATGGGCGATCGCGGTGACTTGAGCGATCGCCTGGAGGTGATGCGCCGGGGTGGTAAACTTTTTTTAACAGCACCAACTCCACCAGAGCAAGTGATTGATGCTGTAGTCAATCTATTACGAGATCCGCAAATTTCCCACAAGGTAATGATCCTTGATGACGATCAAGATTGGTTACGCACTCTCCCCACCTTACTGAAACCTTGGGGATTTAAAGTCACAACCCTTGCCGATCCGCAACAATTTTGGACAGTACTGCAAGCAGTCACTCCCGATGCCCTAGTCTTAGATGTAAATATGCCACATATCAACGGCTTTGAACTCTGCCAAATTCTCCGCAGTGACCCCCAGTGGCAGCGTTTGCCAGTATTATTCTTGAGTGTGCTGACAGACTCCGAAAGCACAAATCAAGCGTTTACCGTCGGTGCAGATGATTATCTGTGTAAGCCAGTTAAAGGAGTCGAACTAGCTAACCGGATTCTGCGGCGGTTACAACGAGTAAAAGCATGGGCAAGTTGATTTATCAATCTTATCCCCGGATTGCACACATTTTGCACAAAATATCAGGCAAGCTAGGTATTGATATTCTACGTTCTCATCCCCCAGTTTCGCCTCGCTTAACTTAGGGATAGGAGAGTGGGTAGTTGTTTGCAAAACCAACGCATGGGAAAATACTTTTGGTCGCTGACTCCCCTCAATGACGATCAGACCCGTTGAGAGACTAAGGCAGAGATCGGGGTAGAGAACTGTAAGCTAATACTTATTCACCTATTGTCATTCCTGATTATTATGCAAACATCGATAAGAAGCCGTCAGCATTCTCTAATCCACAGATTGGCGGATTCCATTGAAGAAATTTGGCATCAGCACCTGGATCTCTCCCCTTACTCTGTCCCAGAAGGTTTAGGCTACGTTGAGGGACACCTGGAAGGCGAACGGCTAATCATAGAAAATCATTGCTACCAGACTCCGCAATTTCGCAAACTGCATTTAGAATTAGCTCAGGTCGGCAATGGCTTAGATATTCTGCACTGTGTAATGTTCCCCAATCCTGAATATGCCATTCCCATCTTTGGTACAGATTTGGTTGGCGGGCGAGGAGGAGCAATTAGTGCAGCGATCGCGGATTTGTCTCCAGTCAGTAGCGATCGCACTCTCCCACCACGCTATTATCAAGAATTGTCTGTTTTATCTCGGCTAGAATTTTCCCAACCACGAACTTTACCAGCTTGGGGTGATATCTTTTCAGACTTTTGTCTGTTTGTGCGTCCCGAAAACCCTCAAGAAGAAGATCGGTTTCTCAATCGCGTCCGGGAATTTTTAACGATCCATTGTCAAATTGCTAGTACAGAAACACCTTTAACATCAAATTTGGATATTTCCAAGGTTTTGGCAGGACAACGCAATTACTGTACAAAGCAGCAACAGAATGATAAAACCCGGCGAGTTCTAGAGAAATCCTTTGGTACAGAATGGGCAGATCGCTACATGAACACCATGCTTTTTGACTATGTAGCTTGAAATTATACTTAGTAAAGTTTTGTAATACCAGGAAAGCGATGCCAGCGGCAAGGGGTTTACCCAACGCAATCCTGGTAATATTGCTTTGTGGAATTACAGCAGTTTTTACTTCTATGCTCATGATTGAGCTTCTTTGCGGCGTTCTTGAATCAGTTCGTCAGCAAGGCTGATCCCTGGAGCGATGTCTTTGTAGATTCCTTGCAAGTTTTGGATTTGAGTCTTTAAACTAGCTAAACGCAAGCTGCCATCTGGTTCCAGAGTGAGAATGAGTTTTTCCCCTGGTTGCAGGTTGAGATGGTGACGAATTGATTCAGGAATAACGAGATTTCCCTGCTCTCCCAGTTCAATGGTTTGTTGTTGTGGCGCTGGTGTAAAAGGCATTGCTGTCACCAATTAGCTGTTGTTTAGATCATAGCGATCGCTATCGACTTTTGTCTAAATTTACATTCCAAGATGCAACAAGCGTCGAGTTCAGAACCTCAACGATGAAAGTTTAATGAGAATATTCTACTTATCAAATAACTTTTTCCAGATACCCACTCCCAGTTTTGCAATCCCTTCCTTCAGTTTCCCTTGCTTGGAAAGCGCAATTCCCAGATTCTGGAGAGCGTATGCATCGTTTGGGTCGATTTGCAAGGCTGTTCGGTAGCTGGCGATCGCTTGTTCTAGCTTCCCTTGTTTGGAAAGCGCTAACCCCAAAAGATTGTGAGTCATTGCATTGTTTGGGTCGATTTGCAGGGCTGTTTGGTAGCTGGCGATCGCTTCTTCTAGCTTCCCTTGTTCGTACAGCAATAACCCCAGGTTATTGTGAGCGGGTGCATAGTTTGGGTCGATTTGCAGGGCTGTTTGGTAGCTAGCGATCGCTTCTTCTAGCTTCCCTTGTTCGTACAGCAATAACCCCAGGTTATTGTGAGTCATTGCATTGTTTGGGTCGATTTGCAGGGCTGTTTGGTAGCTAGCGATCGCTTCTTCTATCTTCCCTTGTTTGGAAAGCGCATTCCCCAGGTTATTGTGAGCGGGTGCATAGTTTGGGTCGATTTGCAGGGCTGTTTGGTAGCTGGCGATCGCTTGTTCTAGCTTTCCTTGATTGTACAGCGCTAACCCCAGGTTATTGTGAGCCTTTGCAGAGTTTGGGTCGATTTGCACGGCTGTTTGGTAGCTGGCGATCGCTTGTTCTAGCTTTCCTTGTTTTTCCAGCGCCGCCCCCAGGTTATTGTGAACGGTTGCATTGTTTGGGTCGATTTGCAGGGCTGTTTGGTAGCAAGCGATCGCTTGTTCTAGCTTTCCTTGGTTGTACAGCGCACTCCCCAGGTTATTGTGAGCGTATGCATAGTTTGGGTCGATTTGCAGGGCTGTTTGGTAGCTGGCGATCGCTTGTTCTAGCCTACCTAAACTGTCTAAAACAAACCCCAGTGCATTGTGAGCATACACAGAGTTAGGGTCAAGGCTGAGGGCTGCTTTGTATTTAAGGGCTGCTTCCTCGAACTTTTTACCTTCACGTAAACGATCTGCTTCGTTGATCAGGCTTGTGACTTGATATTCACGTTCTTCCAGTTCTTGTGTTGTTTGTTTGGGGGGTGAGGAATTCGAGCTAGCAACTAATCGCACCGCCTCTCGAATTCCCTTGACAACTTCTAAAAATGCTTCATCTCGGTCAGTCCAGCTTCTTATCGGTTTACGATTACTAGGCAGGGGTGACAATTTATCAATAGGAGGAGTTTCCCAATCTACATAACGCAGTAACACAGGGATTACACGAGCTTTCCCTGCCGCATTTTGTTCTAATGCTCGTGTAACTTCAACTGTCCAGTGATAATCAGAATCCATGAAATCAGGGCTGATTAGTAATAATATCAACCCAGCCTCGTTTAAATGCTCATCTATTTCGCCTTTGATTTCTTGCCCAGCGACGATTTTGCGATCGTGCCAACTTGTAATCACATTCTCCCGACGTAAAGCCGCTAAATGCTTTTCTAAATCTTGGCGCAGTTCATGATCTTTTTGGTGATAAGAAATAAAAACTTCAATAGACTTCATAGATGCCATAGTAATTGGCTAGCCGTTTAAAAATTAACTACAAAAGCTTTCGCTCGATTTCCTCAAGCTGCTGATCTAATTGCTTCAGTTCTGTTTCAGTTTCTTGAATTTGTTTTTCTAATCTAAACTTTGTCGCTGCATCTGTTTCAATCGAGTAAGCTTGGCGCAGCCGACTTAATTTTGTGCTTACCGAGTTATATTGTTGTTCTAGTGAATCCCGGTCTTGCTCTAATCGCCGACGCTGACGATCAGTTAATCCCCCACTAGTTGCAGCAGGGCTGGAAGTTGCAGGTACAGTAATTCCAACAGCCGTTGAGGAGGAGGATTTTGATTTGACCATATCTTCAGCTACTCTGCGAATCCCTTTAGTAACATCTAAAAAAGCCTCATCTTGGTCTTGCCATCTAGTTACAGGTTGGGCATTTTTAGGAAGTGCTTGCAGTTTACCAAAAGGCGCACCATTCCAGTCTGTCGGCTTCAGAATAATCGGAATTACCCGGGCTTCTTTTCTTTCATGTCGCTCCATTGCCCGTGTCATTTCTTTGTCATAGCAGTAATCTGAAGCTAGAAAGTTAGCACTTACAAGCAGCAATATGATATCTGCATCGTTAAGATTATCATCAATGGCATTTGCCCACTCACTACCAGCACTAATTTCGCGATCGTGCCAAGCTTCAATCACTCCTTGACGTTTCATCAAGCTCAGATGAGTTGCTAATTCATCGCGTAAGGCTTCGTCTTTGTGGGAGTAGGAAAAAAATACTTTAACTGCATTAGACATATTCTTGAATCTACTTCACAAAATAGCTGTGTAGGACTGTACAAAGGAATTTTCCCAAAATCAAAGCCCAAACAGAAAATATTTATTTATCTTACTGTAATCAAAGCGTCATTTGCTGCTCAGATAAATCCATCAAAATTGCTTGCAGATCTACAAACTTTACACCGACATCGCCAATTTTTATAGGCTGCGCACTACCGATAACCAGAGAATCAGGGTTTAAATGAAATACAGCGTTTTTCAGGCAAATAAAGCACATGGGTAAGAGCAGAAGAATGTTCACCTGTGTCAAATTGAGCAATAGCGGTGTTCCCATAGTTGAGCGAACTGGCGTTCAACAGTCAACAGCGCCGCACTGAGAGCTACACTCGAAGTGTCAACAGTCAACGACTTTAAAGGAATAATTTATTTTTTGGAGTTCCCTTAAGGGACTTCCAAATAAAAAAATATTCCAATCATTAACCTACCAAACCCGCAACTCGTAGGGGCGGGGTTACCCATTGGTGTCAACTTAACGTGAAACCCTTGCCTGGATATGATTTGATACAAAATCACGTACCACCAAGATCCGCGCTACCCCACCCCAGTTTTGCTGACGCAAAACGTCCCCTCCCCGTAAACGGGGAGGGGATTGAGGGGTGGGGTAAAATGCCTGTGGAATAAGCGTTTTGACTTAAGTTGACACCAATGGGGGTTACCCCGCCCCTACAATTTGGCATAATTTATTTTTTGGAGTTTCCTTAATCGAATTGTATCCAAACATTACTCAATGTAACGAAAATTTAAATCTAAAGACAAAATTAAAATAAAATAAATCCTTGATATCACAGGGTTTCAGCATTTACTTAATATTTCGTAACCAAATCTCTAAAGAGAGTAAGAAAATTGCACAAAATTTGCACAAATGGATTGCTTTAATCAGATTCAGGTTCAAAAAACCGCTGAACTCTTTACCCTGGATGGAGAAGGTTCAGTCTCTGAAAAATTGATGAGCAACTATTTCACAAACTGAGCTTATGAGTTTTAGAGAAATGGTTGTTATGGATATTCGCAGTATTGAATTGATTGATAGCTGTACCGTTAGTTAATCGTAAACGGCTAACACTTTAGGGCGGAATTTGCCCTGATTTTCAAGCAAGTTAAACTTGCGGGTTAATGTTTGCCTGTTTACTGATGATAGCGGAGCCATCTTTGGTTGAATAACTATGCCGATCCAAAATCAACATTCAGAATTTTGAACCGACTTTGAATCCACAGCATAGTAATTATTTAGGAGATGCTGGAATGCTTGACGCTTTTACCAAAGTAGTTTCCCAGGCTGATACTAGAGGCTCATACGTTAGCGATGCAGAAATCGATGCATTGAAAGATATGGTAGCTGCTGGTTCCAAGCGGATGGATGTTGTGAACCGCATTACCAGCAATGCATCTACAATCGTTGCTAATGCAGCCCGGACATTATTTGAAGAGCAACCCCAATTGATTGCTCCTGGTGGAAATGCTTACACCAACCGTCGCATGGCTGCTTGCTTGCGCGATATGGAAATCATTTTGCGCTATGTAACCTACGCTGTATTTGCAGGTGATGCTAGCGTTTTAGACGATCGCTGCTTGAACGGATTGCGTGAAACTTATTTGTCATTGGGCGTTCCTGGCGCTTCCGTAGCGACTGGTGTCAGCAAGATGAAAGAAGCGGCGATCGCGATCGCCAACGACCCCAGCGGTGTTACCCGTGGTGACTGTAGCTCCTTAATGGCTGAATTGAGCAGCTACTTTGATCGCGCTGCTGCCGCAGTAGGCTAGAACTTAGCCACTTAAATTATTTCTCATTTCTGACACACACCAATACATATTTGTTGAGAGAATAATCAGCATGAAAACACCTTTAACCGAAGCCGTCTCTACCGCAGATTCTCAAGGTCGCTTTCTCAGCTCCACAGAACTTCAAGTTGCATTTGGTCGCTTCCGTCAAGCATCTGCTAGCTTGGATGCAGCTAAAGCATTGAGCGGTAAAGCTTCTAGCCTAGCTTCTGGTGCTGCTAGTGCAGTGTACCAAAAGTTCCCCTACACCACCCAAATGCAAGGTAAGAACTTCGCTTCTGACCAACGTGGTAAAGACAAGTGTGCCCGTGACATTGGTTACTACATTCGCATCATCACCTACTGTCTAATTGCAGGCGGCACAGGTCCTCTGGATGACTATTTAATTGGTGGTTTAGCAGAAATCAACCGCACCTTTGATCTGTCTCCTAGCTGGTACGTTGAAGCTCTCAAGTACATCAAAGCTAATCATGGCTTAAGTGGCGATCCTGCTGTAGAAGCAAATTCCTACATTGACTATGCAATCAACGCCCTAAGCTAAGGGTTTACTTTTGCCCAGAACAACTAAAGGCTGTGAATGCTAGAAAACTAGTATGGACAGTTTTGTGGGGTTCTGGGCATGTTTTTTCTGATTGAAATTCAGGAGATCACTCATGACTAGTTCTCAGGCGGCCAGTCAGCTAGGATTTGAGCCATTTGCCAACACCCCTCCCACAGAATTGCGGGCAAATGGAGATGTAAAAGCAGTGATTCATGCTGCTTATCGTCAAGTGTTTGGCAATGATCACTTGATGCAAAGCGAACACCTCACAAGTGCAGAATCGCTATTGCAGCAAGGTAACATTAGTGTTCGAGATTTTGTGCGAGCGTTGGCACAATCTGAACTATATCGGCAAAAATTCTTTTACTCGACACCTCAAGTCCGCTTCATCGAATTGAACTATAAGCACTTACTTGGTCGAGCGCCTTACGATGAAGCAGAGATTGCCTACCATGTCGATCTCTATACCCAAAAAGGATACGAGGCAGAAATCAATTCTTATATTGATTCGGTGGAATATCAAGAAAACTTTGGAGAATCAATCGTTCCCTATTATCGCGGATTTGCAACTCAACCGGGACAAAAAACAGTAGGCTTCAGCCGGATGTTTCAGATCTATCGGGGGTATGCTAATAGCGATCGCGCTCAAGGGAAAAATAAATCTGCGTGGTTAACCCAGGATCTCGCTTTAAATTTAGCGACAAGCATTCAAACCCCTAACTTTGGCAAAGGACTGACTGGAACTGTCGCAGGCGATCGCGGACAGCTTTACCGAGTACGCTTCATGCAAGCAAACAGTGGACGCAATCCCCAGATCCGCCGTAGCATGAGTGAGTATTTGGTCAGTTATGACCAACTCTCGTCCACCCTGCAAAGACTAAATCAACGGGGGAGCCGGGTAGTAAATATTTCTCCTGCCTAAACCGAGCAATTTTGTCATATCAAATATATAAGGAGAGTTATTCGTGGCAATTACAAGCGCCGCATCTCGTTTGGGAACTTCGGCTTTTGACCAAACACGCCCGATTGAACTGCGTCCCAATTGGACAGCAGAAGATGCCAAGATTGTGATTGGGGCAGTTTATCGTCAGGTATTAGGCAACGATCACCTAATGCAATCAGAACGTCTTACCAGCCTGGAGTCTCTGCTAACCAATGGTCAACTGACTGTCCGGGATTTTGTGCGGGCGGTTGCTAAATCCGATTTATACAAAACCAAATTCCTTTACCCTAATTTTCACACGCGGGTAATTGAATTGAACTGCAAACATCTGCTGGGACGCGCTCCCTACGATGAGTCGGAAGTGATAGAGCATCTCGATCGCTACCAAAATCAAGGTTATGAAGCAGACATCGATTCTTATATCGACTCAGCTGAATATGATGCCTACTTTGGGGATGCGATCGTTCCCTACTACCGTGACTTAGTCACCACAGGAGTTGGTCAGAGAACAGTTGGTTTCACTCGCATGTTCCGCCTTTATCGTGGCTATGCTAATAGCGATCGCTCCCAGCTAGCAGGTAGTAGTTCTCGTTTAGCAGCTGACTTAGCGAAAAACAGCGCCTCTGCGATTATCGCTCCTTCCGGTGGTTCTCAAGGTTTCTCATACTTAGCTGCCAAGCAGGGGACTTCACCGAGCCGCACCTTTGGCAGATCCTCCACAGGCTCTACCTCCCGTCTCTACCGCATTGAAGTTACCAGTATCAGTTTGCCCAGATATCCAAAAGTTCGTCGTAGCAATAAAGAGTTCATCGTCCCCTACGAACAGCTGTCTAATACCCTTCAGCAAATTAATAAGCTGGGCGGTAAAGTAGCCAGCATCACCTTGGCACAATAGGAGATAGAACCATCATGTTGGGACAATCTGCATTGACCAGAGGGTCAAGTTCAAGCTCAGACAATCGCGTGTTTGTCTATGAAGTCGAAGGATTACGTCAGAACGACCAAACCGATAACAATCGCTATCAGATTCGCAATAGCAGCACCATTCTGATTCAAGTCCCTTACAACCGCATGAATGATGAGATGCGACGCATCGCCCGCTTAGGCGGAAAGATTGTTGGCATCCGTCCTGCGAGTGAAGTTTCTGAATCAGCATCAGAAAGCTGACAGCCATACTATGTGATATTTGAATTTGCGGGCGTGGAAAATTTCCATTTTCCACGCCCGTTTTGTTTATAGACATCAGGCATTTCTCTAAAATCTGACGACACCTCAATCTCTGCCGCCTGATTTTTTGTCTCCGTTTGCATAATAATTGGGATTACAAGCCGCGAAATAGCTGTATCCATAGGCGATGCCAACCTTCGCCAAAATTTTCCCAAAAATTTTTGAGCAAACCCCTTGACGAAACCAGAAAGGACTTGCTAACTTAAATAAGTGCCCAGGCGAGATAAAGCCGAAGCAACCGAACCGAGAAAAACAAATACTTTGAAAGCTTAAGAAAAAACCAATCCTCGTCAATAGGTTTTTTGAGAAATCTCAAAATTTAACCAAAAATTATAGCAGGATTTCCGAAAGCGAAAGCGAATTTCGGAAAGGCAAACTCAATTGAAACAAAATGGAGAGTTTGATCCTGGCTCAGGATGAACGCTGGCGGTATGCTTAACACATGCAAGTCGAACGGTCTCTTCGGAGATAGTGGCGGACGGGTGAGTAACGCGTGAGAATCTAGCTTCAGGTCGGGGACAACCACTGGAAACGGTGGCTAATACCGGATGTGCCGAGAGGTGAAAGGCTTGCTGCCTGAAGATGAGCTCGCGTCTGATTAGCTAGTAGGTGTGGTAAGAGCGCACCTAGGCGACGATCAGTAGCTGGTCTGAGAGGATGATCAGCCACACTGGGACTGAGACACGGCCCAGACTCCTACGGGAGGCAGCAGTGGGGAATTTTCCGCAATGGGCGAAAGCCTGACGGAGCAATACCGCGTGAGGGAGGAAGGCTCTTGGGTTGTAAACCTCTTTTCTCAGGGAAGAACACAATGACGGTACCTGAGGAATCAGCATCGGCTAACTCCGTGCCAGCAGCCGCGGTAATACGGAGGATGCAAGCGTTATCCGGAATGATTGGGCGTAAAGCGTCCGCAGGTGGCTATGTAAGTCTGCTGTTAAAGAGCAAGGCTCAACCTTGTAAAAGCAGTGGAAACTACATGGCTAGAGTGCGTTCGGGGCAGAGGGAATTCCTGGTGTAGCGGTGAAATGCGTAGAGATCAGGAAGAACACCGGTGGCGAAAGCGCTCTGCTAGGCCGCAACTGACACTGAGGGACGAAAGCTAGGGGAGCGAATGGGATTAGATACCCCAGTAGTCCTAGCCGTAAACGATGGATACTAGGCGTGGCTTGTATCGACCCGAGCCGTGCCGGAGCTAACGCGTTAAGTATCCCGCCTGGGGAGTACGCCGGCAACGGTGAAACTCAAAGGAATTGACGGGGGCCCGCACAAGCGGTGGAGTATGTGGTTTAATTCGATGCAACGCGAAGAACCTTACCAAGACTTGACATGTCGCGAATCCTCTTGAAAGGGAGGAGTGCCTTCGGGAGCGCGAACACAGGTGGTGCATGGCTGTCGTCAGCTCGTGTCGTGAGATGTTGGGTTAAGTCCCGCAACGAGCGCAACCCTCGTTTTTAGTTGCCAGCATTAAGTTGGGCACTCTAGAGAGACTGCCGGTGACAAACCGGAGGAAGGTGGGGATGACGTCAAGTCAGCATGCCCCTTACGTCTTGGGCTACACACGTACTACAATGCTACGGACAAAGGGCAGCAAGCTAGCGATAGCAAGCAAATCTCACAAACCGTAGCTCAGTTCAGATCGGAGCTTGCAACTCAGCTCCGTGAAGTCGGAATCGCTAGTAATTGCAGGTCAGCATACTGCAGTGAATTCGTTCCCGGGCCTTGTACACACCGCCCGTCACACCATGGAAGCTGGCAACGCCCGAAGTCATTACTCCAACCATTCGTGGGGGAGGATGCCTAAGGCAGTGCTGGTGACTGGGGTGAAGTCGTAACAAGGTAGCCGTACCGGAAGGTGTGGCTGGATCACCTCCTTTTAGGGAGACCTACCCAACTCAAATATTGAAAGCAAACAGCAAATAGATAATGAGATGGTCTACTCTAGGTCGTTCGAGATTGGTAAAAGCTTTCAAAGTATTGTAAGTTCGGTTTGTCTTAGTTAAAGACGATGTGAAAAATTGGGAATAGAGACTCAGCAACCAGGTGAAAACCAGACTGCTGGGTGAAAACCAGCCAGAACCTTGAAAACTGCATAGTAACGCGAAAAAAGCAGGCAGACACAGACATTAAAGAAGTGAATGTGTTTGCAGTGGTGAAGACCAAATGAATTGTGGTCAAGCTAATAAGGGCTGATGGTGGATACCTAGGCACACAGAGGCGAAGAAGGACGTGGTTACCGACGAAATGCTCCGGGGAGTTGGAAGCAGACATTGATCCGGAGATGTCCGAATGGGGCAACCCTAAATACTACCTGCTGAATATATAGGCAGGAAAGAGCCAACCCAGCGAATTGAAACATCTTAGTAGCTGGAGGAAGAGAAATCAAAAGAGATTCCCTGTGTAGTGGTGAGCGAAAGGGGAAAAGCCTAAACCAAAGGGTTTACCTTTTGGGGTTGTGGGAAAGCAATAACGAATCTAGCGGTTAGACGAAGCAGCTAAATACTGCACCAAAGAAGGTGAAAGTCCTGTAGTCGAAAACTTAAGGATAGTAGCTTCATCCCGAGTAGCATGGGGCACGAGGAATCCCATGTGAATCAGCGAGGACCATCTCGTAAGGCTAAATACTACTGTGTGACCGATAGTGAACAAGTACCGCGAGGGAAAGGTGAAAAGAACCCCGGAAGGGGAGTGAAATAGAACATGAAACCGTCAGCCTACAAGCAGTGGGAGTCCGATTAAACGGATGACCGCGTGCCTGTTGAAGAATGAGCCGGCGACTTATAGGCACTGGTAGGTTAAAGCGAGAATGCTGGAGCCAAAGGGAAACCGAGTCTGAAGAGGGCGAAAAATCAGTGTTTATAGACCCGAACCCTGGTGATCTAACCATGTCCAGGATGAAGCTTGGGTAACACCAAGTGGAGGTCCGAACCGACCGATGTTGAAAAATCGGCGGATGAGGTGTGGTTAGGGGTGAAATGCCAATCGAACCAGGAGCTAGCTGGTTCTCCCCGAAATGTGTTTAGGCGCAGCGGTAATGATTACATCTGGGGGGTAAAGCACTGTTTCGGTGCGGGCTGGGAGACCGGTACCAAATCGAGACAAACTCAGAATACCCAGAGCACACATTGCCAGTGAGACAGTGGGGGATAAGCTTCATTGTCAAGAGGGAAACAGCCCAGACCACCAGCTAAGGTCCCCAAATCATCGC